>NZ_CAXAOO010000006.1:0-337673 GCF_963970915.1 Pseudomonas sp. EA_105y_Pfl2_R69
TTCGCGCAGCGGGGGCCAAGCGTTCAATCGATCACACAGATCATCATTGTTATCGGCCTTATTCCGCTGCAGGACTCGCCTGTTCCGACAGTGCTGCTGCTCACCACAACCACAAGAAAACCATCACGCCTTACTGATTACCCCGCCGTCAGGCGGGCTTTGCACTTTGCCAGTTACCGCTAAAACGTCGCTCGTGACACCACACCGCCCAGCAGATCCGTACCAGTTTATTGGCCAGCGCCACAGCCGCCTTGTTGTGGCCTATGCGTGCGGCGGTCTCGACGGCCCAGCGCTGTAACTCGGTCAGTTTCTCCGGCGTGCGCGCCTGGCAGCACTAGGCCGCCAGCAAGGCCGCACATAGCGCGGATGGATCAACATCACGGTATGCCCGTGCGCCTGCATCGTTCGGCCCCAGTAATGCGCCGTGCCACAGGCTTCCATCACCCACTCGACCGGCTCGCTTTGCTCCTGTATATATCGCCTAAACGCCTCTCGGTTCAGCCGCTTGCGCTGCACCACCTGGCCAGAACGGACACTCTCGGCAACTTGGTAAACGGACTTGGCCAGATCAACTGCGATTCGCTTCATAACGGCTCTCCCACTTTTCAACCCTCAACGCCTTGGTATAGAACCCTGGTGTGGGGAGAGTCCATTACAGCCTTCAAACCGCTCGCTTCGCTCACTGGGACGGGCTAAAGCCCGCCCCTTAACCAAACGTTAGCTGCAGGAGGTACTCAATGGAATATGAGGCACTGAACTTCGAAAACAAGCTTGCCCTCTTTGACGAGCAATGGGCACCAAAAGTCATCGCAGAGATGAATGACTACCAGTTTAAAGTAGTTAAGATAAAAGGTGATTTTGTCTGGCATGACCATAAGAACACAGATGAAACTTTTATTGTACTGGACGGAAATCTACGAATTGATTTCCGCGATGGCCATGTAAGCTTATCGAAAGGTGAAATGTACGTAGTCCCAAAGGGCAAGGAGCACAAACCTTTCGCAGAGAATGAAGTGAAAATTTTGCTCATTGAGCCACGCGGCGTGTTGAATACTGGTCACGAAGAAGGTGACCGTACCGCTCAAAATGATATCTGGATTTAAAAGCAGTTCACAAGTTGCTCACTGGGACGGGCTAAAGCCCGCCCCTTAACCAAACGTTAACCCCCCAGCCTAAAGCAGAGGCCTATACATGGAAGTAGTAAATAGTTTGAAACCCAACGAATGCACCGACATGGAGAGTATTCGCGGCGAAATAGATCTTCTTGACAGGGCTGTAATTAAAATCCTGGGGGCTCGTTTCAAATACGTTTTGGCTGCGACAAAATTTAAAACCTCGGAAACCTCCGTGCGTGCCCCTGAGCGCTTCACCGCGATGCTGGCCAAGCGTCGCGAGTGGGCTGCAAGTGAAGGTCTAAACCCTGACGCAGTCGAAAAACTCTACACTGACCTGGTAAATCACTTTATAGAAGAAGAAATGGCTCGCTGGAAGTCTCACCAGACAAAAGTCTAACCAAGGCTTCAAGTCGTTCGCCTCGCCCACCCGGGACCGGCTAAAGCCGGCCCCTAAGCAAACGTGATGACGCAAGGTAGATTTATATAGCCCCCCACTGATAGCACATGAGGGAACTATGGATTTTATAATAAGTAACTTCAAATGGATCATGCTGCTGTCTGGCGCATTAACAGCGACAATGTTCTATGGCCTTATTGCGCCTCAGGCGGCACTGGAATCGATGTTCGGCACCTCATTTGACGGCCAGCTAGAATTCATGATTATTCGCAGCTGGTCGGCCCTAGTTGGCCTTATAGGCGTCATTCTGATTTATGGCGCACTAAACGAAAGACACCGAGTATTTTCTGCTTCCATAGCGGCGCTGAGTAAGGCAATTTTTGTGTCGCTGGTCATGATCTATGGTCAGACTTTTCTGAGTCAGGCCACTCCAGCGGTCGCCATGGATTTAGCCGTTATCATGTGCACCGTAATTTTCTTGATAGCTGTAAGAGCTCGGCGTTCGGCAGCATAGCAATTGGCTCAAATCGCTCGCTGGGACGGGCTAAAACCCGCCCCTTAACCAAACGTTAGGCGTATCAGTGGGAGGAACTGCAATGGCCAAAGTCGATGTAATATCCCGATTCGAAGCAAAGCTTCTGCGCCCGGCAAAGCCTGGTAGTGATACGTCGTGGGCGTTCGTAGTCCTGCCAAGAGAGGCGAGTGAAAAGCTTCCGAGACGGGGACGGACGACCGTTAAGGGCACAATCAATGGGCAGCATTTCCAGGCTACTCTTGAGCCGGATGGTCAACTGAGCCACTGGCTACAGATAAGTCGTACGTTGCACGAAGCCGCAGGCGCGGCCGTTGGGGATAGCGTCACGCTAGAGCTAACCCCCGTGGAAAAGGAGCCCGAGCCTGACCTTCCAGCAGACTTTCAGGAGGCACTGACAGCCGCTCCTGAGGCTCGTAAGGTTTGGAACGAGACGACGACCCTCGCACGATTGGACTGGATACACTGGATTACTTCAGCCAAACAACTTAAGACGCGCGCAAAACGGATTGGTGATGCCTGCGATATGCTTGCGTCCGGCAAGAAGCAGGTGTGTTGTTTCGACCAATCTGGCTACTACAGCAAGGCCTTCCGTGCGCCCGAGGCAGCAAACTCTTAAATGGGACATAGCGTTGAATACGTCTAGGGTCTGTTGCCGCTTCGTCACGGGCCGCGTTGCCGCGAACGAAACGGCAACAGACCCTAGCAGGCACTTAGCTTAATTGTTAGGCCGTACAACGCAAACCTGAGGTGCCGGGAGTGAAAGTTCTAAGAGTAGTAGCCGATATCGAGACATCCGATGCGCAGGAGGTTCATGCATTTTACTCCGGTGTGCTCGGCCTCGACCTCGTCATGGACCACGGCTGGATACGCACTTATGCCTCCAAAGAGCAGATGACCGTCCAGGTCAGCTTCGCAAGCGAAGGCGGCTCGGCTACACCCGTTCCGGCACTGTCGATAGAGGTTGACGACCTCGATGAAGCACTACGAAGAGTCAAGGATGCCGCAATCCCCATTGAGTACGGCCCCACGAGCGAGCCTTGGGGAGTGCGCCGGTTCCATGTTCGTGACCCGCTCGGCAAACTCATCAATATCCTGCAACATGAGTAGGCAAGAGCGGCCTAAGCACCCACCGCACAATCTAATTAGTTCAGGCGTTATGCATTAAGGGCTTACCAGTGCGCAAACCGGTAGTACAAGAAGAAATCACGGGGTGTGGAATTGCATCGATTGCTAACATTCTGGGAAAAACCTATCCAGAGATGAAGGCCATAGCCAATGCCATGGGTATTTATGCGTCAGATAAATCACTGTGGTCCGATACCCAATATGTTCGGCGCATGTTGTCCAGCGCAGGCATTCAAACCTCGAAGGACGAAGTTCCCTTTGAGTCCTGGCAGGCATTGCCCGATCTGGCGCTATTGTCCATCAAGCATCATCAGGAAGAAGGTAAAGACTTCTGGCATTGGGTTGTCTTCAAGCGCCTGGACGGCCAACCTTTCGTGCTGGATTCGGCCAGCTACCTGCCGTCCAATATCCGCCAGGACTTCGAAGCCATGCAGCCCAAGTGGTTTATCGAGGTCAATAATGCATAGCCGTTGGTTCAAATCGCTCGCCACGCTCACCGGGCTAGGCTAAAGCCCGCCCCCTCACCTATTCTTAGGCCCCGGGCGGCCACAGATGCATGCTTTGCTCACACCTCGAGCCCTATGGCGTCCTTTTGGGGCAGTCGCTCTCACGGTACGCAGGACGCTCGTGCAACCACGGAAAATGAAAGGTAAGAGAGATGAGCAGGATCTGGACGATAGTTGCAAAAGAACTTCGAGAAGCCTTGCCGGCGACGCTGTTCTTTCTGTTCTTGTTTCACCTGATCGGCCTTACCAAGGCCGTAATGCTGGACGAATACAGTTTCACTGCGCTCCGCGCCACAGGCGCGACTGTGGGTGCCCTGATCGTAGCCAAAGCGATTCTCATCGTAGAGGCACTGCCGATCGCACATCTTTTTTCGAGCAGGCGGATATTTCAAATACTCTGGAAGACATTGCTGTATGGCGTGATGACGCTACTTTTCCGGCTCGTAGAAGAACTCATTCCCCTCGTGTCAAAGCATGGTGACCTGGCATCCGCCATAAGGGCCATGTATGGAGAGACCTCCTGGGCGCTATTCACAGTCTTGGCACTCTGGATTTTCGGGGGGCTGTTTCTCTACGCGCTTACCAGTGAACTGGTAAAGGCTGTCGGCCCGGACAAGGTCAAAGAGGCCCTATTCGGTGGCACGAAACGTCGCGCAGGGTGAGCGCGGCTGATGCAGCCTAGCAATTCATATAGGGCCCCTTCCCCTGGCAGTGAGAAATAGCTTTTCCAACCCTGTCGTCAGCGCAGTTGCACACGTATCTCCGGCCTGTGCCGGAGGCCAAGCGATCAAGCGATCATATGGATCGGCCTGCTTAATCGTTAGGCAGCCCGCCAGACACCGCCCTGTCGATTTCGCAGAGTCTCGTTCGACTATCCGTTAGGGAATGCCGCCGATTGGTTGCAGTGATTGCAGGGGCATTCCCTGTACCAGAACTTTCGCCAGGACGCACGTGGAGAAAGCTATGCGCACGCTGATCGTTGCTGAACACATCAGCCTAGATGGCGTTATTCAATCCCCCGGCGGGCCTGAAGAAGACCCCAGCGGTGAATTCCACCTCGGCGGCTGGATAGCGCCCTATAACGACGAAGCCCTCGGCCAGGATTTGCAGGCCCTGCTCTCGCAACCCTTCGAGTTGTTACTGGGGCGTCGGACCTACGAAATATTCGCGGCGTATTGGCCGCACGTACTGGCCGACTCAGCTCATCACAGCATCGCGGCCCTGTTCAACAGCGTGCCTAAGCACGTGGCCACGCACCGTTCCGATACGCTTGGCTGGCAGAACAGTCATGCGCTGAAGGGCGACCTTGCCGCTGCGATACGCACGCTTAAACAGCGAGACGGCGTCAACCTATTGACCTGGGGTAGCGGCGAGATGGTGCGCCAACTGCTTGCCGCCGGGTTGGTGGACGAACTTCGCCTGATGATCTACCCCGTCATGCTCGGGCGCGGCAAGCACTTATTCGGCGACAACGCACAACCCTCGGCCTTTACCCTGATGCATTCGAGCAGCACACCTAGCGGTGTACTGCTCGCCCGCTACGCGCGCAGCGGTGAGGTGCGTACAGGGGTGGTCGGGAAAATGGAGTAGGAAAGACCGTGGCGACTAACCAAGGCTTCCAGGTGACGCCCCACGTCATGCGCTCGGCGCGCCTGACCGCGGCGTCAGCCTCTGCTGTTCAATCCGAGGCTCGCTCAGCCACCTCTTCCACTGGCGCGCCATAGGTATCGGACTGTTTGTAGAAGTCATGCAGATGACGCGCCAGCACCATGATCACCGCCGCCACCGGCAAGGCCAGGAGGATGCCGGTAAAGCCGAACAGCTGGCCGCCCGCCATAATTGCGAAGATCACCGCCACCGGGTGCAAGCCGATGCGATCCCCCACCAGCAGGGGGGTCAGCAGCATGCCTTCAAGCATCTGCCCGACCACAAACACCGCGGCAATGCCCAGCAGCGGGTAGAAATCCACGCCGAACTGGAACAGCCCGGCGGTCAGGGCCGCGCCGATGCCGACCACCACCCCCAGGTACGGCACGATACTGGCCAGGCCGGCCAGCACACCGATCAGCAGCCCCAGTTCCAGGCCGATCAGCATCAGGCCGGTGGCATACATCACGCCCAGCGCCAGCATCACCAGCAACTGGCCGCGCAGGAATGCCCCCAGCACCTCATGGCACTCGCTGAACAGCTGCACCACCAGCCCTTCCCGGCCGCGCGGCAGCAGGCTGCGCAGCTTGGCGACCATCAGGTCCCAGTCGCGCATCAGGTAGAAGCTCACCACCGGGATCAGCATCAGGTTGGCCAGCCAGGCCAGTAGCGCCAGCCCCGAAGCGGTGGCCTTGGACAGCAACATGCCGAGAATATCGGTGGTCTTGTCCACCTGTCCGGAAAAGGCCTCCTTGAGCTTGTCGAAACGCCAGAAGCCATCGGCCAGGCCGAGCTTGAGCTGCACCCAGGGCAGCGCCTGGTTTTGCAGCCAGTCGAGAATTTCGGGGGCCATTTCGTAGAGGCGCATCAACTGTTTGCCCAGCATGGGCACCAGCACCAGCAGCAAAATGGCCATCACCAGGCCGATCAGCGCAAACACCACCACCACACCCCAGGTGCGCGAAAGCTTCCAGCGCTCGAAGCGATCCACCAGCGGGTCGCCCATATAGGCCAACAGCACGCCGATCAGAAAGGGCGACAGGATCGGCTGCAACAGATACAGCAACCAGCCCAGCAGCAACACCCCTGCTATCCATAACCACCGCTGAGAATCAATCATGCTGCGCTCTCCATTAGCCAAACAGTCCAATCGGGGGGATTGCCCGAGCACGGGCGGCCGGGGCGCAACGACAGAGCTGCTCTGCCGCTGGCCGGGCTTAACCTAACAGGCCCTACCCGGGGCCAGCAGTCTACCAGCGAAAGCGCAGCACATCCGTGCGCGGCAGAATGCGTGGCCCGGGTTCGCCGTCGGTGGCAGCCTCCGCGTCGGATTCAGTGGCCGGGGCCTGCTCGGTGACTTCATGCAGCTGCGCCAATGCCAGCTGGGCGCGAAGCTGTTCGACGCTGGCATTTACCTGAAAAGTCAGGGTCTCGCCCTGGACCTTGCTCAGCTGCGCGGCAAAGGGTTCGAGAAGCCGCTGCAGTTCGGCATACCGCTTGAGGTCAACCCCTTGTATCTCGAGAGTCAGGCTGGTGGCGGCACCCGGGGTGACAACAAAGCGCGGGGCCAGGCGCTGGCTGACAGCCAGCAGCAGCGCATCGGCCAGCGCCGCCTGATTGGCACCCTGGGCCTTGCCCTGCTCGCGCTCGTCGCCGAGCCACAGGCGCCACTCGGCCTGCCATTGGCCGTCGGATTCACGGGCCAGCACGGCCAGTTGCGCATCCGCGGCGTAGCGTTCCGAGGCCGAGCGCAGGGCGTCCGGCTCGCCGGCCAGGAGGTTTTCCGGGGTTGCCAGCAGCTGTTCGCTGAGATCGGCCAAGGGCAAGCGCAGCGGTAAACCGCGGTATTGCGCCGCCTGGCGCAACACCTGGGCAGCGCTCTGACCGTCACCGACCAGGCTGCTGCCCTCGCTGCCATCATTCAACCACCAGGCCAGAATCGCCGGGCGGTTGGCACCCCACAGGGCAAAATCCGCCTGGCGCAGCGCGCGCTCGGTGCTAATCGAGTCGAACTCGACCAGCAAGGCATCGCCCTCATAGCCATATTTGCTCACAACCTGCTGCGGCTCCTTGCGCAACTGCGCCAGTGCCGGGCTTTGCGCCGCATCGGCCTTACCGGTCAAACGCTGGATCAAGGTTTCCAGGGCCCTCCCCAGCGCCGCATCGCGCTCTTCCGGCTGCTGGCTGGCGACCGGCTCGCGGACCTGATACAGATCGGCCACCGGCGCAGCCAGGCCCGGCAGGCTGAACAGCGGCAAACACACGAGGAGCAGGCGAGCAGACAGGCGCATGGGGGATTCTCGACGGACGGAAAGTGGCACACGACGGTCTGGCAGGCCGCGTGCGAAGGCCTATACCTTAAACAGCCGCCCCAACGCCCGCAACCATCGCACCGCCCGGGTGGCCGCTGCCCGGCAAGCCTGATAAAATCGCGCGCCTTCGTAGACGGGCTGCACAGCAGCGCCGTTGCCTACCCGAATTCCCTCCTTAAAGGCCTGGATCTATGAGCAAGCAACCCTCCATCAGCTACAAGGACGCAGGCGTGGATATCGACGCTGGCGAAGCCCTGGTCGAACGCATCAAAAGCGTGGCCAAGCGCACCGCACGTCCGGAAGTCATGGGTGGGCTGGGCGGCTTCGGCGCGCTGTGCGAGATCCCGGCCGGCTACAAGCAGCCCGTACTGGTCTCCGGTACCGACGGCGTCGGTACCAAGCTGCGCCTGGCGCTGAACCTGAACAAGCACGACAGCATCGGCCAGGACCTGGTCGCCATGTGCGTCAACGACCTGGTGGTCTGTGGTGCCGAGCCGCTGTTCTTCCTCGATTACTACGCCACCGGCAAGCTCAATGTCGATGTGGCCGCCACCGTGGTCACCGGCATCGGCGCGGGCTGCGAGCTGGCCGGTTGCTCCCTGGTCGGCGGCGAAACCGCCGAGATGCCGGGCATGTATGAGGGTGAAGACTACGACCTGGCCGGTTTCTGCGTCGGTGTGGTGGAAAAGGCCGAAATCATCAACGGCTCCAAAGTCGCCACCGGTGACGCGCTGATCGCCCTGCCGTCTTCCGGCCCGCACTCCAACGGCTACTCGCTGATCCGCAAGATCATCGAGGTATCGGGTGCTGAAATCGAAACCACCCAGGTCGATGGCAAGCCGCTGACCGACCTGCTGATGGCCCCTACCCGCATCTACGTCAAGCCGCTGCTCAAGCTGATCAAGGACACTGGCGCGGTCAAGGCCATGGCCCACATCACCGGCGGCGGTCTGCTCGACAATATCCCCCGCGTGCTGCCCAAAGGTGCCCAGGCCGTGGTCGACGTGGCCAGCTGGACCCGCCCGGCGGTATTCGACTGGCTGCAGGAAAAAGGCAACGTCGACGAGCACGAGATGCACCGCGTACTCAACTGCGGCGTCGGCATGGTGATCTGCGTGGCCCAGGACCAGGTCGAGCTGACCCTGCAAACCCTGACCGCCGCTGGCGAACAGCCCTGGGTCATCGGCCAGATCGGCGCAGCCGCCGAAGGTGCCGCCCAGGTCGTACTGAACAATCTGAAAAGCCACTAATGGCGGCAGACTGCAATGTAGTGGTGCTGATCTCCGGTTCCGGCAGCAACCTGCAGGCGCTGATCGACAGCACCCTGGCCGCTGCTGACGCCTCCAAGAGCGGCCCGGCCCGCATCCGCGCGGTGATTTCCAACCGCGCCGATGCCTATGGGCTGCAGCGTGCGCAAGATGCCGGCATCGCCACCCGGGTACTCGACCACAAGCAGTTCGACGGCCGCGAAGCCTTCGACGCCGCCCTGATCGAAGCCATCGACGCCTACAACCCGCAACTGGTGGTGCTGGCCGGTTTTATGCGCATTCTCACCCCCGGCTTCGTTCGCCACTACGCCGGCCGCCTGCTGAATATCCACCCATCCCTGCTGCCTAAGTACAAAGGCCTGCATACCCATCAACGGGCTCTGGAAGCCGGTGATCGCGAGCATGGCTGCAGCGTGCACTTCGTCACCGAGGAACTCGACGGTGGCCCTCTGGTCGTACAGGCAGTAATACCGGTACAGTCGGATGACTCGCCAACCAGCCTGGCGCAGCGGGTTCATGCCCAGGAACACCTGATCTATCCGCTGGCCGTGACCTGGTTTGCCGAGGGTCGCCTGCACCTTGCAGCTCAAGGCGCAATGCTCGACGGGCATGCATTGCCGAGTACCGGCCAGATAATTCGAACCTAGGAGAGAACATGCGTCGCGCCTTACTGTTCGCACTTGCACTGCTCAGCCTGCCAGCCCTCGCCGCCGGCGCGCTGAAACCCTTCTCCGCCAGCTACACCGCCGACTGGAAGCAACTGCCCGTCAGCGGCACGGCCTCACGCAGCCTGGAGGCTATAGGCAACGACCAATGGAAGCTCAGCTTCGAAGCCTCGATGCTGGTCGCCAGCCTTACCGAACAAAGCACCCTGCGCTTCGAAAACACAGCCCTGCTGCCCCAGTCCTACCTGTATGAACGCAGCGGCCTGGGCAAGGGCAAGAAGATCGAGCACACCTTCGACTGGCAAGCCAAACAGGTCGTCGGCTCGGATCGCGGCAAGCCCGTGCGCCTGCCGCTCAATCGCGGCCTGCTGGACAAGTCGTCCTACCAACTGGCCCTGCAGTATGACGTGGCCGCCGGCAAGCAGAGCATGAGTTACCAGGTGGTCGACGGCGACGAAGTGGAAACCTACGACTTCCGCGTGCTGGGCGAGGAAAGCGTGCGCACCAAGGCCGGCCTGATCGACGCGGTCAAGGTCGAGCGCGTACGCGACCCGACTCAGACCAGCCGCAAGACCGTACTCTGGTTCGCCAAGGACTGGAACTACCTGCTGGTACGCCTGCACCAGGTGGAAACCGACGGCAAGGAATACCAGATCATGCTCAAAGACGGCACGGTCGACGGCAAGCCGGTCGAAGGTCGCCGCGACTGAGTATGCGCCAGGCATAAAAAAACCGAGCCAGTGGCTCGGTTTTTTTATGCCGATAAACCCATAGTGCTGCGTGAGATAGACGCTGTTGCAGGAGCGGGCTGGCCCACGAGCCTTTAGCCAAGTCCTAGATGTAAGGCATTCGCCATCACCACATCAAATCATCCGGCACCTGGTAGGCCGCGTACGGATCGTCGGCATCCGGCGCTTCGGTCGGGGTATTGAGCAGCACCACGCGCTGGGCGTCGCGCTCCTGAATTTTCAGCGCCGCCTCGCGCGGGATCACTTCGTAGCCGCCGCCGTGGCGGACGATGGCCAGCGAGCCGCTGCTGAGCTTGTCGCGCATCAGCTTGTTCACCGACAGGCGCTTGACCTTCTTGTCGTCGACGAAGTTGTAGTAATCCTCGCTGGTCAGCTTGGGTAGGCGCGACACCTCGATCAGCTGCTTGATCTGGGCGGCACGGGCCTTCTGCTCGATCTTCTCCTGCTGCTGGCGATTGAGTTCCTGATCGCGGGCGGCCTTCTCGGCCATGGCCTGCTGGGCGGCGAGCTTCTGCGACTCATCCTTCTCGATATGGCCCTTCTGCTCCAGGCGCTGTTTTTTCTGTTTTTCCTTGCCGGCCTGTTTGGCCTGCTTTTCGTTGACCAGCCCGGCTTTAAGCAACTGATCGCGTAGTGAGAGAGCCATAACCTACCTTTCCAACAATCAATATTGGGTGGGCGTGCCCACCAGAATCGTTACGCGGTATCCGCAGCGGGCGTTATCCCGCCCAGCTGTTCAGCAATCCGGGGCTTGCTGCTTTTCCAGCTTCTTGGCCTCGCCCCAGAGCGCGTCCAGTTCATCCAGGGCGCAATCTTCCATGTTGCGCCCCGCTTCGCGCAATGCCTGCTCGATAAAACGAAAGCGCCGCTCGAACTTGCCATTGGCGGCGCGCAGAGCGGTTTCGGGGTCGACCTTGAGGTGCCGCGCCAGGTTGCCGACCACAAACAAGAGATCGCCGATCTCGTCGCTAATAGCCTCGGGGTCGTTCTCGCTCATGGCCTCCAGCACTTCATCCAGCTCTTCGCGCACCTTGTCCAGCACCGGCAAGGCGTCCGGCCAATCGAAACCGACCTGGGCGGCACGCTTCTGCAGCTTGATCGCCCGGCTCAGCGATGGCAGAGCCACCGGCACATCATCAAGCAAGGACAGCTGCTCGGGGACGGCGGCCTTCTCGGCGCGCTCTTCGGCCTTGAGTTCTTCCCAGCGCTGCTTGACGGCGGCCTCTGCCAGCCTGGCCACGTCCACCGCGCCATACAGATCGCCATCGGGGAACACATGCGGGTGACGCCGAACCAGCTTGCGGGTAATACCATCGACCACCTGGGCAAACTCGAAGCGCCCTTCCTCGCGGGCCAGCTGGCTGTAATACACCACTTGGAACAGCAGATCGCCCAGCTCGCCGGGCAGATGTTCGAAGTCGCCGCGCTCGATGGCATCAGCCACCTCGTAAGCCTCCTCGATGGTGTAGGGCACGATGGTGGCGTAGTTCTGCTTGAGGTCCCACGGGCAGCCGTGCTGCGGGTCACGCAAACGGGCCATCAGATGCAACAGGTCGTCGAGTTGGTACATAAGATTCCTTTACATACGTAGCCCTGAGCGTCGCGAGCGAAGGTCAGACAAGGCGAAGGGGAAGCGAAAAAGCGGAGTTGGCTTATGCCAATGAGAATTTTTCACTTCCCCTTCAACGCAGTATCACGCGCGCAGCCCGCAGCAGCTCAGGAAACCCGGTGGCGGCGCGCTTCGATAATATTGGGCAGCTGGGAAATACGCCCCAGCAGCCGCCCCAGGGCATCCAGACCGGGAATCTCCACGGTGATCGACATCGACGCGGTGTTGTCGTCCTTGTTCGAGCGGGTGTTGACCGCCAGTACATTGAGCTTCTCGTTGAGCAGCATCTGGGTCACATCGCGCAGCAGGCCGGAGCGGTCGTAGGCCTTGATGATGATGTCCACCGGGTAAGTCTGCACCGGCACCGGCCCCCAGCTGACCTGGATAATCCGCTCCGGCTCGCGACTGCCGAGTTGCAGCACCGAGGCGCAATCCTGGCGATGGATGCTGACCCCGCGGCCCAGGGTGATATAGCCAACGATCGGATCGCCCGGCAGCGGCTGGCAGCAGCCGGCCATCTGCGTCAGCAGGTTGCCGACGCCCTGAATCTGGATATCGCCGCGCTTGCCTGGCTTGAAGCCCAGCGCCTTGCGCGGGATCAGCTCGAGCTGCTCGTTGACCCGATCCGGCTCGACCAGCTGCTGCGCCAGGTTGACCAGTTGCGCCAGGCGCAAATCACCCGCGCCGAGGGAGGCGAACAGGTCCTCGCTGGTCTTCATATTGGCCTTCTCAGCCAGCTTGCCGAAGTCCACATGCGGCAGTGCCAGGCGCTGCAGTTCGCGCTCCAACTGGGCCTTGCCGGCCGCAACGTTCTGGTCGCGATCCTGCAGCTTGAACCAGTGGACGATCTTCGCCCGCGCCCGCGAGGTGGTGACGTAACCGAGGTTGGAGTTCAACCAGTCGCGACTCGGCGTGCCGTGCTTGCTGGTGATGATCTCCACCTGCTCGCCGGTCTGCAGGCTGTAGTTGAGCGGCACGATACGCCCGTTGATTTTCGCGCCACGGCAGTTGTGGCCGATCTCGGTGTGCACGCGGTAGGCAAAATCCAGCGGCGTCGCGCCCTTGGGCAGGTCGATGGCGTGACCGTCCGGGGTGAAGACATAGACCCGGTCCGGCTCGATATCCACGCGCAGCTGTTCGGCCAGGCCGCCGATATCGCCCAGTTCCTCATGCCATTCGAGGACCTGACGCAGCCAGGAAATCTTCTCTTCGTAATGGTTGGAGCTGGCTTTGACGTCGGTGCCCTTGTAGCGCCAGTGCGCGCATACGCCCAGCTCGGCCTCTTCGTGCATGGCCTGGGTGCGGATCTGCACTTCCAGCACCTTGCCTTCCGGGCCGAGCACGGCGGTATGCAGCGAGCGGTAGCCGTTTTCCTTGGGGTTGGCGATATAGTCGTCGAACTCCTTGGGGATATGCCGCCACAGGGTGTGCACGATACCTAGGGCGGTGTAACAATCGCGCACCTCCGGCACCAACACACGCACCGCGCGCACGTCGTATATCTGGCTGAACTGCAGACCCTTGCGCTGCATCTTGCGCCAGATCGAATAGATATGTTTGGCCCGGCCGCTGATGTCGGCCTTGACCCCGGTGGCCTCCAACTCGCCGCGCAACTGCCCCATCACTTCATTGATGTAGTGCTCACGATCGAGCCGGCGCTCGTGCAGCAACTTGGCGATCTGCTTGTACTGCTCGGGCTCCAGGTAACGGAAGGACAGGTCCTCCAGCTCCCATTTGATATGGCCGATACCCAAGCGGTGGGCCAGCGGCGCATAGATATCGAACACCTCGCGGGCCACCCGCTGACGCTTCTCATCGTCGGCTTCCTTCACCGCACGGATGGCGCAGGTGCGCTCGGCCAGCTTGATCAGCGCCACGCGCACATCGTCGACCATGGCCACCAGCATCTTGCGCAGGTTCTCCACCTGCGCCTGGGAGCCGAGCACCAGGGAGTCGCGCGGGTTCAGCGAAGCGCTGATCGCCGCCATGCGCAGCACGCCGTCGACCAGCTTGGCCACCACCGGACCGAAGCGCTGATGCACGGCTGCCAGCGGCACCTTGCCTTCGCGCACGCAGCGGTAGATCACCGCCGCCACCAGGGAGTCCTGATCGAGCTTGAGGTCTGCGAGGATCTCGGCGATTTCAAGCCCTGCGCGAAAACTCGACGCGCCCTCGGTCCACAGGTTCTGCGCGGCATTGGCTTGCTGCTCGGCCTCACGGGCGAACTCGCAGGCTTCACGCAGGGCCTCGTGATCCAGCGCTGGATCGACACTCAGTACATGCGCGAGCCAGGCTTCAAGGTTGATGCTGCCGTCATCGTTGATCGGCTGATGCGCTCTGACCTGAACCATCTTGGTTACCTTCCCTACGGCATGCACTACACACGCCGAACAGTCACCAGCCGTCTACGGGCTGGTCAGTTTGACCACTTTAAGGTGTACGTCCTGTACGCCCCTGCTGCACATGGATAGGGCCTAAGCGGTAAAACCAAGCACTTTTCCAGCTCACCCATGTGCGTTCATCTACTGCCTTACAAACAGCGCCATCGCTTCGACGTGCGCGGTTTGCGGAAACATGTCGAGGATACCGGCCCGTTCCAGCCGATAACCCAACGCCTGCAACTCGGCGCTGTCGCGGGCCAGGGTCGTCGGGTTGCACGAAACATAGAGCACCCGCTTGACGCCCAGCTCGGCCACCTGACGGACCACCGCCAACGCACCATCGCGCGGCGGGTCGAGCAGCACCGCGGCAAAGCCGCCCTGCGCCCAGTCAGCCCCGGCCAGCGGGTTGGACAGATCGGCCTGAAAAAAGTGCGCATTGCCCAGACCGTTGTGTGCGGCATTCTCAGCGGCGCGCTCGACCATGGCCTGCACCCCCTCCACCGCCACCAGCTCCTGCACCCGCTGGGCCAGCGGCAGGGCGAAATTGCCCAGGCCACAGAACAGATCCAGCACCCGCTCATCGGCCTGCGGCGCGAGCCACTCCAGGGCCTGCGCAACCATGGCATCGTTGACCGGCTGGTTGACCTGAACAAAATCGCCGGGCCGGTAAGCCAGGTCGAGATCAAACGCATCCAGGCGATAGCTCAGCTGCTGCGCCGGATCAAACGGCTGCGGCTCGGCACTGCCGTGCAACCACAGCTGCGCATCCTGCTCAGTGCAGAACGCCTGCAAACGGGCCAGATCCGCCTCGCTCAATGCAGCAGTATGCCGTATCAGCACAGCACTGCTGCTGCCGCTGAACAACTCGACATGACCAATGGACTGGGGTTTATCCAGCTCACGCAAAACCTGGGGCAGCGCACGCAGGATCGGCTGCAAGGGCTGTACCAGAACCGGGCAATCGTCGATGGCGATGATGTCCTGGCTGGCGACGGCGCGGAAGCCGACAGCCAGGCGCTTGGCCTTGTTGTCCCAGCGCACGGCGATACGTGCGCGGCGGCGATAGCCCAGCTCCGGGCCAACCAAAGGCTCTGCCCATTCGCGCGGCTCAAGGTTGGCCAGACGGCTCAACTGCTCGCCGAGCATGCGCTGTTTCAGGGCAAGCTGATCGGCATGGGGCATATGCTGCAGGCTGCAGCCACCACAGACCTTGGCATGAGCGCAGGCCTCACTGCGGCGTTCGGCGCTGGCGGTGAGAATCCGCTCGACCCGCGCCTCGACCACCTTGCCATGTGCACCGAGTACCCGCGCCTCGATCTGCTCGCCGGCCAGCGCGCCGCTGACGAACCAGGTACGCCCTTCGCTGAAACCGATGCCCCGACCATCGCCCGCCAGGCGTTCGATCGCCAGTTTCTGCTTCTTGCCCACCGGCACCTGGGTTGCACGGGAACCACCGCTGGGTTGAAAGCGCAGACCGCCGTCTTTCTTGGCCATCAGTTGCTCTGGCCATCAGTGCTCGGCGCGTCGTAAACGCCACTGGACAGGTAACGGTCGCCACGGTCGCAGATGATCGCCACCATCACCGCGTTCTCGACTTCCCGGGACAAACGCAGCATGGCCGCCACCGAACCGCCGGAGGACACTCCACAGAAGATGCCTTCCTCGCGCGCCAGACGGCGCATCACCTCTTCGGCTTCCTGCTGGCCCATATCGATGATGTGATCGACCCGCTCGGCCTGATAGATTTTCGGCAGGTATTCCTGGGGCCAACGGCGGATACCGGGAATCGCAGCGCCTTCCATCGGCTGCAGACCGACGATCTGCACCTCGGGATTCTGTTCCTTCAAGAAACGCGACACACCCATGATGGTGCCGGTGGTGCCCATGGAGCTGATGAAGTGGGTGATTTCGCCGCCTGTCTGCTGCCAGATTTCCGGGCCGGTGCCGCGGTAATGGGCCTCGGGGTTGTCGCCATTGGCGAACTGGTCGAGCACCTTGCCTTTACCATCGGCCTGCATCTGCAGGGCCAGGTCGCGGGCCTCCTCCATGCCGCCCACCAGGATCAACTCGGCACCATAGGCGCTCATCGCCGCCTTGCGTTCGGCGGTGGAGTTGTCCGGCATGATCAGGATCATCCGGTAGCCCTTGATCGCCGCCGCCATGGCCAGGGCGATACCGGTGTTGCCGGATGTGGCCTCGATCAACACGTCGCCGGGGTGGATATCGCCGCGCAACTCGGCGCGATTGATCATCGACAGCGCCGGGCGGTCCTTTACCGAACCCGCCGGATTATTGCCTTCCAGCTTCAGCAACAGGGTATTGCTGGTGTTACCCGGCAGGCGCTGCAAGCGCACCAGCGGGGTGTTGCCGATGCAATCGGCGATAGTGGGGTATTGCAGGCTCATGGCGAACGTGGCGATCCATAGGCAAAGAAGGCACCCATGATAACGGCAAACCGGCGGCAGCCATAACGGCAGTCGCACCCACAGCCTCAGGCCGCGGGTAAATGCAGGTAGATGCGTAAACCCGGATGGGCGTTTTCGGCGTACATACGTCCGCCCTGCCCGTCGATGGCGCTGCGCGCGATGCTCAGTCCCAGGCCAAAGCCACCGTCACCCGGCCGGGCTCCGTTGAGGCGGGTGACGGGTAGAAATATCTGCGCCAACTGCTGCGGTACACCTGGCCCCTGGTCTTCCAGCCACAGGTGCCATTCATCCGCCTGCGCCTGCCCGCAGAGGCGGATCAGCCCGGCCTCGGGCGAATAGCGGATGGCATTGCGCAGGATGTTCTCCAACGCCAGGGCCAGGGCGTTAAGGTTGCAGGATAGATGACAGCCCGGCGCGACGGCATACACCAGGCGCTCGGGCTCCCAGTCACTTTCAAAACAGGCGCGTTCGCACAACATGTCCCAGAGCGCCTCCAGATCCACCGGCTCGGCGGCCAACCGCGGGCGCTCGGTATCCAGCCAGGCCAGCTCCAGCGTATCGTCGACCAGCCGCTGCATCAGCTGCACCTCATGCATCACCCGCTGCGTAAGGCTTTGGCCTTGCAGCCCACCCTCGGCGGCGACCCGCAGACAGCTGAGCGGGGTGCGCAGCTCATGGGAACGATCGCGCAAACGCACCAGCGGGGCAATCAATACCCGGTAAAGACCCATGCAGAACAGTAACGCCAACATCCCTGCGGGTCAGCCATAACAGGGCTTGGCGATATTCCCAGGGGCGAAAACGTTCGGGCAGCTGAATAACCAGATGCCCACCAACGTTGGCAAAGGGAATGTCTATATAAGGCAGCTCGCTCGAGCGGCGGCTCATCGGCCAGTCCAGTTGGCGCATAAAGGTCAGGCGCTCACGCTGCCTCAGGGTCAACGCCTGGCTGCCAAGCGGCTGCAACTCAGCGTCCAGCAGCAGCGCAGCGCTCGCTTCACGCTCACGCAAACGCCGCAGAGGGTGACGCAGTAACCGCTGCCCAGCAGGTGCTGCTGCACATGGCTGGCCCGCAGAGGATCATCTTCAACCGCAAGAGTCCGCGCGGCGGGACGGTTACACCTGAGCACGAGAAAATCACCGAGGCTAATGAGAATAATTCTACCTACTAACTGCGCCGCACTCACCTACAGATTCTCGCCGGCCGAATCGCTACACTGCCGAGACATCATCCAAGGAGGCAGCGTGTGTTAAAGGATTTAGGCATCAAAGGCCGCGTACTCATGCTCACCCTGCTGCCCACCAGCCTGCTGGCACTGGTGCTGGGCGGCTATTTCACCTGGGTGCAGCTGTCCGCCCTGCAGGCCCAGCTGCTGCAACGCGGACAGATGATCACCGAACAGCTCGCGCCCCTGGCCGCCCCCGCCTTGCAGCGCGGCGACGGCATCCTGCTGCAGCGCATCGCCACCCAGGCGCTGGAGCAACCGGACGTGCGCGCCGTGAGCTTTCTCGCCAGCGAACGCACGACCCTGGCCCACGCCGGCCCGCGCATGCTCAACGGCGTACCCAACGGCGGCAGCTTGCTCGCCGCGCAACACAGCAGCCAGGACGCCACGCGTTTCCTCCTGCCGGTATTCGAGCAGCACCTGAGCCTGACCGGCGAAGCCGTCGGCGATAATGGCAACAACCTGCTGGGCTGGGTCGAGCTCGAGCTGTCGCACCACAGCACCCTGCTCAGCGGCTACCGTAGCCTGCTGGCCAGCCTGCTGCTGATTGCCACCGGCCTGGCGGTCACCGCCCTGCTGGCGGTGCGCATGAGCCGCACCATCAACGACCCGCTGCGGCAGATCAAACATGGCGTTGCCCAGCTCAAGGATGGCAACCTGCAAACCCGCCTGCCGCCCCTCGGCAGCCATGAACTGGACGAGCTGGCCTCGGGCATCAACCGCATGGCCGAGTCCCTGCAGAACGCCCAGGACGAGTTGCAGCAGAGCGTCGACCAGGCCACCGAGGATGTGCGGCATAACCTGGAAACCATCGAAATCCAGAACATCGAGCTGGACCTGGCGCGCAAGGAAGCCCTGGAGGCCAGCCGGATCAAGTCCGAGTTCCTGGCCAATATGAGCCATGAGATCCGCACCCCGCTCAACGGCATCCTCGGCTTCACCAACCTGCTGCAGAAAGGCGAGCTGAGCCCGCGCCAGCAGGATTACCTGGGCACCATCGAGAAATCCGCCGACAACCTGCTGGCGATCATCAACGAGATCCTCGACTTCTCCAAGATCGAAGCCGGCAAGCTGGTACTGGAAAATATCCCCTTCAACCTGCGCGACCTGCTCCAGGACACCCTGACCATCCTCGCCCCCGCCGCCCACGAAAAGCAGCTGGAACTGCTCAGCCTGGTCTACCGCGACACCCCGCTGTCACTGATTGGCGATCCGCTGCGACTCAAGCAGGTACTGACCAACCTGGTCAGCAACGCCATCAAGTTCACCCGCGAAGGCAGCATCGTCCTGCGCGCCATGCTCGAGGACGAAACCCCCGACCGCGCGCAACTGCGCATCAGCGTGCAGGACACCGGCATCGGCCTGTCCGACGAGGACCTGGGCGAACTGTTCCAGGCCTTCAGCCAGGCCGACAATTCGCTGTCGCGCCAGGCCGGCGGCACTGGTCTGGGCCTGGTGATTTCCAAGCGCCTGATCGAGCAGATGGGCGGCGAGATCGGCGTCGACAGCACCCCCGACGAAGGCTCGGAGTTCTGGATCAGCCTGAGCCTGCCCAAGGCCCGCGACGATGCCGAAGACCTGCCGCGCGCGCCGCTGCTGGGCCGCCGCGCCGCACTGTTGGAAAGCCACGAACTGGCCCGCCAGGCCCTGCAGCACCAGCTGGAGGATTGCGGTCTGCAGGTCAGCGCCTTCGACAGCCTCGACAGCTTGTTCGCCGCCGTCAGCGCCGCGTGCCACACCGAGCAGCCGATCGAACTGGCGGTGCTCGGCGTCAGCACCCAGGCCTTGCCACCGGAGCGGCTCGGCCAGTACATCTGGGACCTGGACCGCGTCAACTGCAAGGCCCTGGTGCTCTGCCCCACCACCGAGCAGACGCTGTACCACAGCCTGCTGCCCAACGCCTACAGCCAGCTGCAGGCCAAGCCGGCCTGCACCCGCAAGCTGCAGCGCGCCCTGGCGGAGCTGATCAGCCCCCGGCATGCCCGCGCCGAACCGCAGAACAGCCCCCCCAGCCGCCCGCCACTGATCCTCTGCGTCGACGACAACCCGGCCAACCTGCTGCTGGTGCACACCCTGCTGGAAGACATGGGGGCAACCGTCAGCACCGCCAGCAGCGGTTACGAGGCCCTGGACAAAGCCAAGCTGCAGGTCTTCGACCTGATCTTTATGGATGTACAGATGCCGGGCATGGACGGTCGCCAGGCCACCGAAGCGATCCGTCAGGTGGAAAGCGAGCGCGGCCAGAGCCCGGTGCCCATCGTCGCCCTCACCGCCCACGCCCTGGCCAACGAGAAGCGCGCCCTGCTGCAAAGCGGCCTGGACGACTACCTGACCAAGCCCATCAGCGAACGTCAGCTGGCCCAGGTGGTGCTCAAGTGGACCGGCCTGGCATTGCGCAATCAGGCCGTCGAACAGCCGAGCGAAAGCGGCCCACGCTGCGACCTCAGCGTCCTCGATGCCGCCGAGGGCCTGCGCCTGGCCGCCGGCAAACCCGACCTGGCCGCCGATATGCTGAACATGCTGCTGGCCGGCCTGCCGACAGACCGCCAGGCCATCCGCCAGGCGCGCCAGGCCGGCGAACGCAGCGCGCTGATCGAACGCGTGCATCGCCTGCATGGGGCCACCCGCTACTGTGGCGTGCCGCAATTGCGCGCCGCCTGCCAGCGCAGCGAAACCCTGCTGAAACAGAACGATCCAGCGGCCAATCAGGCCCTCGACGAACTCGACGCCGCCATCGAGCGCCTGGCCAGCGAAGCCAGCGTCAGCGTCTGACCCATCGCCACCCCGGAAAATCGCCATGCGCATGATCCTGTTCAGCAGCAAAGCCTACGACCAGCAGAGCTTTCTGGCCGCCAACCTGCCCGACGACTGGCAAGTGAACTTCCAGGAAGCGCACCTGCGTCAGGACAGCGCCGACCTGGCCGCAGGCTGCGAGGTCGTCTGCGCCTTTATCAATGACGAACTCAGCGCACCAGTGCTCAGGCGTCTGGCCGCCGGCGGCACACGGCTGATCGCCCTGCGCTCGGCCGGCTACAACCATATCGACCTGTCCGTCGCCGAGCAGCTTGGCCTCTGCGTCGTCAGGGTGCCGGCCTATTCGCCCCACGCCGTGGCCGAACATGCCCTGGCCCTGATCCTGACCCTCAACCGCCGCACCCACCGCGCCTTCAACCGCACCCGCGAGGGCGACTTCTCGCTGCACGGCCTGACCGGTTTCGACCTGCACGGCAAAAGCGTCGGCATCGTCGGTGCCGGCCAGATCGGCCTGACCTTCGCCCGGATCATGGCCGGCTTCGGCTGCCAGTTGCTGATCAACGACCCCCGCTCCGTCGCCAACCTGGCAGACCTCGGCGCGCGCCAGGTCGAACTCGACGAGCTGATCGAGTGCAGCGACATCATCAGCCTGCACTGCCCGCTCAACGCCGCTACTCACCACCTGATCAATGCCCCGCGCCTGCAGCAGATGAAAGCCGGGGTGATGCTGATCAACACCGGGCGCGGCGCACTGATCGACACCCCGGCGCTGATCGGCGCGCTGAAAAGCGGCCAGCTGGGCTATCTGGGTCTGGATGTCTATGAAGAGGAAGCCGAGCTGTTCTATGAAGACCATTCCGACCAACCGCTGCAGGACGATGTGCTGGCGCGGTTGCTGAGTTTCCCCAATGTACTGATCACCGCGCACCAGGCTTTCCTCACCCACGAAGCCCTGGCCGCGATTGCCGCCACCACCCGCGACAATATCGCCGCCTGGCTGGCCGGCACGCCGATCAATCTGGTGCACGCCACCACGTGATAGCATTTGCGCCCCTCTGGAGGACTCATGGCCGAACACGACTTTCGCTACAACCTGCTCAACCCCGAACACACCCTGATTGAATGCCGCGCACTGGCACCCGGCCGCTACCAGGTCACCGGCAACGGCGGCTCGATCCAGAGTGGCGACGACCTGCTGGTGACCCTCAAGGGCAGCCGCGAGCTGTCCATGCGCCTGCACGCCGAGAAGGTCCGCCACCTGATAAACCCCCGCGGTCAATGGGTGGCGGTGGCCACCGGCCCGGTCTTCGGCGAGCTGGCAATCTTCAACTGGCAGGTCAATTGCGACAGCTGCCAGGCGCAACTGGATTTCGAATTCGCCGTGGATGCGGCCCTCGGCAAGAAAGCCCAGGCTCCGGCCGCCGAAGCACGCATCAATGAACTCGGCTGGCGCAAACAGAACAACCGGCACCTGTGCCCGAAGTGCATCGACAAGGAGGTTGCATGAAACCCGTACTCGCCAGCGGCCTGCTGGCCGCCAGCCTGCTCGGCTGCGCCGCTACAGCGCCGCAGCTGCAAACCGAACACAGTTATCAGGTGGAATGGATCGGCGAACGCCCGCTGATCGACCGCAGCCACCTGACCATCACCTTCGGCGACGACGGCCGCGCCTATGGCAACGCCGGCTGCAACCACTGGTTCGCCGGCTACCAGCTGGATGGCGATAAGCTCGGCTTCAGCGCCGCCGGCAGCACCCGTAAGATGTGCGCAGAGGCATTGATGGAACAGGAAGCGCGCTTTCTCGAGAGCCTGGGCCAGGTCCAGCGCTGGGACTTCAACGATATCGGTCAGCTGCAGCTGTGGCCGGCCGCAGGCAAGCCGATCCGGCTCTGGCCTGAAGGCAGCTGAGCCCAACCGATGCGTAGGGTGCGCCGCGCGCGCCACAGAAGAAGAAGCGCCACATCAGCCTCAAGGTGGACAAGCCTGCGGCATCTCCACCCTAGGGTGCAAACAGCTCCAGCTGCTCATGGTGACCGCGCAAATCATGCAGGCGCACCCCCACCCCGAGCAGCCGCACCGGCTTGTTGCCACGGGCAAAGGCCGCACTCATCAGCAGTTGATAACTGTGTAGATCGCGCCGGGCCCCGGCCTGCTCCAGGGTGGTCTGGCTGAAATCGTGGAACTTGATTTTGACGAAGGGTTTGTCCGGCCGGTAACTCGGGTCCAGCCGTGCCATGCGTCGGTCCAGCTCGGCGAGCAGCTGTGGCAACTGCTCGAGGCACGCGGGCAGATCCGCCAGATCCTTGTCGTAGGTATGTTCCACGCTGAGGCTCTGCCGGCGACTGTCGGTTTGCACCGCACGCTCGTCGATCCCCCGGGCCAAGCCCCACAAGCGCTCGCCAAAACTGCCGAATTCCCTGACCAAGGCCAGCTTGTTCCACTCGCGCAGGTCGCTGCAGGTGCGAATCCCCAGGCGACCGAGCTTGTCCCCGGTGACCTTGCCGACGCCATGCAGCTTATTGACGGGCAAGGCGGCGACGAAATCCTCGACCTGCTCCGGGGTGATCACAAACAGGCCGTTGGGTTTTTTCCAGTCGCTGGCGATCTTCGCCAGGAACTTGTTCGGAGCCACCCCGGCCGAGACGGTGATATGCAGGTCCTGGGACACCCGCCGACGGATATCCTGGGCGATACGCGTGGCGCTGCCGGAAAAATGCGGGCAGTCCGTCACATCCAGATAGGCCTCATCCAGCGACAACGGCTCGATCAGCTCGGTGTACTCGCGAAAGATCGCCTGGATCTCCCGCGATACCGCCTTGTAGGCATCCATCCGCGGTTTGACGATCAACAGATCCGGGCACAGCTTCAAGGCCTGCCCGGACGCCATGGCCGAACGCACGCCATAGGCGCGCGCCTCATAGTTGCAGGTGGCAATCACCCCACGCCTGTCCGCCGAGCCGCCCACCGCCAGCGGCTTGCCCGCCAGGGCGGGATCGTCGCGCATCTCGATGGCGGCATAGAAACAGTCGCAATCGACGTGGATGATCTTCCGGCTCGCCATGGTCCGCAGGCGCGCCCTACTGCTCGGCCGAGCTGGTCGGTGCGGCAGGTTCTACGGCGACCGAGCCATCCTCGTCCTTATTTATATAGGACTGGATAACCAGGATGACGATCAGCATAAAGGCCGCCAATGGCAGTAACTTCATCTTCGCGGCCAGGGCAGTGCCGCAACTCGGGCAGGTCGTCGCCTGATCGGTTACCTGTGCGCCACAGGCTTTGCATTCACGACTCATGGGCTTGCTCCATAAAATGGCTCGGAACTCTAGCCCAACAATGCATCCAGGAGCTATGCCGAATACGGGCTATGGACAGTTTAAAGTCGCCAGCCCGGCCGGGCGAGCGACACCAGGCGATAAGCGCCGGCCGCCTCGTCTGCATGGCTAAGCATCTGAATAAAAAACACTTTGCTCACCCGGCAGGTTGACAGGATGGTTTATGCCGCTACAATGGCGACCGCGGGATGGAGCAGTCTGGTAGCTCGTCGGGCTCATAACCCGAAGGTCGTCGGTTCAAATCCGGCTCCCGCAACCAGATACCCAGAAAGGCCACTCAATCGAGTGGCCTTTTCTGTTTCTGCGCCCTCATCATTTAAGTTATTGATTAAAAAGCAACAATCCATTGACAGAAGAGCATTTCTGTATAGAATGGCCGGCGCGGGATGGAGCAGTCTGGTAGCTCGTCGGGCTCATAACCCGAAGGTCGTCGGTTCAAATCCGGCTCCCGCAACCAGATACTCAAAAAAGGCCACTCAATCGAGTGGCCTTTTTTGCTTTAGCCCTCCGCAAAACTTAAGCGATTGATTAAACAGAACTATTTTATTGACAGATGTCGAATTCTATATAGAATGGCCGGCGCGGGATGGAGCAGTCTGGTAGCTCGTCGGGCTCATAACCCGAAGGTCGTCGGTTCAAATCCGGCTCCCGCAACCAGATATCCAGAAAGGCCACTCAATCGAGTGGCCTTTTTGTTTTCCGCCATTCTGGTTTCCAGGCGCGAACATCGCTTCCGCTCAGCAAAGCTTAAGTTTCAGATGCCTATGCTTGCGCTGTTCAAACCCAACAGCAGCGGAGCCGCATCACCATGTCCTGGAAAAACACCGACACGCGTTATGGCAGTCTATCGATCACCCTGCACTGGCTGATGCTGGTGCTGATCGCAGGCCTGTATGCCTGTATCGAACTCAAAGGCAGCTTCCCCAAAGGCAGCGATACCCGCGAGCTGCTTAAACAGTGGCACTTTATGCTCGGCATGGCGGTATTTGCGCTGGTCTGGCTGCGTCTACTGACGCGCTTCGCTGCCCCGACACCGAAGATCAAACCCGCCCTGCCCGCCTGGCAAAACCTGCCCGCGCAGATCATGCACCTGGCGCTCTACGCCCTGATGATCGGCGCGCCACTGGCCGGATGGCTGATCCTCAGCGCGGCCGGCAAGCCCATCCCCTTCTTTGGCCTCGAACTGCCGGCGCTGGTCGAAAAAACGCCCAAGCTCGCCGGCACCATAAAGGAATGGCACGAATGGGTCGGAGTCGCCGGCTACTGGTTGATCGGCCTGCACGCAGTCGCCGGCCTGTTCCATCACTTTATAAGCCACGACAACACCTTGCTGCGCATTCTGCCGCACAGGGACTGATCGCCGCCTTCATACAAACGCTCGGAGGGGAGCACCGGGAGGTGCCCCTCGGAGCGCTGCGACAGCCCGCCAGCTTTTTACCGCACCGATAAACCACGGTGCACCGCCTTCGTCGAGTGACACCCTATGAGTCGATTACTCGAGGT
Source organism: Pseudomonas sp. EA_105y_Pfl2_R69 (assembly GCF_963970915.1). Lineage (NCBI taxonomy): Bacteria > Pseudomonadati > Pseudomonadota > Gammaproteobacteria > Pseudomonadales > Pseudomonadaceae > Pseudomonas > Pseudomonas sp. EA_105y_Pfl2_R69. Next base: position 25,551 of record NZ_CAXAOO010000006.1, read on the forward strand.
CACTTGAGCGGCGCGAAGGGTACCCATAGGCGAGCATCTTTCTACAGACCCGCAAGTGCTGGTCAATTGCCTGCGCCACCGCTAGAATTGCGCACTTTTTGATCAGAGGCGCAGCCAGCGCCCGGCATCCATCCGTACACGCCCGAGGTTACCCCCATGTCCACCCCCGCCACGCCGAAAGTCGGTTTCGTCAGCCTCGGTTGCCCTAGCGTTAGTTGATCTATACAAAAATCTGTAGACACTAAAAAGGCCCGATAGCGCAGGCAACACCTGCGGTATCGGGCCTTTTTAGTGGCATAACACCTGACGAGTTATTAACTCGCGTAAGCGGGAACAATCGGCCCAGGCTGTGTAAAAACGCAGTCGCTGTTCTGAGGTCTGCGTTGCTACGTAAAATCTGCAAAAACTTGGTTAGTCAGCAGACCCAAATTTTGCATGGAAGCGCGCTTTTCGTTCTGGTTTGGCCGCAAAGCCCGTCCAGAAACGTTTTTACACAGCCTCGGCCATAAGCGGACCTCTAAAGCTTGTGAGAGAATCCGAGTCAGGTTACCCAAGCTGGAACGGACTCTCCCTTTTATGGAATTGAATCGCCCAACTCTCCACGATATCGCATGCCACTTCTGCGTCAGCCACATTACTGGCGCAACAATTCCCGCTACTCGCCTGAGCAATATTCTCGAAAGCATATTTCGTGGGCAGCACCTCACCTCACTGTCGCTGAACTATCTGCAGCAACAGAACCTCAATGAGCTTTATCAACTGGCGACTGGCCAGATTACCTACGAGGGCTTCATCGCAGCTTTGGATCCGGCTTTAGTAGCTCGTGAGCAGGCTGCCAAAGCAGAACACCAAGCTAAGAAGGCAGATCGTTTAGCCCAGGAGCGTGCGTGGCATATTGAGGGCCAGCGTAAGATCGAAGCCGAAAAGGCTGCTCGTATTAGACGCGCTGCAGCGCAGAAGGCCCAGTCCGATCATGAGCGCAAGGCCGCTGATGAAGCTCGCATCGCCTATGAAGCTACGTGGGCAATGCAATGCAACCTTAATCGTGAAGCGGCTGAAGCAGCGTACAAAACTCGTATGCGCGACCCCGATTACATAGCCCCGACGCCCCGAGACATTGCCCGTCACTTCCGTGTGGACCACCCTAAAGCGGTCATCTCTCCGTTTAGCAATATCCTGGACGCTCTCTATCAAGGGCGTCCGCTTGCAGCAGCCTATCTCAACTATCTCAAGGTCAAAGGGTTTCTTAGATTGTATGAACTGGCCATTGGCCAAGTCACCTACGAGTCCTATATTTCGGACATCGATGCAGTTGAGGTCGCACGGGCCGCTGCCGAAGCAGCTCGCCTTGAGCAGGCCGAGGCACAAAGACTCCGGCGTGAGGCTGCCGAGGTCGCCCGCATTGCTCGCGAAAGCGATCCCGCATACATCCTGTGCAGGAAATACGGGATTTTCGTCATTGATCAGTCTTTGTTGCCACGGATGATGGACATCCTCCAGAGCATCGACTCCGGCAACCGACTGGCCGATGACGACTTTGTTTGGCTCAACACTGAGGTCCAAGACCATTTCACTAAGGAACTGCGGAAGGCCTACCACCTGCGCGAGGCCGAATTCTGTGGCAATCAGTACCGCCGAACTCAGGACCCGTGGAACGCAATCAACGCCAGTGGTCACTATAGAAAGTGCGATCAGCCAGAATCTGCACTCGAACTACTCGCCAGCGTACCGACCAATCGCTTTAAACACCCCAAGATCCACTCAGCGATGTGCACCACCCGCGGCGGGGTCATGCGCGACCTGGGCCGGCGTAACGAAGCTCTTCAGCTCGGCAAGCAGGGGCATGAGTTACAGCCGCGGAACTTCCGTCCATGCACTTTGCTAGGCGCAGTGTGCATGGAGCTAGGCAACTGTGTGGAGGGGCATGACTGGTACGCCAAGGCTGAGGAGCGCGGTGCCAGCAAACAGAGCATCGACACCGAACTACGAGGCATCTTCCTTCGGGCGGACAAGGCCAGGCGCGAAACCATGAGAGCGTCCTTACTGGCAAAAGATCCGAACCGCTACCGCTGGGTGAATGACAAGAAGTATCGCAGTGAATCGACGCCAGTTTCGTAGACGGAGCCAAGCATCCCTTTCGGGTCGAAAGGCACCCTCATCGGACGGCTGCTCCGGTCGACTGCTGATCGTGGCCGGCCAATATCAGCCCAAATCACCCGTTGAGCGATAGCCCAACACCGGGGGTGCACCATCTTTCACAGTATTGGCGGCGCAGATTGATCCATCCGAGAAAGTTTACTGTCACGCTGGGCACATCACGCTATCCACGACACTGGATAATCTCACCAAGCGCCGCTAGAATTGCGCACTTTTTGATCAGCGGTGCCACACAGAGCACCCGATGAGGTAAGCCCAATGTCAACTACCACACCCAAAGTGGGGTTTGTAAGTCTCGGATGCCCCAAGGCCCTGGTCGATTCCGAACGTATCCTGACCCAGTTGCGCATGGAAGGTTACGAAGTGGTGCCGACCTATCAGGACGCCGATGTGGTGGTGGTCAATACCTGTGGCTTTATCGACAGCGCCAAGGCCGAATCCCTGGAAGTGATAGGTGAAGCCCTGGCCGAGAACGGCAAGGTCATCGTCACCGGCTGCATGGGTGTGGAAGAAGGTGCGATCCGCAAGGTGCACCCCAGCGTGCTGTCGGTGACCGGCCCGCAGCAGTACGAGCAGGTGCTCAACGCCGTGCATGAAGTGGTGCCGCCGAGCAAGGAGCACAATCCGCTGATCGACCTGGTGCCGCCACAGGGCATCAAGCTGACCCCGCGCCACTACGCCTACCTGAAGATTTCCGAAGGCTGCAACCACAGCTGCAGCTTCTGCATCATCCCCTCGATGCGCGGCAAGCTGGTCAGCCGCCCGGTCGGCGAAGTGCTCAGCGAAGCCGAGCGCCTGGTCAAGGCTGGGGTCAAGGAGCTGCTGGTGATCAGCCAGGATACCAGCGCCTACGGCGTCGATATGAAGTACAAGACCGACTTCTGGAACGGCCAGCCGGTGAAAACCCGCATGACCGAACTCTGCGAAGCGCTGTCGAGCATGGGCATCTGGGTGCGTCTGCACTACGTCTACCCCTACCCCCACGTCGACGAACTGATCCCGCTGATGGCCGCCGGCAAGATCCTGCCGTATCTGGATATCCCCTTCCAGCACGCCAGCCCGAAAGTGCTCAAGGCCATGAAGCGCCCGGCCTTCGAAGACAAGACCCTGGCGCGGATCAAGAACTGGCGCGAGATCTGTCCGGAACTGACCATCCGCTCGACCTTTATCGTCGGCTTCCCCGGAGAAACCGAGGAAGACTTCCAGTACCTGCTCGACTGGCTGAGCGAAGCCCAACTCGACCGCGTCGGCTGCTTCCAGTACAGCCCGGTGGAAGGCGCACCGGCCAACGACCTGGACCTGGACGTGGTACCGGACGACGTCAAACAGGACCGCTGGGACCGCTTTATGGCGCACCAGCAGGCCATCAGTACCGCCCGCCTGCAGCTGAAAGTCGGCAAGGAAATGGACGTGCTGATCGATGAAGTCGACGACCAGGGCGCAGTCGCCCGCTGCTACGCCGATGCTCCGGAGATCGACGGCAGCGTGTTTATCGCCAGTACAGCGGTCAAGCCTGGCGACAAGGTCCGCGTGCGCATCGTCGATGCCGACGAATACGACCTGTGGGCCGACCTGATCTAAACCGCCGCGCCCCTCCTCGTCCTGACGAGGGGCACGCGCTGCTGTTCTAAACTGCTGATAAGCCCACCACCAGGCCAGCCCCATGGCCCGACTCAAGGTCTATTACGACGGTGCCTGCCCGCGCTGCGTGGTCGACCGCAGGCGTTACGAAAAGCTCCGCGCCCGGGGCGACGACAGCGTGGAGTGGCTAGATATCAGCGGTAAGGAAGAACAGCTGCGTGCCGCCGGTATCGACCCTTACCTGGCGCTCACCGAACTCCACGTCGAAGACGCCCAGGGCCGCATCCACCGTGAGCTGGACGCCTATATCCTGCTGATGGCGCGCATCCCACTCCTGCGTCCGCTGGCCTGGCTAGTCGGCCTGCCCGGCCTCAAGCCCATGCTGTCCTGGGGTTACCGCCACTGGGTGCTGCGCCGCCTGCGTCGCGAAGGCCGGCTGTAGACCTGCGCCGAGTAACGCAGCCATCCATCAGCGCCAGCGATCGCCCTGCTCCCGCGAGGCGGCCATGACCGTGCCGTAAACCTCCTTGACCCCTTCGGCGAACTTGTCGATGGAATGCTCCGCCGCCACCAGCAGGGCGTGCTCGGACATCTCGCCGCGCAGTCGCTCATCGTCCAGCAGCTGGATCACTCGCGCGCACCACGGGGCCTGCTTTTCCGCGGTCTTGAAGCCGTTGTAGCCCTGCCTGATCACATCATCGATACCACTGGAGCGCACCGCCACCACCGGCAACCCCGCGGCCATGGCCTCGAGGATCACCATGCCCTGGGTCTCCGACTTGGAGGCGAAGATAAACAGCTCGCCCAGGCGGTAATACAGGGCCATCTGTTCGGGCGCTACCGCACCGAGCAGACGGACGTGGCGGCCAAGGTGCAGCGCGTCGATACGTGCCTGCAGCCGCTCGCGCTGCGGCCCGTCGCCGATCATCAGCAAGACCCAGGGGCGCGCGCTCTGCTCGCGCAGACTGGCGAGCGCATCGATCATAAAGTCGATGTTCTTTTCATTGGACAGGCGAGAAACACTGAGCAGAACCTGCTCCTCGCCAATGCCCAGCGTCTGCCTGAGCTGCTCGACCTGCGCCGTCGTCACCGCCTGGAAGCGCTGGAAATCGATGCCCGTGGGCTGAACGAAGATCGGCTGTTTCACACCGATCATGCGCAGATACTCTTCGGCCGAGTAAGTCGGCACTATCACTGCCTCGCACTTGTTGGCGAAGCGCTTGATCAGCGCATGGGAGATCAGGTTGCGAAACAGCATGCCCGGCAGCGGCACGAAGTGGGCATAGTGCTCCAGCCGGGTGTGGTAGGTAAAAACCGCAGGCACGCGCAGACGATGGGCCAGCAACAGGCCCAGCGAACCGAGCCAGAACGGATGGTGCAGGTGTATCAGGTCGGGGCGAAAGGCCCTGACGGCCTGGCCGATGCGGCCCAGGAAAATATTGGCCAGGCGAAATTCGCGCCTCTCGCCCATGGCCAGCAGCGACGGCACCCTGAGCACACAAGCCTCCTCGCGCGGCTGCTCGCGATAACCCGGCACGACCAGCAGCACGGCGTTTCCCAGGGCTTCCAGCCCACGCCGCAAGCGCTCGATCGAAACCGGCACGCCGCCGATAAACGGCAGGTAGTTGTTGCTGAACATGGCCACCCGCAGCGGCCTGTCGACCCAGGGCGAAGGGTCCAGATCGAAGTTCGGGTAATAGTCGCGCTCGGCGAAGGCCAGGGCATAGAGCTTGATCGCGGCGATGATCAGGGCGCTGACCAGCAGAATGAAGTTCAGGTAGCTCACATAGAACAGCGAATAGATAAACAGCCACAGGTTCTCGATCCGTTTGAACAGCGGATGCTGCCCCTCCTCCAGACGCTGCAGGCGGGTGTCGATGCCCTGGGCGGTCACGGACACCTGCACATAATGGGGAAAACTGGCGGGCTCATTCAGCAACAGGCCACCCGCCCCGCCAGTGGCGATAAAGCGGGTGCGGCCGCGGTGCTGTTCGGAAAACAGCGGCACCTCGGCGGCAAACACCGCCGCAACCGCGTGTCGATCGATCAGCTCCAGCAGCGCCTCGCGAAACGCCGCCGGCTGCAGATAATCCTGCGCCTCGGCAGAGCGGGCAATCGGCTCGCCAGGCAGTAGCGGCTTGCCGGTGAAGAGAAACACCTGCTGCGCATCGCCCTGCCCCAACAGCTCCTTGAGCCAGAGAATCTGCCAGCGCCAGGGCGTCTTGCCGGTGCTGTCGAGAAAGATAAAGCGGCGTGCGCCGGCACGGAAACTGAAGAAATGCGGGCCGAAATGCTCGTAGAAACGGTAGCTGCCGAACTCTTCATACTCATGGGCGGCAAAGGTCAGCAGGTAGGGCATCTGCAGGTGGCCCAGGCTACCGTGCAGCGCCCGGTACTTGTCCTCGCCGCCGCCACTGACCGCATTGCCCGCGGAAACCATAAAGTCGACCCCCGAGGCATTCAGCAGGGGAATGATCCGCCGCTCGAAAATGCCGACGGAGTTATTGATATTGCCCACCACCGCAAAGCTGAAACTGTCCCGCCCCTCCAGCCGCGCCTGAATCGCCTCGACCTGAGTGGTGTGCTCCGCCACGAAGTCCGACAGCATCAGATTCAGATAGGCCTTGTAACCCAGCAACAGGCCGACAATCAGCACATTGCAGTAGAAAAGCACCTTGAGCGGACGGCGCACTCTCATTCGAGACTCATCCGGCTGAGAACCCGGCGTTGAACAAACCGCCAGAGCGGTAAACAGGCCAGGCACACTGGCGACTATAGCCCGCACCCGGGGCGGGGGCAGATAGTCGTGCGTCCAGGCCGCCTTGACGTATAAGCATCCCTGTTCCGTTAAGCATAGCTAGACATGGCAGCGTCAAACCCCAGATGGACTCCGTGTGGTCGCCGCCCCTGGGAATGACCCGGCGCGTATAACCTCTATTGCGCCCTGCCCGCGCATAGTTGCCCGCGCTCCTGCCCCGTCTCCCCTACTCGACCGGGTCGGCACGCTGCTGTATATATCGCCGCAACGCCTCTCGGTTCAGCCGTTTGCGCCCCCAGTCGGTGAGGCCGTAGCACCTGGTCTCCCCATACAAGGACGTCCACCATGGAAATACGCTGTATCGCGCCAGACGAGCTGGATGCATTGCTGAACCTTTATCGACACCTGCACCCAACGGATGAAGCACTGCCGCCCCGCAGCCAGGTTGAAGCCGTATGGCAGTCGATCATGGACAATCCGGGCTATCGCTACTTTGGCCTGTATCAGGACGCGGCGCTGCGCGCCAGCTGCTGCATCAGCCTGGTGGCAAACCTTACCCATGGCTGCCGACCCTATGGCCTGATTGAAAATGTGGTCACCCATGCTGAACACCGCCAACGCGGCTATGGCCAGGCACTGCTGGCCCATACCCTGGCCTTCGCCTGGTCCCAGGGTTGCTACAAGGTGATGTTGAGTACCAGCAGCAAAGACCCGGCCACCTGGCAGTTCTATCAGGCCGCCGGTTTTGATCGATTTGAAAAGCAGGCGTTTATTGCCAGGCCGCCTGCCCTTTAGCGCCGCCGCCCCGCTTTAGGCCTGGGGCAGCACCAGGCGCACCTGCACGCCGCCGGCAGTGTTGGCAACCTGCAATGCGCCGCCGTGCAACTGCATCACTTCCGCGACGAAGTTCAAGCCAAGACCGGTGCTTTTACGCCCGCTGCCGGGCCGCGGCAGGGAGTAGAAGCGCTCGCACAGGCGCGCCAGGGCGTAGTCGGGAATCGGCTCGGCCTGGTTGAACAGCAGCAGTTCGATCTGCCCGTCGCGGGCTTCGCCACTAAAGCGGATCAGCCCGCCGAGCGGGGTGAAATCCAGAGCGTTATCGAGCAGGTTGGCCAGGGCCTGACGCAGCAGAAAGGCCTCGCCGCGCGCGCTCAACTCAGGGCCAATGTGGTTTTCAATCTGCAGGCCCGCCGCCTCGATACGCGCCATCTGCGCCTGCAGCAGGGAATCGACCAGCGCCTGCAGCGGCACCGCCACCTGCTCTTCCAGCCCCTGGCGCTGCTCGACCTGGGCCAGGTGCAGCAGGCGCTCGATCAGCTGCTGCATGCGCGCGCTTTCCTGCTCGATATTGGCCACGAAGCGCTGACGCTGTGCGCCGGGCATCTCGCCGTCGAGCAGTTCCGCCGCGCCGCGAATCGCCGCCAGCGGGCTTTTCAGCTCGTGGGTCAGGGTGTGCACATAGCGCTCGACGTAGGCCTTGCCTTCCAGCTCGGTGCGCATGCGTTCGACCGCCTCGGCCAGTTGCCCCAGCTCGCCGCCGCGCAAGCTCGGCAGCTCGGCGCGCGCCCCGGCGCTGACCGCCTGGGCATAACGGGTCAGCTTGCGCAGGGCGGCGCTGAGCCACCAGGACAGCAGCGCACCGATCAGCAGACCGAGCACGATCAGGCCGCCGCCGAGCCAGGCCAGGCGCTGCTCGGAACGCTCGATATAGGGCTGCAGGCTGCTGTTGGGCTTGGCCACCGAGACCACGCCGATAATCCGCGCGCCGTCCATGATCGGCGCGGCCACGTACATCACCGAAGAGTTCTCATCGTTCGGGTCTTCCTTGGTCGAGCGCGCGCCGTATTCGCCGCGCAGGGTCAGGTACACGTCGTTCCAGCGCGAGTAGTCCTGGCCCACCGCCGCCCCCGTGGAGTCGAGCAGGACGATACCCTGGGCGTCGGTGACGTAGATACGGTGGTTGACCCGGTTTTTCTCCAGGCCCCAGATCTGCGCCCGCGGCTGACGCTGACCATAGGCCTTGAGCAGTTCAGGCAGGCGGCCCTGTTGCAGACGAGCGCTCCTGACCTCATCGCGCAGAATCTCCGCCAGCAGGTTGGCGGTGTCGACCAGGGTTTCCTCGGTGCTCTGGCGCACCCCGGGACGGATCTCGTCCATCACCGTGCTCAGCACGAACCAGCCGGCCAGACCGACAAACAGGAAATACACCAGAAAGATGCGCATCCCCAAGGGCATCAGGCGTGCCTCGGCGAGTAGCTGTAACCCAGGCCGCGATGCGTCTGGATCGGCTCGGCGCTGGCCGCCACCTGACGCAGCTTGGCGCGCAGGCTCTTGATATGGCTGTCGATGGTGCGCTCGTAGCCGACATCGGCGGCCACGCCCAGGCCGTCGAGCAACTGCTCGCGGGAAAACACCCGCTCGGGCTGGGCCAGCAGCTGTTGCAGCAGACGGAACTCATGCCGGGTCAGGCCCAGCAACTGGTCGTGGTAGTGGATCTGCACCCGTTCGCTATCGAGCCGGAACGGCCCGCCGACCGGGTTTGCGACCAGCGGCTCACGCGGGGCCATGCGCTTGAGGATGGCCTTGACCCGCGCCGCCACCTCGCGCGGACTGAAGGGTTTGACCACATAATCGTCGGCACCGATTTCCAGGCCCACCACGCGGTCGATTTCCTCGCTGCGGGCGGTGAGGAAGATCACCGGCACCTCGGAGACGCGCCGCAAGCGCTTGCACAGCTCGAAACCGCTGATATCCGGCAGGCCGACGTCAAGAATCAGCAGATCGGCCGGGCTGTGCGCCTGCAGGGCCAGGGCCTCCTGCCCGAGGGTCAGCCAGGTGCTGGTAAAGCCTTCGCTGTGCAGGGCGAAGATCAGGGTGTCGGCGATGGCGGCTTCGTCTTCGACAATCAGAATATGCGGCATGGGCGTCCTGCTCGTGGGCAACTCGGCGAGGAGCCTGCGGCAGGCCGCGGCCAGCGTCAAGGCTGGGCGCAGATCCGTAGGCTGGGTTAGCGGCGCTAAGCATTGAACCCGAGAACATCCACGCAGGCCGAGCGCCGCGTAACCCACCACCCCGCTAGCCCTGCCGACCGCCCGGTGGGTTACGGCGCATCCATATCCGCGCAATCTTGCAGAATCCAGACATGCGCCTAACCCACCCTACAGATAGCAACGGGACGGCTAATCCAGCTTGAAGCGCGCGGTATTCTGCTCCAGGGCCTGGCTGCCCAGGCGCAACTGTTCGGCGGCGGCACTGACCGCCTGGGCCCCGTCGAGCAGGGCGCTGGCGGCCTGATCGACCTGCTGGATATTGCCGCTGACTTCATCGGCGGTGGCCGCCTGCTGCTCGGCGGCGGTGGCGATCTGCGCCAGGCGGTCGCTGACCAGTTGCACCGATTCGACTATGGCCCCCAAATCTTCGCCCATGGCCAGCACGCTGCCGACATCGCCCTCGGCCTGCTGTACCGCCTCCTCCATCAGGGTCACGGACTGGCCGACCACCCGGTGCAGGTTGGCCACCGTCTCGGCGATTTCCGCCGTGGAGTTCTGCGTGCGCTGGGACAGGCTGCGCACCTCGTCGGCGACCACGGCAAAACCACGCCCCTGCTCGCCGGCACGAGCCGCCTCGATGGCGGCGTTGAGTGCCAGCAGGTTGGTCTGCTCGGCAATCCCCTTGATCACATCCACCACCCGGGTGATCTGCTCGGTCTGCTCGCGCAGTTGCTGCAGGGTGGCAGCGCTGTCGCCCAGGCGGCGACTGAGCTGACGCATGCTGTCACTGGTACGGGCGCTGCGCTGGTTGCTCTGGTTGGCGATTTCGCGGGTTTGCCCGGCTTCCACCGCGGCCTGCTCGCAGCTTTGCGCGACGCTTTGCGCGGTGGCCGCCATTTGCGTGGCGGCGGCGGCGATCTGACTCATCTGCGCCTGCTGCTGCTCGACCGACTGCAGGGCGTTCTGCGCCTCGCCATTGAGCATGCCAACCGTATTGCCGAGTTGCTGGCTCTGCTGGTTGACCCCCTGCATGGAGTCGCGCAACTGGCTGACGGCGGCATTCAGGGCCTGGGCGATACTGGCCAGATCATCCGCACCGTGCACCTGCATGCGCACCCGCAAGTCGCCGTCACGCAGGCCTTCGGCGGCCAGGATGATGCCGGCGGTGCTGCGGCGGATCGAGGCATTGAGACAGAACAGCACATAGAGCGCCAGCAGGGTCAGCAGGCTGAAAACACCGATCGCCTCGGCCATCAGGGTCAGCGCCATGCCGCGGTAATCCCCCAGGCTCGCGTCGAACTGCCGATACAACGCCTGCTGCAGGGCGTTGAGCTGGCCCTGCAGCAACTCGATGCGTTGCACGAACTGCTCCGGGGTCAGGGCCATGGGGCTGGCCTCGAACATGTCGCGGTCGATCCCGGCAAGAAAGCTTTCATAGCCTTGCAGGGCCTCGCTGTAGGGCTCCTGCAACTGGCGCATGGCCTCGGGGGCTTCCAGGCTCAGGGTGGCCTGGGCCTTGAGCAGCTGGCTGCGCGACTCGTCGAGATTGCGCCGCAGATCACGAATCAGCACCCGGCTCTGCAGGGTGAAATGCTGCGACACCACCGCGCCATGGCCCTGACTGGCAAAGCTGCCCAGTTGTTCGAGCAGACGCGGCAAGGTATAGGTCAGCTGCTCCATCATCAGGTAGGTGTCGAGCTGTGGATCGAGAATCAGGCCGCTGTCGGTGGCCACCTGCTCGCGCAACGCCAGCAGACCCAGCAGGGTCTTTTGGTAACGTTCCAGGGCATCGGGCAGGGCCAGTTTGCCCAGGGCGTCGACGCTCAATGCGCCCCGCCCGGCTTCCAGTCCCTGAAAATGCTGCCTGGCCTGCTCGCTGACCAACTCGTCCTGCAGCGGCGCGGCCAGCGCCTGCAACGCCTGGTCGAGGCTGCCGGCGCGCTGCTGCATCAGCGCCTGAGCCTGGCTATCGGTACCCTTCCAGCGTGCCAGCAAGGTGCGCTGTTCGATCAGTGCCCGCTGCACGTCCGCCATGGCCTGCAATGCCTGCATGCCCTGCCGCTCGTGGTCGATGGCGCGCAGGCGCTCCAGATAATTGCTGCTGATCACCCACAGCGAGAACCCCAACGGCAGGGCAAACAGAACGAACACCAGCTGAAACTTGCGCGCGAAGCTGAACCGCTCCAGCAGCCGCACCCCCGGTTTGAGTACTCCAGTCATAACTACCTCAGCCTGTGTAACGCACCTTCTAGGCGGGTGCGCTAAAGCAGCAGATCAAGCAAGAAACGCGCCCGCAGCAAACGTCAACTAACAGGCAGTTGCCTTGAGCATAGTTGCCCTGCGTTCGGGGGGCGTAACCTGACTGAGCGGCGCGCAGCCCAACAAGGCGCAGGTCGGCGTGGTTGCGCCCGGGCCATTGGCGTTGGCCTTAGCGTCGCCACCCAGCCTTGCGCGCCCCCGCCTACAACCCGCTCCAGAGCTCGTTGATATGCTGAAAGCCCCAGTCGGCGGCGGATTCGCGCGCGACGATCCTGTCGCGTCCGACCAGCCTGGCCAGATCGAGGGTTTCCTGAGGAATCGGGATCTTCGACTTGGCCGAGAAAAACACCTTGACCTTGGGCGCGAGCAAGGACCTGGCCTGCTGCTCCATGACCACGCCAATGCGCCCGCTTGCCAGGCGCACCAGCGAACCCACCGGGTAAATGCCCACGGTTTTGACAAAGGCCTGGAACACCTCGGGATCGAAATGGCCTTTCCACTCGGCCATCTTGCGGATCGATTCGGCCGGGTCCCAGCCGGCCTTGTAGGGCCGGTTGGAGGTGATCGCGTCATACACGTCGCACACCGTCCCCATACGCGCATACAGGCTGATCTGCTCGCCGGCCAGGCGATGCGGGTAGCCGCTGCCATCCATCTTCTCGTGGTGATGCAGACAGACATCCAGCACCAGCGCACTGAGCTGTTTGCTCTCCAGCAGCATCTGCGAGCCCGCCACGGGGTGATCACGCACCGTGGCGAATTCGCTGTCGGTCAGCTTGCCCGGCTTGTTCAGCACGGCATCGGGTATGACCATCTTGCCGATGTCATGCAGCAAACCGGCCAGCCCGGCCTCGCGCACCAGGGCTTCGTTGAGGCCCAGTTGGCGCGCCAGGGCAATCATCAGCGCGCAGACGGCCACCGAATGCATGTAGGTGTACTCATCGGCATTTTTCAGCCGCGCCAGGCTGATCAAGGCATTGGGATGGCGCAGCACCGAATCGGAGATCTCCTCGACCAGCTCACCCGCCTGCTCGAACTGCAGCGCCTGGCCCATGCGCGCATCGCCAAACATGCTGACCACCGCCGCCTTGGCATTGGCGCACAGCTTGACCGCGCGCTGCAGCTCATCCTCCATCGCCACGCCCTGGCTAACGGGCCGGCTCTGCACCGCCGCCAGCAGACTGGCTTCGGCTGCAGCCGCGACATCTTCGGGGCTGACACTGGGGGTACCCTCGGCGACGTCGAGCCCCTTGCTGACATCGATCCACAGCTCGCCAATGCTGCTGGCGCGGATCCGCTGCAGGTCTTTTTCCGATTTGAGGAGAAACCTGGATTTCCAGAAGGGATGATCCATCCATGCGCCACAGAACTCATGGATATACATACCAACGCAGAGGTCGGCCACAGCGATGCACTTCAACATGGATCGCCCCCGAAGAAGGAAACACCAACGCGCCAAGACAGCGTAGACGATCAAGCTGGGCCATTGACATGCAGCGGGCGATTAGTGGCAATAAGACATCAGCCGCAGGGGCGGCTTGGAAGCCATGGCGCGACTGCTTATCATCGCCCCCTCTGCGCCCCACAAGGAATTGCCATGCGCCGCCTGCTGACCGCCGCCAGCGTTACCCTGCTGTTGCTGCTCAATACCCTGCTGCTGATCGGCCCCTTGCTGCTGATCGCCCTGGGCAAGTTCGTGCTGCCCGGCAAGGCGCTGAAGACCGCCAGCTCGCGCGGGGTGATGTGGGTGGCGGAAAGCTGGGCCGAGCTGAACAAGCTGATCTTCGCCACGCTGCTGCCGACCCGCTGGGATATCCGCGGCAACGCCGAGCTGCGCCAGAGCACCTCCTATCTGGTGATCAGCAACCACCAGAGCTGGGTGGACATTCCCGCCCTGATCCAGGCGTTCAACCGCAAGACGCCCTATTTCAAGTTCTTCCTCAAGCAGCAGCTGCTCTGGGTACCCCTGCTCGGCCTTGCCTTCTGGGCCCTGGATTACCCCTTTATGCGCCGCTATTCCAAGGCTTTTCTGGCCAGACATCCCGAACTCAAGGGCCAGGACCTGGAGATCACCAAGCGTGCCTGTGCCAAGTTCAAGGACCTGCCGGTAACCGTGGTCAACTACCTGGAAGGCACCCGTTTCACCCCGGCCAAGCACTCCGCCCAAGGCTCGCCCTACCGCCACCTGCTCAAGCCCAAGGCCGGCGGCGTGGCCTTTGTCCTCGCCACCCTGGGCGAAGAACTGGACAAGGTGCTGGATGTCACCCTGGTTTACCCGCACGGCCGCATCCCGGGCTTCTGGCAGCTGATCAGCGGCCAGGTGGACAAGGTCATAGTGGATATCCAGACTCGCGAACTCGACCCGGCGCTGTGGCAGGGCGATTATCAGAACGACGCGGCGTTTCGCCAGTGCGTGCAGAACTGGGTCACGCGCTTGTGGGAAGAGAAGGATGCGCGGATCGCGCAGATTCGTGCGGAAGGCTGAAATAGCTCGCGGCTAAAGCTGAATGCCGCCCAGCCCCTCCCACATGGACAGTGGGTCCTGCGGGAGGGGCTTTAGCCGCGATGGTTTAACCGCCGCCGATCAGGCTGCGCTGAACATCTTGTGCGGGTCGATAACGAATTTCTTCGGCACGCCGGCATCGAACTCGCCGTAACCGCGCGGCGCATCGTCCAGGCTGATGACCTGCACGCCCACCACTTCGGCGATGTTGATGCGGTCCCACATGATCGCCTGCATCAGCGCACGGTTGTACTTCATCACCGGAGTCTGGCCGGTGTGGAAGCTGTGCGACTTGGCCCAGCCCAGGCCGAAGCGGATGCTCAGCGCACCCTTCTTCGCCGCGGCATCGACCGCACCTGGATCATCGGTAACGTACAGACCGGGGATACCGATCTTGCCGGCGACCCGGACCACGCCCATCAGCGAGTTGAGCACGGTGGCCGGAGCCTCATGCTGCACCCCGGCATGGCCATGACCGCGGGCTTCGAAGCCCACCGCGTCGATGGCGCAATCGACTTCCGGCTCACCAAGCAGGGCGGCGATCTGTTCGTGCAGCGGAATATCCAGGGACAGATCGGCGATTTCGAAGCCCTGAGCCTTGGCATGCACCAGACGCACCGGGTTGACGTCGCCGACGATCACCACCGCCGCGCCGAGCAGACGCGCGGAGGCGGCAGCGGCCAGACCGACTGGGCCGGCACCGGCGATATACACGGTGCTGCCCGGGCCGACGCCGGCGGTGACCGCACCGTGGTAGCCGGTCGGCAGGATGTCGGAGAGGCAGGTCAGGTCGCGGATCTTCTCCATCGCCCTGTCGCGGTCCGGCAGTTTCAGCAGGTTGAAGTCGGCGTACGGCACCATGGCGTATTCGGCCTGGCCGCCGGTCCAGTCGCCCATGTCGACGTAACCGTAGGCACCGCCGGGGCGGGCCGGGTTGACAGACAGGCAGACGCCGGTGTGTTGTTCCTTGCAGCTGCGGCAGCGACCGCAGGCGACGTTGAACGGCACCGAAACCAGATCGCCGATCTGCAGATTCTCGACGTCGCTGCCCTTCTCGATCACCTCACCGGTGATCTCGTGACCCAGCACCAGGCCGGTTTGCGCCGTGGTCCGGCCACGCACCATGTGCTGGTCGGAGCCGCAGATATTGGTGGATACCACGCGCAGAATCACCCCGTGTTCGATCTTGCGACCGCGCGGGTCCTGCATTTTCGGATAGTCGATTTTCTGTACTTCGACCTTGCCTGCGCCGAGATAGACGACGCCACGATTACCGGACATTGGATGTTCTCCGTTGTTGTTGTGGATACAAAGGCGCGGCCAACGGCCACGCGGCCTTGCAGTGGAGCGTTATGTGTCTGTTGCTGGTGGGGCCGAGAGATTGGCAGTCGGTGATCCACCCGTAGCCCGGATGCAATCCGGGGAAAATTCGTGTAGCAAAATGTGAACCTGCGCCCGCCTTATCCTAACGGCCGACCCTTGGTGCGAATGACGCTGCGGCCAGATAGTGGTCGCTGTTCGCACCGAACCTGCATCCGGATTACATGCGCTGGGCGCACCAGAAGTGCGTTTCACCATTGGTGCGCACGGCCTAGGCGGCCCCGCGCACCCTACGGGTTATGCGTGCAGCACCACGGTACGGTTGGCGTTGAGGAACACCCGCCGTTCGAGGTGGTAAGCGATAGCTTTGGCCAGGGTCTGGCATTCGATGTCGCGGCCCTTGGCGATCAGGTCCTCGGGGTAGTGAGCGTGATCCACCGACTCCACGCCCTGGGCGATGATCGGGCCTTCGTCGAGGTCGTTGTTGATGTAGTGGGCGGTGGCACCGACCAGCTTGACGCCCTTCTGATAGGCCTGGTGGTAGGGCTTGGCCCCCTTGAATCCGGGCAGCAGCGAGTGGTGGATATTGATCGCCCAGCCATCGAGCTTGCGGCACAGCTCGGGTGAGAGCACCTGCATATAGCGGGCAAGCACCACCAGTTCCGCACCGGTTTCTTCGATCACCTGCAACACCTTGCGCTCCTGCGCCGGCTTGTCGTTGGGGTCGAGGGCAAAGTGGTAGTAGGGAATCTCGTGCCAACGCGCCAGCGGTTCCAGGTCCGGGTGATTGGAAATCACCGCGACCACGTCCATCGGCAACTGGCCAATACGCTGGCGATACAGCAGGTCGTTAAGACAGTGGTCGGCCTTCGACACCATCAGCACCACCTTGGCCCGGTAGCCCGGTGGGGTCAGCTCGACCTGCATGTCGAAGGGTGCCAGACGCTCCTGTACACCTGCACGGAACTCGGCCTCGTCGAAACCATCCGGCTGGCGGAACTCCACGCGGATAAAGAAGCGCGCGGACAGACGATCATCGAACGAATGGTGTTCGGTGACGTAGCAGCGCTGCTCGAAGAGAAAGCGCGTCACCGCATCCACGGTGCCGAGCACGCTCGGGCAATGGGCGGTGAGAATCCAGGTATCGGGGGTGTGGCTCATGGTCATGGCCTCGGTAGTCTGCGCCTTGTGGCGCTCGTGGGACGGGCTTTAGTCGCGACAGTAGTTCGCGGCTAAAGCCCCTTCCACAGGGTGTTTGTCGTCAGGCCTTGATCGCCAACCCAAACTCGGCGCAAGCATCCTGCAGCCACAGCCAGATGTAGTCGGAGAAGCTGCGGCGCACCAGCAGCTCCCAGGTTTCCTCGCCGGTATGGCGGATCACCAGTTGCGACTTGGCGAACGCGGTACCGACCGCCTTGCCCACCGGGAAGTTGCTCGGATGCACGTCGTAGGGGGTCGACTTCATCAGCACTTCGCGCACCTTGGCACCGCTCAGTTCAAGAATGGTCTGACCACCGCTGACGTTGACCACCGAGATGTGCTGGCCAGCCAGGGCTTCGCGCAGCTTCTGCTCGGTGGCGAACTCCTCGCCACTCGGCACGATCAGCAGCCACTCGTCCGGGCCCATCCACTGCAGCGAGGTCTCGCCCTTGGCCACCAGGGTCAGGGCCACCGGCAGCTCCAGGCCGAGGGCCTTGTGCACGCCGCCGGCAAAATCGGCGTCGTCGGCGTCGCCGCGCAGGGTCAGGTGACCCTGCAGCTTCTTCTCGCGCAGGGTCACCCCGGCGCTGCTCTTGCCCTTGCGGGCCATCTCGTCGAGGCCCGCGTGGAACAGCGGCGACTCGGCGCGGCCAGTGTCGGGGCGTTGCTTGTAGACATTGACGTTAGACATTCTGGCGATCCCCTTTCGGGTCAAAGAACACGGGGCTGACGATTTCGGCTTCGATCACGCTGCCATCCACCAGCGGCGCGAACACGCGCTCGCCGATACGCTTGAGACCGCCCTTGACCAGGGCCATGGCGAAGGAATAGTTCATCGCCGCGCTCATGTAGCTGGAGGTGACGTGGCCGACCATGGTCATCGGGATGGACTGCTTGGGATCGAATACCAGTTGCGCGCCTTCGGGCAGCACCTTGTCCGGATCGACCGGTTTAAGGCCCACAAGCTGCTTGCGGTTCTCGCGCACGCAGTCCTCGCGGTTCATGCCGCGCCAGCCGATCCAGGAGAATGGCTTGGTGCGACCGACGCACCAGCCCATGCCCAGGTCGTCCGGGGTGACCGAGCCATCGGTGTCCTGGCCGACGATGATGAAACCCTTCTCGGCCCGCAACACGTGCATGGTCTCGGTGCCATAGGGGGTCAGGCCGTGTTTCTTGCCTGCCTCGATGATCTTTTCCCACACGGCCAGGGCGTAATCGGCCTGGATGTTGACCTCATAGCTCAGCTCGCCGGTGAAGGAGATGCGGAACACCCGCGCCGGTACGCCGCCGACCTTGCCTTCCTGCCAGGTCATGAACGGGAAAGCGTCCTTGTCCAGGTCGATGTCGGTGACTTCGCTCAGCAGCTTGCGGCTGTTGGGGCCGGACAGGGTCATGGTCGCCCAGTGGTCGGTGACCGAGGTGAAGTACACCTTGAGCTCCGGCCATTCGGTCTGGTGGTAGATCTCCAGCCACTCCATCACCCGTGCGGCACCGCCGGTGGTGGTGGTCATGAGGAAGTGGTTGTCGGCCAGACAGGCGGTTACACCGTCGTCGAAGACCATGCCATCTTCCTTGCACATCAGGCCGTAGCGGGCCTTGCCCACGTCCAGCTTGGTCCAGGCGTTGGTGTACACGCGGTTGAGGAACTCGCGCGCATCCGGGCCCTGGATGTCGATCTTGCCCAGGGTCGAGGCATCGAGGATGCCCACCGCGTTGCGCACGGCCAGGCACTCACGGGCCACCGCGGCGTGCAGGTCTTCGCCCTGCTTGGGGAAGTACCAGGGACGCTTCCACTGGCCGACGTCCTCGAACTCGGCACCGTTCTGCAGGTGCCACTTTTGCATCGCGGTGTAGCGCTTGGCCTCGAACAACTCGCCGCAATGACGGCCGGCGAGTGCGCCGAAGGTCACCGGGGTGTAGTTCGGGCGGAACATGGTGGTGCCCATCTGCGCGATGCTGATGTTCATCGAACGGGCGGCGATGGCCAGACCGTTGATATTGCCCAGCTTGCCCTGGTCGGTGCCGAAGCCCAGCGCGGTGTAGCGCTTGACGTGCTCGACCGACTCGAAGCCCTCGCGGGTGGCCAGTTCGATACCGGCCGCGGTGACGTCGTTCTGCAGGTCGACGAACTGCTTGGGCGCACGCGCCGTGGGCTTGTCGTGGGGGATCTGGAACAACGCGATGGACGGTTCCTCGACGCGTTTCTCGACCTTCGGCAGGCTGCCAGTGACGGTCTTGAAGCCGGCCTCGGCGGCAGCCATGGTGCCGGACTCGAAGCCATCGGCGAGGGCGTCGCCGAGGTTGAACACGCCATTCACCGCACCAGCGCACAGGCGCTTCTGGAAACCTTCACCGGGAACGAAGGCGAGGATGTCTTCGCGCCAGGTCGGACGGCCGCCGAGGTGCGACGCCAGGTGCACCACCGGGCTGTAGCCGCCGGAGCTGACGATCAGGTCGCAGTCGAGCACTTCGCCGGGGCTGGTGACTTTATGGCTGGTGATATCGATGGCGCAGATCCGCGCGCCAGTTACGCGCTTGCTGCCACGCGCTTCGACCACCGCACTGCCGGTGAGGACGCGTACGCCGCGCCGGCGCGCTTCCTCGACCCAGCTGCCGCGTGGATTAGTGCGTGCATCGGCTACGGCGACCACCGGCAGGCCGGCGTCGAGCCAGTCGAGCACCACGCGGTAGGAATAATCGTTGTTGGTCGACAGCACCAGTTGCTTGCCCGGTGCCACGCCGTAACGGCGTACGTAGGTGGACACCGCATCGGCGAGCATATTGCCCGGCACGTCGTTGTTGGCGTACACCAGCGGCCGCTCGTGGGCGCCGGTGGCCAGCACTACACGCTTGGCACGCACGCGGTGCATGCGTTGACGGACCATGCCCATGGGCGCGACTTCACCGAGGTGATCGGTCAGGCGCTGGTGGATGGTCAGGAAGTTGTGGTCGTGGTAGCCGTTCACGGTGGCGCGCGGCAACAGAGTCACTTCCGGCATTTTTTCCAGCTCGGCGATGGCCTTGGCGGCCCAATCCGACGCTGGCTTGCCGTCGAGGGTCTCGCGGGTACCGAGCAGGCTGCCGCCGAACTCTTCCTGTTCGTCGGCGAGGATCACCCGCGCACCGCTACGGCCGGCGGCCAGGGCCGCGGCCAGGCCGGCGGGGCCGGCACCGACCACCAGCACGTCGCAGTGCTGGTTGAGGTAGTCGTAGCTGTCCGGATCGTTTTCCTTGGGCGCACGGCCGAGACCTGCGGCCTTACGAATGTACTTCTCGTAGGTCAGCCAGAGGTTCTGCGGGTACATAAAGGTCTTGTAGTAGAAGCCGGGCGGCATCATGCCGCCGCCAACCTTGCCGAGAATGCCCATCAGGTCGGTGTTGACGTTCGGCCAGCCGTTCACGCTGTTGGCGGTCAGACCGGCGTACAGCGCTTGTTGAGTGGCGCGTACGTTGGGGATCTGCGCGGCTTCAGTGGAACCGATCTGCAGTACGGCGTTCGGCTCTTCGGCACCGGCGGCGACGATGCCACGTGGACGCGAGTACTTGAAGCTACGGCCGACCACCTCGACGCCGTTGGCCAGCAATGCGGCGGCCAGGGTGTCGCCGGCGAAGCCCTGATAGGTCTCGCCATTGAAGCTGAAGCTCAGAGGCTGGCTGCGGTCGATGCGGCCACCCTGGGAAAGACGATTGACCTGGCTCATGCCGTTACTCCTTGGTCGACAGCCTTCTTCGCAGCGAGCGAAGCCTCAGTCACGCTGGGCCGCTCGCCGATCTTGTAGGTTTCGAGGATTTCGTAGCTCACCGTGTGACGGGTGACGTTGAAGTACTGACGGCAGCCCGCCGCGTGGATCCACAGCTCGTGGTGGACGCCGCGTGGATTGTCGCGGAAGAACAGGTAATCGCCCCATTCCTCGTCGGTGCAGGCGTTCGGATCGAGGGGGCGCGCGATGTGCGCCTGGCCGCCGGCGTGATATTCCTCTTCGGAGCGCAGCTCGCCGCAGTGAGGGCAGAAGATATGCAACATGATCGGTACCTCCAGAAAACCTTCCTCCCTCCGCCGTCGGCGGAGGGGGCCAAAATCAGTGTGCGACCCCAGCCGCGCCGTGTTCGTCGATCAGTGCACCGTTGTAGAAACGGTCCATGGAGAACGGCTTGGCCAGCGGGTGCATCTCACCCTTGGCCAGGCTCGCAGCGAACACGTGGCCTGAGCCCGGAGTCGCCTTGAAGCCGCCGGTACCCCAACCACAGTTGAAGAACAGGTTCTTCACCGGGGTCTTGCTGATGATCGGGCAGGCATCTGGGCAGGTGTCGACGATGCCGCCCCACTGACGGTTCATGCGGACCCGCGAGAGCACCGGGAACATCTCGACGATGGCCTGCAGGGTGTGCTCGATGGTCGGGTAGGAACCGCGCTGGCCGTAGCCGTTGTAGCCGTCGATGCCGGCACCGATAACCAGGTCGCCCTTGTCCGACTGGCTGATATAGCCATGCACGGCGTTGGACATGATCACGGTGTCGATGATCGGCTTGATCGGCTCGGACACCAGCGCCTGCAGCGGGTGGGATTCGAGCGGCAAGCGGAAGCCGGCCTGCTTGGCCATGTGCCCGGAGTTACCGGCGGTGACCACACCGACGCGCTTGCCACCGATAAAGCCCTTATTGGTTTCCACGCCGATGCACACACCGTTTTCCTTGCGGAAGCCGATCACTTCGGTCTGCTGGATCAGGTCGACGCCCAGGGCGTCGGCGGCGCGGGCATAACCCCAGGCCACCGCATCGTGACGGGCAACGCCGCCGCGACGCTGCAGGGAGGCACCGAGGATCGGATAACGGGTATTCTTCGAGCAATCCAGGTAGGGAATCATATCCGCCACCTGCTGGGTGTTGAGTACTTCGCCGTCGACGCCGTTGAGGCGGTTGGCGCTGACCCGGCGCTCGATGTCGCGCATGTCCTGCAGGGTGTGGCCGAGGTTAAACACGCCGCGCTGGGAGAACATGACGTTGTAGTTGATGTCCTGGGACAGGCCTTCCCACAACTTCATGGCGTGCTCGTAGAGCTGCGCCGACTCATCCCACAGGTAGTTGGAACGCACGATGGTGGTGTTGCGCGCGGTGTTACCGCCGCCCAGCCAGCCTTTCTCGATCACCGCGACGTTCTTCACGCCGAACTCCTTGGCCAGGTAATAGGCGGTCGCCAGGCCGTGGCCGCCACCGCCGACGATGATCACGTCGTATACCGGCTTGGGCGTGGGATTGCGCCACATGCGCTGCCAGTTCTCATGGTGGCTGAAGGAGTGCTTGAACAGGCCGAAGCCGGAATAACGTTGCATGGGATGCTCCTAAATCTGGGTACTGCTTGGCCACCGATCAAAACGAGTCAGAGCGTAGGGTGGGTTAGCCGCGAAGCGGCGTAACCCACCGCTGCTATGAGACCCCACGCGCCTTGGCTCTGGTGGATTACGCCTGCGGCGAACCCACCGTACGGGTACTGCGAAACTTAACGATAGACCGGATAATCGGCGCACAGACCGGCGGCCAAGGTGGCGACCTGCGCCTCGACGTCGGCATCGCCGAGGTGATCGAGGATGTCGCAGATCCAGCCGGCCAGCTCGATGCTCTGCTGCTCCAGGAAGCCGCGGGAGGTAATCGCCGGGGTGCCGATGCGCAGGCCCGAGGTGACGAACGGCGACTGCGGGTCGTTAGGTACCGAGTTCTTGTTCACGGTGATACCGGCGCGACCGAGAGCGGCGTCGGCGTCTTTACCGGTCAGGCCCTGACGGATCAGGCTGACCAGGAACAGGTGGTTATCGGTGCCGCCGGAGACCACGTCAAAACCGCGATCGATAAACACCTTGGCCATGGCCTGGGCATTCTTGATTACCTGGGCCTGGTATTCCTTGAAGCCTGGCTCCAGCGCTTCCTTGAAGCACACGGCCTTGGCGGCGATCACGTGCATCAGCGGGCCGCCCTGGGCACCGGGGAACACCGCGGCATTGAGTTTCTTCTCGATTTCAGGGTTGGCCTTGGCCAGGATCAGGCCGCCACGCGGACCGCGCAGGGTCTTGTGGGTGGTGGTGGTGACCACGTCAGCGTAAGGCAGCGGGTTCGGGTACAGACCGGCGGCGACCAGGCCAGCGACGTGAGCCATGTCGACGAACAGCAGCGCACCGACCTTGTCGGCGATGGCGCGGAAGCGCGGGAAATCCAGGGTTTTCGAATAAGCAGAGAAGCCGGCGACGATCATCTTCGGCTGGCACTCGACAGCCAGACGCTCGACTTCGTCGTAGTCGATCAGGCCGGTGGTGGTGTCGATACCGTACTGCACGGCGTTGTACAGTTTGCCCGAGGAGCTGACCTTGGAACCGTGGGTCAGGTGGCCGCCGTGGGCCAGGCTCATGCCCAGAATGGTGTCGCCGGCATTGATCAGCGCCAGGTAGACGGCGCTGTTGGCCGAGGAACCGGAGTGCGGCTGAACGTTGGCGAAGTCAGCGCCGAACAGTTGCTTGGCGCGGTCGATGGCCAGCTGCTCGACCACGTCGACGTGCTCGCAGCCACCGTAGTAGCGCTTGCCCGGATAGCCTTCGGCGTACTTGTTGGTCAGGCCGCTGCCCTGGGCTTCCATCACGCGCTTGCTGGTGTAGTTTTCCGAGGCGATCAGCTCGATATGATGTTCCTGACGGCTCTCCTCGGCGTTTATGGCGCTAAGCAGTTCGTCGTCGTAGCCTTTAATCTGGTCGTCTTTGCTGAACATCGCGGATCTCCTGCGGCACCCGTGTGCGGTGTCTGTATGGCGGTCATGGGGACGGGCCCCAGTTGCAATCGATGGTATGACTCGCCCTGATCGGTCAGATGCCTATACACGCCACGGGAGATTGCGTTTGCGACATGCATGTTTGCGCCATGCGGACAGGCGACAACCCGCCCTAAGCCGGCACGGATCGGTAGCCGGATGAAATCCGGGGGAAATTGGCGCAGACGCTCCCACGCTCGCGGATTGCGCCAATGCGTATTCAGGCGACGAGGCGATGCAACGGCAGCTAACGCAGCCACTCGCGGATGGCCACCAGCACCAGGAAGTGCCCCGGATAGAACAGGTAGGCCCAGCGCCGTACAGGCGGCACAGGCAGCGCCAGTGGCTGACGCAACAACCAAAGTCCGAACAGCGGAGCCAGGGCGCAACTGGCGATCACCGTCCAGGCGAAGGGGTCGCCACGGGCCGCATCGATATAGAACGGCGGCCAGTAATTGCCCAGCAGGCACAGCAGGGGCGGCCACACCCAGCCGGGGTTGGGACGTTGCAGGGCATAGAGAAACGCCGCCGGCAGCAGCGCGCCGGGCAAACCGAACATCAGCCAGGGATGAGCGAACAGCGCCAGCAACAGCGCGCCCAGACCCAACCAGCGGCGCTGGCCATGGGGATGCTGCGCAGCACTGGCAATCAGCAGGCCCAGGGCCAGGGTCGGCAACACATTGAGCGACTGCGGCGTTTGCACCAGCAGGCGATAGGGCCACTCCGACAGCAGGGCAAAACCCAGCAGCAGGCCAAGATAGCGCAGCGCTATGGGCCGGCGCTCGCCGGGCACGGGACGCGCCAGGTTGGCGGCGATGGCCAGACAGAACAGCGGAAAGGCCAGCCGCCCGGGAATATAGACGACGTACAGCTGCGGCCAGACATGGCGCAGGTGGTCGATCAGCATGCTCAGCAGCGCCAGCCACTTGAGCAGGTCCAGCGCGGCATCGCGGGGCGGACGGCCTGGAGTGGCCAAGGTATTCGGCATGACGGCAGTTCTGGCTCCGAAGGAGTTCGACCTTAACTCAAGGAGCCCTCATGCCGTTATCCATCACTCCTGCAGCTTGCCGCTACAGCTACTGGAGGCCTGCAGCAAACGCTGCTGCATGGCCGGATCAGGCGGCGACTGACGCCCCATGGCCTGCAGTTCGGCCTCGCTGAACTGGCTGCTGACCTTGTCGGCCGCGCATTCGCAATAGGCTTGCAGCTGCGCCTTGCTGTGGTCCGTCTGGGCGCTGGCGACGCATTCCCGGGCGAACTCGGCCTTGGCACCCGCGGGCCACTCTTCTGCGGCGGTGGCCGGCAAGGCGAAGGCCAGGGGGGCGAACACTGCAACGAGGTAACGATAATTCATGGGGAACTCCTGTTCGGGTCTATGGCATCGGCCCGTACGGGCCGAGCACTAACTGTGAGGCCGGGCATGCCGATCAGTTCCGTTTATTTGGCGGACTGTGCCCACGCGGCGGAGTTCGCCGTCCAGTCTCCAGGTCCAATAGCGCCTGGGCTTAACAAGATGTCGCAGCAGCGGCGGCAAGCCCCCTGCACTCGCGACTAGAGTATGGCCATACGCGCCCTCCCCGCGCCGATATAGAAGGAACTAGCAATGCCCGATACCGCCCAACAGTTTGCCAGCGACAACTACTCCGGCATCTGCCCGGAAGCCTGGGCCGCCATGGCCGAGGCCAACCAGGGCCACGATCGCGCCTACGGCGACGATCAGTGGACGGCACGCGCCGCCGATCACTTCCGCCGCCTGTTCGAGACCGACTGCGAAGTGTTCTTCGCCTTCAACGGCACCGCGGCCAACTCCCTGGCCCTGGCCGCCCTGTGCCAGAGCTACCACAGCGTGATCTGCTCGGACACCGCCCACGTCGAAACCGACGAATGCGGCGCGCCGGAGTTCTTTTCCAACGGTTCCAAGCTGCTGCTGGCCGAGACCGAGCACGGCAAGCTGACCCCCGCGGCGATCCGCGAAGTCGCCCTAAAGCGCCAGGACATCCACTACCCCAAGCCGCGGGTGGTGACCCTGACCCAGGCCACCGAGGTCGGCACCGTCTACCGCCCCGAGGAAGTCCGCGCCATCAGCGCGACCTGCCGCGAGCTGGGGCTCAACCTGCATATGGATGGTGCACGCTTCTCCAACGCCTGCGCCTTTCTCGGCTGCAGCCCGGCCGAACTGACCTGGAAGGCCGGGGTCGACGTGCTGTGTTTCGGCGGCACCAAGAACGGCATGGCGGTGGGCGAAGCCATCCTGTTCTTCAACAAGGCCCTGGCCGAGGACTTCGACTACCGTTGCAAACAGGCCGGTCAGCTGGCCTCGAAGATGCGCTACCTGTCCGCGCCCTGGGTCGGCATCCTGCAGGGCGACGCCTGGCTGAAGTATGCCCACCACGCCAACCGCTGCGCGCGCCTGTTGGCCGAGCTGGTCGAGGATATCCCCGGGGTCAGCCTGATGTTCCCGGTGCAGGCCAACGGCGTGTTCCTGCAGATGTCAGAAACGGCCCTGGAAACCCTGCGCGGCCAGGGCTGGCGCTTCTACACCTTTATCGGGGCCGGCGGCGCACGCTTTATGTGCTCCTGGGATACCGACGAGGCGCGGGTGCGCCAGCTGGCCGCGGATATCCGCACGGCGATGCAGGCGGGCTGAGGTCGCAGGCAGTCGCCCTGCCCTGCTGCTCGTCCGGCCGCGCGCCCAGACCAGGTGACTGCGGCTACGCTGTTGGGTAGAGCCGCACAACCTTGGCGCAATCGAGCAATGGGAGCACGCCGATGGACACTAAAGACAAACTTGAATTCAGCCTGGCCGACCTCAGCCTCGAAGAGCTGAGCCTCGCCCCCCTTGAGGAAGCCAGCGAACAGCCGGCACCGAGCAAGACCCAGGCCCAATTCAAGATCGATACCCGCGGCAAGAGCGAACGCCGCACCCATAGCGACAGACGCAAGGAGATCCGCTTCGAGGCGGATCGAAGAAAGACCGAGGATCGCCGCGCCGGGCCCAAACCCTGGGCACCCGGCACGGAGATCTAGCCCTGTATCAAGCAGGCCGGTTTAGCGGGCCCGCGTCAACGCCTCCTCGACTACCTCGTCGGTCACTAGCCGCTAGCCGCTTGCGCCGATAGCGCTCGCCACCCCTCGCCTC
Organism: Pseudomonas sp. EA_105y_Pfl2_R69; assembly: GCF_963970915.1. Taxonomy (NCBI): domain Bacteria; kingdom Pseudomonadati; phylum Pseudomonadota; class Gammaproteobacteria; order Pseudomonadales; family Pseudomonadaceae; genus Pseudomonas; species Pseudomonas sp. EA_105y_Pfl2_R69. The sequence continues at coordinate 52,248 of NZ_CAXAOO010000006.1, forward strand.
GCTGGCGCAGGCCTGCATTCTTGCCGACCCGGTGATACGAGGCGTGCGCGGGACTCCCTGGCAATGCCCCAATGGCATGACAAACAGGCGAAAAGCCTGACCCAGATCAATAGGGTCTCGAGCCAGATACCGAAGATGGAGTCGAAGGGCTCGGCAGCTGACGCACTTGCCGCCAACAGAGGGCCGCAGACGATGCCAAACAACCAGGCGCTTTACCAAGAGGCACTGCTGCAGTTGCAGCACTTGATCGACGCAGCCGCCGAGCGTGGCATGGCGGAGCCGCATGCGGCGGCGCTGGCCACCGCGGATACCCGGGCTCGGCCATCGGTGCGCACCGTGCATATCGTCGCGGTGGAGGAAGACGGGCTGCTGTTCTTCGCCAGCCTGCAGAGCGGCAAAGGCCAGCAACTGCTGGAGAATCCACGCGCAGGGCTGTGCTTCTTCTGGCCGGAGCTTCAGGAGCAGGTGATAGTCGAGGGCACGGTGCTGTTGCAGTCCGCTGCCACCTCGGACAGTTACTGGCAACGCCGGGCGCGGGAGGCGCAGCTGAGTGCCTGGGTGTCCCGCCAGGGTTCGCCAGCACCGACCAAGAAGGATGCGTTGCACCAGCAGGCGCGCCAACTCGAACAGACCCTGGGCTTCGCAACGCGCTGTGGCATGCCTTCCGCATCCAGCCAGAACGCATCGAGTTCTGGCCGTCAGGCTGGCAGCGCATGCGTGAGCGGGTGCGCTACAGCAAAAGCAGTGACGGCCAGTGGTCGCGACAGAGCGTCAACCCTTGATTGGGCGACTGTTAGTACTCGATCGCCACATCGCCTCTGGGCACGCTGCAGCAGGACAGGATATAGCCCTCGGCGACATCCTCGTCGGTGATCCCGCCGTTGTGCACCATGTCCACCTCGCCCTCGGTCTTCATCACCTTGCAGGTGCCACAGATGCCCATGCCGCAGGCCTTGGGGATATGCAGGCCAAGCTTGGCGGCGGCCGAATGCACGGTCTCGCCCGGATCGACGCGAATGCTCTTGCCGGTACTGGTGAATGCCACCTGATGCTGATCGGCCACAGGCACTGGATCGGCATCAGCGGCTTCGGCAGCCAGCTCCTTGACCTCGGCACGGACCTCCGGCGGCGTCGCCCCGAAGGACTCCTCGTGATAGTGCTGCATATCAAAGCCATTGCTTTCGAGCAGGCGTTTGATCGCGTTCATATAAGGCGTCGGGCCGCAGCAGAAGATTTCCCGCTCCAGGAAATCAGGAGCAATCAACTCCAACATCTTCTGGTTGAGGTAGCCGCGATAGCCGGCCCAGGCCTCACCCAGCCCGTGCTTCTCGCAGATCACATGGAGGCTGAAGTTGTTGATCCGCGCGGCCATATGTTCCAGCTCGCGGTGGTAGATGATGTCCTTGGGCGAGCGCGCGCTGTGCACGAAGACCATGTCGACATTGGCGTTGGTGTCGTAGAACCAGCGCGCCATCGACATCACCGGGGTAATGCCGACCCCTCCGCTGAGGTAGAGCACCTTCTCGGCGGGAAAGTCGATGGCGTTGAACAGCCCGACCGGGCCGTGCGCCGGCAGCTCCTGCCCTTCCTGCAGGTTGTCGTGCAGCCAGTTGGAAACCTTGCCGCCCGGCACCCGCTTGATGGTGATGGAAAAGCTATAAGGTACCGATGGCGAACTGGAAATGGTGTAGGAACGCATCACCGGCTGGCCGTCGATCTCCAGCTCCAGGGTCACGAACTGCCCTGGCTTGAAGAAATACAACACCGGCTGATCGGCCATAAAGCAGAAGCTGCGTACGTCCCAGGTCTCCTGGATGACTTTGACGCAACGCACCATATGCCGACCGTTGCTCCAGGTCTGGGTGGTAACCGGGTTGAGGAAGTCGTTCGTCGTCATGGACGTCTCTCCGCGCGGCCGGACATCGGCCTTGTATGGAGCGATTGTGCGTACTGGCGCAGGCGCTCATTTATCTGCCAGCGACATTTACATGCTTATCGCGACCGGCCGCGCAACCGGTGGTTTGCCGCGTCGGAAACGGATGTAAGCATGTCGCCCATGGGCAAGGTTTTCCCCACGCCCAGCGCCACACTCGCCATCAGCCGAACAAGAAAGGTCATGAGCGTATTCTCCGTTCACCCGACGCACCAGCGGCAGGTGCCGAACGAGGCAATGACGCCACCTTGCGTGAGGGGCTGCTGGCGCAGCGATGAGAGTCGCAATGCGTCGTCAGACCAGATAACCGATTAGCCACTTTTTGCGGCCACTCGCACCGCGAGTCGCCATTGAGGAGTCACCGATGGACGCTACTTCTACCCTGAGCCTGGGCGACCCGCTGGACCCCGCACGCAAGGCCACCGCCGAGATGCTGCAGAACCGCGAGCGCACCTTCTCCCTGCCGCAGCCGTTCTACAATGACGAGCGGCTGTTCCAGATCGATATGCAGGAGATCTTCCACAAGGAATGGCTGATCGCCGGCATGACCTGCGAGATCCCGGCCAAGGGCAACTTCCTCACCCTGCAGCTCGGCGACAACCCGATCATGGTGATCCGCGGTGCCGATGGCGTGGTGCATGCCTTCCATAACGTCTGCCGCCATCGCGGCTCGCGCCTGTGCACCAGCGACAAGGGCAAGGTGGCCAAGCTGGTTTGCCCCTACCACCAGTGGACCTACGAACTGGATGGACGCCTGCTGTTCGCCGGCACCGAAATGGGTGCGGATTTCGACCTCAAGGACTACAGCCTCAAGCCAGTCAACTGCAAGGTCGCCGGCGGCTATATCTTTATCTCCCTGGCGGAAAACCCGCCGGCCATCGACGATTTCCTCAGCACCCTGGCTCACTATATGGAGCCCTACGACATGGAAAACACCAAGGTGGCGGTGCAGTCCACCCTGGTGGAAAAGGCCAACTGGAAGCTGGTGCTCGAGAACAACCGCGAGTGCTACCACTGCAATGGCGCGCACCCGGAACTGCTCAACACCCTGCTGGAGTGGGACGACGTCACCGACCCGCGCGCCAGCCAGGCGTTCAAGGATCACGTCGCCGTGTCCGCCGCCAAGTGGGACGCCGAGAAGATCCCTTACGCCCACGCCAGCTTCGGCCTGCGCAACCGCATCGTGCGCATGCCGCTGCTCAAGGGCACAGTGTCCATGACCATGGATGGCAAGCAAGGCAGCAAGAAACTCATGGGCCGCATCCAGAACCCCGACCTCGGCTCCATGCGCATCCTCCATCTGCCGCATTCGTGGAACCACTGCATGGGCGATCACCTGATCGTCTTCACCGTGTGGCCGATCAGCGCCCAGGAAACCATGGTCACCACCAAGTGGATAGTGCACAAGGACGCCGTGGAAGGCGTCGACTACGACGTAGCGCGCCTGCGTCAGGTATGGGACGCCACCAATGACCAGGACCGTCGCCTGGCCGAAGAGAACCAGCGCGGCATCAACTCCACCGCCTATCAACCCGGCCCCTACTCGAAGACCTACGAGTTCGGCGTGGTCAACTTTATCGACTGGTACAGCGAGCGCGTGCTGAACAACCTGGGCGCAGAGCCTGCGGCCTATCTGCGCCAGGTCGGCATGGAGTAACGCCTATGCCCTGGGGCCTGATGCTGCTGATCGGACTGACGCTCTACGGCCTCGCCGCTGGCCGGCGAGCGCGCCCGCCCAAGGACACCCCGACACACTGAGACCCACCTCGAGGGTCTTTTTTGGCCCCTGCCGGATACCCCGGGCAGGGGCTTTTTTTTGCCCTGTAGCCATTGCCTGCGGCCTACAGCCTGCCCTGGCGCGCACAGCGCACCCTACGAATTTTGGCCCCTTCAGACTGCCGTGGCCAGCCAGGCGCACAGACGTTGGTACAGGCGGTCCACCTCGGCCACCCGTCCCAGCCCACGCAGACAGCCGTGAACCAGGCCCGGCCCCGGCTCGAACAGCACCGGCACCCCATCGAGCGCCAGGCGTTCGGCGTAGCGGGCGGCGTCATCGCGCAAAAGATCGAACTCGGCGGCGGCGACAAAGGCCGGGGCCAGGCCGACGAAATCGCTGGCCGCCAGGGGCAGCGCCAAGGGGTTCTGCTGTTGCTCGGGGTTCGCCAGGTAGATATCCAGGCAGGCCTGCAGCTCGGCGCGGCTCAGCAGGGGCGCATCGGCGCAACGCTGGTGCGAAGGCAAGGCCTGCGCGCTCAGGATCGGATAGACCAGTGCCTGGGCGCAAGGTTGGCGCTGCCCCGTCGCGCGCAGGGCCAGGCACAGGGCCACCGCAAGATTGCCGCCGGCGCTGTCGCCGGCCACTGCCAGCCGGGCCTGCGCCAGGGGGACATCGAGGTGACCGGCGCGCAGGGCCCGCCAGACGCCCAGGCAGTCCTCCAGGGCCGCGGGAAAAGGCTGCTCGGGGGCCAACCGATAGGCCACGGCCACGACCACCAGCCCCAGGTGTCGCGCCAGATAGGCACAGATAAAGTCGTGGGAGTCGAGGTCGCCGAGCATCCAGCCACCGCCATGCAGGTACAGCAGGCACGGCCAGCCAGCAGCGGGTGCTGGCGCGCCAGGTAGATAGCGGCGCACTGCAACCCCGGCGAGTTGCAGGTCGTTGACCCTCAACCCGGCCGGGCGCTCCCGGCTGAACGCCCGGCACAATGCCCCATAGGCGGCGCGCTGCGCCGCCAGCGAACTGTCCGCGGCAACGTACCTCTGGCTCTCGGCAACGAAAGCCGCCATCTGCGCGGACAAGGGGTAAGACTCGGGCATCGGTCCTCCATACGGGCACGCTCAGGTGCCCGTAGCGCGCGGATCCAGATCTACGCCCTGGCGGGCGGCAGGGCGATCAGTCGGCCGACGCAGGCAGGTTGCGGCAGACCGCGGTGGGCCTCGCCCAGGGCCTGCACCCGCGCCAGCACTTGCGGGTCGAAGGGCGCAGAGCGGCCTAGCGCACTGTCGATATTGATCAGCATCTGCTCGCTCTGCGCCAGACTGACGGCCTCACCTGGGCGGCGCAGATCGTGGTGGATATGCAGGCGTTTGCCGTCATGGGCGAGCAACTGGGTATGCACCTCGACCGCCGCGCCTTGCTTGACCTCGGCCAGGTAGTTGAGGTGGCATTCCAGGGTGTACAGGGTGTGGCCGCTGCGCGCCCGGCCCGCTTCATCCAGACCCAGCTGGTCCATCAGCGCATCGGTGGCATGGCTGAAGATCAGCAGGTAGAAGGCGTCGCGCAGGTGGCCGTTGTAGTCGACCCACTCGGGCAGGACGCTGGTGCGATAAGGGGTGAGCATGGTGGAGCAACCTCGGGGCAAGACGTGACAATTCAGTGTAGGAGCGGGGGCGAGTGAGTTCACTCGGCGAAATCGAAACCGTGCTTGCGCTTGGTCTCTCCGATCGCACCGAGCACCGCCAGCAGGCAGTCGTCGCGGTAGCGCTCCAGCTCGGCGAGGCTGCGGCTGCCCTGCTGTTCGGCAGTGCCTTCGACCACCGCGTCGATCAGCCCCTCGGTCAGCTCGGGTGCCTGCAGATGGGTCCAGGGCAGTTTCAGCGCCGGGCCGAACTGGGCCATAAAGTGGCGCATGCCGGCATCGCCGCCAGCCAGAGTGTAGGTGAGAAAGCTGCCCATAAAGGACCAGCGCAGGCCGGCACCGAAACGAATCGCGTCGTCGATTTCACCGGTGCTGGCCACGCCGTCGTTGACCAGGTGCAGCGCCTCGCGCCACAGCGCTTCGAGCAGGCGATCGGCAATAAAGCCCGGCACTTCCTTGCGCACGTGCAGCGGGCGCATGCCCAGCGACTCGTAGACCCGGATCGCCGCCTGCACCGCCTGCGGCGCGGTGTGCTGGCCGCCCACCACCTCCACCAGCGGCAGCAGGTAGACCGGGTTGAACGGGTGACCGACCACGCAGCGTTCGGGCCGCACGGCATCGGCATAAAACTCGCTGGGCAGCAGCCCCGAGGTGCTGGAGGCGATCAGCACATCCGGCCGCGCTGCCAGGCTGATTCGGGCGTGTAGCTCGCACTTGAGTTCGAGGCGCTCCGGCGCGCTCTCCTGGATAAAGTCGGCGTCGCGCACGCACTCCTCGATGCTGTCGACAAAGCGCAGACGCTGCGACGAAGCACCAGGGGCCAGGCCCTGTTTCTCCAGGGCTGGCCAGGCGTTGGCGATGCGCGTGCGCAGCGCTGCTTCGGTATCAGGGGCCGGGTCCCAGGCGATCACATCGAGGCCGTGGGCCAGGGCGCGGGCGATCCAGCCCGCGCCGATCACGCCGGTGCCGAGGGCGGCGAAGGTCTTCAATTCGGTGACAAAGGGCATGGTCGCTCCTGTAGCCCGGATGCAATCCGGGGTTGGCAATTCAATCGACCCAGGATTGCATCCGGGCTAGGGTTTACGGGTGCTTGTAGGAGCAATGCATCAACCGCGGCGCTTGAGCTTCATCTTTTCCCGCCCCTCGGCCGGGCTCAGGGCGCGGCCGCCGAGGCGTTCGATGATCTCGATGGCGCGCTCGACCAACTGGCCATTGCTGGCGGGTACGCCACGGTCCAGCCAGAGGTTGTCCTCCAGGCCGACCCGCACGTTGCCGCCCAGCAGCATGGCCTGGGCGACCATCGGCATCTGTGACCGGCCGATGCCGAAACCGGCCCAGGTGATGCCCGGCGGCAGGTTGTCGGCCATGGCTTTCATGCTCGTGGTGTCGGCCGGCGCGCCCCAGGGGATGCCCAGGCACAGCTGGATCAGCGGGTCTTCCAGCAGGCCCTCACTGATCAGCTGCTTGGCGAACCAGAGGTGGCCGGTGTCGAAGATCTCCAGCTCGGCCTTGACCCCCAGTTCGGTGATGCGTCGGGCACCGGCACGCAGCTGAGCCGGGGTGGAGACGTAGATAAAGTCGCCGTCGCCGAAGTTCAGGGTGCCGCAGTCGAGGGTGCAGATTTCCGGCAGCAGCTCCTCGACATGGGCCAGGCGCGTCAGCGGCCCGACCAGGTCGCTGCCGGCACCGAATTCCAGGGGCTGTTCGCCGCGGCCGATCTCCAGGTCGCCGCCCATGCCGGCGGTGAGGTTGATGATCACGTCGGTGTCGCTCTCGCGGATGCGCTCGACCAGCTCGCGGTACAGCGCCACATCGCGGCTCGGCTTGCCGGTCTGCGGGTCGCGCACATGGCAGTGGGCGACAGTGGCACCGGCCTTGGCGGCCTCGATGGCAGCGGCGGCGATCTGCTTGGGCGTGACCGGGATGGCCGGGTGCCGGCCGACGGTGTCGCCGGCACCGGTCACCGCACAGGTGACGATGACTTCATGGTTCATGGTTGTTGCATCCTTCTTTGGGGCAAGCGGAGGTCGTGCGCCGTGTGGCGCACCTATCACTCCAATGGGCTGGGTTACTGCAGGACGGCGAGAACGCTGTCGGTGCCGCTGCGGCCATCGACGCTGGTGACGCCATCAAGGAAGCGGCGCAGCACCTGCGGGTTGTCCTTGAGCCACTTGCGCGCCACCGTCTTGGCGTCTTCGCGGGCCATGATCGGCTCCATCAACTGACTCTCCTGCTCGGCGGTAAAGGCCAGATTGGTCAGCAGACGATGGACGTTGGGGCAACGCTCGGCATAGTTCGGCGCGGTCACGGTGGATACCGTGGCCGCCCCCTCGTTGGCCCCGAACACGCCCTCACTGCCGGTCAGGTAGGTCATCTGCACCTGGATATTCATCGGGTGCGGCTTCCAGCCGACGAACACGATCGGCTCCTTGCGCGTGGTGGCCCGGCCGACCGCGGCGAGCATCGCCGCCTCGCTGGACTCGATCAACTTGAAATCGCCGAGGCCGAACTGGTTGCTGTCGATCATCTTCTGGATATTGTCGTTGGCCCCGGTCCCCGGCTCGATGCCGTAGATCTTGCCGCCCAGCTGCTGCTTGAACCTGGCGATGTCGGCAAAGCTACGCAAGCCCTGTTCGGCGGCGTAGCTGGGCACCGCCAGGGTGGCGATGGCGTCCTTCAGGCTGGGCTCGGCGAACACCTTGACCTGGCCCTTGTCGAGGAAGGGCTTGATATTGCTGTCCATTGCCGGCTTCCAGTAGCCGAGGAAGAAATCGATCTGCTGCTTGTCGATGCCGGAGAAAATGATCTGTTGCGAGGCGGTGATCTGCTTGGTCTGGTAACCCAGGCCCTCGAGCAGGGTTGCCGCGACCGCACTGGTGGCGACCACATCGGTCCAGCCGACCACGCCAATGCGGGTCTTCTGGCAACTGGCGTCCTCGGCGGCCAGCAGCGAGGAACTGAACACACCGAGCAAACAGCAGCCAGCGAATACCTTGAGCGCTTTCATCGATTCGACTCTCCAACCAGTACGGTTATGTTTTTTTATTCTGTGTAGAGGCTCGGCGGCCTCTGGTTGTCGGGTTTCACTGCCCGATGAAGCCAGATTACCCAGCGTTTGTGGGCGGGAAACGCACTAAAGCGACTATCTGTTGAATTGAAGCGACCCTCTTGCTTGCCATGGCCGCAGCGATACCTTTTAGTGAATGGGCCGATAATCCCTAACCCGGCGGAACGATCTGCATGCCCCAGACCCTGTGGTTTCTCCTGCTGCCCGGCTTTTCCATGATGGGCCTGATGGCCGCCATCGAGCCGTTGCGCGTGGCCAATCGCTTTCGCGGCGAGCTCTACCGCTGGCACTTGCTCAGCCTGGAAGGCGCGGCGGTGGCCGCCAGCAACGGCATGTCGCTGAACGTCGACGGAGCCCTGCAACTGCCAGCCGCCGGCGACAGCCTGTTCGTGGTCGCCGGCTTCGAGCCCCTGGCGACCTTCGACCAGCGCCTGTCGCACTGGCTGCATCGGGTCGAGCATGAAGGCGCGGTACTCGGCGCTATCGACACCGGCAGTTTTATTCTGGCCGAGGCCGGACTGTTCGCCAGGCAGCGCCTGACCCTGCACTGGGAAGCCATCGAGGCCTTTCGCGAGCGCTACCCGCGCCTGGCGGTGACCCAGGAACTGTTCGAGATCGACGGCCGGCGCATCACCAGTGCCGGCGGCACCGCCAGCCTCGACCTGATGCTGACCCTGATCGGCCGTGCACATGGCGAGGAACTGGCATTGGCAGTGTCCGAGCAGTTCGTCCTCGGCCGCATCCGCGCGCGTCAGGATCATCAGCGCATGCAGATCGCCAGTCGCTATGACGTGCACAACAAGAAGCTGGTGCAGGTGATCGGCGAAATGCAGCGCCACAACGAACAGCCGCTCAGCTCCCAGGCCCTGGCCGAGCTGATCAAGGTGACGCCGCGCCAGCTGGAGCGATTGTTCCGCCATCATCTACGCGAAACCCCATCAAGCTTTTACCTCGCCCTGCGCCTGGACAAGGCCCGCCAACTGCTGCGCCAGACCGATATGAATGTGCTGGAAGTCGGCCTGGCCTGCGGCTTCGAGTCCTCCTCGTACTTCTCCCGCTGCTACCGCGCGCGCTTCGCCACCTGCCCCAGCCAGGACCGCCACGAGCATCCGACGACCACGACCTGAGTGGCAGGGACGGGGCCCAACCCTCAACCGCGACGCTGGCACCGTCGCGGCTAAAGCCCCTCCCGCAAAAGCCCCACCCGCATTGCCCGCCCGCCCCTGCCCAGCGACATATCCACACGCGACTCGGCTTTGACGCTTTCGGCAATACCCCAGTCGTTTTTACACCGGGCTGCCCAGGCCCTCGGGGATATGCTCAATCCAAAGCGCCAACAATGGGTTTGGCGATACAGCTAACGGGCATGCCGCGCGAGGCACCCCGACTGACAAACACCTACGCGGCATGTCCGCCTCCCTTATCCGGCGCTTCGCGCCACCTTCTCCCGCAGGGAGAAAGGCATCAGGAAGGCGTCGCCGCACGACTATTCACCTTTAAAGAGGGGACTGCCTGATGAGCCCAGCCGAATTGCACGCCGACAGCATCGTTATCGATGGCCTGATCATCGCCAAGTGGAACCGCGAACTGTTCGAGGACATGCGCAAGGGTGGCCTGACCGCCGCCAACTGCACCGTCTCGGTGTGGGAAGGCTTCCAGGCCACGGTGAACAATATCGCCGCCAGCCAGAAGCTGATCCGCGACAACAGCGACCTGGTGATGCCGGTGCGCACCACCGCCGACATTCGCGCCGCCAAGGCGCAGGGCAAGACCGGCATCCTCTTCGGCTTCCAGAACGCCCACGCGTTCGAAGACCAGATCGGCTATGTCGAGGTGTTCAAGCAGCTCGGCGTGGGCATCGTGCAGATGTGCTACAACACCCAGAACCTGGTCGGCACCGGCTGCTACGAGCGCGACGGCGGCCTGTCCGGTTTCGGTCGCGAGATCGTCGCCGAGATGAATCGCGTCGGCATCATGTGCGACCTGTCCCACGTCGGTTCCAAGACTTCCGAAGAAGTCATTCTCGAATCGAAAAAGCCGGTGTGCTATTCCCACTGCCTGCCGTCCGGCCTGAAAGAGCACCCGCGCAACAAGTCCGATGAAGAGCTGAAATTTATCGCCGACCACGGCGGTTTCGTCGGCGTGACCATGTTCGCCCCCTTCCTGGCCAAGGGCATCGACTCGACCATCGACGACTACGCCGAGGCCATCGAGTACGTGATGAACCTGGTCGGCGAAGACGCCATCGGCATCGGCACCGACTTCACCCAGGGTCATGGCCAGGACTTCTTCGAATACCTGACCCACGACAAGGGCTACGCCCGCCGTCTGACCAACTTCGGCAAGATCGTCAACCCGCTGGGCATCCGCACCGTCGGCGAATTCCCCAACCTCACCGAAACCCTGCTCAAGCGCGGCATGCCCGAGCGCGTGGTGCGCAAGGTCATGGGCGAGAACTGGGTACGGGTCCTGGCCGACGTCTGGGGCGAATGACGAATAGCGGCGGAGCCTACCGCGCGCACCGATAGCCGCGCGCTCCGGCTGCCACTGGCATTCATGGCAACTTTTTATCCAGCCGGGCACCGCCCGGCCAATCGCACAAAACGAACACTGGAGTACTGAACACATGGCCACACACGCACCCGAAATGCCGATTCAGGTCGACGACGAAACCGGCGTCTGGACCACCGATGCCCTGCCGATGCTCTACGTGCCGCGGCATTTCTTCGTCAACAACCATATCGGCATCGAGGAAGTCCTGGGTGCCGAGGCCTATGCCGAGATTCTCTACAAGGCCGGCTACAAGTCCGCCTGGCACTGGTGTGAGAAGGAGGCCGAGTGCCATGGCCTGCAAGGCGTGGCGGTGTTCGAGCACTATATGAAGCGCCTGTCGCAACGCGGCTGGGGGCTGTTCAAGACCCAGGCGATCGACCTCGACGCCGGCACCTGCGAGGTGCGCCTGGACCATTCCGCCTTCGTCTATGTCTACGGCCAGTGTGGGCGCATGGTCGACTATATGTTCACCGGCTGGTTCGCCGGTGCCATGGACCAGATTCTCCAGGCCCAGGGCAGCAGCATCCGTACCCGTGCCGAACAGGTCTACGGCGAGTCGCAGGAAGGCCACGACCATGGCCTGTTCCGCGTCCAACCGCTCTAAAAAAACAACCGTGCGTGGGAGAGGCTTCAGCCGCGACATCATCGCCGCTAAAGCACCTCCCACGAAGTAACGCTAGGCCGCTTTCCGTGAGGGTGCCGCAATGGCTTTCGAAGCAATGTTCCAGCCGATTCAGATCGGCAAACTGACCATCCGTAACCGCGTGCTCAGCACCGCCCACGCCGAGGTGTACGCCACCGACGGCGGCATGACCACCGAGCGTTACGTCAAGTATTACGAAGAGAAGGCCAAGGGCGGTATCGGCCTGGCGATCTGCGGCGGCTCCTCGGTAGTGGCCATCGACAGCCCGCAGGAGTGGTGGAGTTCGGTCAACCTGTCGACCGACCGGATCATCCCGCACTTCCAGAACCTGGCCGACGCCATGCACAAGCATGGTGCCAAGATCATGATCCAGATTACCCATATGGGTCGTCGTTCGCGCTGGGACGGCTTCAACTGGCCGACTCTGATGTCGCCGTCGGGCGTCCGCGAACCGGTGCACCGCGCCACCTGCAAAACCATCGAGCCAGAAGAAATCTGGCGCGTCATTGGCAACTACGCGCAAGCCGCGCGCCGGGCCAAAGAAGGCGGCCTGGATGGCGTCGAACTGTCCGCCGTGCACCAGCACATGATCGACCAGTTCTGGTCGCCGCGGGTGAACAAGCGTACCGACGAATGGGGCGGCACCTTCGAAGGCCGGATGAAGTTCGGCCTGGAAGTGCTCAAGGCCGTACGCAAGGAAGTCGGCGACGACTTCTGCGTCGGCATGCGCATCACCGGCGACGAGTTCCACCCGGACGGCCTGTCCCATGAGGACATGAAGCAGATCGCCAAGTACTACGACGACACCGGCATGCTCGACTTTATCGGCGTGGTCGGCTCGGGCTGCGACACCCACAACACCCTGGCCAACGTCATTCCGAACATGAGCTACCCGCCGGAGCCGTTCCTGCACCTGGCGGCCGGGATCAAGGAAGTGGTCAAGGTACCGGTGCTGCACGCGCAGAACATCAAGGACCCGAACCAGGCCACACGCATCCTCGAAGGCGGCTATGTGGACATGGTCGGCATGACCCGCGCGCACATCGCCGACCCGCACCTGATCGCCAAGATCAAGATGGGCCAGGTCGACCAGATCAAGCAGTGCGTCGGTGCCAACTACTGCATCGACCGTCAGTACCAGGGTCTGGACGTGCTGTGCATCCAGAACGCCGCTACGTCCCGTGAATACATGGGCCTGCCGCATATCATCGAAAAAACCACCGGACCGAAGCGCAAGGTGGTGATCGTCGGCGGTGGCCCGGCTGGGATGGAGGCGGCGCGCGTCGCAGCCGAGCGTGGCCACGACGTCACCCTGTTCGAGAAGAAGGACAGCCTCGGCGGGCAGATCACCACGGCGTCCAAGGCCCCGCAGCGCGACCAGATGGCCGGCATTACTCGCTGGTTCCAGCTGGAACTGGCGCGCCTGAACATCGACCTGCGTCTGGGCACTGGTGCCGACCAGGCCAGCATCCTCGACCTGCGCCCGGATATCGTGGTGCTGGCCAATGGCGGTCATCCATTCCTCGAGCAGAACGAGCACTGGGGCGCGGAAGAAGGCCTGGTGGTCAGTAGCTGGGACATCCTCGACGGCAAGGTCGCACCGGGCAACAACGTGCTGGTATACGACACCATCTGCGAGTTCACCGGTATGTCGGTGGCCGACTTTATCGCCGATAAAGGCGCGAAAGTGGAAATCGTCACCGACGATATCAAGCCCGGCGTGGCTGTCGGCGGCACCAGTTTCCCCACCTACTACCGCAGCCTGTATCCCAAGGAAGTGATCATGACCGGCGACCTGATGCTGGAAAAGGTCTACCGCGAGGGCGACAAACTGGTGGCGGTGCTGGAGAACGAATACACCGGCGCGAAAGAGGAGCGAGTGGTCGACCAGGTGGTGGTGGAAAACGGCGTGCGTCCGGACGAAACCCTCTACTACGCGCTCAAGGAAGGCTCGCGCAACAAGGGCCAGATCGACGTGGAAGCGCTGTTCGCGATCCAGCCGCAGCCTTGCCTCAGTGAAGCCGGCGACGGTTACTTGCTGTTCCGCATCGGTGACTGTGTGGCCCAGCGCAACACCCACGCGGCGATCTACGACGCGCTGCGCCTGTGTAAAGACTTTTAAGGCTGATTTTTAGGAGCGGCCTTGGCCGCGATCACATTCGTAGGATGGGTTGAGCCTGGCGATACCCATCGGCGTCACCGAGACAGCATGGGTATCGCTGCGCTCAACCCATCCTACGCTGCCGTTCTGCCTTGAATATGCGGTCCCTCTAAGGAGACCAGATGATGTTGAACACCCTACTCCCCATTCTGCTGTTCGCCGCACTCGGCCTGGCCGTGCTCGGCGCTGGCAAGCGCTTTCTGATGTGGCGTCGTGGCCGTCCTAGCCGAGTCGATTGGCTGGGCGGTCTGCTGGCCATGCCGCGGCGTTATATGGTCGATCTGCACCATGTGGTGGCCCGCGACAAATATATCGCCAACACCCACGTCGCCACGGCCGGCGGTTTTGTCCTGGCCGCTGTGCTGGCGATTCTCGTGCACGGTTTCGGCCTGCACAGCCGTATTCTCGGTTTCGCCCTGCTGGCGGCCTGCGCGCTGATGTTTGGCGGCGCGCTGTTTGTCGCCAAGCGCCGCCTCGACCCGCCTTCGCGGCTGTCGAAAGGCCCGTGGATGCGCCTGCCGAAAAGCCTGCTGATGTTCTCGGTGAGCTTCTTTATCGCCACCCTGCCGGTGGCCGGAATCCTGCCGGAAGGTTTCGGCGGCTGGATTCTCGCCGTGGTGCTGGCCGTTGGCGTGGCCTGGGGCGTGTCCGAGATGTTCTTCGGCATGACCTGGGGCGGACCGATGAAGCACGCCTTTGCCGGAGCCCTGCACCTGGCCTGGCACCGCCGCAGCGAGCGCTTTGGTGGCGGTCGCTCGACCGGGCTGAAGGCGCTGAACCTGGATGATCCCCAGGCTCCGCTGGGGGTGGAAAAGCCCGCAGACTTTACCTGGAACCAGCTGCTCGGCTTCGACGCCTGCGTACAATGCGGCAAGTGCGAGGCAGCCTGCCCGGCCTTCGCCGCCGGCCAGCCGCTGAATCCGAAAAAGCTGATCCAGGACATGGTGGTCGGCCTGGCCGGCGGCAGCGATGCCAATTTCGCCGGCAGCCCCTACCCTGGCAAGCCGATTGGCGAGCATAGCGGCGGCCCGCACCTGCCCATCGTCAATCTGCAAGGCAAGGCCCTGGTCGACGCCGAAACGCTGTGGTCGTGCACCACCTGCCGCGCCTGCGTCGAGGAATGCCCGATGATGATCGAGCACGTCGATGCCATCGTCGATATGCGCCGCCACCTGACCCTGGAAAAAGGCGCGACGCCGAACAAGGGTGCCGAGGTGCTGGACAACCTGATCGCCACCGACAACCCCGGCGGCTTCGCCCCCGGCGGACGACTGAACTGGGCGGCGGACCTGAACCTGCCGCTTATGGCCGACAAGGGCAGCGCCGATGTACTGTTCTGGGTTGGCGACGGTGCCTTCGATATGCGCAATCAGCGCACCCTGCGCGCCTTTGTCAAAGTATTGAAAGCCGCCAATGTCGACTTTGCCGTGCTCGGCCTGGAAGAGCGCGACAGTGGCGACGTGGCCCGCCGCCTCGGCGATGAAGCGACCTTCCAGCTGCTGGCCAAACGCAATATCGCCACCCTGGCCAAGTACCAGTTCAACACCATCGTCTCCTGCGACCCGCACAGTTTCCATGTGCTGAAGAACGAGTACGGCGAGCTGGGCGGCCGCTACCAGGTGCTGCACCACAGCACCTATATGGAGCGATTGATCAGCGGCCAGAAGCTCAACCTTGGCCAACACAAAGGCGGCAGCGTGACCTATCACGACCCCTGCTACCTGGGCCGCTATAACGGCGAGTACGAAGCACCACGCTCCGTGCTCAAGGCCATCGGCATCGAGGTCAAGGAGATGGAGCGCTCGGGCTTCCGCTCGCGTTGCTGTGGCGGTGGCGGCGGCGCGCCGATCACCGATATTCCCGGCAAGCAGCGGATTCCCGATATGCGCATGGTCGACATCAAGGAGACCGGTGCCGAGCTGGTCGCCGTCGGCTGCCCGCAGTGCACCGCCATGCTCGAAGGCGTGGTCGGCGTACGTCCCGAGGTCAAGGATATTGCCGAGCTGGTGGCCGATGTGCTGATCGAAGGCGCGGTCGAGGCCAAGCAGCCCGCCCCGGCCAAACCCAAGATGGTGGAGGTGCAGTGATGCAGAACATACCGAGCTACTGCGGTTCCGCTTGCCTCCCCTCTCCCTCCGGGAGAGGGGCCGGGGGCACCCGGCGTAGGGGTGAGGGTAGTGGCAGTTATTCGCTAGGGGGTTTGAAATGAGCGACATTATCCGCCGTGACCCACGGGCCGAATGGATCGCCCGCAACCGCCTGCACCCACTGCATGCCGCGTTGCAGAAGGTCGAATCCAGCTGGATGGGCCCCAATGGGGTGATCCGCAAGAACCCCCATGCGGTGGGCTTTATCGGCCCCAACGGGCTCAAACGTATCGACCGCTCCGGCAGTCAGCAGGGTGGCAGCCAGAAGCGCAGCGCGGCCAGCGCCGTGGTGCAGTTGCCGCTGCATACCATCGAACAGCCGGCGTTTTATATCGCCGTGGTGCCGGATATGGTCGGTGGCCGCCTCAGCGCCCACGACAAGGACCTGCTCGGCCTGGCGCACAAGCTCGCCGGGGCCGAGGGTGCCGTGCTGGCCGTGGTGTTCGGTGAACATAAGGAAAGCGCCTTCGACTGCAACGGCATCGATCGCCTGCTGCAATTCGACGCCGAAGGCTTCGACGGTTACGCCCCGGAAGCCCGGGTGCTGGCCCTGGGCGCGGTGGAACGGCAACTGGCTCCGCGCCACTGGTTGCTGCCGGACAGCCGTACAGGTGGCGGCGAGCTGGGTCGGCGACTGGCCGCCAAGCTCGGTGAGCGCCCGGCGACGCGGGTCTGGCAGGTGGCCGATGGTATCGCCAGCGGGCGTGCCGGGGCCGGCCGTGAAGACCTGGTGCAGCAAGCGCCACGGCTGATCCTGGCGGCGGTGGAATGCGCCGAGCCGGTCAGCGAGACGCGCCATGAGGTGCGCCCCCTGGCGCTCAGCGAAGCCCTGGTCAGCCACTTGCCACGGATTCAGGACCTCGGCGCGGTGGCGGTCGATCCGGCGCAGATTCCCATGGCCGAGGCCGAGTTCATCCTCTCCGGCGGTAACGGGGTCAAGGACTGGACACTGTTCCACCAGGCCGCCGCCGCATTGGGGGCGACCGAAGGTGCCTCGCGGGTGGCGGTGGACGATGGCTTTATGGGCCGCGAGCGCCAGGTCGGCGCGTCCGGCATCTGGGTCACCGCGCGGGTCTACGTGGCCGTGGGGATTAGCGGGGCTATTCAGCACCTGCAAGGTATCGGAGCCTGTGACAAGGTGGTGGCGATCAACCTCGACCCGACCTGCGACATGATTAAACGCGCCGACCTCTCGGTGATCGGCGAGTCCGCAGCCATTCTGCAGGCGCTGATCGAACGGGTCGCCGCCCATCGGCAAGGAGGCGCACGTGATGCCGCATAAACAGCCCGCAGGGTGGATGACGCTTCACCCACCCAGCAGCAACGACCACACCGCGATGGTGGAAGAACACAGCGTCTTCCAGCCTACGGAGCGTTCCCATGACTGACTTGAATATCATCGCCCTGGTTTCCGTGGGTGCCCACCCAACCTCCGGGCGGCCACGCCGCGCCGAACAGGATGCCCGTGCGGTCGAGCTGGGCCTGAGCCTGGCCGGCGAGCGCCTGCAGGTGCTGCACGCCGGCGATCCACAGCAGGAAGCACTGCGTGCCTACCTGGGCATGGGCCTTGAACAGATCAAGGTGCTGGAGCAGCCGGCCAAAAGCGATGCGCTGCCGGTGCTGGTGGACTACCTGGCCGATTCCAACGCACAGCTGGTATTGACCGGCAGTCAGGCGGAAACCGGCGAAGGCTCCGGCATGCTGCCTTTTCTGCTGGCGGAACAGCTCGGCTGGCCACTGGTGGTGGGCCTGGCGGCAGTGGAGCAGGTCAGCAACGGCATGGCCCAGGTGCTGCAGGCGCTGCCGCGCGGTCAGCGGCGACGTCTGCAGGTGCGCCTGCCGTTTGTCGCCTGTGTCGATAACGCGGCACCGACTGCCCGGCAGAGCGCATTTGGCCCGGCCCGGCGTGGCCTGTTGAGCGCCGAAGAGGTGGAGTTGGTCGCCGATCCATTATTTGCCAACGCACAGTTGCAGCCAGCCAAGCCCAGGCCCAAACGACTCAAGGTGATCAAGGCCAAGACCGGTGCCGAACGGATGAAGGCCGCCACGGCCAAGGCTTCCGGCGGCGGTGGGCAAGTGCTCAAAGATGTATCGCCGCAAGCCGGGGCCGAGGCTATCTTCAAGCTACTGCTGGAAGAAGGCGTGCTGCGATAGACGCCGCCGTCACCCTACATCAGCACCACTGGAGGATTTGACCATGATGCATGCCGACCTGATCGATCAGGAAGATCTACGCGAACGCCTGGTGGCACTGGGCCTGTCGATCCCCTCCGGAGTCAGCGCCGAACAGGCCTGTGAGCTGGCGGTCAACGGCCTCAGCCCGGACCGGGCACAGGCCCTGCGCCGGCTGGTGGAAGAGCTGCTGGGTGGCAGCGCCACCCTGCTGCCGAATGTGCGCGAAGCTATCTCGCGCACCCTGTTGCCGGCACTGGTGCCGCGCTAAGCCCTGGCGGACAAGGCTGCGCCATGTCCGTCCTCCCCGCTAGGGGCTCCGCACGCATACCATCTGTAGGGTGCGCCGTGCGCACCAATCACGCGGCAATGGCCCTGGACAGCGGCTAACACAGCGAGGTGCGCGCGGCGCACCCTAGGGATCGCAGGCAATAAAAATGGGCGCTTAAAGCGCCCCTTTTTATTGCTCGCCTAGCGGCCGCTGAACCTACAGCCGCACACTGGCAAAGGTCGACTCGCCCTGAGCACGGGTCAATGCAGCCAGAGCCGTCGAGCTGGAGGGGCGCATCAGGTCTTCCGGCATAGGTACCAGTGCCACCACGCTGACGCCGCTCTGACCGGCGCGCTCGTCGCGCGGCGGGATGCCGAAGTATTCGCGGTAACACTTGGAGAAGTGCGGGGTGGAGACGAAGCCGCACACCGAAGCCACTTCGATGATCGACATGCTGGTTTGCTTGAGCAACTGGCGCGCGCGGATCAGCCGTAGCTTGAGGTAGTAGCGCGACGGCGAGCAGTGCAGGTATTTCTGGAACAGGCGCTCGAGCTGACGCCGTGATACGTCGACATACAGAGCAAGCTGATCGAGGTCGATGGGCTCTTCCAGGTTGGCTTCCATCAGCGCGACGATTTCCTGCAGCTTCGGCTGATTGGTGCCGAGCATATGCTTGAGCGGCACGCGCTGGTGGTCCTGCTCGTTGCGAATACGCTCGTAGATAAACATCTCGGAGATCGCCGCGGCCAGTTCGCGACCATGCTCGCGGCCGATCACGTGCAGCATCATATCCATCGGCGCGGTGCCGCCGGAGCTGGTGTGGCGATTGCGGTCGATGGAGAACAGCCGGGTGCTCACGGCCGCACGCGGGAAAGCCTCCTGCATGGCGGCGAGAAACTCCCAGTGCACGCTGCAGTCGTAGCCATCGAGCAGTCCGGCCTTGGCCAGCGCCCAGCTGCCGGTACACACCGCGCCCAACTGGGCACCATGGCGCGCCTGGCTCTGCAGCCACTGCACATGCTCGCGGGTCACGCTGTGCTGGATATCCACACCGCCGCAGACGATCACCACATCCAGACGCGGCGCAGTCGCCAGGCTGGCGTCCGGGGTGATCTGCAGACCGTCGCTGGCGTTTACCGGCTGACCGCTCTGGGTCAGGGTGTGCCAGCGATACAGCTCCTTGCCGGAGAGCTGATTGGCCATGCGCAGGGGCTCCACCGCCGATGCCAGGGAAATCAGGGTGAAATTGTCCAGCAGGAGAAAACCGATGGACTGGGGAACACGGTTCTGGGGCTGTGCCCCTTGGTTGAACTGTGACATTTAGTGGAACCCTCACGCTTAGCAAAACACGGTGTTGAGCCCTTATGGCGAGGCTCTTTTTTTTGTGATCCTGGCAGCCCAGGTCGACGCAAAACACAACGCAAAGGTCGTGCCTAAATTGTTTGGACGTCCAATATAAATAAAGAAATTTATCCAAGACCCGTGCCATAGGCCTTTGGCAGGAGCGACATGAGCATTCCGTTTGCGACCGCAAACGCCCACTGGCTGGGCGTTTGGGCATTTCGGTAGCACTACCGGGGTGAGCGATTGTCACCTGCTACGCGAGGAAGTAAACCAAGGTAACGGACCAGCGGTCACAAAACGACCTGCTGGTCAGAATCCACAGAAGCAACAGCACAACCACGCGCACCAAAAGCCGGCACGCCGCCCCGCAATGGGCAAAAGCGGGTCACCGCCCCGCCCTGCCGCGTAGCGCAATGTCAGCACTCGATGGCGCTGACTGCCAGACCGCCACGGGAGGTTTCCTTGTACTTGTCGTGCATATCGGCTCCGGTGTCACGCATGGTGCGGATCACCCGATCCAGCGAGATAAAGTGCTCACCGTCGCCGCGCAGGGCCATCTGCGCGGCGTTGATCGCCTTCACCGCAGCAATCGCGTTGCGCTCGATACAGGGAACCTGCACCAGGCCGCCGACCGGGTCACAGGTCAGTCCGAGATTGTGTTCCAGACCGATCTCGGCGGCGTTCTCCAGCTGCTCCGGGGTGGCCCCGAGGATTTCCGCGAGCCCCGCCGCGGCCATGGCGCAAGCCGAACCGACCTCACCCTGACAGCCGACTTCGGCCCCGGAGATGGAGGCGTTCTTCTTGCACAGGATGCCGATGGCTGCAGCGGCCAGCAGGTAGTCGACCACATTGGCCTCGCTCACCGCCGGACTGAAGCGCACGTAGTAATGCAGCACCGCCGGGATGATGCCCGCCGCGCCATTGGTCGGCGCGGTCACCATGCGCCCGCCGGCGGCGTTCTCCTCATTCACCGCCAGGGCGAACAGGTTGACCCACTCCATCCCACTGAGGGTCGAGCCGATCACATTGGGCTTGCTCATTTCCTGCAGACTGCGGTGCAGCTTGGCGGCGCGGCGCTTCACATTCAGGCCGCCGGGCAGGATGCCCTCGTGTTTGAGGCCCTGCTCGACGCAGTCGCGCATGGCCTGCCACAGACGCATCAGGCCGCTGCGGATTTCCGCCTCACTGCGCCAGGCCTTCTCGTTGGCCATCATCAGCTCGGACACCCGCAGGCCGTGCTCCTTGCACAGGCGCAACAGCTCTTCGGCGCTATTGAAGTCGTAAGGCAGGCGGGTGTGATCCTGGTCCAGCTGGCCGCTGGCGGCCTGCTCCTGATCGACCACGAAGCCGCCGCCCACCGAGTAATAGGTGTTCTCATGCAGCAGGCTGCCGTCGCCGGCGTAGGTGCTGAGCGTCATGGCGTTGGGGTGGTAAGGCAGGTTCTCGTCCAGCAGCAGCATGTCGCGCTGCCAGTCGAAGGCCACCGCATGCTGGCCCGCCAGCAACAGCGAGCCGCTGGCGAGCAGTTCGTCGATGCGCGGCGCGATGCTGGCCGGGTCGACCTGATCCGGCCACTCGCCGAGCAAGCCCATGATTACCGCACGGTCACTGCCATGCCCCACGCCCGTGGCGGACAGTGAGCCGTACAGGCGCACCTGCACCCGCCCTACCCGCTCCAGCAGATGACGCTCGGCCAGGGCACCGCAGAACAGAGCGGCGGCGCGCATGGGGCCCACGGTATGGGAACTGGATGGACCGATACCGATCTTGAATAGGTCAAACACGCTGATGGCCACAACTTTCTCCTGCGGGGGGGTAATTACCCGGCCATCATCGGGATTTCAGCAAAGCATTAGAGCTTCACACCGACACACCCATGCCCAAAGCCGTCAGCAGCCCCCTCCACGGCCGAACGGTGCATGACCATGGCCCGGCCCGCAAAAGATGCCTAGCCAGGACGCGGCACAGCTGTGAGTGGCATGCGCCGGCAAGTCATGCTAGGTTCGCCACAGATTGCCCAAACGGGCAAGAGAGAAGCTCTTCATGACACCACTCGATGTTGCGCGCACCCTTGACCCCGCGACAGTGGCGAAAATAGCCAGTGCCCGCGCGTGCGCAACATACCCGCCATACACCCCACCCGTCGCTGACGGCCCGCAGGCAGGCGCTAACCCGCCGCCGCCGGCAACCGTCCCGGGCTGATTCCAGCCCGCTTCGCAGCTCCAGCTTGCAATGACCTGACGGCGCATCCATGCGCCTGCCATGTCGCTGGAGCCTGTTGTCTTTCGACAGGTGATTAGTCATGAATTTCAAATCTACGCTGGCCTCTTACGCGGCCATGCTGCTTTTCGTCTTGCTTTGGGGCAGCGCTGCCATCTTCACCCGCTGGGGATTGGATCACGGCTCCGCCTTCGCACTGCTGGTGTTCCGTTTCGCCCTGGCCTTCGCCGTCTTGCTGATCCTCGGGCTATACCGGAAAAGCCTCTTGCCGGAACAGGGCACGCGCTGGCGCGTGGCGGCCATCGGCTTGCTGCTGATCGGCAGCTATACCATCTGCTATTTCCAGGCCATGGCCCACGGCATCACCCCAGGCTTGATTGCCACCCTGATGGGCGCTCAACCGATCCTGACCCTACTGCTCGTCGAACGGAGGTTTAGCCTGCTACGCCTGGGCGGGTTGCTTGTCGGCCTGGGCGGGTTGATTCTGGTGGTGTATCAAAGCCTGGTGCTGTCGCGTTTTGCCGCCAGCGCAATGCTGTTTGCTTTCGCCGCACTGGCGTGCATGACGACGGGCACCATTTGGCAGAAGCATATACGGCAGTCGCCGGCCGAAGTGCTGCCCTTGCAATATGCCGTCAGCTTGCTGCTGTGCCTGGCTTTCGTGCCCTTCCAACCCTTCGACTTCGAGCTGACGCTCGGTTTCTTCGCGCCGGTGCTGTGGATGGGCCTGATCATTTCCGTGGCCGCCCAGCTGCTGCTCTATCGAATGATCCGCTCCAGCAATCTGGTCAACGTCACCAGCCTGTTCTACCTGGTGCCGGCAGTGACCGCGGCGATGGATTATCTGTTCCTCGACAATCTGCTGCCCGGACTCAGCATACTCGGCATGGCGGCCATTCTGACGGGGGTCGTACTGGTGTTCAAACAGACTCCGGCGGCACGCTAGCAGCCCTTTCACAGGTTTTCTGAAAAACCGTTAACGACAGATAAACTGCAGTAAACGTGTCGACAAAATAGCGATTAACGCCGATAAATCCGCATTATCGCCATCCCAACGACACTCCTCCAAGACCGCCTGGGCTGCGCTCCGCGAAGCCCAGGCCACCCCCCTGAAATACGACAGCAGCATTCCAGTTGCGACTTCGCGCATAGGCAGCCGAGGAAATCTGTCGGCATGATCGCCGCGCCCATGGACCGGCCAGCCGTTGTTCGCCCTGCCCGCCCGTGGCCCGACTGCGTGCCTGCATGGGCGCGCCCTGTCACTGCAACCGGGAGAGGCTTGATGAAACTGAATAACAGGCTGTTTAAAAACGTAGGCGAGGCAGGCAAGACAAGGCAAAAACGGCCGAGGAAGCGGAGTTTACTGGCTGTAAATGAGCATTCCGAGGCCGTTTTTAACGCCGTATTGCCAACGCAGGTAGTTTTTAAACTGCCTGTCCGATGCTGGCTGCTGGCCGCCGCCCTGTGTACTCCGCTGCTGGCCCAGGCTGCAGAGCCGGCCCAGTGCGAGCTGGTGCGCTTTGCCGATGTGGGCTGGACCGACATCACCGTGACCACCGCCGTGACCCGCCATCTGCTCAGCGAACTGGGCTACCGCACCCAGGTCAAGCGCCTGTCGGTGCCAGACACCTACAAGGCCCTGCAGGACAACAGGATCGATGTGTTTCTCGGCACTTGGATGCCGACCTCGGAACCCCATATCAGGCCCTACCTGGACAGCGGCGCGGTGGAAACCGTCACCGCCAACCTCACCGGTGCCAAGTACACCCTCGCGGTCAACCAGGCCGCCCATGAGGGTGGCGTGAAAGACTTCGCCGACCTTGCGCGCTTCAGCGAGGAGTTCGGGGGCAAGCTGTACGGCATCGAGCCCGGTAACGATGGCAATAAACTGATCCAGAAGATGATCGACAAGAACGCCTTCGGCCTGGGCGGTTTTGCCCTGGTGGAATCCAGCGAGAGCGGCATGCTGGCCCAGGTCAAACGCGCCGACCACCTCAAGCAGTGGGCCGTGTTTCTCGGCTGGGCACCGCACCCGATGAACAACCAGCTGCAGATGCACTATCTGGCCGGCGGTGACGACTACTTCGGCCCCGCTTACGGCGGAGCCACGGTCTACACCAGCGTGCGCAAGGGCTATCGCGAACAGTGCCCGAATGTCGCCCGGCTGCTGCACAACCTGCGGTTCAGCCTGGAGATGGAAAACCACCTGATGGGCGCGATCCTGAATAAAAACACCAACCCACGGCGCGAGGCCAAAGCCTGGTTGCAGGCCAACCCCGAGACCGTGGCGACCTGGCTGCAGGGTGTCAATCGGCGCGATGGCACAGCGGCAATTCCGTAATTGAGGCGTGGCGAAACACCCCGAAGTCGATTTTTTCAATTGCGCCACAGCCCCCGGGTCATCGCGCCTGCGGCCGCCTCAACGGCTGCAAAGCACGGCCGACGCGGCTTGCAGCCTTGGCCAAGGGGCAAAAAAATCTGTTATTGTTTTTTAAGGTGACACGATGTCGCCGCCCAATACGTCAGAGTCGTAAACCGACAATTGCGCCGGTTTGAAGACTATATCGTTGAGCCAGCCGATTTCGTCGCTCTCACCGCCCAAGGCGGTGAGAGACCGGGGCCCACAACCCCGGACCGAAGAATATATAAGCGCTGGCCCATCACAATCGGGTGCCAGCCCAACAAGAAATTTCGGATGTACGCGCGCCTCGGTATGGGGTGTGTAACTCCCAGGGATTGGGTTTCGTAACACTGCCAGAGGGTTTGGAACGCGGTTTGCAGCACGGCACAGCAAAGTTGACTCGACAGTACTCCCCCATAGCGTCCATTGCCCACAAGGCAACTGGAGCGTCACCGCGGTTGTGCCTGAGTACCCTGAATGTGTTGCGCAGCAAGGCACGGCCCCTACCCCAGAACCCAGTAAACCCACACAGGCAAGAACAGTCGGCATCACCGGACGAACGCCCGTTGGCGTGTGTTCGGCTGCGCAACACTGATCTGGATGTCTACTGAAGGGGAACCATCCCAATGCAGTCTGGAAAAATAGTGGTCGAAAACCTCTACAAGGTTTTTGGCAACAAACCGCAAGAAGCCATCGCCAAGAGCAAGCAAGGCTGGAGCAAGGATAAAGTCCTCGCCGAAACCGGCGCGGTGATTGGTGTTAGCGATGTGTCGTTCAGTGTCGAGGAGGGCGAAATATTCGTCCTCATGGGCCTTTCCGGCTCCGGCAAATCTACCCTGATTCGCTTGATCAACCGGCTGATTGAGCCTTCCGACGGCGATGTGTTCATCGACGGTCAGAACGTTGCCAAGATGACTAAAGCGGAACTCATCAGCCTGCGTCGCCGCGACATGAGCATGGTGTTCCAGTCCTTCGCGCTGATGCCTTCGCGCACCGTGCTGGACAATGCGGCCTTCGGCCTGGAAGTGGCAGGAATAGGCCGCAAGGACCGGGAAAAGCGCGCCATGGAGGTACTCAAGGAGGTGGGCCTGGAGACTTTTGCCCAGATGCACCCCCATGAACTGTCCGGCGGCATGCAGCAGCGCGTCGGCTTGGCCCGCGCCTTGGCCGTCGACCCCTCGATGATGATCATGGACGAGGCGTTTTCCGCCCTCGACCCGCTCAAGCGGCGCGAAATGCAGGACTTGCTGCTCGAGCTGCAAAAAGTCCACCGCCGCACCATCATCTTCGTCTCCCACGACATCGAGGAGGCCATGCGTATCGGCAACCGTATCGCCATCATGGAAGGCGGCAAGCTGGTACAGGTTGGCACCCCGCAAGAGCTGGTCGACAACCCGGCCAATGATTATGTGCGCAACTTCTTCGATACCGTCGACACTAATCGCTACCTCACCGCCGGCCAGCTCATGGCCAACAGCGTGCCGATCTTCGTGCACAACGGCGTTGCTCCGGACGCCCAGGTCGTCTCGCAAAAGCTCCAGGAACTGGACAAGCATTACGCCTTCATTGTCGATGAGAACAACCGTTTCTACGGATCCATCAGCCTGGAGAAAATCGCCCTGCTGGTCGAAGGTGGCCAGTCATGCAAGCTCGACCAAAGCGTGGTGAAGCAGATCACCCCGGTGCCGGAAGACATGCCCCTGGATAAGGTGATCGAGCGCCTGGTGGACAACGAAGGTCCGATCCCGGTTGTCGGTGGCAACGGCCAATACTCTGGCGCCATTAGCAAGGGTCGCCTGCTGACCCGCATGCAGGGAGAATGACATGAGTGAGAAGAAACTCGACCTGGGCAGCTGGGTCAACGACGGCGTTCAGCACCTACTGGACAACTACAGCGACGGCTTCGACAGCATCGGTGGCCTGGTCAGCTCCTTTTCCGAAGGCATCGAGGCCATCCTCATGCTGCCGCCGGCGTGGCTGCTGATTGCCATCTTCGTCGGCCTCGGCCTCTGGCGTATCGGCGCTCGGTTTGCCGCCTTCACCGCCGCCTCCTTCATTCTGATTGTCCTCACCGGCTTCTGGGAGCAGACCGTGGTGACCCTCGGCCTGACCTTCTCCGCGACGCTGATCAGCCTCTTGCTGGGTATCCCCCTGGGCATCTGGGCGGCCAAGAGCGAGCGTGTGGCGACCACCATCCGCCCCATTCTCGACTTCATGCAGACCATGCCGGCGTTCGTCTACCTGATTCCGGCGGCCATGCTGTTCGGCCTCGGCCGGGTGCCGGGGATCATCGCCACGGTGATTTTCGCCATGCCACCGGCGGTGCGCCTGACCAACCTGGGTATCCGCCAGGTCAACAAGGAAATCATCGAGGCCGGTCAGTCCTTCGGCTGCAGCAAGACCCAACTGCTACTCAAGGTCCAACTGCCTAGCGCCATGCCGTCGATCATGGCCGGGGTCAACCAGACCATCATGATGGCCCTGTCGATGGTGATCATTGCCTCGATGGTCGGCGCTGGCGGCCTGGGTAATGACGTGCTGGCGAGCATCCAGCGTCTGGATATCGGTCTAGGCTTCGAGAGCGGCATGGCCGTGGTACTGCTGGCGATCATCCTCGACCGCATTACCGAAAGCTTCGGCACCAAGCAAAGCGAGAAACGCGCCACCCTGATCAGCTGGGTGAGTGCGAAATTGCAGCGCCAGTAAGACTTTCACCTTATCCGTTCACAGAGGGAGCCATAAATGAGCAAGTTGAAAACCATTGCTGGAGTTGGCCTGCTGTCCTGCACGCTGCTGCAAAGCGCCTGGGCCCAGGAGCCGGAAAGCTGCAAACAGGTACGCTTCGCCGAGATCGGCTGGGCCGACATCGCCGCCACCACCGGCGTGGCCATGACCCTGAGCGAGGGCCTGGGCTACCAGACCCGCAAGGTCATGGCCTCGGTACCGATTGCCTTCACCGGCGTGCAAAAGGGCCAGATCGATGTATTCCTCGGCTACTGGGCACCCTCGATGGACGCGGTGATCGAACCCTTCACCAAGGACGACGGCGTCAAGGTGCTGCCAACCGCCAACCTGGAGGGGGCCAAGTACACCCTCGCCGTGCCGACCTACCTGGCTGAGGCTGGCCTGAAAAGCTTCCAGGACATCGCCAAGTTCAAGAAAGAACTCGACGGCAAGATCTACGGCATCGAGCCCGGTAACGACGGCAACCTGCTGATCGAAAAAATGATCAAGGAAGACCAGTTCGGCATGGGCGATTTCCGCATGGTCGAGTCCAGCGAAGCCGGCATGCTGGTGCAGGTGCAACGCGCCGTGAGAAAAAACAAGCCGGTAGTGTTCCTCGGCTGGGCACCTCACCCGATGAATACCCAGTTCGACATCACCTACCTGTCCGGCGGCGATGACGTGTTCGGCCCGGACTACGGTGCCGCCAAGGTCTACACCGTGGTGCCGCCGGATTACGAAGCACGCTGCCCCAACATGGGCAAACTGCTGAACAATCTGCAGTTCAGTGTCGAGATCGAAAGCCAGCTGATGGAAAAAGTGCTGGAGAAAGAAGATCCGGCAGAAGTGGCCAAGAACTGGATCAAGGCCAACCCGGAAGCCCTGGACAAGTGGCTGGCTGGCGTCACCACCTATGATGGCCAGGATGGCGCTGCCGCCGTAAAGAAATACGTCGGACTGTAAAAGCTCTGCCCGCCTGGCGTCCGCGCCAGGCGGGCAGAGGTACGCATCACTGGCATGGGTTAACCGGCCAGCGCAACACCCGCAATCAGCACGAGCCAGTAACACAGTTGAACTGCAACTCTCACTGATGGAGCATCAAATCTATGCGCAAACTATCCACCTTCTGCCTGAAAAGCCTTGGCGTTGCAGCACTCGCGCTGGGCATGTCCACTGCCATGGCCGCGGACAAGCCCACCCTGACCATCGGCTACGTCAACGGCTGGGACGACAGCGTCGCCGCCACCCATGTCGCCAGCGAAATCCTCAAGAGTAATCTCGGCTACAAGGTCGAGCTGAAAGCGGTCGAGCCTGCGATCATGTGGCAAGGCGTGGCCCGCGGCGACCTCGACGCGACTCTCTCCGCCTGGCTGCCGGTCACCCACGGCGAATACTACGCCAAGATGAAAGACAAGGTGGTGGTTCTCGGCACCAACTATACGGGCGCGAAAATTGGCCTGGTGGTTCCCGACTACGTCGAAGCCAAGAGCATCGCAGACCTGAACAACAGCAAAGAAGCCTACGACGGCAAGATCACCGGCATCGACGCCGGTGCTGGCGTGATGCGCCGCACCGAAGAAGCCATCGAGAAATACAACCTGGACTTCAAGCTGATGCCGAGCTCCGGTCCGGCCATGGCCATCGCTTTGGCTCGCGCCGAGAAGAAGAACGAAGCCATCGTGGTCCCAGGCTGGATTCCGCACTGGATGTTCGCCAAGTGGAAACTGCGCTTCCTCGAAGATCCGCAGAATGTCTTCGGCGAAGCCGAGCACATCGACACCGTGGCCAGCATGGGTATGGAAGCCAAGGCTCCAGAGGCCGCTGCCTTCCTCAAGAAGTTCTCCTGGGGTGCCGAAGAAGTGGGCGCGGTGATGCTCGCCGTCAGCGAAGGTGCCAAGCCGGAGCAGGCCGCCAAGGACTGGGTCGCCGCCAACCCGGAACGCGTAGCCGGCTGGCTCAAGTAAGGGTTCTTAGAACGCGGGACAAGAACGGGCTTCGGCCCGTTTTTTAATGCCTATGTCCCCGTCAGTTGCTGCACGCAGTCAGCAGGATGCAGTGTGAGCACCAGACGGCTGCGAGCATCTGAGGGTCAGGCAGACCACTGCTTTGCGATCAAGGGTGCCGCCCTCCACACCTTCAGGCCGCCACTGTGGGCTGCCCAGGCGGCTCGGTCAGCAGGTAGGCCTCAAACCCCAGCTGATTGAGCAGGTGCACGGCCAGTTCGCTGCGGATCCCGCCTTCCGGCGTCACCGCATAGAGCGTGTTGGGCTCCAGGCTGCTGGCATGGGTACGCAGATTGGCCACCGGCAGGCTGATGCTGCCCGCCTGGTGACCCTGGCGGTATTCGAAGGGCAGGCGTACATCCAGCAGCAAACAGGCGCGCTGGCCGAGTCGGGTCATCTGTTGCAGCTGCTCGGGGCTGATCTGCGGGATCAGCGCGGGATGAACCAGTTCGACGAACAGCTCGCGCTCCAGGCTCGCCAGCACGCCGTCCTCCAGCATGGTCACGGTGGCCGAGCGCACCGCGCCACTGACCAGTGCGTCCTCGCCGAAGAAATCCCCCTCCTGAAGAATCTGCTGCGGCTCCTCTTCATAGGCCGAAGGCAGGGTCACCGCGGCGCGGCCCTGCTTGAGCACATAGAAGTGCTCGCCGGGCTCGCCATAACGCACCACGGCCTGACCGGCCTTCACCTCGGTAAATTCGAAGCGCGCCAGCAAGGTATGCAGGTGCGCAGGCGGCAGCCGACCGAACAACGGCGAACGCAGCAGCTTGGCCAGCCAGTCATCCTGACCGGGCTCTTCCTCGGTCGTGCCATCCAGGCTGATCACCCCGTAATCGGCGCTCTGGCTCCAGCTCAGCAGGCGCTCGAGCAGGCCGCGCTCGAGGGCGAACAGGGTCACGTCACTTTGCGCCACCACCGTTTGCTGCTGCGGCTGGGTTTCGTTGAGGGCATGACAGGCCTCCTGGCTGCCGGCCAGCAGCGGCTGGCGCGCGCCCTCCTCGCCCATGCCGACCTGCCCGTGCAGCAGGAAATACAGCGCCAGGGACTTCTCGCCACGCTTGAACAACAGGCTGCCGGCCTTGCGCTGCACATACTGCAGGCTGTCCAGCGCCTGCTGCTGGTATTGCGGGCTGAGAAAATCGAACGGACTGAAGCGCAACAGCAACTCCAGGGTCAGACGAGGCGTGGCATTGCTCATGGTAAAGCCCTCCGCGCAGGCGGCCGGCGCAGGCTGGGTCGATCGGGCGCAGCAAGCGAGTCACTTATTTACCCTAGTTCAGCGGCCGCCACCGGGGCGTTCATTTCGTCAGATAGCACAGGGCCATCTCTCCACCGCCATTCGGGCCTATCCCGCCCCCGCCGCGGACTGCTGCAACCAGGCGAACAGCTGCTCGGTATCGGCATAGCGGCAGAGTTCGCTGCCCTCGGTGATGATCGCGGCCGTACCGGCGGCCACCCCATAGCGGGCGGCCTCGGCCAACTGGCGGCCGGCGGCCAGCTTGAGGGTCAGTGCCGCGACCATGCTGTCACCCGCGCCGACGGTGCTGCGCTTGCGTACCGTTGGCGCGGCAATGCCCAGGCTCGTATCGGCGCTGACCACCAGGTAGTCGGGCCGCGGCAGGGCCAGCAGCGCCGCCAGCAGCTGCTCCTGCTCGTCCAGTTCGAGCCGGGCAGCGGGCATCACCAGGCGATATTGCTGGGCGCTGCTGCGCTCCACCAGGTTGATGCATTCGCGGGTCCACTGCTCGACCTTCAGCGCCTGGCTGGGCACTCCTTCGGCACTGAGCAGGTCGGTCAGATGACGGCCGGTCGAACCACCGGCCGGAAACACCGCCAGGGCACGGCCACCGAGGCGCTGGATGGCCCGGGCGACGTTGATGCCACCACCACCGGGGGCATACACCGGCGGTGCGCAGCGCAACTTGGCGTCCGGATAGAGGCGCGGCACCGCCGTGGCGACATCCAGCGCCGGGCTCAGGGTCAAGGTGACGATGCGGCTCATCGGTTTTCCCCTTGGCATATTCGGCCCTCGCAGCCCGCGGCGGCCTTGCCGACACGGCGCATGGCCCTGTAATGACTTTAGGTTGCCCGCGCGCTTTACGCTGCTCGGCTCGCCTGTCGCGCCCTTGTGATCGTGCGGCGGCCTGGGTAACGTGGGCGGCCTTATCAGGAGAGTCCGCATGCGTTCGAGCCCCTACCTTTGTGCCGCCCTAGTGCCCTTGCTCGCCGGCTGCCAGGTCTTTACCGAGCAACCCGCCGACGCAAGCGCGGCGGCCACCCGCCTGCAGGGCGAACTCAGCCTGCAGGCCGGCCAGCTGCTGTTGCGCCCCTGCCAGGAGCAGCGCCGCTTCGTGATTGGCGATGACGGCAGCACGGGCATCAGCCGCGAAGCCGCCGGGCTGCTGAGCGACGGCGCGGGCAGTCTGTTCGTCGACCTGCGTGGCCGCCTGAGTGCCACGCCCCAGGCCGGTATCGACGGCAAGTTCGTGCCCAGCCAGGTCTACCGCCTGCAGGCCGAAGGCCCGGGCTGCGAAGACCTCAACTTCAAGCGCAGCAGCCTGCGCGCCAGCGGCCAGGAACCGGGCTGGAGCGTGCTGGTCAGCAGCCGCGGCCTGGTCCTCGACCGCCCCGGCCAGGAACCCCTGGCCCTGCCCTATCTGGAGGAACAACTGCCGGAGGGACGCCTGAACCTGAGCAGTGAAGCCAATGGCCAGCGCCTGGAGCTCTGGGTCGCGCCGCAACGCTGCGTCGACGGCATGAGCGGCACCGTGCAGCACCTGAGCGCCGAGTTGCGCCTGAACGATGAAGTGCTGCGTGGCTGCGCCTCCTTTGGCGGCGCACGCAACGACTGACAGGCCTGCTCGGGGACATGCCCCAAGCGTTTGCCCCTGCGCAGCACGCGCCCTGACCTAAGCTGAAGAGAACTCAGCCCAAGGAGGATCGCCATGTTGCGCATTGCCATCAACGGATATGGACGTATCGGCCGCTGCCTGGTACGCGCGTTCTTCGAGCGCGAACTGCAGCACAAGATCCACCTCTGCCTGGTCAACGACCTGGGCGACCCGGCCACCCTCGCCCACCTGACCCGTTTCGACTCGACCTTCGGCCGCTTTGCCGGCCAGATCGACCTGCAAGGCGAGCTGTTGCAGATCAATGGCCAGCCGATCCACCTGCTGCGCGAACGCGAGGTGATCAACCTGCCCTGGCAACAGCACGGCATCGACCTGGTGCTGGAATGCACCGGCAAGCTGAAAAAACGCGCCCAGGTCGAACAACACCTGACCGCCGGCAGCCCGCGGGTACTGCTTTCCCACCCCCTGGACAGCGCCGACCTGACCGTGGCCTACGGCGTCAATCATGAGCTGCTGGGCAGCCAGCAGATCGTCTCCAACGCCTCCTGCACCACCAACTGCCTGGCACCCCTGGCCCAGGCACTGCACCAGGCGGTGGGCATTCGCCAGGGCCTGGTCAACACCATCCACGCCTATACCAACGACCAGAGCCTGCTGGACAAGCCCCACGACGATCTCTACCGCGCCCGTGCCGCCGCGCTGTCGATGATCCCCACCAGCACCGGTGCCGCCAAGACCATCGGCCTGGTGCTACCGGAACTGGCCGGACGCCTGGACGGCCTGTCGGTGCGGGTGCCGACTGCCAACGTGTCGCTGCTCGACCTGACCTTCACCTGCGAGCGCCCGAGCAGCCGCGAGGCGATCAATGCCGCCCTGCAACAGGCGGCGCAACAGCTGCCGGCCGGGGTGATGGAATGCAACACGCTGCCGCTGGTGTCCCGCGACTTCAATGGCCACCCGCTGTCCTGCGTGGTCGACCTCAACCACACCCGGGTGCAGGGCGACCTGGTCAAGGTACTGGCCTGGTACGACAACGAATGGGCCTTCGCCAATCGCATGCTCGATGTGCTGCTGGCCTGGACCCATCCCTGAGATCCCGCCCGTAGGGTGCGCCGTGCGCACCAGTCCAGCACAGCAGATGCGGCCGAACAGGTTTATAATCACCGCCTTTTAAAAGCTGCCGGGTTGCCTCCGGCCCCGATCCTGGAATTGCCCCATGCTGCGCATCACCGAACTCAAGCTGCCCCTCGACCATCCGGACGAGGCCCTGCGCCCGGCCATCGTCCAGCGCCTGGGCATTACCGACAGCGAGTTGCTCGACTTCAGCCTGTTCAAGCGCAGCTACGATGCGCGCAAGAAATCCACTGAAATGCACTTCATCTACACCATCGACTGCGAGCTGCGCGATGAAGCGGCGCTGCTGGCCAAGTTCAGCGATGACCGGCATATCAGCGTCACCCCGGATACCGCCTACAAACCAGTCGGCATGGCACCTGAGAACCTCGCAGAGCGTCCCCTGGTGGTCGGCTTCGGCCCCTGCGGCATCTTCGCCGCACTGATCCTCGCCCAGGCCGGACTCAAGCCCATCGTGCTGGAACGCGGCACCGAAGTGCGCCAGCGCACCAAGGACACCTGGGGCCTGTGGCGCAAGAACGAACTCAACCCCGAGTCCAACGTGCAGTTCGGCGAGGGCGGTGCCGGCACCTTCTCCGACGGCAAGCTGTACAGCCAGATCAAGGATCCCAAGCACCTGGGGCGCAAGGTGCTGCAGGAGTTCGTCAAGGCCGGCGCGCCGGACGAGATTCTCTACGTCAGCAAGCCGCATATCGGCACCTTCCGCCTCACCGGCGTGGTCGCCACCATGCGCGAGGAGATCAAGGCCCTGGGCGGAGAAGTGCGCTTCCAGCAGCGGGTCAGCGACGTGTTGATCGAGGACGGCCAACTGCAGGGCGTGGTACTGGACAGTGGCGAGCAGTTGCTCAGCCGCCATGTAATCCTGGCCCTGGGCCACAGCTCGCGCGATACCTTTCGCATGCTGCACAAGCGCGAGGTATTTATGGAAGCCAAGCCGTTCTCGGTAGGCTTTCGTATCGAGCACCCGCAAGGCCTGATCGACCGCGCACGTCTGGGCAAATACGCCGGCCACCCGAAACTCGGCGCGGCGGACTACAAACTGGTGCACCACGCCAGCAACGGTCGCTCGGTGTACAGCTTCTGCATGTGCCCCGGCGGCACCGTGGTCGCCGCCACCTCCGAGCCCGAGCGGGTGGTGACCAACGGCATGAGCCAGTATTCGCGCAACGAGCGCAACGCCAACGCCGGCATCGTCGTCGGCATCACCCCGGAGCAGGACTATCCGGGCGGCCCGCTGGCCGGCATCGAGCTGCAGGAGCGCCTGGAATCGCAGGCCTACCTGCTCGGCGGCAGCAACTACGAAGCGCCCGGACAACTGGTCGGCGACTTTATCGCCGGCAAGCCGTCCACTGAACTGGGCAGCGTCGAGCCCTCGTATAAACCTGGGATCAAGCTTGGCGACCTGGCGCAGGCATTGCCGGATTTCGCCATCGCGGCGATCCGCGAGGCGCTGCCGGCCTTCGACAAGCAGATCAAGGGCTTCGCTCTGGCTGATGCGGTGCTGACCGGTATCGAGACGCGCACCTCCTCGCCGCTGCGTATCACCCGCGGCGCGGATATGCAGAGCCTCAACGTCAAGGGCCTGTACCCGGCCGGCGAAGGCGCGGGTTATGCCGGCGGCATTCTCTCCGCGGGGGTCGATGGCATTCGCGTGGCCGAAGCCCTGGCGCGGGATATGCTCGGGATTGCCGAAAGCTAATCCTGGGCCCTACATCCTGTCGGCGTAGCAAACCGGCGAGCTTGGCGGGCCACGGCGTTCCAATTCTTCCTCGAGAAATTCGGCCAGGACCCGGGCGTTGTTCAACTGCGTATCACGTGCGCCGAACAGCAGGGTCAATACGCCCTGTTCGGCGGGTTCCAGCAGGCCCTGCCAATACTCGGGATGAGCCACCAATTCGGCACGGTACTGGGCACGGAACGCCTCGAACGCTGCCG
Source organism: Pseudomonas sp. EA_105y_Pfl2_R69 (assembly GCF_963970915.1). Taxonomy (NCBI): domain Bacteria; kingdom Pseudomonadati; phylum Pseudomonadota; class Gammaproteobacteria; order Pseudomonadales; family Pseudomonadaceae; genus Pseudomonas; species Pseudomonas sp. EA_105y_Pfl2_R69. The sequence continues at coordinate 87,167 of NZ_CAXAOO010000006.1, forward strand.
GTTCATGGGCGAACTGGCGGCGTAGCTGCGTGGACGGGGCCACCTCCGGCAACCAGGCATCCGGCTGCAGCGCTGCCTTGCTCAGCCCGCGCGGCCACAGGCGGTCGACCAATACGCGCCGGCCGTCCGTTGCCGAAATCTCTTCGTACACCCTTTTGCACTGAATCATCTGCCTCCTCTCCTGGCACCGCAGCCGCGGCGCGGTGGTGCATCAGGCTAAACGCAAGCAGCACAGGGTGGTACGGCCGGAACCATTCGGCCTGCGCTGCGGGTCGGCATAGGTTTCGACCTCAACGAAGCCGGCTTTGCGCATCATCCCCGCCGAGGCGGCGTTTTCCTCGTGGCGGTCGATATAGCTATCGCTCACGCCCTGCTCGCCCAGCTGGATCACCGCCTGCTGCAATAAACGCGAGCCCAGCCCCCGCCCCGCCATGGCGCGATGGGTGACGGCTTCGCAGATATAGCCCTGCAGGTGGTCGCGCCGCGCCTCGGGCTGATAGCGCGCGAAGTGCCTGGTTAGACAGTAGCTGACAAAACCCAGCAACTCGCCCTCCCGCTCGACCAGCACGGCCTGCACCGAACCGTCGGCGATAGCCTGCAGATGGGCGATCACTTCGGCCTCGGGCAGATGATTGCAGGGATTGGGGCCGTGCTCGAGGATCAGCGCGCAGAGGTTATCAATGTCCCGAGCCTGTGCCTGGCGTATGTCGAAGTCGCTCATGTGTCCTCCCTGCTCCATAAACATGGAGGCATGCAAGGCGGTAAAACCGTGGCTCGGCGCGGTGCGCCATGATGGGTTACGCCGCGCCTCAATGGATGGTTTGCCAAAAAACCTGTTAGCGGCTAACCCATCCTACAGGCCTGCGCTAGGCAGATCGCCCGGCAGCGGCTCGCCGCGTTCTGCGCAGGCGGCGATGGCCGCGATCGACGGGGCCAGGTCGAAACCCTGGGCACTGAGCCAGTGGTCGTCGTAATAGCTGCCGGCGTAGCGCTCGCCACCGTCGCAGAGAATCGCCACCACCGAACCGGATTCGCCGGCCGCGACCATGCGCTGCGCCACCAGCAGCGCACCGATCAGATTGGTGCCGCTGGAGCCGCCGACGCGCCGCCCCAGGCGCTGGGCCAGGTAATGCATGGCCGCCAGCGACAGGGCATCGGGCACCTTGCACATGGCATCGATCACCGTCGGCAGGAACGAGGCCTCAACCCGCGGTCGGCCGATGCCTTCGATACGCGAGCCGCAGTCCAGGGTCAGGCTGGCGTCGCCGCTGCGGTAGTAGTCGAAGAACACCGAGCGTTCGGCGTCGGCGCACAGCACCCGAGTGGCGTGGCGACGGTAGCGCACATAGCGCCCCAGGGTGGCCAGGGTGCCGCCGGTACCGGGGCTGGAGACCAGCCAGCTCGGTTCGGGGAAACGCTCGCTGCGCAGCTGCTGGAAGATCGACTCGGCGATATTGTTATTGGCGCGCCAGTCGGTGGCGCGCTCGGCGTAGGTGAACTGATCCATAAAGTGCCCGCCGCTCTCCTGCGCCAGGCGCTCGGATTCGGCGTAGATCTGCGTCGGGTCATCGACCAGGTGGCTGTGGCCGCCATAGAAGGCGATCTGCGCGATCTTCTCTTTCGAGGTGCTGGCCGGCATCACCGCGATAAAGGGCAGGCCCAGCAGACGGGCGAAGTAGGCTTCGGAGATCGCCGTGGAACCGCTGGAGGCTTCGATCACCGGCGCGCCGGGTTTCAACCAGCCATTGCACAGGGCATAGAGAAACAGCGAACGGGCCAGTCGATGCTTGAGACTGCCGGTGGGGTGACTGGACTCGTCCTTGAAATACAGCTCGATACCCGGCAGGCCGGGCAGCGGCAGAGGGATCAGGTGGGTGTCGGCGCTGCGCTGAAAATCCGCCTCGATAATGCGGATCGCCTCGCGCGCCCATTGCCGTGCTGCGCTCATCTCATTTCCTCAATCCAGTACGCCGGCAGGTAGCGGCGGCGCGCTGCGCCATTGGCTCAACGCCACCCCGGCAAAGACCAGCGCGGCGGCGCACAGCTGCATGCTGTTCAGGCGCTCGCCGAGCAGGAGCATGGCGAACACCAGGGTGAACACTGGTATCAGGTTGGTAAAGCCCGAAGCCTGGCTGGCCGGCAGGCGGCTGACGCCGAAGTTGTAGAGCCCGTAGGCCCCCACGGTCACCAGCAGGCCCAGGTAAGCCACCGCGCCCAGGCCCAGCAGGCTGACAGTCTGCGGCAGCGGTGCCGCCACCAAGGCCAGCGGCAGAAAGAACAGGGTACCGACAAAGGCCACCATGGCCGTCAGTAGAAAGGGCGAATAGCGCGCCGACAGGTGCTTGAGTAACAGGGTATAGCCCGTGGCGCAGAGCATGGCGAGCAATTCGTAGAAATTGCCGAGCAACGGGTTGGGCGCATGCTCATCGGCGCTGCCGGCCAGGCTCAGCCACAGGGCCCCGCTGACGGCGAGGAGAAAGCCGGCCAGGGTGGTGCGGCTCACGCGCTCCTTGAGAAAGGCCATGGCCCCCATGGCCACCAGCAGCGGCAGCAACGCGGTGACCATGCCCGCCTGGGCAGCACTGGTGTTCTGCAGGGCCAGGGCCTCGAACAGGAAGTACAGGCAAGGCTCGCAGGCCGCCAGGCCGAGCAGGTATTTCCAGTCCCCCGGGCGATACTGCATGCGCCCGCGCCAGCGCCAGGCCAGGAGGAACACCAGGCTGCCCAGGGCCATGCGGGCGAAGATCACCCACATCGCCGGCAACTCGGCGAAGGCCACCTTCAGGGCAATAAAGGAACTGCCCCACAGCGCCATGGCCACCACCAGGCAGATCATCGCCACACCCCTGCCCTGCCCGCCCATAGCCGCCTCCGTCTGAAAGCTGGAGTGTAGAGGGGCTTGCCCGGGGCAGACAGGTACAGTCAGGCGCGCGAACTGTGCAACAGGTGAGGGTACGCCGCGCCAGCCGCCCCCGAATTGCGTCCGGGCTACGGAAAGCGGATACGACGATCTACTGATCCCAGGGCCGGCCGCGGGTCTTGTCACTCAGGCGCAGCTTCTGCTGCAGGGCGGCCTTGGCCAGCATATGAGCGCTGACCGGGGCGGTGATAAACAGGAACAGGGTGATCAGCAGTTCATGCAGGCTGATGCCATTGCCCTGGCTGCTGAAATAGACCATCGAGGCCACCACCATGCCGCCCACCCCCAGGGTGGTGGCCTTGGTCGGACCGTGCAGGCGCATATAGAAGTCCGGCAGCCGGTACAGCCCCAGAGCGCCGATCAGGGCGAACAGGCTGCCGATCAGCAGACTGATCGCCACCAGGCCTTCAAGCCAAATATTCATGCCAACCTCACTCAATGATGTCACCGCGCAGCAAGTACTTGGCCACCGCCACGGTACCGACAAAGCCCATGACGGCGATCAGCAGCGCCGCCTCGAAATACAGGTCCGAACCCAGCCAGATGCCGAACAGCACGATCAGGGCGATGGCGTTGATATACAGGGTATCCAGGGCGAGGATCCGGTCCGGCAGATCGGGCCCCTTGATCAGGCGCAGCAGGGTCAGCACCAGGGCCAGGGTCATGATCGCCAGGCACAGGGGAATCACGTAGTAGAGCATGTGAACACCTCCTTCAATGGGGCCTCATAGCGCTGCTTGATTTCGGCGATCAGGGCGGCTTCGTCGGCCACATCCAGACCATGCACCAGCAGGGTCTTGCGGTCGTCGCTGAGGTCGGCGGAAACGGTGCCGGGGGTCAGGGAGACGATGCTGGCGAGCATGGTCAGCGCCAGGTCGTCGTCCAGCTCCAGCGGTATCTCGACGAAGGCCGGGCGCAGCTTGCTGCTGGAACCGAGGATCAGCTTGGCCACCTGCAGGTTGGCCAGGACGATATCACCGAGAATCCGCAGGAAGAACAGACACAGCCTGACCGGCTTGTACAGTCGCGGCGGGCGCACCCAGAACACCTGGGTCAGTTGCGGAATCGCCCAGCCGAACAAGGCCCCGAGCAGCCAGTGACCGAAGCCGAGGTCGTTCATCAGCAGCAGCCAGATAGCCAGCAGAAACAGACTGAGCAGCGGCTGTGGCAGCCAGCGATTGGTAAACGCCGTGATCATGCTGGCTCTCCCGCGGATACCAGTTGCATATAGGGACCAAGGTCGAACAGCTGCGCCGCCGTGGCATCGATATAGCTCAGCAGCGGCGCGGCAAAGGGCAGCAGCAAGACGACCATCAGCAGCAGGCCGGCGGCGGCCAAGGTACGCCCGCTATCGCCTTCGGCACTGCCCAGCACGTCGCGCCCGGTGCGCCAGAGCACCGTGCTGCCGGCCCGGCTCAGGGCCACCAGGGTCAGCAGGCCGCCGAGCAGCAGCACCGGCCATAACAGCAGCGCCTGCACGCCTGGCTCCACCGCGCGCAGCAACAGCAGCTTGCCGAGAAAGCCGGAAAACGGCGGCAGGCCGGCAATGGCGATGGCCCCGATAAAGAACAGCGCGCTGAGTCGCAGCGGTTGCAGCAAGGCCGGGCCCTGGATCAGCCTGCCGGCCTTCTCGCCGCGCTGGCGGCTGATCAGGTCGACGATCAGAAACAGCGCGCCGGTGATCCAGGTGCTGTGCACCAGATAGAACAACGCCGCGCTCAGGGCCTCGGGGGTGCCCAGGGCGATGCCCGCCAGCAGGGTGCCCACCGAGACCACCACCAGGTAGGCCAGCAGCCCCTGCAGGGTGACCGCCGCCAGCGCGCCGAGCACGCCGCAGACCACCGTCAGCAGGGCCAGCGGCCACAGCCAGTCGGCGGCCAGATTGGCGATGCTACCGGCCTGCTCGCCGTAGATCAGGATATACACGCGCATGATCGAGTACAGGCCGATCTTGGTCATGATCGCGAACAGCGCCGCCACCGGCGCGCTGGCCGCGGCATAGGCCCGCGGCAACCAGAAATACAGCGGCAGGAACGCCGCCTTGAGGCCGAACACCACCAGCAGCAGCAACCCGGCCGCGCCCATCAGCGCCGCATCGTCGGGGCTGGCAGCCGCCACCTTGACCGCCAGATCGGCCATGTTCAGGGTGCCGGTGATGCCGTACATCATGCCCACGGCGATCAGGAACAGCGACGAGCCCAGCAGGTTGAGCACCACGTAGTGAATCCCGGCACGCACCCGCTCGCCTCCGCCGCCATGCAGCAGCAAGGCATAGGAGGCGATCAGCAGGATCTCGAAGAACACGAACAGGTTGAACAGGTCGCCGGTGAGAAAGGCCCCGTTGATGCCCATCAACTGGAACTGGAACAGGGCGTGAAAGTTGCTGCCGCGGGTATCGTCGCCGCGCACCGCATAGAGCACCGCAAACAGCGCCAGCACCGCGGTGACCGCGAGCATCAGGGCGCTAAGGCGATCGAGCAGCAGAACGATGCCGAACGGAGCCTGCCAGTTGCCCAGGGCATAGCTGTGCAGCTGTCCGCCATCGGCCAGGCGCAGCAGCCACATACTGACCAGCAGCAGCGCCAGGGTCGACAGCACCGACAACAGGCGCTGCTGGGCCAGGGGCAGGCGTGCGGCGAACAACAGCAGGCTGCCGGCAACCATCGGCAACAGCACGGGCAGGATCAACGCATGATTCATGCTTTCGGCTCCTTGCCATCGACATGATCGGTTTTCAGCTCACCCACCCCGCGCAGCGACAACACCAGGACGAACGCGGTCATGGCGAAGCCGATGACGATGGCCGTCAGCACCAGGGCCTGGGGCAAGGGGTCGGCGTACTCGGCGCTACGGCCGATCACCGCCGGCATGCCGGTCTGCAGCCGCCCCATGGCGAACAGGAACAGGTTGACCGCATAGGACAGCAGGATCAGGCCCATCACCACCGGGAAGGTGCGCGCGCGCAGCAGCAGGTAAACGCCGCTGGCAGTGAGAATGCCCAGGGTTATGGCAAATAGAGCTTCCATCAATGCACCTCCTTGGCTGCATCGTCCTGGGTCAGCTTGCCCAGGTTGGCGAGAATCAGCAGGGTTGCACCTATCACGGTCAGGTAGACCCCAAAATCGAAGAGCATGGCGCTGGCCAGCTCGACCTCACCCACCAGCGGAATATCGAAATGACCGAAGGTGGTGGTCAGGAACGGGAAGCCGAACAGCCAGCTGGCCAGCCCAGTGGCCCCGGCCAGCAGCACGCCGCCGCCGGCCATCTGGTGATAATTCAGCGCCAGACGCGAGCGGGTCCACCGCACGCCGTTGGCTACGTACTGCAGAATCAGCGCGACCGAGGTGATCAGTCCGGCGATAAAGCCGCCGCCCGGCAGGTTGTGCCCGCGCAGGAAGATAAAGGCCGAGATAAGCAGCGCCAGGGGCAACAGCAAGCGCGACAGGGTGGCGAGGATCAGCGGGTGACGGTCGCGCGCCCAGGCATGGCCTTCGGCGTCCTGCTTGGGCTGGAACAGCTGCAGGCCGCCGAGCAAGGCATAGATGCCCACCCCGGCGATGGCCAGCACGCTGATCTCGCCCAGGGTATCGAAGCCGCGGAAATCCACCAGGATCACGTTGACCACGTTGCTGCCGCCGCCCCCGGAGAGGCTGTTGTCGATAAAGAAGTGGGCGATCGACTCGTAGGGCCGGCTCAGCACCGCATAGACCAGCAGCGCCACCAGGGTGCCGAAGCCACCGGCCAGGACGAAATCACGCAGCCCGCGCAGGCTGCTCGACTCGCCCGGGGTGTAGGCCGGGAGGAAGTACAGCGCCAGCATCAACAGCACCATGGTGACCATTTCCACCGACAGCTGGGTCAGCGCCAGGTCTGGCGCGGAGAAACGCACGAAGGCCAGGGCCACCAGCAGACCGACCACGCTGAGCATCAGCAGGGCCACCAGGCGGCGGCGGTGAAACACCACGGTGATCAGTGCCGACAAGGCCAGCATGCCCATGCTCAGGCCCGTGACCGCATCCACCGGGCTCATGGCCAGCGGCCCTTGCAGGCTCGACAACGGCCCCAGCGCCACCGTCACCACCGCCAGCGAGGCCAGCAGGATCAACGCCAGGTAGCGCTGCAGGGAACCGTTTTCGAGGAACGCGGTGATCGCCACGGCCACAACGACGAACTTCTGCACCGCCTTCTCGAACACCAGCTTGGCATCCAGTTGCGGCAACCCGGCGTACCAGCGGAACAGCGGCTGACGGAAGGTGTAGACCAGGATGCCGCCGAACAGGGCGATAAAGCTCATCAGCAGCGGCAGGTTGAAGCCGTGCCAGATCGACAGGCTGTACTCGGGCAGGGGCCCGCCCAGGGTCGAGGCGGCCGCCACCGCCAGCAGCGGTGCCACTGTGTAGGCCGGGACGATGCCGACCAGCAGGCAGAGGAACACCAGCACCTCCACCGGCACCTTCATATAGCGCGGCGGCTCGTGGGGCGGGTAATGCGGCAGGTTGATCGGCTCGCCGTTGAAGAACACGTCGTGGATAAAGCGCAGCGAATAGGCCACCGAGAACACCCCGGCCAGGGTCGCGCCGGCCGGGATCACCCAACTGAAGCTGCCCAGCAGGTGCTGGCTGAGGGTTTCGGTAAAGAACATTTCCTTGCTCAGGAAGCCATTGAGCAGCGGAACCCCGGCCATGGCCGAGGCCGCCACCATGGCCAGCACCGCCGTATGCGGCATGTACTTCCATAAACCGTTGATACGCCGCATATCGCGGCTTCCAGTTTCGTGGTCGATGATCCCCGCGGCCATAAACAGTGAAGCCTTGAAGGTCGCGTGGTTGATGATATGGAACACCGCCGCCACCGCCGCCAGGCGCGTATCGAGGCCGAACAGCAGGGTGATCAGGCCGAGGTGGCTGATGGTCGAATAGGCCAGCAGCCCCTTGAGGTCATGCTGAAACAGGGCCATGCCGGCCCCGAACAACAGGGTCACCAGGCCGGTGATGCTGACCAGATAGAACCACCATTCCGAGCCCGCCAGCGCCGGGTACAGGCGCGCCAGCAGAAACACCCCGGCCTTGACCATGGTCGCCGAGTGCAGGTAGGCCGATACCGGGGTGGGTGCCGCCATTGCGTGGGGCAACCAGAAGTGGAAGGGAAACTGCGCCGACTTGGTGAACACCCCGAGCAGTACCAGGATCAGCGCCAGCGGGTAGAGTTCGTGGGCGCGAATCGCATAGCCGGCGGCCAGCACCTGGGACAGTTCGAAGCTGCCGGCAATATGGCCGAGCAACAGAATCCCGGCGAGCAGCGCCAGGCCGCCGCCACCGGTTACCACCAGGGCCATGCGTGCGCCCTTGCGGGCATCCGAGCGGGCATTCCAGAAGCCGATCAGGAGGAACGACGACAGGCTGGTCAGCTCCCAGAACATCAGCATCAGCAGCAGGTTTTCCGAGAGCACCACGCCGAGCATGGCCCCCATAAACAGCAGCAGAAAGGCGAAGAAGCGCCCCATCGGCTCCTGTTTCGCCAGGTAGTAACGGGCGTAGAGAATCACCAGCAAACCGATGCCGAGAATCAGCAGGGCGAACAGAAAGCCCAGGCCGTCGAGGCGTAGGCTCAGGTTCAGGCCCAGGGCCGGCAGCCACTCCAGCTTGAACCTGAGTAGCTCACCGGCAAATACCGAGGACTGCTGCGACACCAGCAGAACCAAGGCGGCCAAGGGCGCGATCCCGGCCGCCGCGGCACACGCCGAACGGCCCAGGCGCTCCGCCAGCAAGGGGAGTAATGCCCCGAGAAATGGCAAGGCGATAATCAGCGCAAGCGTCATACATGAAACCCCTTTATGCGAACCCACCAGCACGGCCACGCCGTTCCCGCTTCCGGGGCGCGGCGTGTGGGTGCATGGCTGCGGATCTATGCCCGCTTAACATTGCGTGAAAAATGATTGCGCCAGGTACAACGGCCCGCAGCAATCTGCTAACCCCCTGTCGGCACAGGATAATTCAGCGATTATCCATACCTATCGGCACGCCGTCATGGATAGAAGTATTACTAAACGCTCTTATTTCAAGGTTTTCCGCCTGAAATTTATCGAATACGCCCGATAAACACGGCCCGACACAGAAACCCAGGCAAGAAAAAGCCGGATCAGCCATTACTGATCCGGCTTATTCGACACTTAATGGGTAACGCGGCTGGTGCCGTTGACGGTCATGATGCGCACACGCTCGCCCACACGGAAGATCTGGTTTGGTTCGACCTCCTGCACATAGGCGCGCATGCTGCCGTCGTCTTCGCGCACGGTAATTTCCACGCCCTGGGTGCGGGTCAGACCTTCCTCGGCCGCCGCGCCCAACAGGCCGCCAGCCACTGCGCCAATCACCGCCATCACCGCACTGCCACGGCCACCGCCGACCGAGCTGCCGCCAATGCCGCCAATCACCGCACCGGCACCGGCACCGATGGGGGTCTTGGTGCCTTCGATCTGCACCGGCCGCAGGGACTCGATGGTGCCCATGCGCACGGTCTGCACCGCGCGGGCTTCGGAGCGCGAGTAGGTGTCGCCGGTCAGACTGGAAGCGCAACCCCCCAACAAGGCCAGCATGGCGAATGAGGCAAGCAACACAAAGGGTTTACGCATGGTGGTTCCTCCAGTTTGCGAGGCGCTTATTAGAGCGCGAGCACGCTCTGGCTGTCACCCGTCAATATAAGGCAAAACTTTACCCCAGGGTCTGTTGCCGTTTCATGTGCGGCCGCGCCGGAGCCTAGCCCCTCCGCGACATTGCGCCGCCTTTCGGCTCACAGCCCAGCGGGCTTAAGCTGGGAGGAGACCCAGGGGAGAACCATGGATTACTTTATCGTTGCCATCACCACAGTGGCGGGCCTGTACTTCCACTGGTGGCTGTATGTGCGGATCAAGCGCTGGGTCGATCGCGACCTGGCCCTGTCATTGGCCGGCGACTCGCCGGACAAGCGCAGCTATATGCTCGAGCGCTTGCAGCAGGCCCGGGCGGCCGGAATCAAGCGCGGCGAGCTGCAGGCCTGGCTGGAGGCTGCCGCCAGGGATTACCGCGACGGCAGCTGAGGCCATTAACCGGCCGATCAGGGGGCCAGGCGCTCACGCAACCAGTTGCCCTTATCAAGACGGTAGTTGAGTCGATCATGCAGACGGCTCGGCCGGCCCTGCCAAAATTCGATGCGCTCGGGTAGCAAACGATAGCCCCCCCAATGTGGCGGGCAGTGCGGCGCGCGCTCGAGAAAGCGCTGCTCGGTTTCGGCCAGCAGGCCTTCCAGCTCGGCGCGGTCGGCAATCACCTGACTCTGCGGCGAAGCCCAGGCCCCCAGACGACTGCCTAGAGGCCGTACCTGGAAGTAGGCATCGCACTCTTCGGCGCTGACCCGCTCGACGCGCCCCTCGATACGTACCTGACGCTCCAGGCTGGGCCAGAAAAAGGTCATGGCCGCATAGGGCCGGGCAGCCAGTTGCCGACCCTTGGCGCTGTCGTAGTTGCTGAAGAAGGTAAAGCCGCGCGGGTCCACCCCCTTGAGCAGCAGCACCCGGCAATGCGGCCGCCCCTCCTCGTCCACCGTGGCCAGGGTCATGGCATTGGGCTCGACCGGCAGTTGCTCGGTCTTTACCGCCTCGGCAAACCAGCGCTGGAACAGGCTGAAGGGTTCCAGCGGGGCTTGCGTCTCGCACAGTCCATCGCGGGTGTAGTCGCGGCGCATATCGATCAGGGTCTGAGTCATAGGCGAATCCTCCAGAACAGATGTCGCCTAGCTTAACCCTCGCCGTATTACTTGGCTTGATCTACGACAACTAGTTATTTGGAGCCGGTTTTGACGTGGGCAGCGGCAACCGCAGGAACGGCGGCGGCCGGCTGGCTGTATTTGGCGATCAGGCCGTTGAGGGTGGCCTTGGAGGTCAGGAGGATCTCGACCCGGCGATTCAGGGCACGGCCTTCGGCGCTGTCGTTGGCCGCACGCGGCATGTCCGAGCCCAGGCCTTTGACCATCAGGCGGTTCTGCTTCAGGCCACTCAGACGGAAAATCGAGGTGAAGGCCCGGGCACGCTGGTAGCTCAGATCGCGGTTGAGCGCATCCGCACCGCTGCTGTCGGCATGACCCAGCACCAGCACACCAATCTTCTCGTCGTTTTCCAGCAGTTTGGCCATGCGGCTGAGCGGCCCCAGGATCGAGGGCAGCATCATGTGCGGGCGGTCCGGGTTGAACGAGCTCTGCACCGGCGCGGTGACCACCAACAGGTTTTCCCGACGTACCAGTTCGAAGGCACTGCCCTTGATCGCCTCGCGCACACGTGGTTCGTAATCGTCGAGCCAGGCCTGGGTCACTGCGGGCGGCGGCATGGCCACGACTTTGGCGGACTTGTCGGCTTTCTCAAAAGCGCTGCAACCGCTGACCAGAACACACAGGGCTAAGGCAAGAAATTTGTTAGGCATTGGGCATCCACATCTAGAGACTTGAAAAAGTGGCCTGCGCTCGCGGGCAGCAAATCAGGCCATATTGCATTGGAGTTTAGCCGAGCTTGCTACAAACAATCAGCCAATAGCCTCGCAAGTTTCTGTGCACGGGGGTCCATCAAGACGAACGGTCCCAGGTTGTTGGTGACAAACCCGAAGGCCACATCCCGCTCCGGGTCGGCAAAGCCGGTGGAACCACCGGCACCCGGGTGGCCAAAGGCGCGCGGCCCCATGCCGTAGGTGGCATTGGCCACCTCAGGCTGATCGAGCATGCAACCCAGGCCGAAGCGGGTGCGGGTCAGCAGGGTCTTGTCCTCGCCCACCGCGTGCTCGCGGGTCAGCTCGGCCAGCAGCTCGCTTTCCAGCAACTGGCCATCGAGCAGGCCGCTGTAAAAGCCGGCCAGGCTGCGCGCATTGCCGTGGCCGTTCGCCGCCGGCTGCTGCATACGCCGCCATTCAGGCTTGTTGGTGCTGGTCATGATCGACGGCGGGTTGGTAAAGGCCCGCGTACTCATGGCCGCCGGCTCGCTCATCATGGTCTTGAGCAGGCGCTGGGCGGCGGCATCGCCGAAATTGCCCTTGCCGCGGGAGATGATCGCCACGCGGTCGAATTCCTGATCCGCCAGACCGACGTGAAAGTCCAGGCCCAGCGGTTTGGCCGTGCGCGCCACGATGCTTTCGCCCGGCCCGCGCCCCTCGACCCGGCGCACGACCTCACCCACCAGCCAGCCGTAGGTGATCGGCGCGTAACCATGGCCCTCGCCCAATGCCCACCAGGGTGTTTCGGCGGCCAGCGCGGTGGTCATCGCCTGCCAGTCGTACAGGGCTTCGGCCGGTAGCATCTGGCGTAGGGCCGGTAACCCGGCCTGATGGCTGAGCAGATGGCGCAGGGTGATTTTTTCCTTGCCGGCCTCGGCGAACTCGGGCCAGTAGCGGGCCACCGGGGCATCCAGCTCCAGCTTGCCCTCGCCGACCAGTTGCAGCACGGTCACGGCGGTGAAGGTCTTGGTGCAGGAAAACAGGTTGAGGATGGTGTCGCTGTGCCAGGCCTGCTGACCGTCCTTGTCCGCCGTGCCGGCCCAGATATCCAGCACGGTTTCGCCGCCGACCTGCACGCACAGCGCCATGCCGCGCTCTTGCGGGTCGTCGAACAGCGCCGCGAATGCCTCTTTGACCGCCTCGAACCTGAGATCGAAATACCCCTGAACCTGCATCACCCTACACTCCCCGAATACTGAAATACCGCGACCTTGAACGAGTCTCGCGCAAGATGCCAGCGGCAAAGTGGACCCATCATGCAACGTTGTTAAACCTCACCAAATAGCAAAGCCCCTGCGCAACTCTCTATGCTGAAAAACAATCAACCGTAGCGAAGGCTCAATTTCCAGGCCCTTGCCCAGCGCGCCGATACGCTACTGCGCACAGGCAGCCAGCCCAAACCGGTAGAGGAGACGGTCGTGCTTTATCTGTTGGCCATCATTGCACTGGCGGCCCTGCTGGCTCCCTGGCTGACACAGCGGCTGCCGCAGCGGGCCGGTTGGGTGCTGATGCTCGCGCCACTGGCGGCCTTCGCCTGGCTGGCCAGCCAGATCCCCCTGGTGGCCGGAGGGGAGGCCCTGCTCGAGACGCTTGACTGGGTGCCGGCCCTGGGCATTCAACTGGGCCTGCGCCTGGATGGCCTGTCCCTGCTGTTCGCCCTGCTGATCAGCGGCATTGGTGCGCTGATCGTGCTCTATGCCGGGGCCTACCTGGTCGACCACCACCAGCTCGGGCGTTTTCATGCCTACCTGCTGCTTTTTATGCTGGCGATGCTCGGCCTGGTACTGGCCGATGACTTTATCGCCCTGTTCGTGTTCTGGGAGCTGACCAGCATCACCTCCTTTCTGCTGATCAGCTTCAACCACAAGCAGGGCGAATCGCGCCGCGCCGCCCTGCAGGCCCTGCTGATCACCGGTGGCGGCGGCCTGGCCCTGCTCGCCGGGCTGATCCTGCTGGGCAGCGTCAGCCAGACCTGGCAATTCTCCCAGCTCGATGCCAGCCAGGTGGAGGAGCACGCCCTGCTGCCGGCGATCATGCTGCTGGTGCTGCTCGGCTGCTTTACCAAATCGGCCCAGATACCCTTCCATATCTGGCTGCCCAATGCGATGAACGCACCGACACCGGTGTCCGCCTACCTGCATTCGGCGACCATGGTCAAAGCCGGCATCTACCTGCTGGCCAGGCTCAACCCGGTGCTGGGCGGTTCCGTCGGCTGGGGCACGCTGCTGATCGGCTTCGGCGCGGCCACGGCGCTACTGGGGGCCTTTCTGGCCTTTCGCCAGACCGACCTGAAACGCCTGCTGGCCTACACCACGGTCACCGTGCTGGGCCAGTTGACCATGCTGATCGGCACCAACAACAGCTATGGCCTGCAGGCCTTCGTGCTCTACGTGGTGGCCCATTCGCTGTACAAGGGCGCGCTGTTTATGGCCGTGGGGGCCGTCGACCATGCCACCGGCACCCGTGAACTGGCGCGCCTGGGGGGCTTGATCAGGTTTATGCCGCTGACCGCGGCGGCGGTGGCCCTGGCGGCGTTCTCCAACGCCGGCCTGCCGCCGTTCTTCGGCTTTATCGCCAAGGAGTTCAAATACACCGGCCTGATCGCAATGGGCCCGATCGGCCAGGCGGTGACTCTGGTGATGATCCTCACCAATGCCCTGATGTTCGCCACCGCCTGCCTGGTGTTTATCCATAGTTTTCTCGGTCGCCGGGGCGACTATCCGAAAACACCCCATGAGGTTTCCCCGGCCATGTGGATCGGCCCCATGCTCCTGGCCATCGGCGGCTTGCTGCTCGGGGCCTGGAATGCCTGGTCGGAAACCTGGCTGGTGAATACCGCGGTACAGGCCGTGGCGCGCGGCACGGTGGACGTCAACCTGTACCTCTGGGGCGGCATCACCCCGGCGCTGCTGGCCAGCCTGCTGACCATCGCCCTGGGCATCCTCTTCTACGGCCTGCGCGACCCTTTGCGGGCGCTGATCGAGCGGATCAACAACGCCTGGAACCTTAGCGGCGATTTACTCTGGGATCGCCTGCTCAAGCGCCTCTTCCTGTTTGCCGAACTGCTCGCCGCGCGCTTCCAGCACGGCTCCCTGCGCCAGCACCTGCTGCTGCTCGGGCTGACCATCGGCGGCCTGCTGCTGTTCAGCCTGGTGCCGGCCAGCCAGGTATTGAGTAACGCCAGTTTCTCGCCTGTGTCCCTGCTCGGCGTGGCCGGCTGCCTGCTGGCCCTGGCCGGCGCGGCGGCCGCGGCGCTGTTGCCCGGTCGCCTGACCCTGATGGCGGCGCTGGGAACCTGCGGTCTGGGCCTGGCGCTGTTCTTCGTCGCGGTCAATGCACCGGACGTAGCCATGGCCCAGCTGATGGTGGAAACCCTCAGCGTGGTCTTCCTCGCCCTGGTGTTTCGGCGCATGCCAAGCATGCCCGGCAGCGGCGCGCGCGCCCCCTGGAAGCGCCGCCTGCACGCGGCGGTGGCGATCCTCTTCGGCCTCAGCGTGGCCGGCGCACTGATCCTCGCCGTAAGCCTGCCACTGCCGGGCAATATCGCCGCCTGGTACCTGGACAACAGCCTGAGCGGCGGCCATGGCCGCAACGTGGTGAACGTGATCCTGGTCGACTTCCGCGCCTTCGACACCCTCGGCGAAATCCTGGTGGTGGCCTTGTCGGCCCTGGCGGCCGCCACCTTGCTGGCTGGCGATAATCACGCCAGGCAAGCCACTGGCGAAGCCGAATTCGCCTCGCTGCTGCTCCAGCAAGGCATGCGCCCACTGGCGGCTCTGCTGCTGGCTGCCGCCCTGCTGCTGCTATGGCGGGGCCACAACCTGCCCGGCGGCGGGTTTATCGGCGGCCTGATCGCCGCCTGCGGCATGACCCTGCTGCTCCTGACCTTCGGCAACGGCAATAGCCCGCGCCCCTATGCCATCGACCCGAGCAGACTGATCGGCCTCGGCCTGGGCTGCGCCGCCGGGGCCGGGGTGCTCGGTTTGCTCGCCGGCAAGGCATTTCTCGGCGGGCTGTGGTGGTTTCCCGCCGGCCTGCCCCTGGGCACCCCGCTGCTATTCGATATAGGGGTCTTCCTGACGGTGTTCGGTGCCGCGATGCATATGCTCAAACAACTGACGGGAGCACAGCGCTAATGGAATGGATCGCAGCCATCACCACCGGCGGCATGGCCGGCTTCGGCCTGTGGATGCTCCTCGACCGCAACCTCAAGCGCGTGGTCCTGGGGGTGGCGGTGCTCGGCAACGCCATCAACCTGGGGGTGCTCACCGCCGGGCGCTTCGGCGCGCAGCAGGCGGCCTTCGTCGCTACCAACGGTGCCACCGGCGAACTGGCCAACCCCTTGCCGCAGGCCCTGGTGCTGACCGCCATCGTGATCGGCTTCAGCCTGTTTATCTTCGCCCTGGCACTGCTCAAGCGCACCCGCGAACTGCATGGCGACAATTCGACCGACTCGATCAGCTCGGTCACCGAACAGCCGGCACCGGACTGGCCGGCCAGCGAACATGAGAATGCGAAAATCGCCAGCGAGCACGCGGAGCCTCGTTCATGAACGCACTGCTGGTCGGGCCGGTATTGCTGCCACTGCTCACCCTGGTGCTGTGCTTGCTGCTGCGCCGCCACGCGCGCCTGCTCAAACTGGTCAGCCTGAGCGGTTCGGCGCTGCTCCTGGGCCTGGGCCTGAGCCTGGTCTGGCTGGCCGCCGCTGACACCGTACTGAGCGGGCAGCTGGGCGACTGGCAGGCACCCTATGGCATCAGCCTGGTGATCGACCGCCTGTCCGCGGCGCTGCTCGCGATCAGCGCGCTGATCGGCCTGGCCACCCTGGTCTATGGCATCAGCCGCGACAGCGACGCGCAGCTGAGTGGCGACTTCCACCTGTTCGTGCATGGCCTGCTGACCGGTATCGGCGGGGCCTTTATCACCGCCGACATCTTCAACCTGTATGTCTGGTTCGAAGTGCTGCTGATCGCCTCCTTCGCCCTGATGGCCCTGGGCGGCGGCAGACGCCGGCTGTCCGGCTGCATGACCTATGTGGTGCTCAATCTGTTCGCCACCCTGTTGTTTCTGCTGGCGGCGGGACTGATTTATGGCTCCAGCGGCACCCTCAACATGGGCCAGCTGGCGCTGCTGGTCAGGGCCGGTGAAGCGCCGCCGGGGACCACCCCGGCCTTGCTGCTGATGCTCCTGTCATTCTCGATCAAGGCGGCGCTGTTTCCGGTGTTCGGCTGGCTGCCGGCCACCTACCACGTGGCCTTTACCGCGGTGTCGGCGATGTTCGCCGGGCTGCTGACCAAGGTCGGGGTGTATGCGCTGATCCGCCTGGTGACCCTGCTCTGGCCCGACTACGGCCTGGTCCACCAGGGGCTGCTGTGGATCGCCTGCGCCACCATGCTGGTGGGCGTGCTGGGGGCGGCGGCGCAGACCGAGATACGGCGGATCCTGTCGTTCCATATCGTCAGCCAGGTCGGCTACATGATCCTCGGCCTGGCCCTGGCCACCCCGTTGGCCCTGACCGGGACGGTGTTCTACCTGATCCACCATATCGTGGTGAAGGCCAACCTGTTCTTTATTGGCGGCCTGGCCGCCCGTGTCTGCGGCTCCGAGCGCCTGGCCGCCATGGGCGGGCTGTATGCGCGCTGGCCCTGGCTAGCCCTGCTGTTCGCCATACCGGCGCTGTCCCTGGCCGGCATTCCGCCACTGTCGGGCTTCTGGGCCAAGTTGCTGCTGGTCAAGGCCAGCCTGGACAGCGCCGCCTGGTGGGCCGCGGCCATCGCCCTGATCACTGGATTGCTCACCCTGCTGTCGATGAACAAGATCTGGAACGAGGCCTTTCTCAAATCCCACCCTGACGGCGACGACAGCCTGCAGAGCACCATCGGCCTGCGCTCGGCCTGGTGGAGCATCAGCGCCCTGGCCCTGCTCACCGTCGCCATCGGCCTGGCGGCTGGCCCGGTGATCGACTACGCCAGCGCCGCCGCCGCGCAACTGGCCGACCCCCAGGCCTATTTCCAGGGCGTTGCCCCGCCGGGAGGTGACTGAATGTTCCTCCTGCACCTGTCGCTGAGCCTGGTCCTGGCCGCGCTCGCCGGGCACCTGCACGGCTGGGGCGCGTTGAGTGCCTTCGCCCTGCTCTACCTGCTGTGCAAGCTGGCATGGCCCAGCGTCCGGCTGCGCCAGTATGCCCGCCGGGTGGAGTTGGGCAGTCGATTTATCCCCTGGTTTATCGGCCAGGTCGCTCTCGCCAGCCTAGATGTGGCAAGACTGGTACTGGCGCGCCAGGTGGCCGTCGAACCGGCGATAGTCGCCGTGCGCCTGCGCAGCCGCAACGCGAAGATGGTGACCCTGATCGGCGGTCTTTTGACCCTGACTCCCGGCACCCTGGCCCTGGACTATCGTGCAGCCGATGGCACCCTGTTTATCCACGTCCTCGATGCGCGCCAGCAGATGGAGGTGGAAAGCCTGGTGCACAACCTGGAAAGCCGCCTGCTGCACTGGCTTGAACCCGCCGCCACTGGAGAACGCAGATGACTGTCGAACTGGCCGGAGCCTTCTGGGTGCTGCCCCTGGCTGCCGCGCTGCTGGCGCTGAGCGGTCTGTTGATTGTCTACCGC
This sequence comes from Pseudomonas sp. EA_105y_Pfl2_R69, assembly GCF_963970915.1. NCBI lineage: Bacteria > Pseudomonadati > Pseudomonadota > Gammaproteobacteria > Pseudomonadales > Pseudomonadaceae > Pseudomonas > Pseudomonas sp. EA_105y_Pfl2_R69. The sequence goes on from NZ_CAXAOO010000006.1 coordinate 105,211, forward strand.
CTGCTGCGCGGCCCCAGTCGCCCCGATCGCGCGGTGGCGATCGACGCCCTGACCCTGCTGGCCGTCGCCGCCACTGCCCTGAGTGCGCTGTTCAGCGCCCAGGCGGCCCTGGTCGATGTGGCGGTGTTGCTGGCCCTGGTGTCCTTTCTCGGCACCGCGGCCTTCGCCTTTCTGTTTCGCGATGCCCCCGAGCAGAAGCCCCACGACAAGGAGCCCCAATGACCACCCCCGTGCTGGCCTGGCTGGCCTCGTTTCTGCTGCTCGCCGGAGCCCTGATCTCCCTGCTCGGTGCCATAGGCGTAGTGCGCCTGCCGGACAGTTACAGCCGCATGCATGCGGCGAGCAAGGCTGGGGTACTGGGCGCGGTGCTGGTGCTCTCAGGGGTCGCGGCGGCCAGCAATGCCGAAGTCGCACTGGAAGTCCTGCTGGGTGTGCTGGTGCTGCTGGCCAGCGCCCCACTGGCCGCCCACCTGCTGTCGCGGGCGGCCTACCGGGCGGGGATCAGACCGCAGTGCGGCAGTCTGGGCGATGCCCTGCAACAGGAGCGGGACAAGGATTGAGCCTGCTAGTCGACAGTCTCGACTACCACAACCTCATCGACTTGGTCCGGGTCGCGCAGCGCCTGCCGGTCGACGGCGTTCTGCTGGCCAATGGCCGCGGCTACCGAGGCCGCCGTGGTGGACACCACGCTCATGGCCTTGGCCAGACCGCTGGTCTCCTTGGACTGAGCGGCGGCGGACGTGCTGCTGCCGCGGTTGTCGCCACGACTGGCCAGGCCCTTGCCGTTGTCCCCGGCCAGGCCTGCCTGGCCCTGACCCAGGCCGCCACCCTTACCGCCACCGACACCCGCACCACCGCCATCACCGCGGCCGCCTCCGGCACCAGCGCCGCCGCCCGCGCCACCACCACCGCCTCCTGCACCGCCACCGCCAGCACCGCCGCCACCGCCACCACCAGGACCGGCATAGGCGGAACCGATAAAGGGATTGTGTTCGGGTGCCGCCATCGAGGACAGCAATAAGGCGCAGGCGCTGAACGCCAACACTTGGGTAATTTTCTTAGCCATGACCACGCTCTCCAAGAAGTGCCCGGAAATACCCGGCAGCGAACCTGCGGGTTGATTCCGGCCCCAAACCGGCTCGCCGCGATTAGTTGCTCGAGACGCGGGCCGGGTGGGGGCAGTGGTTTGAAAGCAAAACGCTAGGGCCGTTCCCCATCGCCGACGGCTGGCACCATTGCAGCCGTACGCCCCGGCTACGACGGTGCGGCGAGCGCGCTAACTGATCTCGCGGTGAAACGGCGGCAGCGCATTGAGAATGGCCTTGCCGTAGCGCTGTGTCACCACGCGCCGGTCGAGCAGGGTGATGGTGCCGCGGTCTTCCTCGGTGCGCAGCAGGCGCCCGCAGGCCTGAACCAGGCGCAAGGAGGCATCCGGCACGGAGATTTCCATAAAGGGATTGCCGCCTCGGGCCTCGATCCACTCGGCCAGCGCCGCCTCCACCGGGTCGTCCGGCACGGCGAAAGGGATCTTGGCGATCACCACATGCTCGCAATAGGCACCGGGCAGATCGACCCCTTCGGCGAAGCTGGCCAGACCGAACAGCACGCTCTCCTCGCCACTGTCGACCCGCGCCTTGTGCTTGTTCAGGGTTTCCTGCTTGGACAGGTTGCCCTGGATAAACACCCGCTTGCGCCAGTCGCGCTCCAGCCCTTCGAACACTTCCTGCATCTGCTTGCGCGAGGAAAACAGCACCAGGGTGCCCCGCGAGCCGGCTACCAGGGCCGGCAGGTCGCGGATGATCGCCGCCGTGTGCGCCACGGCATCGCGCGGGTCGGCATTCAGGTTAGGGACTCGCAGCACCCCGGCATCGGCATGGTGAAAAGGGCTCGGCACCACGGCGGTCACTGCCACCTTGGGCAGACCGGCACGCATCCGGTAGCGCTCGAAGGTGCCCAGCGCGGTCAGGGTCGCCGAGGTCACCAGCGCGCCATAGGCGACGTTCCACAGGTTGCGGCGCAGGGTTTCCGCGGCCAGTATCGGGCTGGCGTTGACCTCGATATCGAACAGCGCGCCGCTGTCGGCCAGGGTCAGCCAGCGCGCCATCGGCGGGCTGTCCTCCGGGTCCTCGGCGGTGAAGGCCAGCCATAGCTCCCAGCTACCCTGGGCGCGGGCCAGCAAACTGCCAAACAGCGGGTACCACTCCTCCGCCTGGTGACTGGCGATACCGACAGTGGCTTCGCCGTCCATGGCTTCCTTGAGCTGTTCGGTGACCCCGGTGAACAGGTCGGTGAGTTTGGAAAAGCCCTTCTTCAGCTCCACGCCCAGCTCGATCAGGTGAGACGGGACCAGGCCGCCGACGAAGCGGTGGCGCGGACGCTCGCGGCCCTGCATGTCTTCGCCGGGCTTGAAGTCGGCCAGTTGCTCACAGGCGCTGAACATGAACTGCTGCTGGGTCTTGATCTCCCGCGCCAGTTCCGGCACCTGCTCGATCAGCCGCCCCAGGTCGCCGGGCAGCGGGTGCTGGGCCAGCAGTTTGGTCAGGTTCTTGGCGGTCTGCTCCAGCCAGTCGGCGGTCGAGCGCAGACGGGTGAAATGGGCGAAGTGGCCGATGGCCTTGTCCGGCAGGTGATGACCTTCGTCGAACACATAGAGGGTATCGCGCGGGTCCGGCAGCACCGCACCGCCGCCCAGGGCCAGGTCGGCCAGGACCATATCGTGGTTGGTGACAATCACGTCGACCTTGCCCATGCCCTCGCGGGCCTTGTAGAAGGCGCACTGCTGAAAGTTCGGGCAATGGCGACTGGTGCACTGGCTGTGATCGGTGGTCAGTTGCGCCCAGCGGCTGTCTTCCAGTTCCTCCGGCCAGCTGTCGCGGTCGCCGTCCCATTTATTGCCGGCGAGCTTCTCGATCATCGCGGTGAACAGCTTCTGACTCTGCTCATCGACATCGATCTTGAAACCTTCTTCCTCGAACAGCTGGGCGGTGGCGCTCTGCGCCTGGCCTTCCTGCAGCAGCAGATCAAGCTTGGACAGGCACAGATAACGACCGCGGCCCTTGGCCAGGGCGAAGCTGAAATTCAGGCCGCTGTTGCGCATCAGGTCCGGCAGGTCCTTGTGCACGATCTGTTCCTGCAGCGCCACGGTGGCGGTGGCGATCACCAGACGCTTGCCGGCGGCCTTGGCCGTGGGGATCGCCGCCAGGCTGTAGGCCACGGTCTTGCCGGTACCGGTACCCGCCTCCACCGCTACCACCGCCGGCTCGCCCAGGCGTCGGCCCTCGTCATCGGTCTTGATCGTGCCGAGCACCTTGGCGATTTCGGCGATCATCAGGCGCTGGCCATAACGCGGCTTGAGCGACTTGGCCTCGAGAAAGCGGGAATAGGCCCCCTGGATCTGGGCCTTGAGTTCGGTACTGAGCATAGAAGTGGGAAGCCTGTCGGACGTGACGCTGTTCTAGCGCGCAAAACCGCAGTCGCGCCCCCTGGGAGAGGTGCCGCCTGAATCGCGCTGTTTCGTTAACCCGGGGCCTGTTCGCCTGGCTGCGCCAGAAGCGCCCCGCAACCCTACGCGGTCTGGCGGCGAACGGATAATTGCGCGCGCCTGCGGGACAGGAAAAGGCTGGATAAATTTTCAGTGTTTGCAATGGGCCGCTATCATAGCGCGCAAAATGCTTCGGCGCAGAACCGCTTACCGGATAGGAACAAGCCATGACCCCTTACGCCTTTACCTACGCGCTACACTTGCTGGCCGCACTGATCTGGGTGGGCGGCATGTTCTTCGCCTGGATGATCCTGCGCCCGGCGGCCGTCAGTGCCCTGCAGGGCCCCGAGCGCCTGAAGCTGTGGCTCGAGGTCTTCCCGCGTTTTTTCTACTGGGTCTGGGCGGCGGTCATCGTGCTGCCGATCAGCGGCGTGGGCATGCTGCACCTGGGCTTTGCCGGGTTCGACAATGCCCCGCGCTATGTGCAGGTCATGATGGGTCTGTATATCGTCATGCTGGCGCTCTTCCTGCGGGTACAGATACTGCAGCTTCCAGCCTTGCGCAGCGCGGTCGACGCGGCAGACTGGCCCAGCGGCGCAGCCGTGCTCGCGGGCATTCGGCGACTGGTCGGAATCAACCTGATACTCGGCCTGCTGGTGGTTGCCATGGCCGCCGCACGTCCAGCCTTCTAGCGGGTCGGCAGAGCCACTGCTGGCAAGGCGCGCCGACCTTGCCAGACAGCAGGATGCAGGCCGCGTCCCCGTTTTGCCATGCGTCCCCTTAGAAACGCAGCAGGTCGACACGGCCTGACGGCCCGGCCGCACCGGCTTTACCGGCCTGACCAGGCCGGCCATCGCCAGCGCCCTGGGTGCTATAGAGCCAGCAACCCTTGCTCAGACCGCCGCGACCACCCTGCCCCGCCTGACCGGCGACCCCACCGGCACCGCCATCGAGGCGCACCTGCAGAGCCTGCGCCGGGAAATCGACCGGCAGCTCAAGACGCACCTGGGCACCTGCCGCCCCCTCCTGACCGTCGCCACCGTCCTGACCATCATGACCGCGACTGGCCTGCCCCCAGGTACAGCCACCCGCCTGGCCATCGGCACCATCCAGACCCGTATAGCCCGGCGCACCGCTCCCGCCGCGAGCATCCAGCAGCAGGCTCTCGGCCACCACCGCCTGCAGCCGAATACTCAACGCGCGTCCCGGCAGAGCGGGTTGTTGCGGGGTACCACGCGCGCCCCGGGCGCTGATCTGCGCACCGCTGGCAATCTCGCCTGACGCCACCTCGAGGCGAAAGACCTGGTCAGCGGGGGCAATGGCAATCCGCGCATCGCGGCCAAGGCGCAGTTCGGCGACGCGCATCTCGCTCAGGCTGGCCGGGATCAGCAGGGTGCCATGCTCGGCAATCCGCAGGCGCTCGACGTGCAGCATGCTCACGCTGGCCGGCAAGCGCATCACCTCATGGGGTGCCACGTCGATAACAACCTGGGCCAGGGCCAGGGGGCTGAAAAATGCGGCCAGCAGCACCAGGCTACGCATTACCCGCCTCCAGCGGCAGGTCGTCCTGCTCCTGCGCCGGCACCACGGGCTGGACTGCAGGCAACCCATGCAGATGGAAAATACCGAACAGCAGAATTTGCAGCCGCTCCTGGCCCGGGTTCTGACAGGCACCCAGGCGTTTGTTGAAGGCCCACAGCTCGAGAGCGTGGATCAGCAACAACAGCGCCCCACCCAGTTGCAGCAGCAGGGCAAAAGGTTGCGCGAAGGGTTGCAGCAGATTGGCCAGTACCACGCCCCAGAAGATGGCGGCCAGTACCTTGCCCAAAACCAAGAGTCTCTTCATATAGCCCCGTATGCCGGCAGATTTTGTTTGCCAGCACCTTAACTGCTTTGGCCACAGGCGGCCAGCAGACCGGGACGAACAGCCGGAGCGTCCACTCAGAGCGGCCTTTGCAGTGGCAATGCTGCCGTGGCCAATAGCCAAAGGCGGCTTACCGGAGGGGAAACACCTATTAAGAGACCAGCCGCGCAATCCAGGCAGCCAGGAGCGAGCCCCACTGAATGCGACTCGATGGCCGGGATGCACAAACGATCCCGGACAACTGAGGCGGAAAAACACCGGCAGCGCTTTTCCACTACGCCCCATGCCCTGGACGCGGGGTCCGTGTGGCGAGTGGGTTAACTCGCCGCACGGACCACTAAACGCTATCGACCTGCATCAGGGCCTGGCCTCGACCTCGGCCTCCACCCGGCGGTTGATTGCGCGCCCGGAATCGGTGCCGTTATCCTCGACGGGCCGCGCTTCGCCATAGCCCACCGAGGAAACCCGGCCAGCGTCGATCCCATACTGGTTGACCAGTACATCGCGCACGGCATTGGCGCGACGCTCGGACAGCCCCTGGTTATAGGCATCGGTGCCCACAGAGTCGGTGTGTCCTTCGACGGTCGTGGTGGTTTGCGGGTACTGCGTCATAAAGTCGGCCAGGCTCTTGATATCGGCCTGACTGCCTTCCTTGACCACGGATTTGTCGAAATCGAATTTCACGTCCAGTTCGACGCGAACCGCCTCATCCATGACCACCGGCTCTGGCTCCATTGCCGGCGGGCTGCTGGCATATTCTTTGAGCGGGCAACCGTTGTGGTGCACCGCGGTGTTGGCAGGGGTACCCGGGCAACGGTCACGCCGATCGAATACGCCATCGTCGTCCTCGTCGCCATCCTGGGCATAGCAGATCAGCGTGCCGACAACCGCACCGGCCACCGCACCGCCCGCCGCCCAGGCGGAACTCTCGATCGCGCCCAGACCCGCACCGGCCAAGCCACCAATCGCGCTACACAGGGGCCAGTTCCCTTGGTTGAGTGGCGCATCTCCCGTACTGGAAGTTGTGACACACCCCGAAAGAACACTACTGACCAAGAGAATGGGTGCTACCCCGGTTATGAATCTGGCTCTCATGGTTGAATCTCCTGTTATACCGGCCACTACCGGTACCGTTGGAGTAAAGACCCAGCATGCAAAGCACACAAGCCAGACCTTGAAGGGTCTGGCTTGTTTTTTACAAACAGCTCTTGTGCAAGCGGTTTATGGACGCGCTTCCACCTCGGCCTCTACACGACGGTTAACGGCACGGCCATCGGCGGTAGCATTGTCGGCAACCGGACGCGACTCGCCATAACCCACGGCATTGACTCGATCAGCACCTACGCCGTACTGGTTGACCAGCACATCACGCACCGCATTGGCACGCCGCTCGGACAGGCCCTGGTTGTAGGCATCGCTACCCACGGAGTCGGTATGCCCTTCAACCACGGTAGTGGTTTGCGGGTACTGGCCCATGAAGTCGGCAAGGTTCTTGATGTCCCCGTAGCTTTCCGGCTTGACCTGAGACTTGTCGAAATCGAACTTGACGTCCAGTTCGACACGCACAGCCTCGGCAGGTTCGGCCACTGGCATTGGCTCTTCGACCACTTCTTCGACCATCACCACCTGCTCTTCGCCGGCACCATGTACCCAGCAGTAGGCAGCGGCCATACCGGCACCGACCACAGCACCGCCCGCGGCCCAGGTCGAACTTTCAATTGCGCCCAACGCCGCACCACCCACACCACCTACGGCGGCACAGGTTGGCCAGTCAGTTTTCTGCAACCCGGCACAGCCGGTCAAAAAACTGCTCGCGATGATCAGGGGTACTGCCTTCCTCATAATGCTCATATATACCTCTCCTATTGGTAAGTCGGCCTGAAACCGATACATAAGCAGTAAAGACTCCCGTTAGCGAATGCGCCAGAGAACTAAGCATCTCAGCTCCAAACGCCCGTGGTTAGTCGGATTCGCCCTCTCCCGGACAAACCCGACGCGCACGACACCGGCAGCTGCGTTAAGTTCGACAGGCCGCTAGGCCATAGTGCCTTGGCACGTTAGTCTTTCTCAACCTAAACGAGGACACTTTATGCCTGAAAGCACGCATTGCCGCACACCCCAGCAAGCACTGGCGGCGTTACTGGCGCGTTATGCGCCGCAACGCCTGTTACTGGTGGGAGCCAGCCAGTTGCCCGCGCTGGAAGCATTCAAGGCCGCCCACCCCGAGTGCCATATTGAACATGCGGCCGCCGCCCCCCTGTCGATGGAGCTGGCAGCGCAGCGCTTCGACCTGGCCCTGTTTGTCGATTGCCTCGAACATCTGCCCAAACGCACGGCCCTGGAACTGCTCGCTGGCATTCGCAACTTGAATGCCAGCCGCCTGGCGGTACTGGTCGACCTGCAGGCCTGCGACTGGCGGGAAACCGACTTCTTCGCCCTCGCCCTGCAAGCCAGCGAACGCTTCCAGCGTGGCGAACAGGTACTCGAGCTGTTTACCTACGACCTGCTCGACTACAAACAGGTACCCGACTGGCTTAACGCAAAATTCTGGGCCAACCCGGAAAACTTCGGCAAATACTGGTGGTGAGCCGATGCTGACAGCAAGATGCCCGTGCGGCAGCGACAAACCGTTGGAGCAGTGCTGCGCGCTCTATCATCGGGGGCTGCCAGCGCCCACTGCAGAAGTCTTGATGCGCTCGCGCTACAGCGCCTACGCATTGGGACTGATCGACTATCTGCGCACCACCACCCTTCCCGCCCAGCAGGCCGGGCTGGATCTGCAGGCCATAAGCGCCTGGAGCCTGGAAAGCAGCTGGCTAGGCCTGACCGTGGAAAGCGCCGAAGAGTTCGACGGACAACCCGCGCATGCCCGCGTCACCTTCACCGCGCACTGGCGCGATGCCGGCGGTGAGCACAGCCATCGCGAATGCTCGGCTTTCGTCCGAGCCGGCAACGCCTGGTACTTTATCGACCCCACCGTCGAGCTGCGGGCTAGCCGCAACGATCCCTGCCCCTGCGCCAGCGGGCAGAAATTCAAGAAGTGCTGCTCAGCTTTTTTCTAACAAGCAGAACTTATGGCTGTAGTTTCAAGTGCGAGATATCCGGCGGCGGCCCGGCCGGGGCCTTCTTCGCTTCGCCCATGTCACTGCCGACCGGGGCCAGACTGAACTGCGACAGATCGAGGGCGGGAGCCACGGGCGACGGTTTGTCGTCCTGCACATCGGCCCCCAGGGGCGCGATGCCGAAGTCCGGCGCATCCACCTCGGCAAAGGCCGCCATATATTCGTCTCGCGGAGCCACCTGCAGACGCCCGACCATGGGTTCCCCGGACGCACCCGCCCCTGCAGCGGCGACGGGATCGGCGGGCGGCGTGGCCAGCTCGATTTCTTCGACCTCCTGGGCCAGGTCGATCACTTCGACCAGGGCTCCGGCGCGCGCCAGAGTGCTACGGTATTTCTCCGCCCCCGCAGCATCGAGGTTGCTCTTGATCACCACACGCCGCCCCGAGAACAGCAGGGCCAAGCGTTGCTCATCGGCCTGAAACAGCTTGGCCAGATTGGCTTTCACCAAGTCCAATCGAGCGCCCGGCACCAGTTGCCCACTGAACGCGATCTCGTAACGAGCCATGGTCATACTCCTGTCCTAATTCCCGCTCAGTATGGCGCAGGTTTTTTTACCCTCACAACAGGTTGCAGCTGGGCACCTGCTTGTTACACTGATGCGTCATTCGGAGTATGTAATGTTTTATCAGGCGCAAACGATAAGAATTCTCAGCCTATTGATTGTTTTTGGCCTCTCTGCGGGCCTCAGCGGATGTTCCTCCTGGCTGTCAGGCGACTTCAAGGACCCGGACGTTCGCTTGATCAAGGTCGATGTGGTCAAAGCCAAACTGCTGGAGCAGCATTTCACCCTGCGCTTTCGCATCGACAATCCCAATAGCGTCAGCCTGCCCGTACGCGGGCTCGACTACGTGGTCCACCTCAATGGGGTGAAACTGGCCGAAGGGGAGTCCAATAGCTGGTTCACCGTACCGGCCCATGGTCACCATAGCTTCGATGTACCGGTACGCACCAACCTCTGGCGGCACTTGCGCCAGATCGTCAAAGCCCTGGAAAAACCCGACCAGCCGATCCCCTACCGCCTGCAGGGCAAGGTGAAAACCGGCCTGATGTTCGGACGGAGCGTGCACATGTCGCGCAATGGCGAGATAATTCCCGGCGAATATATCTCGGAGTAGTTCCCATGAATCAACACGACCATGTCCATGGCCCTGACTGCAATCACGACCATGATCACGCCCACGATCATGATCACGGCCATGTGCACGGCCCCCACTGCAACCACGGCCATCAAGAACCGGTGCGCAACAGCCTCAAGGATGTCGGCCGCAACGACCCCTGCCCGTGTGGCAGCCAGAAGAAATTCAAAAAATGCCACGGCGCATAAGCCCGCAATGAATAGCCTCAACCTGTTACTACTGGGCCTTGGCGGCCTGCTGCTGGCAGCCTTGGCACTCTATGCCCTGCTGCTCTGGCGACGCGTCTGGGCTCGGGAAAAGGCCCAGGCCGCAGCGGCCGATGCGCAACGCGAACGGATCGGCGGGGATCTGCAGATACTCGTTGGCAGCCTGCTCGAAGGTCAGCTGCCGCTGATCGAAGGCGCAATCCGGATCAAGGTGCTGCTCGACAATTACGACAGCGCGCTTAGCCAGGATGCCCGCTGCCAGGTTTTCCATCGGTTATTCGAGGCCACCGCCCAGGTGCCTACCCACGCCGAATGGAAGGCCCTGGACAAGAACCTGCGCCGCCAGCACGAGAAGCATTTCAACGAGCTCGAACTGCAGCACAAGGCGGCGGCTCGAACTGCCGCGCGCTGGCTGCTCGACGAAGGCTTGCAGGTGCCGCGCAAAAGCGCCTGAAGCACCCACCATGCGCCTTGCCAGGCGCATGGCCGCTGACTAACTTAACAACCCGCACCTGCACCCTGTTTGCACAGCAGCGAAGGCGCGTGCCCCATCGATGTCTGCCCGTACCGCAAGGAGCCCGCCGCATGCTATCGCGCCTGTTTCGCCCCATGGCCCATCTGAGCCTGGCTGCCGCCCTGACCGCCACGGTGGCGCTCAGCGGCTGCCAGTCGTTTCTGCACAGCCGCTACAGCGCCAGCGTGCCCCCGGACCAGGGCAGCGTGCGCGTCCAGGGACTGGCGCAAACCGTGGTCATCCGCCGCAACGCGCTGGGCATGCCACTGATCGAGACCAACACCTTCCATGACGCGCTGTTCGCCCTCGGCTATGTGCACGCCACGGATCGCCTGAGCCAGATGGTCGGCCTGCGCCTGATGGCCGAAGGTCGCCTGGCCGAAATGGCCGGCCCCGGCGTGCTGGAAATCGACCGTTTTATGCGCGCGGTCAACCTGAAGAAAAGCGCCGAGGTGCTCTACCGCAATGCCTCCCCACGCCTGCAGCGCTTCTTCGAGGTCTATGCACGCGGGGTCAATGCCTACCTGTTCCGCTACCGCGACAAGCTGCCGATGGACCTGGCCGAATCCGGCTACCGCCCGCCCTACTGGAAGGCGGAAGACTCGGTGCTGGTGTTCTGCCTGCTGAACTTCGGCCTGTCAGTCAACCTGCAGGAAGAAATCGCCGCCCTGGTGCTGGCGCAGACAGTTGGCAGCGAGCAGCTGGCCTGGCTGCTGCCGACCTACCCCGATGAGCCGCTGCCAACTGAGGAGGCGGCCAAGCTCGAGGGCCTGAACCTCAACGGCCAGCTGGCCGGGCTGAACGCCGTCGGCAATGCCGTCAGCCAATTCGCCGATGCCCATATGCTCGGCGTCGCCGCGTCCAACAACTGGGCGATTGCGCCGCAGAACAGCCGCAGCGGGAAAAGCCTGCTGGCCAACGACACCCACCTGCCGCTGTCGATGCCTTCGGTGTGGAATTTCGTCCAGATCCGCTCGCCCAAGTACCAGGCCGCCGGTGTATCGATTGCCGGGGTGCCCGCGGTGGTAGCCGGTTTCAACGGCAAACTCGGCTGGGGCATGACCATGGTCATGGGCGACAATCAGGATCTGTTTCTGGAAAAGATCAAACGGGAAAACGGCCGACTGCTGTACCTGGCCGACGGCAAGTGGTTGCCCGCCCAGCAGCGTCAGGAAACCTTCTTTATCAAGGGCCAGCGGCCAATCCGCGAAACCCTCTACGAAACCCGTCACGGCCCACTGCTGAATTCACTGCTGGGGGAGCGCAAACACCCCCTGCAACCGCTGCAACTGAGCACGGGTTACGGCCTGGCCCTGCAAACCACCCAGTTCGAAGCGGATAAAACCCTCGATGCCTTCTTCGACCTGTCCCGCGCCCAATCGGTGGAGCAGGCCTTCGAAGCCACCCGCGAAGTGCGCGCCATGCCGCTCAATATCGTCTTCGCCGACGCCCGGCACATCGGCTGGCAAGTCACCGGGCGCTTCCCCAATCGTCGCGCCGGCCTGGGCCTGATGCCGTCTCCCGGCTGGGACAGCCAGTATGAGTGGGACGGCTTTGCCGACCCCATGCTCCACCCCTATGACCAGGACCCGCCGCAGGGCTGGCTGGGCACCGCCAATCAGCGCTCGGTACCGCGCGGCTACGGCATGCAGCTATCCAACTCCTGGTACTACCCCGAACGCGCCGAACGCATCGCCGAACTCGCCGGCACGGGCAAGCATGACAGCCAGAGCATGATCGCCATGCAGTACGACCAGACCTCGCTGTTTGTCGGCAAGCTGCAAAGCATGTTCAGCGCACCGGGCATGGCCGAGGGCTTGAAGACAGCCATCGACGCCCTGCCGCCAGCAGAACGCAGCAAGGCCCGTGAAGCGCACAGCCGACTGATGAAGTTCGATGGCAAGCTGGCCGCCACATCGGCGGATGCCGCGCTGTACAGCGCCTTCCTCTACCAGAGCGCGCGGGAGACCTTCCTCGACGAACTGGGCCCGGACACCAGCCCGGCCTGGCAGGCCCTGGTGGCAACCGCCAACAGCTCCTACTCCGCCCAGGCCGACCACCTGCTGGGTCGTGAAGACAGCCCGTTCTGGAACGATATCCGCACCCCGCAACAGGAAGACAAACCAACCATCCTGGCGCGCAGCCTGGCCGGCGCGGTGAGCTTTATGGAAAGCAAGCTGGGCACAGAACGCAGCGCCTGGCAGTGGGGCAAGCTGCACAGCTACAGCTGGACCAGCGAAACCAGCCACCTGGCCCGTTATATGAGCACCAGCCAGCGCGCCAGCATCAATGCCCTCAAGGGCTATCTGGATCGTGGCCCCTACCCGGCGGGCGGCGACCACAGCACGCTCAACGTGTCGGCCTACAACTGGGGGCAGAACTTCGACACCTGGCTGATACCCGCCATGCGCATCGTCGTCGACTTCGGCCGCGAGGAACCGCTGATCGGCCTGAACAGCTCCGGACAATCCGGCAACCCAGCCAGCGGCCACTACGCCGACGGCATCGACGCCTGGCTCAAGGGGCAGTACATGACCTTCCCCTTCCAGTCGCAGAACCTCGACAAAGCCTATGGCAGCAAACGCCTGGTATTGGTGCCCGGACAATAACGACCGTTCGTCGGGCACCACTGAACCCTTTCAGCCAGCGCCACTCAGAGTGAGTGGACTTACTCCATAGATCATCGTTTTAGGGCGCTTAATAGCGCCCTTTCTTTTGCCTGCTCGGCGAGCAGTTGATGGCAATACCACATCATTGATTGAACTTTCGCCGCAGAGCCCACTCAGAGGCTGTGCATCGATTGATTCTCCGGGCGCTTCAAGCGCCTATTTTTTTGCCCGGCATTTACCCGCAGCCAGCATCCAGGCGTAAAAAAGCCGGGCATTGCCCGGCTCTTCACACCCCTGTCGACGCCGCGTCAGGCCCTGGGCAGGGTCACGCCCAACTGGCCCTGATACTTGCCGCCGCGATCCTTGTAGGACACCTCACAGGCCTCGTCGGACTGCAGGAACAGCATCTGCGCGACACCCTCGTTGGCGTAGATCTTCGCCGGCAGGGTGGTGGTGTTGGAGAACTCCAGGGTCACATGACCCTCCCACTCCGGCTCCAGGGGGGTGACGTTGACGATGATGCCGCAGCGCGCATAGGTGCTTTTACCCAGGCAGATGGTCAGCACATCGCGGGGAATGCGAAAGAACTCAACGGTGCGCGCCAGGGCAAAGGAGTTCGGCGGGATGATGCACACATCGCTTTTCACATCGACGAAGCTCTTCTCGTCGAAGTTCTTCGGATCGACCGTGGCCGAATTGATATTGGTGAACACCTTGAATTCGTCGGCGCAGCGCACATCGTAGCCGTAGCTGGAAACACCGTAGGAGATCAGCGGCTGCGCACCTTCGGCACGCACCTGGCGCTCGACGAAGGGTTCGATCATGCCGTGCTCTTGGGCCATGCGGCGAATCCACTTATCCGATTTAATGCTCATGGCGGGCGTCCTGAATGGGCTGATGATGAAAAAGTGAGCGCATCTTACCGGGGCCGGCCATCGGGTTCAAAGCCTCTTGAGCCACTCCGGACGGCCAGCAGGCCATCCACGTACATCGGACCAAATAACGGAAAGATGCACAGAGCATTCGCGCTTAGCGTTAAAAGCGAGTATGGTGCTTCCACTGTGCTGCATGTGTCACCGCGAATCGCTACTTGATGCCTAGATTTCGATCCAAACATCGTCCGACTCCTAGTACTCGTTGCACTCAGTCCCGGCCTGGGCTTTTCCAGGGCTGTTATTAAAATTGTTAGGAGACATAACATGTCGAATCGTCAGAATGGCACCGTCAAGTGGTTTAACGATGAAAAAGGCTACGGCTTCATCACTCCGCAATCCGGTGACGACCTCTTCGTACACTTCAAAGCTATCCAGAGCGATGGCTTCAAGAGCCTGAAAGAAGGCCAGCAAGTGACTTTCGTGGCCACCCGTGGTCAGAAAGGCATGCAAGCTGAGGAAGTCCAGGTTGTATAACCTGCACTAACCTCGCTTGATAAAAAGCCCCGCCTAGTGCGGGGCTTTTTTGTGGGCGCGAATTACAACAATTCGCAAGCAATGCGCCGTGGATCGCGGCTATGGCGCAAATCCTGGCGGACTGGCACTGCGCTCCGAGGCCGCCCTACACATTTGAATGCGGGGCGGTGTTTCACTACCAATTAATCGTCGCTGATCTCGATGTTCGGCATGGCCTGCTGCGCAGCGCCTTGGGCGATACGCGCACCGACGTTGCGCGCGGTTTCCTGATAGATCATGGCGATCTGGCTTTCCGGATCGGCCACGGTGGTCGGCTTGCCGCCATCGGATTGCATGCGAATGGCCATCGACAGCGGCAAGGATGCCAGCAGATCGACGCCGAACTGCGCCGCCAGCTTCTCGCCGCCGCCCTCACCGAAAAGATGCTCGGCATGCCCGCAGTTCGAGCAGATATGCACAGCCATGTTTTCCACCACGCCGAGCACCGGGATATTCACCTTACGGAACATCTCCACGCCCTTCTTGGCGTCCAGCAGGGCCAGATCCTGGGGCGTGGTGACGATCACCGCGCCGGCCACCGGCACCTTCTGCGCCAGGGTCAGCTGGATATCACCGGTACCCGGCGGCATATCGACCACCAGGTAATCCAGGTCATCCCAGGCGGTCTGGGTGATCAGCTGGATCAAGGCACCGGACACCATGGGCCCGCGCCAGACCATCGGGGTGTTCTCGTCGGTGAGAAAGGCCATGGACATCACCTCCACGCCATGGGCCTTGAGCGGCACAAACCACTTCTGGTCCCTCACCTCGGGCCGCGTGCCTTCCGTGATACCGAACATGATGCCCTGGCTCGGCCCATAAATATCCGCATCGAGAATCCCGACCCTGGCCCCCTCACGGGCCAGGGCCAGGGCCAGGTTGGCCGCCGTGGTCGACTTGCCCACCCCGCCCTTGCCGGACGCCACGGCGATCACGTTCTTCACATTGGCCAGGGCCGGTATCTGATCCTGCGCCTTGTGCGCCTCGATCACGCAGTCGACCTGCACCTGGGCACGCTCGACGCCGTCGAGGTTCTCCAGGGCCATCTGCAGCATCTGCGCCCAGCCACTCTTGAACAGCCCCGCGGCGTAGCCCAGCTGCAGACGCACCTTGACCTGGCCACCCTGGATATCCACCTCGCGCAGGCAGCCGGCGCTGACCGGGTCCTGATTCAGATGCGGATCGGTGTATTGAGACAAGGCGGCTTCGACCGCTGCGCGGGTGACGACACTCATGGAAGGCTCCGAAAGGCTGAGTAAAGCAGGCGGACATCATAACGTAGGGTGGAAAACGGTCGCAGGCCTTTTCCGCCGCCGACGCCGCTCACGACGACAACCGCCATGCAGTTTTCCACCCCGCAGGCCTGCGGCTTGTGGCTTGCAGCTTGCAGCTGCTTTATAGTTACCGGCTTCCCTGAGTTACCAGTGCAGCCGATCCCCATGAGCGAAGCCCGCAAGATTCTCGTTACCAGCGCCCTGCCCTATGCCAACGGTTCGATCCACCTTGGCCATATGCTCGAGTACATCCAGACCGACATGTGGGTGCGCTTCCAGAAGCTGCGCGGCAACCAGGCCATCTACGTCTGCGCCGACGACGCCCATGGCTCGGCGATCATGCTGCGCGCCGAGAAGGAAGGCATCACCCCGGAACAACTGATCGCCAATGTTCAGGCCGAACACACCGCCGATTTCGCCGACTTCGGGGTGAACTTCGACAACTACCATTCGACCCACTCGGAAGAGAACCGCGAGCTGTCGGCCGCCATCTACCTGAAGCTGCGCGACGCCGGGCATATCGCCACCCGCTCGGTGACCCAGTACTTCGACCCCGAGAAGGGCATGTTCCTCGCCGACCGCTTTATCAAGGGCACCTGCCCCAAGTGCGCGGCCGAGGATCAATACGGCGACAACTGCGAGAAATGCGGGGCCACCTACGAGCCGACCGAGCTGAAGAACCCACGCTCGGCGATCTCCGGTGCAGTACCTGAGCTGCGCGACTCCAAGCACTTCTTCTTCAAGCTGCCGGACTTCGAGGCCATGCTGAAAAGCTGGACCCGCGGCGGCGCACTGCAGGACGCGGTGGCCAACAAGATCGCCGAGTGGCTCGATTCCGGCCTGCAGGAATGGGATATCAGCCGTGACGCGCCCTACTTCGGCTTCGAGATTCCGGACGAACCAGGTAAGTACTTCTACGTCTGGCTGGACGCGCCGATCGGCTATATGGCCAGTTTCAAGAACCTCTGCGCACGCACGCCCGAGCTGGATTTCGATGCCTTCTGGGGCAAGGATTCCACTGCCGAGCTGTACCACTTTATCGGCAAGGACATCGTCAACTTCCACGCCCTGTTCTGGCCGGCCATGCTCGAAGGTGCGGGTTTCCGCAAGCCGACCGCGGTCGCCGTGCACGGCTACCTGACGGTCAACGGGCAGAAGATGTCCAAGTCGCGCGGCACCTTTATCAAGGCGCGCACCTATCTGGACCATCTGAACCCCGAGTACCTGCGCTACTACTACGCAGCCAAACTCGGTCGCGGCGTCGATGACCTCGACCTGAACCTGGAAGACTTCGTGCAGAAGGTCAACTCCGACCTGGTCGGCAAGGTGGTGAATATCGCCAGCCGTTGCGCCGGGTTTATCCACAAAGGCAACAGCGGTCTGCTGGTCGCCGGCAATGCCGCCCCGGAACTGACCGAAGCCTTTACCGCCGCCGCACCGAGCATCGCCGAAGCCTACGAGGCCCGCGATTTTGCCCGCGCCATGCGCGAGATCATGGCCCTGGCCGACCGCGCCAACGCCTGGATCGCCGACAAGGCCCCCTGGTCCCTGGCCAAACAGGACGGCAAGCAGGACGAGGTGCAGGCCATCTGCGCCCTGGGCGTGAACCTGTTCCGCCAGCTGGTGATCTTCCTCAAGCCGGTGCTGCCCAAACTCGCCAGCGATGCCGAGGCCTTCCTCAATGTCGCGCCTCTGACCTGGGACGACCAGCAAACGCTGCTGGCCAATCACCAACTGAACCCCTTCAGCGCCCTGCTGACCCGTATCGAGCCTGCGAAAATCGACGCCATGATCGAAGCCTCCAAAGAAGACCTGGCCGCCAGCGAAGCCGCCCCTGCCGCCGCAGGCAACGGCGAACTGGCTAAAGACCCACTGGCCGCCGAAATCGCCTTCGACGCTTTCGCCGCGGTCGATCTGCGTATCGCCCTGATCGAAAAATGCGAGTTCGTCGAGGGGGCCGACAAGCTGCTGCGCCTGACCCTGGATATCGGCGATGCCAAACGCAACGTGTTCAGCGGGATCAAGAGCGCCTACCCGGACCCGAGCAAGCTGGAAGGCCGTCTGACCCTGTACGTGGCCAACCTGGCGGCGCGCAAGATGAAGTTCGGTATCAGCGAAGGCATGGTCCTGGCAGCCGGCCCCGGCGGCGAAGAGATCTACCTGCTCAGCCCCGATAGCGGTGCCAAGCCGGGCCAGCGGGTCAAATAAACCTGCGACCCAATAGCGCAGCCAGCGACTTCAGGCTGCGCTAGCCTTATGCCAACACCTCAGGGGGGCTGATCCAGCTTGTCTGGCTGGATCGGCTTACCGATAATAGCCGCCCTTGAACATAGTAAGTCGCGCAGCGACGTCATCCTTTTAACCTTCTACCCCGGGAGAAGGTGGCGCGTAGCGCAGGATGAGGGTACGGGCTTTTACCTGCCCATCAATGGAACCTGCAATGACCGAACTCGCCTTGATCATGGTCAGCGCCATCCTGGTCAACAACTTCGTGCTGGTACAGTTCCTCGGCCTGTGCCCCTTTATGGGCGTGTCGAAGAAGATCGAGACGGCCATCGGCCTGTCCCTGGCCACCACCTTCGTCCTGACCCTGGCCGCCATGTGCAGCTACCTGGTCCAGCAGTACGTGCTCAAGCCGCTGGATATCGAGTACCTGCGCACCATCAGCTTTATCCTGGTGATTGCCGTTACGGTGCAGTTCACCGAGATGGTGGTGAACAAGACCAGTCCGCTGCTGTACCGCGTACTGGGCATCTTTCTGCCGCTGATCACCACCAACTGCATCGTTTTGGGCGTGGCCCTGCTCAACGCCAACAAGGCCGAGTTCACCTTTATCAGCGCCACCGCCAACGGCTTTGCCGCCGGTATCGGCTTCTCCCTGGTGCTGGTGCTGTTCGCCGCCATGCGTGAACGCATTGCCATCGCCGACGTGCCCAAGTCCTTCCAGGGTGCAGCCATCGGCATGATCACCGCCGGGCTGATGTCTCTGGCCTTTATGGGCTTTACCGGGCTGATCAAGCTATGAGCCTGGTCCTGATCGCCGTTCTGGCGCTGCTCGGCCTGTGCCTGCTGGCCGGGGCCATCCTCGGTTTCGCCGCGGTGCGTTTCAAGGTCGAAGGCAACCCGATTGCCGAGCAGATCAATGCCCTGCTGCCGCAAACCCAGTGCGGCCAGTGCGGCTATCCGGGGTGCAAGCCCTACGCCGAGGCGATTGCCGGTGGCGACAAGATCAACAAATGCCCACCCGGCGGCGAAGCGACCATCGCCGCCCTGGCCGACCTGCTCGACGTCGAAGCGGAGCCGCTGGACGCCGTGGAAGGCGAGAAACCGCAGATGGTCGCTTATATCCGCGAAGCCGAGTGCATCGGCTGCACCAAGTGCATCCAGGCCTGCCCGGTGGACGCCATCGTCGGCGCGGCCAAGCAGATGCACACGGTGATCGTCAGCGAGTGCACCGGCTGCGACCTGTGCGTCGAGCCCTGCCCGGTGGACTGCATCGACATGCTCGAAGTGGGCAGCACGGTACAGAGCTGGAAATGGGAAAAACCCCTGGCCCCCGGCCAACTGATTGCCTCGGACCGGGAGCAGGCAGCATGAGCGCGCAACAACGCATCTGGGATATCCCGGGCGGCATTCACCCGGCCGAGCGCAAGGAGCTGTCCAACCGCACGCCGATTCAACCCGCACCGCTGCCCAAGCGCCTGGTCCTGCCGCTTAACCAGCATATAGGCGCGGCGGCCGAGCCGGTGGTGGCCGTGGGCGAACGCGTGCTCAAAGGCCAGCTGATCGCCGCCGCCAATGGCTTTGTCAGCGTACCGGTGCATGCGCCGACGTCCGGCACCGTGACTTTGATCGGCCCGCAACCTTACCCTCACGTATCCGGCATGCTCGCCCCGGCCATCGTCATCGACAGCGACGGCCTGGAGCAGTGGTGCGAACTGACACCCTGCGCGGACTATCGGCACCTGGAGACCACGGCCCTACTGGAGCTGATTCGCCAGGCCGGCATCAGCGGCCTGGGCGGCGCGGGCTTCCCCACGGCGGTCAAGCTCAACGCGCGGCCGACGCAGAAGACCCACACCCTGATCATCAACGGCACCGAGTGCGAACCCTATATCAGCGCCGATGATCTGCTGATGCGCGAGCGCGCGAGCGCGCTGATCTCGGGCATCGACATCCTCGCCCAGCTGATCCAGCCCGACCAGGTGCTGATCGGCGTCGAAGACAACAAGCCCGAAGCCATCGCCGCGCTGCGTGCGGCCCTGAGCGAGCGCAGCTATCAGCTCAAGGTGTTCCCGACCAAATACCCCTCGGGCGGCGAGAAGCAGCTGATCCAGATTCTCACCGGCGTGGAAGTACCCTCCGGTGGCCTGCCCGCGGATATCGGCATCCTCTGCCAGAACGTCGGCACCTGCGTGGCCATTCATGACGCGGTGATCAATGGCAAACCGCTGATTTCGCGCATCACCACCCTCACCGGCGAAGCCCTGGCGCGGCCGATGAACGTCGAGGTGCTGCTGGGCACCCCGGTGGGCGAACTGCTGGAGTTTGCCGGCCTCGACCGCGACAAGCTGAACCGCCTGATCATGGGCGGGCCGATGATGGGCTTTACCCTGCCCGACTTCGCCGTACCGCTGATCAAGACCACCAACTGCCTGTTGGCATCGACCGCGGCCGAGTTGCCCGCGCCGCCGCCGGCCATGCCCTGCATCCGCTGCGGCGAATGTGCCGAGGTCTGCCCGGCCAGCCTATTGCCGCAGCAGCTGCATTTCTTCGCCATCGGCCAGGAACACGAGCAGCTCAGGGCACATAACCTGTTCGACTGCATCGAATGCGGTGCCTGCGCCTATGTCTGCCCGTCGAGCATCCCCCTGGTGCAGTACTACCGCGCCGCCAAGGGCGAGATTCGCGACCTGGAACAGAAACAGCTCAAGGCCGAGCAGTCGAAACAGCGCTTCGAACTGCGCCAGGAACGCCTGCGCCGTGCCGAGGAGCAGAAGGAAGCCGAGCGCCAGGCCCGCGCCGCCAAAGCGGCCCAAGCCAAGGCCGCTCAGGCCCAAGCCGCAACGGCTGCGGCCAGCAGCGATACAGCCGCCGCCAAACCGGCCGGCCCGAGTGACGAGCAGAAGAAACTCAAGATCGAAGCCAGCATGGCCCAGGTCGCCCTGAAAAAGGCCGAGAAACAGCTGGCCGCCCATGCCAGCCCCGAGCTGCAGGCCCAGGTCGACGAGCTGCGCAGCGCCGCGGCCGCCGCCCAGCAGGCGCTCGATACGGCCATGGCCGCCAATCCGCCAGCCCCTGCCGCGCCCCCCGCTGCTGCCGACGATGGCGCGCTGAAAAAAGCCAAAATCGACGCTGCCATGCTCCGCGCCCAACTGCGCAAGCTGGAAAGACTCGAAGCGCCCAGCCCCGAGCAGCAGGCCGAACTACCGCAATTGCGCAGCCAGCTGGAAGCCGCGGAAAAACTCCTGGCCAGCCTCGACGCCCAAGCACCGGCGGCCGCTCCCGTGGCCAAAGCGGCTACCGACGATGGCGCGCTGAAAAAAGCCAAGATCGACGCTGCCATGCTCAAGGCCCAGCTGCGCAAGCTGGAGAAGCTGGAAAACCCGGACGAAGAACAACAGACCGAACGGGCCCGTGTCCGCCAACAACTGGAAGCGGCCGAGAAACACCTGATCGAGCTGGAAACCCAGCCCCCAGCGCCGACGGCCACGCCGGTCAGCGACGAAGCGCTGAAAAAAGCCAAAATCGACGCCGCCATGCTCAAGGCTCAGCTACGCAAGCTGGAGAAGCTGGAAAACCCCGATGACGACCAGCAGGCGGAAATCGCCCATCTGCGCCAACTCCGGGAAGAGGCCGAGAAGGTCCTGGCCAGTCTGCAGCAACAGCCCCCCGCTGCGCTGGCCAAGCCAGCCGGCGACGAGGCACTGAAAAAGGCCAAGATCGAACTGGCGATGAAACGCGCCGAACTGAAGAAAGCCGAGAAGGCCGGCAGTGACGACGCCACGCTCGATAGCCTGCGCAGCGCATTGGCGCAGGCCGAACAGGCCCTGCATCAGGCCGAGGATGCATCCGCCAAGCCCGCACCAGAGCTGGTACGCACCGACAAGCAGCCCATCGACGAAACCACCCGCGCACTGAAAACCGAGGTGGCCTTCGCCCGTGCCGACCTGCGCAAACTGGAGCGCGACGACAGCAGTGCCGCCGATGCCCTGAGCGCCGCACGCCAGCGCCTGACGGACGCCGAAAGCAAACTACAGGAACACGCAGGCAGCTGATAACAGCCCTGCGCAGCCAACCCAAACATCCACCGGAGCACCAATGGCCCTGCCCCGCATCACATCGCCCCACGCCAAGGGCAGCAACCGCACCCAGCAGGTCATGCTGCAGGTGCTGCTGGCCACGGTGCCGGGCATCCTGGCCCTGACCTGGCTATTCGGTGCCGGCACCCTGATCAACCTGCTCTGGGCCAGCGCCTGCGCCCTGGGCTTCGAGGCCGCCATCCTGGCCCTGCGCAAGCGCCCGCTGGCCTTCTTTCTCAAGGACTACAGCGTGCTGGTCACCGCCGTGCTGCTGGCCCTGGCGCTGCCGCCCTACTCGCCCTGGTGGCTGACGTTAGTGGCCACCGGCTTTGCCGTGGTATTCGGCAAACAGCTGTATGGCGGCCTCGGGCAGAATCCCTTCAACCCGGCCATGCTCGGCTATGTGGTGGTGCTGATTTCCTTCCCGGTGGAAATGACCAGTTGGCCAGCACCCCATACGGTCGGCCTGCTCGAAGGCCTGCAACAGATTCTCGGCCTCGCCAACCTGCCCGATGGCTGGGCCCAGGCCACCGCCCTGGACGCCCTGAAGATCAACAAGAGCCTGACTATGGACGAGCTGTGGGTGCAGAACCCAGCGTTCGGCTATCTCGGCGGGGCAGCCACCGAAGCGGTCAACCTGGCCTTCCTCGCCGGCGGTCTGTACCTGCTGCACAAGCGTCTGTTCAGCTGGCATGCGCCGGTGGGCATGCTCGCCGCCCTGGCCCTGATGAGCCTGCTGTTCTGGAACGGTTCGGGCTCGGACTCCCACGGCTCGCCGCTGTTTCATCTGCTTACCGGCGCGACCATGCTGGGGGCCTTCTTTATCGTCACCGACCCGGTCAGCGGCGCAACCAGCAACCTCGGCCGACTGCTCTTCGGCGTCGGCGTCGGCGTGCTGGTCTATGTGATCCGCGCCTGGGGCGGTTACCCGGACGGCGTGGCCTTCGCCGTGCTGCTGATGAACCTGGCGGCACCGACCATCGACTACTACACGCGGCCACGCACCTATGGCCACCGCAAGCCGACTCGCGGCTTCAAGTTGGGAGAGTGACCGTGGCCCTGCCTGAAATTAGCCGCTCGATGCTGAAGAACAGCCTGGTACTCGGCCTGTTCGCCATTGCCACCGTGGGCCTGGTGGCCCTGTTGCAACAGAACACTGCCGGGCGTATCGCCGCCTCCGAGCGCGCGGCCCAGGTCCGCGCCCTGAGCGAAATCCTGCCTCAGGACAGCTACGACAACCAGCTGCTTGACCACAGCATCCAGTTGCATGACCCGCTGCTGCTCGGCAGCAAGTCGCCGCAACCCGCCTATATCGCCCTGAAGAATGGCCAGCCCAGCGCCATTATCCTGCGCGCCACCGCTCCGGACGGGTACAGCGGCGCGATCCAGTTGCTGATCGGCATCCAGGTCGATGGCCGTCTGGCCGGCGTACGTGTGCTCAACCACCGGGAAACCCCGGGCCTGGGCGACAAGATCGAATTGGCCAAGAGCCCCTGGATCCATGGCTTTGCCGGGCGCTCGCTGCAAGCGCCAGACGAAGCCGGCTGGGCGGTGAAGAAGGACCGCGGCCAGTTCGACCAGTTTGCCGGTGCCACCATCACCCCACGCGCGGTGGTCAAGGCCGTGCACAAGGCCCTGCAGTATTTCGATGCCCATAAGCAGCAGCTGTTCGCAGCCCAGGTGAAGTCCAATGGCTAGCCCCAGTTACCGCGATATCACCCTTAACGGCCTGTGGAAGAACAACCCGGCTCTGGTGCAGTTGCTCGGCCTCTGCCCGCTGCTGGGGGTGAGCAACTCCACGGTCAACGCCCTCGGCCTGGCACTGGCCAGCGCGGTGGTGCTGATCTGCTCCAACACCGCTGTATCGCTGGTGCGCGGGGTGGTCAACACCGCGGTACGGCTACCGGCCTTCGTGATGATCATCGCCGCCCTGACCACCTGCATCGAACTGCTGATGCAGGCCTTCACCTACGAGCTGTACCAGATCCTCGGCATCTTTATCCCGCTGATCACCACCAACTGCGTGATCCTCGGCCGCGCCGACGGTTTCGCGGCGAAGAACGACCCGGCCCGCTCCGCCTATGACGGCCTGGTGATGGGCCTGGGCTTCGGCGCGGTGCTGGTGATGATCGGAGCCCTGCGCGAGCTGTTCGGCACCGGCGTGCTGTTCGCCAATATGCACCTGCTGTTCGGCCCGCTTGCCGCCGACTGGCAGCTGACGGTGATCCCCGAGTACCGAGGCTTTCTGCTGGCCATCCTGCCGCCGGGGGCCTTTATCGTCCTCGGCTTGCTGATCGCCTGCAAAAACCGCGTGGATGAAGTGCTGGCCGAACGGGCCAAGGCGCGCCAGGTCGAGGTGCCGGTACAAAGTCGTCGGGTGCGGGTGACCGGAGTGATCGAGTGAACGCGGCCAAGCGCTACGAGATCTTCCGCCGCCTGCACGAAGACGACCCCGAGCCGAAAACCGAACTGGCCTATAGCTCGCCCTTCGAACTGCTGATCGCGGTGACGCTTTCGGCCCAGGCCACCGACGTCAGCGTCAACAAGGCCACCGCCAAGCTGTTCCCGGTGGCCAATACCCCCGAAGCGATCTACGCCCTGGGCGTCGAAGGCTTGAGCGAATACATCAAGACCATCGGCCTGTACAACAGCAAGGCGAAGAACGTGATCGAAACCTGCCGATTGCTGATCGAGCGGCATGGCAGCCAGGTTCCCGAAACCCGCGAAGCCTTGGAAGCCCTGCCCGGGGTCGGCCGCAAGACCGCCAACGTGGTACTCAATACCGCCTTCCGCCAGTTAGCCATGGCCGTGGACACGCATATTTTCCGGGTCAGTAACCGCACCGGCATCGCCCCCGGCAAGAATGTCGTCGAGGTGGAAAAGAAGCTGCTGAAGTTCGTACCCAAGGAGTTTCTCCTCGACGCCCATCACTGGCTGATCCTGCATGGCCGCTATGTGTGCCAGGCGCGCAAGCCGCGTTGCGGCAGTTGCCGGATCGAAGACCTGTGCGAATACAAGCAGAAAACCTCCGACGATTGAGCGGCTATTCAGCCAGCCGATAATACGATTGAAAAAATCTTTTTTACCTGCACAGGTTTTGCCGCTATAAGGTGCGCAAATGGCCCCTGTAGCCAGGAGTGTAAAAGATGAGCACCGCGAAAGAAGATCTTGAACTCGATGAAGACTTTGTTGCTGAAGAAGCCGAGGATACGGAAGCCCCGGTCGAGGTGGCAAAAACCAACCTGACCAAGCGTCGCATCATCGATAACTTTCTCGACGAGCGACGTCTGAACAAACAATTGACCGAATACGATTTCGACCTGTAAGTCCCAGCCAGTTATAGAAAGCCCCGCTAATCAGCGGGGCTTTTTCGTTGCTGCAAGCCTTACTCAGCTCGCGACCTGTAAATTGCGCCTCGCGCACTTGTTGGCGTACATGGCGGCATCGGCCTGGGCCAGCAACTGCTCCAGGCTCTCGTCAGCCAGCAACGACGACTCGGCAATGCCGACACTCAGCGACAATTTCCGGCCGCTATTGCGGCAGAAGGTCGCCACGGCCTTGTCCAGCCGCTGTAGCACCTCTTCGCTGCTGCTGTAATGGCAAGCCAGCACCACGAACTCATCGCCGCCCAGGCGAGCCACCACATCGGTAGGGCGGAACAAGGACCGCAGCACCCGAGCCGCATCGATCAGCATGGCATCGCCCACCGCATGGCCAAAACGATCGTTGGCCTGCTTCAGATAATCCAGGTCGACATACAGCAGCAGGCTGCGCCCGTTGCGTCGCCGCGCCGCTTCCAGCTCGCGCTCGGCCAGCAGCAGAAAGCCGCGCCTGTTGTAGAGACCGGTCAATTCATCGGTCAGCGACAGCTGTCGCACCGCCTGCTCGGCTCGTTCGCGCTCCACTATCTCGGCACGCAAGCGCTTATTGGCCTCGGCCAGTTGCGCGGTGCGCTCCGCCACCCGACGCTCCAGCTCGGCATACACCTGAACGTTTTCCAGCGCCACCGAGGTGGCATCGGCCAGGGCCTGGAGCATCTCGACCTGAGCCGCCGTCGCGCGGTGCTGGCTAGCCCAATAGGTGCCGATAGCGCCTATGGGCTCCAGGGTACGGATAGGTACCATGACCAGGCTCTTGACGAAGGTCGGTCGATAGGCGGCATGGGGGATGCGCGCATCCAGATAGATATCTTCGATGACCGTAGCCTCGCGATTGAGCATGGCCCAACCACTGATGCAGGCCTGCAGGGGAAAGCGCTGGCCCTTCCACAGCGGGCTGATGGCGTTCTCGTCCTTGTAGAAACACTGCTCGCCGTCACGCAGGACGAAGGTGGCACCGTCGGCACCGACCAACTCGCGCGCCGCATGGCGCACGACTTCCGCAACCGCATCCAGACTCCTTGCCATGGACAACTCCTGCACGGCCTGAATCAGCCGCTGTGCATAGTTCTCGCTCGCCATGGAACACCTCGCCTGGCCTGGCAAAACTGCCATTAACCTTGTAAGCCATTACTTACAAAGTCTAGCAGCTGTCAGTCGGCGCGCGACGGCGACAGCAGTTCGATCTTGTAGCCGTCGGGGTCTTCGACGAAGGCCAGAATGCTGCTGCCGTGCTTCATCGGCCCCGGCTCGCGGGTGATCTTGCCGCCGCGACCGCGAATGTCCTCACAGGCCTTGTACACATCGGCCACTTCCAGGGCGATATGGCCGTAGCCGCTGCCAAGTTCGTAGCTGTCCACGCCCCAGTTATGGGTCAGTTCGATCACGCTGTTGTGCGCTTCATCGCCGTAGCCGACGAAGGCCAGGGTGAACTGCCCTTCCGGGTAGTCCTTGCGCCGCAGCAGGGTCATGCCCAGTACTTCGGTGTAGAAGGCGATGGATTTATCCAGATCGCCGACGCGCAGCATGGTGTGCAGCAGTCTCATCGGGGTTCTCCTCATCATTGCCCATCTTGCGGGCTATAAATGCAAACCCCGGCTTATGGCCGGGGCTGCGTTTTGCCTGTAGGAGCAAGCTTGCTCGCGATCGTTTCGCGAGCAAGCTCGCGCCTACATCAGCCTCAGAGCAGTTTGCGCCCTTTGCCCGCTGCGATGCGCATGCGCAGGGCATTGAGCTTGATAAAGCCAGCGGCGTCCGCCTGGTTGTACGCGCCGCCATCTTCTTCGAAGGTGGCGATATTGGCGTCGAACAGCGAATCATCGGACTTGCGACCGGTGATGATCACGTTGCCCTTGTACAGCTTCATGCGCACCACGCCGTTCACATTGGCCTGGGACGCGTCGATCATCTGTTGCAGCATCAGACGCTCCGGGCTCCACCAGAAACCGTTGTAGATCAGGCTGGCGTATTTCGGCATCAGCTCGTCTTTGAGGTGAGCGACTTCGCGGTCCAGGGTGATCGACTCAATGGCGCGGTGGCCCTTGAGCATGATGGTGCCACCGGGAGTCTCATAGCAGCCACGGGACTTCATGCCGACGAAGCGGTTCTCGACGATATCCAGACGACCGATACCGTTCTCGCCGCCAATGCGGTTCAGTTCGGCCAGCACGGTGGCCGGGCTCATGTCCTTGCCGTCGATGGCGACGATGTCACCGGCGCGGTAGGTCAGTTCGATATAGGTTGGGGTATCCGGTGCCGCCTCGGGGGAGACGGTCCACTTCCACATGTCTTCTTCGTGCTCGGTCCAGGTGTCTTCCAGCACGCCGCCTTCATAGGAGATGTGCAGCAGGTTGGCGTCCATGGAGTACGGCGACTTCTTCTTGCCGTGACGCTCGATCGGGATTTCGTGCTTGGCGGCGTAATCCATCAGCTTCTCGCGCGACAGCAGATCCCACTCGCGCCACGGGGCGATGACTTTCACGCCGGGCTTGAGCGCGTAGGCACCCAGTTCGAAACGCACCTGATCGTTGCCCTTGCCGGTGGCACCATGGGAGATGGCGTCGGCACCGGTCTCGTTGGCGATTTCGATCAGGCGCTTGGCGATCAGCGGGCGGGCGATGGAGGTACCCAGCAGGTACTCGCCTTCGTAGACGGTGTTGGCACGGAACATCGGATAAACGAAATCGCGCACGAACTCTTCGCGCAGGTCGTCGATGTAGATTTCCTTGACGCCCATGGCCTGGGCCTTGGCGCGGGCCGGCTCGACTTCCTCACCCTGGCCGAGATCCGCGGTGAAGGTCACCACTTCGCAGTTATAGGTGTCTTGCAGCCACTTGAGGATCACGGAAGTGTCCAGGCCACCGGAATATGCCAGGACTACCTTGTTTACGTCGGCCATGCCATCAACTCCACGGGGTTGTGCGGGAAAACCCGTGATTCTACTGGCCTCGGCGGTCAATTTACAGGGCCGCGACAGCCTGAGACGACCAAGCGACAGCTTCTGTCGTCCGTCAGGCGCTTTCCCTGGACTCAGGAGGACGCGCCAGGCGTGCCCTCGGCGGCGTCCGGGACCTCGGCGGACGGGGCCTCGGGGGCGCGCTCGAGCTGCATACTGACGCGGCGGTTCTTCGCCCGGTTGGCCTCGCTGTTATTCGGCACCAGCGGGTAGCGCTCGCCATGGAAACGCAGGGTGATGTTTTCGGCCGGCACGCCGTTGGCCTTGAGGTATTCCATCACGGCCAGGGCACGGCGGCGCGACAGGTCGCGATTGATCAGGCGATTGCCGCTGTTGTCGGCATGACCATCGAGCTGAATACGATTGACGCTGGGGTCGGCCTTGAGAAAGCTGAGGATGATATCGAGCTTGGCCTGGGCCATTGGCTCGAGGTCCACCCCGCCGCCCGGAAAGCCCACCTGGCTGCGGCGCACCTGATCGAAATTCACCGGCAGCAGTTTGGCCGTGCAATCGAGGTAGTCGTTGTAGGCCTTGTTGAAGCGTGCCGGCAGCAGGCGCACCTCGATGGCTTCGCCGCCCTGGGCGGTACGGTGGCGCAACAGCGGGCTACGGCCTTCGAGCAAGCCGGCCAGCAGACGTGCGCCCTGCTCCTGGGAGCTGTTGAACAGCACCTCGGAGGAACCGACGCTGACCGCGCCCAGGTTGATATCGCCGCGCCCCGGCTGCCAGGGTGCGGCGGCGGCCAGCAGGGTCGCCGAGCCCGCCCCCAGCCAGCGCTCGCGGGCCTGCATGCGAAAGGTCACCTGCTCGCCCGCCCGGCGCACGAACACCCCCGCGCCGAAATCGGTAATCGGTTGGCTCAGGCGACACTCGAACTGATCGCCCTCGATCTGCCATTCGACCTTCTCCAGGCGGGTCTGGAAACTAATGGCCAGCACTGGCTGACAGGCCAGCAGGCAAAGCAGGACGAGTGGATAACGTCGCACGACAGGCTCCCAGGAATACGGCTTACGCCCTGGCTATCGGTGCCTGGCGGGAAAACTTGAGGCCTGGCGGCCATGTGCGCACTGCTCGGCACGCCAAGCGCCCACGGCATCCGTCCGAGATTGTCGTCCGGGGCCGCTTTCAGCGTGCCGCCACAAGCCTTTTCCGGTAGCATTCTCGCCACGTTTCGCCCGCCTGGAAGCCTCCATGACTGACCGCCTTACCCTGCTGCGTCCCGACGACTGGCATATCCACCTGCGTGACGGTGCCGTATTGCCGCATACGGTCGCCGATGTAGCCCGTACCTTCGGCCGCGCCATCATCATGCCCAACCTGGTGCCGCCGGTACGCAACGCCAGCGAAGCCGATGCCTATCGCCAGCGCATCATCGACGCGCGCCCAGCCGGCAGCCGCTTCGAGCCGCTGATGGTGCTCTACCTCACCGACCTGACCAGCCCGGACGACGTGCGCACGGCCAAGGCATCGGGCTTTGTCCACGCGGCCAAGCTCTACCCGGCCGGAGCCACCACCAACTCCGACTCCGGCGTCACCAGCATCGACAAGATTTTCCCGGCACTCGAGGCCATGGCCGAGATCGGCCTGCCGCTACTGGTGCATGGTGAAGTGACGCGCAGCGAGATCGACGTATTCGACCGCGAAAAATACTTTATCGATGAGCAGCTCAGCCGGGTGGTCGAGCGCTTCCCGAGCCTGAAGGTGGTGTTCGAACATATCACCACCCGCGATGCGGTGGAGTTCGTGCAAGGTGCCTCGGCCAACGTCGGTGCGACCATCACCGCCCATCACCTGCTGTACAACCGCAACCATATGCTGGTCGGCGGTATTCGCCCGCACTTCTATTGCCTGCCGATTCTCAAGCGCAATACCCACCAGGAAGCCCTGCTGGATGCCGCCACCGGCGGCAACCCCAAGTTCTTCCTCGGCACCGACTCGGCCCCCCACGCCCAGCACGCCAAGGAAGCCGCCTGCGGCTGCGCCGGCTGCTACAGCGCCTATGCCGCCATCGAGCTGTATGCCGAGGCCTTCGAGCAGCGCAACGCCCTGGACAAGCTGGAGGCCTTCGCCAGCCTCAACGGTCCGGACTTCTACGGCCTGCCGCGCAACCGCGAAACCATCACCCTGGTGCGCGAAGACTGGACCGCCCCGGCCAGCCTGCCGCTGGGCGAACAACGCGTCATTCCACTGCGTGCCGGTGAAACCCTGCGCTGGCGTTTGCTGGAGGAGAAGGCGTGAGCGAAGACCTCTACGACGACGAACTGGAAAGCAGCCCCTCAGGCCCGCGCCACCCCATGGCCGCGCGTTTCCGCGGCTACCTGCCGGTGGTTGTGGACGTCGAGACCGGCGGTTTCAACTGCGCCACCGATGCCCTGCTGGAAATCGCCGCCACCACCATCGCCATGGACGAGCAGGGTTTCCTCTACCCCGACCACACCCATTTCTTCCGGGTCGAGCCCTTCGCCGGGGCGAATATCGAGCAGGCGGCGCTGGATTTCACCGGCATCAAACTCGACCACCCGCTGCGCATGGCCGTCACTGAAGAGCACGCCCTGACGGAAATCTTCCGCGGCCTGCGCAAATCGCTGAAAGCCAACAGCTGCAAGCGGGCAATCCTGGTCGGCCACAACAGCAGCTTCGACCTCGGTTTCCTCAATGCCGCAGTGGCCCGCACCGGCATCAAGCGCAACCCCTTCCACCCCTTCTCCAGCTTCGACACCGCTACCCTGGCCGGCCTCGCCTACGGTCAGACCGTACTGGCCAAAGCCTGCCAGGCCGCCGATATCGACTTCGACGGCAAGGAAGCGCACTCGGCCCGCTACGACACCGAGAAGACCGCCGAACTGTTCTGCGGCATCGTCAATCGCTGGAAAGAAATGGGCGGCTGGATAGACTTCGACGACTAAGTAGGTGCAGGCCAGCCTGAACGAAAGCAGTAGCCCAAATGCCGTTCAGCTAGGCAGATAAAAAAACGCCGCGACCCCAATAGGAATCGCGGCGTTTTTCGTAGTGCGTAGGTTGGGTTGAGGCGCGCAGCGACGAAGCCCAACGTGTCATGCCATCGCCTATTGCCCAATGTCATGCCATCAGCTGTTGGGCTTCGCTGCGCTCAACGCCAACCTACTGAGATGGGTTGTCACCAGCAGTAGCCCGGAGCCCATCCGGGCTACTGCTTCTATCAGGCGCTTTGCGCCAGGTCCATCAGCTCCCGGTTGGCCACGGCATACATGGCGTAATCGGTGGTGGTGGCCGAACGCAGTTCGCTAAGCATCAGCTTCCAGCGATCGACCAGACGACGGTGCTGATCCAGCCACACGCCGGCACGCTCCTCGATATCCGTCGGGGCCTCGGCCATCTGCAGCACCGACACGGTGATGACGCGCTGCTGCCAGTCCAGATCGTCGCGGAAGGCTTCCCGGGCCAGGGCCTGCCAGTTGTTTTCCACCGGCAGACCGGTGATCTGCTGCAGGTACCAGGACAGCTCCAGCGAACCGCCAACCGCGAAGTAGGCCGCAGCCACCCGGGCCGGCTCCTGCCCCGTCACATCGGAGGCCTCGATGATCGGCAGCAGGGTGTACAGATGGCTGGTACCGGCGACGACCCGCGCCAGCACCTCCGGCACACCGGCCTCCATATAGGCGTGGAAGCGTGCCAGCCAATGCTCGCGGGCCGGGCCCTCGAGCAGCTCGTCCAGGCGCATGGCCAGGGCTTCGATACGCGGCGCGAAATGCGCCACGTCACGGGCCGCATCCAGGTCGTTGCGACGGCTGCGCAGGAACCAGCGAGTGGCCCGGCGGCCCAGACGCATCAGCTCGTCCATCAGCTGCAACTGCAGGTCGGCCGACACCTGGTGGTCCAGGGCCTCGATCTGCTGCCACCAGTGCGGCAGGCGGAACACGTCGCGGACGATGACATAGGCACCGGCGACATTGGCCGCGCTCATGCCGGTGGACTCCTTCAAGCGCTGCACGAAGGTGATGCCCATATGGTTGACCAGGTCGTTGGCGATCTGGGTGCTGACGATTTCGCGCTTGAGGCGATGGCGACGCATCGGCTCGCCGAACTTCTGCGCCAGCAGCGGCGGGAAGGCGGTTTCCATTTCCCGCGCCAGGTACTCGTCGTCCGGTACCTGGGACTTGAGCAGGGACTCCTTGAGGTCGATCTTGCTGTAGGAAATCAGCACCGACAGCTCCGCCCGGGTCAGCCCCTGGCCGTTGTTGGCGCGTTCGTTGAGCTCGTCGTCACTGGGCAGGAACTCCAGGGCCCGATCCAGCTTGCCAGCCCCCTCGAGTGCCGTCATCAGGCGCTTGTACTCGCCCGCCCGCTCGCGGGCGCGGCGTTCGGCCAGGGACAGCGCCTGGGTCTGCTTGTAGTTGTTGCCCAGCACCAGGCCGCCGACCGCATCGGTCATTTCCACCAGCAGCTTGTTGCGCTGCTTGCCGGTCATATCGCCGGCGGCGACGATCTCGCCGAGCAGGATCTTGATATTGACCTCGTGGTCGGAACAGTCCACGCCACCGGCGTTGTCGATAAAGTCGGTGTTGCTCGCGCCACCCGTCAAGCCGAACTCGACGCGTCCCAGCTGGGTCATGCCGAGGTTACCGCCCTCGCCCACCACCTTGGCGCGCAGCTCGCGACCGTCGACCCGGAGCAGGTCGTTGGCCTTGTCGCCGACGTCGGCATGGCTTTCCTTGCTGGACTTGACGTAGGTGCCGATACCGCCGTTCCACAACAGGTCCACCGGGGCCTTGAGCAGCGCGTTGAGCAGCTCGGTGGGGGCCAGTTTGTCGGCGCTGATATCGAAACGCTCTTTCATCTGCGGGCTGATGGCGATGCTCTTGGCACTGCGCAGGAAGATGCCGCCGCCCTCGGAGATCAGCGAGCTGTCGTAGTCGCTCCAGCTGGAGCGCGGCAGGTCGAACAGACGCTGGCGTTCGACAAAGCTCTTGGCCGCATCCGGGTTGGGGTCGATAAAGATATGCATATGGTTGAAGGCCGCCACCAGCTGCAGGCTTTTCGACAGCAGCAGGCCGTTGCCGAACACGTCGCCGGCCATATCGCCGACACCGATCACCGTGACGTTGTCCTTCTGCACGTCGATGCCGCGCTCACGGAAGTGGCGCTGCACCGAGACCCAGGCCCCCTTGGCGGTGATGCCCATGCCCTTGTGGTCGTAGCCGGCCGAGCCGCCCGAGGCGAAGGCATCGTCCAGCCAGAAGCCATAGTCGGCGGCAATGCCGTTGGCGATATCGGAGAAGGTCGCGGTGCCCTTGTCCGCGGCCACCACCAGATAGGGATCGTCGCCATCGTGGCGCACCACGTTCTGCGGCGGTACCACGGCCCCTTCCTTGAGGTTGTCGGTGATATCCAGCAGACCGCTGATAAAGATCCGGTAGCAGGCGATGCCCTCGGCCAGCACCTCGTCGCGCGAACCGCCAAGCGGCATCCGCCGCGGCACGAAGCCACCCTTGGCCCCCATTGGCACGATCACCGCGTTCTTCACCTGCTGCGCCTTGACCAGGCCCAGCACTTCGGTGCGGTAGTCCTCCTCACGATCCGACCAGCGCAGACCGCCGCGGGCGACGTCGCCAAAGCGCAGGTGCACACCTTCGACACGCGGGCTGTAGACGAAGATCTCGAACTTCGGCATCGGCCGCGGAATATCCGGAATCGCCCGCGGGTTGAGCTTGAAGCTGAAGTAGCTCTTGGCCACGCCGCTGGCATCGGTCTGGTAGAAGTTGGTGCGCAGGGTGGCCTTGATCAGGTCCAGGTAGCGGCGCAGGATGCGGTCCTCGTTGAGCACCGCGACGTTGTCCAGGGCGACGAGGATGGCCTGTTCGAGCTTCTGCTGCTTGTCGTCCAGGTCACCGGCGGTGAGCTTGCGCGCCAGGTAGAAGCGGGTCTTGAATAGACGCACCAGTTCCTTGGCGATATCGGCATGGTTGACCAGGGTGGCGGCGATATAGCTCAGCGAGAAGCCGAGGCGGATCTGCTTGAGGTAACGTGCGTAGGCGCGCAGCAGGGCCACGTCGCGCCAGGGCATGGCGGCCATCAGCACCAGACGATTGAAGCCGTCGTTCTCCGCCGCGCCACCGACGATATTGACGAAGGCATCCTGCAGGGTGTCGTTGAGCTGCTGGATATCCACATCCAGGCC
This sequence comes from Pseudomonas sp. EA_105y_Pfl2_R69, assembly GCF_963970915.1. NCBI lineage: Bacteria > Pseudomonadati > Pseudomonadota > Gammaproteobacteria > Pseudomonadales > Pseudomonadaceae > Pseudomonas > Pseudomonas sp. EA_105y_Pfl2_R69. The sequence continues at coordinate 139,657 of NZ_CAXAOO010000006.1, forward strand.
TTCGGCGTAGGTGAAGGCAAAGTCGTGGATCCAGAACTCGCGGCCATCGGCGCGGCGCAGCTTGTAGGGGAACTCGCCGAGCACGCGCAGGCCGAGGTTCTCCAGAACCGGCAGGACGTCCGACAGCGGCAGCGGCGTGTCGGCGTGGTACAGCTTGCAATGCAGTTGCTGGCCATCCTGGGTCAGCGGCTGATAGAAGCTCATCACCAGCTGGCGTTCGCTGTTCAGACTGAGGATATGCTGCATGTCCACCACCGCCGAATGCGGGGCGAAACGCTCGCGGTAACCGGCGGGGAAACCATCGGGGAATTCGCTCAGCACCTCGGTGCCCTGGGCTTCGCCGAGGCTTTCGACCATCAGGCTGGCGTAATCGTCCTTCCACGAACGGCAGGCCTGGATAACTTCCTTCTCCAGGCGCAGCGGATCGATCTGCACGCGGTTTTTCGGGTCGACCTTGAGGATAAACTGCACCCGCGCCAGCACCGACTCGGAGAAGAAGGTCCAGAACTCGCAATCGGTGGCCTGCAGGCGCTCCATCAGCACCTGCTGGATCTTCATCCGGGTTTCGGTGGAGTAGACATCACGCGGCACATAGGCCAGGCAGTAGCAGAAACGGCCATAGGGATCGCGGCGCAGGAACACACGGATCTTGTTGCGCTCCTGGATCTGCACGATGGCCATGGCGGTGTTGAACAGCTCATCCACCGAGGTCTGGAACAGATCGTCGCGCGGCAACACTTCCAATACCTGGGCCAGCTCCTTGCCCAGGTGGGCGCTGCTACCGAAACCGGCCCGCAGCTCGATCACCTCGACCTTGCGGCGGATATAGGGAATGTTCCATACGCTTTCGGCGTACACCGCCGAGGTGTACAGGCCCATAAAGCGGCATTCCTTGACCACCCGGCCCTTGCTGTCCAGCTCGCGGATCGACACCAGATCCGGGTAGGCCGGACGGTGTACGCGGCTCGGTACGGCGGCCTTGGCGAAGGACAGCAGCTGCGGCTCGCGCAGGTAGGCCACCGCCTCGGGTTCGATATGCAGCTCATCGGCTTTCAGGCCGGTGCGCAGGCGCTTGGACAGGCCGAGCAGGGAGCCCTCGTCATACTGCATGCTGCCGCCACCGGGCACATCGACCACGGTGAATTCTTCGTAGCCGAGGAAGGTGAAGTGGTCGTCGAGCAACCAGTTCATAAACACCTTGATCTCGTCCAGCTCGGCCCCTTCGGCCTTGAGTTTGGCCTTGTCCAGCCAGGCCAGCAGTTCCTTGGCCTTGGCCTTCATCGGCTGGAAATCGGCAACGCTCATGCGTACGTCGCGGAACACCTCGTGCAGGGTTTTCTCCAGGGTCTTCAGCTCGCCGGTGTTGGCGCAGCGGTCAATCTCCAGGAACATCAGGGCTTCCTGGCGCACGTCCTTGCCCTGGGTCCCCTTGGGCAGGATTTCCAGCAAGTCGCCATTCTTGTTGCGGCGTACGCTGAACACGCTGTTCTGCAGGGTGTGGATGCTGTAACCGCGACGGTTCAGCTCCATGCGCGCCGAGTCGACCAGGAACGGGATGTCGCTGTGGAGGATTTCCACGGCGGTGTGGGTCGACTGCCAGCCGTGCTTTTCATAATCGGGGTTGAATACCCGCACCTCGGGCTTGGCCGAATCGAAACGTTCCAGTACGCGCCAGGACGACAATGTGCAGCCGACCAGATCGGAGAGGCGACGCTGGGTCAGCTCCTCCAGGGCGATGATGCCGAAGAATTGTTCGGCGAACAGGGCCATTTGTGGCAAAGCCTGTTCACTGACGTGCTGCGCCAGCGCCGTTTGCAGATGATGCTGAAAATCGGCTTTGCTGGCCGCCGTAAAGAACGCCATGGGTAAGCTCCGTTTGGCTTGTTATTCAACTAGGGGCAGTCGCGAGTAATGACCTTCGCCACAACCTTGTGGTTCAACGTTAGTCTAGGAGGCAGCGATTGCATTAAAGTGGCTGCCACTTAACTCTGGCGAGGTTCGAGACTCGCTGGTCACATTTTCCGGATGAGCTTAACGATGGAACACCGTGAAGCGCTTGTCGCGCTGCGACATTTTCTTTCAACACAGATACTCGGCCAGGAAAAACTCATCGAAAGGCTGCTGATTGCCCTGCTCGCCGACGGCCATATGCTGGTTGAAGGCGCTCCCGGTCTGGCCAAGACCAAGGCGATCAAGGAACTGGCCGAAGGCATCGAGGCGGAATTCCATCGCATTCAGTTCACCCCCGACCTGCTCCCGGCCGATATCACCGGCACCGAGATCTACCGCCCGGAAACCGGCAGCTTCGTGTTTCAGCAGGGGCCGATCTTCCACAACCTGGTGCTGGCGGACGAAATCAACCGCGCCCCGGCCAAGGTCCAGTCGGCGCTGCTCGAGGCCATGGCCGAACGCCAGGTCAGCGTGGGCCGCAGCACCTATCACCTGTCGCCGCTGTTTCTGGTGATGGCCACACAGAACCCGATCGAGCAGGAAGGCACCTACCCGCTGCCCGAAGCCCAGCTCGACCGCTTCCTCATGCACGTCAAGATAGGCTTCCCGGATGCCAGCGTGGAACGCAAGATCCTCGCCCAGGCTCGTGGCGAAGCGCTCAATGGCGAAACCAAGCCCGAGCAGCGGGTCAGCCAGCAGGCGATCTTCGCCGCGCGCCAGGAAATCCTCGGCCTGTATATGGCCGATGCGGTGGAGGAATACCTGGTGCAACTGGTGATGGCCTCGCGCACCCCGGCCAAGTTCGACCCGGAGCTGGCCGAGTGGATCGCCTACGGGGCCAGCCCGCGCGGCTCGATTGCCCTTGATCGCTGCGCCCGCGCCCACGCCTGGCTGGCCGGGCGCGATTTCGTCAGCCCCGAAGATATCCAGGCGGTGCTGTTCGACGTACTGCGCCACCGCATCATCCTGTCGTTCGAGGCGGAAGCCGCCGGCATCGACCAGGACCGCGTGGTGCAGCGCATTCTCGATGTAGTGGCGGTCGCCTGATCGCCATGCATGACCAACCGCCCCAACCCGGTGTACGCATCAGCCTCGGCGAGCTGATCGAGATGCGTCACCGCGTGCGCGAGGTGCAGCTGTTTTCCACCCCGGCGCAGCGCAGCCCGCTGATCGGCCTGCACCACTCCAAGCTGCGCGGACGCGGCGTCGACTTCGATCAGGTGCGTGCCTACCAGGCCGGCGACGATGTGCGCAGCATCGACTGGCGGGTTACCGCGCGCACCCAGGAGCCGCACACCAAGCTGTTCCACGAAGAACGCGAGCGGCCGATCTATATCCTCGTCGAGCAGAGCGCCCGGCTGTTTTTCGGCTCGGGGCTGGTGTTCAAATCGGTACTCGCCGCCCAGGCCGCCGGCCTGATCGGCTGGGCCGCCCTGGGCCATAACGACCGCATCGGCGGCCTGGTCTTCGGCGACCTGGAACACCATGAAATCAAGCCGCGGCGCAGCAAGCAGAGCCTGCTGCAATTGCTCAGCCGCCTGGTGCGCGCCAATCAGGCGCTGTCCGGCAGCACCGCCGGCAACCGCGACAGCCTGGCCCTGGCCTTGCGCCGCGCCCGCGAGGTGCTGCGCCCCGGCAGCCTGGTGGTGCTGATCTGCGACGAGCGCACCCTGGGCGACAACAGCGAACAGCAGCTGCAGCTCCTGGCCCGGCATATCGACCTGCTGCTACTGCCCCTGTCCGACCCCCTCGATCATGCCCTGCCCGCCGCCGGCCTGCTGCGCTTTGCCGAGCGGGGTGCGCAGCTTGAGCTGGACACCCATGACGCCGACCTGCGCCAGGCCTATCGCAGCCTGGGCCAGGCGCGCCAGGCACGCTGGCAGCGCCTGGCGCAAAAGCTCGGGGTGCCGCTGCTGGCCTTGAGTACCCAGACGGAAATGATCGAACAACTGCGCGAACACCTGAACGCCCAGCGCCCGAGGAAAACCCCGTGACCGCGCTGGAACGGCTCGAACCGCTGATCGCCCCGCCGGCGATCGGCTGGTGGCCGCCGGCACCGGGCTGGTGGCTGCTCGCGGCGCTGCTACCCCTGCTGCTTTGGGGTGTGTTCAAGCTGCTTAAACGTTTGCCGCGCAAGGCCGCTGCCGAGCAGGGCGAAGCCCCCCTGGACCCGGTACGCCAGGCCGCGCTGGATGAACTGGCGCAGCTGAGCAAACCCTACGACGGCGTCGATGCCGGCCCCTGGTTGCAACAGCTCAATGCCATCCTCAAGCGCCTGTGCCGCGAACGCTACCCGCAAGGCAACAGCCATACCCTGAGCAGCCGCGCCTGGCTGGCCTTTCTCGACAGCCGCTGCCCGGCCGCCGGCCTGACCCGCTGGATGATCCTGGTCGAGGGCACCTATCGGCCGCACTGCACCCTCGACGACAAGGCCATCGCCGGTCTCGACCAGGCCGTGGCCATCTGGATTCGCAAGCATGTTTGAATTCGCCTGGCCCTGGGTTTTCCTGCTCGCCCCGCTGCCCTGGCTGTTGCGCCGGCTGCTGCCCGCAGCGGACAGCGGCGAGGCGGCCCTGAACATCAGCTTTATCGCCGAACTGCAACACCTGACCGGGCAACATGCCCGCGCCCGCCTGCCAAGCTGGCGGCAGCAGTTGCCGTTTGTCCTGCTCTGGGGCCTGCTGCTGCTGGCCACGGCGCGCCCGCAATGGCTCGGGGCCCCGCTGCCCATGCCCGCCAGCGGACGCGACCTGCTGCTGGCGGTGGATGTGTCCGGCTCCATGGATTACGCCGACATGCGCTGGGAAGACCAGCAGGTCAGCCGCCTGAGCCTGGTCAAGCAGCTGCTCGGCGACTTTATCGAAGGCCGCCAGGGCGACCGGGTCGGCCTGATCCTGTTCGGCAGCCGCGCCTACCTGCAATCGCCGCTGACCTTCGACCGCCAGACCGTGCGCTTCTGGCTGGACGAGGCGCAGCAGAATATAGCCGGCCCGCAAACCGCCATCGGCGACGCCATCGGCCTGGCCGTCAAGCGCCTGCGCCAACGCCCGGCGGACAGCCGGGTGCTGGTGCTGGTGACCGACGGGGCCAACAACAGCGGCGAACTCGACCCCTTGCTCGCCGCCCGCCTGGCCGCCGACGAACAGATCCGTATCTACACCATCGGCATCGGGGCCGACCCGCAGGAAGATGGGGTACTGGGCATGTTCGGCTTCAACCCGAGCCTGGATCTGGACGAAACCAGCCTGCGCGCAATTGCCGAGGCCAGCGGCGGCGAATACTTCCGCGCCCGCGACAGCCAGGAGCTGCAACGCATAGAGGCCACCCTCGACCGCCTCGAACCCGTGGCGCAGAACCCCACCCTGGCCCGCCCGAGCCTGCCGCTGTACCCCTGGCCCCTGAGCGCGGCTCTGCTCTTGAGCCTGCTGCTGGTCGCACGTACGCTGTGGCCTGGCCTGTCGCAACGCCTGCGTGCCGTGGCCAACCGCTATCCGAGGAGGCCGTCATGATCGAGTTGGCCGGCAACAGCCTCTGGCCCCACTGGTTGCGCCCCTTCTGGCTGCTTCTACTGCCGCTGCTGGGCACGCTGCTGTGGCAACTCTGGCACCGGAAAAAACGCAGCGGGCACTGGCAGGCCCTGCTTCCGGCGGCCTTTCACAGCGTGCTGCTGACGCCGGGCAGCGGGCGCAACAGCCGTCTGCCCTGGATCGCTCTGGGGCTGGCCTGGCTGCTGGCCTTGCTGGCCTTACTCGGCCCCAGCTGGCAACGCATCGAACAGAACAAGCTGAAGCCGGCCGACCCACTGGTGGTCCTGCTCGAACTGACCCCGGCGATGCTGGCCAGCGACGCCTCGCCCAATCGCCTGGAACAGGCCAGGCGCAAGCTGCTCGACCTGCTGGAAGCCCGCCAGGATGCGCAAACCGCCATCGTCGTCTATGCCGGCAGCGCCCACACCCTGGTGCCGCTGTCCGATGACCTGAGCACCAGCCGCAACCTGCTCGACGCCCTCAAGCCCTCGATCATGCCCGAGCCCGGACAACGTGCCGATCTGGCCGTGCTCAGGGCCCTGCAGCTGCTCCAGCAGGGCCAGCAAGGCCAGGGCCGGCTGCTGTTGCTCGGCAGCGCCCTCAGCAAGCAGGAACGCCAGGGCATCGCTCAGGCCTTGGACGGCCGCGACGAACGCCTGCAGATGCTCGGCATCGGCAGCGCCCAGGGTGCGCCGATCATTCAGGAGGACGGCTCCTTCCTCAAGGACCGGCAGGGCGCAATCCTTATCCCGCGCCTGGACAGCGCCAGCCTGAGTGCCTTTCTCCGCGAGATCGGCGGGCGTTTCCAACAGGCCACCCTGGATCAGCGCGACCTGCGCAGCCTCGGCCTGCTCGATGGTCCCGAACGCCTGCGCAGCGACGGCGAACCGACCCAACTGCAGGCCTGGGCCGACCAGGGTCACTGGCTGCTTCTACCGTTACTCCTGCTGGCCGCCTGCGCCGCACGGCGCGGCTGGTTGCTGTGCCTGCCCCTGCTGCTGGCGGGCCTGCCACAAAACAGCTACGCCTTCGACTTCGCCGACCTCTGGCTGCGCGCCGACCAGCAGGGCCAGCGCCTGCTCGAGGCGCAGCAACCGGCCCAGGCGGCGCAGCACTTCAAGCATCGCCAGTGGCAAGGCGTGGCCCTGTACCAGGCCGGCGACTACGCTGCGGCGGCCGAGCGCTTTGCCGCCGGCGAATCGGCGGCAGACCACTACAACCGCGGCAATGCCCTGGCCCATAGCAACGAACTGGAGGCCGCACTGGAGGCTTACAGCCAGGCCCTGGAGCTGCAACCCGAACTGACCCAGGCGCAGACCAACAAGGCCCTGATCGAAGAACTGCTACGCGAGCGGCAACAGCAAGCCGCCGAGCCGGATGCCGCCCAGGAGTCCGCCAACCAGACCGACAGCCCGTCGCCAGCGCCCCCGGGCGGACAGCGCGACGGTGAGCCCCAGGCCACACCGCCCCCGGCCGGCGGCGCTGAGCCGCCGCAGCCGACCGAGCAACAGCCGCCACCGGGCGAAGAACCCGGCGCGCCGCCGCCCGACGCACCGGATGAGGGCGACGGCGAACAGCAGTTCGCCGCCACCGACCCCGCCACCAACGGTGAGCGGCGGCAGGCCCTGGAACAATGGTTGCGGCAGATACCCGATGATCCGGGCGAACTGCTGCGGCGTAAATTCTGGCTGGAACAACAGCGTCAGGAACACATTCAATGAGTCGTCTGCTCTGCACCCTGATTCTCGGCCTGCTGGCCTGCTCGGCCAGCGCCCAGACCTTCACCGCCAGCGTCGATCGCACGCGCCTAAGCGTCGGCGAAAGCGTCGAGCTGACCCTCGAGTCGGATGATTCGACGCGTTTCAGCAAGCCCGACCTGGAACCGTTAAGCGCCCTGTTCGAGGTGCTGGGCACGCGCCAGGTCAATCGCCTGAGCAGCATCAACAACCAGGCCCGGGCCGTCACCCGCTGGCTCGTCACTCTGCAACCCAGGCAGAGCGGCTATGTGGTGATCCCGCCCCTGAATCTGGGCGACAACCGGACCCAGGCCATCACCCTGCATGTCCAGGACAGCGCCAGTCAGGCCAGCGACCGGCTTGCTCCGGTGTTTATCGACGCCAGCCTGGACCAGGAGAGTGTCTATGTGCAGGCGCAGGCGCTGCTGACCCTGCGCATCTACCATTCGGTTTCGCTGTACGACGACAGCAGCCTGAGCCCGCTGGAAATCCCCCAGGCCCGTGTCGAGGCGTTGGGCGAGGCGCGCACCTATGAGCGGGAGATCAATGGCATTCGCCATGGCGTGATCGAACTGCGCTACGCCATCTTCCCCCAGGAAAGCGGCGAACTGCTGATCCCCGCCCAGGTGTTCAGCGCCACGGCGGTGGATCGCTCGCGCAACGATGACTTCAACCCCTTCGGCCCTCGCACCGGCAGGGTGACCCGGGTCAAGTCGCCGGAGATTCCCCTGCAGGTCAAGGCCAAGCCCGCCGGCTACCCGGCCGACGCCCCCTGGCTACCCGCCCGCACCCTGAGCCTGGCCGAGGTCTGGAGCCCGCAGCCGGAGCAGGCCCGGGCCGGTGAATCGCTGACCCGCAGCATCCTGCTCAAGGTCGAGGGACTCTCCAGCGCCCAGCTACCGCCTCTGCCGGCCACCCGCGGGCAGGACCTGCGGCGTTACCCCGACCAGCCGCAACTGGCCAACCAGGCCGGCGAAACGGGTCTGACCGGTAGCCGCGAGGAGCGCGAAGCCCTGGTGCCCAACCGCAGCGGCGCGCTGGAACTGGCGGCGGTCGAAGTTCCCTGGTGGAACACCGAGGAAGATCGCCTGGAAATCGCCCGCCTGCCAGCCCTCACCCTGCAGGTGGCCAGCAACCCCAGCCTGGAGGCGCAGGACAGCCCACTGCAACCCGCCCCGGCCACCCTGCAACCGGGCCCGCCGCTGTGGCCCTGGCAGCTGAGCAGCGCCCTGCTCAGCCTGACCACCCTGTTCGGCTTTGCCCTGTGGTGGCGCGCCCGCCGTCAGCCGGCCGTGATGCCCCACCAGCAGGCCGGGCCCAGCCCGCGCAACCTGCTCGAGGACCTCAAGCGCAGCTGCCTGGCCAACGATTCCCAGGCCACCCGCCACGCGCTCGACGCCTGGGCCCGACAGCAGCCGGAAACCCTGGCCGATATGGCCGCACGCTTTACCCCGCTGTCCGACGCCCTGGACGGCCTCAATGGCGCGCTCTACAGCGAGAGCGGCCAGCATTGGCAGGGGCGCAACCTGTGGCTGGCGATCCGCAGCCTGCCGGCGGTGGCAAATCCCGAGAGCAACGCCAACCCGGAAGCCGGGGCGCTGCCACCGCTGTATCCGCGCTAGTCGGTAGTTCCAAACCCAGACCGTGGGAGGGGCTTTAGCCGCGATCACAGCGATTCAAAGCTCGTGGCTAAAACGCTTAGCGCTGCATGGGCGTTGTCCACCCTACAACTAGCTGCAGAGGCACAGTAGATCGGATGACGCGGGGCCCGCGCACCAAGAGTCTGCCAGCGATGCTGGTGCGCACAGCGCACCCTACGAAGTCAGACGACTCCTGAACGCAACACAGTCCGTAGCCCGGATGAAATCCGGGAAATGCTCGTTTACGCAGCACTCATCCGGGCGACGAATCTGACACGCGCACAGACCACGGGATGGGCTGTGGTCATTTATTTGTGCAGACAGCATCGCGGGCAAGCCCGCCCCTACAAAGCCATCAGCAACACCTAACGAGTCCATAGCCCATAAAAAAACCGCGACCCAGGGGCCGCGGTTTTTAGTAGTGCGACTGCGCGTCAGGCTCAGGCCTTGTTGCGCAGCTTCTCCGGATTGATCAGGAAGCGGGCCAGGGCCGGCAGCAGCCAGATCGCGCCGATCATGTTCCAGAGGAACATAAAGGTCAGCATCAGGCCCATATCGGCCTGGAACTTGATCGCCGAGAAGATCCAGGTGGCCACACCGATGGCCAGGCACACACCGGTGAACAGCACGGCCTTACCGGTGGACTTGAGGGTCTCGTAGTAAGCCTCCTGCAACGACAGGCCCTGGCGCAGGAACGATTCCAGGCGACTGTAGATATAGATGCCGTAGTCGACACCGATACCCACGCCCAGGGCGATCACCGGCAGGGTCGCCACCTTCACCCCGATGCCCATATAAGCCATCAGCGCGTTGCCCAGCACCGAGGTCAGCACCAGCGGCAGGATCACGCAGAGGGTGGCGGCCAGGGAGCGGAAAGTCAGCAGGCACATGATGCTCACGGCCGCGTAGACGGCGATCAGCATGGTGGTCTCGGAGGCGGCGATGACTTCGTTGGTCGCCGCCTCGATGCCGGCATTACCCGCCGCCAGGATAAACTCCAGACCTTCCTGGTTGTTCTCCTTGGCGAAGTCTTCCGCCACGGCCACGGCCCGGGACAGGGTCTCGGCCTTGTGGTCGGTGAGGAACACCAGCAGCGGAGCCACCGAGCAATCGGAGTTGTACAGGCCATCGGCCCGGGCAATGGAGTTGTTCAGCACGTCCTGGTTACGCGACAGGGTTTCCCATTTCAGGTTGCCCTCGTTCATGCCCTTGATCACCTGACGCGACACGGTAACCATGGAAATCGCCGACTGCACACCGTCGGTGTTTTCCATGGTCCACATCAGCTCGTCCATGGCCGACAGCGTGCGGTAGGTCGAACAGCCCTCGGCGGCCGTCTTGACCATGATCACCAGCACATCGGAACTGGTCGAGTAGTTGCGGATGACGAAGTCGTTGTCCAGGTTGTAGCGCGAATCCGGATGCAGCTCCGGCGCGCCCTGGTCGAGGTCGCCGATCTTCAGGTTCTGGCCGTACCAGACCCCGCCACCGAGGGCGACCAGCGCGATCACCACCGAAATCGGCGCGACCATGGGGTGGGCGAAGTTGGAGATCAGACGCCATAGCGGATGATCCTTGGCCGCGCTCTCCTTGCTCAGGCGCACCGCCCGCTTGCTGATGCCAATATAGGAAATCATCACCGGCAGCAGGATCAGGTTGGTCAGGATGATCACCGCCACACCCATGGACGCGCCGATGGCCAGTTCACGGATCACGCCGATATCGATCAGCAGCAAGGTGATAAAGCCCACCGCATCCGACAGCAGGGCCACCAGACCCGGGATAAACAGCTGACGGAACGCCATGCGCGCCGCGGACAGCGAGTCGGTCGCCTCGCCGGAGGCCATGGCAATGCCGTTGATCTTCTGCACGCCGTGGGAAATACCGATGGCGAAGACCAGGAACGGCACCAGCATCGAGTAGGGGTCGAGACCGAAGCCCAGGGTATGCAACAGGCCGAGCTGCCAGGTCACCGCGATCAGAGTGGTGATGACCACCGTCAGGGTGCTCTTGAAACAGTTGGTGAACCACAGCAGCAGGACGAAGGTAATGCCGATGGCCACCGCGAAGAACAGGGCCACGCCGACCAGGCCATCGATCAGGTCACCGACCTTCTTGGCGAAGCCGATGATATGCACTTTGACGTTGGGGTTCTGCGCCTGGTACTTCTCGCGGATCTTCTCTTCCAGCTCGTGGGAGAACTTCTGGTAGTCAAGAGGGATCTGCTTGCTCTGATCGTTCGGGTCGGCGTAGGTTTCCAGCAACGGCAAGTCGACGATGCTCGACTTGAAGTTGTTGGCCACCAGACGGCCGATCTGCCCGGACTTAAGGATATTGCTGCGCAGCTCCTCAAGGCTTTCGGTCGAACCATCGTAGGTCTGCGGGATCACTTCGCCGCCGGCAAAACCTTCCTCGGTCACTTCGGTCCAGCGTACGCTCGGACTCCACAGCGACTTCAGGCCGGAACGGTCGACGCCGGGGATATAGAAGGCTTCGTCATTGATCTGACGCAGCGTCTCCATATATTCCTTGCTGAAGATGTCGCCATCCACCGCTTCCACCGAGATGCGCACGGTGTTGCCCAGGTTGGCCAGGTCGTTGCGGTGTTCGAGCATCTTCTGGATATAGGGATGGCCCAGCGGAATCATCTTCTCGAAGCTGGTTTGCGGACGCACCTGCGCCGCCTGGAAAAACAGGAAAATACTGATCAACAGGCACAGCAAAATCACGGCCGGACGATTGTTGAAAATCAACCGCTCGAGAAACGACGCAGGTTGTTGTTGATGCTTACTCATGCAAAGGCTCCCGGCTTATTGTTGTTGGCCCAGATCGGCGCCAGTAGGCGCAGCGACATGCACGCCGCCCTGCCCTACCAGAATCAGATTGCCGTTATCCATTGCTGCAATGCCTGCCAGCGAAAGCCGGTCGACACGATTGGTCACGCTGAAGCTACGGCCGTTATCGGTGCTTTTCAGCACGGTGCCGCCATGTCCGACCACCACAATAGAGCCATCGGCCAGACGGTTGCCGTCGGACAGGCCAAACTCCAGGGGACCATTGTTCGCCGTATCCAGGCGGATCTGCTCCCAGGTCGTACCGAAATCCGCCGAGCGGAACAGGTGTCCGCGCAGGCCGTAGACCAGCAGGGTCGCTGGCTCATCGGTACCCAGCGCACCGAACAGGGAACCCTCGTAAGGCCCTTCCAGGGTCTCCCAGGTCTGCCCCCAGTCGAGGGAACGGAACATCGCGCCCTGCTCGCCGACAGCAAACAGACCGGAATTCTTGACCTCGGTGATGGCATTCAGGTGATAACCGTCTTCGTTGTCCATACGCTCGCTGATGTCTTCCCAGCTGGCACCGCCATCGGTGGTTTCCAGCAAGGCACCGTAGGCACCGACGGCATAACCGTTGTTGCGGTCCTTGAACCAGACATCCAGCAGCGGGGCTTCACGTTCCAGGTCCTCGAACTGCTTGACCCAGGTCGCACCGCCATCGCTGCTGGCGAGGATCTGTGCATCGTGACCGACCGCCCAGCCGTGCTGGTCGTCGATAAAGAACACGGCCGTGAGCAGCTGCTTGGTCGGCACCTTGGCCTGGGTCCAGCTAGCGCCATTGTCCTCGGAGAACAGGATGTGACCGCGATCACCCACAGTCACCAGACGCTTGCCGGGACTGGCCACATCCAGCAGCAGGCTGTGCTGCGCCTGTGCCGACTCGATCGAATAGCCGCTGGCCGCATCGCTGGCGCTTTGCGCGGACGCGGGCGCAGCGGCAAACATCAGCACGGACAGCACACTGCACAGCGAGAGCGCTTTAGCCAGCGGCGAATGGACGCGCAACGCCGACGTGCGGGGTAGCCCCACAACATGACCGGCCTGGGTGCGCCGCATGACGGGCTCACTCATATACCTTCCCCCTTATTCTTATAGGTAGCACTACCGTTATAGCAGAGCCGTCTATCCTACTGAGCTTTGAAAAGGCCTGACAATCGGCGCGACGTTATGTTTTGTTAAACCCGCCAGCACCTTGCGACCCCGTTCGACCGACAACCAATAGAAAAGGCCGCTACAACAGTAGCGGCCTTTTGCCCACTCTACACGGGATTAACGTGTACCGCGGCGACGCAGGGCCGCCGGTTTGAAATAACCATCGTCCGGAATCGCCTGGCTGAAGTCGATGGTGCTCGACTCTTCGTTGTCCAGGTTCTGCACGTGATAACGGCGCGCCTGCAGATCGTGGAAGCTGTCCAGGGCCGACCAGGTGGTCGGCAGATCGTAGTAGTTCTTCAGGTAGGCAATGGACACGCGCCACAACTCGCCGCGACCGTCGTACTGATCGACCACTGCGGCCTGCCAGCTGTCCTCGTCAAGGTACAGGGTACGCTTGGAGTAGATGTGCCGGGCGCTGGACTTGAGGGTGCCCTCGACGACCCATACACGGTGCAGCTCGTTGCGGGTGAACGCCGGATTGAGGTGACCGACTTGCAGCAGGTCCTCGTATTTGACCTCAGGGCTGGTGACCTTGTAGCTGTTGTAGGGAATGTAGATTTCCTTCTTGCCCAGCAGCTTCCAGTCATAACGATCCGGCGAACCGTTGATCATGTCGGTGTCGTCGGCAGTACGCAGGCCGTCAGCGGCAGCGATCGGGGTGTCATAGGCCAGGTTCGGCGCGCGACGTACGCGACGCTGGCCGGCGTTGTAGCCCCAGGCCTGACGCGGCTCCTTGACCTGATCCAGGGTCTCGTGCACCAGCACCGCACCGCCGGCCAGACGTGCCGGGCTCTTGGTGAAGGACAGGTAGTAGAACATGATGTTGTTCAGGTCCGCGGCCGTGCCTTTCGGGTTGTAGAACTTGAACATGGCTTCCTGCTGCGAGGTCACCAGGGAGTAGCTGCCATTGCGCTGCACCGCCACTTCCGAGGCGCGACGCACGATATAGGTACCGCGATAACGGGCGATGTGGTTCCACAACGCTTCCACGCCGCTCTGCGGAATCGGGAAGGGGATGCCGCCGTAGGCATCGCTGAAGCCGTTGCCACCGTCGATCAGCTTGGCCGTGCTGGCGTTCTTGATGCTGTTGTCATACACCCACTGCGGCGCGGAGCCGGAACGACGGGTTGGATACACCGGCATCTGGTAGCTGCTGGGGTAGGTATCGAACATGGCAATCTGACCCGGGGTCAGGTTGGCCTTGTACTGATCCAGATTGGCCTTGGTGATGGTGAACAGCGGCTTGTCATCGGCGAACGGATCCGGGTGGTGCTGGCCCGGGGTCTTGTAGGCCGCAGGCACCTGGGTGATGCCGCCGGTCCACTCGGGAATGGTACCGGCCGCGTTGCCGGCTTTCTCGGCACCGAAGGGGGTCAGGCTGGACCCCAGTTTGGCCGCCTCCGCAGGGGCAACGGCAGCCAGCGCGCTACCGGCAGACAGCGCCAGGGCAATGGCGGCAGCGACCAGGGTATGCTTTTTCAGCATGGTATTTCTCCGTGATAAATCATCGACCGGGCAGCCACAGCCGCCCGCTACTGCTCGTTTGGGTTAGAAGGAGTACTTGACGTTGATGCCGATATTGTCGCGGTCGGTGCCCGAGTTGTTCTGGCCCGCGCCGTAGAACTCGGTGTACTGCACTTCTGCTTCCAGGCTGTTCAGGTAGTTGGCCCGCATGCCCAGGGTGTAGGCCTGACGACCTTCGATAAAGTTGCCGGTCTGGTGCGAGTTGCCTTCGAAGTCGTGTTTGTACACGGCGAATGGCGAGAGATTCACGCCGGCATATACGTCGTTCCAGGTACCGGATAGCACCAGGGTGTAGCCGTAGGCATTCTTGTTGATCTGCGCGTCGCGCTCATAACCCGAGACATAGGAACCGTTCGGCCGGCCCGCGTAATAGCGGTTGCTGCCGTCATGGGCGAGGTACTGCAGGCTATCGCCACGGATATGCTCGGAAGCCAGTTCGGCCACGCCGAACAGCGAATCGAAGCTCAGGGTCGGACCAAAGTTATAGATGGTGCCCAGCGACGTGTTGAAGGCCTCCACCCGGGTACCGTTATGGATCTGATCGGTGATCGTCACCTCCTGGCCGCCGATATTCACCGGACGACCAGCGCCCAGCAACGCGGCCTGACTCAGCAGATCGCCGAGCAGGTCGTTGGTGGTGGCAATGCCGATTGGCAGATTCGGCCGATAGGACAGCTCACCGAACACCGAGGCCTCGGCCACCGTGGTGTTGAAGCTCAGCCCATACATGCGGATGTCTTCGGCATATTCGCGACGACCATTGACCTGGTTCGCCACATCCACCGCCGCCGCACCATTGACCAGCCCCAGCACCTGTTCGGCCACCAGGTTGCCTGCAGTCTCGGCAGCGACCAGGTCGTCATAGCTGGCAAAACCGCCCAACCCAGCCAGCTGATCGATATCCAGGCCGGCGTAGCTGCGGTTCAGATCGGCGTAGATGGTCGGTTCCTTGGCGTGGTAATTGACGAAGAAGAACCCGAATTCGGTGGAGTTGAGCTCTTCGGCGATATAACGGAAGGCCACACCGAACTGCCCGTCGTTCTTCGCATTGATATCCGAACCTATATTGGCGACCTTGAATACGCCATTGGCATCGAGGTACTGGGTGCCCTGCAGGCCGGCGAAGTTGCCGGCGGCCAGGCTCGGGTAGAGCGACTGGAAAGTTGGGCTACTCAGCGCCTCGACCGTGGTGTAGGCGGTTTCGCCGCCGGCGGCGAACAGATCGGTTTCCGAGAAGAAGGTGCCCACCGGATCGATGGCCGTCTCTTTCCAGTTCCACTGGTAGAAGGCCTCCATGGAGAGGTTGTCGCTCAGGCCGATATTGAAGTTGAGCGCCTCGACCGGCACCAGCACCTCTTTCAGCTCGGCACCCGGCAGGCGGAACTTGCCGGCATCCACCGGGTTGGTGGTGTTGATCCCGCCGCGGTAGAACAGGCCTTCGCCCCAGTTGAACACCTGCCGACCCACGCGCGCCGTGAGCGGCATATCGGCCACATCCCAGTTGCCATAGATATAGGCGTCGAGAATTTCCGCACCACGCCCGGCACTGTGGCGGGTTTCATAGGTGAAGCTGCTCGGACGACCGGGATTCTGGTTGGGCTGCGCAGGGTCGTTGTTGTTCAGGTAGTCGTTGCGCTTGTCCATGATCTGCGTGTCATAGAACGCAGAACCCCGGACGAACAGACCGTAGTTCTGATAAGTCGCTTCCAGATCGGTGGTGAACTTGTAGACCTCGGAAACCAGGCCCGTATCGAAGTTGCGGTTACCGTCGTTGGTATTGATATCGTTCTTGGTCTTGTCGATACCCTGCACACGCCACAACTGGCCATAGGACACGGTGGTATCGATGGACCCGCTGATTTCATTATCGGCAAAGCTGAATTCCACGGCCTGAACCTGAGTGGACAACAGCAGCGGCAGAATGCCGACAAAGGCAAAACCAGCAGCAGCCGGCGCAAAACCCAGTACAGGTTTACGGAACTTAATTAGCATCGAGACTTACTCCGCGAACAGATCATTCTTTTATGTGCGCCCGGTTTTACCGGGCGCGGGATGGCCGTACTAGCGACAGCCTTAGAGGTCGATTGGAAGCCATATCCTCCAATGCGCTTACACGCGCCCCACTGTCTGGCACGGGCCAGACGAGGTCAGTTCAGGGTTGCCACTGCAACCATGGTGCCAATTCAAACAGGTGTATAAAAAACCGTCCCGGAAAAAACCCTCCGGGAAACCGTTCATTTAATGACTGATCATTCCCTGTACAAATGACACCAAACAACACAACTTATTACCTGTTTTGTCCTACAGTCTGGCGCTATATGTCGGTCGCAAAGTTGTTTTAACCGGCGGCGAGTGCAGATACTTCAACCCTGCGCAAGTCCAGTAAGCCGGGTTATATCCCTGCAAACTTTTCTTACAATCAAACAAGTAACACAAAAGTGTTACCCGCATTATTGCGGGTAACACTTCCAAGGGTTTTGTCGGACAAGATACGCACGGGACGACCGCGACAAGTTCGGCGGCCTGGCGGCCAGGCAACGACCTGCGCGCAGGCTGTCGCTAGCGGCAACTGACTGGAGAGAAACGCCGGCCGAACTGCTGGGGCGCGCGCCCTGCAATCCGGCCGGGTACGGGACGCATCAGCCGACCAGGCTTTTGCTCACCACTTCGAAGACGTCGCTGGACAGCTCGCCCGATGCCAGGATGCGCTGCAACTCGGCCTTCATCAGCTGCTGGCGAGCGCCGTCGTATTTGCCCCAGCGGGTCAGCGGGGCCAGCAGGCGCGAGGCGATCTGTGGGTTGAGGGCATTGAGAACGATCACCTGATCGGCGAGGAAGCGGTAGCCGCTGCCATCGGCCTGATGAAAGCCCTGCAGGTTCTGCCCGGCAAAGGCACCGATCAGGGCGCGCACCTTGTTCGGGTTTTTCAGGGTAAAGGCCGGGTGCTGCATCAACTGCTCGACCCGCTGCAGCGCACCAGGCAAGGCGCAGGCCGCCTGCACACTGAACCACTGATCCATGACCAGCGGGTTGTCCTTGAAGAAGTCGGCAAAGCTGGCCAGGGCGGCGGCCTTCTCGGCTTCGAACGGCGAATTGACCAACACCGCCAGGGCGGTCAGGCGCTCGGTCATATTGTCGGCGCTCTCGAACTGCTCCAGACAGGCGGCCAACACCTCGGCCTTGCCGCTGAGCATCAGGTAGGACAGCGCGATGTTCTGCAGGCTGCGCCGGGCGAAGTGCTCGGCCTCGGCGATATAGGCGGTGCCACGGGAAAGTTCGCGGTTGGCCTGGTAGCGCACCCACAGCAGATCGAACAGCGCCGCCGACAGTTGCTGGCGGGCAAACTCGCGGGCGGCGTGAATGGCCTCGACATCGGCCACCGCGCTGATCTCCGTGAGGTAGGCCTCACCCGGCAGCGAGAGCATCTCGGCGACCATGGCCTGATCCAGTTGCTCATCGGCCAATACGCTGCGCAGGGCCGTAACCAGGCGCTGGTCGAGCACCTGGGGCTCGCCGCGTTGATGCTGGCCGATCAGCTCCTGCAGCACCTGCACCGACAGCTGCTGGCCGGCCTCCCAACGATTGAAGCCATCGCTGTCATGCTGCATCAGGAACATCAGCTGGTCGCGGCTGTAGGGAAAGCTCAGCTTGACCGGCGCGGAAAAGCCGCGCAGCAGTGATGGCAGCGGCTGCTCGGCGATATCGACAAAGGTCAGCACCTGCTCGGCCTGGTCGATGGCGAACACCCGCGAGGTCGCACCGGCCTGCGCCTCGCCCTGCAGACGCAGGGCCAAGGCCTGGCCCTGGGCACTGATAAGGCCCAGCTCCACGGGAATCACGAAGGGCAGCTTGTCGCCCTGCCCCGGGGAGGGAGGGCAGCTTTGCTGGAAGCTCAGGCTGTAGGTCCTGGCCGCGGCGTCATAGTGCTCGCTGACCGCCAGGCGCGGCGTGCCGGCCTGGCTGTACCAGCGCTTGAACTGGCTCAGGTCGATGCCGTTGGCCTCCTCCATCGCGCGGATAAAGTCGTCACAGGTCACCGCCTGGCCGTCGTGGCGGGCGAAGTACAGGTCGCTGCCCTTGCGGAAGCCCTCGGCACCGACCAGGGTGCGGATCATGCGCACCACCTCCGAACCCTTCTCGTACACGGTCAGGGTGTAGAAGTTGGAAATCTCCATAAAGGCGTCCGGGCGCACCGGGTGGGCCATGGGGCCGGCGTCTTCGGCGAACTGGTGGGTGCGCAGGTAGGCCACGTCCTCGATGCGCTTGACCGTGCGCGAGTGCATGTCGGCGCTGAACTCGGCATCACGGAATACGGTAAAGCCTTCCTTGAGCGACAGCTGGAACCAGTCGCGGCAGGTCACCCGATTGCCCGACCAGTTGTGGAAATACTCGTGGGCCACCACCGCCTCGACCCGCTGGTGGGCGGCGTCGGTGGCGGTTTCGGCGCGGGCCAGCACGCAGCTGGAGTTGAAGATATTCAGGCCCTTGTTCTCCATGGCCCCCATATTGAAGTCGTTGACCGCGACGATCATAAAGATATCCAGGTCGTACTCGCGGCCGTAGACCTCTTCGTCCCACTTCATGGATTTTTTCAGGCTGTCCATGGCGTGCTGGCATTTGTCGATATTCTCCGGCTCGACATAGATACGCAGCGCCACCTCACGGTTGCTCATGGTGGTGAAGCTGTCTTCCACACACCAGAGATCACCGGCGACCAGGGCGAACAGATAGGCCGGCTTCATAAAGGGGTCTTCCCAGGTCGCCCAGTGCCGGCCGCCCTCTTCACTGCCGCTGGCAATCGGGTTGCCGTTGGACAGCAATACCGGGTAGCTGTGCTGCTCGGCGCTCAGGGTGGTGGTGAACTTGCTCATCACGTCCGGGCGGTCGAGGTAGTAGGTGATCTTGCGAAAACCCTCGGCCTCGCACTGGGTGCAGAACATGCCACCGGACTTGTACAGGCCTTCCAGGGCGGTGTTGCGCTCCGGGTGGATGCGCACGCTGCTGTCGACCACAAAGCTGGCGGCGGTTGGTTGCAGGGTCAGGTGGCTGTCGCTCAGCTGGTAATCGGCGGCGCTCAGCTCGCGGTCATCGAGCGCCACACTCAGCAGTTCCAGCTGCTGACCGTCCAGCACCAGCGGTGGCAAGCCACTGCCGGCCGCCGGGTTGCGACGCATCACCAACTGCGCATGCACCAGGCTGTGATCCTCGAACAACTCGAAGGTCAGGTGCGTCTCGTCGATCAGATACTCCGGAACCTGGTAGTCCTTGAGGTAGATCATCTTCGGCTGTTCGGTGCGCATGGGGGCCTCTCTGAGGCAGCTGCAAGCTTCAGGCTTGGCGCTGCGAGTAAGGATTAAGGTCAGCTGGCCGGGTGTGGCTGGCAGCTTATGGCGATCTGGTAAGCGCTGTATTTGCGGATATTGATCACGCCGGTGTCGAACATCAGGTACTGGCCCTTGATGCCCAGCAAGGTGCCCTCGGCCAGCGGATTCTTGTCCAGGTTGAAACTGCTGATCTTGGCCGGATAGGCCTCGATCGGGTAACGGATCTGCACCACCGCCTGCTCGCTGAGCGGCTGGATGGCCTGAATACCGAAGCGCTGCTGCAATTCGGTCAGGCCCGCCGCACAGCTGTCGAACAGCTGCTCGCGTACCGCCAGCAGGTCCACCGGCGCGGCATCGCCTTTAAGCAGGGCGCGCCAATTGGTCTTGTCTGCCACCTGGCTGCGCAACAGGTCTTCGACGAAGCCGGACTGCTGGCGGGTGGCAACCCGAAGAATCGGCAGGGCCTGACTCGCCCCCTGATCGATCCAGCGGGTGGGAATCTGCGTGGCGCGGGTGATACCGACCTTGACGCCGCTGGAATTGGCCAGATAGACCACATGATCGGTCATGCAGAACTGCTCGCCCCAGCTCGGCTCGCGGCAGGTGCCGGCGTCATAGTGGCAGCGCTCCGGACTCATGATGCAGATATCGCACTGCGCCAGTTTTTGCATACAGGGGTAGCAATAACCCTGGCTGTAGCTGCTCTTGGTCTTGCGCCCGCAATGGCTGCAGTGAATCGCACCCAGGTACTCCAGGCGCAGGTGCTTGCCGATCAGCGGATTGACCGCCACCTGCTCTTCACCCAGACGAAAGCTGTACTGCACCGGCGCATCCAGCTGCACCGCCATTTTGCTCAGGGCACCACGGGCCAGCTCGATCATCAGTGCAGGGTTTCCGAGGACTTGAACAACAGATTGGGTACCGGCTCGGACTTCGAGCCGCATTCCTGCGGGCCCATATAACCGATGCGCTGTTCTTCCGGCAGGTTGTGGGTTTCCCAGGCGATCAGCGCCTGCAGGGTCAGCTCCTTCTGCTCCTGGGTCAGCTTGCGGCCATCGGGCCATTTGCCGATCTCCACGGCCAGCTTGAGGCTCTGGTAGATCTGGGGGGTGATGTTTTCGATCGCTTCGAGAAAGGACGACATAGCGCCTCCAAATACAAAGTGGCAGTTTACCGAGACCGGCGCGCCAGCGCACCGCCCACAAGGCCGGTCAGGCAACCGGCGAGCAGGCCGCCGACATGGGCAGCGTTGGCGATGGCCCCGAACTGCAGCAGCTCGAAGATGCCGGTCATGCAGATCAGCAGCCAGGCCAGCATCATCACCAGCACGCCCGGCGGCAGGCGATAGGCCGCGCTGGGGGCCAGGCGCTGGAACAGCCAGCAATGCCCGAGCAGGCCATAAAGCACCCCGGACAGGCCGCCAAACAACGAAGGCCCGGCCCACAGGTACTGGGCGAAATTGGCCGCCAGGCTGAACAGCAGGGTCAGTCCAAGCAGGACCCTCGGCCCCTGGCGCGCCTCGATGCGTCGCCCCAGCTCCCAATACCAGAGCGTGTTCATCGCCAGGTGGAGAATGCCGAAATGGATCAGCATCGGCGTCAGCAACCGCCACCACTGGCCGCTGGCCAGGGTGAGGCTGAGGTTGCCGAAGTAGATGTACTCACCCTCGATGCGAAAATCGACAAAGCTCAGCCAGCTGATCGCTTCGTAATTATCGCCCAGCAGGGTCAGCGCGGCGACCACGAAGGTCAGCAGCAACAGGCTGGCCGTCAGCAGGCTGTTTTTCAGCTGATCGATAACCCCCGGGGCCGGTTCCGCGGCCAGGGCCGCAGAAGGCGGCAGCAGCGCATCATCGCCCTGGGGATAACGCGCATACAGCTCGCGCACCTGCTCGGCCAGTTGTTCGCCGGGCACCCAGAGCACCTGTTCGCCGGCTTCTTCGGCAACCCGGTGCGGCACCTGCAGACGCTGCAACAAGGCGATAAAGGCGCTCAAATCGACCTGCACCGGCAGGCGCATGGCGGCTACCGCACTCATGGCTGCACCTCGACCCAGACAAACTTGTGTGGATCCAGGCGCTGCTCCTGATCCAGGCGGTAGGCCACCATCTTGCCATTGAGCACCGCGCTGTAATCCAGGCAGGCCAGGTTAGGCCGAATCGGCGCAGGCTTGCCACTGCGCCAGTAATGGCCGACGAACAGCAGCGGCTCATCGGCGGCGTATTTCAGCAGTTCGGTCTTCTGCATTTCCGTCAAGGGCATCTGCGCGGCCAGCTCTGGCAGGGCATCGGGCTGGAAAACGATATCACCATAGGTCTGCGGGTCTTCTTCCCAGAACTTGGTGCGAAAGTGCGCGCGGGTAAAGCCGTCATCGCTGGTCAGGGTCATGCCATGGGGCAGGCGCATATCGGTGCCGCGCAGCAGGCGGTCGAGCACGGTGTTGGCAAAGCTGCCGGGCACCGCCGAGGCCTGGAGGAAGTGCTCGTCGATACAGGCATCGGCGAACAGACCGCGCAGGGGCTCGATCAGTCCGGCATCCCAACAGGCATGCACCACGCGAAAACGTCCGGCATCGATAAACAGCGGCAATTCATAGAACCAGCCGAGAAACTCGCGCCATTCCGCCGGATAGGCCTCGAACTGCTCGAGGGTTTCCTTGATCAGCCGGGCGTGCCGCGGCGTATGCTCGCGCACGAATTGCCGGCCGCTGCCGGGGGCCGCCGGGGTGCTCCAGCCCAGGGCGTTGAACTCGTGATTGCCCATGATGCACAACGCCTCACCGGCGACGACCATGTCGCGCACCAGGTGCAGGGCCTCACGAATACGCGGGCCGCGATCGACCAGGTCGCCGAGGAAGATCGCCATGCGCTGCGGATGACGCCAGACACCCGCCTGGAAGCGGTAGCCCAGGGTCTCCAGTAGGCGCGCCAAGGTCTTGGCACAGCCATGGATATCGCCGATCAGGTCATAGCCGCGGGCAGGATCGAGGTCCATTTAGCCGCCCCCTCCCCCGAGCCGACTGCCCCAGCCCAGTTTGGTCCGACAGACCTCGTAGTAGTTGTGGTCCAGCGGGTGGATCAGGCGCAGCTTCTGCGACTTCTTGGCCACGGTGACGGTGTCGCCCGGGGCACAGGTGAAATGGTTCTGGCTGTCGCAGGACACCTGCGGATAGAGCTGCAGGTCCTTGGACACGACGATCTTCAACTCGCTATTGCCGTCCACCACGATGGGCCGGCTGGACAGCGTATGCGGGTACATCGGCACGATGACGATGGCATCCAGCTTGGGATGCATGATCGGCCCGCCGGCGGACAGCGCATAGGCGGTGGAGCCGGTCGGGGTGGCGACGATCAGGCCGTCGGCCTTCTGGCTGCAGACGAACTGGCCGTCGATATACAGCTCGAACTCGATCATCCGGTTGGACTTGCCGGGATGCAGCACCACGTCATTCAAGGCATCGCCCTGGCCGATGGCCTCGCCATGCCGGCGCACCTCGGCCTCGAGCAGAAAGCGGTTCTCGGTCAGGTAATTGCCTTCCAGCACCTGGGCGACCTTGAGCTCCAGTTCGTCGGGGCGAATATCGGTCAGGAAACCCAGGCTGCCCCGGTTGATCCCCAGTACCGGCACCTTGTGCCGGGCCAGCGCGCGGGCCGCGCCGAGCATGCTGCCATCGCCGCCGACCACTATCACCAGGTCGCACACCTCGCCGAGGATCTTGCGTGACGAGGTCTGCAGGCCATGGCCCGGCAGCACCTCGGCGATGGTGTCCTCGAGGATCACATGCAGATGGCGGTTGAGCAGAAACCTTTTCAGTCGGCGAATAGTGTCGAGCACCTGGGTACTGCCCAGCCGACCGATAATGCCGATATTACGAAACTGTTCCATGGTGCTCCCGCAAGACTCTGTATCTAGAGGGTTTCGATTATGGGCGAAAGCCGGCGACAGCGGCAAACTTGACGGTTTCGTCAGCACTGACAGGGCCGACCGACTTTAGCCGACTGGGTATTCGGAGCTATGCTCGGAACATGACGCCCTTCGACACGCTGACCGACCTGCCCACGCAACTGTGCCAACCCCCGGTGCGCGACCTGGCGTGGGCGCTGCTTTCGCCACCGCTGCTCGACACCACGCCCCTGCCCCAGCGCCATCCGCTCAGCGCCAGCCGCTGGAGCCGCAAACCGGGCATGCTGGCCGACTGGTTGCGCGGCCTGGATGCCGACAGCGCGGCGCTGCAGCACTGGCTGGCGCAAAGCTCGGTACGCCGCCTCGGTCTGTACTACGAACGGCTCTGGCAGTTCGCCCTGAACGCCGCCCCCGATATCGAGGTGCTCGCGGCCAACCTGCCCATCCGGCAACAGGGGCATACCCTGGGCGAGCTGGACCTGCTGTTGCGCGACGAACAGGGCGTGCACCACCTGGAACTGGCGATCAAACTCTACCTGGGGCCGGAACAGGCCGGCGGCGAGGATCCAGCCCATTGGCTGGGCCCCGGCAGCCATGATCGCCTGGACCTCAAGCTCGACCATCTGTGCCGGCACCAGTTGCCACTCTCGGCCGGCAATCAGGCCCTGTCGGTGCTCGCCGAACTGGATATTCAACAGACTCAGGCCGCCCTCTGGCTGGCGGGCTACCTGTTCTACCCCTGGCGGCACGGCTGCAGCGCACCGCAAGGGGCCAACCCGCAACACCTGCGCGGGCGCTGGCTGCGCCGCCGCGACTGGGCCGAGTTCGCCAGCCGGCCCGCCGCCGGCTACTGGCAGCCGCTGGCGCGTCAGGCCTGGCTGGCACCGGCGCGCCTGGCAGACGCGCTGCCGTACACGCCCGCACAGCTCGAGCAGTGGCTGGCGGCATTGCCGGCACAGGCCAATGCGCAGCTGCTGGTGCGTCTAATCGAAGGTCGCGCAGGGGACTGGGTGGAGGCCGAACGGGTGTTTCTGCTCAATGACCTCTGGCCCGACCAGGCAACCTGAGCGTGCCTGAGCGCTCAGCGGCTGCGCTCGGTGCGTCCGCCCGAGCGGGCCAGATAACCGGAGCCACTTTCACAGAGCAAGGCATCGCGCTGCACCGCCGGCAGGGCATCGACACCGTCGCGCAGGGCGTAGGCGCTAAACCCCAGCTGCGACAGCAAGAAGACCGCACTGGCGCTGCGCTTGCCGCTGTCGCAATAGCACAGGTAGGTGCGCTGCTTATCCAGCAGGCGGGTCTTCAGACGCAGCAACTGCAGGGGCATGTTCAGCGACTGCAGGGCATGGGCACGCTCGTACTCGCCCTGCAGGCGCACATCCAGCCACTGCGCCCCCGCGCTCAGCAGGCGTGAGGCCTCGCCCAACGAGACTTCGTCGACCACCGGGGCCTTGAGCAGGGCAAAGAAATCCTGACGATCCAGGCGCAACACCACCCCCGTTTCGAGCATGGTCACCGTGGCATTGCGCGGGCTGTCGGCGAGCAGCGCCTCTTCACCGAAACAGGCCCCCACGTCCAGCTCGGCCAGCACCTGCTGGTCGCTGCCGGCCCCGCGAATCACTTCGGCCCGACCACTGTTGAGGAAGTAGCAGCAATCGCCCGGCTCGCCCTCGCTCAGCACCCTGCTGCCCGCGGGCAACTCGATCCGCTGCAGCCGTTCGAGCATGGCACGCACATTGGAGGGCGGCACCTTGGCGAACAGCGGATTCTCCAGCAACTGCTCCAGCCACTCCACTTCTTCATGATTCTGGCCGAGTTCGAGCAACAGGTCCTGATACGCCAGTCGCCAGGTCAGCAGACGGTTCAGCGTTGCGCTGTCGAGGGCCAGCACGCTGGCATCGTTCAAGGCGCGCACCTCGTGCAAGCGCGGCAGGCTGGGCGACAGGGGATGACAGCTGGCCTCAGTGCCGGCGCGCAACAGCTGCTGCTGGCCATCGGCGGACTGCAAGTGCAGCTCACCGGCCAGCAGGTAATAGGTAACACGGGCCTGATCGCCCAGGCGGAACAGCGACTGCCCTGCCAACAGCGGCTGCGGTACCAGCTGCCCGCGCAATTCACGCCACTGCTGCTCGGACAACACGTTGAGTGGCGTCAGGCTGCGCAGCTGTTCGGGATTGAGGGGTTCGCTCATGGAAATGCTCAGGCTCCGCTGGTCAAGAGTCAGTCTAGCCGGCCGGCTTGCTGGTATCGCTGCAGTGCTGCTGTACGCCCTTGCAGGCCACCGGTATGGACAAACAGCAGGCGGCTGCCACGGGCAAAGTAACCGGCCTCGACCTGCCGGCGCAACGCCATTAACGCTTTGCCGGTATACAGAGGTTCCAGCGGCAAGCCGCTGGCCGCCTCGCTGGCGAAGATAAACTCGAGCAACTCATCATCGACCGCGGCAAAGCCGCCACGGCAGGCCTCCAGCAGCCGACAGGAGCCATCCGCCAACCCGCCAGCCTGGACGATGGCCTGCACCTGCTGCTGCACGCCGTGATCGGCCGGCACCGCCAGCGCACCATACACCGGATGGGCACCCGCCTCGGCCAGCAGCAGACCGGCCAGGGTCGTACCGGTACCCACGGCCAGCCACCAGCCGTCATAGTCGGCCCAGCCAAGCCCCGCCAATTGCCGACGCGCCAGGGTCAGCAAGGCCGCGCAGCCGAGGGCCCCGGGCAAACCGCCACCGCCCTCTGGCACTGCCGAGAAGCCCGGATACAGCGCCTGCCATGGCTCCCAGAATCCCGCTCGATGGCGGGCGCGATAACCGCCATAGCCGAGCCAGTGCAGGTGCATGCCGAATGCCTGCAGATCGCGCACGGTCGGCGTGTCCTGCGGCTCGCCGCGCAGCAGCCCCACGGTGGCAAAGCCGAAGCGGCGACCGGCAGCGGCCAGGGCATGCAGATGATTGGAATGAGCGCCGCCCAGACTGATCAGGCCTTCGGCACTCGCAGCAGCGGCGGCTTGCAGATGATGGGTCAGCTTGAACCACTTGTTGCCGCTGATCAGCGGGTCGATCAGGTCCAGACGCAGCACCGCCAGCTCGATACCGGCCGCGGCCGACCAGTCGAAACCCAGGGGCTGCAGTGGTGCATCGGGGGTCCATTCAGGCAGAACGACAGGCACTAACTGACGGTACGCAGGCGGCTACTGGCCTTGTGCCGGGCACAGCAATTGCTGTCGTCGAGGATAAAGCGGCTCGGCGTGTCCACCCGATCGATTGGAATGGCGCAGCGCTCGCCACTGGGCAACAGCGTCTCGCAACTCGGCTGTTGATAGTGCAGCAACCAATGCCGGTACTGCTCCTCGGTGACAAAACACTTGGCCGCCGCATAGGCCATGGGATTGTCCTGATAGGCGGCGATGTCCTGCAACGGAATGGTCAGGTGCCCGGCCCCCGGGTGATACACCACAAACACCACGCCGAGCTTGGCCAGGCGCTCCAGGATCTGATCCCCGCCCTGACTGGCGAGTTCGGCATAAGCGCGCTTGAGCCGGGTGATTTCCTGCAGCGACTGCGTGTCCTGCTCCTTGCGGTAGGCCAGCTCCACATCGCGAATGGCAATCTGCTCCTTGTACTCCACCACCGCCGAGGCAATTTTGGCCTGCATTTCGCCATCGAACTGCGCGCGCAGCACATCGCCCTCGCTACGGCCATGCAACTCCAGATTGCGCAGCTGCTCGGTCATTTCCTCGCGCGAGGACTGGAAGCTGGCGGCCTGCACCGCCAACTGCGCCTTGAGACTGGCATTCAGCTCGACCTGCTGGCGCAACGTCTGCTGCAACTCCTGAACCTGCACCTGGCGCTGTCTGTTCTCGGCCGCGCTGGCCAGCTTGAGTTTGGCCAGCGCCTCCTCGTGTTGCTGGCTGAGGCTGCTGATGCGCAAGCGCTGCTGCTTGATCAGCTGCGCGGTTTTCAAGCGATGCTCCTGATCGAGCTTGTCCTTGGCTTTGGCACCCTCCTCCGGCACGAAGTCCGGGGCATGCCATTTGTCTTCGGAGGCCATTTGCAGACGCTCGGTCACCACCGCCTGGGCGTTTTCCTCCTCGACCAGGATGCCCAGGTTATTGCGCCGCACCGCATCGCGCAGCAGCACCAGATCATTCTGCCCGGGGGCCAGGTTGGGGTCCCACAGATGCATCTGGTGCCAGGACACCGGGCACTGGCTACGGCAGCCCAGGCGAATCGGCCCGGCACCCAGGTCGGGACCGCGTCCGGCACGCTCGGCCAAGTGCTGCAGGGGGATATTCCAACCGGAATCGGGCGCGCCCTTTTCGTCGAAATCCAGGTAGAAAAACACCGCCGCCTTGATCATCAGGCGCGGGTTGATCGAGACATAGGCAATGCGCATCTGCTGGTCGGCAAACTCCGGCATATTGACCACGCCGTCGAGCAAGGCTTCGAACTCGGTAAAGAACATTTGCTTGCAGACACCGCCGCGCTCACTGAAGAACATCACGGCTTCAACCATCTGCGGCTTGTTCTGCATGCTCATCGGTTTCCCTCTAGGGCCGAAACGGAACAATCCGTTCAGCTGGCAGCACAGCCTGCACGACAGCGAAAACTGCCATGCCCGGCATGCACCAGCAAGATTTTGGCAGGTTATACGCGGCCTCAGTTTCAGGCGCTATACCTATATTCAGGCAAGTCTAGGGGAAAAACCGCAGCCAGCAATGTGACTGGGTTGGCAGTCGCCCGGCCAGCAGGCCGATAAACGCCTGCGGCGGGACAAAACTGTGATGGGCTTGGTGCAACGGCTCAGGCTTTCGTGGCGGCCAGATAGGGAGCCAGGCGTCGGCCCATCTCCTCGCCGAGGGCCTGCAAGCCGCTGAGCGGGCGAATCATGACCTCGAACTCGACGATCTTGCCGGCCTCGTCGAAACGGATCATGTCGATACCCTTGAGTTCGCGCTCGCCAACCTTGGCGCTGAACTCCAGCACCACACTGAGGCCATCGGCGCTGGCCAGCTCGCGGTGATAGGCAAAGTCGACGAACACCTTGCTCACGGTATTGAGAATCAGCGACACCACGGGCGCACCAACATAGGGCTTGTGTGCCACCGGCGAACGGAACACCGCCTGCGGGTGCAGCAGCTCGGGCAAGGGGCTCAGGTCGTTGTTCTGCATCAGGCCATGCCACTGCGCGAGCGCGGCGGCAGCAGCCGGTTGCAGCTGAGGGTTCTCGGACATGGTCTATTCCTTATTGTTTTGGGTCACATAGCAAACGGCCCGCACTAGGCGGGCCGTTGTTCGGTCAGAGCTCCGCGGCGAGGCGCGAGCCCTGGTTGATGGCGCGCTTGGCATCCAGCTCCGCGGCCACATCGGCACCGCCAATCAGGTGCACGTTCTGCCCCGCGGCGAGCAGCTCCTCCTGCAGTTCGCGCAGCGG
This sequence comes from Pseudomonas sp. EA_105y_Pfl2_R69, assembly GCF_963970915.1. Classification (NCBI taxonomy): domain Bacteria; kingdom Pseudomonadati; phylum Pseudomonadota; class Gammaproteobacteria; order Pseudomonadales; family Pseudomonadaceae; genus Pseudomonas; species Pseudomonas sp. EA_105y_Pfl2_R69. The sequence goes on from NZ_CAXAOO010000006.1 coordinate 168,681, forward strand.
GTCCTGGCCGGCGCAGACGATCACGGTGTCCACCGGCAGCACCTGCGGCTCGCCATCGGCGATACGGATATGCAGGCCCTCGTCATCGACCTTGAGGTACTCCACCGAGTTGAGCATCTGTACCTGCTTGTTCTTCAAGCCGGTGCGGTGAATCCAGCCAGTGGTCTTGCCCAGGCCGTCGCCAACCTTGGACTTCTTGCGCTGCAGCAGGAACACCTGACGCGCCGGCGCATGGGGCTCGGCCTTGATCCCGGCGACGCCGCCGCGGGCCTCCAGGGCACCGTCGATGCCCCACTCCTTCCAGAATTCCTCGCGATTGAGGCTGGTCGACTCGCCCTGATGGGTGATGAACTCGGACACGTCGAAGCCGATACCGCCAGCCCCGATCACCGCGACCTGCTGGCCGACCGGCTTGCGCTTGAGGATGGCATCCAGGTAGCTGATCACCTTGGCATGCTCGATCCCTGGAATGGCCGGGGTACGCGGGGCGATACCGGTGGCCAGGATGATCTCGTCATAGCCACCCTGAGCCAGCTCGGCGGCCGACACCCGGGTGTTCAAACGCAGGTCGACGCCGCTGGTTTCCAGCTTGCGCTTGAAATAGCGCAGGGTTTCGAAGAACTCCTCCTTGCCCGGCACACGCTTGGCCACGTTGAACTGGCCACCGATCTCGCTGCCCGAATCGAACAGGGTCACGCTATGGCCGCGTTCGGCGGCCACCGTGGCGGCGGACAGCCCGGCAGGGCCGGCACCGACCACGGCAACCTTCTTCACCCGGGCGGTGGGAATATAGTTCAGCTCGGTCTCATGACAGGCACGCGGGTTGACCAGGCAGCTGGTCAGCTTGCCGCCAAAGGTGTGATCCAGGCAGGCCTGGTTGCAGCCGATACAGGTATTGATCTCGTCGCTGCGGCCTTCTGCAGCCTTGTTGACGAAATCCGGGTCGGCGAGGAAGGGACGCGCCATCGACACCATGTCGGCATCGCCCTCGGCCAGCACCTGCTCGGCGATTTCCGGGGTGTTGATGCGATTGGTGGTGATCAGCGGAATGCTCACCTCGCCGCGCAGCTTGGCGGTGACCTTGGTGAAGGCCGCACGCGGTACCTTGGTGGCGATGGTCGGGATGCGCGCTTCATGCCAGCCGATACCGGTGTTGATCAGGGTCGCACCGGCTTTCTCGATGGCCTTGGCCAGCAGGACGATTTCGTCCCAGGTGCTGCCACCTTCGACCAGGTCGAGCATCGACAGGCGATAGATGATGATGAAATTCGGGCCCACGGCCTCACGCACGCGGCGGACGATCTCCACCGGCAGGCGCATGCGGTTCTCGTAGCTGCCGCCCCAGCGATCGGTGCGATGGTTGGTATGGGCCACCAGGAACTGGTTAATGAAATAACCTTCCGACCCCATGATCTCGACGCCGTCGTACTCGGCCTGCTGGGCCAGCACGGAGCAGTTGATAAAGTCCTGGATCTGCTTCTCGATGCCCTCCTCGTCCAGCTCGCGCGGCTTGAACGGGTTGATCGGAGCCTGGATGGCGCTCGGGGCCACCGACTTGGGGCTGTAGGCGTAGCGCCCGGCATGGAGGATCTGCATGCAGATCTTGCCGTCGGCCTCATGCACCGCGCGGGTGACGATCTTGTGCTTCTCGGCTTCGTCGGCGGTGGTCAGTTTGGCCGCGCCGGAATATACCCCGCCTTCGTCGTTCGGGCCGATGCCGCCGGTGACCATCAGGCCGACGCCGCCACGGGCACGCTCGGCGAAATAGGCGGCCATGCGCTCGAAGCCACCCGGCTTCTCTTCCAGGCCGGTGTGCATCGAGCCCATCAGCGCGCGGTTCTTCAGGGTGGTGAAACCCAGGTCCAGCGGGGCCAGCAGGTGCGGGTAAGGAACGGCGGTCATGGAAATCTCCACATCAGACAGAGCTATTTCACGGAAATGCCGCGGCTTCGGTCGAGCCACAGTCGATATGGGTTAGACGATAAAGAGCCTACCCGCATGGCTCAATGACCCAAAGTGACAACTTATTGATCATAACGTGCAGCGCTGCTTGGCAATCCCGACCCCGCGCCTTACCCTGAGACCTCACTCTCAGCAACCGCCCGCGCCATGTCCGAACGCCTCGTCCACCCTCTCACGCCGATGAAACGCTCAAGAGTCCGCCTGGGCGACCTGGCGGTGGGGTTTGTCGACAGCCTGGCGGCTGCCATGCGCAGCCTGGGCCAGGACCCGCAACCCCTGCTGCTCAGCTACGGCCTCGACCCCGCGCGCCTGGCCGAGCCCCGCGCGCGCCTGTCGATTCCGCGCTATATGCGCCTGGGACATAGCGCCATTCAGCAAACCGCAGAGCCCGGCATCGGCCTGCTGATGGGGCGCTGCAGCCGCCTCAGCCAGGTCGGCCTGGCCGGAGTGACCGCCGCCCAGGCACCGACAGTGCGCGAAGCCGCGCGCACCCTGATCCGTTTCGGGCCACTGTATGCCGCCAACTACCGCGGCCAGTCCAGCCTGCACGAGGACGCCCAGGGTGCCTGGCTGCGCTTCTATTCGATCAGCCCCTACAACGACTACAACCGCTTCGTGATCGATTCGGTGCTGGCCAGCTGGGCCCAGCAACTGAGCAAGTTGGCGCAGCAGCCGCTGCCCGTGGAGAAGGTGCAGATCGAGTTCCCCGCCCCCGACTATGCCGCGCAATACCCCGAACTGTTCGCCTGCCCGGTGGAGTTTTCCTGCGCCCACAACCAGCTGCGCCTGAACCAGCACAGCCTGAATATGCGCAACCCGGAACACTGCCCGAGCACCTGGAAACACCTGTTGGAAATCTGCGAAGGGGAACTGGAGCAACTGACCCGCACCCGCAGCCTGCGCGAGCGCATCACCCAGTTGCTCGGCCCCCTGCTGCACGGCCGCGAGCCGGACCTGAGCGAGGTGGCCGCACGCCTGCAACTGCCGAGCTGGACATTGCGGCGCAAACTGGCCGAAGAAGGCACGCAGTTTCGCACCATCCTCAACGACACCCGGCGCGACCTGGCCATGGCCTATATCCGCGATACCGAGCTGGCGTTCGGCGAGATCGCCTACCTGCTCGGCTTCGCTTCGGCGGAGGCCTTCCAGCGCGCCTTCAAGCGCTGGAACCAGCAGACCCCGGGGGAATACCGCCGCGAGCAGCGTCGGGCGCAATAATCAGGGCAGGCGCGAGCCATATGCCACGCCTCAAACAACTACCTTTCAACAGATGGTTAGCCGGCCGTTGAAAAATGCAGGCAAGGCAAGGCAAGGCAAAAACAGGCGAAAAAGCGGAGTGTACGAGTTGTACATGAGCTTTTTGAGACGCCGCGTCCCGGCCTGTTTTTAACGCCGCATCGGCAACGCAGGTAGTTTTTCAGCGGCCCGCTAGAGTTCGGTGGCGTCTTCCGCCAGCTCTACCCCATCCTCTTCCAGAGCCTGCAGCTCCAGCAGCTCTTCAACATAATCATCCATAGCGGCATCCTCCGATTGGCATCAAGCTCCCGAAATAACCAACAAGGAGCCTGCCAAACAGACTAAAAGATGCAGATGAATGCAAGATGACAGGTTGTCGCTGTCGGTAAAAAGCGCCTGGGCACGCGCAGCGACGCTGCGCCGCAGGGGGTGCCAGCAGAAATTACAGGCAATAAAAAACCCTCAGGTATTCCTACCTGAGGGTTTCGTATATGGCGCAGCGGACGGGACTCGAACCCGCGACCCCCGGCGTGACAGGCCGGTATTCTAACCGACTGAACTACCGCTGCATGTCGGTGGACTTACGTCCATGGAACTCTTGCTTCATCTGATGAAACTGCCCTGGGGGGCTTTTTCATCTCAGCCCGAGCGAACTCAAGCTGGAAAATATGGCGCAGCGGACGGGACTCGAACCCGCGACCCCCGGCGTGACAGGCCGGTATTCTAACCGACTGAACTACCGCTGCGCGTCGGTGGACTTACGTCCAATTCACAAGAGTGGTGGGTGATGACGGGATCGAACCGCCGACCCTCTGCTTGTAAGGCAGATGCTCTCCCAGCTGAGCTAATCACCCGCTGCTTGCGAGGCGCGAAATTTACGCAAGGGCCGAAGCTAAGTCAATACCCTGCTTAAAGTTTTTCTAAAAAGATGGAAAACCCGGTGCCCCCACGCGGCACCCATTTGCCGCACCGCGCACCACCCTGCAGCCTGGCGCAGCGCTTATGGCGCGACGCGCAGGCTCAAGCGCGCGGCCACCTTGCGGTCCTCGGCGCGGTCCAGCCCCGCCTCGGCGATCTGCACCCCCTGGGCCTCCAGCGCGGCGAACCAGCGCAGCAACTGGGCAAAAGGTGCCGGCTGCACACTGACCTGCAGGGCACCGCCACTGTCGCTGTCCAGGCGTTCGATGCTCAGGCCCTGCGCCCCGGCGCTGGCGGTCACCAGGCCCTGCAGGCGCGCCGGCTCGATACTCACCTGCGGCCGGCTCACCAGGCTGCGCGCTAGCGGGGCACGGCTCTGCAGGTAGGCATGCAGTTCGCGCTGGGTTTCGAAGGCACTGCGCGCACTCGCCAGGCGCTGCTGGGCCGGCTGCCAGAGGGTCAGGTACAGCAGCACCAGCAGGACGAACAGCGCCAGGCAGGTCAACGACAGCCGATCGCGGGGGGCAAGGGCGCGCCAGCGCTGGGCTAGCACTGAACGTTCCAGCTGGGCGGCAAAACCTTTGTCGAGCTCGAGCATACTCATCCTCCGATCACCACGCGGGCACTGACACCATCGGCTTCCCGGCTGGCCGAGCCCAGCTGCACGGCCAGCCCACTTTCCTGCAGACGCTCACGCAAGCGCTCCAGTTCGGCAAAGCCAACCGCCTGCACCTGCATGGCCAGGTCGCCGCGGTTCTCGCTAAAGTCCACCTGCCTGATCTGCACCTGCCCGCCCTCGGCCACCACGGCCTGACTGACCTGCGCCAGCAGGCTCAGCAAGCGGGCCTGGCCAGGCCCGCTGCCCGCCCCCAGATGCTGATCGAACTGCGCCCGCAGATTGACCAGCTTGCTGTCCTGGGGAAACAGCTCCTGATAGAGCGCGGCGCTGGCCGCGGCGTAGTTGTCGGCCTGGCGCTGCAGATGCCAGCCCTGGGCCAGGTCGAAGCCCCATTGCAGCACCAGCCAGAGGCCGAGCACGCCCAGCAGCGGCTTCCAGCGCTGCCACTGGCCACCACTCGACTGCGCGGCAAAGGCCTCCTGCGCCAGGTTGGTGCCCGTTGTCTGCTGCGCTAGCCAGAGGAATGGCGCTTCGATCTCGACACGCTCATCCAGCGGCTGCGGGGCCTCCTGGCCAGGGCAACACCAGGCCTGCTGCGGGTGCGCGCAGAGCGCCGCCAAGGCCGGCCAGTCGGCAGCGCCCAGGGCCAGGCGGGCAACCCCCTCGCCGCCCAGCAACCAGCGCCCATGCAGCTGCAGCAACTGGCTGCCGGTCGCTGGCAGCAAATCGGCATCCACGACTATGCGCTGCGGTGGCGTATCACACAGCTCCAACCAGGCTGCCAGCCAGCTGCGACGGACGGCAATCACCCGGTAGCGACCATCGGCCAGGGGCTCGCCCAGGGCCAGGTGCATCAACTCGACATCCTCGGCCAGCAACTCCTCCACGGCGAACGGCAGCGCCTGGCGCAGCCAGCGCGCCTTGCGGGTCGGCAGATTGACCGCGCAGGCGGTCACCGCCTCGACCGGCAGCACCAGGGTCCAGCTGCCCGACAGCTGCGCCTGCACCTCGGCGAACGACAGGCATTCGCTGTGCCCCTCCGCGACCCGCTGCACCGGCAGGTCCAGGCGGGCACCGGCACAGGCCGCGGGCGGTAGAAATATATGCAACTGACTCATGGCTCTACTTCCTCGACGGGCGCAGCCGGCATGCCGCTGAGCCCCAGGTCACGGGCTAAAACATATATCCGGCCATCGCTGGCGCGGTGCAAGGTACTGCGCAGAACCTGACGGCGATCGCCGATGTGGACTTCGCTGACCACCTGAAAATACTGACTGCCGACGGCCAGGGCCTGGCTCTGCGGCTGCAGGCCGCCGAGCTGCGCGGTAAAGCTCGCCGGCGTGTCGTAGCCCTCGCTGCCGCGCGCGGCGACCAGCCCCAGGGCGGCGCTCAGGGTCAAACCATCGGCCACGCTGGCCAACACCCTGGCGCTGGCGGTATTGACGTTCAGGGTCGCCTCCGCCGGCAAGGCGCTGACATGGGGCGAGAGGCGCTGGTAGTCGAGTTCGTTCATTTCCAGCAACAGACGCAGCTCCGATACATCGGCCAGCGCCCGGTTGCCGGCGCGGTAGGGCGGCTGTTGCAGCAGGTACTGATTGTCCTCGGCCCCGTAAGCCCCGCTGGCCTGGTCGTCGGCATCCAGCCAGTCGAGCAGGCGTTCGGCATAGGGCGTCTCGATCTGCAGCCCCAGCAGCAGGCGGCGGAACTGGGCCACGGCGGCCTCGTTGGACTGCCCCTGACGCAGCAGGCTGTTGAGGTTGAAGCGCGCACTCAGATCACTGATCTGCACGCGCAATTCGCCGCCCTCATCCAGGGCAAAGGGTGCCAGGGGCTTGGCCCAGGGCTCGTTCAGGTGATCGACCGGCACCCGCGGGTCGCCCTGACGCAGATCGCGCAGCAGCACCGCCCTGGCCAGGGTCTCGCCGCCCAGGGCGTAGTGCCAGGCCTGCCGCACATGCAGCTGGTTGCTGCTGCTGCGAATCGACAGCTGCTGGCGGGCGATGATCCCGGCACTGACCACCGTGACCACCGCCACCACCAGCAATACGGTGATCAGGGCCATGCCGCGCTGGGGCCTCATGCTTGCGGCGCTCCCTGCTCGTCGCCCGCCTGGTCCTGGGGGGCTTCGGGGTCCTGCCCGGGGATCTGACCCAGGCGCTCGGGCAGCCCATCAGGCAAACGCAGCAGGCGGCGCAACTGGCCATAGCGGCGATGTTCCAACAGCAGTTCAAGGGCCTGGGGCAGCAGGGCCAGACTGTCCTCCTCCGGCCCCGACTCGGGCGGCCAGCTGTCATGCCAGCCGCCCTTGGCGTCCCGATAGCGCAGCTGCAGGGCCGTTACCCCATCCAGAGCCTGCTGCACCTGGGGCTCGCTGTCCTGGGCCTGATCGAGCACCGTCCAGTACAGGCGCTGCCATTGCTCGCCACTGCGCTGCCAGCGCACCCGCTGCAACGAAGCACGCGGCTGCGCCAGCGGATTGCGCCAACCGCTACGGCTAAGTTCGAGCGCACCGGCATCGCCCGCCTCGCCAAGCAGGGCGGGCCGCGACTCGCCGAAAGGGTCGCGCACCGGCCTGGCCTGCACCTGCAACAGATCCCGCTCGAATGCCGCCATGGCCCGCACCAGCTCGCGCAGCTGCGCCTCGTGGCTACGGGTGACCTTGTCGGTTTGCAATACGCTGTCGAGCATGCGGTAGGTGCCCAGGCCCAGCAGGGCGAAAATCGCGATGGCGATCAGCAATTCGAGCAGAGTAAAGCCCCGCACCGCCTTCATAGCCCGTCCCCGAGGAAACCGTCGAGGCTGACCAGGGCGCGCTCGCGCACCTCGCCGGCATTGCCCTGCTCGGCACGCTCCGCCACCCACAGGGTGACGCGGCGCAGCGCCGGCTCGCTGGTCGCCCGGATTTCGCTCTGCCACTGCCAGCGCCGCCCGGCGAACATCAGCTCACCCTGCGCCCGGCCATCGGCCACCGGGGTTTGCGCCAGCTGCAGTTCGCTCAGCTGGTTGTCGGCGATCCACATCGCCAGGGTCTTGTCTTCCAGGCGCGAAGCGGTTTGCAGGCTGCGCGCGGTGGCGGTCAGTACGCTGGCCGCGACCATGGCGAAGATGGCCAGTGCCACCAGCACCTCGAGCAGGGTAAAACCGGCTACGGGCTTTATCCGGCTCATTTTGGCGGCGACTCGACTTCGACCCTGGGCAGGCGAAAACCGTCGCTGGCCAGCAGCAGGCGCAAGCCATCGGCACGCCGTTCCGCCAGGCGCAGACGAAAGGGGCTCATCTCGCCGCTGGACAGCAACAGCAACTGCGGCAGCAGCGCCACACCCTCGCCGTCCTCGGCCTTGTCCTCGGGCAGCGGCAGGGCCAGGGCGGCACCCTCCAGCTCGACACTGAGTTCGGCCCAGGCGGGCAATCGATGGGGTTTGCCGGGCAGCGCCTGCCAGCTCAGGGTCGGCGGGTCGTAGCGCAGCACCTGGTAGCTGTCGGGGGCGAGCAGCAGGCCATATTCACGGTTATCCAGCACCGCCTCCTCGGCCAGCACGCCGATCAGACCGGCCAGGCGCTCGGCCTCGCCGTGCAGCTCCCGCCCCGGACCGACGATGCCCAGGCTGAGCACCGTCAGGCCGATCAGACTGCCGAGAATCACCAGCACCACCAGCAACTCGATCAGGGTAAAGGCCCGCGACCCGGCTGCGGCTGGAGCCTGCTTGGCGGCACGGCGCACTCAGCAGCGCCCCATCAGCGGTCCCAGTTACCGATATCGGCATCATTTTCGCTGCCGCCTTCCTTGCCGTCGGCTCCCAGCGAATAGAGGTCGAACGCGCCCTTGGTGCCCGGGGCCAGGTACTGATAGTCATTGCCCCAGGGGTCCACCGGCATGCGCTTGAGGTAGCCATCGCGGTTCCAGTTCTTCGGTTGCGGATTGCCCGAAGGTTTCTTCACCAGGGCCTCCAGGCCCTGCTGGGTGCTGGGGTAGCTGTGATTGTCCAGCTTGTACATATCCAGGGCGGCGGCGATCGACTTGATATCGCCCTTGGCCACGGTGACCTTGGCCTGATCCGGGCGACTCATCACCTGCGGCACCACCAGGGCGGCAAGAATGCCCAGGATCACCACCACCACCATGATTTCGATCAGCGTAAAACCCTTTTGTCCCTTGTTCACGTGCTTACCCCACCAATTGATTGAGCGACAGAATCGGCAGCAGGATGGCCAGGACTATGACCAGCACCACCGCCCCCATAAAAACCAGCATAAAGGGTTCGAACAACCCGACCAGCAGCGCCACCTGGGCCCCCAGGTCGTTTTCCTGATTGCGCGCGGTGCGCGCCAGCATCTGGTCCAGCTCGCCGGAGCGTTCGCCGCTGGCGATCATATGCAACATCATCGGCGGAAACTGGCCGCTGGCCTCCAGCGCGCGGGTCAGGCTGCCACCTTCGCGGACCTTTTGTGCGGCGATGACCACATCGGCGCGGATTACCCGGTTGGCGATCACCTGTGCGCCGATACCCAGGGCTTCGACCAGGGGCACGCCGCTGCGGGTCAGGATCGCCAGGGTCGAGGCGAAGCGCGCGCAATCGGTGGCCCGAATCAGCCGTCCGATCAGCGGCAGGCGTAACAGCAGGCCATGCCAGCGTGCCTTCAGCGCGTCGTCGCGCAACGCCCGGCGCAGGGCGAACACCGCCGCCACGGCAAGGATGACCGCCAGCCAGCCCCAGCCCTTGACCCAGTCGCTCAGGCCGATCAGGCCGCGGGTCAGGGCCGGCAGGGTCTGCCCGGAATCAACGAACACCCGCACCACATCCGGCACCACATAGCCGAGCAGAAAGCCGACGATCAGCAGCGAAGCGCACATCAGAATCAGCGGATAAAGCAGCGCCAGCTGGATCTTCTGTCGCGACTGCTGGCGTTGCTCGGTGTAATCGGCCAGTTGCTCCAGCACCGGCCCCAAATGCCCGGCGTGCTCGCCCGCTGCCACCGTGGCACGGTACAGCTCGGGAAAGGCCGAGGGAAATTCCTTCAGGCTGCTGGCCAGGTCGTGCCCCTCCAGCACCCGCGCACGCACGGCCAGCAGCATGCTTTGCACCCTTGGCGAACGGGCCTGGGCCGCCGCCGCGCGCAGGGCCTCCTCGATCGGCAGGGCCGCCTGGATCAGCGTCGCCAGCTGGCGCGTCAGCAACGCCAGATCGCTGGCCGACAGCCCGCGACTAAAGCTGAAATGGCTACCGCCGCCGGCGTGCTCGCGGGTCCGGGTCGGTTTGACATCCAGCGGGGCGAGTTGGCGGTCGCGCAGTACCTGGCGCACCTGGCGGGCGCTGTCGGCCTCCAGCACGCCTTTCTGCTGGCGGCCCTTGCTGTCGAGGGCGAGGTATTCGAAAGCGGCCATGCCCTATTCCTCGCGGGTCACGCGCAGCACTTCCTCCAGGGTGGTCACCCCGGCCAGTACGTTGCGCATGCCGTCGGCGCGGATGCTCGAGCCCAGGGCGCGGGCGTGACGCACCATGTCCTGCTCGGAGGCGGCATTGTGGATCAGGGTGCGCAGCTGATCGTCGAACACCACCAGTTCATAGATGCCGGTACGTCCGCGATAACCCTGCTGATGGCATTCGGCGCAACCGCGGGCGTGATACAGGGTCGGCGGCGTTGCGGCATTTACCCCGAGCAGCGCGCATTCCGCCGCATCGGCCTGGTAGGCCTGCTTGCAGTGCGGGCAGAGCACCCGCACCAGACGCTGGGCCAGCACGCCGAGCAAGGACGAGGACAGCAGAAAGGGTTCGACGCCCATATCCACCAGGCGCGTGATGGCCCCGATGGCGCTATTGGTGTGCAGGGTCGAGAGCACCAGGTGACCGGTCAGGGAGGCCTGCACGGCGATCTCGGCGGTCTCCTTGTCGCGGATCTCACCGACCATCACCACATCCGGGTCCTGGCGCAGGATGGCGCGCAGGCCGCGGGCGAAGGTCATGTCGACCTTGGCGTTGACCTGGGTCTGGCCGATACCTTCGAGGTGGTATTCGATCGGGTCCTCGACGGTAAGGATATTGCGGCTGCGGTCATTCAGGCTGACCAGGCTGGCATACAGCGTGGTGGTCTTGCCCGAGCCGGTGGGCCCGGTCACCAGCAGGATGCCGTGGGGTTTGCGCACCGTGGCTTCCATCAGGTCACGGTCGCGGGCGCTCATGCCCAGGTGCTGCAGGTTGAGACGGCCGGCCTGTTTGTCGAGCAGACGCAGCACCACCCGTTCGCCATTGGCCGAAGGCAGGGTCGACACCCGCACATCCACCTCGCGGCCGCCGACTTTCAGGGAAATCCGCCCGTCCTGGGGAATGCGCTTCTCGGCGATATCCAGACGCGCCATGACCTTGATTCGCGACACCAGCAAGGCCGCCAGCTCGCGCTTGGGCTCGAGCACCTCGCGCAGGATGCCATCGACCCGAAAGCGCACGACCAGGCGTTTCTCGAAGGTTTCCAGGTGGATATCCGAGGCATTTTCCTTGATCGCCTCGCCGAGGATGGCGTTGATCAGGCGGATGATCGGCGCGTCGTCCTCCTGCTCCAGCAGGTCCTCGGTTTCCGGCACCTGCTCGGCCAAAGCCGCCAGGTCCAGGCTGCCGCCGATATCCTCGGCCAGCTGCATGGACGCCGAGTCATGCTGATAGGCCTGACCCAGCGCCTGTTCGAAGGCCTCCTGGCTCAGGCCGCGCAGCGCCAGTTGCGCGCCGATCATCCGCTGCGCTTCGGCCAGGGCCACCAGTTCGACACCCGGACGATAAGCCAGGCAGGGACCCTCGCGTTCGCTCAGCAGAACCACACCGTGGCGCCTGGCAAAGCTGAAGGGTAAACGCCGTAGTGGCACTTCGGTGAGCAGCGCATTCATGGGGTAACGGACCTTGACCACGGTAACCAGGCGTCTGTCGCAAAAGCAGCAAGCGAGCGCTCAACGCCTAGGGTTCCACGAGTTAATTGTTGTAAGTTGCCTGCAATAGAACGCAAACAAGGGCGCGCTATCTTTAGCACATTGAGCCGAGCGACACACGCCCCCGACGGGGGGCTGTCAAATCGGCGGCAACTGTCTATGATCAGCGCGCGATCCAGACCACAGAATAATAAAACGCGGAGTGACGCTTTTGCCCGTTTCGGCAACCCAACACTGGCTCCAGCGGCATGCCACCAGCCTGGCAGCCATCGCTGTAGTGCTCGCCATGAGCATCAGCCTGGCCTGGCAAAGCGCCGAGTGGCTGCGCCTGTTGCGTACCCCGCCGGCCACCAGCGAGCTCAACCCCAGCCCCCCCAGCGCCCCGGCAAGCCATCCGCAGCTCGGCCAGCTGTTCGGCCACAGCCCCCCCGGCAGTGCCGACGCCCCCGCCACCGACCTGCGCCTGACCCTGCTGGGCAGCTTCGTGCACGCCGATCCCAAGCGCTCCAGCGCGATTATCCGCAGCGAAGGCAGCCCGGCTCAGCGCTACAGCGTGGACAGCGAAATCAGCAGCGGCGTGCGCCTGCATGCGGTGAGCGCCGACCGGGTCGAGTTGCTGCGCAATGGCCGCCGCGAGAGCCTGAGTTTCCCGCTCAGCCAGGCCCAGGACAGCGCCAACGCCTATAGCAGAAGCGACAGCGCCGAGGATACCCTCGAGCAGCTCAGCGAAATGGAAAACGACAACCTGGCGCAACTGCGCGAACGCATGGATGCCCTGCGCCAACAGATGGAAGCCTCCGGCACCCTGCCGGCGGACGCTGAACCCACCGATCAGCCTACGGAAGACGACTGAACCGATGACCCCGATCCTTTCGCGCCTTACCCTCGCCCTGCTCGCCGCCGGCCTGGTTTGCAGCCCGTTGCCGCTCAGCGCCGCCGTCAATGCCGTGACCCCGAGTGCCAACCAGCAGGAAGAAAGCTGGACCATCAACCTCAAGGGTGCCGATATCCGCGAGTTTATCGACCAGGTGGCGCAGATCAGCGGGCAGACCTTTGTCGTCGACCCCCGGGTCAAGGGCCAGGTCAGCGTGGTGTCGAATACCGCACTGAATCTGGGCGAGGTCTACCAGCTGTTTCTCTCGGTCATGGCCACCCACGGGTTCAGCGTGATCACCCAGGGCGACCAGGCGCGCATCGTGCCCAATGCCGAAGCCAAGGCCGACGCCGATGCCGGCCGCGCCGCCCCGGACCGCCTGGAGACTCGACTGATTCAGGTGCAGCATGGCTCGGCGACCGAGCTGATCCCGCTGATTCGCCCGCTGATTCCGCAGTATGGCCATCTGGCCGCGGTCAGTTCGGCCAACGCCATTATCATCAGCGACCGTAGCGCCAATATCGAACGCATCGAAGACCTGCTGCGCCAGCTCGACCAGAAGGGTCAGAACGATTACAGCGTGCTCAACCTGCAACATGCCTGGGTCATGGACACCGCCGAGGTGCTGCGCAGCGCCATCGACCGCGGCCAGGCCAAGGGCGCGACCGCCACCCAGGTGGTGGCTGACGGCCGCACCAACCGCCTGATCCTGCTCGGCCCACCGGCGGCGCGCGCCAAGCTGATGGCCCTGGCGCAATCGCTGGACACCCCCACCAGTCGCTCGGCCAATACCCGGGTGATTCGCCTGCGCCACAGCGACGCCAAGAGCCTGGCGGAAACCCTCGGCGAGATCTCCGAGCAGCTCAAGCCGGAGTCCGGCGGCGAAGGCAGCGGCAAGCCGCAGACGGTGCTGATCCGTGCCGACGAAAGCCTCAACGCCCTGGTGCTGCTGGCCGAACCCGATGTGGTGGCGACCCTGGAAGACATCGTGCGCCAGCTCGATGTACCGCGCGCCCAGGTAATGGTCGAGGCGGCGATTGTCGAAGTCTCCGGCGATATCAGCGACGCCCTGGGCGTGCAGTGGGCGGTGGACGCCCGCGGCAGCACCGGCGGTCTGGGCGGCACCAACTTCAGCGGCACCGGCCTGTCGGTCGGCCGCGTGCTGCAGGCGATTCAGGATCAGGGCAACGGCACCGCCAACAACACCCTGGGCAATCTGCCGGATGGCGCGATCATCGGCCTCGGCAGCGACAGCTTCGGCGTGCTGATCACCGCGCTGTCGGCCAACAGCAAGAGCAACCTGCTGTCCACCCCCAGCCTGCTGACCCTGGACCACCAGAAGGCGGAAATCCTGGTCGGGCAGAACGTGCCGTTCCAGACCGGCTCCTTCACCACCAGTGCCTCCGGTGCCGACAACCCCTTCACCACCATCGAGCGCCAGGACATCGGCGTGACCCTCAAGGTCACCCCACATATCAACGACGGGGCCTCGCTGCGCCTGGAAATCGAGCAGGAAATCTCCTCCATCGCCCCCACCAGCCAGGGCGTCAATGCGGTCGACCTGATCACCAACAAGCGCTCGATCAAGAGCACCATCCTCGCCGAGAACGGCCAGGTCATCGTGCTCGGCGGGCTGATTCAGGATGACGTCACCCAGGCCGACTCCAAGGTGCCGCTGCTCGGCGATATTCCCCTGCTTGGCCGGCTGTTCCGCTCGACCAAGGAAACCCGCATCAAGCGCAACCTGATGGTGTTTCTGCGCCCCACGGTGATCCGCGACGCGGCAGGCATGGCGGCGCTGTCCGGGAAGAAATACAGCGATATCCGCGTGCTCGGCGATATTCGCGAGAACTACCGCCCCGGTATCCTGCCGCGCAACCCGGTGCAACTGTTCGACCAGGCCGAGCCAGAAGCCATCGACCTGCGCGAATAAACCCACGACCCCGTAGGAGCGGGCCATGCCCGCAAAGCGGCAATCGCGGCCCTGGGACTTGGCGTCCCCGCCGCTCCTACGGGTAAAACGCTGACGTGACGCAGATACAAAAAATTGCCGGGAACAATTTTTAACGTCGCGTAGCGACGGCCCGAAGGGTGGCCGCCATGGATGGCAGGCCACAAAAAGGCCTCGGTATTTACCGAGGCCTTTTGCTGCAGGCTGCTATCTACCTACTTAGAGCGCCGCCAGACCGCGGGCCAGATCGGCCTTGAGATCGACCAGGTCTTCCAGACCGACCGCGACGCGGATCAGGTTGTCGCGGATGCCGGCGTTGGCGCGTTCGGCCGGGGTCAGACGGCCGTGGGAGGTAGTTGCCGGATGGGCGATGGTGGTCTTGGTATCGCCCAGGTTGGTGGTGATGGAGATCACCCGGGTGGCGTCGATAAAACGCCAGGCCGCGTCCTTGCCGCCCTTGACTTCGAAACTGACCACGGCACCGAACGCACTCTGCTGCAGTTTGGCCAGTTCATGCTGCGGATGGCTGGGCAAACCGGCGTAGTAAACCTGCTCGACCCCGGGCTGCTGCTCCAGCCACTGGGCCAGCTGTAGGGCGCTGGCACAGTGGGCCTGCATGCGCACGCGCAGGGTTTCCAGGCCCTTGAGGAAGATCCAGGCATTGAACGGGCTGAGGGTCGGCCCGGCGGTGCGCAGAAAGCCCACCACCTCCTTCATCAGCGCGGCGCGGCCGGCGACCACCCCGCCCATGCTGCGGCCCTGGCCGTCGATATACTTGGTCGCCGAATGCATGACGATATCGGCCCCCAGCTTGAGCGGCTGCTGCAGCGCCGGGGTACAGAAGCAGTTGTCCACCGCCAGCAGCGCACCCTTGCCATGGGCAATCTCCGCCAGGGCGGCGATATCCACCAGCTCGGCCAGGGGGTTGGAGGGCGACTCGACGAACAGCAGCCGGGTATTGTCCTTGAACGCCGCCGACCAGGCGTCCAGGTCGGACAGCGGCACATAGTCCACCTCGACGCCGAAGCGCTTGAGGTACTTCTCGAACAGGCTGATGGTCGAACCGAACACGCTGCGCGACACCAGCACATGGTCGCCGCCGCTGCACAGGCTCATGACCATGGCCAGAATCGCCGACATGCCGGACGAGGTGGCCACCGCCTGCTCGGCCCCTTCCAGGGCGGCGATGCGCTCCTCGAAGGCGCGCACCGTGGGGTTGGTGTAACGCGAATAGACATTGCCCGGCACCTCGCCGGCAAAGCGCGCGGCGGCGTCGGCGGCGGTGCGGAACACATAGCTGGAAGTCGGGAAGATCGCCTCGCTGTGTTCGCCTTCAGGCGAGCGATGCTGCCCGGCACGCACCGCCAGGGTGTCGAAACCTACGCCGTCCAGATCGCTGTCCAGACGCCCTGCTTGCCATTCTTCGGTCATGCTGCAAACCTCATTACGACCGGCAGCGCCGGCCGTGCCGCGTAGGGTGCGCCGCGCGCACCAGCTAAACGCCGGACAGATTCTGCCTGCCCAGCCTGCCGTCAGTTGTTGTACAGATCGATAATCGCGCTGACCGCCTGGGACTTGACCTTCGAGGCATCGTTGCGCGCCTGCTCGATCTTGTCCAGGTAAGCCGCGTCGACATCGCCGGTCACGTACTTGCCGTCGAACACCGCGCAGTCGAAATGCTCGATCTTGATCTTCTTGCTACCACTGACCGCCTCGATCAGGTCCGGCAGGTCCTGATACACCAGCCAGTCGGCACCGATCAACTCGGCCACTTCCTCGGTGCTGCGATTATGGGCGATCAGCTCATGGGCGCTGGGCATGTCGATGCCATACACGTTGGGATAGCGCACCGCTGGCGCGGCCGAGCAGAAGTAGACATTCTTCGCCCCGGCCTCGCGGGCCATCTGGATGATCTGCTTGCAGGTGGTGCCGCGCACGATGGAGTCGTCCACCAGCATCACGTTCTTGCCGCGGAATTCCAGTTCGATGGCGTTGAGCTTCTGCCGTACCGATTTCTTCCGAGCGGCCTGGCCCGGCATGATGAACGTACGGCCGATATAGCGATTCTTGACGAAGCCTTCACGGAACTTCACCCCCAGGTGATTGGCCAGCTCCAGCGCCGAGGTGCGGCTGGTGTCGGGAATCGGGATAACCACATCGATATTGTGCTCCGGCCGCTCGCGGAGGATCTTGTCGGCCAGCTTCTCGCCCATGCGCAGACGCGCCTTGTACACCGACACGCCATCCATGATCGAGTCGGGGCGGGCCAGATAGACGTGTTCGAAGATGCACGGCGAGAGCTTCGGATTGCTCGCGCACTGGCGCGTGGTCAGCTTGCCGTCTTCGGTGATATACACCGCCTCGCCCGGCTCCAGGTCGCGGATCAGGGTGAAGCCGAGCACGTCCAGCGATACGCTTTCCGAGGCGATCATGTACTCCACGCCTTCGTCGGTGTGGCGCTGACCGAAGACGATCGGACGAATGCCGTTGGGGTCGCGAAAGCCGACGATGCCGTAGCCGGTGATCATCGCCACCACCGCATAACCGCCGATGCAGCGCTCATGCACCTGACTGACCGCGGCGAAGATATCTTCCTCGGTCGGCTGCAGCTTGCCGCGCTGGGCCAGTTCGTGGGCGAACACGTTGAGCAGCACTTCCGAATCGGAATTGGTGTTGACGTGGCGCAGGTCGGACTCGTAGATCTCCTTGGCCAACTGCTCGACGTTGGTCAGGTTGCCGTTGTGCGCCAGGGTGATGCCATACGGCGAGTTGACGTAGAACGGCTGCGCTTCGGCCGAACTGGAGCTGCCCGCGGTGGGATAACGGACATGGCCGATGCCCATATGGCCAACCAGGCGCTGCATATGACGCTGCTGAAAGACATCGCGCACCAGGCCGTTATCCTTGCGCAGGAACAGGCGGCCATCATGGCTGGTGACAATACCGGCAGCATCCTGGCCGCGGTGCTGGAGGACGGTGAGCCCGTCATACAGCGCCTGATTGACGTTCGATTTACCGACGATACCGACAATGCCGCACATGTGACGCAACCCCTACTCAATGAAACAGGATGATTCTGAATGCGCTTACGGCAGTCTAGGCTGCTGCAGCGCCTCTTTGAACGGTAATTCAACCGGCGCACTTACGCCGCTGGCGAGCCACTGACTGGACAGACTCAGGATAAGGTTCTTCGACCAGTCGGCCACCAGCAAAAAATGTGGCAGCAGGCTCGACTCCTGCCACCAACTGTCCTGCTGCACCGGGGCCAGGCTGACCAGGCCGACCAGTACCACCACCAGCAAGCCGCCACGGGCAGCGCCGAACACCATGCCGAGAAGACGATCGGTACCGGACAATCCGGTCACCCGAATCAGCTCACCGATCAGGTAATTGATCAACGCGCCGACCAACAAGGTCACCACGAACAGGATGGCGCAGGCGGCGATGACCCGCGCCGAGGGTGTTTCGATAAACTCGCCGAGATGCTGCGCCAGCGCGCCGCCAAACATCCAGGCCACCACGCCGGCAATAATCCAGGTCAGCAGCGACAGCGCTTCTTTTACGAAGCCTCGGCTTAGGCTGATCAGACTGGAGATGGCGACAACGGCGACTATCGCCCAATCGACCCAGGTAAATATCACGATGCGGGTTACCGACGGAAAAGGCGCTGCATTTTAGCAGAGCCCCCGAGCTGGGGTAAGCAAAGGATTGCGCACCCGCCGAAATGCCCAAAAGCCGGGCCCGACAGGTCGGCCTGCCGCGTCCGGCCTGAGCGCTTCAGCTGGATTCCGGCTGGAAACGCACGACAAAACCGTTGAGCTTGTGCTGTCGATTGAGCTGATCACGCAGACGATCGGCCTCGCCGCGCTCGATCAGCGGGCCGACAAAGACTCGATTCATCCCGTCCACGGTCCGGATATAGGCGTTATAGCCCTGGCTGCGTAGGGTTTTCTGCAGGCCCTGCGCGCCATCGCGACTGGACAGGCTGGCCAGCTGCACCGACCAACTGATCGGCAGGCTGTTGCCATCCAGACGACTGACGGGCGCAGGCGTCGGCGCGCTCGGCTTGGCCTGCGCCACAGCGGGCGCAGCAGGCTTGGCAGCAGGCGCTGGCGCAGGGACGGCCTCGGGAACCGCAGACGGCTCAGGGGCCTGAACATCGTCGCCTGCGACGGGCGACTCATCCGCCAACGGCTGCGGCTCGGGGACCACCACCGACTGCATCTCGACTTGCGGCATGGCGGGCGCAGCGGGCATGGACGGCGCATCGACCACCACACGACGCAGCTCATCTTCACGCGACAACAGCATCGGCAGGAAGATAACCGCCAGCGCCAGCAACACCAGCGCCCCCACCATCCGCTGCTTCAATCCTTTATCCAGCAAAGCCATCCTGCACGCCCCCATTGGCTTGGCGGGCCAGCCAATCCAGGGCCTCGGCCACGCAGTAGAAAGATCCGAACACCAGTATTTCATCACCGGCTGCCGCCTGCTCGCACTGGGCCTCAAGCGCCGCCTGCACGTTGGCATAGGCCGCTACCCGGGCACCGCTATTGTGCAGCTGAGCCTGCAGCTCGGCGGCATCACGGCTGCGCGCGGTCGGCAGCGGGGCTACGGCCCACGCCTGCACCTCAGGCAGCAGCGGCCTCACCACCCCTGCCAGGTCCTTGTCCGCGAGCAGACCGAATACCGCCAGACGCCCCTGCCCTGGCCGATCGGCCAGATGCCGGGCCAGGTACTCGGCCGCCTGGGGATTATGCCCAACATCGAGCAGCAGTGTGAGTGGCTTACCCTGCCAATTCACAACGCGGCGGTCGAGTCGGCCGGTTACCCGGGTGCGCAGCAGCGCATCGCCGATCTGCTCGGCCTGCCAGGGTAGCCCCGTCAGGGCATAGGCCTGCAGGGCCAGGGCGGCGTTTTCCATGGGCAGGTCGAGCAGCGGCAAGCGTTCGACCTGCAGCACTTCGCCCTGGCCATTCAAGCCATACCAGGACCAATGCTGCGCCTCGACGCTCAGGTCATAGTCGCGGCCGCGCAGAAAGAACGGCGCATCCAGCTCGGCCACGCGATCGAGCAAAGGCTGCGGCGGTTCGAGATCGCCACACAGCGCCGGCTTGCCGGCGCGGAAGATCCCAGCCTTTTCGAAGGCCACCGACTCACGGGTATCGCCCAGCCAGTCGGCATGATCGATACCGATGCTGGTGACCAGGGCAATATCGGCATCCATCAGATTGACCGCATCCAACCGACCGCCCAGGCCGACCTCGAGCACCACCGCATCCAGGCCCACCTCACGGAACAGCCAGAACGCCGCCAGGGTGCCCATTTCGAAATAGGTCAGGGAAATATCGCCACGCGCCGCCTCGACCACGGCAAAGGCCTGGCAGAGTTCGGCGTCGCTGGCGGTGACGCCGGCGATCTGCACGCGTTCGTTGTAACGCAACAGATGGGGCGAGCTGTACAGCCCGACCCTGAGCCCCTGCTCTTGCAGCAAGGAGGCAATAAACGCACAGGTCGAACCCTTGCCATTGGTGCCGGTCACCGTGATCACCCGCGGCGCAAGCCGGGCCAGACCCAGCCGCTGCGCCACTTCAGCGCAGCGCTCCAGGCCCATATCGATGGCACTAGGGTGCAACTGCTCCAGATAAGCCAACCACTCGGCAAGGGAGCGCGCGGTCATGCAGTGGCCGGCAGCGCAGCTGGCGATGGCAAACGCATCAACTGGGCCAGCAGACGCGCCAGACGCGGGCGCAGCTCGGCACGGTGGATGATCATGTCGATGGCACCGTGTTCGATCAGGAACTCGCTGCGCTGGAAGCCTTCCGGCAGCTTCTCGCGCACGGTCTGCTCGATCACCCGCGGGCCGGCAAAGCCGATCAGGGCCTTGGGTTCTGCCACGATCACGTCGCCGAGCATGGCCAGGCTGGCGGAAACCCCGCCATACACCGGGTCGGTCAGTACCGAGATAAAGGGAATTCCCTCTTCGCGCAGGCGCGCCAGCACCGCGGAGGTCTTGGCCATCTGCATCAGGGAAATCAGCGCTTCCTGCATGCGCGCGCCGCCCGAAGCGGAAAAGCACACCAGTGGGCAACGCTGCTCCAGCGCGGCGTTGGCCGCGCGCACGAAGCGCTCGCCGACGATCGCCCCCATGGAGCCGCCCATAAAGGAGAACTCGAAGGCACAGGTCACGATAGGCATGCCTTCGAGGGTGCCACGGATGGCGATCAGCGCATCCTTCTCGCCGGTCTGCTTCTGCGCCGCGACGATACGATCCTTGTACTTCTTGCCATCGCGGAACTTCAGGCGGTCGACCGGTTCCAGGTCAGCACCCAGCTCTTCACGCCCGTCGGCATCGAGAAAGATATCCAGGCGCTCACGAGCCCCGATCCGCATGTGGTGATTACATTTTGGGCAGACATCCTGGGTCTTTTCCAGTTCGGGCTTGTACAGCACCGCATCGCAGGACGGGCACTTGTGCCACAGGCCTTCCGGCACCGAACTCTTCTTGACCTCGGATCGCATGATCGATGGGATCAGTTTTTCTACTAACCAGTTGCTCATGCTCTTGATTCTCCAAAGCGGTAAAGCCGGGCAAGCCTGCGACGCCAGGTCACCAGGCCGATCCAGGCAAATTCACGAGGGCAGTCATGCCAGGGGCCGGCGTACGCGCCCATCGGGCTATCCACGCAACAAACCCGCCACCCGCACTTCGACTGCCTGCAGTATTCATGCAACACCTGCAACAGGGTTATGGACGGCCAAGGGCAGCGCGTCGTCACATCACCCGCCGGCTTGTTTCAGGCCGTCTTGACCGCACGCATAAACGCCCGGATCTTTTCTGCATCCTTGATGCCCTTGCGGGCCTCGACGCCGCCACTGACATCGACCGCATAGGGCCGCACCTGCCTGATCGCCGCCGCCACATTCTCCGCCACCAGGCCACCGGCCAGGATAATCGGCTTGCTCAGGCCTTGCGGCACCAGCGACCAGTCGAAGGCCTCGCCCGTGCCACCGGGAATGCCCGGCACATAGGTATCGAGCAAGACTCCGGACGCCTGGCCATAGGCCGCGACCCGGACCACCAGATCGTCGCCGGGTTTGACCCGCAGCGCCTTGATATAGGGCCGCTGCAAGGCCTCGCAGAAGGCCGGGCTCTCATCCCCATGAAACTGCAACAGGTCCAGGGGAACGGCCGCGAGAATTTCGTCGAGCTCCTGCCTGTCGGCATCGACAAACAGCCCCACGGTGGTCACGAAGGGCGGCAAGGCGGCAATGATGGCCCGCGCCTGCTGCACACTGACCGCGCGCGGGCTCTTGGCATAGAACACCAGTCCTATGGCATCCGCACCCGCCTCGGCGGCCGACAATGCGTCTTCTATGCGGGTAATGCCACAGATCTTGCTGCGAACGACTGACAACAGGATCACCTCGAGAAATTCAGCCAGAGCCGGATGCTAACAAATAGCCCTTCAGACGTCAGCCGCCACATCCGCCAAGCCAGAGAGAAAATGCGGCCCCAGATAACGCTTGGGCAAATCGAACTCGGCCGGATAATCGACCTGCACCAAATACAAGCCATAAGGATGCGCCGTCACCCCACCGGTACGCCGCACCCGGGTTTCCAGCACTTCCTGCGCCCACGCAACCGGCCGCTCCCCTGCCCCGATGGTCATCAGCACCCCGGCGATATTGCGCACCATATGGTGCAGGAAGGCATTGGCGCGAATATCCAGCACGATAAAACGCCCGTGCTGCAGCAGCTCCAGGTGATGCACCGTCTTGATCGGCGACTTGGCCTGGCACTGGCGCGCGCGAAAGGCACTGAAGTCGTGGGTGCCGACAAAAGCCCTGGCCGCCTCGCGCATACGTTCGATATCCAGCGGCCGATGATTCCAGGTCACCTCTTCGGCCATATGCGCCGGACGAATCTGATCGTTGTAGATCACGTACCGATAGCGCCTGGCCATGGCGCAGAAGCGCGCATCGAAATGGGCCGGCATCGACTTGGCCCAGGTCACGCTGATATCGCCGGGCAGGTTCATGTTCGCCCCCATCACCCAGGCGTGCATGGAGCGCTCGACCGTGGTCGCGAAATGCACCACCTGGGCACTGGCATGCACCAGGGCATCGGTGCGCCCGGCACAGCTCAGGGTAACCGCAGCGCCGCCCGCGACCTTCGACAGGGCTTTTTCCAGGGATTCCTGAATCGAGGGCACGCCCGCCCGCTGGCGCTGAAAGCCACGGTAGCGCGAGCCTTTGTATTCGACCCCGAGGGCGATTTTGAAAACGCCAACGGCAGCCGAGTCGGCTGCCGTTGTAGTGAGACCATCAGACATGTATCAAACCAGTTTAGCGACCAGCTCGCGGGCTTCCTGCTGCTGACCATCGTTACCTTCGGCGATGACTTCATCGAGGATGTCGCGAGCACCTTCGGTATCGCCCATATCGATATAAGCGCGCGCCAGATCAAGCTTGGTCGCAGTTTCATCGGTACCGGAGAGGAAGTCGAAATCGTCGTCGCCGTCCATCCCCGAATCGGACAAGCCAGGGGTGGATGACAGATCATCCGGCTGATCCAGATCACCGGCCAGCTGGTCGAGTTCGGCATTTACCTCATCGAGCTGAGCGGCAAAGCTGTCGCCGCTCCGCTGGGCGGGCGACTCGTCATTCAGCGACAGATCGAAATCGGCCGACAGATCGAAGTCGTTGCCAGCCTCTTCGGCTGCGGGTTCGGGAGCCTTTGCGGGCAGCTCGCTCTTGACCGGAGCGGCACTCGGCTCATCGTCCAGGCTCAGCAGAAACTCATCGTCGGCGGCCTCTTCAAGCTCAAGCGGCGCATCCAGATCCAGACTGAAATCGGCCAGCTCATCTTCCGCCGCCAGGCTTTCGCCCGCCGCTTCGTCCAGACTCAGATCGAAGCCCAGCTCATCGTCCGCTTTGCTCTCGGGCTCGGCCGGCGCACTGAAGTCCATATCGCCATCCAGAGACAGGCTGTCCATATCGCTCGACCCAGCCGCTTTACCGGCCTCTTGCAGATCACGCTCCAGGTCGGCCTCCAGATCGTCCAGACTCAGGTCGAAGGCATCGTCCAGATCGCCGCCTGCGGCTGGCGCAGTCGGCTCATCCAGCGCCAGGTCGTCGAAGCTGAAGTCGCTCAGGTCATCGTCCTCGGCATCGGCAGCCGCCGCGAGACCGGCAACCCCGGCAGCGGCGAGCATGGCGGGGTACTTGGCCTTGATCTGATCGACTTCAGCAGCACTGCCGCCGATTTCACGCAGTTCATTGTCCTGACGGGCAAAGCCATCGCGATCGCCCAGCTCGGCATAAACCTCCATCAATTTCAAGCGCAGGTCGCTGCGCTGCGGCTCATCGTTGATGGCCCCCTGCAACAACTCCGCCGCCTGATTGAAGCGACCGTAGGCAATATAGATATCGGCCTCGCCCAGGGCATCGCCGGTTTGCGTGGCCACACGCTCTTCAGCCAGGGCAGACGCCTGCTCGTCAGCCAGATCATCCGCAGCGTCGAAGCTATCGTCCGGCAGGGCCATATCGCCCCCCAGATCAACACCCTGCCCGTCCGCGGCCAGACTTTCCTGCAGCTCGGCTTCCTTGAGGGCGTTGCGACGCGACAGCATCATCAGTGCCAGCAGCAAAACCAGCAAAGCACCGCCACCGGCGATGCCCAACATCATCGGATTGGCCAGCAGCTCATCGAGCGGGCTGGCCTCGACCGGAGGTTCTACCACCGGTGGGGCAACGGCAACCACGGGGGCTGCGGGCTTGACGGGAGCCGGCTTGGCCGGCGCTGGCGGCTCGCTGACCTGCGGCGCAACCGCCTCAGGCTGAGCGGCCGGGGCGGGCTCTTCGCTGTAATTGAAATCCTGCTCAGGCTCGGCTACTGGTTCAGCGGGCCTAGCCAACACCGGTGTGTCGGGGGCTTGGGCCTGCTCAGGCTCGGCAGCGGCCTCAGGGGCCGGCACAGGCGCAACAGCCTCAGCCGCCGGAGCCACCGCGGGGGTTTGCCCCTGGGCGGCCAGGTCGGCCTGCAGCTTGGCCATCTGATCGTCTTTAAGCTGAATCAGGCGTTGCAGCTTGTCGAGCTGGCTCTGCAGATCGCCCATGCGATCCTTCAGCTCGGTATTTTCCCGGCGAGTGGAGTCGAGGCTTTCCTGAGTCACCGCCAACTTGTCGGCCAGGGCTTTGCTATCGGCAGTGCCGGTATCGCTACCGGCGGTGGCCTTGCCGGTATCGGCCGCAACCAGCTTCAGACTGTCACCCGCCGCCGCTTTGGCAGGCGCGTCGCCGGCCACGGTACGCTTGGTTGCATCCAGCTGGCGCGCCGCGCCGCCTGCCAGGCTACGGCCTTCACGCCATGCGGCGTTCTGCTCGGCGACCTGGGCAATGGCCTCGGCCTGCCCCCGGCTCTTGATCTGTTCGGCTTCCGGCAGGCGCAAGACCTGACCGCTCTTCAGGCGATTGATATTGCCGCCGATAAAGGCATCCGGGTTCAGCGCCTGGATGGCCAGCATGGTCTGATGCACACTACCGCCGGGTACGCGCCGGGCAATTTCCCAGAGGGTGTCATTGGCGGTGGTCTTGTATTCGTTGCCGTCCAGGGCCCGTGGCGCGGCAGGCGCGGCAGGCGCCAGCGGCGCACCGCTGGCCTGGGTCGGACGTGGTGCAGCCGCGACTTGCGGACGCGGCGCAGGGGCCGCAACCGGCAGCCGCGGTGCGGCGGGGATCACGGCCTGCGGGCTATAAAGTGGCGGATCGAGCAGCAGGGTGTACTCACGCAGCAGGCGACCGTTAGGCCACAACACCTCGACCAGGAAGTTCAGGTAGGGCTCGCGCAGCGGCTTGCTCGAGGTAACGCGGATAACGCTCTTGCCGTTGGGCTTGAGTACCGGGGTGAACTTGAGATCGGTCAGAAAATACTGGCGATCCACACCCGCCTTGTTGAATTCTTCGGGAGACGCGAGGCTGGGCCGCAACTCGCTGGAAGTCAGGTCACGCACTTCCAGCAATTCGATTTCAGCCACCAACGGCTGATTCAGCGCCGACTGCAAGGTCACCTCACCCAGCCCCAGCGCATGCGCCATACCGGAGGACAGTGCCGAAGCAGCTGCGATTGCCAGCACCAGTTTGCGAACCCGAACCATAGCGTTATCCCTTGTTTTATCTTTTTTTCTCGCCAGGCGAGAGGATCTTGGAAATTGCTGCCTGCATCACCCGAAGGTGCCACCCCATCCAGCAATCAACTCAGCCAGTATTGCCAAGCTCGAAAGTTTCTTCAAATTTCCGGCTAAGTATCTTTTACAGATAGTGTTTTATCAACAACTCGGCCAATTGCACAGCATTCAGGGCAGCGCCTTTTCTTACATTATCAGACGCAATCCACAAATTGAGTTCACAGGGATCGTCCAGGCCGGCGCGAACTCGGCCAACATAGACCTCATCCTGTCCCACCGCATCGCCCACCACCGTCGGATAATCGCCGGACTCTACATACTCCACAGCCGGCGCGGCTTCCAAGGCATCGCGCAGGGTCTGCAGATCGACTGCCGAGGCGCACTGCAGCGATACGCTGAAACTGTCGCCAAAGAACACCGGTGCCTGTATGCAGGTGGCCGACACCTGCAACTGCGGCGCAGCCAGCAAGGCTTTCAGCTCGAGCGCCATGCGCCGCTCCAGCGCACCATGGCCTTCGCCATCGCACTGATCGACCTGCCCCAGCAGATTGAACGCCATCTGCCGATCAAACAGTTGCGGCTCGAAAGCACGCCCATTGAGCAGCTCGGCGGTCTGCCGTGCCAGCTCGGAAACTCCAGCCCGACCACGGCTGGAAACCGCCAGACAGGCGGTAACAGTCAGTCGCTGCAGACTCAGATACTCGCCCAAAACCGCCAGAACGCAGGCCAGGGCGATACTCGGTGCACTCGGGCTGGCCAGCAGATAGGGGGCCGCCAGCGTCGCCAGGACCCCGCCATTCACCTCTGGGACAATCCGCGGAGCCTGCTCCTCGGGCAGCGCGCCCGCCAGATCGATCACCGCACAACCCGCTGCCCTGGCCTGGGCGGCATATTTCAGGGTCACGGCCGCGCCTGCGGCAAAGAACGCCAGACGCACAGTCGTGAAGTCGAAGGACTCGAGGCTCCGCACCCGCAGGTTCTTGCCCTTGAAGGACAATGAGCCACCCGCCGAGTCACCACTGGCGATCAGATGCAGGTTCGCCACCGGAAAATCGCGCTCTTCGAGCAACTGCACCAGGGTTTCCCCCACGCTACCGGTGGCACCGATCACTGCGATATCAAAACTACGGGTCATGGCAAGGCTTCTAGCGAAATAAGCCCAGCACTGTATAACCGCATCAGCCAAATGCAAAGAAGCGAGCCTGCCGGCGGTCGAACTTTCATTCGATCACCGACAAACCCGCCCCTTTAACACCCCAGCAGTCTCGTCAGAGGAGACTCAGGGCATCAACGCTCCAGCAGAATCCGCAGCATGCGCCGCAGTGGCTCGGCCGCACCCCACAGCAGCTGATCACCGACGGTGAACGCGCCGAGGTACTGCGAGCCCATATTGAGTTTGCGCAGGCGACCGACCGGTACGCTCAGGGTGCCGGTTACCGCGGTCGGACCCAGTTCGCGGATGCTCGCTTCACGCTGATTCGGCACCAGCTTGACCCAGGGGTTGTGCTGACTGATCAAGCCCTCGATATCGGCCATGGGCACGTCCTTGTTCAGCTTGATGGTCAGCGCCTGGCTATGGCAGCGCATGGCACCGATGCGCACGCACAGACCATCGACCGGAATCGGGTTCTTGAAGCGGCCAAGGATCTTGTTGGTCTCGGCCTGAGCCTTCCACTCTTCGCGGCTCTGGCCGTTGGGCAGTTCCTTGTCGATATAGGGGATAAGGCTGCCGGCCAGGGGCACGCCGAAGTTGTCCACCGGGAAGGACTCGCCGCGCATGGCGTCGGCCACCTTGCGGTCGATATCCAGGATGGCGCTGGCCGGATCGGCCAGTTCATCGGCCACCGAGGCATTGATCGCACCCATCTGCTTGATCAGCTCGCGCATGTTCTGCGCGCCGGCACCGGATGCCGCCTGATAGGTCATGGCACTCATCCACTCGACCAGACCGGCTTCGTAGAGGCCGCCCAGGGCCATCAGCATCAGGCTGACGGTGCAGTTGCCGCCGATATAGTTCTTGGTCCCGGCATCCAGCTGCTGGTCGATCACCCTGCGGTTGACCGGGTCGAGCACAATCACCGAGCTGTCATCCATGCGCAGCGAGGAGGCGGCATCGATCCAATAGCCCTGCCAGCCGGCTTCGCGCAGCTTGGGAAAGACTTCGTTGGTGTAGTCACCGCCCTGACAGGTGAGGATCACGTCGAGACCTTTCAGCTCCTCGATGCTGTAGGCGTCCTTCAGCGGGGCAATCTCCTTGCCAATCGCCGGACCCTGACCACCGACATTGGAAGTGGTGAAGAACACCGGTTCGATCAAGTCGAAATCCTGCTCTTCCAGCATGCGCTGCATCAGCACGGAACCCACCATGCCACGCCAACCGATCAGACCTACACGTTTCATAGCCACTGCACCTTTATAAACAAGCAGACCGCCGGAGTTTGCTCCGGCGAGCAGAGAAGATTACAGACTGCGCAGCGCGGAAACCACCGCATCGCCCATTGCCGCCGTACCGACCTTGGTCGTACCGGCAGAGAGAATATCGCCAGTGCGCAGGCCCTGATCCAGCACCAGGCTGACCGCCTGCTCGATGGCATCGGCCGCCGCGCTCTGATTGAAACTGTAACGCAGCATCATCGACACCGAGAGGATGGTCGCCAACGGATTGGCAATGCCCTGCCCGGCGATATCCGGTGCGCTGCCGTGGCACGGCTCGTACATGCCCTTGTTGTTGGCATCCAGAGACGCCGACGGCAGCATGCCGATGGAGCCGGTGAGCATGGAGGCCTCGTCCGACAGAATGTCGCCGAACATGTTGTCGGTGACCATCACGTCGAACTGCTTGGGCGCACGCACCAGCTGCATGGCGGCGTTATCGACGTACATATGGCTGAGCTCGACATCCGGATAGTCCTTGGCCACTTCTTCGACCACGGTGCGCCACAGCTGGCTGGAGGCCAGCACGTTGGCCTTGTCCACCGAGCAGAGCTTGTTGCCACGCACACGGGCCATGTCGAAGCCGACCCGGGCGATACGGCGGATTTCACTCTCGCTGTACGGCAGGGTGTCGTAAGCCATGCGCTCGCCGTTCTCCAGCACCTTGCTCTCGCGCGGCTGGCCGAAATAGATGCCGCCGGTCAACTCACGCACGATGAGGATATCCAGCCCCGCTACCACTTCCGGTTTCAGCGAAGAAGCATCGGCCAGTTGCGGATAGAGAATGGCCGGACGCAGATTGGCGAATAGGCCCAGCTGCGAACGGATCTTCAGCAGGCCGCGCTCCGGGCGCAGCGCCGGGTCGATCGTGTCCCACTTCGGCCCACCGACGGCACCGAGCAGAATGGCGTCGGCGGCGCGGGCACGCTCCAGGGTTTCGTCGGCCAGGGGTACGCCGTACTTGTCGTAGGCAGCGCCGCCCAGTTCGTCGAAGCTCAGCTCGAAACCCAGGCTGTACTTGTCGCTGACCAGTTCCAGCACCTTGACCGCCTCGGCCATGATTTCCGGGCCGATACCGTCGCCTGGGAGAATCAGAATCTGCTTGCTCATCTTGCCCTCAATACGCCATGGGGTGCGCCGCGCGCACCATTTATCCGTCTAACCGGTGCGCGCGGCCTGGGCGGCCCCGCCCACCCTCGCTTATTTGATTGCGCCGAACAGCCAGGGGCTGCGCTGCTGATAACCGACCTCGAAGGCCTTGATCGCGTCGCTGTCCTGCAGGGTCAGGCCGATATCGTCCAGACCGTTGAGCAGGCAATGCTTGCGGAAGGCATCGACTTCGAAGCGGTACTGCACGCCATCCGGACGGGTCACGGTCTGCGCGGCCAGGTCGACGGTCAGCTGATAACCCTCATGGGCCTCGGCCTGCTGGAACAGCGCATCGACCTCATCCTCCTTGAGGATGATCGGCAACAAACCGTTCTTGAAGCTGTTGTTGAAGAAGATATCGGCAAAGCTCGGCGCGATGATGGCGCGAAAACCGTACTCTTCCAGCGCCCAGGGCGCGTGCTCGCGGCTCGAGCCGCAACCGAAGTTCTCCCGCGCCAGCAGCACGCTGGCACCCTGATAGCGCGGAAAATTGAGCACGAACGCCTGATTCACCGGACGCTGGGAGTTGTCCTGATTGGGCTGACCGACATCGTGGTAACGCCACTCATCGAACAGGTTCGGGCCAAAGCCCGTGCGCTTGATCGACTTGAGGAACTGCTTGGGGATGATCTGGTCGGTGTCGACGTTGGCGCGATCCAATGGAGCGACCAGGCCGGTATGTTGGGTAAAAGCTTTCATGGTCGAGTCCTCAGGCCTGGATCAATTCGCGCACATCGATAAAGTGGCCGGTCACCGCCGCCGCCGCCGCCATGGCCGGGCTGACCAGATGGGTACGCCCACCGGCCCCCTGACGGCCTTCGAAGTTGCGATTGGAGGTAGAGGCGCAGTGCTCGCCGCTGCCGAGTTTGTCCGGGTTCATCGCCAGGCACATGGAGCAGCCCGGCTCGCGCCATTCGAAACCGGCGTCGATAAAGATCTGGTCCAGTCCTTCCTTTTCCGCCTGGGCTTTGACCAGACCGGAACCCGGCACCACCATGGCCTGCTTGATGGTTGCGGCGACCTTGCGGCCCTTGGCCACCTCAGCTGCGGCGCGCAGGTCCTCGATCCGCGAGTTGGTGCAGGAGCCGATAAACACGCGGTCCAGCTGGATATCGGTGATCGCCTGGTTGGCGCTCAGGCCCATATATTTCAGGGCGCGGGTGATCGAGTCCTTCTTCACCGGGTCGCTCTCGGCGGCCGGGTCCGGCACCTGCTGATCCACCGCCAGCACCATTTCCGGGGACGTACCCCAGCTGACCTGCGGCTTGATATCTTCGGCACGCAACTCGACCACGGTGTCGAATACCGCATCGGCATCGGACACCAGGTCCTGCCACTGCGCCACGGCGGCGTCCCAATCGGCACCCTTGGGGGCGAACGGTCGGCCTTCGACGTAATCGATGGTCTTCTGGTCCACCGCCACCAGGCCGACGCGAGCACCGGCCTCGATGGACATATTGCAGATGGTCATGCGCCCTTCCAGCGACAGCTCGCGGATTGCGCTGCCGGCGAATTCCAGGGCATGGCCATTACCGCCGGCGGTGCCGATCGTGCCGATTACCGCAAGCACGATGTCCTTGGCGGTGACGCCGAAGGGCAACTTGCCCTCCACCCGCACCTGCATGTTCTTCATCTTCTTCGCCACCAGGCACTGGGTCGCCAGCACATGTTCGACCTCGGAGGTGCCGATGCCGTGAGCCAGCGCGCCGAATGCGCCATGGGTGGAGGTGTGCGAATCACCGCAGACCACGGTCATGCCCGGCAGGGTCGCACCCTGCTCCGGGCCGACCACGTGGACGATGCCCTGACGCAGGTCGTTCATCTTGAATTCGAGGATGCCGAAGTCGTCGCAGTTCTCGTCCAGGGTCTGCACCTGAATGCGCGAGACTTCATCGGCGATGGACTCCAGACCGCCCTGGCGCTCGGCCTTGGTGGTCGGCACATTATGATCCGGGGTGGCGATGTTGGCATCGATGCGCCACGGCTTGCGCCCAGCCAGACGCAGCCCTTCGAAGGCCTGGGGCGAGGTCACTTCGTGGAGGATATGCCGGTCGATATAGATCAGCGACGAACCATCGTCGCGGCGCTTCACCTCGTGCATGTCCCAGAGCTTGTCGTAGAGCGTTTTGCCGGCCATCAGCGTGTTCCTCATCAGCGTCTTTCGGGCACCTCTAAAAACTACCTGCGTTGCCATCGCTGCGTTAAAAACAGGCTCAAAATGCTCATTTACAACTCGTAAACTCCGCTTTTTCGCCTGTTTTTGCCTTGCGCTGGCTGCCTCGCCTACGTTTTTGGAGGTGCCCGTACTATGCCCGGGGCGAATGGCCCTCTGGCTTATGGGGCAATCCTATGGGCTGCCGTCGAATTACTCAAATTCATATTTTTTATTCAAAGGATTCCTTGCAGGAATAGCGCTAGTCTGCAAGCCTCAAGCTGCAAGCAAGGACCCGCAGCCTTCCTCTTGCAACTTATGACTTACCACCTGGAGCTATTGCGTTATGGACCTCGCCACCCTCAACGCCTTTATCGCCATCGCCGAGCTGGGCAGCTTCTCGGAAGCGGCCGAGCGCCTGCACCTGACCCAGCCGGCGGTGAGCAAGCGCATCGCCAGCCTGGAACTGCAGCTCGATGTGCGCCTGTTCGACCGACTGGGCCGCGAAGTCAGCCTGACCGAGGCCGGCCGCGCCCTGCTGCCGCGGGCTTACCAGATTCTCAATGTACTGGATGATACGCGCCGCGCCCTGACCAACCTCAATGGCGAGATCAGCGGTCGCCTAACCCTGGCCACCAGCCATCATATCGGCCTGCACCGCCTGCCGCCGCTGCTGCGCGCCTTTACCCGCGCGCACCCGCAGGTGGCGCTGGATATCCAGTTTCTCGACTCCGAAGTGGCTTATGAAGAGGTGCTGCATGGCCGCGCCGAATTGGCGGTGATCACCCTGGCCCCGGAAACCCGCGAACCGGTGCACGCAGTCGCGGTGTGGGACGACCCGCTGGATTTCGTCGCCGCCCCCGAACACCCGCTGGCACGCAGCAACGCGATCAGCCTGGCCGATGTGGCCCACCATCCGGCAGTCTTTCCCGGCGGCAACACCTTTACCCACCATATCGTGCGGCGTCTGTTCGAAGCCCAGGGGCTGACGCCGAACATCGCCATGAGCACCAACTACCTGGAAACCATCAAGATGATGGTTTCCATCGGCCTGGCCTGGAGCGTACTGCCGCGCACCATGCTCGACGACCAGGTCACCCGCCTGCCCCTGCCGGGCATCCAGTTGTCACGCCAACTGGGCTATATCCGCCACACCGAACGCACCCTGTCGAATGCGGCGCGGGCCTTTATGAGCCTGCTCGACAGCCAGCGCGACAGCCTTGCACTGCCTGCAGACAAGAGGCTAACGTGAGGCCCATAACGATAAAAAAGGCCCGCGCATGAGCCAAGCATGTCGACCTGACAACGGTTGCACCACCCGATCGCCCAAAGGAAGAGTCGGCCGTGACCCCACCCACTGACCGTCGTCCACCACTGCCTTTTATCCCGGCACTGGATCCCGCCGAATTCGAAAACACCTGGAACGACGCCCCGCGCCTGCTGCGCGCCTTGAACGGGGCCAACCTGGGCACCTGGTACTGGGACATCGAGAGCGGCCGGGTCAGCTGGTCGCGCGGCGCACAGGCGCTGTTCGGCCTGGACCCCAAACAGCCGCTGCAACGACAGGTCGACTATATCGATCTGATCCCCGAGGAAGACCGCACCGACGTGCTGCAAGTCTTCGAACAGTTCCTGCAGGGCAAACCCAGCTCGCACGCACTGCGCCACCGCATTCTCTGGCCCGACGGCAGCCTGCACTGGCTGGAGATCAGCGGCAGCCTGCAACAGGACGACGACGGCAAGCCCCGAGTCATGGGGGTGATCCGCGATATCAGCGGGCAACAGGCCCGCGACCAGGCGCTGCGCAGCAGCGAGGAAAAGTTCGCCCAGGCCTTCCATTACACCCCGGACGCCGTAGTCATCACCAACAGGGCCAACGGGTGCTTTATCGCGGTCAATGCCGGCTTCGAGCGCCAGTTTGGCTGGAGCAGTCAGGAAACCCTGGGTCGCACCTCGCTGGAGCTGGGCATCTGGGCGCAACCCGGCGATCGCTTGCGGATGCTCGAAGCCATCGAGAACAATGCCCTCAACGGCCTCGAAGTCAGCCTCTACCACCGCGACGGCAGCCTGCGCCGCAACCTCCTGTTCGGCGGCGCGATGCAGCTGGACGGTTGCACCTGCCTGGTCCTGTCGCTGCGCGACATCACCGAACAGCGCAGACAGGAACAGGCGCTGCAAGACAGCCAGGAACGCCTGAACCTGGCCCTGGAGTCTGCCGACCTGGGCACCTGGGACTGGCATATCCCCAGCAATATGCTGTTTGGCTCGGTGCGCGCCGCGAAGCTCCACGGCCTGGCGGAAGCGCCCTTCCATGACGACTTTCGCAAGTTCTTCAGCTTCGTCCCCCTGGAAGACCGCCGTGCCATGCGCGACCACTACAAGCGCCTGGCCGAAGGCAGCAGCCAGGACTACCAGGTGACCTACCGCGCCATCTACGCCAACCAGGAGGTGCACTACCTGGAGAGCACCGCCAAACTCTATCGCGACGCCCAGGGCAAACCCGAGCGCATGGCCGGCATCCTGATCGACATCAGCGAACGGGTCCGCCGCGAGCAGCGCCTGGCCGCCTCCGAGGAAAAATTCGCCACCCTGTTCCAGGCCAGCCCCGACCCCATTGCCCTGACCACGATACCCGACGGCCGCGTACTGGAAATCAACCCCAGCTTCACCCAGGTGTTCGGCTGGCAGCCCGAGCAAGCGGTCGGGCGCACCATGCTGGAGCTCAATTTCTGGGCCGATGTAGAGGTGCGTGCCGCACTCTTCGTAAAGTTCTACCAGCAGCAGAAACTGGATAACGAGGTCGCCGACTTTCTCGACCGGCAAGGCCGCAAGCTCACCTGCGTGGTCTCGACCCGGCCGATCGAAATCGGCAGCCAGACCTGCATCCTCACCTCATTTCGCGACATCAGCGCGCGCCAACAGGCCGAAGCCGCACTCAAGGGCAGCCAGGAGAAATTCGCCAAGGCCTTCCACTCCAGCCCCGACGCCATCACCATCACCGAGCGCGATACGGGCCGCTATATCGAGGTCAACCAGGGTTTCAGCCGCCTGACCGGCTACCAGGCCGAGGAAGTGATCGGCCGCAGCGCCGGCGAACTCAGCGTCTGGGCCGATCCGCAGGAGCGGGTGCAGATGGTGCAACGGCTTCTGCAGGACGGTCACGTCTACCATATGGAAATGCACGGCCGGCACCGCGACGGCACGGTCAAGCTGGTCGAAGTCTCGGTCGAGCCGATCGAACTGAACGCCACGCCCTGCCTGCTGCTGACCGCCCGCGATATCAGCGAACTCAAGCATGCCCAGGCCCAGGTGCAGCACCTGGCCTACCACGACTCGCTGACCAACCTGCCCAATCGCGCCCTGCTGCTCGATCGCCTGACCCAGCAGATCGCTCTGCTCAAGCGCCATGAACTGCGCGGCGCGTTGCTGTTTCTCGATCTGGACCACTTCAAGCACATCAACGATTCGCTCGGCCACCCGGTCGGCGACGCAGTGCTCAAGCTGGTCACCGCCCGCCTGGAAGCCAGCGTGCGCCAGGAGGACACGGTGGCGCGCCTGGGCGGCGACGAGTTTGTGGTGCTGCTCTCCGGCCTCGAAGGCAAGCGCTCGACCGTGGTACGCCAGGCCCGCGGGGTGGCGGAGAAACTGCGCCAGCTGCTGGCCGAACCCATGCTGCTGGATGGCCACAGACTGCAGGTCACCCCCAGCATCGGCATCGCCCTGATTCCCGACCACGGCGACACCCCGGCGGACCTGCTCAAGCGCGCCGATATTGCCCTGTACCGCGCCAAGGATTCGGGGCGCAACTGCATCCAGCTGTTTCGCAACACCATGCAGAAGGCCGCCAGCGAGCGCCTGCGCCTGGAGAACGATCTGCGCCTGGCCCTGGCCCGCGGCGAGTTCGAGCTGCATTTCCAGCCTCAGGTCGACGCCCGCAACAACCAGATTATCGGAGCCGAAGCCCTGCTGCGCTGGTGTCACCCGACCCTGGGGGCACAGTCGCCAGCCCTGTTTATCCATGTGCTGGAAGAAAGCGGGCTGATTCTCGAAGTCGGTGGCTGGGTCCTGGCCGAAGCCTGCCACGCCTGCGCCCAGCTGCTCAAGGACGGCCTGGTCGACGCCAGCCAGTTCAGCCTGTGTGTGAATATCAGCCCACGGCAGTTCCGCCAGAACGATTTCGTCGAGCGCGTGGAAAGCAGCCTGGCCGCCAGCAAACTGCCCGCCGGCATGCTCAAGCTGGAAATCACCGAAGGCATCGTGATCCAGAATATCGACGACACCATCGCCAAGATGAACCGCCTCAAACGCGTCGGCGTCAGCTTCGCCATGGACGATTTCGGCACCGGCTACAGCTCGCTGACCTACCTCAAGCGCCTGCCGGTTGACGTACTGAAGATCGACCAGTCGTTCGTGCGCGACGCCACCCTCGACGTCAACGATGCGGAGATCATCCGCGCCATCGTCGCCATGGCCCGCAGCCTGGGCCTGGCGATGATTGCCGAGGGGGTCGAACAGCGCGATCAGCTGGACTTCCTCCAGCAGCAGGGTTGCCACCACTACCAGGGCTACCTGTTCAGCAGACCGGTGCCCCTGGCGCAGTTCCGCAACCTGCTGGAGGAAAACCTTCAGCCCGGCCCAGGACAAACAACAAGGGCTCCCTAGGAGCCCTTGTTTATCACTTAACGACGCACAGTTAACGCTGCAGCACGCTACGCTCCGCACTGATGGGGATGCGTTTGGCTTTGGCCTCCTCCGGCACGATGCGCACCAGATCGATATTCAACAGGCCGTTGATCAGATTGGCCGCCTTGACCTCGATATGATCGGCCAGGCGGAACGACAGCTTGAACGCGCGCTGGGCGATGCCCTGGTACAGGTAGGTGACGTTCTCGGCGCTGGCGTCGCGCTTGCCGCCGCTTACGGTCAGCACACCGCGCTCGACCTGCAGTTCCAGATCGTCTTCCTGGAAGCCGGCGGCCGCCACCACGATGCGGTATTGATCGTCGGCATACTTCTCGACGTTGTAGGGTGGATAGCTGCTACCGGCCTCATTGCGCATGGCCGACTCGAACAGATCATTGAAACGGTCGAAACCGACGGACTGACGGAACAGCGGGGTCATGGAAAATGCAGTGCTCATGGGATTAATCTCCTGATATTCAGCGAGTCGAAAATAGCGAGACCCGATTTCGGCATCCCGCACTAGTGAAAATGTGGACGCCTGGAACGATTTCAAGCCCCAGAGCAAATTTCCGTCAGGGAGTAGCCCCATGCCCCAGGTCATGCTGATTACCGGTGCCAGCCGCGGCATAGGCGCAGCCACCGCCCGGCTCGCCGCCGCTCGGGGTTATGCCCTGTGCCTCAACTATCACCAGCAACAGGCCGCGGCGGATGCCCTGGTTGCCGAGATCATCCAGGGCGGCGGGCAGGCCATCGCAGTACAGGCGGACGTGGCAGATGAACGCCAGGTTCTGCAGCTGTTCGCCCAGCTCGACCGCCACTTCGGTCGCCTCGACGCGCTGGTCAACAACGCCGGCATGCTGGAGACGCAGATGTGCCTGGAGCAGATGGACCTCGGCCGCTGGCAGCGGGTGTTAGCCACCAATGTATTCGGCAGCTTTCTCTGCGCCCGCGAGGCGATCAAGCGCATGTCCAGCGCCCACGGCGGACAGGGAGGCAGCATCGTCAACCTGTCATCGGCGGCCGCCCGCCTCGGCGCGCCGGGCGAATATATCGACTATGCCGCCGCCAAGGGCGCGATCGACAGCATGACCCTGGGCCTGGCCAAGGAAGTCGCCGCCGAAGGGATCAGGGTCAACGCCGTGCGCCCCGGGGTGATCGACACCGAGATCCACGCCAGCGGCGGCGAACCGGCACGGGTCGCCCGGGTCAGCCAAAGCGTACCCATGGGCCGTGGCGGTCTGGCCGAGGAAGTGGCCGAAGCGATTCTCTGGCTGGCCAGCGAGCAGGCGTCCTATACCAGCGGGGCCTTGCTGGATGTCAGCGGCGGGCGCTGAGAACCTATTTACGATCTGCTGCGCGTCGGCCCTGCTGCGTTAAAAACAGGCTCGGCAAGTCGCTTGCGGCTAACGCGCTTCAGCGCGGCCCGAAGGGCGAGCGAAGCGAGTAATGCTTTAAGCTCGTACACTCCGCTTGATTCGCTGCGCTCACCCTGCGGGCCAGCCTACGGCTGTTACTGCGCTACGCTACGTTTCTCGCCGTTTTGACCAGCCGAAGGCTGTTACTAACGTAGCGCCTTGCATGACTCTAGCCCGCGAGATCGTAAACAGGTTCTGAGGGGAAACGCTCAGGCGCTGGCCTTTTCGGCGTGCCCGGGTTCGAGAAAGTCAATGCCGAGCAAGGCATCGATACGCAGGCAGTCGTTCTCACGGCGCAGCAGGCTGAACAGCTCGGTGGCCTCCGGGTAGCTGCGGGTCAGCATCGCCAGCCACTGCTTGAGTCGCCCCGGCGCATAGCGTGGGGAAATCTTGCGCCGCGCCTGCAGCCAGAAATCGGCGAGCAGGGGTTGCAGTTCGGCCCAGCGCATGGCCTCCACGGCCTGCCCTGCCTTGGCGGCGGCAATCTGCCGAGCCAGGTCCGGGCGCGCCACCAGGCCGCGGCCGAGCATGATGTCCTCGACCCCGCTGACCTCGCGGCAGCGCCGCCAGTCATCCAGGCTCCAGATCTCGCCATTGGCGAACACCGGCACCTTGACCGCTTCCTGCACCCGCGCCACCCACTCCCAGTGCGCCGGCGGCTTGTAGCCCTCGACCTTGGTCCGCGCGTGCACCACGATCTGCGCCGCACCGCCTTCGGCCAGGGCCTGGGCGCACTCCAGGGCATCGTCCTTGTGCTCGAAACCCAGGCGCATCTTGGCGGTCAGCGGAATATGCGCGGGGACCGTGCGACGCACCTCGCGAACGATGGCATGCAGCAGCTCCGGCTCCTTGAGCAACACCGCACCACCCCGGGACTTGTTCACCGTCTTGGCCGGGCAGCCGAAATTCAGGTCGATCACCGGAGCCCCCAGGGTGCAGGCGAACGCCGCATTATCGGCCAGGCAAAGCGGGTCGGAGCCGAGAAACTGCACCCGCAGCGGCGTACCAGCGGCCGTCTGTGCACCACTGAAGAGCTCGGGAGCCAGCTTTTCATAGGTGCTGGCCGGCAATACCCGCTCGGTCACGCGGATAAACTCGGTCACACACCAGTCGATGCCGCCCATCCGGGTCAGCACATCGCGAAGGATCTCGTCGACCAACCCCTCCATCGGGGCCAGGGCGATTTGCATAAATCAACTCTCAGGAATACGCGGCCCTCGGGGAGCCTGCGCGTGATAGGACCTAACTGGCCGGGGCCTTGGGCGAGCGCTAGTGTACGCGGCGCATCGCCCGGAATGAACCGCCCGGACAACGACTGCGGACAAACCGGATGGAACACCGCAACGCTCAGGGAGTCCACTTCGAAGAGAGCCAAACACCCTGGAGAACATGATGCGTCACCTGATACTGCTTAGTAGCCTCTTCCTCGGCATGGGCCTGAGCCATGCCGCCGAACCGACCGACGCCGAGGCGCAAGCGCGCCAAAAGCAGCCCGCCCAGCTGATTATCAGCCGTGACGCCAAGGTGCCCGCAAACTGCAACGTGGAGTTGCTGCTGGAAGAAAAGCAGGTGGCGCAACTACCGGCCGGCGAATCCACCGACCTGGAGGTCGCACCCGGCACCCTCTACCTCAGGGCCCAGCTGCTGCCCACCGACAACTGCGATGCGGGCGGCCTGGCCAGCGGCCAGTCGGTGCTGCTCGAACCCGGCGAGACCCGGCATTACCAGCTGATGTTCGACAACGACGCCCTGTTCCTCGCCCCGCAGCTGGAATGACCCCCGCCGCTACAACTCCAGTGGAAACGGCGGCTGCAAGGCTCGCCCGTACCCCTCCACGAACTCCGCCGGCATCCGCTTGGGCTTGCCGCTGGACAGCTCGATGCAGACGAAGGTGGTCTTGGCCCGCAGCAGGGTGACGCCATCCTCCGGACGCAGCAGCTGAAAGCGCCGATCCATCTTCAGGCGCTGGTCGGACTCGACGATCCAGGTGGCCATCTGCAACGCCTGGCCTTCATAGGCACTGGCCAGGTAGTCGATCTCATGGCGCAGCACCGCCATGGCCCGATCGAGACGACGATACTCGGCCAGATCCAGCCCCAGGTATTGCGAATGCCGCCAGGCGCAGCGCTCCAGCCAGCTGACATAGACCGCATTGTTGGCATGGCCGAGACCGTCGATGTCCTCGGCCACGACATCGATATCGATAACAAATGGATCGGCAAGATCCCAACTCATGGCTATGGCTCCATGTTTGCGCTCAACACGCAGGTTGCGCCAGCCCTTGGGCTGGCCGGGTAAAAACAGCGTACTCAGGCCGTCCGCGAGCCCCACAAGAGCAGCCGGCCAGCGCTTGCGATCAACTATCCGTTAACTTGACTCAGGGCATTGGCCTGCGCGAACACTGACACTAAGCTATCGGCAAGGCATAAGGGAGCAGCATAATACGTCCTTGCCGAACAACCTGCTCCTACCACAGCGAGTAACTTGCATTTGATCGCCCTGTTACGTCTGTGCCTACTGTTGCTACTCCCCCTGACGGGCCACACGGCTCTGCTGTCCTTGCCGGCGAGCGAACAGCCCGTGCTACCGGGCCCCTTTATGCACGTATGGCAGGACCCCGAGGGTCAGACGCAGATAACCGCCGTGCGCAACCTCCCCGACTCGGCCTGGCAGGCGGTCACCAGGCGCGATGCCAGCTTCGGCTATGGAGGCCAGGCCTACTGGCTGCGCCTTAGGCTGCACAACCCCGAAACCCAGGCCATGGACTGGGTACTGCTGATCGGCAACCCGTTGCTGGACTACCTGGATGCGTACGGCCTGGATGGCGAGCGGGTGTACCAGGCCGGCGATCAGCGCCCCTTCCCGCAGCGCTGGATCGAGCACCGCCAGTTCGTCCTGCCCCTGCACCTGGCCGCCGGCGAGCAGCGCGAACTGTTCCTGCGCATGCAGACCGAAGGCTCGGCCAACCTCAGCGCCAGCCTGATGACCGCGGCCAGCTTCAACCGCCACGAACAATCGATGTTGCTGCTGCAGGGCCTGTTCTTCGGAGCCTTGCTGGTGATGCTGATCTACAACCTGTCGATCTTCGTCATCACCCGCGACCGCAACTACCTCTGGTACAGCC
Source organism: Pseudomonas sp. EA_105y_Pfl2_R69 (assembly GCF_963970915.1). Taxonomy (NCBI): domain Bacteria; kingdom Pseudomonadati; phylum Pseudomonadota; class Gammaproteobacteria; order Pseudomonadales; family Pseudomonadaceae; genus Pseudomonas; species Pseudomonas sp. EA_105y_Pfl2_R69. The sequence goes on from NZ_CAXAOO010000006.1 coordinate 209,299, forward strand.
TGTTTGTCGGCAGTTTCAGCCTCTATCAGTTCATTCAGCTGGGCTTTGCCTTCCAGTGGCTGTGGCCCCAGGCGCTTGGCTGGCAGCAGCTGAGCTTCCCACTCAGTTCCGCCCTCGCCACCCTGTTCGGCATTTTCTTTACCTATGGCGTGCTCGACCTCAAGAGCTGCCCCGCGCGCTATACCCGCATCACTCAGGCCTTGCTGGCCGGCAGCCTGGCGGTGATCGCCCTGGCGCTGACCGCCCCCTACAGCGTGGCACTGATCGCCAGCTTCGTGCTGTTGGTGATCTGCGCGCTGATGGCTTTCGCCTTCACCCTGCTGCGCTGGCGTGCCGGCTACCAGCCGGCCAAGCTGTTTGCCCTGGGCTGGTCCATGCTGATCTGCGCCAGCCTGTCCAGCATCCTCAGCGGCACCGGGGTGATCGCCAACTCCCTGCTGACCCTGCACGCCCAGCAGATCGGCGGCCTGCTCGAACTGCTGATCTTTTCCATCGCCCTGGGCACGCGCATCCGCCAGGCCCAACGTGCCGAGCAGCTGGCCCAGGCCCGCTTGCTCAGCCATGAGCAGCAACTGCGTGCGGAGCAGGCGAAAAGCCTCGGCCTGCAGAAACAGATCAGCGAGGGGCTTGAACTGCGCGTAGAACAACGTACCGCCTCGCTGCAGCAGGCGCTGCACGAGCTTTCCGCGGCCAACCAGCGCCTGGCCGAACTCAGCCGCCATGACAGCCTGACCGGCCTGTACAACCGCCAGGTGCTCAACGAAGAACTGGCGCGAACCCTGGCCCAGGCCAAGCGTTCGCACCAACCGATGGCGATCCTGATGATGGACCTGGACTACTTCAAGCGGGTCAACGACGAGCACGGCCACCTGGCCGGCGATGCCTGCCTGCACCACGCCGCCCAGCGCATGCTGCAGCGCATGCGCAACAATGACCTGCTGGCGCGCTTCGGCGGCGAAGAGTTTGCCGCGGTACTGAGCGACACCGACCTGGCCGGCGCGACCGAACTGGCCGAACAACTGCGCGCCGACCTGGCCAACCACCCCTGCCAACATGAGGGGGCCAGCATCGCACTGAGCCTGAGCATCGGCGTCTATGCGCTGGTCCCGCACGCCGACAGCAACAGCGAACAACTGCTGCGCCGCGCCGACCAGGCCCTGTATCGCGCCAAAGCCGCCGGGCGCAACCGGGTGGAGCGCTACGAAGCCAGCGCGCTCGACGAGGTATGACGGACAGTCCCCAGCAGCTGCACCACCGCCTCGTGCAGACGCGGGTCGGCCAATACTCGCTGGTGTCCACCCGTCTCCAGACGCAGTAGACGGCTGTCGAACCAGGCCTGCTGGATGGCCTCGGCCTCGCCGAAAGGCACCACCGGGTCATCCGCGGCGTGCACGATCAGGCCCGGGATATCCAGCTGGTATTGCGCCACATCCAGCTTGCTCGCAGGCATACCGGCCTTCTCCTCGATCAGACGCACGAAATGCGCCCCCGCGTGCGCCGGCATGCCCATATAGCGGGCGAAACGGCGCAGCATGGCGAGAATCCGGCTCGGCGCGGCAATGCTCACCAGCGCTTCGGCGCGCAAGCCCATCTGGGTCGCCAGCAGCATGCTGGCCCCGCCCATGGAGTGGCCGACCACCGCCTTGAGCGGCGGCAACTCGTTGGCCGCCTCCAGCAGCGCATGGGCAAACTGCACCACCGTGGCTTCCTGCCCAGGCGAACGGCCGTGGGCCGGGCCATCCAGCGCCACCACGCCATAGCCGGCCTCGACCAGCGCGCCAATCAAGCCGGCGAACTGGGTAGGCCGCCCTTCCCAGCCATGCATCAGCAAGACGGTAGGACCACTGCCCCAACGCAAGGCCGACAGGCCGAAACGCAGGGTGATGCGCTCGGCTCGACTCAGCAGCGGCAACTCCCAGTCCCGCGGTAACGACTCGCGCGGCGTTATAAATTCACGATGCAGCTTGCTGGCCAGCGCACGGGGGGCCAGCAGCCCCACAGACGCGTTGAAGCCACGAATCCAGCCTATATTGCTCATTGCCGTTCTCCTCACAGGATTGCCGACTTGGCGGCACGCAAGACGCGGTCAGACAACTCACAGGGACCCAGCGCCCGCGCCAGCGCCAGCCCCCCGACCATCAATGCGATATCGGCCAGCACCTTGTCGGCCTCCTCGGGACTGGCCGACAATTGCGCCGTCATCAGCTCCAGGTGCTGTGCCAACGCCTGGCGAAAACCCTCCGGCAAGCGGTTCAGCTCGCCCAGCGTACTGGGCAGCGGGCAGCCCTGATCGCAGGCATCGCGGTGCTTGCGCGACAGGTAGAAGGCGGCTGCCAGAACCCGTCGCTGATCCGCCGGCAACTCCTGATCCAACGCCCCGAGCAACTCGCGGCGCTGACAGAGCATCTGCTCAAACACCTCCAGCATCAGCGCGTCCTTGCTCTCGAAATGGGCATAGAAACCGCCGACGGTCAGGCCGGCCGCCCCCATCACCTCACCAACACTGGGATCAGCCGGACCGCGCTGCAGTAGCGCAGTACCGGCTGCAGCCATAATGCGTTCACGGGTTTGCGCTTTCTTGTCGCTCATGCTCGCCTCCACAAATATTACATGCGTAATATTATGCTCATAATATATTTAGGCAAGCGCTGAATACGACCATTAATCGGGCGGCAAGAAAAAAGTTTTAAGAGGATGGAAAAAATTGCCTGGAGCAATTTTTAACGTCGCGTAGCGACGGCCCGCAGGGTGGCTGCCAAGGATGGCAGGCCATAAAAAATCGCCTGGAGCGATTTTTAACGTTGCGCAGCAACGGCCAGCAGGGTGGCCGCCAGGGATGGCAGGCCATAAAAACAAAAGGGCCATTCCGTAAAGAATGACCCTTCAAAATCCCGCAGAGCGGGCAAAAATGGCGTCCCCTAGGGGACTCGAACCCCTGTTACCGCCGTGAAAGGGCGGTGTCCTAGGCCACTAGACGAAGGGGACGAAACCTTCGAAGAACAAGGCCAGCGCTAGGCTGGCCTGTCGTGGTATTGGTGGAGCTAGACGGGATCGAACCGTCGACCTCTTGCATGCCATGCAAGCGCTCTCCCAGCTGAGCTATAGCCCCGAAACCTTGCGGTCTGGCTGCAGCGCCTAAGCGCTGCGGCTGGAAATAATGGCGTCCCCTAGGGGACTCGAACCCCTGTTACCGCCGTGAAAGGGCGGTGTCCTAGGCCACTAGACGAAGGGGACGCAGATACCCTTCAAAACTCAGTCAACTCTAAGAGCCAACTGTGGCAAGCCTTTCGGCTTTGAGATTGGTGGAGCTAGACGGGATCGAACCGTCGACCTCTTGCATGCCATGCAAGCGCTCTCCCAGCTGAGCTATAGCCCCATCTCAAGGACGGGGCGCATGTTAAGAGCGCGCCCCCTACCTGTCAACAAAATTTTTCCCGCAGCCGTAAAATTTTTACCAATAGAACAACTACTTACTGGCCAAGCCCGGAAAAACCGGGCTCGCCGGGGTGCTTCAGGCAATGGCTGCCAGAAGCTTTTCCCACTCTTTGTTTTCTTTCTTCGACACACCGCCGAGCAACTCGATGGCCTGACGCAGACGGAAGCGGGTCAGGTCAGGACCGATGATTTCCATGGCATCGAGCACCGACACCGAGCTGGCCTGACCGGTGACTGCAGCAAACATCAGCGGCATGGCGTCACGCAGCTTCAGCTCCAGGTGTTCGACCACCGCCTGGATGCTGCCAGTGATCTTGTCTTTTTCCCATTGGCGCAGAGCTTCGAGCTTCCACAGGATCAGCTGCATCACCTGGCGTACCTGATCGGCCGACAGCTTCTTGCTCTCGAACAGCTTGGCATCGGGGCTGACGCCACCGGCGAAGAAGAAACTGGCCAGCGGCGCGATCTGGCTGAAGGTCTCCACTCGCCCCTGCACATGGGGGGCGATCTGCATCAGGTAGTCGGAATTGAACGCCCACTTCTGCGCACCGGCGGCGAATTCCTCGACGCTCAGCTCGCGCATCCACTGGCCGTTGAGCCAGGACAGCTTCTCCAGGTCGAAGATCGGCCCCCCCAGGGACACCCGGTTGATATCGAAATGCTCGACCATCTCATCCAGGCTGAATTTTTCGCGTTCATCCGGCATCGACCAGCCCATGCGGCCCAGGTAGTTGAGCATGGCCTGGGGCAGGAAGCCCATGCGCTCGTAGAAGGTGATGGATGTCGGGTTCTTGCGTTTGGACAACTTGCTCTTGTCCGGATTGCGCAGCAGCGGCATATAGCACAGCTGCGGCTTGTCCCAGCCGAAGTACTCGTACAGCAGGATCAGCTTGGGGGCCGACGGCAGCCACTCTTCGCCACGCAGCACATGGGTGATGCCCATCAGGTGGTCATCGACCACGTTGGCCAGGAAATAGGTCGGCAAGCCATCGGTCTTCATCAGCACCTGCATGTCCATGCGATCCCAGGGAATCTCCACTTCGCCACGGAGCATATCCGGCACCACGCACACGCCTTCGGTCGGCACCTTCATGCGCACCACGTTAGGCTCGCCGGCGGCCAGGCGCTGCTGCACTTCCTCGGCGGACAGATGCATGCAGTGGCCGTCGTAACGCGGCGTCTGCTTGGCCTCCATCTGCTCGGCACGGAGCTTGTCCAGGCGCTCGGCGCTGCAGAAACAGTGGAAGGCATGCCCCTTGCCCACCAGCTCGGCGCTGTATTTCTGGTAGATATGCCCGCGCTCGCTCTGCCGATACGGGCCATGCGGGCCGCCGACATCCGGGCCTTCGCTCCACTCGATGCCCAGCCAGCGCAGGGCGTCGTAGATCTGCTGCTCGGACTCACGGGTCGAGCGCAACTGATCGGTATCCTCGATGCGCAGGATAAATTCGCCGCCGTGCTGACGCGCAAAGCACAGGTTGAACAGGGCGATATAGGCAGTGCCTACATGGGGATCGCCGGTAGGCGACGGCGCGATACGGGTACGGACGGTGGTCATGGCGGCTCTCGGGCAGGCAAAGCGGATTAAATCGAGGCGGCGATATTAACAGCCCTAGCCCTCCGCCCTCCAGCGCCGCCCTCCGCGCCCCGGACCGTTACACCTGCAGCAGGCGCTCACGCAGCTTGTGGATCTCGTCGCGCAACTGCGCCGCGGCCTCGAACTCCAGATCGCGGGCCAGGGCGTACATCTTCTCCTCCAGCTGCCGGATGCGCTTGGCGATCTCGCTGGGCGAACGCAATTCGTTCTCGTAGCGCGCGTTTTCTTCGGCGGCCTGGGCCATGCCCTTGCGCTTCTTGCTACGCGAACCGGGCACGGTGGCCCCTTCGAGAATGTCCTGTACGTCCTTGAACACGCCTTTGGGGGTGATGCCATTGGCGGTGTTAAAGGCGATCTGCTTGTTGCGCCGCCGCTCGGTCTCGCCGATGGCGCGCTCCATCGAGCCGGTCATGCGGTCGGCATAGAGAATCGCCCGGCCGTTGAGGTTACGCGCGGCGCGGCCGATGGTCTGGATCAGCGAGCGTTCGGAGCGCAGGAAGCCCTCCTTGTCCGCATCGAGGATCGCCACCAGCGACACTTCCGGCATGTCCAGGCCTTCGCGCAGCAGGTTGATGCCGACCAGCACGTCGAAAGCGCCGATGCGCAGGTCACGAATGATCTCGACCCGCTCCACGGTGTCGATATCCGAGTGCAGGTAACGCACCTTGACCCCGTGATCGGCCAGGTAATCGGTGAGGTCTTCGGCCATGCGCTTGGTCAGGGTGGTGACCAGCACGCGCTCCTCGATGGCCACGCGCTTGTGGATTTCCGAGAGCAGGTCATCGACCTGGGTCAGGGCCGGGCGCACCTCGATCTGTGGGTCGACCAGACCGGTGGGCCGCACCACCTGTTCGATCACCCGCCCGGCATGCTCGGCCTCGTAGTTGCCCGGCGTGGCCGAAACGAAGATGGTCTGCGGGCTGGCCGCCTCCCACTCCTCGAAACGCATCGGCCGGTTATCCAGTGCCGAGGGCAGACGGAAGCCGTATTCGACCAGGGTTTCCTTGCGCGAGCGGTCGCCCTTGTACATGGCACCGACTTGCGGCACCGACACATGGGACTCGTCGATCACCAGCAGCGCCTGGTCCGGCAGGTAGTCATACAGGGTCGGTGGCGGCTCGCCGGGGCCGCGTCCGGACAGATAGCGCGAGTAGTTTTCGATGCCGTTGCAGTAGCCCAGCTCGAGAATCATCTCCAGGTCAAAGCGGGTGCGCTGCTCCAGACGCTGGGCCTCCACCAGCTTGTTGGTACTGCGCAGATAATCCAGGCGCTCGACCAGCTCGACCTTGATCTTCTCCACCGCCTCCAGCAGCACCTCGCGCGGGGTGACGTAGTGGCTCTTGGGGTAGAAGGTGAAGCGCGGCAGTTTGCGGATCACCTCCCCGGTCAGCGGATCGAACGCCGACAAACTTTCCACTTCATCGTCGAACAGCTCGATACGAATGGCTTCCAGATCCGATTCTGCGGGGAAGATATCGATCACATCACCGCGCACGCGGAAGGTGGCGCGGGCGAAGTCCATATCGTTGCGGGTGTACTGCAGGTCGGCCAGGCGGCGCAGCAAGGCACGTTGATCCAGTTTGTCGCCGCGATCGACGTGCAACACCATCTTCAGGTAACTCTCCGGACTACCCAGACCGTAGATGCACGACACAGTGGTAACGATGATCGCGTCCGGCCGCTCCAGCAGCGCCTTGGTCGCCGACAGGCGCATCTGCTCGATATGGTCGTTGATCGAGGCGTCCTTCTCGATAAAGGTGTCGGACGACGGCACATAGGCCTCGGGCTGGTAGTAGTCGTAATAGGAAACGAAATACTCCACCGCATTGTTCGGGAAGAAGCTCTTGAACTCGCCATACAACTGCGCGGCCAGGGTCTTGTTCGGTGCCAGCACCAGGGTCGGCCGCTGGATCTGCGCGATCACGTTGGCGATGGAAAAAGTCTTGCCCGAGCCGGTCACGCCGAGCAGGGTCTGGTGCGAAAGACCCGCTTCGAGCCCCTCGACCATCTGCCGGATTGCCTCCGGTTGATCGCCGGCGGGCTGAAAACGGGTGACCAGTTGGAACTCGGACATGACGGACCTCGACAAGCGGCTGTGACGCGAGCTGAAAGCGTACGTCAAAACCGGTGAAAAGCGTGTGCCTGCTGTCGCGGCACAGGTTATGGCTCGGTATACTACCGGCCCACTTACGCAACCCCTAGCCCCAGTCGTAGCAGGGTGTTGCCTGACACTCATCTCTCCTCTCCAAGAGCTGCCGCCTCCATGAGTCTGTTCTCTGCCGTCGAAATGGCACCGCGCGATCCCATCCTGGGCCTCAATGAAGCATTCAACGCCGATACCCGTGCGACCAAGGTCAACCTGGGCGTGGGCGTTTACTACAACGAGGAAGGCCGAATTCCGCTGTTGCGCGCCGTCGCCGAAGCCGAAAAGGCCCGCATTGAAGCCCATGCGCCGCGTGGCTACCTGCCGATCGAAGGGATTGCCGCCTATGACAGCGCCGTGCAGACACTGCTGCTGGGAGCCGACTCCGAGCTGATCGCCGCGGGCCGAGTCATTACCACCCAGGCGGTGGGCGGCACCGGTGCACTGAAAACCGGTGCCGACTTCCTCAAACGCATGCTGCCGAACACCGTGGTGGCCATCAGCGACCCGAGCTGGGAAAACCACCGCGCGCTGTTCGAGTCCGCCGGCTTCCCGGTGCAGCACTACCGCTACTACGACGCGGCCAGCCACGGGGTAAACCGCGCCGGCATGCTCGAAGACCTGAGAAACCTGCCGGCCCGCTCAATCGTCGTGCTGCACGCCTGCTGCCACAACCCGACCGGCGTCGACCTGTCGCTGGACGACTGGAAAGCCGTGCTGGAGGTGCTGCGCGAACGCGAGCACGTGCCCTTCCTCGACATCGCCTACCAGGGCTTCGGTGACGGCATCGAGCAGGACGCCTTTGCCGTGCGCCTGTTCGCCGAGTCGGGCCTGCAGTTCTTCGTCTCCAGTTCCTTCTCCAAGTCCTTCTCGCTGTACGGCGAACGCGTCGGTGCCCTGTCCATCGTCACCGCCAGCAAGGAAGAGGCTGGCCGCGTGCTCTCGCAGGTCAAGCGGGTGATCCGCACCAACTACTCCAACCCGCCGACCCACGGTGCCACCGTGGTCGCCACTGTGCTTAACAGCCCTGAGCTGCGCGCCCTGTGGGAAGATGAGCTGGCGGGCATGCGCGAGCGTATTCGCGGCATGCGCCTGAGCATGGTCGAACAATTGGCTGCCCTGAGCAGCAAGCGCGATTTCAGCTTCGTCGCCCAACAGCGCGGCATGTTCTCCTACTCGGGCCTCACCGCCGAGCAGGTCGAGCGCCTGAAAAGCGAGTTCGGCATTTACGCCGTCGGCACCGGGCGCATCTGCGTCGCCGCGCTGAACCAGCGCAATCTGCCGGCCGTGACCCAGGCCATCGCCCAGGTGCTCTAAGCCGCCAAGGGGAAGCCAGGGATGCTTGACTTCCCCTTCTTAATCAGTAGGATACGCGCCGTCATTCCGCGATAGCTCAGTCGGTAGAGCAAATGACTGTTAATCATTGGGTCCCAGGTTCGAGTCCTGGTCGCGGAGCCACATTCAAGAGCCTCGGTTAATCCGGGGCTTTTTTTCGCCTGCCGGACTCTCACCAGGACCATGTCCCAGGTTATTCGCTACGCTCACCCCTCCGGGGCCGCGCTAAAGCGCGTTCAGCTAGCGCTGTCGAGTCCTGGTCGCGGAGCCACATTCAAGAGCCTCGGTTAATCCGGGGCTTTTTTTCGCCTGCCGGACTCTCACCGGGACCATGTCCCAGGTTATTCGCTACGCTCACCCCTCCGGGGCCGCGCTAAAGCGCGTTCAGCTAGCGCTGTCGAGTCCTGGTCGCGGAGCCACATTTAAGAACCCAGCCTAACCGCTGAGTTTTTTATTGCCTGCGGACTCTCCACCGCCTGGTTATTCGCTGACGCTCGCCCCTGCATCCTGGCTGAACACCGTGCGCACCAACAGCCCCGACTACAACACCCCATAGAAATAATCGCCCTACCCCAATCGATCGAACAAAACTATCAAGAAGATCGAGACGAGAAATTTTATCAATACAACTTTAGCCACTAGGCTGCACAGCAACAGAGAACAGTTCTCAATCGAGGCGCGCCATGCTCAAGACCCTGACCTTTACCCTGATGCACTTCTGCATCGCCTTCGGGGTGACCTATGCGCTGACCGGCAGCGTCGCAGCCAGCGGCCTGGTGGCAGCCGTTGAGCCGCTGTGCAATTCCGTGGGTTTCTACTTCCACGAGAAGCTGTGGGCGAGGCTGGTCGCCAGAAGAAGTCGTGCGCCGTCCTCCGCCCAGGCCATTCCCCGGCACGCCTGGTTGCACCACCAGGCTTGAGCGGCCAGCCTACCCGGTTTATTGACCTGCCCCCTGGCCACTGGAGTCCCGAAACAGCGACCTGTACAGCGGCGGGGTTATTTCCATTGATAATAAAACGCACTTAGGAAAGACTCTGTGGTCGAATGACGCCAGCTCACGTCAGCTTGCCCACTACTCGAGAATTCCTGTCATGCCGCGATTCTTCCGCTTGGTCGCCTTGCTCAGCGCAATGGCCTTTACCGGCCAGCTCCTGGCAGCCGATATCGATGCAACCAGTTATGGCTACCCCCTGAGCAACCCCTTCGAAGCCACGATCGCCACCACCCCACCCGAACTGCGCCCAAGCCTACCGGCCGACGCCGACATCGATCAGGATGACTATCGGATCAAGCTGCGCCCCGAACGCGAGTTCGAACTGTCGGAGAACTTCTGGCCGGTCACCAAGATGGGTTATCGCCTGGCCAAACAGCGCGGCGTAGCGCCCTTGATCTTTATCATCGCCGGCACCGGTGCGCACTACGCCAGCAGCACGCCGGAGTACCTGAAGAAGCTGTTCTATGGCGCGGGCTATCACGTGGTGCAACTGTCTTCGCCCACCAGCTACGACTTTATGACCTCGGCCTCGCGCTTCGCCACCCCGGGCATTACCCGCGACGATGCCGAAGACCTGTACCGCGCCATGCAGGCCGTCAGGGCCCAGCACCCGCGCCTGCAAGTCAGCGAATTCCACCTGACCGGCTACAGCCTGGGCGGCCTGCAGGCTGCTTTCGTCAGCGAACTCGACGAGACGCGGCGCAGCTTCAACTTCAAGCGCGTGCTGCTGCTCAACCCGCCGGTCAACCTCTATACCTCGCTCGGCAACCTGGATCGCCTGGTGCAGACCCAGGTCGAAGGCATCGACAACAGCACCACCTTCTACGAACTGGTTCTGAACAAGCTGACCCGTTACTTCCAGGCCAAAGGTTACCTCGATATCAACGACGCCCTGCTCTACGACTTCCAGCAGTCCAAGGAGCAACTCTCGGACGAGCAGATGGCCATGCTGATCGGCGCGGTGTTCCGCTTCTCATCCTCGGATATCGCCTTCACCTCGGACCTGGTCAATCGCCGCGGCCTGATCACCCCGATCAACTATCCGATCAAGGAAGGCACCAGCCTGACGCCGTTCTTCAAGCGCGCCCTGCAATGCAATTTCGACTGCTACCTGACGGAACAATTGATTCCCATGTGGCGAGCCCGCTCTGACGGCGGCAGCCTGCTGCAACTGATCGACCAGGTCAGCCTGTATGCCCTGACCGACTACCTGAAAGACAGCAGCAAGATCGCCGTCATGCACAATGCCGACGACGTGATTCTCGGCCCTGGCGACCTCGGTTACCTGCGCAAGACCTTCGGCGAGCGCTTGACCCTCTACCCCCTCGGCGGCCATTGCGGCAACCTCAATTACAGCGTCAACAGCGACGCCATGCTGGAGTTCTTCCGTGGCTAAGCCTTTCCGCAGCGCGCTTTTCGCAAGCCTGATACTCGCCAGCAGCCTGGTCCAGGCGCAACACGCGGCCGATGACGACGGCTTCAAGCAGCCGCTGCAGCATCTGCAGTTCAACCCTGGCCTCGATCAGCGCGAGTTCGAGCGCTCGAGCCTCGGCGCACTGCAGGTCTATGACCCGCTGGAGTCCTGGAACCGTCGGGTCTATCACTTCAACTACCGCTTCGATCAGTGGGTGTTTCTGCCGATCGTCGATGGCTACCGCTATATCACCCCCGACCTCGTGCAAAGTGGCGTGAGCAACTTCTTCAGCAACCTGGGCGATGTGCCCAACCTGCTCAACAGCGCGCTGCAGTTCAAGGGCAAACGCGCCATGCAGACCACCGCACGCCTGCTGCTCAACACCACCATTGGGGTCGCCGGCCTGTGGGACCCGGCCACCCGCATGGGCCTGCCCAAGCAGCGCGAAGACTTTGGCCAGACCCTGGGTTTCTACGGCACGCCGGCGGGTCCGTACCTGATGCTGCCGCTGCTCGGCCCCTCCAACCTGCGCGACACCGGCGGGCTGGTGGCGGATTTCGCCGCCAGCAGCCAGATCAACCTGCTCAACGTCGCCGAAACCAGCGTGCAGCATCCGGAAATCACCCTGCTCGAAGTAGTCGACCAGCGCGCCACGGTGAACTTCCGCTACGGTCAGCTCAACTCGCCCTTCGAGTACGAGAAAATCCGCTTCTTCTACCATGAGTCGCGCAAGCTGAAGATCGCCGAGTAGGCATCCCCCGGCGACTTGACCCAAGGGCCGCCCCCAGGTTTTAACCTAGGGCGACCCTGTCGATTCTGGAGACTGCTTATGCGTGTAGCCCAACTGGCCAAGGCCGCCGGCGTCAGTGCCGAAACTGTCCGCCACTACACCGACCTCGGTTTGTTGCAACCCGCCCGCGACCCGCACAACGGTTACCAGCAGTTCGCCTCCGGCGACCTCCAGCGCCTGCGTTTTATCGCCCGCGCCAGACGCCTGGGTTTCAGCCTCAAGGATGTACAGGCGATCCTCGCCCGAGCCGAGAGCGGCAGCGCGCCATGCGGCGAAGTGCGCGACCTGCTGGGCAACCGCCTGGCGGCCCTGCAGGCCCATATCGACGAGTGCCAGCGCCTGGCACTGGTCATGCACAACGCCCTCGACGACTGGGCCGAGCGGCCCGAGTGCGCCCCCGATGGCCAGGCGATCTGTCGCTTGATCGAAGACTTCGAGCTGCCCGAGGAAAGCCGCCCCGCCACCCCCTGCCCGGCCCACTGAACATCTAAAAAATAGATCATTAAGTCCTTTATTTAGCAACCATCAATCTGATTTATCGGCATAGGATAGGGCCATCCACTAATGGAGGCCCCCCATGAATCCACTGCGCAGCGTTATCGCCATCCAACCCGGCCAGCCCGCATCCGACGGTGCCGGCGTGCGCCTGACACGAGTGATAGGCGGGGGCGGCCTGGAGCGCTTCGACCCCTTCCTGATGCTCGACGAGTTCGCCTCGGACAACCCCGACGACTACATCGCCGGTTTTCCGCCGCACCCGCACCGCGGATTCGAGACCATCACCTATATGCTCGAAGGCCATATGCGCCACGAAGACCACCTGGGCAATGTCGGCCTCCTGCAAAGCGGTGGCGTGCAGTGGATGACCGCCGCCCGCGGCATCATCCACAGCGAAATGCCCGAACAGGAACAGGGGGCCATGCGCGGCTTTCAGCTGTGGCTCAACCTGCCGGCCAAGGACAAGCTCGGCGACCCTGGTTACCGCGATATTCCGGCCAGCGAGATTCCGCGCCTGACCAGCCAGAGCGGGGTCGAGGTGGTGGTGATCGCCGGGCAGTTCGACGACGGTCAGGTCCGGCAACAGGGCGCAGTGCAGCGCCCCCACACCGAGCCCTACCTGTTCGACTTGCACCTGCCGGCCGGCAGCCACATCGCGCCGCGCCTGCCGCAAGGGCACAGGGCCATGCTCTATGTCTACCAGGGCAGCCTGCAGCTACCTGGTGCCAGCCCGCAGTCGGTGGCCGCCGGCCGCCTGGTGCGCCTTTCCGACCAGGGCGAGCTGCACCTGCACAGCCAGGACGGCGCGCGCCTGCTGCTGATCGCGGGCAAGCCTCTGGGCGAGCCGATCGTGCAGTACGGCCCCTTTGTGATGAATACCCGGGAAGAGATCGAGCAGGCGCTGCGCGACCTTCGCGACAGCGCCCTGGCCTGACCCCGGACGGAGGCCGACGACCGGCACCGTGGTCAGTCGCCCGGAACGCTAACCGGCTACGGCGCTACTGGACGTAGTGCCGATAGAGGCCTGGCGGGACACCGCTGCTGTCGGTTGGCTGCCAGGGCCCCTGTGGGTTGGTCGCCCAACTCCAGCCGCGATTCCAGCGGTAGTAGGTGCGTTCGCGGTAGTACAGGTCACGCACACCAGCCACGACATACACCGTCAGACGACTGTCCCAGTGGCTTTTCACACCGGGCGGCGGCGCATAGCGCGGGTGCGACTTGGCCACCGACGGCTGCGCGCTGGGGACGCTGCCCTGCTGTAGCGCGCAACCGGCCAGGCTCGACAAGCCCAGCGCTAGCACCAGCGGCATCCAGCGCTTCATTGCGCCTGGCCGTCGGCGGTGTCGATGGTCAGGTGCTGCGGCTCGGTGGTGCTGCTGGCCAATGGCTGGCTGCGGCCGATCCATTCGCCGGCGGTAGCGTTGCCACTGCGGGAAACCCGCGCCACCAGCTGCACCTGTGCGAACCCGGAAAGCTTGAGCTGCGGCATCATCGCGTCGCTGTCCGACAGGCTGACCTGCGCCGGCAGGTCGGCTACAGTCAGACGCTTGACCGCCAGCGGCATCGGCGGACCGGAGGCCGCACGAGCAAAGACGAACACGCTGTCGCTCGGTTGTACCTGGTCCTGCAGCGCCGCAGCCAGCTCGACCTTGACCGTCAATTGCCGGCTCGCCGCAGCAGCCGGCGCTGGCGTTGGCACTTCATCTGTCGGCGCGGCGAGGCGCTCACGGGCACGTTCGATACCGCCCTGAATCGCCTGTCGCGAAGGGTCCTGCTCAGGCAATACCGCGACCAGGCGCTCCCAGAAGCCGATGGCTGCCGTAAAGCGCCCCTCTTCATAGGCGGCAATACCGAGCAGACCGAGGCTGGTGACCTCATCCGGATCGGTCTGCAAGGCTTCATCGGTGAGCGTCTGCAGCTGCTCGCTCCATTGCTTGTTGCCGGCGAAGTACAGCGCCTGGGCCCACTGCCCGAGCAGCTCCGGCTCACGTCCGGCAACGCCGACGGCCCGTTCGAAAGCCACCGCCGCATCGGCCGCCCGCTCCTGGGCCATATAGGCGCGACCGAGGAAGTACCAACCCTCGACAGAATCGGGATTGCTCTGTACCGAGGCTTCCAGGCGCGCGGTCATCTCCTCGATGCTCTTCGGCTGCTCGGCCAAGGTACGCGCCTGCTCAACCTCATCGATGGCCCCCCAGTGCTGATACAGGCCATAGCCCAGCAATGGCATCAGCAGGGCCGCCAGCAGCGGAATCTTGCCGCCCAGCGCGGCAAAGCGGCTTGGCGTCCCGGCACCTTCGGTGTCGGCCAGCAGCTCGCGGGCCGCTTCGTCGCGACCACGCTGCAGCTGCTCATCGTTCAGCGCGCCGGCCTCGTGCTGGCCTTGCAGCTCCTGCAGGCGTTCCTGATAGAGGCTCACATTGAGCGCGGTACGATCCTCTTCCGCTTGCGCCTTGCGCCCGCGCAACACCGGAATCAGCAGAAAAGCCAGGGCCACCAGCAACAGCAGGCCGGCGCACAACCAGAATTCGATCATCAGTCTTTCTTATCCACAGGCGGTTGATTATTGGCAGGCGGCTGGCTAAGCAAAGCGGCCAGGCGCTGCCGTTCATCCGCAGACAGGCCGCTGGCCTCGGCATTCTGTTTGCCGCGGCGACGCAGCAGGATCACCCCGAGCAGGACGAAGCCCCCGAGCAGCAGGCCGCCCGGGCCGTACCAGAGCAACAGGGTGCGCGCGGTTAGCGGCGGTTTGTAGAGAACGAAATCGCCATAGCGGCTGACCAGAAAATCGATGATCTGCTCATTGCTCTGGCCCTCCTCCAGCATGCGGAAGATCTGCGCCCGCAGGTCCATGGCAATCGGCGCGTCGGAGTCGGCGATATTCTGGTTCTGGCACTTGGGGCAGCGCAGCTCTTCCACCAGATTGCGGTAACGCTCGCGCTCGGCCTCGCTGGCAAACTCGTAGGTATCGATGGCGGCCTGGGCGCTGCCAAGCAGCGCCAGGCCCAGTACGGCTGCGGTCAACAAACGTTTCATGGGCTGACCTCGTCGACCAGTTCTTGATAGAGCGGGGCCAGTTGCTCGCGCCAGACCCGCTCATCGATCACGCCGACGAACTTGTGGCGGATGATGCCGTCCTTGTCGATCAGGAAGGTCTCGGGTGCGCCATACACGCCCAGGTCCAGACCCAGGGTACCGCGGGCGTCGTTGATATTGAGCTGGTAGGGATCATGGAACTCCACCAGCCACTTCTGCGCGGCGGCGTTGTCGTCCTTGTAGTTGACCCCATGGATGGTTACGCCGAGCCCGGCCAGCTTGTTCAGCACCGGATGCTCGACCCGGCAGGCCACGCACCAGGTGGCCCAAACATTGACCAGCGCAGGCTTGCCCTTGAGGTCGGCCTCACTCAGCGTCTTGCCATCCTGCACCGCCGGCAGGGAGAACGCCGGAAACGGCTTGCCGATCAGCGCCGAGGGCAGTTCGCTGGGGTCGAGAAACAGGCCACGGTAGAGGAACAGCGCGACACCGAGAAAAATCGCCAGGGGCAGTATCAGGATCAACCGTTTCATGCCTGCGCCCCCGCCATGCCCAGGGCTTCGCGTACCCGGGTTTTGACCTTTATGCGGTAGCGCTTGTCCGCTGCCGAGAGGAAACCGCCCAGGCCCATCAGCAAGGCACCCAGCCAGATCCAGCGGACAAAGGGCTTGATATGCACGCGCACCGCCCAGGCTCCGTTGTCCAATGGCTCGCCCAGGGCGACGAACAGGTCGCGGGTGATCCCGGCATCGATGCCGGCTTCGGTCATGACCGACTGCTGCACGGTATACAGGCGCTTCTCCGGGTGCAGAACGGCGATCTGCTTGCCGTTTTCAAGGATGCGCACCGTGCCTTTGTCGGAGGTGAAATTCGGTCCTTCGAAGTGTTCGGCCCCGTCGAAGACAAACTGATAACCACCGATTTCCACCGACTCGCCGGGAGCCATGCGCATATCGCGTTCGAAACTGCCGACACTGGTAAGCACCACGCCCAGGGCGCACACCGCCATGCCCAGGTGCGCGGTCTGCATGCCCCAATAGCTGCGGGTCAGGCTCGGCAAGCCCTTGAGCAAGCCCTTGTGCCGGGTCTTCTCATAGATATCGCGCACCCCGGCCAGTACCACCCACAGCGCCAGCAGCCAGACGCCGAGCACGGCCCAGTTGAAATCGCCCAGCAGCAGGCTCACCACCACCGCCAGGACCACGCTGCCGATCAGCACCGGCGAGAGCATGCTCAGCAACCACTGCAGCGGCGTGTCCTTCCAGCGCACCATTACGCCCACCGCCATCATCGCCATCAACAAGCCCATCAGCGGCACGAACAGCGCATTGAAGTAAGGCGGGCCGACCGACAGCTTGGTGCCGCTGATGGCATCCAGCACCAGGGGATAGAGGGTGCCGAGCAGAATCATTGCCGCCGCTACCACCAGAATGATGTTGTTGACCAGCAGCAGGGTTTCCCGCGACCACAGGGCAAAACCGACCTGGCTCTTGACCACCGGCGCGCGGATGGCGAACAGGGTCAGCGACCCTCCCACCACGAGCAGCAGAAACGCCAGGATAAACACCCCACGCTCCGGATCGCTGGCGAAGGCATGCACCGAGGTCAGCACCCCGGAGCGCACCAGGAAGGTCCCCAGCAGGCTCAGGGAGAAGGCGGCGATGGCCAGCAGCACGGTCCAGCTCTTGAACACGCCGCGCTTCTCGGTCACCGCCAGGGAGTGGATCAGCGCGGTGCCGACCAGCCAGGGCATAAAGGAGGCGTTCTCCACCGGGTCCCAGAACCACCAGCCGCCCCAGCCGAGTTCGTAGTAGGCCCACCAGGAACCCAGGGCAATACCCACGCCGAGGAAGGCCCAGGCCACCGTGGTCCAGGGCCGCGACCAGCGCGCCCAGGCCGCATCCAGCTTGCCGCCGAGCAGCGCGGCGATGGCAAAGGCGAAGGCCACCGAGAAACCGACATAGCCCATATAGAGCATCGGCGGATGAATGATCAGGCCGAAGTCCTGCAGCAGCGGGTTGAGGTCGCGGCCATTGGCCGGGGTATCGAATAGCAGGCGCTCGAAGGGGTTGGAAGTGATGATCAGAAACAGCAGAAAACCGATGCTGATAATGCCCATCACGCCCAGCACCCGGGCGAGCATTTCTTCCGGCAGCTGCCGCGAGAAGATCGACACGGCGAAGGTCCAACTGGCCAGGATCAGGCCCCAGAGCAGCAGCGAACCTTCGTGCGCGCCCCATACGGCGCTGAACTTGAAGTACCAGGGCAGGGCCGTGTTGGAATTGTTGGCGACATAGGCCACGGTGAAATCGTCGACCATAAAGGCGTAGGTCAGGCAGACGAAGGCGAATAGCATAAAGCTGAACTGGCCCCAGGCCGCGGGCTGGGCCAGGCTCATCCACTGGCGATCGCCCCGCCAGGCTCCGACCATCGGCAGGCTGGCCTGCACCAGCGCCATGCACAGGGCCAGAATCATGGCCAGATGGCCGAGTTCGGGAATCATTGCGCGCCTCCCTGAGTGGCCGCGTCATGCTGCTGCTTCATGCCACTTTGCTCCAGCGCCTGCATCACCTCAGGCGGCATATAGTTTTCATCGTGCTTGGCCAGGACCTCGTCGGCGATCAGCACGCCATCGGCATTCAACTTGCCCATGGCGACGATGCCCTGCCCTTCGCGAAACAGGTCGGGGAGAATGCCGCTGTAGCGGATCGTCACGTGTTCGGCACCGTCGGTGACCACGAAGTCGGTATCCAGCGAGTCGCCGGAGCGTTTGACCGAGCCCTCTTCCACCAGCCCACCGGCGCGAATGCGGGTGTCCTGCGGGGCCTCGCCGTTGGCGATCTGGGTCGGCGAGTAGAACAGGTTGATGTTCTGCTGCAGCGCGCTCAGAGCCAGGGCCACCGCGATGCCGGCACCGGCGAGAATGGCCAGGACTATATACAAGCGCTTCTTGCGCACAGGGTTCACTTCGACTCCTCCCGGCGCAAACGACGCGCCTCGTCTTGCAGATAACGGCGGCGGGCCAGGATTGGCAGCGCCACATTCAGCCCCAATATCGCCAGGCTGATGGCATAGCAGGACCAGACATAAGGCCCGTGACTGCCCATGGCGATAAACTCGCTAAAGCTGGCAAAGCTCATAGACCCTTCTCCACCTGCGCCTTGACGACAACCTTGGCCCAACTGCTGCGCGCCTCACGCTTGAGCACTTCCAGGCGCATGCGCATAAGCAGTACCGCGCCAAAGAAGCAGTAGAAACCCAGCACCATCAACAACAGCGGCATCCACATTTCGAATGGCATGGTCGGTTTCTCCACCACGCTGAAGGTGGCGGGCTGGTGCAGGGTGTTCCACCACTCCACCGAGTACTTGATGATCGGGATATTGATCACCCCGACAATCGCCAACACCGCGCAGGCCTTGGCCGCGCTGTCGCGGTTGCTGATGGCCTGGCCCAGGGCGATCACGCCGAAATACAGGAACAACAGAATCAGCATCGAGGTCAGGCGCGCATCCCACACCCAGTAGGTGCCCCAGGTCGGCTTGCCCCAGATGGCACCGGTCAGCAGGGCGATTACGGTCATCCAGGCCCCGATAGGCGCGGCCTGCTGCAGGGCGACATCGGCCAGCTTCATCTTCCACACCAGGCCGACGATACCGGCCACCGCCAGCATCACGTAGATCGACTGGGCGAGGAACGCCGCCGGCACATGGATATAGATGATGCGAAAGCTGTTGCCCTGCTGGTAATCCGGCGGCGCAAAGGCCAGGCCCCAGACCAGGCCGACAGTCAGCAACAAGACCGCGGCCAGCGCCAGCCAGGGCAGCCAGCGCGCGCCGATCTCATAAAACCACTTGGGCGAGCCCAGTTTGTGAAACCACGTCCAGTTCATCAGGTCACTCATCAGTGCTAGGGCGAATCGCGGCGCAGGCAAGCACCAGGATCAACCGGCCATTCAGGCTTATTGTCTACTCAGCGACGCTGATCTTAAGACCGGCGGCGATGGCAAAAGGTGTCAGGGTCACCGCCAGGGCGGTGAGGCTGGCCAGCCACAACAGGTGGCCCAGCGCCGGCAGTCCTTGCAGGCTGGCTTGTAACGCCCCGCTGCCGAGAATCAGCACCGGGATATACAGCGGCAGAATCAGCAGCGCCAGCAACAGGCCACCACGCTTGAGACCCACCGTCAGCGCCGCGCCCACCGCCCCCAGCAGGCTCAGCACCGGGGTACCGAGCAACAGCGAGAGCAGCAATACCGGCAGGCAGCGCCCCGGCAGACCGAGCATCAGCGCCAGCAGCGGTGCCAGCAGCACCAGGGCCAGGCCGGAAAACAGCCAGTGTGCCAGCACCTTGGCCAGAACCAGAAGGGCCAGGGGGTGCGGCGAAAGGACCCACTGCTCCAGCGAGCCGTCCTCGAAATCACTGCGAAACAGCCCGTCCAGCGAGAGCAGCACGGCCAAAAGCGCCGCCACCCACACCAGCCCCGGCGAAAGGCTTTGTAACAACTGCGTCTGCGGGCCCACCGCCAACGGGAACAGGGCGATCACTATGGCGAAGAACACCAGCGGGTTGGCCAACTCCGCCGGACGCCGAAACAGCAAGCGCGCTTCACGGGCCAGCAGCAGGGTAAAGACATTGCTCATAACGGACGCTGCCCCAGATCAAGCTCGCGGTAACCGGCCGGTTTGACCGTCAGTTCGTGGTGCGTGGTCAACACCACCAACCCGCCCAGCTGGCAATGCTGCGCGAGGTGCTGCTCCAACTGCGCCACCGCCGCTTTGTCCAGCGCGGTAAAGGGCTCATCGAGCACCCACAATGGCGGCCCGGGCAGATACAGGCGGGCCAGCGCCACGCGGCGCTGCTGGCCGGCGGACAGGGTATGACAGGGCACATCCTCGAAACCGCGCAGCCCCACTGCCGCCAGCGCCTGCCAGATCGCCTCGCGCTCGGCGGGATGATGCAGGGCGCAGAGCCAGGTGAGGTTCTCCTCGGCCGTGAGCAGCCCCTTGATCCCGGCGGCGTGGCCTATCCACAGCAGGTTGCGCGCCAGTTCCGCGCGCTGTGCAGTCAGAGGCAGGCCATTGAGGCGTACTTCCCCCGCCGTCGGCTGCATCAGACCGGCCAGCAGACGCAGCAGGCTGGTCTTGCCGCTGCCGTTGGGACCGGCCACCTGAAGCATCTCGCCGGGAACCAGACGCAGCTCCAGGCGTTCGAAGAGCATGCGCCAGTCCCGCTCACAAGCGAGCGCCACGGCTTCGAGAAGGGGACTGGTCAAGGCATCGGCACCTAAGATGGATGGCAAAAGCTGTTCAAGTCGGCAGAGTCTTGGCCGCTATACTGAGGCAAGCGCAATGCGCGCCGCCCCCAGAGGGTGTTTACAAAAGTAGCGAGCGATGGCCTGGCAAGGCGAAAACAGCCGAAAAAGCGGAGTGTACGAGTAGTACATGAGCATTTTGAGGTTGGTTTCAACGCAGCATGGCCGAGCGCAGTAATTTGTAAATACCCTCTCGGACGGTGCGCGATTATACATGCCCGGCCCCGCCTCCCGCAGTGGGCATTTTCGACAGGTTGTAACCCGTCCATGAGCGAAATCAGCAGCCCGCGCCCGGTTTCACCGACGCCGCCGAGCAGTCGCGCCAATAACCTACCTGCCGATCTGGCGCTAAAGCTGCTGCAGCCTATGCAGGGGCTGCTGGCCAGTGGCGAAACCGCCAAGGCCGAAGTCATCGCCCTGAAGGAGGTGGCCCAGAGCTTCCAGGTGCTGCTCAAGCTGACCCTCGAGAACGGCCGCCAGACCACACTCGAAGCCAGCAGCCCACGGCCCCTGGCTCAGGGTACCGCGCTGGCAGTCACCGCCCTCTCGGAAACCCGGCTGGCAGTCTTGCTGCAGACCGGCACCGGCAAGGCCCTGACCAGCCTGGACCTGCAGCAGCTGCCCATCGGCACCCTGCTGCAGGGCAAGGTGGAGGCCCGCGAACAACTGCTGCAGGGCAAAACCCAGCAGGTGATCTACAAGGTTGTCCTCAATCTGCTCAACACGCCGCTGGCCGGCAGCAAGCTGGCCCTGGAGACGCCGCTACCGCTGCCCCTCGGCAGCTTGCTCAGCGCCGAGGTACAGGGCCGCCAGGCGCTGAACTTCCTGCCCCTGAGCGGCCGCCTCGACCAACTGGTGCTCGGTCAGCAGCTGACTACCCAGCACAATCGCCAGGGTTCTCTGGAAGGCCTGCTCAGCGCCCTGCAAGGCCTGACGACCAAGCAGGCGCTACCGGAGGGCCTGCGCACCAGCATCGACAAACTATTGGGCGGCCTGCCCGATGCCGCCCAACTGAGCACGGCCAAGGGCCTGAGCCAGGCCATCGGCGACAGCGGCCTGCTGCTCGAAAGCAAACTGCTGAGCGGTCAGGGTCACGCCCTGCCTACCGATTTGAAAGCCAATCTGCTGCGCCTGATCACCCAGCTCCTGCCCAATGCCCCGAGCGGCCAGCCCCTGGCTGCGGCCAATGCCGGCGCGGTGCTGGCCCAGGCCATGCCGGCTCTGGCGCGCAACCTGCTGGGCCTCGGCCAGATGAGCAGCCGCCAGCAGGCCCTGAACTTCCCCCTGCCCTCGCGCCTGCTGCAGGCCATGGACGGCGAAGCCGATCTGGAAACCCTGCTGAAACTGGCCGCGGCGGCGGTTTCCCGCCTGCAGACCCATCAACTGTCCAGCCTGGCGCAAAGCCAGGTCGGCCCGGACGGCAACCTGCTGACCACCTGGCAACTGGAGCTGCCGATGCGCAACCAGCAGGAACTGGTGCCCCTGCAGGTCAAGATCCAGCGCGACGAGGGCAACAAGGCGGACAAGCCCGAGAAGAAGGAAACCCTGTGGAAGGTCGAACTGGCCTTCGACCTCGAACCGCTAGGGCCCTTGCAAGTGCAGGCGCAGCTGGTCCAGGGCCGGTTGTCGAGCCAGCTGTGGGCCGAACGCGGCAGCACCGTCAGCCTGATCGACGGCGAACTGGACAATCTGCGCCAGCGCCTTAATGGCGTTGGCGTGCAGGTCGGCGAGCTGGCCTGCAACCAGGGCACGCCACCGCGCGGCCCGCGCACGACCCTCGAACAGCGCTGGGTGGACGAAACCGCATGAAAAAGACCGCGCCACGCCAGGCCATCGCCCTGACCTACGACGGTCAGAACGCCCCCATACTCAGCGCCAAGGGCGACGACGAGCTGGCCGAAGCGATTCTGGCCATTGCCCGCGAGTATGAGGTGCCGATCTACGAGAATGCGGAACTGGTGCGCCTGCTGGCGCGCCTGGAGCTGGGCGACGCGATTCCCGAGCAGCTGTACCGCTGTATCGCCGAGATCATCGCGTTCGCCTGGTATCTGAAGGGCAAGTGCCCGGCCGGCTTCGACCGCGAGCCGGATATCACCCCACCCCTGCCCCAACTCGACGGACCGCCGCGCTAAACGCGCCCGGGGCCTGCGGGGATCGACTCAGGAGCGCCGGGTGCGGGCCTGCTGCATCTTGCTGACCAGCTCGGCTTCGGCCTTGCTCAGGCCGCAGGACTGGGTGAGGTCATCGACGCTGGCCCCCATGCCGGCCAGGCGCGCCGCCTGGGTAAAGGACAGGCTGCTGGGATCGCGCTGCTCGATCTGACTCAACTTGTCCGGCAAGGGTGCCACGACGCGCCGCAGTTCGTGCAGCTCCTCGCCCATCTGCACGCTGCCGGCCAGGTAGGCATCCAGCCGCCGACTCAGCTCCTTGAGCCGCTGATCACGCAGCGCATCGCCCTCGGCCTGCAACTGCACGGTCTGACGCAGCTGCCTGGCTAGCCAGACACAGGCAGCCAGCAACCCCAGACAGACCAGGGCCAGTATCGCCAGCAGGGCCTCGAGCATGGCTCAGATGCTCTCCAGCTCGGACCATTCTTCTTCGCTCATCATCTTGTCCAGTTCGACCAGAATCAGCAGCTCGCCGTTCTTGTTGCACACGCCCTGGATAAACTTGGCCGACTCGTCGTTGCCGACATTGGGCGCGGTTTCCACCTCGGACTGACGCAGGTAGACCACCTCGGCCACGCTGTCGACCAGAATGCCCACCACCTGCTTGTCGGCCTCGATGATCACGACACGGGTATTGTCCGTCACCGTGGTGGAGTCCAGGCCAAAGCGCTGGCGGGTGTCGATCACCGTCACCACATTGCCGCGCAGGTTGATGATGCCCAGCACATAGCTCGGAGCACCCGGCACAGGGGCGATCTCGGTATAACGCAGCACTTCCTGCACCTGCATCACGTTGATGCCATAGGTTTCGTTGTCCAGACGGAAAGTCACCCACTGCAGAATCGGATCTTCAGAACCTTGTGCAGAACTTTTCTTCATGTCCCTAGCCTCGTCATGTCGCGGGTATTTGTCCCGCTGTCATTACTATAGATGCCAGACCGCGCTACCCGCGCCGCCCGAAAATATTCAATGCAGCCTACCGGCCGCCATGCGCTTGGCCGCACCGCTGGCAATCAACTCGGCCAACGAGGCGATATCCAGCAGCGCGCACATATGTTCGATCACCGTGCCCGCCAGCCAAGGCCGCTGGGTACGCTGGGTACGCCACTTGACCTCACTGGGGTCCAGGCGAATCGACCGGCTGACCTGGTGCACGGCCAGCCCCCACTCATAACCCTGTACCGAAATCACATACTGCAGGCCATCGCGAAAATCGTCGCGGTAGCGGTCGGGCATCACCCAGCGCGCGGTATCCAGCACCTTCAGGTTACCCGCCTGGCACGGCAGTATGCCGAGAAACCAGTCCGGCTGGCCAAATAATGGCGTGAGCTCCTGCCCGGCCAGTGGATAGATCGAACCCAGACACACCAGAGGCACGGCCAGGGTCAGCCCGGCCACATCGAACAACAGGCACTCGAAGGGTTCCTGCGCCCACTCGGGACGACCGCCCAGCAGCGCCCCGGGGGCCTGCGGCGGCGCAGACTCGGTGTGGCTTTGCGGCACCGCTTCGGCCACCACGGCCTCGGCAACAGGCTGGGCCGCGGGTATTTCGACAGTCGGCAACGGCCGCGGTGCTGGTACCGCCGGCAGCGGACTCGCTATCGCCTGCGGCGTCGCCCGGGCATCGCGCACCTGCTCCTCGAGCACGGCGGCCTCGAACTCGTCCAGCCCGACGCTATCGGCCAACTCGACCGCTGCCTCCTGCAGCAAGCCGTCCAGATAGGACTGCAAAGCCAGTTGCGGACGTGTAGCTGTAACCAGGGGACGACTCATGAATGCAACCCGCAAAAACGACCTGTACAGGCTATCGGCCGCGCCGACGGCAGACTTGAGCGCTTATCTTCAATGTAACGGCTCATCTCAGGCAACCTGCGCGGCGGTCTGCTGAGTCAGCAGGTGCTTGAGCAGGGCACGATAGGCCAGCACCCCACGGCTGTTGTGGTCGAAGCGCGAGGGCGTCAGGCCGGCCCGACTGGCATCGCGCAGGCGCGTATCCACCGGGATATAGGCGGGCCACAGGTGTTCGGGATAACTGTTGCGCAACACCCGCAGGGTACTCATGGACGCCTGGGTGCGCCGGTCGAACAGGGTCGGCACTATGGTGTAGGGCAAGGCCTGACGTCGCGAGCGATTGATCATCGCCAGGGTGCTGACCATGCGTTCGAGGCCCTTGACCGCGAGGAACTCGGTCTGCACCGGGATCACCAGTTGCTGGCTGGCCGCCAGGGCATTGACCATCAGCACGCCGAGCAAGGGCGGGCTGTCGATGACCGCGTAATCGAAGTTCTGCCAGAGCTGCGCCAGACTCTTGGCGATCACCAGCCCCAGGCCGCTCTGCCCCGGGGACTGTCGCTCCAGGGTCGCCAGCGCGGTACTCGATGGCAGCAAGGCAATGCGCTCGTCGCTGGTCGGCAGCAGCAGGGCCTGCGCCAGCCCCGGGGGCACGCTGCCCTGATGCTGAAACAGGTCGAAACAGCTGTGCTCGAGGCTGTCGGGGTCATGCCCGAAGTAACTGGTCATCGACCCATGGGGGTCGAGATCGACCACCACCACGCGCTTGCCGGCATCGGCCAACAAGCCGGCCAGGGCGATCGAGGTGGTGGTTTTACCCACACCACCTTTTTGATTGGCTACTGCCCAGACTCTCATTCTCTTCATCCTCCCGGTGGGCTTGCGCCTGACCGAGAATGGGTGCCGCCCTTATGGGACTGGCGACAGGGGATTGACGGCACCCGCTTGCGGGGCCTGCGCTGGTGACGCTGGTGCAGGTTGCGTGCCAGCCCGCCGCAGGGCGGCATCGGGTCTGGCGTTGCCGCTGCCCACCCCGCTGACACTGCGACGCACATCGAGATTGCGGGAAATCACCAGGACCACCCGGCGATTGCGTCCACGGCCCTCGGCGGTAGTATTGTCCGCAACCGGCTGGAACTCGCCATAGCCGACCGCCGCCAGACGCCCTGGGCTGACGCCGTCCAGGCTCAGCATACGCACGATGGTCGCCGCCCGCGCGGTGGACAACTCCCAGTTGGTCGGGAACTGGGCCGTCT
This sequence comes from Pseudomonas sp. EA_105y_Pfl2_R69, assembly GCF_963970915.1. NCBI lineage: Bacteria > Pseudomonadati > Pseudomonadota > Gammaproteobacteria > Pseudomonadales > Pseudomonadaceae > Pseudomonas > Pseudomonas sp. EA_105y_Pfl2_R69. Next base: position 235,068 of record NZ_CAXAOO010000006.1, read on the forward strand.
GAATCGGCAGGTTGTCGGTAAACCCCTCGACATGAATGGGGTTTTCATAGGGTGCCAGAATTTTGGCCACCTTCTCGATGATGTCGAAAGCCGCGCCATTGGGGATGGCATCGCCACTGGTAAACAGCAGGCTGGAGCTGAGCTCGATCTCGATCCACAACTCATTGCCGCTGACCCTCAGCTGCTCGGTCTCAATCAGCTCGCCGAAGGCCTCGCGAATACTGCTGGCGATGCTGACCAGGGAATCGGAGGAGGACTGAGGACTTTCGTCATCGACCTGCGTAGGCGCAGGCTCGATGGTACGCGGACGCAACTCGCCGACCGGTATCGGCTTGATGGCGCGATCGGGCTGGTTGAAAACCCCGGTCAGGCTGTCCGAAAGGATCTTGTACTTGCCCTCGTTGATCGAGGAAATCGAATACATGACCACAAAAAAGGCGAACAGCAGCGTGATGAAGTCCGCGTAGGACACCAGCCAGCGCTCGTGATTTGCATGTTCTTCGTGATGCCGCCTGCGGGCCATAGTCTGTTCCCATCAATCCATAAAGCCTTGCAGCTTCAACTCAATGGAACGCGGGTTCTCGCCTTCGGCGATCGACAGGACGCCCTCCAGCAACATCTCCCGGTAGCGCGACTGGCGCTGGGCGATGGCCTTGAGCTTGTTGCCGATCGGCAGCAGCAGCAGGTTGGCCAGACCGACGCCATAAATGGTGGCGACGAAGGCCACGGCGATACCGCTACCGAGCATGCTCGGGTCGGCCAGGTTGCCCATGACATGGATCAGGCCCATCACCGCCCCGATGATACCGATGGTCGGCGCATAGCCGCCCATGCTCTCGAACACCTTGGCGGCCTGGATATCGCGACCTTCCTGGGTATACAGGTCAACTTCAAGAATGCTGCGGATGGCTTCCGGTTCGGCACCGTCGACCAGCAACTGCAGGCCCTTGCGCGCATAGGGGTCGGTCTCCGCATCGGCCACCGCCTCGAGGCCGAGCAGCCCCTCCTTGCGCGCCGTCATGCTCCAGCCCACAACCCTGTTGATGCCGCCGATCAAGTCGATATGCGGCGGAAAGAAAATCCAGCTGCTGATGGCCAGCGAGCGCTTGAACACATTGACCGGGGCCTGCAGAAAGGCCGCGCCCAGGGTACCGCCGATCACGATCAGGGCCGCCGGACCGTTGAGCAATGCCGCCGCATGGCCACCCTCCAGGTAGTTACCGCCAAGAATGGCGACAAAGGCCAGGATGACCCCAATCAGGCTCAGTACATCCATTTATATACAGGTCTCCGCCAGGTGCCTGCCAATCTCGTCGAGCGGGTAGATCGCGTCGGCCAGGTCGGCTTTGACGATGGCCATCGGCATGCCGTAGATCACGCAGCTGGCTTCGTCCTGGGCCCATACCTGGCTGCCGCTCTGCTTGAGCAGACGCGCACCTTCGCGGCCATCCGCCCCCATGCCGGTCAGCACCACCGCCAGCACCCTGTCGTGATACGACTTGGACACCGAACCAAAGGTGATATCGACGCAGGGCTTGTAATTCAGACGCTCGTCGCCGGGCAGGATCCTGATCATGCCCCGGGCATCGACCATCATCTGCTTGCCGCCGGGAGCCAGCAGGGCCAGGCCCGGGCGCAGCACATCACCGTCCTCGGCCTCCTTGACGCTGATCCGGCAGAGCTTGTCCAGGCGCTCAGCGAAGGCCTTGGTAAAGGCCGCAGGCATATGCTGGATAAGTACGATGGGGGCCGGGAAACTGGCCGGCAACTGGGTCAGGACCCGTTGCAGGGCCACCGGGCCACCGGTCGAGGTGCCGATGGCGACCAGTTTGTAGGCCTTGCGCCTGGGCGCAGCCGAACTGACCGGCGCGCCAACGGAAGCGCTCGCCGGACGACTCAAGGAACTGCCGCCAGCGCTGGCGGCGGGACGTCCCGCCGGCCTGGCTGGCGCAGCCGGGGCGGCGACCGAGGCGGCAGGCGGACTGAAACTGCGCCTGTTGCTACGGGCGATGGTATGGATCTTCTCGCACAGCAGTTGCTTGACCCGCTCCGGATTGCGCGAGATGTCTTCGAAGTTCTTCGGCAGAAAATCGACGGCCCCGGCCTCCAGCGCATCCAGGGTCACCCGCGCGCCTTCGTGGGTCAGCGAGGAAAACATCAACACCGGGGTTGGACAGCGCTGCATGATATTACGCACGGCCGTGATGCCATCCATCATCGGCATCTCGTAATCCATGGTGATCACGTCCGGCTTGAGGGCCAGCGCCTGATCGATGGCCTCGCGGCCGTTGGTGGCTGTACCGATCACCTGGATATTAGGGTCGGCCGAAAGAATTTCCGACACACGCCGGCGAAAGAAACCGGAATCGTCAACCACCAACACCTTAACAGCCATAAACACTCCTAAACGGCACGACGAAGACAGGCGTGCCGTCAATATTCAGATGCGCCGAGCATAACGCTTCAGCATGCTCGGTACGTCGAGAATCAGGGCGATGCGCCCATCGCCGGTGATGGTCGCGCCCGACATGCCCGGAGTGCCCTGGAGCATCTTGCCCAGCGGCTTGATCACCACCTCCTCCTGGCCCACCAGTTGATCGACGACGAAGCCGATGCGCTGATTGCCGACCGTGAGGATCACCACATGGCCCTCGCCCTGCTCAACATGCGCCGCCTTACTCACCAGCCAGCGCTTGAGGTAGAACAGGGGCAGCGCCTTGTCGCGCACGATCACCACTTCCTGGCCGTCGACCACGTTGGTGCGCGACAGGTCGAGGTGGAAGATTTCGTTGACGTTGACCAGCGGGAAGGCGAAGGCCTGGTTGCCCAGCATCACCATCAGGGTCGGCATGATCGCCAGGGTCAGCGGCACCTTGATGACGATCTTCGAGCCCTGGCCCTTGACCGAGAACACGTTGACCGTGCCATTGAGCTGGGAAATCTTGGTTTTCACCACGTCCATGCCGACACCGCGGCCGGACACGTCGGAAATCTCGGTCTTGGTCGAGAAGCCCGGGGCGAAGATCAGGTTGTAGCATTCGAATTCGTTGAGGCGGTCGGCCGCATCCTTGTCCAGCAGCCCCTTCTCCACCGCCTTGGCGCGTAGCACATCGGCGTCCATACCCTTGCCGTCGTCGGAGATCGACAGGAGGATATGGTCGCCCTCCTGCTCGGCCGAGAGCACCACCTTGCCGCCTCGCAGCTTGCCCGAGGCCTCGCGCTCCTCCGGCATCTCGATACCGTGGTCGACCGCGTTGCGCACCAGGTGGACCAGCGGATCGGCCAGGGCTTCGACCAGGTTCTTGTCCAGGTCGGTTTCTTCGCCGACCAGCTCCAGATTGATCTCTTTCTTAAGCTGGCGCGCCAGATCGCGAACCAGTCGCGGGAAGCGCCCGAAGACCTTCTTGATCGGCTGCATGCGCGTCTTCATCACCGCGGTCTGCAGGTCCGCGGTGACCACATCGAGGTTGGAGACGGCCTTGGCCATGGCCTCATCGGCGCTGTTGGAGCCCAGGCGCACCAGGCGGTTACGCACCAGCACCAGCTCGCCGACCATGTTCATGATCTCGTCCAGGCGCGCGGTGTCGACCCTGACCGTGGTTTCCGCCTCGCTGGGCGGGGCAGCCTTCTCGTTGGCCGGGGCAGCCATAGCCTTGGCCGGCTCGGGCTTGGCCGCAGGTTTCGCCGCGGGCTTGACCACCGATTTGGCGGGCTCAAGCGGCTCCGCCGGGGCGGCCGCAGGCGCAGTGCTGACGGTCTCGGGCTCGACAAACTTGCCTTTGCCATGCAGCTGATCGAGCAGCGCCTCGAACTCGTCATCGGTGATTTCATCACTGCCGGATGCCGCCGCGGGGGCTGCCTTGGCCGTTGGCTCGGGGGTTGCCGGCGGGGCAAACTGGCCCTTGCCATGCAACTGGTCGAGCAAAGACTCGAATTCGTCATCTGTGATTTCGTCGCTGCCGGATGCCGCCGCGGCAACTGCGGCGGGAGCCGCCACGCTGGCGGTCTCGGCGGCCGCGAACTGGCCCTTGCCATGCAACTGATCGAGCAGGGACTCGAATTCGTCATCGGTAATTTCATCGCTGCCGGCAGCCACGGCCGCCTGACTGGGGGCCTCATCCAGAGCACCGAGCAGCTGTTCGAACTCGCTGTCGGTGATATCGGCCCCGCCGCCCACAGGCGCTGGCGCTGCAGCGGGCGCTGCGGCGACCGGCGCAGCGGCTCCCGCCGGCTCGGCCAGACGTGCCAAGGCAGCCAGCAGCTCGGGCGTGGCCGGGGTCAGGTCGGTGCGCTCGCGCACCTCGGTAAACATGCTGTTGACCGCATCCAGTGCTTCCAGCACCACATCCATCAGCGCCGAGTCGACGCGTCGTTCGCCCTTGCGCAGGATGTCGAAGACGTTTTCTGCGATATGGCAGCATTCCACCAGCTCATTGAGCTGGAGAAAACCAGCACCACCTTTGACGGTATGGAACCCGCGAAAAATAGCGTTGAGCAGATTCATGTCGTCCGGCCGACTCTCCAGCTCTACAAGCTGTTCGGACAGTAGTTCAAGAATCTCGCCGGCCTCCACCAGGAAGTCCTGGAGGATTTCTTCATCGGCGCCGAAGCTCATAGACGTGCTCCTAAAATCCCAGGCTGGAAAGCAGATCGTCGACATCATCCTGATTGGATGCGACGTCATCACGCTTATCGGCATGAATCTGCGGACCTTCACCGCTGGAAGGCTCTTTTTGTTGTTCTTGTTCGGCGCGGAGCAATTCGTGGTTGTGCTCGATGCCGGCAATCTGATCGACCTGACTGGCCATCAGCACCAGCTTGAGCAGGTTGCTCTCGACCTCGGTAACCAGTTGCGTCACCCGCTTGATCACCTGGCCGGTGAGGTCCTGATAGTCCTGGGCGAGCAGAATGTCGTTGAGATGACCGGACAGCTTGCTGGCGTCACGCTCACTGCGGGCAAGAAACAACTCGACGCGCTTGGCCAGCTCACGAAAGCCATCGGCACTCATCTCGCGGCGCATAAAACGCCCCCAGTCGGCACTCAGGCTCTGCGCTTCGGCGCTGAGGTCATTGACCAGCGGGGCACTCTGCTCGACCAGGTCCATGGTGCGATTGGCCGCTTTCTCGGTCATCGTCACCACATAGTTGAGGCGTTCGGTGGCATCGGTGATCTGGGAGACTTCGGTGGCATGGGGGACGCGCGGATCGAGCTGGAAATTGACGATCGCGTTGTGCAGTTCCCGGGTCAGTTTGCCGACTTCGTGATACAGGCCACGATCGCGTGCCTTGTTGAGTTCATGGATCAGCTGTACCGCTTCGCCGAAATTGCCTTGTTCCAGGCTGTCAACCAGCTGGCGAGCGCTTTGCTTCAGAGTCGACTCGAGGTCGCTCTGAGGGGAATCTTCGTATTCCATAGTACCCTCGCGGCAAACATCAGCCGTTGACCCGCTCGAAGATCTTTTCGATCTTCTCTTTGAGCACCTGAGCGGTGAACGGCTTGACCACATAACCGTTCACCCCCGCCTGCGCCGCCTCGATGATCTGATCGCGCTTGGCTTCTGCCGTGACCATCAGCACCGGCAGGGTTTTCAGGCGCTCGTCGGCACGCACCGCACGCAACAGGTCGATCCCGGTCATGCCTGGCATATTCCAGTCAGTCACCAGGAAATCGAAACTGCCACTCTGCAGCATGGGCAAGGCGGTGGTGCCGTCATCGGCTTCCGCGGTATTGGTGAACCCCAAATCGCGCAGGAGGTTCTTGATGATCCGGCGCATCGTTGAAAAGTCATCAACGATGAGGATTTTCATATTTTTGTCCAAGTCGACCTCCGTACAGTCCAAACGTATCCAGCACCTGGCTACGCCTTTAATCGTGAAACCGGCCTGCTGATTTAACTGCCTAGTTCGCGCGCCATTCGCCAAGCCGCGCCCGCAACCGTGCCGCGCACTGGCTGTGGAGCTGACTGACGCGAGACTCGCTAACCCCCAGTACCTCGCCGATCTCCTTGAGATTCAGTTCTTCGTCGTAATACAACGCCAGCACCAGCCGCTCTCGCTCCGGCAGGCCGGCAATGGCATCGGCCAGCGCCGCCTGAAAGCGTTCGTCTTCCAGATCGCGTGAGGGTTCGAGGTGGTGGCCGGCAAGATCCTCGCGCAGCCCGCCGCCGTGCTCGCCATCCTGCAACAGGTCGTCGAAGCTGAACAGGCGGCTGCCCAACGTGTCGCCAAGAATGCCGTAGTAATCCTCGAGACTCAATTGGAGTTCGGCCGCAACCTCTTGATCTTTAGCGTCTCGACCGGTTCTGGCCTCAATTACCCGAATGGCATCGCTAACCATGCGGCTGTTTCGATGCACCGAACGGGGGGCCCAGTCACCTTTGCGCACCTCGTCGAGCATGGAGCCGCGAATGCGGATACCGGCGAATGTCTCGAAACTGGCACCCTTGCTGGAGTCGTATTTTTTTGACGCTTCGAGCAGGCCGATCATGCCGGCCTGAATCAGATCGTCCACCTGGATATTGGCCGGCAAGCGCGCCAACAGGTGGTAAGCAATGCGTTTGACCAGAGGCGCATAGCGCTCGATCAACTGGTGCTGGGAGTCCTGCGCCTGTGCTTTGCTGTACATACGGAGTCCAGAGGCTGCTGTCATATGGCCGGGTCCGCGACCGGTTGCTGCACCAGACGCTCGACGAAAAACTCCAGATGACCGCGCGGGTTGGCCGGCAGCGGCCAGGCATCGACCTTCTGGGCTATCGCCTTGAACGCCAGCGCACATTTAGAGCGTGGGAAGGCTTCATAGACCGCACGCTGTTTCTGCACGGCCTTGCGCACCGACTCGTCGTAGGGCACGGCCCCTACATATTGCAGGGCGACATCGAGAAAACGATCGGTGACCTTGGTCAGCTTAGCAAACAGATTGCGACCCTCCTGCGGGCTATGGGCCATATTGGCCAGCACGCGAAAGCGGTTCATGCCGTGGTCGCGGTTGAGCAGCTTGATCAGGGCATAGGCATCGGTGATCGAGGTCGGCTCGTCGCACACCACCACCAACACTTCCTGGGCCGCGCGCACGAAGCTGACCACGCCATCGCCGATCCCGGCCGCGGTGTCGATGATCAATACGTCGAGGTTGTCGCTGATATCGCTGAAGGCCTGAATCAGTCCGGCGTGCTGCATCGGCGACAGCTGCACCATGCTCTGGATGCCGGAGGCCGCCGGCACGATGCGGATGCCCCCCGGCCCCTGTAGCAGAACCTCACGCAACTCGCACTCGCCGCTGATGACATCTTCCAGGGTGCGTTTGGCGGTCAGGCCCAGCAGTACGTCGACGTTGGCCAAGCCCAGGTCGGCGTCCATCAGCATCACCCGGCGGCCGAGGTCGGCCAGGGCCAGAGCCAGATTCACCGACACATTGGTCTTACCGACGCCACCCTTGCCGCCGGTTACAGCAATCACCTGTACGGGATGCATACCCATGTTATCTACACACCTGTTGTCTAACTTCGACCGCAGCCATGCGGCTGGCGGTGTTCTGTTGATTAATGCTCAACTCGCGCGGCGCGTTGGCTGCTGATAGAGGCCGGCAAACATCTCGGCCATCGTATCCTCGCTGGGGTCCTGGGTCGCCTGTAGCCCCACCGCCCGACTCACCAGCTGATGGCTGCGCGGCACATGCAGATCGTCCGGGATCCGCGGCCCATCGGTCAGATAGGCTACCGGTAGACGCTGGCTAATAGCCAGCCCTAAAACCTCGCCCAGGCTGGTGGCTTCGTCCGCTTTAGTCAGGATGCAGCCGGACAAACCGCACGGTTTGTAACTATGGTAGGCCGCTTTCAGCACTTGGCTCTGACTGGTTGCCGCCATCACCAGATAATTCTTCGCATTGACCCCGCGACTGGCCAGGGTTTCCAGCTGCATGCGCAGAGCCGGATCGTTGCCCGGCAGGCCGGCGGTATCGATCAGCACCACGCGCTTGCGCGCCAGCGGGGCCAGGGCCTGGGTCAGCGACTGTCCCGGATCGACCAGGGTCACCGGCACATCGAGGATGCGCCCCAGGGTCTTGAGTTGCTCCTGGGCACCGATGCGGTAGCTGTCCAGGCTGACCAGGGCGATATGCTGCGCGCCGTACTTGAGCACGTAGCGCGCCGCCAGCTTGGCCAGGGTAGTGGTCTTGCCCATGCCGGCGGGACCGACCAGGGCGATCACCCCGCCCTCGTCCATCGGTTCCTGCTTCGGTGTCTTGATCGCGTGGGCCAGATGGGCCAGGAGCATGCGCCAGGCCTGGCGCGGCTCGGCGACATTGGCCACGCGCTCGAGCAGGGCCTTGGCCAGCTCGGCGGACAGGCCCATGCGCTGCAGGCGCCGCCACAGGTTGGCCTGCTGCGGCCGACGGTTCTGCAACTGGCCCCAGGCGATGGAGCCGAGCTGCACCTCGATCAGCTCGCGCAGACCATGCAACTCGAAACGCATGGCATCCAGGGCGCGCTGATCGCTCACCGCAGCCGGTGCACCCTGAGGTTGTTGCAGAGCCGCCGCCAGACTGGCAGCGGGCATGCTCAGCGGCGCGCCAAGCAGCTGGCGGTCCTTGCCGGCATCGCCCTGGGCACGGCTGACCAGCTCGGCCTGGGCCGAGGCGATCTTCGCCTGGGTCTGACGCAGCTCGGCCTCCAGCGCCGGGTTGGGCTGGCGGGCCGGCGCGGCAGGAATCTGATAATCCAGTGCGGCAGTCAGCTCGACACCGCCGGCAACCCGGCGATTGCCGATGATCGAGGCATCGGCACCCAGCTCATCGCGCACCAGTTTCATGGCGGTACGCATATCGGCGGCGAAAAAGCGTTTGACCTGCATGGCCTGTAACCTCGGTTAGTTCTGCCCCACCGTCGCGACGATGGTGACTTGCTTGTTGTCCGGAATTTCCTGGTATGCCAGTACATGGATACTCGGAACCGCCAGCCGCGCGAAGCGCGAGAGCATCGCCCGGACCGGACCGGCCACCAGCAGTATCACCGGCTTGCCGAGCATCTCCTGGCGCTGCGCCGCTTCCACCAGGGAACGCTGCAGCTTCTCGGCCATCCCAGGCTCCAGAAGAATGCCCTCCTCGGAGCCTTGTCCGGCCTTGTTCATACTGTTGAGCAATATCTGTTCCAACCTGGGCTCCAGGGTGATCACAGGCAGCTCCAGCTCTAGTCCCACAATGCTTTGCACGATTGCCCGAGCCAGGGCGACGCGTACCGCCGCCACCATCGCGGCGGGATCTTGACTCTTGACCGCGACATTGGCGATGGCCTCGGCGATGGTGCGGATATCCCTGACCGGAACCTGCTCCTGCAGCAAAGCCTGCAACACCTTGAGCAGGGTCGACAGCGAAATGAGACCCGGCACCAGCTCCTCGGCCAGCTTGGGCGAACTCTTGGCCAGCAGCTGCAGCAGCTGCTGCACTTCCTCATGCCCCAGCAGCTCGTGGGCATGCTTGTGCAGCACCTGGTTGAGGTGGGTGGCGACCACGGTACTGGCATCGACCACGGTGTACCCCAGGGATTGGGCCTGATCGCGCTGGCTCGGGTCGATCCACACCGCCTCCAGGCCAAACGCCGGGTCTTTGGCGGCAATGCCGTTCAACGTGCCGAAGACCTGCCCCGGGTTGATCGCCAGCTCGCGATCCGGATAGACCTCGGCCTCGGCCACGCTGACCCCCATCAATGTCAAACGGTAGGCATTGGGCTGCAGATCGAGGTTGTCGCGAATATGCACCGAGGGCATAAGAAAGCCCATTTCCTGGGACAGCTTCTTGCGCACCCCCTTGATCCGCGCCAGCAGCTGGCCACCCTGGTTGCGATCGACCAGCGGGATCAGGCGGTAGCCCACCTCCAGGCCGACCATATCCACCGGCGTCACGTCATCCCAGCCCAGCTCCTTGACCTCCTGGGCCCGCTGCGCCGGCAGCAGCTCCTGCTGGCGCTGCACTTCCTTGATCTCGTTCTCCTGGACCACCCGCTGCTTGTTGGCGATCCAGTAGGCCGCGCCAGCCGCCACCAGGCCCAGACCGATAAAGGAGAAGTGCGGCATGCCTGGCACCAGACCGATGGCGATCATGATCGCGGCCGCCACCGCCAGGGCGCGGGGCGAGGCAAACATCTGGCGATTGACCTGAGCGCCCATATCCTCGGAACTGGAAACCCGGGTCACCATGATGGCCGCCGCGGTGGACAACAGCAGCGAAGGAATCTGTGCCACCAGGCCGTCACCGATGGTCAGCAGGGTGTAGACCTTGCCCGCATCGACAAAATTCAGGCTGTGCTGGAACACGCCGATGGCGATGCCGCCGATCAGGTTGATAAACAGAATCAGCAGGCCGGCCACCGCATCGCCGCGCACGAATTTGCTGGCACCGTCCATGGAGCCGTAGAAGTCGGCTTCCTGGGACACATCGGAACGGCGCTGCTTGGCTTCGGCCTGGTCGATCAGGCCGGCGTTGAGGTCGGCGTCGATGGCCATCTGCTTGCCCGGCATGGCATCCAGGGTAAAGCGTGCGCTGACCTCGGAAATGCGCCCGGCACCTTTGGTCACCACCACGAAGTTGATGATCATCAGAATGGCGAACACCACGATACCGACCACATAGTTGCCGCCGATCACCACCTCGCCGAAGGCCTGGATCACCTGTCCTGCGGCATCGCCGCCGCCATGCCCGTGCAGCAGCACCACCCGGGTCGAGGCGACGTTCAGCGCCAGGCGCAACAGGGTGGCGGCCAGCAGAATGGTGGGGAATACCGCGAAATCCAGGGGCCGCAGCGCATAGATGCTGACCAGCAGCACCACGATCGACAGGGCGATGCTGAAGGTGAAGAGCACATCGAGGAGAAAGGGCGGAATCGGCAGCATGACCATGCCGAGCATGACCAGCAGCAACAGCGGAATACCCAGATTGCCCTGCTTCAACCCCGACAGGTTGCTGCGCACATCACTGATCATTTGCGAACGATCTATTGCCACTGCCCTACCCCAGCCGATTCAATCTTTTGACGCCCAAGGCGTCACTGTGTCGGTGATTGCAAGAAGCCTTCCACTTTCACCCACGCCGCTCGCAATCACTCGCCAGGCGGCGCTCCACCAGGGAGGAATGCTGGCGCGTGATAGAAACAGCGAACCTCGGCAGCAAATGCCAGTCCCAGCACTGGCAGGACGCGGCATGCCCGCCGCGTTTTCTCGAGAGCCACCGAGGAATTCAACAATGAAACGATGGATGATTGCCGCACTGGCCGGCTGCTGCGCCGCCAACCTTCAGGCAGCCGAACTGTCGGTCGAACTCAAGGCCGTGGATGGCAAAGGCCAGGGGGCCTCGATCGGCACGGTGCTTATCAGCGAGAGCCCGTATGGCGTGGTGTTTACCCCGCAGTTGCACGGCCTCGAACCCGGCCTGCATGGCTTTCATGTACACAGCCAGCCCAGCTGCGATCCGGCCCCCAAGGATGGCCAGCCCTCGGCAGCCGAAGCCGCTGGCGGCCACTGGGACCCGCAGAACACTGGCAAACACGGTCAGCCCTGGGGCGACGGCCACCTGGGTGATTTGCCCACCCTGCTGGTCACGGCGGACGGCAAGGCCAGCCAGCCGGTACTGGCACCACGGATCAAGCATCCAGGGGAGCTGAAAGGCCTGTCGCTGATGGTCCATGCAGGTGGCGACAACCATGCCGACCATCCCCAACCACTGGGCGGTGGCGGAACACGCGTAGCCTGCGGCGTGATCGACTAGACGGCACAGCCTATCACCGGCATGCCGGCGGCAGGCTGTGCGTCACTCGTTGCGGCGCAAATCCGGCGGGATCGGCAGGTCCGGCAACGGGGCCGGGCGCTTGCCCTTGCCGGCCCGGTACTGGCGCAGCTGGTAGACGTAGGCCAGGACCTGGGCGACGGCCAGGTACAGGCCGGCGGGGATTTCCTGATCCAGCTCGGTGGAATAGAACACCGCCCGCGCCAGGGCCGGCGATTCCAGCACCATCACCTTGTGTTCGTTGGCGATTTCGCGAATCTTCAGGGCGGTGAAGTCGCCACCCTTGGCCAGCAGCACCGGCGCGCTGCCCTTGCTCGGATCGTACTTGAGCGCCACGGCAAAGTGGGTCGGGTTGGTGATCACCACATCGGCCTCGGGCACGGCCTGCATCATGCGGCGCTCGGAGATTTCCCGCTGCATCTGCCGGATACGCTGTTTGACCTCGGGCTTGCCTTCGCTGTCCTTGTACTCGTCGCGCACCTCCTGCTTGGTCATCATCAGCTTTTTCTTGTTGCTCCACAGCTGGAACGGCACATCCACTGCGGCGATCAGAATCAGCCCGCAGGACATCCACAGCGCGCTCCAGCCCACCACGCTCAGCGCATGGATAATGGCCGACTCGACGGGCTCATGGACGATGGCCAGCAGGTCATCCTGAAAGGCCGCCAGTACCGCCACCCCCACCAGCAGAATCAGCACAAACTTGGCCAAGGCCTTGAGCAGCTCGACCAGGGCATTGACCGAAAACATCCGTTTGAGCCCGGCCAGCGGGTTCATCCGGCTGGCCTTGGGGGCCATGGCCTCGGCCGAAAACAGCCAGCCACCCAGGGAGATGGGTCCCAGGATGGACACCACCAGCAGCAACAGAAACAGCGGGAACATGGCCTCCATGGCTATTTCCCCTGAGGCGGCCAGCCACAGCCCCATGCTGTTCTCATCCATGATCACCTCCCGCGGCAGGGAGAAGTTGCCGCGCATGATGTTCAGCATGGCCCCGCCCATGCTGCCACCGAATACCAGCAACCCGCCGAAACCGCCCAGGGTCACGGCCAGGGTATTGAGCTCCTTGGAACGAGCGATCTGCCCCTTCTTGCGCGACTCGCGCAAGCGTTTGTCCGTGGGCTCCTCGCTTTTTTCGGCACCGCTCTCGGATTCGGCCATCGCTTATGCGCCCGCCATCGCACGTAGAAAGCCCAAAGCCTCGGTGGCAAACACCTGGTATTGCGCGAGGATATCGGCCATGCCGACCCAGACGATAACCAGACCCAGCACCAGGGTCAGGGGAAATCCGATGGAGAAGATATTCAGCTGCGGCGCGGCGCGGGTCATTACCCCGAACGCCAGGTTGACCACCAGCAGTGCGGTGATCGCCGGCAACACCAGCAGCAGCGCCGCGCCGATCACCCAACCCAGCCGATTAGCCACCTGCCAGTAGTTGTCGAGCAGAAAGCCGCCGCCCACCGGCAGGGTCACGAAACTCTCCGCCAGCACCTCGAACACCACCAGATGGGCATTCATGGCGAGAAACAGCAGGGTCACCAGAATCATAAACAACTGGCCGATCACCGGCACCGAGACGCCGTTGGCCGGATCGACCATGGAGGCGAAGCCCAGGCCCATCTGCATGGCCACGATCTGCCCGGCGATCACGAAAACCTGGAAGAACAGCTGCAGGGTGAAGCCCAGCATCGCGCCGATGAGAATTTCCTGGGCGATCCAGAGCAAGACCTGCAGGCTGATGGCATCCACTGCCGGCATCTCGGGCAGGGTCGGCATCAACACCACGCAGATGGCCAGGGCAAAATACAGCCGCACCCGCGCCGAAACCAACTGAGTGCCGATGATCGGCATCAGCATCAACATGGAGGCGATACGAAACAGCGGCAGCAGAAAACTGCCCACCCAGCTGCCGATCTGCCCATCGCTCAGCTCAAGCACGGGCGTCAGCCGATCAGCATCGGAATATTCATGATCAGGGTCTCGGTGTACTCCATCAGCTCGCGCACCAGCCAGGGCCCGGCCATGATCAGCACCACCAGAATCACCAGCAGACGCGGCAGAAAGCTCAAGGTCTGCTCGTTGATCTGGGTCGCGGCCTGGAACATGGCCACCAGCAAGCCAACGATCAAACTGGGAACCACGATGATCGCCACGATGCTCGCGGTCAGCCACAGGGCTCCACGCACCAGATCCACCGCCACTTCAGGCGTCATGCCTAGAGCCCTCCAAAGCTGGCAGCCAGGGTGCCCATGATCAGCGCCCAGCCGTCAATCAGGACGAACAGCATGATCTTGAACGGCAGGGAAATGATCAGCGGCGAGAGCATCATCATGCCCATGGCCATCAGGATGCTCGCCACCACCATGTCGATGATCAGAAACGGGATAAAGATCATAAAGCCGATCTGGAAGGCGGTTTTCAGCTCCGAGGTGACAAAGGCCGGCACCAGAATGGTCAACGGAGCCGCTTCCGGGCTGGCGATATCGGTACGCTTGGACAGGCGCACGAACAGCTCGAGATCGCTCTCGCGGGTCTGCGACAGCATAAAATTCTTGATCGGCACCTCGGCCCGACTGATGGCCTCCTGAGCCGGCATCTGCTCATTCAGGTAGGGCTGCAGGGCTTCCTGGTTAATCTGCTCGAACACCGGAGCCATGATAAACAGGGTCAGAAACAGCGCCATACCGACCAGGATCTGGTTGGAAGGCGTCTGCTGCAACCCCAGGGCCTGACGCAGAATCGAGAAGACGATGATGATCCGGGTAAAGCTGGTCATCAGCATGACGAACGCCGGGATAAAGCTCAGCGCCGTCATGATCAGCAGGATCTGCAGGCTGACCGAGTATTCCTGCTGGCCGTCGGTGTCGGTACTCAGGGTAATGGCCGGAACCGACAGCGGGTTGTTGCCCGATTGAATCAAGGTGCTGGCAGTCGGCGCATCTTCGGCGAACGCAAGCGCAGCACCCAGGCTAAAAACCAGTACCAGCAGCAAACGCAGCATCAAGACTTGTCCTTCTGGTCCTTGCCCAACAGCTCCATCAGACGCTGGGCGAACTCGGCCGAGGCCGGTTCGGCATCGGGGAAATGCACCGGTTCAGCCATCACGTGCAGCGCCCTGATGGTGCCCGGGGTCAACCCCAGCAGAATCTGTTCGCCACCCACCTGCACCAGCACCAGCCGGTCACGCGGCCCCAGGGCCTGGGTCGCGACTATCTTGATCACCTGGCCGCCACGCGGCACGATCTGCTGCACGCGCCGCACCAGCCAGGCCAGCAGGAAGATCACCCCGATCACCAGCAACAGCCCGAACAGCAACTGCGCCAACTGGCCGCCGCTGGTCGAATCGGCAAGCGGGGTCGCGGCCTTCTCGGCCGATTCGGCGGCGACGGCCCAGAACGGCAGGGCCAGACCCAGCAACGAGACTCTAGGCATGATCAGCGCAGCTTCTTGATGCGTTCGCTCGGGCTGATCACGTCGGTCAGGCGAATGCCGAACTTCTCGTTGACCACCACCACTTCGCCGTGGGCGATCAGAGTGCCGTTGACCAGCACATCCAGCGGCTCGCCGGCCAGGCGGTCGAGTTCGATGACCGAGCCCTGGTTGAGCTGCAGCAGATTGCGGATGGTGATATCGGTATTGCCGACCTCCATGGAAATCGACACCGGAATATCCAGAATCACATCCAGGTTCGGTCCATCCAGATTCACCGCCAGGTTCATCTTCGGCGCGTTGTCGAATTCCTCCATGGCCGCACGCGGCACGGCCGGAGCCGTGTTGCTCGCCGCCAGCATGGCATCGATATCGTCCTGCCCGGCATCGCCGGCCTCGGACAATGCCGCCGCCCACTCGTCGGCAAGCGCCTGTTCTTCGGGGCTGGTGGCTTCGTTCTGATTCTCGTCGGCCATCGTGGATCCTCGGCTGGCAGTAAAGGGGGCTAGGGGTTAACGCTGGCGATCTATGGGACCGAGCACCTGCAACGCCAGGTTGCCTTTGTGGGCACCCAGCTTGACCTTGAAAGAAGGCACGCCATTGGCGCAGAGCACCACGTGTTCGGGCAGCTCGACCGGAATCACATCGCCCGGCTGCATATGCAGGATGTCGCGCAGCTTCAGCTGACGCCGGGCGACTGTCGCGCCCAGGGGCACGCTGACGCCCAGAATGTCTTCGCGCAGGGCCTTGATCCAGCGCTCGTCCTGGTCGTCGACATCGGACTGAAAACCCGCATCGAGCATCTCGCGAATCGGCTCGATCATCGAATAGGGCATGGTGATATGCAGGTCGCCGCCACCACCGTCCAGTTCGATGTGGAAGGTCGAAACGACTATCACCTCGCTGGGGCTGACGATATTGGCCAGTGCCGGGTTTACCTCCGAGTTGACGTACTCGAAGTTGATATCCATCACCGCATGCCAGGCCTCGCGCAGGTCGACAAAGGCCTGGTCCAGCACCATGCGCACCACCCGCAACTCGGTCGGGGTGAACTCGCGGCCCTCGATCTTGGCGTGCCGGCCGTCGCCGCCGAAGAAGTTGTCCACCAGCTTGAACACCAGCTTGGCATCCAGAATAAACAGCCCGGTGCCGCGCAGCGGCTTCATCTTCACCAGGTTCAGGCTGGTCGGCACATACAGCGAGTGCACGTACTCGCCGAACTTCATCACCTGCACGCCGCCCACGGCCACATCGGCCGAACGGCGCAGCAGGTTGAACATGCTGATACGGGTATAGCGGGCGAAGCGCTCGTTGATCATCTCCAGGGTCGGCATGCGCCCGCGAACGATGCGATCCTGGCTGGTCAGGTCATATTGTTTGACGCTACCGGGCTCAGCCTCGTCCTCGGTTTCGACCAAGCCGTCGTCGACGCCGTGCAGCAGCGCATCGATTTCATCCTGGGAAAGCAGGTCTTGCACGGCCATCTTCGGCTCCCGATTACTGCAATACGATATTGGTGAACAGCACTTGTTCGACGGTCGGCTTGCCGGTTTCCTTCTCGGCCAGTTCCTGCACGCTGGCGGTGGCCTGCTGGCGCAGGAGTTCCTTACCGACCGGGGTGATCAGGGTGTCGAAATCCTGGCTGGAGAACAGCATCACCAGGCGGTTGCGCAGCACCGGCATATGCACCTTGAGAGCGTCCAGCGCCAGCTGGTCGCGGGCCATCAGGGCCACGCTGACCTGCATGTAACGGGCCCGCCCCTTCTGAGTGAAATTGACCACAAAGGCCGGGCTCAGCTCTTCATAGATCGCCGGCTGCTTGAGCGGCACGGCGGGTTCGGCAGAGGCTTGGGCCTGTTGCTCGGCGGCGCTGTCGCCCTTGCTCAGAAAGAACCAGGTGGCCCCCACCGACAGGCCCACGGCCAGGAGCACGACCACGGCAATCAGGATGATCAGTTTCATTTTGCCGGCCGGTTTGGCCTCGGCGCTTGCCGGTGCCTGCGGTGCTTCTTTCTTAGCCATGCCAATAATCCGTCACTATTCGGAGTTCTATCCGTTTCAAAGGGTTAAGAGCAAGTGTTATGCCAGCCTGTCGAACAGCCGTTTCCAGCCGTCGGCCGCGCAGCGCGGACCATGTCACCGGGCCCATGCCGCAGCCATAGATCGCCCCAAACAGAATCGCCCGACGCCCTGTTACGGGAGTCGGGCGAAACAGAGTTTAGATCAGTGCGCTCGGCAACTACAGCGGCAACCAGCCCGGTTGCCTATCGGACCTCAGGCGCACCCACTGCCTAGGCGTAGTAATCGACCAGACCGCGGGCGGCGATTGGCGTGCCGCCACGTGTATCCACAGGATTATGAAGCAGCTCCTCGTCCGCCGCGAAGCCATCCCGACCCGCCCCGCCGCGGCCGTTGCCCTCGCCCTCCTGGCCCTGCCAGCCACGGTTCAACGACTGATCGGAGACATTCACATCCAGCAGGTTCATACCCTGCTGGGCGAACATTTCCCGCAGGCGGTGCATCTGCGCATCCAGCGCCTCGCGCACGCCGGCGTTAGGGCTGGCGAAGGTGACCTGGGTCTGCTCCTGATTGACGCTGATACGCACTTCCAGACGCCCCAGCTCGGCCGGGTCCAGTTGGATCTCCGCCGACCTGAGGTTCTGGCTGGACATCAGCATCACCCGGTCGACCACCGCCTCGCTCCAGCCGCCCTGTTGCATCGGCACCGGCTGCCCGGGTATCACCGGGGCCCGGGCCGATATGGACTGCTGCTGGCCAATCGCCTGGCTCAGGGCATTGAGTTTGCTGACGAAGTTTTCCGGCGGCGTCTGTGCCGAGCTTTCCTTGAGCGCCTCGAGTCCTTTACTACCCAAGGACTCCAGTTGCAGCTCGAACGATTCCGGCAACGCCTCGTCTACCGGTTGCATCTCTTCGAGCAGACCGCTGGCGAGCATGCTCTGCCCCGGATTCTGGGCCGCGTTCTGGGCGGCCGGATTCATCTGCGCGTGCAGCGTGGCATGGTCGACCTTGGCGTTCTCCTTGGCCCCCATTTCCAGGGCCATACGCACGGCCGGCAACTGATTCAAGGCATCGATCTGCGGGTCGAAGCTGGCCTCGGTCATGCTCGCAGGCCCGGAACTGGTCAGGCTGCCGGTCGAGATCAGCAGCGGCTCCGGCTCGGTTTCCGCCGGCAACTCTGCCGTCTCTTGCGCGTCAACCGGCTCAGCGCCCATACCCAGTAACAGCAGAGGGTCCAGCACCGCCTCTTCGCTTGCCGGCTCACTCGGCAAAGCCTTGCCGCTATCGGCAAGCTCCGGTTGGCCAATGGCCGTGGCGGCCTGGGGGTTTTCCTCTTCCTGCGCCCTGGGCTGGCTCTCGCGAGCCGGCCTGGCCGGTGCATCGCTGCGCTCCGCGGCCTTGGCCTGGCGTTCCTTGGCGTACACCTGGGAAAAGCTGGAAGCCCCATTCCTGGAGGGCTCGGCAGCTTTCGCCGGCGCTTTGGCCGCGGCCGCCCGGGGTTTTGTCTCGGGTGCCGATTTAAGCAGCAGATCGGGGGCAACGGACATGGATACTCTCCGCTCGGGGTTAGTCGTGGGGAGAGTCTTGCAAGGGCTGGGCCAACTTCGCGGCGGCGCGCAAGCCCGATTAAAGATGCCGGTAGCGCTGACGCTCGGACTTCATCAGAATCCGCACGATGGCGAACTCTCGCTCGATCTGCTCCACCAGTTCGGGGGCCAGTTCCAGCTGCTCGCGACGGCCGGCCTCTTCCAGCTGCCGACACAGGCCCGCCAGCATCAGCGCGCCCATATTGCTGCAACTGCCCTTGAAGCTGTGCGCAGCCAGGCGCAGGCCCTGGGCATCGGCAGCCTGCTGTGCCTGGCGCAGCCCGAGCAGGCGCTCCTCGGAGTCGAGCAGAAAGGTATCCAGCAGGACCGGATACTCATCTTCCATGACGTCCTGCAAGGCCGCCAATACGTTGCTATCTAGATGGATATCGGACAACCTCAACCTCCCTGGACATGCTGCGCCGGATTATGCCCCAGGCAACCATGAAAACTCCACGCTGACACCCTGCCCGCCGGCATCCCAGCTGCAGCGCTCGCTCAACTGCCGCACCAGGGTCAGGCCACGCCCGCTGAGGCCTGACACAGGCACCTGCTGCGCCAGGGCGAGCGAAGGGTCGTAGCCCGGCCCACTGTCTTCAACCCTCACCACCAGGCGACCACCGCCCGCCTCAGGCAGCAGATGCAGGTGAAAACGCACATAACCATCGCTCAAACACGCCAAGCGCTGGCTGCGCTGCCGATAATACTCGGCAAAGCCCTCGGCATTGGACTTCAGCGCCGAGTCCAGCCCCAGCACACCGTGCTCCAGAGCATTCGAATAGAGTTCGGCGAGCACCGTGTACAGGGCCCCACCCTGGGGGCGCAGGCCCTGCACCTCGAGCAGCAGTTGCAGCAGAAACGGCAGCGGATTGAAGTGGCGCAGGGTTTCCCCGCGAAACTCGAAGCTCGCCGACCAGTCCAGCGGATGGCTCTGACCACTGTCCGCGAACGCTAGGGGGGAACGCGCCAGCGCGCCATCCTCGACCAGGCTGACCTCCAGCAGGCTGACATCGTCCTGCTGTTCGCCACTGAACAGCGTCAGCGCCCGCTGAATTTCGTTGAATAACTCTGCCGGCAGGCGGTTGCGGGTAAACACCTCGAGCAGACGCGCCTCACCAAAGAGTTCGCCTTGCGGATTGCGCGCTTCCAGCACGCCATCGGAGAGCAGGAATACCCGATCCCCCAGGGCCAGGGGGTAGACCTCGTATTTGTCATTGAAGCTGGTCGGCTCCAGCACCCCCAGCGGTAGGTGCCGTGACACCAGCGGCAGACGCTCGCCGCTGCTGCGCAGCAGGTAGCCATCGGGCAGGCCACCGCTCCACACCTCGACGATCTGGCGCTGGAAGCTGATATTGAGCAGGGTCGCACAGCAGAACACCCCGACCGGCAGGATGCGTTTGAGCTTGGCATTGATCTCGCGCAGCACTTCGGCCATCGAGTAGCCCTTGGCGGTCATGCCATAGAACACCTCGGCCAGCGGCATGGCCCCGATCGCCGCGGGCAGGCCGTGGCCAGTGAAGTCGCCGAGCAATATATGCATGCCGCCGGACGGTTTGAAGGCGGCCAGCAGCAGGTCGCCGTTGAACACCGCATAGGGCGACTGCAGGTAGCGGATATTCGGCGCATCCAGGCAACCGGAATGGGTCACCTTGTCGAACACCGCCTTGGCCACCCGCTGCTCGGTGAGCAGGTGCTCATTGTGCTTGGCGATCAGATCGCGCTGTTTCAGCACGGTGTCCTGCAGGCGGCGCAGGCGTTCCATGGCGTTGATCTTGGCTTCGAGAATCACCCGGTTGTAGGGTTTGGCGAGAAAATCATCGCCGCCGGCCTCCAGGCAACGCACCAGCGCTTCGCCTTCGGTCAGGGAGGTGAGAAAGATGATCGGCACCAGCTCTTCGCCGGCCGCCTGCTTGATTCGTCGCGCCGCCTCGAAGCCATCCATCAGCGGCATCAGGGCGTCCATCAGCACCAGCTGCGGGCGCTCCTGCTCGAATAGCGCGACCGCCTCCAGGCCATTGCTGGCGGTCAGCACCCGATGGCCCTGACGGCTGACGATGGTCGACAGCAGCATGCGATCGGCAGCGTTGTCCTCGGCGATCAGAATGGACAGACGCTCTGGCATGGCGGTGACCTCAGGCGATCTGGAACAGTTGCTCGAAATTCGAGATCGCCAGAATCTTACGCACGTCCGGGTTGCAATTGAGCAGACGGATCTGTGCGCTGTCACCACCGGCATGGTCACGCAACAGCAAGAGCATGCCCAGCGCCGAACTGTCCAGATAGGTGGTGCCCTGCAGATCCACGACATAGGTCTTCGGCGTGCTGCTGACGCGCTCGTAGGCGTTGCGAAACTCCTGATGGGCCCCGAAATCAAAACGTCCCTGAATCAGAATGGTCAACTCTTGCCCGTCGGATGAGGACAGCGAGGTGATAGTCATGAATTGCTCCTATAAACGAAAAAGCCAGGGTACCGAGGATGCCGCTGGCCACGTGCTGTGCATGTTCAAGATGTAGCACCCTAAAGGCCATGGAGCAACTGCCGCCGGGGTCGACTTGCGCCCGCCGCCCCAACCATGGCCGCGGCGGTGCCGCCGGGCGTGCTGGCAAGGCCGTGCGCCGCGGGCTGCAGCCGAAATGGCGAGACGGGGCATCAGGAAAGCGAATCGCGTCCGGATAAACGCTGTGACAGCTCGTCGAGCAGCTTTTGCTCGCGCTTGTCCTCGGCCAGACGGGCTTCGTCCAGGTAGCGTTTGACCAGCTTGCGCAGGCCTTCCAGGCGGGCATAGCGCTGCTGCCAGAGCTCCCGCGCCTTGTCCATATTGCCGCGGTGCCAATCGACGCTCTGGCGTTGCTGGCCGATGGCGGTTTCAAGCTGCGAGAGAAAGCGCTGGTAGTTCATCAGCCACTGTCCGGACACCCCGCGCTGGCCTTCGCTGATCCACTGCTGCTGGTAATCGCCACGGTAGCGCTCCAGTTCGCCCAGCTGCACTTCCGCCTGACGCAGCAGGCCCTGACAGTGGCCAAGCTGCAGCGCCGCCTCGCGCTCGGCCCGTTCCGCCATGACAATGACCGGTGCCAGACGCGCGGCTCGACTCTGTGACATGGCTTAAGGCGCGCCGGCGGGGTTGAAGGTGGCTGCCAGTTGCGCACTGCTGTTGGCCAGGCTTTCGTTTTCCCCCAGGTTCTGCCGCAGGTACTTGACCATCGCCGGTTGCCGGGCAATGGCCAAGTCGGTATCGGCGTCGCCGCCCGCCACGTAGGCCCCGACGCTGATCAGGTCGCGGCTTTGCTGGTAGCGCGACCAGAGCTGCTTGAAGCGCTGCGACAGGCGCATATGCTCGGCGGACACCACCTGCGGCATCACCCGACTGATCGAGGCCTCGATATCGATGGCCGGATAATGGCCCTCCTCGGCGAGCCGCCGGGACAGCACGATATGCCCGTCGAGCACACCACGGGCGGCATCGGCGATCGGGTCCTGCTGGTCGTCGCCTTCGCTGAGCACGGTGTAGAAGGCGGTAATCGAGCCGCCGCCCTTCTCCGCGTTACCGGCACGCTCGACCAGCTTGGGCAGCTTGGCGAATACCGAGGGCGGATAGCCCTTGGTCGCTGGCGGCTCGCCGATGGCCAGGGCGATCTCGCGCTGGGCCTGGGCGAAGCGGGTCAGCGAATCCATCAGCAGCAGTACGTTCTTGCCCTTATCGCGGAAGTACTCGGCAATACGCGTGCAATACATTGCGGCACGCAAGCGCATCAGTGGCGCGTCATCGGCCGGCGAGGCCACCACTACCGAGCGCGTCAGGCCCTCATGGCCGAGAATCTCGTCGATAAATTCCTTGACCTCACGACCGCGTTCGCCGATCAGCCCGACCACGATGACATCGGCCTCGGTAAAGCGCGTCATCATCCCGAGCAGCACCGACTTGCCCACCCCGGTACCGGCGAACAGGCCCAGGCGCTGGCCGCGGCCCACGGTCAACAAGCCGTTGATCGAACGTATGCCCACATCCAGCGGCACGCTGATGGGGTTGCGATTGAGCGGGTTGATCGCCGGGCCGTCCATCGGCACCCAGTCGTCGGCCCTCATCCGGCCCTTGCCATCCAGGGCGCGGCCGGTGCCGTCGAGTACCCGCCCGAGCATCGACACGCCCATGGGCAGACGCCCGGTATCCGGCAGCGGCACCACCCGCGCGCCAGGAGCAATGCCGACCAGGCTGCCGACCGGCATCAGGAAGATCTTGCCATTGGAAAAGCCCATCACCTCGGCCTCGACCTGCACCGGGTGGTAACTGTCATCGTTGATCACCAGACAGCGGCTGCCCAGGGCCACGCGCAGGCCTTCGGCCTCCAGGGTCAGGCCGACCATGCGCAACAGACGGCCCTCGACCAGCGGCTGGCTGGGTAATTTCACGGCATCGCTGTAGGCTGCCAGACGCTTGGCGAAGCTCACCCGCTTAAGGAGCATCGTCGTGCGCCCCGGCCTTGCTCAGGTCGGTATGCAGATCGGCCTCCAGGGGGTGGCCCAGCTGCTCACGTTGATGTTCGAACAACTGCTTGAGGGCCAGATCCAGGCGGGTTTCCACCGTGGCATCGATACGGCTGAGCTCGCTCTCGACCTTGCAGCCGCCGGGCAGCAAGGCGTCATCTTCGAGAATGCGCCAGGTCTCTTCGTGGCGCTCGCGCAGGGCCTTGATCATCTCGAAGTCCTGGGGGTTGAGATGAATGCGCACACTCGCTCCGCCCATGGGCAACAGCTTGAGGGCTTCGCGCAGCACCTGGGTGATCTGGCTGGAGTCGCTCTTGAGTTCGCGCTGGATCACCTCGCGGGCCATATGGCTCAGCAGGTTGACCATGGCCGCTTCCAGCTGTTGATCCTGCTCGGCAATGGGCTCGAACAGCTGCGTCATCAGTTGCTCGAGACCAGCCATTTTCGCCGCCAGGGCGATCTCGGCCTCTTGCTTGGCTTTCAGCTGGCCGGCATGAAAGCCGTCCTTCTCGCCGGTCGTGAAGCCTTCGTTGTAGGCATCCTGGCGGATCGCCTCCAGCTCATCCAGCGTCAATGGTTTGACATCTTCCAGGGCAACCTCTTCCCCTTCCGCCGCCCCCTCTGCAGTCGCTTGCGCCTGTTCGGCGGCCGCCTCGGTGCTGGCGGATACCTCGGCGGGCTCGACCAGGGGGTCGAAACTGGGCAGCGCCCAAAGATCGAAGGCGTTGACGTCCTTGGCGCGAATCAGCTCGCTGGGGGCTTCTTTGGCGGCCATTTACACCATCTCTTCGCCGCCCTTGCCACCGAGGACGATTTCTCCGGCTTCGGCCATGCGGCGGGCAATGGTAAGGATTTCCTTCTGGGCGGTTTCCACATCGCTGACCCGCACCGGCCCCTTGGCCTCGAGGTCGTCGCGCAGCAGTTCGGCGGCGCGCTTGGACATGTTCTTGAACACCTTGTCCTTGATCGCCTCGTCGGCCCCCTTGAGCGCCAGCACCAGCACATCGGAGGAGACTTCGCGCAGCAACGCCTGGATGCCGCGGTCATCGACATCGGCCAGGTTGTCGAAAACGAACATCAGGTCCTCGATCTGGCTGGACAGGTCTTCGTCGACTTCGCGGATCGAGTCCATCAGCTGGCCTTCGACCGCGCTGTCGAGGAAGTTCATGATATCGGCGGCCCGCTTGACCCCGCCCAGGGCGGCGCGGGTGGTGTTGGAGCTGCCGGAGAACTGCTTCTCGAGGATCTGGTTGAGCTCCTTGAGCGCCGCCGGCTGCACGGTATTGAGCGAGGACACGCGCAGGACGATGTCCAGGCGCACCTTGTGATCGAAATGACCGAGCACTTCGCCGGCCTGATCGGGGTCCAGGTAGGCCACCACGATCGCCTGGATCTGCGGGTGCTCGTAGCGGATCACATCGGCCACCGCGCGCGGCTCCATCCACTTCAGGCTGTCCAGGCCGCTGGTGCTGCCGCCGAGCAGGATGCGGTCGATCAGGTTGCCAGCCTTGTCCTCGCCCAGGGCCTGGGTCAGCATCTTGCGGATATAGCCATCGGCCCCCACGCCCAGGCTGGTCTGGTCGCCGACAATCTCGACGAACTCGCCCATGACCTGTTCGACCTGCTCGCGCTGGATATTGCGCATGCCGGCCATCGCCACCCCGACCCGCTGGACTTCCTTGGGCCCGAGGTGACGTAACACCTGGGCCGCATCGGTTTCCCCGAGCGAGAGCAGCAGGATCGCCGCCTTGTCGACCTTGTTCAGCTTGGTGGCGGTGCGATTGTCACTCATCGGCGTTGATCCACTCTTTTACAACCTGGGCCACACGGCCCGGGTCTTCTGCGACCAGGCTCTTGATGGCGTTCAATTGTGCATCATACCCCTGACTCGGGCTGGGCAGGAGGATGCTTTGCGGGCCGCCGAGGCTGACCCGATCCTCGGACAGATCGCTGTCCAGACCGCCCATTTCGCCCAGTTCGACATCGCCATCGCGACCGCCGCGCAGGCCGCCTTCACGGCCGCCGTTGCCGGTGATGTTCTTCATCACCGGACGCAGCACGAACCAGACCAGAATAAAGATCAGCAGTGCCGGCAGCAGCTGTTTCAGACCGGCCATGGCCAGCAGAAACAGCTCGCTCTGGTACCAGGGCAGTGCGACCAGTTCCTCGCCCGGCACGGCAGAAAATGGCGTATTGATCACGCTGACGCTGTCGCCACGGCTGGCATCGAAGCCCACCGAGTCCTGCACCAGTCGGGTAAAGCGCGCCAGTTCGTCGCTGCTCCAGGGCGTACGCACGGTGTCGCCGCTGGCCGGGTCGACCTTGAACTGGTCATCCACCACCACCGCCACCGACAGCCGACGCAAGCGTCCCTGCTGCTGCTTGGTGTAGCTGATGGAACGGTCCAGCTCGAAATTGCGCGTGGACTGCTCGCGCTTGTCCGCCGGATAAGGCGCAAGCATGGCCAGGCCCGTGGCCGGGTCGATGATCTGCTCGCCATTGACATCCAGCAGCGGCTGGCCTGCAGCCACCGGCCCTGCCACGGCGGCCCCGCCAGTGGCTTGTTCCGGCGCATTGGCGGCAGCCGGTGGCTGGTTGGACAGGGCTCCCGGTACGCCTTGCGGCGGCAGGCTGCTGGTGCGCTGTTCATTGACCTGCTGCTCGCTGCGCAGCGCCGGCTGGTCGGGGTTGAACATTTCCGAGGTGGATTCCACCGCGCTGAAGTCCACGTCCGCGGAGACTTCCGCCTTGTAGCGGCCGGCACCGAGCACCGGCTGCAGGATATTGTGTACGCGCTGGGTGAACAGGCTTTCCATGCGTCGGCTGTAGTCGAACTGCTTGCCGGCCATGGTCAGTTCGGACATCTCCTGGATGTCCGAGAGCAAGGTACCCTTCTGATCGACCACCGTGACCTGGGCCTTGTCCATTTCCGGCACGCTGCTGGCCACCAGGTTGACGATGGCCATCACCTGGCTCGGTTCCAGGCCGCGGCCCGGGTAGAGTTCAACCAGCACCGAAGCGCTGGGCTTGCGCTCGTCGCGCACGAACACCGAACTCTTGGGAATGGCCAGGTGCACCCGCGCAGCCTTGACGTTGTTCAGGCTCGACACGGTGCGCGCCAGCTCACCTTCCAGGCCGCGACGGTAGCGGGTGGCCTCCATAAACTGGCTGGTACCCAGGCCCTGCTCGCGGTCGAGAATCTCGAAGCCGACGCTATTGTCCGCAGGGCTGACCCCGGCCGCAGCCAGGCGCATACGCGCCCTGGCCAGGTCTTCGGACTTGACCAGCAGCGCCCCGGAGTTGGGTTCCACGGTGTATTTGATGTCGGCGGCGCTCAGGGTCTCCATGACCTGGGACGCATCCATGCCGTCGAGGCTGCCATACAGTGGGCGGTAATCGGGCTGCTGCGACCAGAGCACCACGGCAAAACCAATCGCCACGCTGGCGGCCAGGCCGACCAGCAGGCCGATCTGTCGCAGCATCGACATATCGGAAAGGTTTTCCAAAAAGGTCAGGCCGAACAGCGGCTTCTTCGGCTCACCGCCAGCGGTGGTGGCAGGTACGTTTGCAGCGACGGCTTCAGCCATGATTCAAACCCTACCCTTAAACCGGCATCTGCATGATGTCTTGATAGGCCTGGACCAGCTTGTTGCGCACCTGGGTCATGGCCTGGAAGGAGACGCTGGCCTTCTGCGAGGCGATCATCACGTCGGTCAGATCGACGCCGCTTTTGCCTACCTCGAAGGCCTCCGCCAGTTTAGTGGAGGCCTGCTGAGTCTCGTTGACCTTGCCGACCGCCTGGCCGAGCATCTCGGAGAAACTCGGCGCGCCGGGCTCCGGGGTGCTGGCAACAGGCTTCTGCCGCGCCATGGCTTCCGCCTGCATGGAACGCATTTCCAGCATCAAGCGATTGAATTCAACACCCTGGCTCATGACTTCCTCCACTGGCCGCGGTTTTTTGACGCTTCGCGGCGTTTGCAGAGGTAGTGCAACAAGGGCGCCAGTTTTCCCGAGGTGCTACTCAGCCCTTCAGCGTCCGGATATACAGGGCCTCGACCTTCTGCCTGGCCCAGGGCGTCTTGCGCAGAAAGGTCAGACTGGACTTGATGCTCGGGTCGCTCTTGAAGCAGCGGATGTCGATACGCTGGGCCAGGCCGTCCCAGCCGAAGCGCTCGACCAGACTATTAAGGATGGCTTCGAGGGTAACGCCGTGCAGCGGATTGTTCGGGGTTGAGCTCATACGGGCCTGATCTGTCGCGGAATCCAAGGTGGTGGGCACCTTAGCCCAGTGCAGCCGCCGGGAAAAGACTGAGCGCCAACATCCGCAGCCAGAGCGCAGGGTCGCCCTGGCTGCCAGGCACGCTACACACAGACGCTGGACGCGCGTGGCTGGATCAACGCGTCTCAATCAGAAACGGCAATTCGAGATTGCGCTCGGGGTCGAAGCGACGCCGTGCGGTGTAGTTGAGGTGACGACCGTAGATATGCAACGACAGGCTGGTGCGCTCTCCAGGGTTGATCACACTGTGGATACTACCGCGCGGCAGTACCAGCGCCTCGCCAGCGCCAATGCTACGCTCGCCGATGCAGGCCAGCCGAGCATGGCCTGGCTGGCATCCATCGTCCAGGCGCCGCCAGAACAGATTGCGTTCGCAGCCCTCCACCCCGACCACCACTGCCCAAGTGTCGTGATCGTGAGGCTGCACCCCGCGCCCGGGCAGCCAACTGTCGACCACCACGAACAGCGATTGATCGGCCTCGACATGTAGCAGGCTGGTACCAAAGCCCAGTTCCGGGTCCGCGTGAAACATCTCCGCGCGCCGCCAGCTACGCTCGGCGGCGACCTGCTGAGCCAGAGGCTCCAGCTGGCACAGCAGGTCGGCCTCATCCACGGCACTGGCCACTATCCGGCGCATGTCAGCGATAAAGCGCTCCAGGGTATAACCCGCACAGCTCATGCCTTTCCCCTTAAACAATACTCGAGCGCGCCCCCGCCAGGCCGTAGGCCTATAACCGGATGCCCCCTTAAGCGCCTTGGTCTCTGTCGCGGGCGTCACGGATCAACTGTTTTAGCAGGCCAACCATCAACAACAGCATCAGCGCCATAAACGGCAGCCCCATGGCCACGGCACCAGCCTGAATCCCTTTCAGCGCGGTATCACCGCCGACCACGAAGAGCATGATGGTCACCACGGCGATCATCACCAGCCACAGCACGCGCTGGCCTGGCGAGGTGTTCGGGTCGCCTCCGGCCGACAGGTTGTCGACCACCAGAGCGCCGGAATCCACCGAAGTGACCATAAAGATGACCAATAACAGCACTACCAGCAGCGAGCTAATAGCCCCCATCGGCAGCACGTCGAGAAACTGGAAGATCGCCATATTGACGTCTGCCAAACCGGCCGCGAGGCTACCAGTGCCGTTAACCACCTGGGCAATAGCGCCGCCGCCAAAGGCGCTGAACCAGAAGATAGTCGCAATAGTCGGTACCACCATCACCACGCCCACCATCTGCCGCAGGGTGCGACCACGAGAAACCCGCGCGACGAACACCCCAACCAAGGGTCCCCAGGTGCACCACCAGGCCCAGTAGAACACCGTCCAGCCCTGGAACCAGTCCTGATCCGGGCGATCGATCCAGCTACTCAACGGCACAAACCACTCGACATAGTCGATCGTGGTGCTCAGCACGCCAGAGAAGAAGTTCAACACGCCAACGCCAACCACCACCACCAGGAACAGCGCCAGCGCCAGCAACATATTGATATTGCTTAACAATTTTACCCCGGCATTCAGGCCGCGCCAGAGGGAGAAGGCGGCCATGCCGGTGACGGCCAGGATAAACAACAACTGAAACGCGAAGGAGTTGGGCACACCCAGCACATGGCTGATCCCGGCGGTCGCCTGCATGGCACCCAGGCCCAGAGAGGTGGCCAGGCCGAACACCGTCAGCACCACGGTGAAGATATCCACCAGTTGCCCAGGCAGGCCCTTGTGCGCCTTGCCGATCAGCGGTTTGAGGCCCGAACTGAGGGAAAACGGCAGCCCCTTGTTGAAGGTGAAGAACCCCACCACCAGCGCGCTGGTCAGGTAGATCGCCCAGGGGTGGAAGCCCCAATGGAAAATGGTCGAACCCATGGCGGCATGCAGCGCCTCCGGGGTATTAGCGGCCACATTGAGCGGAGTCTTCCACCAGGCGGTGTACTGCGCCACGGGCTCGGCCACGCCCCAGTAGAGCAGGCCGACGCCCATGCCGGAGGCGAACATCATGGAAAACCAGGACAACGTACTGAACTCCGGCTTGGCGTCCTTGCCGCCCAGACGGATCTTGCCGAACGGCGACAGTGCCAGGCCGGCGCAGAACAACACCGCCAGATTGCCCATGATCATGATGAACCAGTCGCAATTCTTCAGGATCCAGCCCTTGGCACCTTCCAGGGCCTGACCGAAGGCGACTGGGTCATTCAGCGCGGTCAACACCAGGGTCAGGACGATCAGAAAGGAGGCCGGGAATATGGTCCGGTGGAAATTCAGTCCCATGATGCGAACATTGAAATTTCGCGGCGGTGAAGCGTCAACAGCTATGTCTCTCATGCAAGGTTCCTCGCTATTGTTTTTGTAATATCGGTATTTCCGTGGCGCATTTCGCTGCAGTCCAAGCGGGCCAGGAGCACGAGCTGGACCTGCAGCGACGACTCGATGGTCAGGCAGTGACCAGGCTCGCGACAAATCATTTAACCTGCGCAATTAATGATTTTTTATCATCCATAAAACAGGCCGAATTCATCGCCCGGCGACCGTTCCAGACGCACGCACACCCCGCAGCAACCCCCGCCATGTAACGGGGCCTTGCGACCTGCCAGAAGGCCGATCTTCAATGAGTACAAAGCGGCGTGCTGCACAGAACGCCTCCACGGCACAAAACCTGTGGCGGTGCCTTACAACCAGTCCTGCTGCCAGGGGTATTGCGACAGCGCCTGGCAGCCATCGCCGGTGATCAACACCTGTTGTTCGAGCTTGATGCCCTCCTTGCCGCCACGCTCGCCGATGTAGCTCTCCACGCAGAGCACCATGTTCTCCTCGAACTGGCCGTCGTAGCCGCTGCCGGTCCAGTCCGCGCCCTTGTGCGCCAGGGCCGGGTATTCGTCGGCCAGGCCGACGCCGTGCACCACGCAGCAATAGCGGTTGTGGTGATAAGCGGCCGGGATGTCCCAGGAGCGCTCGACGAACTCGCGGTGGCTGAGGCCCGGACGCAACAGGCTCATGTTGTGCTGCACCTGCTCATGGGCCAGGCGGTAGAGCTTGCGCTGCTCGGCGGTGGGCGGCACGTGGCCGACCGTCCAGGCCCGGGAGATGTCGGCGCAGTAGCCGTAGGGGCCGATCAGGTCGGTGTCGAAACAGAGGATCTCGCCTTCGCGCATGACCCGGTCGCTGGACTCCTGCATCCACGGATTGGTGCGCGGCCCGGAAGCCAGCAGGCGGGTCTCGATCCACTCGCCGCCGTGGCGGATGTTCTCGAAGTGCAGCCAGGCCCACAGCTGGTTCTCGGTCATGCCGGGGCGCAGCTCGTCGTGCATGCGCTGGATGCCGCGCTCGCACACGGCGATGGTCCAGCGCATCAGCTCCAGCTCCTCGGCGGATTTGATCTTGCGCGCCTCCTCCATCAGGCTATGGCCCTCGACCAGGCACAGACCACCCTCGCGCAGCAGATCGAGTCCCTCGAAGTCGGCCCTGTCCACCGCCAGCCGGGCACCTGCGCCGGCATGCTGACGCAGCAGTTCGACGATTTGTGCGGCCCACAGTTTGGCCTTCTCGGAGATACGCGAGCCGGCACCGAAATAGCTCCAGTTGATCGCCGGGCGGATCTCGTCGAGCAGCTCGTTGCCTTCGTGCAAGTGCTCGCAGTTGTGGAACTCGAACAACACCACCGGCCCCTCGGCAAACACCAGGGTGTAGCGGGCGAAGTTGTGCAGGGTCCACACCTGCATGTTCGAGGTATCGGTGGCGTAGCGGATGTTCACCGGGTCATAGAGCAGGATCGCCGCGCAGTCGGCGGCCAGCAGTTGCTGGCGCACCCGCTGCAGGCGATAGCCGCGGGCGGCCACATGGGTCTCGACGCTGACCGGGTTGCGCAGGGGCAGGGCGACGGACTCGCCGCTCGGGTACTTATTCTTGTTGTCGAACATGACTGGGCTTCCACATAGGTGAGTTCAGGCACAAAGCAACGGAACGCGCTCAACCGGCCCGCGGCTCGCACACCGCGAGCGGCTCGCCGGGGTTCGTCGCGTCGGCAAGCGGTTCGGCGGGTTCCACCGCAGCGGCCAGGGTCGCGCAGGCCAGGCCAACTGGCGTGGCCTGGTGATGCAGCGGCGCATCGGCCTGCAGGTGCGCGCCGCTGACCCGGCCCTGGCCAACCGTCAGAGCCAGCAGCGCGGCGCTGGCAGCAAAGAAGTAATACAGGCTGGGTGCACCAAACTGCTCCATCAACGCGCCCGCCACTAGCGGGCCGATACAGGCACCGACGCCGTAAGCCACCAGCAGCAAACCGGCCAGGGACACCCGCAGCTCGGCTTCGATATTGTCGTTGGCCAGGGCCACGCCCAGCGGGTACAGGCAGAACTGCAGAAAGCCGATAGCCGCACCGAACAGCAGCAAGACAGCAAACGAAGGAGCCGGGTAAAAAGCCAGGGGCAGGCAGGCGAACACCAGGAGCACGGCCACGCCGCGAATCAGGCTGGCGCGCGGCAGGCGATCGGACAGCCAGCCCAGGGGCAGTTGCGCGACAAGCCCGGCACCTATCGCCAGTGCCATAAACTGGCCGACCTGGCTGGTGTCCAGGCCCTGGCGACTGGCATAGATAGATGCCAGGCCATAAAAACCACCGGTGATCACCCCCGACATCAGAATGGTCACCAGCGACTGTGGCACCCGCCGGATAAACAGCTTGATATCCACGGGTACCGGCTGCAGTACGGCCGGGTGCATGCTGCGGGTCAGGGCCACCGGCACCAGACACAGAGCGAAGGCCATGGCCACACCGAGCAGCGCGCGAATACCCAGGTCACCGTTGAGGCTCAAGGCCAGCTGGCCAAGGACCATGCCGACATATACCGCCACCATATAGATGCCCAGCACCTTGCCGCGCTGATCGCTCTGGGCGCGGTCGTTAAGCCAGCTCTCCAGCACCATCAGCTGGCACATCATGGCCAGGCCGACCAAGGCGCGCAGCAATAACCAGAACGGTAAGGCACTGCTGAATTCATGGGCCAGTACGGCAGCAGAGGTCACCCCGGCGCAGGCCACGTAGGTGCGGATATGCCCGACCCGCTGGATCAGCACGCGCCCTACCCGGCCACCGGCGATCATGCCCAGGGCGTTGGCGGCCATCAGCGCGCCGCCCCAGAACGCGACCACCCCGTCGGCACTCAGGCGCAGCGCCAGGTAGGTCATCAGCAGGGTAGAACCCAGCTGCATCAGCAGGCTGGCCAGGTACAGGGCACCGAAGGCCTTGGTCAGTCCGAGCATGTGTGGCTCCTTGGCCAGAACGAAGAAAACCGCCGCTCCCTGCAAGGGAATGCGGCGGCAAAACGATCAGGACGCAGGCTCAGGCCAGGCCGTGACGCTGCTTCCAGTCGCCCGGATGAACCACATAGCCGAACAGCGCATGGCCGCCGTAGACCAGCTCGGTACCCTCGGGTATCCACAGCAGCTGGCCCGGCCTGACCAAGTACAGCTGGCCGTTGGCCTGCAGCTCGAAGCAGCCTTCGATGACGAAGATCACCTCGTCGTACAGCAGGGTCCAGTTGACCTCGGCACCCTCCCAACGGGCGAAACCGATGCCGATGTTCGGCGATACCTCGTTGCTGATGGCCCGGGCCACGAAGGCGGCACCGGGTGGCCCGCCACGCGGGATGAAATCCAGGTCATGGTGATCGACCAACAGCACCGGACCTTTGCCGGAAACGACCTGGCTCATAGCTCGCTCCGGCTGTTCCAGGCCGCCAGGCGAATGCGCGAACGCACGCCGAGGCCGAGCAAGGGTTCCGGCGGGTTCAACGACGGCATGCCGGTGACCGCCTGGATGTCACGCAACTGCGCCGAATCCGCGCCGACCGCCAGATCGGCCAGCAGGGTGCCGGAGATGGTGCCCCAGGCCGCGCCGACGCCGTTGTCGCAGGCCGAGGCATACACGCCCTGCGCCAGCTCGCCGAAGAAATTGGTGAAGTTGCGCGAGATGGCATAGACGCCGCCCCAGGTGTGGCTGAACGGCACGTTGGCCAGTTGCGGGAAGCGCGCCAGGAAAGCCTTGCGGTGGTCCTCGCGCACACTGGCGCGCATGGCATCGCTGGTGCTCTGGCCGTACTTGGGCACGTGCTTGTAGGTGTTGCGGATCATCAGGCGGCGATCCTGGGTCATGCGCACCGTGGTACCGGCGTGGTCGGCCGGGGTCAGGCCCCAGTCGAGTTGACCGCCATAGGCCTCCAGCTCGGCATCGTTCAGCGGCCGAGTCCAGCTGGCGAAGGTCATCACCGGCAACAGGCGGTTGCGCAGGTAGCCGAACTCCTGGGTGAAGATGCTGGTGCCGAGCAACAGCTGCGGGGTGCGGATGCGGCCGTTATTGCCGTGCAGAATCCAGCCGCCCTGGCCGTCGCGCTCCAGGCGCTGGATCGGCGATTCCTCGAGCAGTTCGACGTTGCCCGGCAGCGAAGCACCCAGGCCGCTGACCAGGGCCGCAGGCTGCATCAGGTAGCAGCCCGGGGTGTAGATCGCCCGGCTGTAGTGGCGGCTGCCGACTACCTTGGCCAGCGCCTCGCGCTCGACCCACTGGTAGGGCTCACCGAGGCCCTTGAGCAGGTGCTCGAAATGATCCAGATAGGCCAGGCCGCGCGGGCCCACGGCACCCTGGTACTTGCCGGCATGAGACCACTGGCAGTCGATGGCGTGGCGCTGGATCAGGCCCTGCAACTGGGCGATGGCGGCGCGATTGAGGCCGAGCAGGCGCTGCTTGTGCGCCGGGTCCGGGTGCTCCAGGGCGAACTTGTGCGGCAGGTCGATGACGAAGCCGGAGTTGCGCCCCGAGGCTCCGTAGCCGACACGCTGGGCATCGACCAAGAGGATGCGTGCCTGCGGGTGATGCTCGGCCAGGCGGCGGGCGGCGGCCAGGCCGGCGAAACCGGCACCGATCACCGCGAAGTCGGCGCGCTGCTCGCCCTGCAGGCGGGTGGCGGGCTTGGCGGCGGGCAGCGCGGCGTACCAGCCGCAACTGGCGTCGTCGTGGGGCAGATTGATGGTCTTGCTCATGGTTGCGCCCTCAGGCTACTGCCCGTTGTGCGTTCTGACAGGATTGCAGCCAGGCATTGCGCTGCACTTGGGCTTGGCGACCGAGCAGGACGAAGCCATGCAGCGCCCCCTCGGCATCGTAGAAACCGGCGCTGAGGCCATCGTCGGTGGCGCTGCAGCGCCATTCGCCGGCCACGCCGACGGCCGGCGGCAACAGACACAGCGGCGCGGCCGGGGTCTTCACCGTCACCGGCATCAGCGGGTAGCTGACCGTCGTCGGCTGGCCGAGCAGGGTCTTGCTCAGCGCCTGAATGCCCTGATTGATCGGTGCCAGGTACGGCAGCAGCTGGCCGGCGATCTCGATGCAGTCGCCCAGGGCGAAGATCCCCGGCTGCGAGCACTGCAGCTGAGCGTCCACCTGAATACCCCGCCCCACCGCGACCCCGGCCGTTTCGGCCAGGCTCAGGTTGGGCCGCAGGCCGACGGCAGACAGCACCAGATCGGCCTCCAGACGCTGACCATCGGCGAGCGTCAGGCGATAGCCCCGCTCGGCCGAGTCGATGCGCTGCACCGTGTTCTGCAAATGCCAGCTCACCCCCAACTCGCCCAGGACGGCCTGCAACTGCTGACCGGCCTCGCGCGGCAGCAGGCGTTCCATCGGCCACTGACCGAGGCCGATGACGCTGACCTCGAAGCCGCTTGCCGCCAGGTCGTTGGCGAACTCGCAGCCGATCAGGCCGTCGCCGAGAATCGCCACCCGCTGCACGCCGACCAGGCGCTCACGGAAGCTCTGATAATCGTGCAGGTTGTTGACGCTGAGCAGCGCCGCCGTGTCGCCCTCGATCGGCAGACGGATCGGCGCCGCGCCGCTGGCCAGCACCAACTGGCCGTACTCCATCTCGCCGATGTTGGTGTGCAGGCGCCGCGCCACGGCGTCGATGCGCTCGACCGTGCAATAGGGATAGACGCGGATCTTCAGGCGCTTCTCGATGGCCAGGGCCGACTCACCGGCCAGCGCCGCGGCACTCTTGCCCTGAGCCAGACCGATGGACAGTGCCGGTTTGGAATACAGATGACCGGACTCCTGGGTCAGCACGCGGATCTCGACCTCGGGATTGGCCCGGCGCAGGGCCTGGGCCAGGCCGTAACCGGCGTAGCCGCTGCCGATGATCACGATCGGCTCGCGCAGCTGGGCGGCGGCGGGCTGCTGCGGCGGTACCGGCGCAGCAACAACCGCGGCAACCGGCGCACTGGCGGTGGCCGCAGCCACGGCCACTACCGGGCTGATATCGAGCATCTCGAAATCGTCCTTGCCAACGCCGCACTCGGGGCATTTCCAGTCTTGCGGCACATCGTCCCAGCGGGTGCCGGCGACTATGCCGTCATCCGGCCAGCCGAGCGCTTCGTCGTAGATCAAACCGCAGACCACACAGAGCCAGGTCTTGAACATTTCGTTTACTCCCCCGCTACGCGAATGGCGACGTTCTTGGTGCGCACGTAGCTGTACAAGGCTTCCTGGCCCTTTTCCCGGCCGAAACCGGACAAACCGACACCGCCGAACGGCGTCTCTATGCCACCGGCATACCACTCATTGACGAACACCTGGCCGGCCTTGAGGCGGCGGGCGCAGCGCATGGCGCGGCTGATGTCCTGGGTGAACACCCCGGCCACCAGGCCGAACTCGGTGCCGTTGGCAATCGCCAGGGCCTGTTCCTCGCTGTCGAAGGGAATGATCGCCAGCACCGGGCCGAACACCTCCTCCTGGGCGATGCACATCTCGGGGCTGACATCGCGGAACACGGTCGGCCGCATAAAGTGCCCGGCCCTGTCGCTGAAGGCCTCACCACCGGTGGCCGCCACCGCACCTTCATCGATTGCGCGCCGACACAGGGTTTCGATGCTGGCCAGTTGCCCGGCGCTGACCACCGGAGTGAGGTCCGGGTTGTCCTGGCCGAGGCCGACGCTGAGGCCTTCGGCCAGTTCGACCACGGACTGGACGATTTCTTCGTAGATCTCGCGCTGCACCAGCAGCCGCGACATGGCCGAGCAGACCTGGCCGGCATTGAAGAAGATGCCGCCCTTGACGCTGGCCAGCAGCTGCTGGCGGTCGGCGTCGGCGAAGGCGATCGCCGCCGACTTGCCGCCCAGTTCCATGACGCTGGGGATGGCATGCGCGGCCGCGTCACGGAGGATGGTCTGGCCGGTCGGTACCGAGCCGGTGAAGACGATCTGATCGATCTTGGCACTGTTCACCAGGTGCGTGCCCACCTCGCGGCCACGGCCGCAGATCAGGTTGACCGCGCCCTGCGGCAAGCCGGCCTGGGCGATGGCGCGAATCAGCACGCACATGCCCAGCGGCGACAGTTCCGGCGACTTGATCACCACCGCGTTGCCGGCGGCCAGGGCCGGGGCCAGGGAACGGGCGCAGATCGACACCGGGAAGTTCCAGGGCACGATCTGCGCCGAGACGCCCATGGGGTCATAGACGGTGAAGTCCATGTAACCGTTGCCCAGCGGGATCGAGGTGCCCTCGATCTTGTCGGCCATGCCGGCGTAGTACTCGAAGTAGCGCGCCGCCTCGATGAACTCGTCGCGGGCGTCGTTGAGGCTCTTGCCGTTTTCCTGGCACAGCACCCAGGCACCTTCCTCGGTCAGCGCACGAATCTCCTCGGCGATGCGCAGCAACCAGGTGACCCGCTGCGCCGGGCGCACGCTGCTCAGCGCGCCGCTGTCGGCGCAACGCCGGGCCGCCTGCACGGCGCGCTCGGCATCGACGACGGAGGCCTGGGCGATGCTCGCCAGCGGCGCGCCGGTGCCGGGGTTGTTGACGGTCAGGCGCGACTCGCTGTCGCACCACTGCCCGTCGATGTAGTTCAGCCAATGTTCGGCAATCGGATACATGGCGGCCTCCTCAGGCGGACGGTACGGTGGCCAGCAGCTTGCGTGCGGCCCACTGGTGGAAGAAGTGGGTGGGGATGTCCATCTCCGGGGAGAAGGCACCGCCCTTGTAGCCCGGCGAATGACGGCCCTTCTGCATGCCTTCGACCGAGGCGATGTCCTCGGCGAATACCACCTTCCAGGACTCCAGGATGGCGTTGCGGCAGGCGGCGTACTCGTCACCCAGGGCCTCGTCGCCGACGTAGAACAGGCGCAGGTGCTCGATGGTGCGGCCCGGTGCCACCGGCTCCAGCTGCATGGCGAAGGCGTGGTCGGCCTGGATGCCGAGCAACACGTTGGGGAAGAACGCCACGTACTCGGCGTTGCGCAGACGGTCCTGCGGCCAGCTCGGGAACTGCGGCAGGTGGGTACCGGCGACGTCGGAGAGGTTGTAGGCGTAGCTGCCCTGACCGGCGAAATGCTCGTCGAACAGGATGTTGTAGTGGTCTTCCAGGCGCGAATAGGTATTCAGGCTCGGGTGCACCCAGGGCAGGTGGTAGGCCTCGCAGTAGTTCTCCACCGCCAGTTTCCAGTTGCAGTTGATGTCCAGGGTGGTGGCATCAAAGCCTGGACGGCGGCGCAGCAGGCTCATGCCGTCTTCGCCGAGGAACTGGTTCCAGCGCGCGGTCAGCGGCGCGAGCATCTCCTCCAACGGCTGGGCATCGCCGGACAGGTTGACGAACACCATGTCCATCCAGATGGCGCTGCGGATCGCCTTCAGGCCATGCTTTTCGCAGGCGAAACGCTCGTCCTTGTGCTGGTCGATGCCGCCGATGTGCGGCGTGCCGCGCAGGCCGCCGTTGAGGTCGTAGGTCCAGGAGTGGTAGGGGCAGCGGATCACGCCCTGCACGGTGCCCTCTTCCTGCACCAGCTTCATGCCGCGGTGGCTGCAGACGTTGTGGAACACCTGCACCAGGCCCTCGCGGTTGCGCATCAGCAGCAGCGGCAGGCCCATGAAGTCAACCGGCTTGACCGAACCGTTCTGCACCAGATCGCTGGCGAAGCCGACGCAGGCCCAGGTCTTGCCCATCACCTGATCGCGCTCTAGTTCGAAATGGCGCTGCTCGGTATAGAACTCGTTGCTCAGCCCGGTGGCTTGATGAATCGGGTTGAGAACGGTTTCCAGATGATGCACAGGAATGTTCTGAGAAGTGGTCGAGGTCATTGTTGTTCTCCCCTGCTGGGCACGGTGGGTGATGATCGGCAGGCTCACTGGCCAGGTTCCGTTGACAGCGAGTTTCGAGAATCGGGGGATTGTTCGACAAACGATTTTTACAGCAAGATTCATGAGTTTTTATCATCAATCCAGCAAAACGCACCGACCCCGCAATTGGTCGCTCACGAGGGCCTCCACATGCGTAAAGATCATCAATCCATGACAATAAATGGCTTGCTTCAGGGGCCGGGAAAACGCCACCTTAGGCACCGCCAACCCGCTACTGAGCAGCGTCAGGCGGCCGCACCGCAGCCTCCAGTAACTGCGCGCGGCAGACCGCTGCACGGGCTCAGCAGCCTTGCGCTGTTGGAGAATGTTCAAGCAGTTTATGGGTTGTGGCGGGGGATGCCGACTTGCGCAGATACCGTCAACGCCCATCGATCAGCGTACTTATCCTGCCCCTGAGCCCGCCCGCCACACTGCTTGCGGCCGGGCGGCTCCGCCGATATCCCACACCACCATCGGGATGTCAGTCGCTAACGCAGGAACACTCCCAGGGCGACGCTGGCATTGCGCCTGCACTCACCCTGGGCGGGGCCCCTCACGCTACCGCGCAAAAGGCCTGCTGAGGGATAGCCACGCCCAGTCGGAAGACTAGCGCCGCGACTGTTCCATGCAACGCTGCCGCAGGCCACAAGCCTGCGGCAGCGTTCGTTTCGGCCCTGCAGTTATGCGCCGCCGCCGAGCGTAGTCTCGTCCAACGCCGGTGGCAATTGCTCCAGCAACCAGGCGCGGAAGCATTTGACGCTCTGGCGCATCGCCCCCCGCCTCAGCGGTTCGAGCAGGCAGAACTGCGCATCTGTCCGCAGCACGGTGTCGATGGGGCGTACCAGCGCGCCGGTTTGCAGGTGATTGTCGACCAGGTTCGACCAGGCCAGGGCGATGCCCTGGCCGCTGAGCGCCGACTGGATCAGCATCGAGTAGCTGTTGATATTGATCCGGTGGCGGGGCTTGGGTGCCGGCTGGCCGAGGCGCTGGAACCACTCGCCCCAGCCGATCCAGTCGCGCTGCGGATCGTCCAGCCACAGCCAGGTGCAGTCGGCCAATTGCTCTGGGCTGCTCAATGCCGGGTTCTTGGCCAGATAGCCCGGACTGCACACCGGAAACACCTCCTCGGTGAACAGCGGGGTCACCTGCATGTCTTGCGGCGGGGTGCGGCAGTAGTACAGCGCCAGGTCGCAATCCAGGCGGGAGAAATCCTTGACCTGGTCATAGGCGATGATGCGCAGGTCGATCTCTTCGTTATCGCGCTGAAACTCCGCCACCTTGGGCAGCAGCCACAGGGAAGCCATCGCCGTACTGGTGACCACTGTCACCTGCTGAGCACCCTGCCAGTGACGAATCTCACCCGTGGCCTGGGCCAGCTGTAGCAAGGTACTGCGCACCGTATCGTAATACTGGCTGCCGGTCGGGCTCAGGTTGATCGCCCGGGTGGTGCGCTCGAACAGGCTCTTACCCAGGTAATCCTCGAGCAGGCGCACCTGGCGGCTGATCGCCCCCTGGGTGACGTTAAGCTCATGCGCGGCCAGGGTAAAGCTCAGGTGCCGCGCTGCGGCTTCGAAAGCCACCAGGCTGTTGAGCGGCGGTAAGGGCTGGATTTTCATGCAGGCAAGGTCACATTCGGCTTGTAGTTATACCGCTGCAGTCTAGAGCCTGGTGAGGCGCATTCACAGGCGTGCGCACGGCAACGAGCCAGACCATGGGACTTTATGCGCAGCAAGCGTTTGTCGAGCCGGCTTGCCCAGCCCGCGCAGACAAAGAATGAGCGCACCGCGCCGGCGAGGGTTATGACCCTGGGTAAGTTTCCCGTCATAAAAAAACCGGCCCCGCACCAAAGGTGTGGACCGGCGAAGCACTATCGGGGCACCGTGGGCTCCAGGCTCGGTGCCCGCATGGGCGTCCGGTTTAGGCTGCCCCACCTGCAGACGATCGGCTGCCGGCGGGAATGATCGCGTTAGATAAGATCACGCCCAGGCAGGCCTGCTGCTTCCACGGCACCACGCTCGATCTGCAACAATTCGCCGTCGTCGCGGGAGTCTTTCTAGAAAGCGGCGTTGCCGAACGCTCTGAAGTATTTGCCAAAAACTCTAGGTAGGGGGAAACGAATCACACACGCTGACTTACCCCGCCACCGCAAGAGAAACGCCCCGCCGGCACGGGGTAGAGCCCCCAAGGCCAGCATCTCGAGTTAGACGGGACGGCGGGCACTGCGGACAGAACCCGGAGTCTGCTTGAAGCAACTCTTGTAGGCGCGGGAGAAGCTCGATGCATCGGCAAAGCCAACTTCATCGGCTACCGCCGCCAAGGACATCGCGCTGTTGAGCAGCAGGAACTGCGCCCGCTGCATGCGCCGACTCATCACATACTGTTGCGGCGTCATCGCGAACTTACGCTGGAACAGAAAGTTGAAGTGGCTCTCACTGAGGTTCAGCGCCGCTGCCAGTTCGCCGTTGCAAGGCGGCTCGGCGAGACGCCGGTCGATCAGTTGATTGAGCTCGGCGGTCGCCAGACGCGACCCCCACGATAGCTGCGGAACGGATGAATAGAGTTGAACCATCTGGGTCATAAACAGCGACACCAGCTGACAACTGACTAGCGTGCTCACCCGCTCCAGATCACACCGCAATTGCCCTGCGGCGAAGTCCAACAACGGCATCGCTGCGGCATCCAGGGTAATAAACTCCGGACGCTGGAACAGCGTCTCGCTGAATTTCAGCTCGCAGGCCTGCTCCAGCGCCCGTATATAAGGATCGTTCAGCGACACGTCGATCACCAGCAGTTCACTTTCTTCGCTGAGACCGGCATACAGGTGGCTGGCCGAGGCCGGCACCAAGGCGGCAGTACCGTTGGTCAAACGCCCTGAACTGTCGTTGAACTCGCAATCCATCCGCCCGCGCCAGCCGATCAGCACCTGGGCATAGTCATGACAATGCTCACCGCGCTGCAGCGCAATCAGATTGCGTCGGGCCTGGCTGCCGTTCATGGTGCCTGGGTCGCGCTGGGAGGGAGGGATTTCATAGTCTGGGTATATAACTCCAGCGGCTGGGTCAATGGCAAACGATCGGCTGTGGTTAGCATGGAAATTACATTAACCACGGGAAAAGCCGCCATGCAACTGAATGCCGACCAGGTACAAAACGCCCTGCCGTGGGGCAGTTTGATCGAAGCGCTCAGAGAGATCTTCGTCCGTGAGGATGTGCGTTCGCCGATTCGCCATCATCACACCCTCGAGGTCCCCGCGGAACCTGCGGCCACCCTGCTGCTGATGCCCGCCTGGATCGAAGGCGAGTACCTGGGGGTCAAGCAGGTCAACGTGTTTCCCGGCAACAACGCGCGCCACCTGCCCGGTCTGAGCAGCCACTATATGCTC
The DNA here is from genome assembly GCF_963970915.1 of Pseudomonas sp. EA_105y_Pfl2_R69. Classification (NCBI taxonomy): domain Bacteria; kingdom Pseudomonadati; phylum Pseudomonadota; class Gammaproteobacteria; order Pseudomonadales; family Pseudomonadaceae; genus Pseudomonas; species Pseudomonas sp. EA_105y_Pfl2_R69. Next base: position 277,161 of record NZ_CAXAOO010000006.1, read on the forward strand.
AGCTGCGGCAAGACCGGCCGCCCGCTGGCGCTGCTGGATGGCAACGAGCTGACCGCTCGGCGCACCGCTGCCGCCTCGGCGCTGGCCTCGAGCTTTCTCTCCCGCGCCGATGCCAACAGCCTGCTGATGGTCGGTGCCGGACGCATGGGCCGCCGCCTGATCCCTGCGCACATGAGCGTGCGGCCGATCCAGACCGTGCAGGTATGGGATCGCAACGAGGCGGCTTCGGCGGCCTTGGTGGCCGAGCTGAAAGACAGCGACATCGATGCCTGGGTCTGCCCCAGCGATCAGTTGCAAGCGGTCGTCGGCACGGCCGACATCGTCAGCTGCGCGACCCTGGCGACCGAGCCAGTGGTGCTGGGCGACTGGCTCAAGCCCGGCGCTCACCTCGACCTGGTTGGGAGTTTCACACCAAGCATGCGCGAGACCGACAACGTCGCCATGCAGCGCTGCGCGGTGTTCGTCGATACCCGGGACGGCGCACTGAGCGAGACCGGCGACCTGATCATCCCGCTCCGTGAGGGCGCGATCGGTACCGACAAGATTATCGCCGAACTCGCCGAGCTGTGCCGCGGCCAGCACACCGGTCGCGCCGCCCTGGCCGACGCCGAACGAGTGGTGACCCTGTTCAAGTCGGTCGGCGACTCGCGCGAAGACCTAGCCGCGGCGATTCTCGCGTTCCGCAATCAAGACTGAAACGAACGTCTGCTTGGGCACTCGGCGACGAGTGCTCTTTTTTACCTACTCCAACAACAACAAAACGATGAGGCCTGCCGTTGCTCATCTTGAGGAGTTCCTGACATGACCAAAGAACCCACAGCCCCGATCAACATGCCCAACCTCTGGGTGGCCCTGATTCCGATTGTTCTGACCATCGGCCTGCTGGCCCTGCAGATCTTCTACTACAACGACTTCACCCCGCATATCGCGCTGGCCATCGGTATCGCCATCACCGGCCTGGTGGGCTGGACGCAGGGCTATCGCTGGAAGGACATCGAATCCGGTGCCTTCCATGTGCTGCATGTGGCCATGCCGTCGATCGCCACCCTGATTCTGGTCGGCATGCTGGTCAGTACCTGGATCGCCAGCGGCACCGTGCCGCTGCTGATCTACTACGGTCTCGAGCTGATCGATCCGGTCTGGTTCCTGGCCGCTTCGATGCTGCTCTGTTCGGTGGTCTCGCTGTCGATAGGCTCGAGCTGGACCACGGTCGGTACCATTGGCCTGGCGCTGGTGGGCATCGGCACCGCCTTCGGCATTCCGCTGTACTGGACTGCAGGTGCCGTGGTCTCCGGCTCGTTCTTCGGCGACAAGATATCGCCCCTATCCGACACCACCAACCTGGCGGCGGCAGTAACCGAAACCAACGTGTTCGCGCACATCCGCAACATGATGCCGACCACCATCCCGGCGATGCTCATCGCCTTCGTGATCTACCTGCTGGTCGGCGGCCAGTCCGGCGTCGATGCAGCGCAGCTCGAGCAGATCCGCCTGTTCAAAGAGGGCCTTGGCAGCCACTTCGACCTCGGTTTCCTGCCGCTGGTACCGTTGCTGGTGGTCATGGCCCTGGCATTCCTCAAGATTTCGCCGCTTCCCGCGCTGTTCACCGGTTTCATCCTCGGCGGCCTGGTCGCCTTTATCAACTACGACTACAACCTCAACCAGTTGCTGACCTTCGCCCACAGCGGCTTCACCATCAGCAGCGGCACCGAGGCGCTCGATAGCCTGCTCAACCGCGGCGGCGTAACCTCGATGACCTGGGTGGTCACCCTGATGATGTTCGCCCTGGCCTTCGGCGGCGCACTCGAACGCACCCGCTGCCTGGAGTCCGTGGTCAGCTCGATCATGCGCCTGAGCAAGAGCTTCCGCGGCCTGCAGACCAACGCGATCCTGACCTCGGTGGCGACCAATGCGGTGTCGGGCGATGTCTACCTGTCGATCGCCCTGCCCGGACGCATGTATGGCCCGGAATACGACCGTCTTGGCTATAGCCGCCTCAACCTGTCGCGCGCGATCGAGGAAGGCGGCACCCTGGTCTCGCCACTGATCCCCTGGAATGCCGGCGGTGCCTTCGTCATCGGTACCCTGGGGCTGTCGGTGGTGTCCGGCGACTACAGCAACCTGCTCTATGCGCCGCTGGCGTTCGCCTGCTGGCTGTCACCGCTGATCGGTATCCTCTACGCCCAGACCGGCTGGTTTTCCAAGCGTGCCGAGGACGACCAGGCAGATGCCGATAGCCGACATTCGGCCGGCAATACCCTGACAACTGCCGCAGAAGAGGTGGCCTGATGCAAGCATCCGCTGCAACCCAGCCTGTTGCTGTTTCCGTCGCGGTGGTTGGTGCCGGGGTGATCGGCCTGTGTACCGCCTTGCAGGCCCAGCGCAAGGGCTATCGGGTGACCCTGATCGACCGAGATGCGCCAGGCCTGGGGGCCTCCTTCGGCAACGCCGGTTACCTGGCCACCGAGCTGATCGACCCGCTGTCCAACGGCAAGACCCTGCGCGGTGCCCTGGCCATGCTGCTCGACCCGCATGGGCCGCTGGCACTGCCGCTGGGATACCTGCACCGCAGCCTGCCCTGGCTGGTGCGCTTCGTCGCCGCAGCCCGTCCCGCTCAGGTCGAGCGCTCGCGTGACGGTCTGCTCGCGCTCAATCGGGCGGCGCTACCGGCATGGCAGCGTTGCCTGGCCGATATAGGCGCGAGCGAACAGCTGTGCAACTCCGGCTACCTGTTGGTCTGGGAGTCGGCGCAGCGCCTGGAGGACGCCAAGGCCCATGCCCGCTACCTGCAGCAATGGGGCGTGCGCGCCGAGCTGGTCGATGCCACGCGCCTGGCGCAACTGGAGCCGGCGCTGGCCGGCACGCTCAGCCACGCCCTGTATTTCCCCGAAGCCTGCCAGGTGCGCGAGCCCTATCAACTCTGCCGCCTGCTGTTCGCCGCGTTCGAGGTGCGCGGCGGGCGCTTCGTGCAGCAGGCGGTCGAAAGCCTCTCCGCGAATGCGCAACAGGTCCGGTTAAAGACCGCGGAAGCAGACCTGCGCTTCGATCAGGCGGTGATTTGCGCCGGTGCCTGGAGCAAGACGCTGCTGCAAGGCACAGGGATCGAGGTGCCGCTGGAGGCGGAGCGCGGCTATCACCTGAGCATGGACAGCCCGGCCGTCAGCCTTAACCGGCCGATCGGTTCGGCCGAGCGGCGCTTCGTCATGAGCCCGCTGGACTCCGGCCTGCGCGCGGTGGGCTTCAGCGAACTCGGCGGCCTGCGACTGAAGCCGATTGCGCGCCGTTTCAAGACCCTGCGCCGACACAGCCAGGCCCTTGTCCCGGCGCTCGCAGACCCAGCGCTGAACTGCCGCGAATGGATGGGCCACCGCCCCACCCTGCCCGATTCGCTGCCGGTGATCGATCGCCACCCGCAACATGACCGACTGCTGTTCGCCTTCGGCAATCAGCACCTGGGCCTGACCCAGGCAGCGGTTAGCGCGGAGCTGGTGGTCAGCCTGATGACCGGGGAAACGCCGACCATCGACCCGCAGCCTTACCGGATCGAGCGATTTTGAACCGGGGGCCAGCCATGCCTGCTAAATCCCTCGGCACAAAGAAGAGGTGCCCGCTCAATGGGTTTCATCCAGGCAAAAAAAACCGGCCCAACACAACGAGGTGTGGGCCGGCGAAGCACTATCGGGTCGTCGTGGGGCCCGGGCCGGGCATCAGCATAAAATCCTGGCTCGGGAGCCACACCCGCAGACGACCGGCTGCGGATGTGGATGCAACCTAATCAGGCCAGTTTGCGCTCGACATCGTCGAACTGGGCCTGCAGCGCGGCTTCCGGCTCCTCGGTCAGCAGGCTGACGGCGATGATCGCCACAGTCGCCAGGATAAAGCCGGGAATGATTTCGTACAGGTCGAAGATACCGCCGGACAGCTGCTTCCAGACCACCACGGTGATGCCGCCGAGCAGGATGCCGGCCAGGGCACCGTTACGGTTCATGCGCTTCCAGTACAGCGACAGCAGGATGGCCGGGCCGAAGGCGGCACCGAAGCCAGCCCAGGCGTAGGACACCAGGCCCAGTACGGTGGTATCCGGGTTCAGGGCCAGGACCAGGGCGATAATGGCGATCAGCACCACCGCGCCACGACCGATCCACACCAGTTCGGCGTCGCCGGCGTCCTTCTTGAGGATGGCCTTGTAGAAGTCTTCGGCCAGGGCCGAGGAGCTGACCAGCAGTTGCGAGTCGGCGGTGGACATGATCGCCGCCAGTACGGCTGCCATCAGGATACCGGCCACTACCGGGTGGAACAGGCTGTTGACCAGTACCATGAAGATGGTTTCGGCGTCAGCCAGGTCGGTTTCCAGATAGCCGACGCCAATCCAGCCGATGGCCAGGGCGGCGACCAGGGTCAGGGCGGTCCAGCTCACCGCGATGCGGCGGGCAGTCGGGATGTCCTTGTCGTCGGAGATCGCCTTGAAACGAGCAAGGATGTGCGGCTGGCCGAAGTAGCCCAGGCCCCAACCGAGCAGCGAAAGGATCGCGATGATGCCCAGCGGCTCGCCCTTGGCATCGTTGAAGAAGGTCAGCAGTTCCGGGTTTTTCGCCTGAATGGCCATATGCGCGGCATCCACGCCGCCCACGGCATTGAGCGCGAATACCGGTACCAGCACCAGCGCCGCGGCCATCAGCAGGCCTTGCACCACGTCGGTCCAGGCCACCGCAAGGAAGCCGCCGAACAGGGTGTAGGAGACCACGGCCAGGGTGCCGACCACAACGGCGATCTGGTAGTTGAAGCCGAACACGGTCTCGAACAGCTTGCCCGCAGCCACCAGGCCGGAGCTTGCGTAGAAGAGGAAGAACAGCAAGATAAAGATCGCCGACACCACACGCAGGGCGCGGGATTTGTCGTTGAAGCGGTTTTCGAAGTAGGACGGCATGGTTACCGAGTCGTTGGCTATGTGCGAATACACGCGCAGACGCTGGGCTACGAACAACCAGTTGAGCCAGGTACCGGCCAGCAGGCCGATGGCGATCCAGGTGGCTTCGAAACCGGCCACCAGGGCATAGCCCGGCAGACCCAGCAGCAGCCAGCCACTCATATCGGAAGCGCCAGCCGACAGCGCCGCGGTGGTTGGGCCGATGGAGCGGCCGCCAAGGATATAGTCGGACAGGTTGCTGGTGCGCTTATAGGCCACCAGGCCCAGCCATAGCATCAGTACCAGGTAGACCACGAAGGTCACCCCTACAACAAAAACGTTCTGCTCGTTCATCTTGTTGTTCTCGTGTTGGCACGGCTCGGGCCGTGACTCTAGTTTTAAGCGGCCACGGTATGTGGCCACTGCCTTGAAACCACCAGCCAAGCGCACGCAGGCCGGCGGCGGGACAGGCGTTGTAAGCCCGTCCCTAAACTACGGGTTAGTCGTCGCCCAGCGACAACAGCGAGGCGTTGCCGCCCACTGCGGTAGTGTTGATTGAGACGGTACGCTCGTTGACGAAGCGCGGCAGGTAGCTCGGCCCGCCGGCTTTCGGCCCGGTACCGGACAGGCCGCAACCGCCGAACGGTTGCACACCGACCACCGCACCGATCTGGTTGCGATTGACGTAGAGATTGCCGACCCGCGCCAGTGTTTCGATACGCTGGGCGGTTTCCTCGTTGCGGCTGTGCACGCCGAGGGTCAGACCGAAGCCGGTGCCGTTGATGGCGGCCACCACCTGCTCCAGTTCGCGCGCCTCGAAGCGCACGACGTGGAGGACGGGACCGAAGTTTTCCTTCTTCAGCTCATCAATGCCGCCAATCTCGAAGGCCACCGGAGCGACGAAGTGACCGTCCAGGCCGGCCGGCAAAGCGGTTTCGGCAATCAGCTTACCCTCGGCCTTGAGCTGGTCGATATGCGCCAGCAGGCCTTCGCGGGCCTCGGCGTCGATCACCGGGCCGACGTCGCTTTCACGCAGGTGGGTCGGGCCAACCTTGAGTTCGGCCATCGCGCCCTTGAGCAGATCCAGCACGCGCTCGGCGATGTCGTTCTGCACATAAAGCACGCGCAGCGCCGAGCAGCGCTGGCCGGCGCTGGTAAAGGCCGACTGCACGGCATCCTTGACCACCTGCTCGGGCAACGCGGTGGAGTCAACGATCATGGCGTTCTGCCCGCCGGTTTCGGCGATCAGCGCGGCGATCGGGCCATCTTTCTCGGCCAGCTGACGGTTGATGATCCGCGCGGTACCGGTAGAGCCGGTAAAGCACACCCCGGCGACCCGTGCATCGCGACAGAACACGCCGCCCAGGGTGGCACCGTCGCCCGGCAGGAAGGCGATCACATCCTGCGGCAGGCCGGCTTCGAACATCAGTTCCAGGGCGCGGGCGGCGATCAGGCTGGTCTGCTCGGCCGGCTTGGCCAGCACGCAGTTGCCGGCGACCAGGGCGGCAGCGATCTGCCCCAGGTAGATCGCCAGGGGGAAGTTCCACGGGCTGACGCAGGCGAAGATGCCGCGGCCTTCATGGAACAGCTCGTTGCGCTCGCCGGTAGGTCCCACCAGCTCTTCGCGGCCCAGACGCAGACGCGCCTGCTGGGCGTAGTAACGGCAGAAGTCCACCGCTTCGCGCACTTCGTCGATACCGTCCTGCATGGACTTGCCGGCTTCCACGGTGCACAGCGCCATCAGCTCGGCGCGGTTGACCTCAAGCAGATCGGCCAGACGCTCGAGGATGCTGGCGCGGGCGTCGATGGCGGTGGCATTCCAGCGCGGCCAGGCCGCGTGCAGGACATCCAGGGCCTGGGTGGCCTGGGCGGCCGTAGCGAAGTCGACGCTACCGACCTGCTTGCTCAGCTCATAGGGGCAATGCACGCTATTGGCGGTGCCTTTCAGGCGCTGGCCGTTGATGACCGGCGCGGCCTGCCATTGACGGGCAAGGTGCGGCTGATAGGCACGCTCCAGCTCAGTCCACGAGGTGTGAATATTCATATTGAGGCCTTGGGAATTTTTCCGCGCAGGGCCGAACAGCGCAGGCGGAAGAGGGATTTTGTCATTACTCGGGGTTTTGAACTTGCGAAGTTGCGTCACCGGGTGATCGAGAAGGGACTCCACCGGCACGCTCGGGTCGACCAACTGGTGGACGAACGAGGAGTTCGCGCCGTTTTCCAGCAGGCGGCGGACCAAGTAGGGCAGCAGATCTTTGTGCGCGCCGACCGGGGCATAGATGCGCACGGTCTTGCCGTGTTTTTCCAGCACGGTGTCGTACAGCGCATCGCCCATGCCATGCAGGCGCTGGAACTCGAACTCGCGCGGCTGCTGGTGCTCGGCGGCGATCGCCAGGATGCAGCTGACGGTGTGGGCGTTGTGGCTGGCAAACTGCGGATAGATCACCCCGCGGGTGAACTCCGAGAGCAGGTAACGGGCACAGGCCAGGTAGGAGGTGTCGGTGCCTTCCTTGCGGGTGAACACCGGGTAGCCGTCCAGCCCCTGGACCTGGCACTGCTTGATCTCGGTGTCCCAGTAGGCCCCCTTGACCAGACGCAACGGCATCCTCTCGCCGAGTTCCTTGCCCAGCAGGGTCAGCCATACCAGCACCGGCAGGCAGCGCTTGGAATAGGCCTGCACCACCAGGCCGAACTCGCCCCAGCCCTTGAGAGCCGGATCGCGCAATAGCTTTTCATAGAGTTCCAGGGACAGCTCGAGACGATCGGCCTCTTCGGCGTCCACCGAGATGCCGACGCCCAGCTTGCGCGCCCGCACCGCCAGCTCCAGCACATTGGCGAACAACTCGGTGAGCACGCGCTCGCGCTGGGCCACTTCGTAGCGCGGGTGCAGGGCCGACAGCTTGATCGAGACCGATGGCTTCGGTCCCGGGCCGACCTGCCCTTCGGCACCAACGGTGTCGATGGCCTTGCGGTAATCGGCCATGTACTTCTCGGCGTCTTCGGCGGTCAACGCCGCTTCGCCGAGCATATCGAAGGAGTAGGTGTAGCCTTTTTCGCGCTCGCCACGGCCGTTCTTCAGCGCCTCGGCGATATTGCGGCCAAGCACGAACTGCTTGCCCATGAGCTTCATGGCCTGATTCATGGCGGCGCGGATTACCGGCTCGCCGGAACGCTTGATCAGCTTGCCAAGGACATTTTTCGGCCGGCCATCGGCGGTTTCCGGATCGACTACCTTGCCGGTCATCACCAGGCCCCAGGCGGCGAAGTTGACCAGCACGCTGTCGCTCTGGCCGAGGTGACGTTCCCACTCGGCGGCGCTCAGCTTGTCGCGGATCAGCGCATCGGCAGTGGCGGCGTCGGGTACACGCAGCAAAGCCTCGGCCAGGCACATGAGCATCAGCCCTTCCTGGGTGTCGAGGCTGTACTGACGAAGCAGTGCGTCGAGGGTATCGACGGCGTTGTCCCGGCTACGTACGTCCTGAATCAGGGTACGGGCACCGCGGCGGATAGCCTCGATGCCGGCGTCACCGGGATCGGCGAGCTGCAAGAGCTCAGTGAGATAGGCTGCCTCGTCAACGCTGTAGTTGGCGCTGATGACAGGGAAAAAATCGGCGGCCTTGGCGGCAGAGATCCGGTTAAGGAACTCGTCCTGCAAGACGTGACTGGCTTTAAACATCACGCCCATCCTCTTGTGGAGACTGTTTATTATGGGTCTAGCGCAACATCGCTGGTCTGACCAATGTCAACTGGGCCAAATCCTGCGCACTGCGCCAGTGGATGGAAGAATTTAGTTGCACAGCCATGACAGCTTCTTGCTGAAAGCTCTGGAGTTTTTGCGCAATACTCCAGGCCCGGGAACTAATCGCGAACGATTGTTTGAATAATCGCGAAACCAGGCCCATCTGGTGACACCCTCCGCGCCGGCTGCGTCACTGCTGCATTCCTTCCGGCCGCACAGACCCGCCATGCATCCGCAACGAACTGCCCTGCACAACGAACTGCACGCCCGCCCCTCGCTGTATTTCAACGAGCCGGCCCATGTCTTTCATATTGCCCTGCTCGATCAGGATGAGGTCGGCAGCGCCATCATCGCGGCGCTGCCGCAGAGCGCCGAACAGCCCCAGCCCAATGGCACTGCCCAGGGCCTGAGCCAGTTACAGGGCTGCGCGCTGAAATGGGAACGGCATGCCGAATTCTTCACCCTGACCCTGGTCCAACCCAAGCAGGCCGGCGGCGAGTTCTGGCCCGCCCTGCCCCAGGCCCTGCAGGCGCTGATCGAGCCGCACCGGGGGCTGATCATCAACGCGGTGCAGATCCTGGTGGAGGCCGAGCAGCAGTGGCAGGGTCACAGCGCCCGCTACGGCTTCAAGGACCCGGCTGGTTCCCAGATCGGCGGCGGCGATGCAACCGTCTGGAGCGATTTCCGCCTCTGCGAAAACGGCCTCAATCGCATCCTGCTGGTCAACCGCCGCCTGAACGCTTACCGCCTGGGGCGCATGATCCGCCGCCTGCTGGAGATCGAGACCTACCGCATGATGGCCTCGCTGACCCTGCCGGTGGCCCAGGACGTCGACCGCCAGCTCAAGGCCTACGACCAGCAACTGGCCAGTCTGTCCGCACGCAACGCCGCGCCCGACACCAGCAACCCCAAGCAGCTGCTCGGCGACATCGCCCTGCTGTCGGCCACCCTGGTGCGCGCCACAGCCGTCCATCGGCAACGCTTCAGCGCCGCCGAGGCCTATGCGCAACTGGTCTTCGAACGCATCGGCGAACTGCGCGAAAGCCATGTCGGCGACTGCCAGCGTCTGGGCATCTTCATCGAACGACGGTTCAAACCCACAGTGCGCTATTGCGCGGTGACCGAACAGCGCCTGCTGCGCCTTGGCCAGAGCGTGGCCAACCTGGGGGAACTGCTGCAGACCCGGGTACAGGTGGAGGTGGAAGAACAGAACTCGGCGATCCTGCGCAGCCTCAACAGCCGTGCCAACACCCAGATCAAGATCCAGAAGGCGGTGGAAGGCCTGTCGATCATCGCCATCAGCTATTACCTGCTAAGCCTGTTCAAGCTCGGCGTCGAGGGCGCACACAGCCTGGGTATCGGCCTGTCGCCGCAACTGGCCGCGATGCTGCTCGGGCCCCTGGCCCTGCTGATTATCGGCGCTATCGCCTTGCGCATCCGCAAGGCTCGGCGTCATTAGTCGGCACGGCAGGCAACCGCGCACGACTATTTGCCCTCGTAGGCGGCCAGCGTGACACCCGCCTGGGCGAGGCAATCGCGCAGGTGCTTGATCTCCTGCTTGCTGCACTCATTGCTGTTGTGCGGGTGATGCAGAAAGAACTCATGCTGGTTCAGCACCACCCGAAAGCGCGCCCCCAGAATGGGCTCGACGGTGGCCCCCAGGTGATGCAGCAGCGACTCGACCTCGCGCCAGTGGATATTACTGGGCAAGCCCCCTTGGAAGATCGAATGCAGCAGGTTCTGGTGCTTGTGGCTCATGGCGACGTCCTCGCTTGACTAGCCGACTACCTCAGCATAGCCAAGTGCACAATGCCCCCGCCCGGCAGCGATAAACCCCGGGCCAATGGCTGTGACAGGGCAAAAACCTATTGCGCGCCGCGCAGGCGCTTCGGCGTCAGCCCCAGGTAACGGCGCATGGCCGTGGTCAGGGCGCTCTGGCTGGAAAAACCGCACTCCTCGGCGATGCGGATCAACGGCAAGCCGCTTTCACGCAACAGCCTGGCCGCCCGGTCCAGTCGGGTTTTCAGCAGATACTGGTGCGGCGTCAGGCCCACACTGTCCTTGAACTGGGCATGGAAATGACTGGGGCTGAGGCAGGCCACCTGGGCCAGTTCGGCGACACTGATACGCCGTGCCAGGTGCTCGCCGATATAGCCGTCGAGACGCTCCAGGTTCAGCGGCCCCGGCACCCGCGCACGCTGCTCGCCGAACAGGCGCAGGTGCAGGGCACGCAGCAGAACGCCACCCAGGGCACGGGCCAGCATGGGGTCGGAACCGTAGCGCCCCAGTTCGGCCCCGGCGTAGTTCAGCAGGTTCTGGAAATCGGCATCCAGTTGCGGATAACGCGGGGTTTCGAACAGGTGGGTGAGAAACTCCAGGTCTTCGCTGGAGGTGCCCTGCTCGTTCAGGTCGATGATCAGCATGCGGTTATCGCCGATGCCGGCGAACTGATGATCGGCATCGCCCGGCACCAGACAGGCACGCATGCGACACACCTCGCCGCCACGGCCATTGACCTCGAATTCCGCGCGCCCGGCCAGCGACAGCACCAACTGATGGTGATCGTGGGTATGTTCGTGAGCCTGATCATCCAGGCGCAGCAGACGGGCTTTGAGCATCGCTACGGCAATCCGCGGGGGTGTGCTGGCACTTTAACCAGTTGCGCGGCCAGCCGTAACCCCCACCGACCAGCGGGCTGCAGGGGCCGACGGCGCAGCACGGCGGGCCTGAACAAGGCGCAGGCGCACCGGTGCGCGCCGCGGCACAGTTCGGGGGCAAATCTGCGAAAAGCACGCACCAAATTAGCCATGCATAAGCAGCGGCGCACGAAAATGACGCAACGACAGCGTGCAATGCCGCCCCAATAGCGCGCTGCAGCGCGGTTTGTTGCAACTGGCAGGAGAGTTGCAGACCCGGCATGCACGCTTTTCGTGCTGCCTGCCGATTCGAGGAGTCCTGCCATGGAACTCAGTATTGCCGTTGCACTGGCATTGGCCCTTTATCTACTGGGCCAGTGGCTGCACAGGCGCGCCAGCCAGCGCCATTACCAACACCTGAAGACGCTGCAGAGTACCACCCTGCAGCGTGCCCTCGAGCTGCTACAGCATCTGCAGAAACACCGCGGCCTGGGGGCGCAACAGGATATCGTCAGCGTCAGTCAACGTAACGCCATCGCCCGCCAACTCGATCAGCTCTGGCTGAACTGGCCCGGGCCCAGCCTGCAGCTGGCCCCACTGCAGGAAGACTGGCCCAGACTGCGGCGCAACCCGGCCGACTTTGCCGCCCACTGCCAACTGATCGAAGGCCTGCTGGGGGTTATCGAGCAGCTCGAGGAGCGCCTGTGCCTGGCCGCGACCAGCGAACTGGGCGGCCTCGGCCAGGCCTGCCGGGTACTCGAGGACCTGGCGCGCCTGCGCGGCCTGGCCGTGCGGGCGACCAATTACAAGCACTGCCCGGCAGGGCTGCAACAGCAGATGCGGCAGCTCTGCCAGAAGCTCGACCAGACGCACAATACGACCCCATTGCAGCAACTCCTGCAGCGTATCGAGCACGACCTGATTGCGGCCCCACAGGTACAGCTGGCAGCCGGCGAGTGTTTTGCGCTATTCGCCCCGGCGATCGAGGAGTGCGCCCAGCGCCTGCGCCTGCCCAGCGCGGCCCTTGGCCAGGGCTAGAGTTAGAGCTAGGGGGTCTGTTGCCATTTCATTCACGGCAGCGATGAAACGACAACAGACCCTAGGGTTACGCCCGCCAATCTGCACGGCTATGCTGGCAGGCATTGACCGTCGCTTGGAGTTGACCATGACCGCCCTCCGCTTGCCGTTGTTACTCGGCCTCGCCCTGTTGAGCGCCTGCGCGCACAAGCCCAGCAGCGTAACCCTGCAACAGAACCAGCAGAGCAAATGCCCACTGACCCTGTACAGCGGGCAGCAGTTGATTCTGCAGATGCCGAGCAACCCCACCACCGGCTTTCGCTGGCTGGTCCGCGACTCCGCCGCCAGCGTCCTGCAGAGCCTTGGCCCCGAGGTCTACAGCAACCCGGAAGACGCCGGCCTGGTCGGCAGCGCCGGGCGCTCGACCTGGCGCTTCCAGGCCAAACAGGCTGGCGAAGGACGCCTGCTGCTGACCTATCAGCGCCCCTGGGAAGTGGGTGTGGTGCCGGCACAACAATTCGATTGCACCATCACGGTCAAATAACCCGGCAGCGCCGGCATTGCCCCACGGGTTGCCGCCGCGCCTTGCACTATCGCCGCCGCTTATCCGCCACGGGACGGCCGCGACGCAGCGCCAACAGGCCGTCAGTGGAGGTCATGCCGCCGGCAGTCAAACTCAGCAGCGTGATCGGTTTAACAGGCAGAGCGGCGAGATATCGACTATAGAAAAGAGACACCCCTTCACTCAGGAAAACCAACATGACGGACACTGGGTATGCAGTTGGCCTATTCCTCATGCTGACCTTGCTTTCGGGTTGCAGCAGCCTCCTACCCAGCGAGCAGGAAGAAGCCCTTTCCCCGTTCAACGACTATCTGGATGCTGAAATACGTTACGCCCAGGCCGTCCCCGGGAAAACCACCCGCGCCGAACTCTTCGCCCTGGGCTTCGACCCTCTGGCGGAGGGCAATGGCAAGATGCTCTCCTTTATCGACATCCGCCTGATGTTCGTGCAGCCCAATGTGCCCATCGACTACCTGCCCGAAGGCCTGCTGCGCTGCCTGGAAGCCAAGGACCGCTGCATCGGCTATTCCTTCGAGTTCAACAAGACCGACACCCAGCGGGTGGGTAACTTCTGGGCCGACGCCTTCAATTTCCGCAAGAAGAGTGAACTGCAGGGCTGGATCTTCCGCTCGGTATTCGTACTGGTGGATGGGGTGCTGGTGCACAAGCTCAGCAACGGCGAGCCGAATATCCGCCGCTACGAAGTCAAGCGCAATCCACTGGGCCCCCTGCAGGGAGCCGGCGAATTCTTTTCCGACCAATTGAGGTAATCATGGTTTGGCTTAACGCCACACTTGGCTAAAATGCCGGCCTTTCTCGACCAGTGCGCAGCCCCGTGACCAAACAGCCCGACCGCCTCTTCGCCCAACCCCTGGCCCAGGTGCCCGACTTCGCCTTCAACGAGGATGTGGTGCGGGTGTTCCCGGACATGATCAAGCGCTCGGTGCCGGGTTACCCGACCATAGTCGAGAATATCGGCGTGCTCGCCGGCCAGTTCGCCCAACCGCATAGCGTGCTCTACGACCTGGGCTGCTCCCTGGGCGCGGTGACCCAGGCGCTACGCCGCCATGTGCAGATCGAAGACTGCCAGGTGATCGCGGTGGACAACTCCAGCGCCATGGTCGAGCGCTGCCGCGAATACCTGCACGCCCAGGACTCGATGTTCCAGGAGCTGTTGCCGGTCGAGGTGCTCGAGGCCGACATCCTCGCCCTGGAATTCCAGCCGGCCTCGCTGGTGGCGCTGAACTTTACCCTGCAGTTTATCCAGCCCGAACAGCGCCTGCCCCTGCTCACGCGGATTCGCCAGGCCCTGTTGCCCGGCGGCGCACTGATCCTCTCGGAAAAGCTGCGCTTCGAGGACCAGGCGCAGCACGACCTGCTCGGCGAGCTGCATATCGCCTTCAAGCGCGCCAACGGCTACAGCGAACTGGAAATCGCGCAGAAACGCAGCGCGATCGAAAAGGTCATGCTGCCGGACAGCCTGGAACAGCACCGCGAACGCCTGCTGGCCGCCGGCTTCAGCCAGGTGGTGCCCTGGTTCCAGTGCCTGAACTTCGCCTCCCTGATTGCCCTGCCATGATCGGCCGCCTCGACCTCGACGCCCTGCAAGCACAACTGGCCGGCACCCCGTTGCAGGACTGGGCGGCCGACGTGCCCGGGCAGATCGACGCCAAACTGACGGTCGGCCATGGTGACCTGCCGCGCTGGTACGGCGCGGTACAGGCGCTGCCGCAACTGCAGGTCGAACACCTGGAGCTGCTGCACCGCTTCAGCTTCGATGGCACCTGCGACGCCCCCACCCGCGCCGCACTGAAAAGCGCCTTGCAGGGCCTGATCCCCTGGCGCAAAGGCCCCTTCGACCTGTTCGGCGTGCAGGTGGATACCGAATGGCGCTCGGACTGGAAGTGGCAGCGGGTCGCCCCGCACCTGGCGCTCGAGGGCAAACGGGTACTGGATGTGGGCTGCGGCAACGGCTATTACATGTGGCGCATGCTCGGGGCCGGGGCCGATAGCGTGGTCGGCATCGACCCCAACTGGCTGTTCCTCTGCCAGTTTCTGGCGATGAAGAACTACCTGCCCGACCTGCCCGCCTGGCATCTGCCGCTGGCGTTCGAGGAGCTACCCGGCAAGTTGCAAGGTTTCGACACGGTGTTTTCCATGGGCGTGCTGTATCACCGCCGCTCGCCTATCGATCACTTGATCGACCTCAAGGACTGCCTGGTCAAGGACGGCGAGCTGGTGCTGGAAACCCTGGTGGTCGAAGGCGATGCCCAGCAGGTGCTGGTGCCCGAAGATCGCTACGCACAGATGCGCAACGTCTGGTTCCTGCCCTCGGTGCCGGCGCTGGAACTCTGGCTGCGCCGCGCCGGTTTCGTCGATGTGCGCTGCGTGGATGTCAGCACCACCTCGGTGGATGAACAGCGCTCGACCGAGTGGATGCGCTTTCAGTCGCTGCCAGAGTTCCTCGACCCGGCCGACCATAGCCGCACTGTGGAAGGCTTGCCGGCACCGAGCCGCGCAGTCGTGATCGCGCGAAAACCCTAGGGGTTTTCGCGTTCTCGGCGGAGTCTGTTTTTACGCGCGGCGATCACCCGAAGCGACTCGCCAGCACCCTGCGCGACCGTAGCCCGGATGCTGCCCAAGCGAACCAGACCCTGTGCGTCCTGCTGCAACAGCTTGCGCATCTGGCGACGCCAACGCCATGCCGACAGCCAATCGACAATGGCATTCTGTAAATCGAATGGCCACATTGCCGGCATATAGAATTCCGGCATATCGGCGGCCTTGACTTTTTGCTCACGATGGTCGCACTGGATTTTCAGCTTATTCATTTGGGTACTCCTCGTTTTGCAATGCCCGGCATTGACTTGCAAAGAGGATGTATTGCCCCTAACGTTCAATCAAACGACTAATACGAAACCAACTGTTTAGCGAAACTGAATGAACGAATTAAGTGAACTGACGCCTCCGCTATTACCGCAGGCCTTGCCACTGCTGGAAAGCGACGTACTCAAGACCTTTGTCGGTATCGCCGAAAGTGGCAGCTTTACCCGCACGGCCGCCCAGATATATCGCAGTACGGGAGCGGTCAGCATGCAGATCAAGCGCCTCGAAGAGGCCCTCGGATGCAGCCTGTTCAGCCGCGAAGCCAAGCGGGTCACGCTGACACCAGACGGCGAAATCCTCCTGGGTTATGCCAGACGCCTGCTCAAACTTAACGAAGAGGCCGTCTCGCATTTCCTGACTCCCGCACTGGCTGGCAAGGTGCGCTTTGGCACCCCGAACGATCTCGCCACCCGTGTGCTGCCAAGCGTCTTGAGTATGTTCGCCCGCAGCCACCCCGCCGTGCTGGTTGAGGTATGCGTGGGTCGTAGCGTGGATCTGGTGGCGAAACTGGATGCAGGAGAGCTCGATCTGACCCTAATCGAAACCGGCAACGAAGGCCTGGACGATTCACTCGGCGAGGTCATCCATTCCGAGGACCTGGTCTGGGCAGGTCGTGATGGCGGCCTGGCCGTACTGCGCTCGCCCCTGCCACTGGCGCTGTCCAATCACGGATGCGCCTGGCGCAGAGCCGCGCTCGATGCCCTCGACCGCAGTGGGCGGACATACCGCATCGCATACTCCTGCGAGCAGTATGCCGGGCAGGAAGCAGCAATGATTGCCGACCTGGCCGTGGCACCCTTCCCTCGCAGCCTGATCAAGCCACCGCTGAAATGCCTAGGCGAGGAACAGGGGTTGTTACCCTTGGGCAAGTACCACATCAAACTGCTTCGCGGTGGCAACAGCGACAACGCAATCGAAGCACTGGCCGCGCAACTGATACGGGCATTCAATGGGTAGCGTTAGAGGCAATACTCAACACTGTAGTAATAGTGCGGGACGGTTTCAGCACCGATAAGAGATCGCAGCCACAAACCGCCCGAAAACAATCAGCCGCGATTGGCCGCTGCGACGATAAGCCCTTTCATCTCCGCCACCGCCTGCTTAAAGCCGACAAACAGCGCATGAGCCACCAGGGCGTGGCCGATATTCAGCTCGTTGATCCCGGCAATCGCCGCCACCGGCTCGACGTTGTGGTAGTGCAGGCCGTGCCCGGCATTGACGATCAGGCCGTGCTGCAGGCCGCAGGCCACGCCGTCGCGAATCCGCGCCAGCTCGCGCGCCGCTTCCTCGGGGCTATGGGCATCGGCATAGCGGCCGGTATGCAGTTCGATGGCCGGTGCGCCGACGCGCTTGGAGGCCTCGATCTGCTGCGGATCCGGGTCGATAAACAGCGACACCTCGCAGCCGATCTTGCTCAGGCGCTCGACCGCGGCGCGAATCCGTGCTTCCTGCCCGGCCACATCCAGACCGCCCTCGGTGGTCAGCTCCTGGCGGGTTTCCGGTACCAGGCAGACGTGCTCGGGGCGAATGCTTTCGGCGAAGGCGAGCATTTCCTCGGTGACGCCCATTTCGAAGTTCATCCGCGTCTGCATGACCTCCTTGAGCAGGCGTACATCGCGCTCCTGGATATGCCGACGATCCTCGCGCAGGTGCACGGTGATGCCGTCGGCACCCGCCTCCTCGGCGTCCAGTGCGGCCTTGACCGGATCCGGGTAACGGGTCCCGCGGGCCTGGCGCAGGGTGGCGACATGGTCGATGTTCACACCCAGCAGAATTCGGTTGGCATCAGTCACGGTTCGGCTCCTTGAGCGTCATGAAAAGTTCGCGGCTGACCAGCGGTCGGCCGCCTAAATGGGGGGCTAGGGCCTGGCGCATCAGGCGTTTGGCGGCGGCCAGGGCACCGGGTGCAGTCCAATCCGCTTCGGCCATGGCCAACAGCTCGGCCCCTTGAAAGGCACCGGGCTGCAACTGGCCAATCGGCACCAAGCCGGTTTCGCTGTGCAACCGATACAGGCCGCTGGCGACTATGGGCTGGCCTTCGCTGTCGAGATCCAGGGCGAAACCATAGCCCAGCTCGTCGAGCAGACGCCATTCAAAAGAACGCAGCAAAGGTTCCAGAGCACGACCTTCGGCCAGGGCCAGCACGGTCATGGCGTAATGTTCGAACACGGCGGGATGGGGGTCTTCGGCGGGCAGCAGGCGAATCAGCAGCTCGTTGAGGTACAGGCCGCTGAACAGCGCCTCGCCCACCAGCAGATTGGGGATACCGGCGGGGTCGAGACGGCCGACATTCTTCAGCTCGCCACGCCCGCGAAACTCGGCTTCCAGCGGAATAAACGGCCGCGCCAGACTGCCGGCCTTGCCCCGCGCCCCGCGCAATACCGCACGCAGGCGGCCCTGTGGAGTAAGAAAGTCCACCAGCGCGCTGCTTTCACGGTAAGCGCGGCTGTGCAGAACATAGGCAGGTTGACTGTCTGCAAGCATGGCCGATGGTGACTCGAAGTGACGGGCGCAAGGGCGCGCCCGTGGGCAACTCAGATGTTGTCGTAACCCAGGGAGCGCAGGGCACGCTCGTCGTCCGACCAGCCGCCTTTGACCTTGACCCAGAGGTTGAGCATGACCTTGGAGTCGAACATCACCTCCATGTCCTTGCGCGCCTCCTGGCCGATGCGTTTGATCCGCTCGCCCTTGTCGCCAATGATGATCTTCTTCTGGCCGTCACGTTCGACCAGGATCAGCGCATGGATATGCAGGATGCGCCCGTCGCGCTTGAACTCCTCGATTTCCACGGTGATCTGATACGGCAGTTCGGCCCCCAGCTGGCGCATGATCTTCTCGCGCACCAGTTCAGCGGCGAAGAAACGGCTGGAGCGGTCGGTGACCTGGTCTTCCGGGAAGAAATGCACGCCTTCTGGCAAGTGCTCGCCCACCAGTTTTTCCAGGGTATCGAGGTTGTGCCCGTGCTGCGCGGATACCGGCACGATCTCGGCCTTCGGCAACTGGCTGGCCAGCCACTCCAGGTGCGGCATCAGCTCGGATTTATCTTCGATGCGGTCGGTCTTGTTGATCGCCAGAATCACCGGACCTTCGACGTACTGGATACGCTCGAGCACCATCTGATCCTCGTCGGTCCAGCGGGTGCGATCGACCACGAAGATCACCACGTCGACATCCTTCAGCGCCGACGAGGCGTTCTTGTTCATATAGCGGTTGAGTGCTTTCTCGTTGTTCTTGTGCAGGCCAGGGGTATCGACATAGATCGCCTGCACGCTGCCTTCGGTCTTGATCCCGAGCATGTTGTGCCGGGTGGTCTGCGGCTTGCGCGAGGTGATCGCCAGCTTCTGGCCGAGGATGTGGTTGAGCAACGTCGACTTGCCCACGTTGGGCCGGCCGACGATGGCGACATAGCCACAGCGTGTAACAGGTGTATCAGTCATTGCCATTCTCCACACCCAGGGCGATCAGCGCGGCAGCGGCCGCCACCTGCTCGGCGATACGCCGGCTGGCACCCTGCCCCAGGGTTTTATCATTGAGTAAGGTGATCTGACATTCGACCACGAATGTCCGACAGTGCGGCTCGCCCTGGATGTCCGCCACTTCATAACGTGGCAGCTCGCAGCCGCGCGACTGCAGAAATTCCTGCAGGCGGGTTTTCGGGTCCTTGTTGGTATCGACCAGGGTCAGGCTGTCCAGCTCGGTGGTCAGCCAGGCCAACACCCGCTCCCGTGCTGCATCCATGCCGGTGTCCAGGTAGATGGCACCGATCAGCGCCTCCAGGGCATCGGCAAGAATCGACTCGCGACGAAAACCGCCACTCTTCAGCTCCCCGGAGCCCAGGCGCAGGTACTCGCCCAGGTCGAAACCACGGGCCAGGATGGCCAGGGTCTCGCCCTTGACCAGGCGCGCACGCAAACGCGATAACTGCCCTTCGCGGGCCAGCGGAAAACGCTGAAACAGCGCCTCCCCGGCGACGAAATTGAGAATGGCATCGCCGAGGAACTCCAGGCGCTCATTATTGCGCCCGGCAAAACTGCGATGGGTCAGGGCCAGGACCATCAGCTCCTGGTCTTTAAACGTGTAGCCGAGCTGACGCTCGAGGCGGGCCAGGGAATCACTCACGGCATGCGCACACGAAATTCTTTATCGAAGCGCACCACCAGGTCGATATTCTGGATCAGCGGCTCACGTTTTTCGTACTTCAAGTGCGCGCGAAATTCGTTGTTTTCCAGCTTTACCTTAAGCGCATCCTTCAACTTCAGGTCGCGAATACTGTTAACCGACATGCCCTTTTCGACGTGACTATAAAATTCCCCCACCGAGCCGACTTGCGACGCACTGTCGGTCTCCACTGCGGTGATGATCTTCTCCAGCGACATATAGTCGAAGTAATGCGGCAATACCTTGAATGCCGCGCTGGCTAGAAAAGCAACCAAGGCCAGCACCATCAACCAGCCCAGTATCGACATACCCTTTTGCGAACGCGCAAATTTCATATTTAACCCCAAGTATTTGAGTTATCCGGTAGCCATCAAGGCTGGGGACAAGACTATATATAGCCTGCGACGCTGCATTTAACAGCGTCGCAAAATTGTCGACGCGTCAGTGAATCAGGCCGACACGGGAGAAATTGGGCAGGTTGCGCGACTTGGGATCGGGCCAGCTCATCCACACCGCGAAGGCTTTGCCGACGATATTCTGATCCGGCACCATGCCCCACAGGGCCTTGGGAATCGCCGGATCATTCCAGTAACGGCTGTCATTGGAGTTGTCGCGATTGTCGCCCATCATGAAGTAATGCCCTTGCGGCACCACCCACTCACGGCCCGGCTCAACCCGGTAGCGCTTCATTTCCTTACGGATCTGGTGCTCGGCCTCGCCCAGTTTTTCGTTATACAACACTGCGCTGCCCAGGCTGCCCGGTTCCTCGCCCAGTAATTGCTGGGCCACCGGTTCACCATTGATAAACAGGCGCTTATCGCTGCTGTAGGCCACATGGTCGCCAGCCAGTCCGACCACACGCTTGATGTAGTTGATATTAGGCTCGCTGGGGTAGCGGAACACCATCACATCGCCGCGCTGCGGATCACCCACCTCGATCACCTTGGTATCGAGTACCGGCAGGCGAATACCGTAGGCGAACTTGTTGACCAGGATAAAGTCGCCCACTTCCAGGGTCGGTTTCATCGAACCGGATGGGATCTGGAACGGCTCGACCAGAAAGGAGCGCAACACCAGGACAATGGCCAGGACCGGGAAGAAGGACTTGCCGTACTCGACCAGCAGCGGCTCCTTGTTCAGGCGATCCACTACCGTCTCGTCGGGCTCGTTGACCTGGCCATGATAAGTCGCGATGGCTGCTCGCCGGCGCGGGGCCAGAAAGATCAGATCGAACAGCGCCAAGGCACCACAGACAGCGACAGCGATAACCAGCAACAGCGGAAAATTTAGCGACATAGGACCTAACTATCCAACCTGAGCACGGCAAGGAAGGCTTCTTGTGGAATTTCCACGTTACCGACCTGCTTCATCCTTTTCTTACCAGCCTTCTGCTTTTCCAGCAGCTTGCGTTTACGGCTAACGTCACCGCCGTAGCATTTGGCCAGCACGTTCTTTCTGAGCGCCTTGACGGTGGTCCGCGCCACAATCTGCCCGCCAATGGCGGCCTGAATTGCCACATCGAACATCTGCCGCGGAATCAGCTCTTTCATCTTCTCGGTCAACGCACGACCTTTGTAGTGCGCGTTGTCACGATGCACGATCAACGCCAGGGCGTCGACCTTCTCACCGTTGATCAGCACGTCCAGCTTGACCAGATTAGCCGATTGGTAGCGATCGAAGTGGTAATCCAGCGATGCATAACCACGGCTGGTCGACTTCAAACGGTCGAAGAAGTCCAGCACCACCTCGTTCATCGGCAGGTCGTAGGTCACCTGCACCTGGGAACCGAGGAACAGCATGTCATGCTGCACGCCGCGCTTCTCGATGCACAGGGTAATCACGTTGCCCAGATGCTCCTGCGGCACCAGGATATTGGCCCGCACGATCGGTTCGCGCATATCCTCGATCGACGACAGATCCGGCAGTTTCGACGGGTTATCGACGTAGATCGTCTCGCCGGTCTTGAGCAGCAGTTCGAAAATCACCGTCGGTGCGGTGGTGATCAGGTCCAGGTCGTATTCGCGCTCCAGGCGCTCCTGGATGATCTCCATATGCAGCATGCCGAGGAAGCCGCAACGGAAGCCGAAGCCCAGCGCGTCCGAACTTTCCGGGGTGTACTGCAGCGAGGAATCGTTCAGCGTGAGCTTTTGCAGGGCCTCGCGAAAGTCTTCGAAATCGTCGGAGCTGACCGGAAACAGACCGGCATAGACCTGCGGCTGGATGCGCTTGAAGCCCGGCAGCACGTCGACGTCCGGAGTCGAACTCAGGGTCAGGGTGTCGCCCACTGGCGCGCCGTGAATATCCTTGATGCCGGCGATGATAAAGCCCACTTCGCCGGCCTTCAGATCGACTGTGGCGGTGTGCTTGGGGTTGAACACACCGACGCTGTCCACCAGATGGATCTTGCCGGTGGACTTGACCAGCACCTTGTCGCCCTTCTTGATCCGCCCGTGGCGCACCCGCACCAGAGACACGACACCCAGGTAGTTGTCGAACCAGGAGTCGATGATCAGGGCCTGCAGCGGGTCTTCGATATTCCCGGTCGGAGCCGGAATGGTATGCACCAGGCGCTCGAGCACCTCATCGACACCCAGGCCGGTCTTGGCACTGCAGGTCACTGCATCGGTGGCATCGATGCCGATGATCTTCTCGATTTCTTCCTTGACCCGGTCCGGGTCGGCCTGGGGCAGATCGATCTTGTTTAACACCGGCATGACCTCGAGCCCCTGCTCGATGGCGGTGTAACAGTTGGCGACCGACTGTGCCTCGACGCCCTGACCGGCATCGACCACCAGCAACGCCCCCTCGCAGGCCGCCAGAGAGCGGCTGACTTCGTAGGTGAAATCGACGTGACCGGGGGTGTCGATAAAGTTCAGCTGGTAGGTGATGCCATCTTTGGCCTTGTAGTAGAGCGTAACGCTATGAGCCTTGATGGTGATGCCGCGCTCACGCTCCAGATCCATGGAGTCCAGCACCTGGGCTTCCATTTCGCGGGCAGCCAGACCACCACACATCTGGATAAAACGGTCAGCCAGAGTCGACTTGCCATGGTCAATGTGGGCAATGATGGAGAAATTGCGGATATGACTCAAATCACTCACGGGTCAACACTCAGAAAGGCCGCAGGCGACTGCCCGCCGAAAATAGCCGCGAATTGTACCCGATTGCCGGCTGACGGTCACCCAGCGAACACTTACCCACCATGCAAAAGGGGCGACCTAAGCCGCCCCTTCCGTTTTGATCGGGCAATCAGTCCGCCAGCTTGAAGGTGATAAAGCTGGCACGCCCCTGTCGCAGCACACGCATCGATACCGAGCGATTCTTTGGCAGTGCCTGGGCAACGGTGGCAAAGGTTTTCGCCGAGTCGATGGCCTGGTTGTTCAGGTGGGTGATCACATCCCCCGGACGCAGGCCGATCAGGGCCGCCGGCCCCTCCTGCACCTCGGAAATCACCACGCCGCCCTTCAGATCCAGGCTCTTCTTCTGCTCGGCGGTCAGCTCGACGACCTTGACCCCCAGGCGATTGCTGCTGCGCTCGACTCCCGGAGCAGCAGCACTGGCCAGGGCATCACCATCTTCCGGCAACGCCCCCACGGCCAGTTTCAATGTCTTGCGCGCGCCATCGCGCACCACATCCAGCTCAGCCACGCTGCCGGGCTTCAAGGCCCCCACACGGTGCGGCAGATCCGCCGACATGATGATCGGCTTGCCGTCCAGCTTGAGGATCACATCGCCCACCTGCAGACCGCCCTTGGCGGCTGGGCCATCTTCCAGCACCTGAGCAACCAGGGCACCGGCCGGCCGCTCCAGACCAAAGGACTCGGCCAGATCCTTGTTCACTTCCTGAATCACCACCCCCAGCCAGCCGCGACTGACCTTGCCATCGCTCTTGAGCTGATCCGCCACATCCAGCGCCACACTCATGGGAATGGCGAAAGACAGCCCCATAAAGCCACCGGAACGGGTGAATATCTGCGAGTTGATACCCACCACCTCACCGGACAGGTTAAACAGCGGACCACCGGAGTTGCCCGGATTGATCGCCACATCGGTCTGGATAAAGGGCACGTAGCTTTCGTTGGGCAGGCTGCGCCCTTTGGCGCTGACGATACCGGCCGTCACCGAGTGATCAAAACCGAAGGGCGAGCCGATCGCCAGCACCCATTCGCCAACCTTGAGGTCTTCCGACTTGCCCAACTTGACGGTCGGCAAGCCCTTGCCCTCAACCTTGAGCAAGGCCACATCGCTGCGCGGATCGGTACCGACCAGCTTGGCCTCCAGCTCACTGCGATCGGACAGACGCACGATGATCTCATCGGCATCGGCAATCACGTGGTTATTGGTCAGCACATAGCCGTCGGCAGAGATGATAAAGCCCGAGCCCAGGGACTGAGCCTCACGCTGACGACCACCGCCGGGGCTGCGCGGAACCTGCGGGATATTGCGCTCGAAGAACTCGCGAAACATCGGCGGCAGCCCTTCCAGGTCAGGCACATTCAACTGCCCACTGCCCGTCGCCACACGCTCCGGCATCTTCTGCCGGGTACTGATATTGACCACCGCCGGCGAGGCCTGCTCAACCAGCTCGGTAAAGTCAGGCAGATTCGCCTGTGCGACCAGCGCCTGCCCCATCAGCAACAGAGCACAAAGCGCGGTAAAAGACGTTTTCAAGCCAGGCATCGACATACAACTCCCCATCGAAAACAAGCAAAGGACCTAGGACGCGACGGCAGCACCTGCCAGCAAGACGCGCAGCACGACCGGCTGTAAAGCCGGATCGCCCGCCGTATGACGGCTGCGCCAGCGCACCGCCAGACAAGCAACGAAAAGGCCGAGCAGGGCGCTAAAAATCACCAGCGGCTCGCTCAATCCCAACTGCTCGGCCAACACCCCGGCCGCGAACAGCCCCAACAAAGGTACCAGATAGACCAGCAAGGAACCCCGCACCAGCAGATCCTCGCGCACCCCTATGACCACGGCATCGCCAACTTCAACGCGCAGGTCGGTCAATGCCCGGACATAACCGCGCCGACCACCCGCACCAAGCTGATCAAGCAACCCCTGACCGCAGCCGGCCTTGACCGCACAACTGGAGCAGGTGCTCTTGCGCAGGGTTTCCACCCATACCGCACCGGCCTCCACGGCCACCACCCGCCCCTGCTCTTCTATCATGGTTCAGCCTGCGACTCGGCCATACGCATCGACAAGGCAATACGCTCTGCCGTACCCAGAGGGATCTCGCCCACCACGGTAACCATTACATCGCCATCACTGGTTTTCAAGCGCCGCGAAACGGCAACGGTGGGACCAAGCTGAGTGCGTAGATCTCCCACCGCCGCGCCACGCAGCGGCTCCATAAACACCGAGAAGCGTGCCAGACCGTCACCATAGACCTGACAGGCAACGGGCTCGTCGGAGGCGGGGCTGCGCCGCACAGTGGTGGAGTTCAAGCTGAAACCCGGCGGCAACCATTCGGACGTCCAGGTATCGGTCGCCACCGCCGGTGCCTCGGGCAGACGCACCGGCCGACAGCCGGCACCCGGCTCAAGCATCTCGGCGGAGGGTGCGGCAGTATCGAAAAGGGTGAACTGAAAACGCTCCAGCAACTGCCCCTTGTCATTCAGCAGCAAGGACTTCAATGGCAGCGCCGTTTTCTGATCGAGGTGCAACTCGATGCCGTAGCGATGCTGATCCCGCGGCACCAGCGCCAATACCACAGCGGCACGGCCAGCCACACGGGACTTGCCCAGCACGCTCAGGTTGTACCACTGCCCCAACTGCTCGGCATTCAGCGCACGAGCCGGCCATAACTGACTGTCGACCAACTGGTCGGCCAGGTCACCACTGGCACAGCGCACACGCCCATCGACCCGCAGCACCTCTTGCGCGGAACCATCGAGCTGCAACAGGCGCTCACGCAGCACACCGCCCTCCTCAACCCGATGCCAGATGCTGTGGGTTGAAAAACTACCGCTGCGCTCGTAGACGAAGGATCCCTGAAAATCCTGGCTGCGCTCAGCCACGGCCAAACGCTGCAACCAAACCTGGGCATCGGCAGCAACAGCAGGCAATGCCAGGCAGCCGACGATCAACAGGACGGCAAAGGGAACAAAGCGCATGCGCCTCCTTAACGACTTTCCAGGCTCGCCGCCCGCGCATAGGGCAATGCGCTTTCACTGCTTTTCATCGCAGCCTGCTGGGCATGCTGACGCAGATAAGCCGGCAGCCGCTGTTCATGCCAGCCCGGCTGCCCCTGGCCGACCGCACCGGCAGCCGGTGCGACCTCATCCGCTTCACTATTGAAGCCCGCCAGCATGGCCGCCCCGCTCACCTGTGGTACCAGCGATGGCTGCGCAGCCTGCTGCGCCAGCTGAGCACCGGTCAGTTCATCCTGGTTATACAAACGCACGCCAGCCAGTACGGCCAGGGTCACCGACGCAGCGACCGCAAGGCGACCAATGGAGCGCCACGGGCCAGCCGGTTTGGCAGCCGTCGTCGGCAATGCTTCGTCGGCCAATGCGGCAGAAACTGCCGCGGCAATATCAAGGCGCGGCTCAAGCAGCTCCTTGTGCATGACCGCCCGGGCAATCTGGTAACGCGACCAGGTTGCACGCAATGCGGCATCATCACTGGCGGCAAGGACCCGACGCACTTCCAGTTCGTCGGCTTCGTTATCCATCACCGCGGACAGCGATTCCTGTAGGGTTTCACGACTCATGGCGGTTCCTCTCTTCGGCTGACGCCGTGTCTCAGGCATCCTGCAGCAAGGGCTGCAGGGATCTGTCGATGGCCTCACGAGCACGGAATATCCGCGATCGCACAGTACCAACCGGACACTGCATCACGCTCGCAATGTCTTCGTAACTCAGACCATCAAACTCACGCAAGGTTAGAGCCGTACGTAAATCTTCTGGCAACTGCTCAATACTGCGATGCACGGTTGCCTCGATCTCATCGCGCAGCAAGGCACGCTCCGGAGATTCGATATCCTTGAGGGCATGATCGCCATCATAGAACTCGGCATCCTCGGCGCTTACATCGCTATCCGGGGGCCGCCGACCGCGCGACACCAGATGGTTCTTCGCCGTGTTGATGGCGATGCGGTACAGCCAGGTGTAAAAAGCACTGTCCCCGCGAAAGTTCCCCAGCGCCCGATAAGCCTTGACGAAGGCCTCCTGCGCCACATCCTGTGCTTCATGGGTGTCATGCACGAAACGCACGATCAACCCGAGAATCTTGTGCTGATACTTCAGCACCAACAGATCGAATGCTCGCTTGTCGCCGCGTTGTACGCGCTCGACAAGCTGCTGATCCTCTTCTTGGGCTAGCATGAATACTCCTCGTTGGGTTCGAAGGAGCGTAACGCCAACCAGCGAATCGATCTGCCAAGATAGACCTGGGCTTTACGCAAAAGTTCTCTCCTTCAAACAGCTGTCCTGCAGGACTCTTTTTCAGCCCTGCACGGAACAGCGCAGCAAGAGGCCTCCCCTTGCTGCGCGGATAGTCTGAATCGTCTGCAGGCCACATATGTAACTGCAAACCCGTTACGGAAGCGCCTCGATGCAGGGCGACTTCCGCTCTAACGACCGCCAATGGAACCTGAAAGAGTAAAAAAGTTCCCGAGTACCACGCTTGGTCATAAGCCGGCTATTGTGCCGCCGCCCCCCTCTATATACTAGGGCCTGCTGCCGTTTCATCACGACCGTGCGAAGCCCTGGGGCTTACGCTAGAACGGCAACAGACCCCAGGGGCGCTTCTTGCGGAATCCGGACATGAGCCAACACTACCAACACGACGTTCTGGTCATCGGCAGCGGTGCAGCCGGCCTTACTCTGGCCCTGACCCTGCCTGCCGACCTGCATATTGCCGTGCTCAGCAAAGGCAACCTGTCCAACGGTTCGACCTACTGGGCACAAGGCGGCGTGGCGGCCGTGCTGGATGACACCGATACGGTCGAATCCCATGTCGCCGACACCCTCAACGCCGGCGGCGGCCTGTGCCGCGAAGATGCCGTGCGCTTTACCGTAGAGCATAGTCGCGAGGCCATCCAATGGCTGATCGACCAGGGTGTGCCCTTCACCCGCGATGACCAGACCGCCCGCGAAGACGGCGGCTTCGAATTCCACCTGACCCGCGAAGGCGGCCATAGTCACAGGCGCATCATTCACGCCGCCGACGCCACCGGTGCGGCGATTTTCAACACCCTGCTGGAGCAAGCCACACAGCGCAGCAATATCGAACTGCTGGAGCAACGGGTGGCGGTCGACCTGATCACTGAGCGCAAACTCGGCCTGGAGGGCCAGCGCTGCCTGGGGGCCTATGTACTCAACCGCGCCAGCGGCGAGGTCGACACCTTCAGCGCACGCTTCGTAATCCTCGCCACCGGTGGCGCGG
This sequence comes from Pseudomonas sp. EA_105y_Pfl2_R69, assembly GCF_963970915.1. NCBI lineage: Bacteria > Pseudomonadati > Pseudomonadota > Gammaproteobacteria > Pseudomonadales > Pseudomonadaceae > Pseudomonas > Pseudomonas sp. EA_105y_Pfl2_R69. Next base: position 305,459 of record NZ_CAXAOO010000006.1, read on the forward strand.
CCAAGGTCTATCTGTATACCAGCAACCCCGACGGGGCCTGTGGCGACGGTATCGCCATGGCCTGGCGTGCAGGCTGTAGGGTCGGCAACCTGGAGTTCAACCAGTTTCACCCCACTTGCCTGTACCACCCTCAGGCCAAGAGCTTCCTGGTCACCGAAGCCCTGCGCGGCGAGGGTGCGCTGCTCAAACTGCCCAACGGCGAGCGCTTTATGCCGCGCTTCGACGAGCGCGCCGAACTGGCCCCACGTGACATCGTCGCCCGCGCCATCGACCATGAAATGAAGCGCCTGGGCGTGGATTGCGTCTACCTGGACATCAGCCACAAACCCGCCGAATTCATCAAGACCCACTTCCCCACCGTCTATGAGCGCTGCCTGGCCTTCGGCATCGACATCACCCGGCAAGCCATTCCGGTGGTACCCGCGGCCCACTACACCTGTGGCGGGGTACTGGTCGACCAACAGGGACGCACCGACATACCCGGCCTCTACGCCATAGGCGAAACCAGCTTTACCGGCCTGCACGGGGCCAATCGCATGGCCAGCAACTCGCTGCTGGAATGCTTTGTCTACGCCCGCTCGGCCGCGGCCGACATCCTCCTGCAACTGGAGCGGATCAAGCAGCCCGACAACCTGCCCTGCTGGGATGCCAGCCAGGTGACCGACTCGGATGAAGACGTGATCATTGCGCACAACTGGGACGAATTGCGGCGCTTTATGTGGGACTACGTCGGCATCGTGCGCACCAACAAGCGCCTGCAGCGTGCCGAGCACCGCGTGCGCCTGCTGCTCGACGAGATCCACGAGTTCTACAGCAACTACAAGGTCAGCCGCGACCTGATCGAGTTGCGCAACCTGGCCCAGGTGGCCGAACTGATGATCCACTCGGCCATGCAGCGCCACGAAAGCCGCGGTCTGCATTACACCCTCGACTATCCGCAGCTGCTGGCCGAAGCCCGCGACACTATATTGGTGCCGCCCACCTACGGCGACTGAACTTCAGGCGCACGCGCAAGCGCCGGTGAGCATCGGCCGGCAAGCTGTCCCGGGCAATGCACAGCGTCCGCACCCGCCGCTGCCCGGCCAGGCGAAAACGCAACACGATGATCAGCGGCAACGCCAGGCTGTCCGGGCGCAACTGGATGGGCTGCCAACCCGCGGCGTCGCTATACAGCTGCCAGCCCTCGGCCACATGGCGCAAAGCGCTGTGGCAATGGGGGCCACGCAACAGCAACTGCCGCGGCACGACCCAAGCGGCGTGGCCCAGGCAGCACGCCATGCCAACCCCGCGCGCCCATGGCGCAATATCCACCAGCCACAGGCTGAGCAGGGCCAGCAGCAGAATCAGGGCATAGAAGGCCAGCAACAGCCGCGAGGGCTGCCAGCGGCACTCGAAAGCCTCACTTGGGCTGGACACGATCCAGAATCATCCGAACCATGCGTTTGAGATCGGCATCCTCGGGCTCGGCTCGCTGCATAAACCAGCCGAACATATCCTGATCCTCGCACTCGAGCAGCTTGCGGTAACGCTCGCGATCCTCGGCGTCCAGATTGGGGTAAACCTCCCTGACGAAGGGTACCAGCAGCACATCGAGTTCCAGCATGCCGCGCCGGCTGTGCCAAAAAAGACGATTGAGTTCAACCGAGTCGACCATGGAACTGCTCCTTGAAAAAATGGTATGGAACCATTTTTAACGTCGCGTAGCGACGGCCAGAAAGGTGGCCGCCATGGATGGCAGGCCATAAAAAATGGTATGGAACCATTTTTAACGTCGCGTAGCGACGGCCCGAAGGGTGGCCGCCACGGATGGCGGGCGACAAATAAGGCGCGCAGTATAACAGTCCGCCGCACGCTGCCCAGGCAAGGTGTCAGCCCGCGCCGTGAGCTTTTTCTGGGCTTTTACTTAAAGCTTGTAGCTTGAGGCTTGTGGCTGCTTTTATGATGCTCCCCTAACTTTTAGCCAGCGACCCACTATTACCCATGGCCGACCCCGCGTTTTTCTGCCCCCTCAGCCACGAAGGCATCCTCGCCGTGCGCGGCCCGGACGCCAACAAGTTCCTGCAGGGGCAAGTCACCTGCAACCTCAACTATCTGCACGACAAGCACTGCAGCCTGGGCGCACGCTGCACCCCCAAGGGCCGCATGCAATCGAGCTTTCGCATCGTCCAGGTCAGCGACGGCTACCTGCTGGCGATGGCCGGCGAGCTGCTGGCTGCGCAACTGGCGGACCTGCAGAAATATGCCGCATTCAGCAAATCCAAGCTCGGCGACGAAAGCCACGCCTGGGTGCGCTTCGGCCTGAGCGGCGCAGACGACACATTGCGCGACCTGGGCCTGGACCTCCCCCATGAGGCCGACAGCGTGACCCAGGCCAACCAGCTGCTGGCCCTGCGCCTGGCCGACGGCCGCGCCGAACTCTGGGTACCGGTCGAACAGGCCGCAGCGCTGCAGGCGCGACTGGCCAGCCAGCTGGCCGAAGCCTCGCTCAACGATTGGTTACTGGCACAGGTACGTGCCGGCATCGGCCAGGTGCTGGGCAGCACCCGCGAACTGTTTATTCCGCAAATGCTCAACCTGCAGGCCCTGGGCGGCGTCAGCTTCAAGAAGGGCTGCTACACCGGCCAGGAAATCGTTGCGCGCATGCAGTACCTGGGCAAACTCAAACGCCGCCTGTATCGCCTGAGCCTGGCCGACGAACAGCTGCCCGAGCCTGCCACCGCACTGTTTTCCCCGGTGCATAACTCCAGCGTCGGCGAAGTGGTGCTGGCCGCACGCGGTGACAAGGGCATCGAGCTGCTCGCCGTGCTGCAGGAAGACGCCATACAGGATGGCCGAATCCGTCTCGGCTCAGCCGAGGGCCCGCCCCTGAGCCTGCTGGATCTGCCCTATACCCTGGATACAGACCGCGAAATCCAGCGCTAACCGTCACCCGGCGCACGTTCTGCGACCCTTACTACACTGATTGATAGTCTTTAAAGAGAATTGCCATGAGCAAGCTTGCCGAGAAAGTCCAGAAGGAACTGATCCAGGCCATCGACAACGATGACCTGGTGCTGCCTACCCTGCCGGAAGTCGCCCTGAAGGTTCGTGAGGCCGCCGAAGATCCGGACATCGGCATCGCCCAACTGAGCAAGGTGATCGGTAACGATGCCGCGCTGACCGCGCGCATCGTCAAGGTGGTCAACAGCCCGCTGCTGCGCACCAACAGGGAAATCACCGACCTGCAGATGGCGGTGGCCCGCCTGGGAATCAACTACACCTGCAACCTGGCCACGGGCCTGGCCATGGAACAGATGTTCCAGGCCACCAGCGATGTGGTCGACCGCAAGATGCGCGAAGTGTGGAACAAGAGCACGGAAATCGCCGGCATCTGCCACGTCCTGTGCAAGCACTACACCCGCCTGCTACCGGACCAGGCGACCCTGGCCGGCCTGGTCCACCAGATCGGCGTGCTGCCGATCCTGACTTACGCCGAAGACCACAGCGAACTGCTCGCCGACTCAATCAGCCTCAACCATGTGATCGAGCAGATTCATCCGATTATCGGCGACCGGATCCTGCGCACCTGGGAATTCCCCGAGCAGATCGCCATGATTCCGAGCCAGTACCTGGACTTCAGCCGCGACAGCGCCAAGGTCGACTATGTCGATATAGTCCAGGTGGCCACCCTGCAAAGCTACCTGGGCAGCGAGCACCCTTATACCCAGCTGGACTGGAGCCAGATTCCAGCCTTCCACAAGCTGGGCCTGGACCCTAGCCAGAACCTCAATGACGATGAAGACCTATCTGCTGCCATGGAAGCAGCCATGAGCATGCTGCAATAGGCCATGACTCCGCATGTCGCCTAATGCAGCCAGTGGGCTGTGCGGCGTATGGGTTAACCCGGGTTAGGCTGACTGAGGTTCTGAGGCAGAAGCGGCGACGCTTCACAGTCGACTATCGCGCGGAGCAGTCGCGCAGTATCCGAGCCGCCGGCAGCAAAACTGATTAGTTGAACTCGCCACAAAGGCCACTAAACTCGGTTGACGCTCGCCATAGGCCAGATGCATATGCGCCCACTCCTTGTCCTCGTGCTTACCCTGCTCTGCGCTGGCCCCGCGCTAGCAGACAGGGTTCGCTTGACCAACGGCGAGTGGCCGCCCTACCTGGGCGAACAACTGGCGCACAGCGGCGTGGCTTCGCGCATCGTCGCCGAAGCCTTTGCCCTGGAGGGTATCGCCGTCGACTGGGAGTTCCACCCCTGGGCGCGCTCCCTGCAACTGGCCGAACAGGGTAAACGCGACGGCAGCGCCGTATGGCTGAGCAGCGCCGAGCGCGAAAGCAAATTCTTTATCAGCGACCCCGTAGTGGAAAGCGGCTACTACCTGTTTCACCGCAAGAACTACGTCTTCGACTGGCAACAGGTGACCGACCTGCATGGTCGACGCCTGGCCGGCACCCGTGGCTATGACTACGGTGCGGCCTTTGAGCAGGCCGAGGCCAGCGGCGCGTTGCGGGTCAATCGCGTCACCAGCGACGAAACCGCCTTTCGTCAGCTGCTGGCCGGCCGCATCGACCTGTTCCCGATGGACAAGGTGGTCGGCTTCGACCTGCTGCACCAGCACTTCAGCGCCGCCGAGCGCGCCCAGCTGAGCCTCCACCCCAAGCCCCTGCGCAGTGACAGCCTGCACCTGCTGCTGTCCAGGCGGATTGCAGGCAACGCCGAACGGATCGAACGTTTCAACCGCGGCCTCAGGCATCTGCAGGAAAGCGGCAAGGTCGCCCAATATCTGCTGGAGATGCAACAGCCCCTAAGCCTGTCGCCCTGAAGGGCTCAGGACGAACTCGACCCGCACGAGCAAACCACCGGACTGCGCCTCGTGCAGACTGATAACGGCCTGGTGGGCGCGGCAGATCTCGCCGACGATGGCCAGCCCCAGGCCGGCACCGGAGCCTTTGTTGCTGCGCCGGTAGAAGCGCGCGAAGACCTTTTCGCGCTCCTGCGGCGGAATCCCCGGCCCATCATCTTCGACTTCCAGCAATCCGGCGGGCAAGACCCGCAGAATCACATTACCGCCTGCCGGGGTATGGGCCAGGGCGTTATCCAGCAGATTGCACAGCAGCTCATTGAGCAGGGTCGGCTCGCCGCTGACCCACACCGGTTGCTCGGCCTCCAACGCCAGGGCGATGCCCCGGGCGTGGGCCAGGGGAGCCAGGGCCATCCCCAGCTCGCGGGCCAGCTGGCTGAGATCCAGGCGCTGCGCGCCACCCTCGGCGATGGCCCGCGCGCCACTTTCGATGCGCGCCAGCGAGAGCAGCTGGTTGGCCAACTGGGTGAGCTTGTCGGTGTTCTGCGCAGCCTCCTCCAGGGTGCTGCGCCAGACGTGCGCCTCCTGCGCGCGCAGGCCCAGTTCGACCCGCGCCTTGAGCGCCGCCAGCGGCGTGCGCAGTTCGTGGGACGCATCGGCGATAAACTGCGATTGCCGCTCGAACAGGCCGCGCAGGCGATCGTTGAACTGGTTGAGCGCATCGATCAGCGGGCGCAACTCCCGCGGCATCTGGGTATCCGGTAGCGGCCGTAGATCGTCGCTGGCGCGCGCCGCCACGGTGCGACGCAGGGTTTCCAGCGGGCGCAAGGCGACGGTGACCGCCAGCCATACCAGCAGCAAGGCGCTCAAGGCCAGCAAACCCATGCGCAGCAGGGTGCCGAGCAACAGCTCCCGGGCCATGCGCTCGCGCGCGCCTTGGGTCTCTGCCACGCGGATCTCGGCGACCCCATTGACCCCCGGCTCGCTGACCGGCTGCAGCAGGCTGACCACCCGCACGCCCTGGTTGCGAAACTCACCGTCATAGAAACGCGCCAGCGCCGGGTAATCCTCGGTGCGCTTGGTGCCCGGCGGCGGCGGCGGCAAGTCTTCATAACCGGAAACCAGCGCGCCCTGCACATCCAGCACCTGGTAGTAGATGCGTCCGGCACTGTCGTAGGCGAAGGTGTCCAGCGCCACGTAGGGTACATTGGCGTTAAGCCGTTCGGCCGTGGTGTACAGACCATCGGCAATCGCTCGGGCCGAGGCCAGCAGGGTGCGGTCATAGGCCGTGTCGGCAGCCTGGCGGGCGCTCCAGTAGGCGCTCAGGCTGCTAAGCATCAGGATCAGCGCCAACAGCATCGCCAGCCGCCGCAACAGGCGGCCGCGCAAGCTGCCCGATTCGTTGGCCGAGCGCCGCCAGTGTTCACTCACCGACCGCCTCCAGCAGATAGCCGAGACCGCGGAAGGTGACGATCTTCACCCCACCGCCTTCCAGTTTCTTGCGCAAACGATGCACGTAGATCTCGATGGCGTCACTGCTGGCGTCCTCGTCCAGGCCAAACACCTGGGCGGCCAGCTGTTCCTTGCTCATCACCCGCCCGGGTCGAGCGATCATCGCCTCCAGCACGGCCTGCTCGCGCGAGGTCAGAGTCAGCAGCGCATCGCCCAGGGTAAAGCGCCGGGTATCCAGGTCATACAGCAGCCTGCCGCAGCGCTGCTGACGCTCGCCACCGAGCACGCTACGCCGCAGCAACGCCTTGACCCGCGCCTCCAGCTCGCTCAGTTCGAAGGGTTTGGCCAGGTAATCGTCGGCCCCCAGGTTAAGGCCATGGACCCGATCCTTGACCTCCCCGCGGGCCGTCAGCATCAGCACCGGCAGGGTCTTGCCGCGCTCGCGCAGGCGCGCCAGCACTTGAAAGCCATCGAGGCGCGGCAGGCCGATATCGAGGATCGCCAGGGCATAGTCCTCGCTGGCCAGGGCCAGGTCGGCGGCCACGCCGTCATGCAGCATGTCCACGCTCAGCCCGGCACCACGCAGGGCCTGGGCCACGCTTTCGGCCAGGGGCAAATGGTCCTCGACCAGCAGGATTCGCACAGTAATAGCACTCCACACACTTGTTGTTATGCAGCCAGTGTAACGGCGCAAAGGCCCCTAGGGTCTGTTGCCATTTCATTCACGGCCGCGCCGGAGCCTGTTTTTGCGCGAGGCAAGGCACGAGACACGAAGTTTGGTTGTTCCAAATGAGTGTCGAGAAACGCAGTATCGCGCAAAAACAGGCCCGGCCCTTTGGGTTGCGCGGGAAATGGCCCCCGCTGTTGTTGCAGGACTTGGCAAGGGAATAACCATTACCTGCGTCCTACGCCTAACCGGGGGCCATTTCTCGCGGCAACGCGGCTCGCGATGAAACGGCAACAGACCCTACGAACGCCCCGCCAACTTTCTTTCAAGCTGAAAGCCTGGCGAAAGCTTGACCCCCTAGGATCGGTTTCAGGTGGCTCGATCCACCGACCATAACGACTCGCGCAGTGGTGCGCAGTCGTGACAAAAACAACAATGGAGACCACAAGATGCTCAACGCATCCCGCCAGGCCCTGCCGCCTGCTCATCTGCTCAGTCTAGCCGTAGCCACGGCCCTGCTCGCCCCTGCCGCCCATGCCGACTTCGTGGCCGACAGCAAGGCCAGCCTGACCACGACCAATATCTACCTGAATCGTGATTTCCGCGAAGGCGACGGCCAGAGCAAGCGCGAAGAATGGGGCCAGGGTTTCCTCCTCGACATCCAATCCGGTTACACCGAAGGTACTGTCGGCTTCGGCCTCGATGCCCTCGGCATGCTCGGCGTCAAGCTCGACTCCGGTGGCGGCCGCACCGGCACCGACCTGCTGCCGGTACAGGACGATGGCGGCACCCCCGACCAGTTCGGCCGCCTGGGCCTGACCGCCAAGGTCAAGGTCTCCGCCACCGAGTTCCGCTACGGCTCGCACATCCCCGAGCTGCCGGTGGTCAAGGCCAGCGACAGCCGCCTGCTGCCCCAGGTGTTCGAAGGCGGCCTGCTCACCTCCAGCGAGCTGGACGGCCTGACCTTCACCGGCGGCCGCCTGGACAAGGTCATCGACCGCGCCTCGACCAACTCCGAGGAGCTGGTGCTCAACAGCAAGAATCGCCGCTTCGCCGGCGGCACCACTGCCGATCACCTGGACCTGGCCGGCCTCGACTACCAGTTCAACCAGAACCTGAAAGGCCGATACTTCCATGCCGAGCTGGACGACATCTACCGGCAGAACTTCTTCAACCTGCTCGCCAGCTACCCAATGGGCGGCGGCACCCTGGCCGCCGACCTGCGCCTGATGCTCAGCGACGACAGCGGCGCGGCCAACGCCGGCAAGGTCGACAACCGCGCCCTGAACGGCATGCTCAGCTACGCCCACAGCGGCCACAAATTCAGCCTCGCCTACCAGAAGATGAGCGGCGACACCGGCTATGCCTATATCGACGGCAGCGACCCCTACCTGGTCAACTTCGTCCAGATCAACGACTTCGCCAACCCCGACGAGAAGTCCTGGCAGGCCCGCTACGACTACAACTTCGCAGCGCTCGGGCTGCCCGGTCTGAGCTTCCTCACCCGCTATATCAAGGGCACCGACGCACAGATCGCCGGCAGCGCCGCCAGCGGCGGCGAGTGGGAGCGCGATATCGAGCTCAAGTACGTGGTGCAAAGCGGCGCGCTGAAGGATGTCTACGTACGCCTGCGCAACGCCAGCTTCCGCTCCGACTTCGCCCGCGATGCGGACGAGAACCGCGTGATCGTCGGCTACACACTGCCGATCTGGTAAACCACAATAAGAGTTCAGAGGAATACAGCATGAAAACTGCCTTTACCCGCATCGCCCTGGCCACCGCCTGCATGGCCTTCGCCGGCCAGCTGCTGGCTGCCGAACCCAAGCGCCCCGAATGCATCGCCCCGGCCAAGCCCGGCGGCGGTTTCGACCTGACCTGCAAGCTGGCCCAGAGCGGCCTGAAAGACCAAGGCCTGCTGAAAAAGCCGATGCGCGTCACCTATATGCCCGGCGGCGTCGGCGCGGTGGCCTATAACGCGGTGATCGCCCAGCGCGCCGATGATCCGGGCACCATCACCGCCTTCTCCAGCGGCTCCCTGCTCAACCTGGCCCAGGGCAAGTTCGGTCGCTACGACGAAACCGGCGTGCGCTGGCTGGCGGCGGTGGGCACCGACTACGGCGCGATCACCGTGCGCGCCGACTCGCCCTACCAGAACCTCGACGACCTGGTACAGGCGTTGAAGAAAGACCCATCGAGCATCGTCTTCGGCGCTGGTGCCACCATCGGTGGCCAGGACTGGATGCAGACCGCACTGATCGCCCGCCTGGCCGGCATCGATCCGAAAAACCTGCGTTACGTGGCCTTCGAAGGCGGCGGCGAAACCCTCACCGCCATGCTCGGCGGCCATGTCCAGGTCACCTCCAGCGGCCTCGGCGAAGTCACCCCGCAACTGGCGGCGAAGAAAGTACGCATCCTCGCCGTGCTCTCCGATGAGCGTCTGCCGGGTAGCCTGGCGCAGATCCCCACCGCCAAGGAACAGGGCTACGACATCAGCTGGCCGGTGATCCGCGGCTTCTATATGGGCCCGGAAGTCAGTGACGAGCAGTTCAATTGGTGGAAGCAGCAGTTCGACACCCTGCTGGCCAGCGAAGACTTCGCCAAGCTGCGCGAGCAGCGCGACCTGCTGCCGCTGGCGGTCACCGGCGACGAACTGCAGGCCCTGGTCTTCAAGCAGGTTGAAGAATACAAGGCTCTGGCCGGCGAATTCGGCCTGATGCAATAACGCCCACGCCGCAATTCGTAGGATGGGTTGAGCGCAGCGATACCCATCAATAGGGGCTGTGCGATGGGTATCGCGATGCTCAACCCATCCTACGGTTTCACGGTCTTTCCCTGACCTTCGACTAGGTAATCCGCCATGTACGTTCGCCTGTTCGCCGCGATCTGGCTGCTGTTCTGCGCCGGCCTCGCCGTTCTCGCCTGGGGCTTCCAGGCACCCTTCGCCTATGACCCGGTCGGTCCGCGCGCCTATCCGCTGCTGTTGCTGGCGCTGATGGCCGCTGGCAGCCTCTGGCTGCTGTACCAGCCCGGCCTGCTCGAACAGCGCTGGAACCCCGGTGCCGCCGTACGCGCCGCGCTGTGCGTGCTGTCCCTGCTGGCCTACGCCCTGTTGTTCGAAGTGCTCGGTTTTATCATCAGCACCGCCCTGGCCGCCTTCACCCTGGGCCTGCTGTTCACCGGCCGCCTGATTCCCTGCGCCATCAGCGGCGTGCTGATGGGCGTGCTGCTCTATGGCCTGTTCGATTACCTGCTGGATGTGCCGCTGCCCCTCGGCCTGTTCGAAGCCTTTGTGGAGAGCTGAAAAATGGAAACGCTGAATTTCTTGATGCAGGGCTTCGATGTCGCCACCCGGCCGACCAACCTGCTGGTCGCCCTGTTCGGTGCCTTCGTCGGCACTATCGTCGGCTTGCTGCCGGGCCTGGGTCCGATCAACGGCGTGGCCCTGCTGCTGCCGCTGGCCTTCGCCCTCGGCCTGCCGCCGGAAACCGCATTGATCCTGCTGGCGGCCGTATACCTGGGCTGCGAATACGGCGGACGCATCTCGGCGATCCTGCTCAACGTGCCGGGCGATGCCGCGGCAGTGATGACCACCCTCGACGGCTACCCGCTGGCCCGTCAGGGCAAGGCCGGCATCGCCCTGTCGTTGTCTGCCGTAAGTTCCTTTATCGGCAGCATCATCGCCACCTGCGGCGTGGTGCTGTTCGCCCCGCTGCTGGCGAAATGGGCGGTGGCCTTCGGCCCTGCCGAATATTTCGTGCTGATGATCTTCGCCATCGCCTGCCTGGGCGGCATGGTCGGCGACAAACCGGTGAAAACCCTGATGGCCGCCCTGATCGGCCTGGCCCTGGCCACGGTCGGGGTGGACTCGACCACCGGGGTGTACCGCTTCACCTTCGGCAGCGTCAGCCTGTCCGACGGCATCCAGTTCATCATCGTGGTGATCGGTTTCTTCAGCGTCAGCGAGATCCTCTTGATGCTGGAAAAAACTCACAGCGGGCAGAAAGCGGTGAAGGCCAGCGGCCGCCTGCTGTTCAACTTCAAGGAGTTCTGCTTCACCTTCTGGACCATGGTGCGTAGCGCCGTGGCCGGCTTCGTCATCGGCACCCTGCCCGGTGCCGGCGCGACCATCGCCAGCGCCATGACCTATATGAGCGAGAAGCGCATGGCCGGCCCGGGCGGCAAGTTCGGCGACGGCGACCTGCGCGGCCTGGCCGCCCCGGAAGCGGCCAACAACGCCTCGGCCTGCGGCTCCTTGATCCCCATGCTGACCCTCGGCGTCCCGGGTTCGGGTACCACCGCGGTGATGATCGGTGCCCTGACCCTGTACAACATCACCCCCGGCCCGCTGTTGTTCGAACAGCAGCCGGACGTGGTCTGGGGCCTGATCGCCTCGCTGTTTATCGGCAACGTGATCCTGCTGGTGATGAACATCCCCCTGGTCGGCCTGTTCTCGCGCATGCTCAGCGTGCCCAACTGGGTACTGGTACCGACCATCACCGCGATCAGCATGGTTGGCGTCTACGCGGTGCATAGCACCACCTTCGACCTGGTGCTGATGGTCGGCCTCGGTGTGTTCGGCTATATCCTGCGCAAGCTGGACTTCCCGCTGTCGGCGCTGATTCTCGGCTTCGTCCTCGGTGAGCTGATGGAAGACAACCTGCGCCGCGCCCTGTCGATCTCCGCCGGCGAGCTGAGTATTCTCTGGAACAGCCCAATCAGCCTCTGCCTGTGGGCCCTCACCGCCCTGATGCTGGGCCTGCCGGGCCTGCGCTGGTGGCGTGCACGACGTAAAACGCAGCTGGCCAATGCCTAAGCTGCCTGCCCTGGCCCACCGGCAAAGCTGGTGGGCCACGCCCCTGGTCGGCCTGTTAGGCGGCTATCTGGCCAGCCTGATCGGCTGGCCTTTGCCGTGGATCATCGGCTCGCTGCTGGCGGTGATCGCCGTACGTTGCAGCGGCTGGCTGGTGACCGAAATGCCGGGCGGACGCAAGACCGGCCAGTGGCTGGTATCCAGCGCCATCGGCCTGCATTTCACCAGCGAGGTGATGGGCCAGCTGCTCGATCACTTCGGCGTGATCATCGCCGGAGCCCTGGGTACCCTGCTGCTCAGTCTGATCGGCATCCTGATTCTGCGCCGCGCAGGTCTGGACCGCGCCACGGCATTCTTTGCCAGCATGCCTGGCGGTGCCAGCGAGATGGTCAACCTGGCCCTGCGGCATAACGCCGATACCGCCAAGGTCGCCGCCGCCCACAGCCTGCGCCTGCTGATGGTGGTGCTGCTGATTCCGGCGATCTTCACCTGGAGCCTGCCGCCCATCGCGCCGCCAGCGCCTGCGGCAGTAAGCTGGCCCTGGCTGGCAGTGCTGCTGCCGGCTGGCGCGCTGCTGGCCTGGTTATGGGGGCGTCTGGGCCAACCCAACCCCTGGATGCTCGGCCCGTTGACCGTCTGCGCAGTGGCCAGTGTGGCCTTCGACCTGCACCTGGGTCTGCCCGATGGCCTGGGCCAGGTCGGCCAGTGGCTGATCGGCTGCGCCCTGGGCTGTCATTTCGACCGCGCCTTCTTTCGCAGCGCGCCGGTTTTTCTCGCCCGCATTGTGCTGTTCACCCTGCTGGCCATGCTCAGCGCCGCGCTGCTGGCCGAAGGCCTGGGCTGGCTGGCCGGCGAGGATCAGACCTCGCTGAGCCTGGGCATGATGCCCGGCGGCATCACCGAACTGTGCCTGACCGCCGAAGCCCTGCACCTCTCGGTGGCGCTGGTCACCGCCCTGCAGGTGCTGCGCCTGTTTCTGGTGATGTTCCTGGCCGAACCCTTGTTCAGGCTCTGGCAGCGCAGCTAACCGCTGAGGGCTTATCGCTCTCGGCGCGCGACTATCAGCTTGATTTCGACCACGTTTAGCCCGCCTTGTGCGGGTTCTTTTTTGCCTGCACCCAGGCCAGTTTTTGTTTAACGGATATGTCCGCAGCCACGCAGGCACATGCCACGGGGGTACTCTCAGAGCCTGGACCCTTGAGGCATAGTGTATGACCGTCGCGCCCTGGCCCGCCATGAAACCCCTGCTGCTAGTGCTTTGCCTGAGCCTGCTGACCACAGCCTGCAGCCGCATCGACCTGGCCTATCGCAACCTGGACTGGCTGCTGCCCTGGCGGCTGAACGACTACCTGAACCTCGACCGCCAGCAGCAGGCCTGGCTCAAACCCCGTTTACAGAGGCACCTGCAGTGGCACTGCAGCATCGAGTTGCCGCGTTATATCGACTGGCTGCACAGCACCGAAAGCATCCTTATCCAGGCGCAGCCGGACAGCACCCAGCTGCTTGAACAGTTCGCTCAGTTCGATGCCGCACTGAAACGCATCGGCGTCGAGATCACTCCCACCACCATCGAGCTGCTGCAGGGCTTGAGCGAGCGGCAGGTCGACGAGTTCTATGCCGCCCTCGACGAGGACAATCTGGAAGATCGCCAGGATTTTCTCGACCCACCCCTGGCCATCCAGATCAGCGAACGCGGCGAGCGCATGCAGGAACGTCTGCGGCCCTGGCTGGGCCGCCTGAACAGTGCCCAGAAAGCGCATATCGCCGACTGGGCCACTGGCCTAGGGGAACAGAACCGCCTGTGGCTGGAGAACCGTCAACGCTGGCAGACGCAGCTGCGCAAGACCCTCGCCGAACGCGACAACGCCGACTTTGCCGAGCAGCTGACCCGCCTGTTGCAACAACGCGAGCGCTTCTACAGCGACGAGTATCGCGCCAGTTATGGCCGCTCACGCCAGGCGCTGGCCACGCTGTTCAGCCAGCTACTAAGCAGCAGCGACGAAGCCCAGCGCGAGCGCCTGAGTCATCGCCTGCGCGACCTGCGCAGAGACCTTGCCGAGCAGCAGTGTGACGCTACTTAACAGGCTGTTAGGCCTCGGGTAAGCGCCAGTCGATCGGGCTCAGCCCATGCTGCTGGAGGAACTTGTTGCAGCGGCTGAAATGACCGTTACCGATAAAGCCGCGGTGCGCCGACAGCGGCGAAGGGTGCACCGATTTCAGCACCAGGTGCTTGCTGACATCGATCAGTTTTTCCTTGCTCTGGGCATGGGCACCCCAGAGCAGAAACACCAGGCGCTCCTGCTGCTGGCTGGCCACCTCGATCACCTTGTCGGTAAAGGTCTGCCAGCCGATCTTGGCATGGGAGCCGGCAATGCCATGCTCCACCGTCAATGAGGTATTGAGCAGCAGCACGCCCTGCTCGGCCCAGTGCTGCAGGTTGCCGTGGCCGGGGATATCGATATTCAGGTCGCGCTTGAGCTCTTTATAGATATTCACCAGCGACGGCGGGGTTTTCACCCCCGGCTGCACCGAGAAGCACAGACCATGGGCCTGACCCGGGCCGTGGTAAGGGTCCTGGCCGATCACCACCACCTTGGTCTGGGCCAGCGGGGTGGAGTTGAGCGCATTGAAGATCAGCGAACCGGCTGGATAAATCTCCTTACCCGCCGCCTTCTCGCTACGCAGGAAATCCCCCAGCTCACGCATATAGGGCTTCTCGAACTCATCCTGCAGGGCCGCTTTCCAGCCGGCTTCGAGTTTGACGTTATCTGCGGCACTCATGCCTGTGTCCTGCTTAAACCAACGAAGACGGCACGCTAAGGAAGGCACCGGGGCAAGTCAAGGCGAACGGCGCTTAGCCGCGTAGGTTGTGGTTGAGCGCAGCGAAGCCCAACAATGGGGTTGTGCGGACTTGTGAAGAAAACAGGAGACACAACGATTAATGCTCCCGAAAACCGTGGTCTATTGTTTTATGCCACCTATTGTTTTCGGTTTTCTCAAACATCGACTTTTTCAACAGAATCGACCAGAAGCTGTCAGTCAGAATGAGTAGGAAATCAGGTTTTTTTAGTTGAGAACCAAGCCCCCTCTAGATCTTCAGAGTAATCATCCGCAAATGACATCAGTGCTTTTCCGTGCTTACCTGAAGTTACCAGCGTTTTTGTAGAATTCGGAATTCTTTTAACTTGATAATCAATTAAGTCGAATCTAGTTGGGATTTTGCAAAGCTCTTGGTCGAAAAGATTAAACGTTATGATCTTGACGCCAAAAAGCGAAGTCTTTTTGGATGATTCAATTTTTTCACTTGGCTCAAGCTCTATCGAAAGAGAAGAAAGTGTTTGTTGTTGATCGCCTCGAAGCAATAAAAAGGCACAATTAATATTGTTAATATCTGCTCGTGATATCGAAAATTCGTTCGGGACACGGAGTTTCGATCCAGTGGTTCTTGCTATCAAATGAATTTTCCCTAGGGTGTGAGCCAGATGTATAAACTCCATGGCCGACTCTTGAATTTCCGCCGGGAAGGGTAGCGGAAGTCTTTGTCCCGATATTTCCACCTCTAAAGTAAAGCTCTTGCGAGCTAGAGCCTGCTCTGCCCATAAATGAACGTGGCTTAGATAGTCCACATCTTTTATTGGCATATCGGAGATGTGGGGCATTCGAAAGCTAAATCTAGCGTTTGGTGTGAGGCTGTTGTTTTTATTGATCTTGAAGCGAACACAAATATCTAGAATGCTGGCCTTTTGCTCATTAGTTATAGCAGCTCCAAGGCTTCCATTAAAAAGCTCGGCGTCAATCGATAATTCTGTCGTGGTGATTGAGTGTTTATGGCCAGGGATAAGTCGAATTTTTCCGGCCGTAGAGCCGATGGAATTTATTGATATAGCCCCTTTTCCAAATTCTTCATAAGGGTTATTGAGAGAAGGAGGTACAGATATGTTAAATTTCTCGACCTCAAAAGTTCGTGGCAAGCCAAAGAACAACGCGTCCTTGAACTTTTCTAAATTTTCTGGATTTTGAGTTGGAGTGAAGGTAAGTTTACTGATAAAGCCTTCTGACACCTCAGACTCTGCCAGAAATCCAAGAGCCTGCTGAGTATTAATACTTGATCGACTATTTAGCGACTCAGGAAGTAACACTTCGCCCTGCGCTTCGCGGCCAGTAACTGTTAGTACTGATTTTAGGTAGCATTCAAATTCTGAGCGATGATCGAGGGATTGTGTGCTTTCGAACTCAATGCTTATATTTCCACTACCTAACAGTCGATGCTCATTTGCCCGTGTCCAAGGTTGAGCGTGAAGCCAGTAGAACCTGCCCTCAGGTGTCACACGAATAATAAATACAGGAATGATAGACTCTGCATACTGGCGGAGTCTGCTTTTCGAAACGGGGGCGCGAACAGAGTTTTTACCAGTAGTCTTTGCTGTGCCCTTGATTTGGGCAAGGAATCGACCGCCATTATAAAGACTATGACTTGGAGTTACGAATAGGTCGTATCCTATATCAATTTGATCTTGCCCTACGTTCCAGCTCCAAGATAGAAATAGCCGTGCCACGTCAAACTCAGCTAAAGTTCCTGTTCTTTGAGTTTCTGGAAAATTCATCAAATCGCTTGATTACTTTAACGGTTATACTTTAGGTGCCATAGCCTCTGCGGCTATAGCTTTTAAGAGTCAATTTTTAATACGCCGTAGTTAACATATTTAGTTTCCACTCGCTAATTAAAATCGCAGGTTGACGTAGGTGGCAAGATCCAGTCAATCGCAAGCTACCGCTTTGTCGGTTGTGTGTCCACCGGCTGCTTTTGGCCGAAAGCGCCGCCTGCCCCTGAAAACGCCTGACTTAGCCTTGATGCAGCGCCCTGTAATGACTGGGTGCCATACCCACCACCTTGCGAAATAGCCGCGAAAAGTAATACACGTCCTCGTAACCCAACTGCTCGGCCACCTGACGGATGCCCTGCTCGCCCTCGTCGAGCAGGCGGCAGGCGTGGGCCATTTTCAGCTGGATAAAATCCTGGATCGGCGCGTGCCCGGTCAGGGCGCGGTAGGTTTTGGCGAAGTGGAAGCGCGACAGTTTGAACTGCGCGGCCAGCTCATCGAGGTTCAGCGAGTCATGCAGGTGGGCGCGCATCACCGCCTGCACCGCGTCAACGTCCAGCACCCGCCCGGATTTCAATGTGGCCCGCGCCGGCAGCACCGCCAGCGAGGTGAGCAGCGCCTGCAACTGGTGGGCGGCATGGATAAAGTGGGCCAGATTAAGGCCCTGTTTGCGCAGGTTGAGCAGCGCGTCGAACTCGGCCAGCAGGCGCGGCTGCACACCGATACGCCATAGAGGGCCCTTGCCCAGAGGCTTGAGAAAGTCCGCCACCAGCTCGCCGTCGAAATGCACCCAGTACAGGCTCCAGGGCTTGTGCGGATCCGCGCCGTAAGCGTGGGCGACGCCCTTGGGCAACAACAGCAGATCGCCACCACTGACAGCTAATCGTCCATCCTTCGTTGCCAGCCAGCCCTGCCCGGCGCGGCAGTAGATCAGCAGATGGTCCTCCGGTACCAGGCGCTGCATGCGATGGCCCAGCGCCTCGGGGTAAAACCCCAGGGCCTGGGGATAACAGCCCTGCGCCAGGGGATGCCTAGCCAGTAGGCGACGCAGCCTGGGCGGGGTGATAAAACGCACGCCATTAGCCGGTAATGGCCAGTTGGAAGTATCGACTGGTGCGTTCATCCGCCTCCTCGATCACCCGGATGCCACCCGGGAGAAATCGCCCCGGAGTGCATCCAAGCTAGCCATTCAATCCCAAGATAGTCCATCCATCGCCCAAGATCGTCAATCCACAAAGCCCAACAAGGCAGCTATAACACTGACAAAACAACAGCGTGGAGAACACCATGGCCAAGGCAATCCCGCAGTTGATCGACGGCGAATGGCGCGAAAGCCGCACCCGCGAATTTATCGAAGTGACCGACCCGGCCACCCAGGAAGTTCTGGCCCTGGCACCCAAGGCCACCGCCGAAGACATCGAAGCGGCGATTGCCAGTGCCAAGGCGGCCTTTCTCACCTGGCGTGAAGTGCCGGTGTCCGACCGTGCGCGGGTGATGCTGCGTTACCAGCACCTGCTCAAAGAACACCACGACGAGCTGGCGGAGATCCTCTCCGGCGAAACCGGTAAGACCCTGGCCGATGCCAAGGGCGATGTCTGGCGCGGCATCGAGGTGGTCGAGCAAGCCTGCAATATCGCCAGCCTGATGATGGGCGAGACCATGGAGAACGTGGCTCGCGATATCGACACTGCCAGCTGGATTCAGCCGCTGGGCGTGTGCGTGGGCATCACCCCGTTCAACTTCCCGGCGATGATCCCGCTGTGGATGTTTCCCCTGGCCATCGCCGCCGGCAACACCTTTATTCTCAAGCCGTCCGAACAGGACCCGCTGACCCCCAACCGCCTGGCCGAGCTGTTTATCGAGGCCGGTGCGCCCAAAGGCGTGCTGCAGGTGCTGCACGGCGCGCGCGAGGTGGTCGACAGCCTGCTCACCCACCCGGATATCCGCGCCATCTCCTTCGTCGGCTCGGTGCCGGTGGGCCAGCATATCTACCGCACCGGCACCGCCCACCTGAAACGCGTGCAGGCCTTCGCCGGGGCCAAGAACCATATGGTGATCATGCCCGACGCCAACAAGCAGCAGGTGCTGAGCAACCTGGTCGGGGCCAGTTGCGGCGCGGCCGGGCAGCGCTGCATGGCGATCAGCGTGGCGGTGTTCGTCGGCGAATCGAAGCAGTGGATCGACGAGCTGCAGGCGCAGATGGCCGATCTGCAACCCGGTTACTGGACCGACGGCCACGCCGCCTTTGGCCCGCTGATCAGCCAACAGGCCAAACAGCGCGTGCTGCGCCTGATCGCCGAGGGCAAGGCGGAAGGTGCCGAATGCCTGCTGGACGGCTCGCACTGTGCGGTCGAGGGCTACCCCAACGGCAACTGGATCGGCGCAACGCTGTTTCGCGGCGTCACCACCAAGATGGGCCTGTACCGCGAGGAAATCTTCGGCCCGGTGCTGGTGTGCATGGAAGTCGACAGCCTGGAACAGGCCATCGAACTGGTCAACGCCAGCCCCTACGGCAACGGCACCTCGATCTTCACCCGTTGCGGCGGCGCGGCGCGGCATTATCAGCACGCGGTGCAAGTCGGCCAGGTCGGCATCAACGTGCCGGTGCCGGTACCGCTGCCATTCTTTTCCTTTACCGGCTGGAAAGGCTCCTTCTACGGCGACCTGCATGCCTATGGCAAACAGGCCGTGCGCTTCTTCAGCGAAACCAAGACAGTGACCAGCCGCTGGTTCGATGAAGACTCCATCGTCGGCAGCAATATGACCATCCAGCTGAAATGAGAACCTGATCCTCTATTGACGCACTGCAATACCCGGTCCCTTAGACCAAAAGACAATGCCTCCCTGCTCGCCCTGGCCTCACAGTCGGTCAGGCCTAACTAGAACATGGAGGATTGCAATGAAACGACTGACTGCCACCCTGGCCCTATGGGCCGGGATCACTGCCGTTGCCCAGGCCGCCGAACCGATCACCCTCGGTCTCAACTACCCGCGTACCGGCCCTTATAAGGAAGAAGGTTTGGCCCAGATGCGCGGTGCCTTGCTGGCCATAGACGAGCTCAACGAGCGCGGTGGTGTGCTCGGTCGGCCGTTGCGCCTGTCCAGCAAGGACACCGCCTCGCGCCCGGCCAAGGCCGAGCGCAATGTCGATAAACTGGCCGCCGAAGGCGCGGCCATGCTGTTTGGCGGCTCCTCCAGCGCAGTGGCCATCGCCGCCGGCAAGCGTGCGGCCAAGCATGGCCTGCTGTACTTCGGCACCCTCACCTATTCCAACGACACCACCGGCAAGGACGGCCATCGTTATATGTTCCGCGAGTGCAACAACGCCTGGATGAGCGCCCACGCCCTCGGCGGTTACCTGAGCAAGCACCTGCCGAACAAGGATTACTTCTACGTCACCGCCGATTACACCTGGGGTCACACCTCGGAAAGCTCGCTGCGCCAGACCACCGGCAGTACGGACCAGGGCAAGCACCCGGGGGTCAAGGTGCCCTTCCCCGGCGCGCGCATGGCCGATTACCAGAACGCCCTGACCCAGGCCGCGGCCAGCCAGGCACAGGTGCTGGTCCTGGTACTGTTCGGCGAGGATCTGGTGCGCGCCATGCGCATCGCCCAGAACCTGGGCCTGACCTCGCGCATGCAGATCGTCGCGCCCAACCTGACCCAGCATATGGTCGAACAAGCCGGTCCGGGGATCATGCAGGGCGTGCTCGGCACCGAACCCTGGACCTGGCGCGTACCGGCCCTGGAGAAATCCGCCCGCGGCGCAGCCTTCGTCAAGGATTTCAGCCAGCGTTACGAGATGTACCCCTCCAGCTCCGCGGCCTCGGCCTACAGCATCGTCTATCAGTGGGCCGACGCCGTGCAGCGGAGCAAGAGCCTGGACAGCGAAACGCTGATCAAGGCCCTGGAAAACCACAGCTATCAGCTACTCAAGGACCGGCAAGAGTGGCGTGCCTTCGATCACCAGAACGCGCAGACGGTGTATGTCGTCCAGGTCAAGAGCCGCGCCGAGGTGATGCGCGACCCGCTCAAGCAGGACTACTTCAGCATCGTCGACCGCCTCGACGGCTCCCAGGCGGCACCCAGCCTCGCCGCCTGGCAAGCCGAACGGCGCGCCGGCGGACAGCCCGCGACCCTGCAATGAGGACTTATGGATTTCGAACTCAGCGATGAACAACGCCTGCTGGTAGACAGCGCCCGCGCCTTTGCCGCGCGGGAACTGGCCCCCCATGCCGGCGACTGGGACCGCGACCACCACTTCCCCCTGGAGGTGATCAGGCGCGCCGCCGAACAGGGCTACCTGGCCCTCTACCTCAAGGAGGAGGATGGCGGCCTGGGCCTGTCGCGGCTGTCCTCGGCGCTGATTTTCGAGCAACTGGCGGCGGGCTGCGTCGCCACCACCGCCTTTATCACCATCCATAACATGGCGATCTGGATGCTCGCCTCCTTCGCCGAACAGGCGCTCAAGGATGCCTGGCTGCCACGCCTGGCCAGTGGCGAGCTGCTGGCCTCCTACTGCCTGACCGAGCCGGACGCCGGCTCCGATGCCGCGCACCTGCGCACCCGCGCCCGGCGCGACGGCGAGGACTATGTGCTCGATGGCAGCAAGTGTTTTATCTCCGGTGCCGGCAGCACAGAGGTGTTGATCGTCATGGCGCGCAGCGGCGAGGACAGTGGAGCCAAGGGCATTTCCTGCTTTCTGGTGCCGGCCGACAGCCCAGGGGTGAAGTACGGTCGTAACGAACTGAAGATGGGCTGGCGCGCCCAGCCGACCCGCACCATCAGTTTCGAAGGCGTGCGCATCCCCGCCGGCAACCGCATCGGCCCCGAGGGCCAGGGCTTTGTCTACGCCATGAAGGGCCTGGACGGCGGCCGTATCAATATCGCCAGCTGTTCCCTCGGCGCGGCCCAGGCGGCGCTGGAACAATCGCTGCGTTATGTGGACGAACGCAAACAGTTCGGCAAGCCGCTCAGCGAGTTCCAGGCCCTGCAGTTCAAGCTGGCCGACATGCTCACCGATCTGACCGCCAGCCGACAGATGGTGCGCCTGGCCGCGCACAAGCTGGACCAGCAGCATGGCGAAGCCAGTCTGTACTGCGCCATGGCCAAGCGCTTCGCCACCGACCACTGTTTCAACCTGTGCAACGAGGCCCTGCAGCTACATGGCGGCTATGGTTATCTCAACGACTACCCGCTCGAACGCTGGCTGCGCGACAGCCGCGTGCACCAGATACTGGAGGGCACCAACGAGATCATGCGGGTGATCATCGCCCGCCGCCTGCTCGACCAAGGCGGCATGCTTGATCGCCTTTTGTAGCTTTTATCCCCTCGCCCCTCCGGGGAGAGGGTTAGGGTGAGGGGGACACGCACCACCCTCACCCTACGCGGGCCGCCCCAGCCCCTCTCCCAGAGGGAGAGGGGAGCACAATCTACGAGGATATATATGAGCCACGCCATCGAGGCCTACCACCCCGGCCTGTTCGACCTGACCCACAAGCTCACCGTGGAAAAGCACGGCCATACCGCGCTAATCACCATCAATCAGCCGCCGGCCAACACCTGGGACCGCGACTCGCTGATCGGCCTCAAGCAGCTGATCGAGCACCTCAACCACGACGACGACATCTACGCCCTGGTGATCACCGGCCAGGGCGGCAAGTTCTTCAGCGCTGGGGCCGACCTCAAGCTGTTCGCCGATGGCGACAAGGCCCGTGCCCGCGAGATGGCCCGGCGCTTCGGCGAAGCCTTCGAGGCGCTGCGGGATTTCCGCGGCGTGTCGATTGCCGCGATCAACGGCTATGCCATGGGGGGCGGCCTGGAGTGTGCCCTGGCCTGCGACATCCGCATCGCCGAGCGCCAGGCGCAAATGGCCCTGCCCGAGGCCACCGTCGGCCTGCTGCCCTGCGCCGGCGGCACTCAGCACCTGAGCTGGCTGGTGGGCGAAGGCTGGGCCAAGCGCATGATTCTCTGTGGCGAACGCCTGGATGCGGAAACCGCCCTGCGCATCGGCCTGGTCGAGCAGGTGGTCGACACCGGCGAGTCCCGCGGCCACGCCCTGCTGCTGGCGGCCAAGGTGGCGCGGCAGAGCCCGGTGGCGGTACGCACCATCAAACCGCTGATCCAGGGCGCACGCGAACGCAGCCCGAACACCTGGCTGGCGGAGGAACGCGAGCGCTTCGTCGACCTGTTCGATGCCGACGACACCCGCGAAGGGGTCAACGCCTTTCTGGAAAAACGCGAGCCGCAGTGGCGCAATAAATAAGCCTATTCCCGCAGGGTGCGCCCTGCGCACCAGGAACCTTGATGATGAACGTGATTTTCGACGAACGCCCCAGCCTGCATGGCATGCGCATCGGCATCGCCAGCCTGGATGCCCCCGGCAGTCTCAACGCCCTGTCGCTGCCAATGATCGAGGCGCTGGACGCCAAGCTGCAGGAGTGGGCGGCCGATCCGGGCATCGCCTGTGTAGTGCTGCGCGGCAACGGGCCCAAGGCCTTCTGCGCCGGCGGCGATGTGGTGCAGCTTGTACAACAGTGCCGCGAACACCCGGGACAGGTGCCGCCCCTGGCGCGGCGCTTCTTCGCCGACGAATACCGCCTCGACCATCGCATCCATAGCTACCCCAAGCCCTTTATCTGCTGGGCCCACGGCCATGTGCTGGGCGGCGGCATGGGCCTGATGCAGGGCGCGGGCATCCGCATCGTCACCCCCAGCAGCCGCCTGGGCATGCCGGAAATCAATATCGGCCTGTACCCCGATGTCGGCGGCAGCTGGTTCCTCGCCCGCCTGCCGGGCAAGCTCGGCCTGTTCCTCGGCCTGACCGCCAGCGGGATCAACGGCCGCGACGCCCTGGACCTGGACCTGGCCGACCGCTTCCTGCTCGACAACCAGCAGGACGCCCTGCTCGAAGGCCTGGTGCAGTTGAACTGGCTGGAGCAGCCACAACTACAATTGCACAGCCTGCTTCAGGCCCTCGAGGCCGAAGCCCGCGACGCGTTACCGGAGGCCCAGTGGCTGCCGCGCCGCGCACGCATCGACGCCCTGCTCGACCAGGCCGACCTGCCCCACGCCTGGCGTGCGCTGAGCGCCCTGCAGGGCGACAGCGACTTGCTCCTGGCGCGCGCGGCCAAGACCCTCAATGGTGGCTGCCCGATGACCGGGCACCTGGTCTGGGAGCAGATCCGCCGGGCCAAGCGCCTGTCCCTGGCCGAGGTGTTCCGCATGGAATACGCCCTCAGCCTGAACTGCTGCCGCCATCCGGAATTCCCCGAGGGGGTGCGCGCGCGGCTGATCGACAAGGACCAGACGCCCCGCTGGCATTGGCCGGATGTGGCGGCCATCGCCGACGAGGTGATCGAGGCGCACTTCGAAGCGGTCTGGGAAGGCGAGCACCCATTGGCGGATCTGTAGGGTGTCGCGGGGCCGCCTAGGCCATGCACCCCAAACAATGGAATCCTGGTGCGCACGGCGCACCCTACGAGGAGGGCAACAACCATGACCCAGATCGCTTTTATCGGCCTCGGCCACATGGGCCTGCCCATGGCCCGCAACCTGCTCAAGGCCGGCTTCGTCCTTAAGGTATTCGACCTGGTCCCAGCCGCCGTCGATGAGCTGGCCGCCGAGGGTGCCCTAGCGGCCGCCAGCGCCGTCGAGGCGACCCAGGACGCCCTGGTGGTGATCAGCATGCTGCCCGCCAGCCGCCATGTGGAGGGGCTGTATCTGGGCGACGCTGGCCTGCTCACCGCCCTCAAGCCCGGCACCCTGGTGCTGGAGTGCTCGACCATCGCCCCGGAGTCCGCGCGCAGGGTGCACCAGGCCGCCAGTGCACTGGGCATCGAGATGCTCGACGCGCCGGTTTCCGGCGGCACCGCCGGGGCCGCTGCCGGCACCCTGACCTTTATGGTCGGTGGCGCGGCCGCCACCCTGGCCAAGGCTCACGCCATCTTCGCCGCCATGGGCAGCAATATCTTCCATGCCGGTCCCGACGGGGCCGGCCAGGTGGCCAAGGTGTGCAACAACCAGGTGCTGGCGGTGCAGATGATCGCCACCGCCGAAGCCATGGCCATGGGTGTGGCCAGCGGCCTGGAGCCGGGCGTGCTGGCCGAGATCATGCGCCAGAGCTCGGGCGGCAACTGGACCCTGGAAAAGTACAACCCCTGGCCCGGGGTGATGGAAAACGCCCCGGCCTCCAGGGGCTACTCGGGCGGTTTTATGGCCGAGCTGATGGCCAAGGACCTGGGCCTGGCCCAGGAAGCCGCCCAGGTCAGCGGCAGCAGCACGCCCATGGGCGCGCTGGCCCTGCAGCTGTACCGCCTGCTGCTCAAGCAGGGCAAGGGCAAGCAGGACTTCTCGGTGGTGCAGCAACTGTTTGTCGAATAGACATGCCGTAGGGTGCGCCGTGCGCACCAAGAACATTCGGTAGCGCCTGGTGCGCACAGCGCACCCTACGTAGATCCGCCCTACCGCTCGCGCAGGGCCTCGGCGCGGGCGCGGATAATCGGCTTGAGCAGGTAATTAAGCACGCTCTTCTTGCCGGTAATGATGTCCACCGAGGCGACCATGCCGGGAATGATCAGTAGCGGATTGGCCTCGCTGCCCAGGTGGCTCCTGTTGGTACGCAGCTTGATCACATAGAAGCTGTTGCCGTCATCGTCGGTGACGGTGTCGGCACCGATCTGCTCCAGCTCGGCCTTGAGCCCGCCGTAGATGGTGTAGTCATAGGCGGTGAACTTGACCATGGCCTCCTGCCCGGGGTGCAGGAAGGCGATGTCCTGGGGACGGATGCGCGCCTCGACCAGCAGGTTCTCGCCCAGCGGCACGATCTCCACCAGATCGCTGCCGGGCTGGATCACTCCGCCGATGGTGTTGACCAGGAGCTGCTTGACGATGCCGCGTACCGGCGAGATCACCAGGGTGCGGTTGACTCGGTCCTCGAGGGCCTTGCCGGTGGACTGGATCTTGCTCAGCTCGGTGCGCGCCTCGTTGAGCTGGGTCAGGGCGTCGCTGCGAAAGCGCCCACGGGTTTCGTCGATCTTGCGCTCGACTTCCTTGATCGCCGCCTCGGCCCGGGGCATCGCCAGGGTGGTGGCGTCCATCTGGCCGCGGCTCTCGACCTCGGCGCGCTTGAGGCGCAACACCTCCACCGGGGAAATCGCGCCATCGGCCACCAGCGGCTCGGACATGCGAATTTCCTGGCGCAGCAGTTCGAGGCTGTTGCGAAACTGCTGCTGCTTGGAAGCGAACTCGCGCAGCTCCTGCTGGCGCTGGATCAGTTGCTCCTCCAACCCCGCCACCTCGTTGAGCAGTTGCTGCTTGCGGCTGTTGAACAGCTCGATTTCGTTGTCGGCCTGGCGCGGTACCTTTTCCCGCACCTCGTCGCTGACCAGCAGTTCGCGCCCCTGCACTTCCGCGCTCAGACGCTCGACGCGCAGCAACAGGGCCAGGCGATCGGCTTCGGTTTCGCCAACGTTGGACGCGAAACGGGTGTCGTCCAGACGCAGCAGTGGATCGCCGACCTCGACGATCTGCCCCTCACGGACGAAGAGTTCGGCAACGATGCCGCCTTCCAGGTTCTGGATCTTCTGCAGACGCGAGGACGGAATCGCCTTGCCATCGCCACGGGTCACTTCATCGACCACGGCGAAATGGGCCCACAGCAGGCAGAAGACGAAGAAGGCGATCAGGCTCCAGATGGTCAGGCGCACCACCCGCGGTGCATCCTCGATCAGCGCCTTGCTGACTTCCGGCAGGGGCTCGTCGCCCATGGCATCGCGGCTGCCGAAATAAGCGCCCAGGGTTTGTCGCAGACCTTTGCCCGAATGTTTAGCTGACACTGATCTGCCCCTTCTTCAGCGCTTCCATCACGCTCCCCTTAGGACCGTCGGCGATGATCTGCCCACGGTCGACGATGATCAGGCGATCCACCAGGCTGAGCATCGAGGCGCGGTGGGTGACCAGCAGCAGGGTCTTGCTGCCGATCACCGCCGCCAGACGCTGTTTGAGGCGCTCTTCGCCGCTGTTGTCCATGGCACTGGTGGGCTCGTCGAGCAACAGGATCGGCGGATCGAGCAACAGGGCCCGGGCCAGGGCGATATTCTGCCGCTGGCCGCCGGAAAGATTCTGCCCGCGCTCGCCGACCTGCAGCTCATAGCCTTTGGGGTGCAGGCGGGCGAACTCGTGCACGCCGGCCAGTTCGGAGGCCTGCAACACCAGCTCGTCCTCGACGTAACGCGCACCAGACACCAGGTTGTCGCGCAGGGTGCCGGAGAACAGCTGGATATCCTGGGGCACGTAACCGATGTTGTAGCGCAGGTCGCTGACATCCAGCTGGCGCACATCGATGCCGTCCACCAGCAGGCTGCCGCCGTCGGCCTGGTACAGGCCGACGATCAGCTTGGCCAGGGAGCTCTTGCCCGAGCCGCTACGACCGATAATGCCGATCTTCTCCCCGGGCCTGACCACCAGACTGATCTTCTGCAGCGCGGCCTGTTGTTGGTCGGGGTAGTGGAAATCCACCTGACGAAATTCCACCGCGCCCTGCAGCGACTTGCGCTTGAGCGGGCGCTCGTCCTCGTGGCGCTCCTGGGGCAACTCCATCATCTGGTTGACCGAGTCCAGGGTCACCTTGGCCTGCTGGTAGCGGGTGAGCAGGCCGGAAATCTGCGTCAGCGGGCCGAGGGCGCGGCTGCTGAGCATATAGCAGGCGATCAGGCCGCCCATGCTCAGGTTGCCGGCCATGATCTGGTACACGCCGAGCACGATGACCACCACCCCGGCCAGCTGCTGCAGCAGCATGGTCGAGTTCATCGCCAGGCTGGACAGCATGCGCGCGCGCAGCTCCAGGCGGCTAAGGGTGCCGATGGTCTGCTCCCAGATATATTGGCGCTCGCTTTCGGCGTTGTTGACCTTGACCGCATCCAGCCCGGCCAGGCTCTCGATCAGGCTGGACTGGCGCTCGGCGGCCAGAGCCATGCTGCGCTGCATGGTTTCCGCCAGGGGCCGCTGCAAGGCCCAGCCGATCAGCGCCACCAGCGGGAAGGCGAGAATCGGGATCCACACCAGATGCCCACCGATCATGGCGATCACCGCCAGAATCAGCAGGGTAAACGGCAGGTCGATCACGCTGGCCAGGGTCAGCGAGGCGAGGAAATCGCGCAGGCTCTGAAACTCGTGGATGTTCTGGGCGAAGCTGCCGACCCGCGCCGGGCGAAACTTCATGGCCATGCCGACGATACGCTCGAACAGCGTGGCGCTGATGATCAGGTCGGTCTTCTTGCCCGCCAGATCCAAACACAGACCGCGCAGGGTCTTGAGCAACAGGTCGAAGAGAAACACCCCGGTGATGCCAATGGCCATGACCCAGAGCGTGGCTTCGGCCTGATTGGGCACCACCCGGTCGTACACATTCATCACGAACAGCGGCGTGGCCAGGCCGATCAGGTTGATCAGGAAACTCGCCGCGATGGCATCGATATACAGCCAGCGCGAGCGCTTCAGGGTGTCGCGAAACCAGGACGTGGCGCGCGGAATCAGCTCGCCACGGTTGAAGTCGAACTTGTGCAACGGCTGAGCAAAGAACACCTGGCCGCTGTAGTCCTTGGCCAGCACCTCGGCACGGACCCGCACCTCACCGCCCTCGCTCTCGCTGGGCATGACCCGGGCACGGCCCTGCTCGTCCCAGCCCAGCAGCAAGGCGCTGCGCCCCTCGCGCAGCAGCAGCAGGGCCGGCATCGCCAGCTCGGGAATCTTGTCCAGCCCGCGGCGCAACCAGCGTCCCTGCAAGCCGGCGCGCGCGGCGGCGCGGGCCAGAAGTTCGGGGCTCAGGCGTTGCTCCGGAAGCGGCAAGCCGGCCGTGAGCATGGCACGGCTGACCGACTTCTGGTGCAGGCTGCACAGCGACAGCAGGCTGTCCAGCAGAGGGTCGTCGTAGCGATCGCGGGGATCGCTACGGGTCTGGGTCTGGCTAAGGTCTACTGCCACTGGGGTTACTCATCCACGACTGGGCTCAGTTAAGGCCGGGCAAGCTGACGTTGGCCTTGACCTCGTCCAGCGGTGCAGCGGCGATTGGCGCGACCACACCCTGGCTCTTGAGCAGGGAGCCCATGGTGGCCTTGATCCGGTATTGAGTAAACAGTTCGGTGAAGCGCACCTCTTCAAGACGGCGGGCGGCGGTGAACAGTTCGTTCTCACTGTCGAGCAGATCCAGCAGGGTACGGTCGCCCAGGCTGAACTGCTTCTGGTAGGACTCGCGCACCCGGCTGCTGTAGTCGACGTACTGCTGGGCAATCGGCAGCTGCTGGCGAGCGTTCTGCAGGGCATTCCAGGCCAGACCCAGATCTTCGTTGAGCACGCGCAGGGCGTTGTTGCGAATGTCCATGGCCTGATTGACCTGGTGGGCCTTGGACTGCAGATCGGCCTTGTTGCTGCCGCCGGCGAACAGGTTGTAGCGCATATTCACCATCGCCCGCCATTCGTTGCTATGGCCCGCGGTGCCGTCCAGATTGTTGTCCATGCTGCGCGACAGCTCGGCATCGAAGCGCGGGTAGAAGGTCGACTTCGACGCTTCATACTGCTGTTCGCTGGCCTGCACATCGGCCTCGGCCGAGCTGAGGAAGGGGTTGTTCTGCAGCATCTCCTCGCGGGCCGCCGGCAGGCTCTCCGGCAAGCTCGCGAGCAGGCTCTGGGGCAGGCTCAGCTCGCTGGCATCGCGGCCCACGGCGCTGAAGTAGTTGACCTGGGCATCGGCCAGGTTGGTCTGCTCGGTAATCAGGTTGTTGCGGGCCTGGGCCAGACGCGCCTCGGCCTGATCGAGGTCGGCCATGCGCCCGACGCCGCGCTGGCTGCGCAGGCTGATCTGGTCATAGATGCGCTCGTGGCTGTGCAGGTTGTCTTCGGCCAGACGCACCATTTCCTGGCGTTTGAGCACCTCCAGATAGACCTGGGCCACGGTCAGCCCGGTGCGCTCGGAAGTCCCCAGCAGTTCATAGGCGCGGGCATTGACGGTGGCCCGCTGGCGGCCCACCTCGCTGCTGGTGGCGAAGCCGTCGAAGAGCATCTGCTGCAGGCGCAGGCTCGATTCGCCGCGGGTCAGGGTCTCGCTGTTGTGCGTGCTGCCGCGGGTGCTGGGGCTGTCGGTGGACTCGCGGCCATAACCGGCCAACAGGTCGACCTGGGGCAGGTAACCGCCTTTGGCAGCCTTCATCTGTTCTTCTACCGACAACCGCGAATTGATCCCGGCCTGGATTTCCGGATGCGCCTCGATGGCACTCTGCATGGCCTCAGTGAGGGTTTGGCCATGGGCCGCCACAGATACTGCCAGTGCAAGGGGAACGAGAACGAGAAAACGCATTGAATAAAATTCCTTTTCGGCAGACTGACTGCCAGGTGACGGATTAGCGATGAGCTAGAGCAGGATAAAGACGACTTGCCAGCCAGTGCTTCTAACCCGGCAAGATGTCGGTTAAATATCAAAGTGACATCACGGCGCGCATTCTTTATTATCGCGAGCAAGCGGTCAATAGTTTGGCACAGCCCTAATTCCAAAATGGAATAAGCCAAATTAATGACGACAAAATATTGTCGGACAGATCTACCAAATTTGAACCCAATGCTTACTCGCCTTGCCACCTTTTTTACGCACGAGTACACGGAGCAGTATCTATGAGCAATATCGTCGCCATCGTCAAAAGCCTTGTAGGTCAAGTATTTGCCGTTTCCCTAGACGGCCTTAAGCGGCAGATATTCGAAGGCGAGCGCCTGCTCCAGGGCGAACAACTACTGACAGGCCTGGGCGGCGAAGCCACCCTGCAACTGGCCAATGGCGAACTGCTCAGCGTTACCCAGAACAGCAACTGGCAGGCGGGCCCGGCCAACTCGGTCGAAACCGCGCAAGCGCCGGCATCCGATCTCGAACAAGCCCTCGCCGCAGGTTTCGACCCCACCACCGACCTCGAAGCAACCGCGGCGGGCGCGGGTACCGGCGGCGGCACTGGCGGAGCGGCAGGCGGCGGCCATAGCTTTGTGATGCTCGATGAAACGGGCCAGCAGCTTGAGGCGACAGTCGGGTTCGAAACTGCAGGATTGGCTTTCGCCACTGGCGAACTGGACGAAGAGCTCGGCGAACTGGCAACTACCGACACCGCCGCTGAAATTGACGAGCCAGGCGAGCCAAGCATCAACACAGCACCTAGCGCTCAAGCGGATGCCTTCACCCTCAACGAAGACGGCACGGTCAGCATCGATGTCCTGAGCAACGACAGCGACTTGGATGGTGATGCCCTGACAATTACTGCGGTCGACGGCCAGGCCATAGCCGAAGGTATCTCGGTCAGCGTCAACAATGGCACAGTCACCCTGACCAATGGCCAGTTGGTGTTTACCCCTGCCGCCAACTACAGCGGCCCCGCCAATTTCTCCTACACCATCAGTGATGGCGTAGCGAGCAGCACAGCCAACATCGCCGGCACAGTCACGTCAGTGAACGATGCGCCCGTGGCTGTCGGCGACAGCCTGGTCGCCAGCGAAGACACCGCCGTCACTTACTCGGCGACTGACCTGCTGGGCAACGACAGCGATGTCGATGGCGACACCCTGACCATTGCCAGCGTCACCAGCGGCAACGGCGGCACCGCCGTCCTCAACGCCGATGGCACCGTCACCTTCACCCCCAATGCCAACTTCAATGGCGTGGCCGACTTCAGCTACACCGTCACCGACGGCACCCTGACCTCCAACACCGCCACCGTGACCGTCAACGTCGCGGCGGTGAACGATGCGCCCGTGGCTGTCGGCGACAGCCTGGTCGCCAGCGAAGACACCGCCGTCACTTACTCGGCGACTGACCTGCTGGGCAACGACAGCGATGTCGATGGCGATACCCTGACCATTGCCAGCGTCACCAGCGGCAACGGCGGCACCGCCGTCCTCAACGCCGATGGCACCGTCACCTTCACCCCCAATGCCAACTTCAATGGCGTGGCCGACTTCAGCTACACCGTCACCGACGGCACCCTGATCTCCAACACCGCCACCGTGACCGTCAACGTCGCGGCGGTGAACGATGCGCCCGTAGCCGTCGATGACAGCCTGGTCGCCAGCGAAGACACCGCCGTCACTTACTCGGCGACTGACCTGCTGGGCAACGACAGCGATGTCGATGGCGACACCCTGACCATTGCCAGCGTCACCAGCGGCAACGGCGGCACCGCCGTCCTCAACGCCGATGGCACCGTCACCTTCACCCCCAATGCCAACTTCAATGGCGTGGCCGACTTCAGCTACACCGTCACCGACGGCACCCTGATCTCCAACACCGCCACCGTGACCGTCAACGTCGCGGCGGTGAACGATGCGCCCGTGGCCGCCAATGACGGTCCCATCGCAGTGATCGAAGACACTGCCGCCACCGGAAACGTCCTAGATAACGACAGCGACCCGGAAAACGATGCCCTCAGCGTCACCCAGTTCACCGTCGCTGGTGATGCCACCATCTACAACGCCGGTAGCACTGCCAACATCGCCGGTGTCGGCAGCCTGGTAATCAATGCCAACGGCAGCTTCACGTTCACCCCGGCCACCAACTACACCGGCGCGGTACCTACCGCCACCTATACCGTCAGCGACGGCAGCCTGACTAACAGCGCCGAGCTAAGCTTCGCCAACGTCAACGCCGTCAACGATCCGGTCGTGGCCAACGATGACAGCTTCAGCGTCAACGAAGATGGCTCGGTCAGCCTCAACCTGCTCGGCAACGACAGCGCCGCCGATGGTGGCCTGAGCATTCAGAGCATCAACGGCACCGCCCTGATCGGCGGCGTGCAGGCCATTGCGGTGGCTAACGGGGTGGTCAATGTGGCCGCCGATGGCAGCCTGACCTTCGTTCCGGCAGCCGACTTCA
>NZ_CAXAOO010000007.1:0-232988 GCF_963970915.1 Pseudomonas sp. EA_105y_Pfl2_R69
CTCGGCCTGCTCCTGTATATATCGCCTGAACGCCTCTCGGTTCAGCCGCTTACGCTGCACCACCTGGCCAGAACGGACACTCTCGGCAACTTGGTAAACGGACTTGGCCAGATCAACTGCGATTCGCTTCATCACGACACTCCCAATTTCAGTCACCACCGTTCTCGGTATAGAACTGTGGCGCGGGGAGAGTCCATTACAGCATTCAAATCGTTCGCTTCGCTCACTGGGACGGGCTAAAGCCCGCCCCTTAACCAAACGTTAGGCAACATTGGAGAACCGTATGATTCCATTAGAAACAATCAGTTTATTTGTAGTTGCGTCAATTGCATTGTCTTTATCACCAGGACCAGACAATATATTTGTTTTAACACAATCAGCAATGAATGGGAGAAAGGCTGGGATATTTGTAACGTTAGGCCTATGCACGGGGTTGTTGGTTCATACTGCTACTGTTTCATTGGGTGTTGCTTCTATCTTCCAATCTTCGGAATTGGCTTTTAATATTCTTAAATTTGTCGGTGCTATGTACTTACTTTATTTGGCATGGCAAGCATTTAGGGCTGGCTCAACTAATGTAAGTAAAGTAAAAGAAGAGCACGCAAATTGGAAGCAACTATACATGCGTGGGGTAGTTATGAATGTTACTAATCCCAAGGTTGCAATATTCTTTTTGGCCTTTCTACCTCAATTTGCAGAGCCTTCAATTGGCTCGATAACAGTTCAAATGATGGCATTTGGCTGTTTATTTATAGCAACAACGCTCTGTATTTTTACTTTGGTTGCATGGTCTGCTGGTTTTCTGGGAGAGTGGCTAAAAGGTTCAGATAAAGCACAAAAATTAATAAATAGAATTGCTGGCACAGTATTTATCGGTTTAGCCGTTAAGTTAGCTGTTAGCGAAAGGTAAAGTTGCCTAACAAGGCAATTAAATCGGACGCATTACGGTTCGTCGTCTATTTTGCAAAAACAAAAGCCGCAAAATCGCCGCCAAACCTAGCGCCGTTTATTGCTGGCGTTAGAAGGCAACAACATGATCGCAGAGTTTGCAACAATCGTTGGTTTGCTGTCTGCTTTTTCTTCGGGCAGGAAGACAGCAGAGCAGACAGCCATCTCTGACTTCCTTTCATGGTTATCCGAGCACAACCATGAAGAAATAAGAGCTTCAATTGAGAACAATCAAGTTACCACCGTAAGCATCAAAGCTTTACTAAATAAAGGCCTTGATGATGTTCATCAGAAACTAGACGATATTTCAACCAGAATAGCGATACTCGCCAGTCGCTCTGATGGCGTAGAGGAATTAGCTTTAGCATATGCAAAAGAGTCAATATCCGAGCAATCCCTAGAGATATTAGCTCTGATGGAAGAATATCAAACAGAGTTTTTCCTTTTACTAAGCGGATTTAGCGGTCCCGAGCAAGCGCTAATTTTAAGCCCCGGACCAAACTACACATGCAAAGAGACTCGATTTTTAAAAGACGATCTTGCTTTAATGGTTGGCCTGGGTTTGCTTGTGCTGGACTATAACTCGAATGGAAATCCAATGTATTTTTATACCAGAGCGGCGTCTAAACTGGTTCGCAGTATGAGCTAATGCCTTCTAACTAGTGGTTCAAGTCACTCGCTTCGCTCGCTCGGGACGGGCTAAAGCCCGCCCCTTAACCAAACGTTAGGTGCTTGCGCCAATGAAGTTAAATATTGTTTCCATGCTATCTAGCCTCTTCTTTTTGGCATCATGTGGGCCAAGCATGGAAGACGTAAACAACGTAGTCGGTCTGCATGTAATATCAGATTTTGGCAGTGATTATACCTATGTATCTGAAGCGCCTGACCATATTGAAATATCAAACACGATAAAAAGGCTTGATTGGCAAAAAGGTTTTCACCAAGTAATTCTTGTGACTGCACCTGGAGTATCAATGGAGGTTGGCGGAAGCCTTGACCCTTCAGATGGTTTGTCTTCAGTCTATCGCGATATCAATAAAAGCATTTATAGAGTAACCGTAGATCCACCTATCTCTGTAAATCAAATGGAAAAAATACTTCTCTCATTTCACGCTGGAGACAATCAGTGGGAAAAAATGTATAAATATGAGTGACGCACCTAACTAGTGGTTCAAATCGCTCGCTTCGCTCACTGGGACGGGCTAAAGCCCGCCCCTTAACCAAACGTTAGGCCTCTGATGACCCCACACTCTTCTAATCTCGAACAGTTCCTCGCTGCGTTTCACGATTCAAATCCCGGAATTACCGCTCGCGCGTTTGCAGACCTTGCCGTTGTGAAAGCCGGACGTAGATTTGCGTCGTCCTACGAATGTCTCGCGAACGAGGTTCCTGAAACTGAAGCGCCCTGCACGCTCTTGGACCTCGCTTGCGGGGACGGGTTTTTACTATCTCTTTTCGCCGCACGAGGGCAATCGAATCTGTCCTTGAGCGGTATCGATCTAAGCCAAGGGGAGCTTGAAGCGGCGCACCACCGCCTCGGCCGTGCCGCAACGCTGCAACAAGGCAGAGCGCACGCCCTGCCGATGGCCACAGCCTCGCTCGACCACGTGGTCTGCCACATGGCTCTCATGCTGATGGAAGAAATCGAAGTAGTCTTGACTGAGGTTCATCGGATACTGAAGAAGGGTGCCGTCTTTGCAGCGGTCGTCGGCACAAGGCCGCCACCGTCCCCGATCTTCGATTCGTATATCGCTCTGCTGTCTCAATATCCTCGCAAGGAGGAGTTCAGCGGCATACGCTTTGGCGATCGCCGCCTGCAAACCCGCGATGACATCACAAAGCTGTTCTCCAATAGCTTCGAAGCTATCTCGGTTCAAGAACTCCTAGTCCAGCGTCGCTGTTCCCCCCGTGAACTGTGCGCGTGGTTTGAAGACATGTACGACTTCCATATGCTGGGCGAGGCCTGCCAACGCGAGTTGAACGCAAAGTTCATCGCAGCCACCGAAGCGCAATGCGACAGTGATGGAAAAGTCGAATACAGTGATCTGCTCTACCTCATCACTGCGGCAGCGGCCTAACACGCACAGAAAGCGCACGACTTCAAAAGCCTAACAAACGGTATATGGACTCTCCCCACAAGTAGTGGGCAAAGCTTTTCTTTTGCACCTGTCGTCAGCGCGGTTGCATTCGTATATCCGGCCTGTTGTGGGCTTTTCCACCCTGGCCATTCTGCAGTTCGCGCAGCGGGGGCCAAGCGTTCAATCGATCACGCGGATCATGATTGTTATCGGCCTTATTCCGCTGCAGGACTCGCCTGTTCCGACAGTGCTGCTGCTTACCACAACCACAAGAAAACCATCCCCCCTTACTGATTACCCCCGCCGTCAGGCGGGCTTTGTGCTCTGCCAATTGCCATTGAACCGCCGCTCGTGGCACCACACCGCCCAGCAGATCCGTACCAGTTTGTTAGACGCACCTATCAGATACCGGTGATCAGCAAATCAAGAGCAGCAATTATTTCATTACGCTGTGCTGAAAGGTCGGCAACTTGAGTGCCGAGTTGTTTCTTAGCGATACCGGCCAGTTGCGGAGTCACCATCACGTACTGTTGGTCATCAATTTCAAACGTTGGCGTAAGGGTTCTGAGCGTTTTTCCTTTCATGGCGGTAGCCGTGTAGAGAGGTACTACAACCCTCGTGCCAAGCTCGGCAATCAGGTCGCTTTGAACATCAAGCAGGAAGGGCACTGCAGCCTTTGTGGCGGCGTTTGTGTTCTTGTGTACTGCGAACTGAGGCATCAGAAGCTCCGTAGGTCGTCGCTGAACACGCCTTGAGCTTCCACATGTTCGTTGTAGGCATTGATGGCTTGCTGATTCTCGGCCAGCCATTGTTCGCGCTGTTTCTTCTTCAAGGCCTCAGCCAGAGCCTGCTCTAATGTCGCGGAGAGGTTAATATCCAAGTCCTTGGCTTTATTGAGCAAGTCACCGTTAACGCTTAGGTTGGCAGCTCGTTTGGGGGCATTGGGGTTGTAGGCAGCAAGCATGGGCATTCCCTCCTGGGTGTTCATGCGCAGATGGTATGCGCATGCAGGCTTGCGGTCAAAGGTGCGCCTAACAACTTATATGGACTCTCCCTCGGCGGCTGGCAATGATGTCGCTGCTTAAGCCATGACAATCGCCGCTAACTCAACCTACGGGCTACCCCTGGTGCGCACGGCGCACCCTACCCGGCCCCACGGGCATCGCGCTCTTGCTCCGTAGGATGCGCGGGGCCCGCCTAGGCCGTACGCACCAGGCGTTTACGAGGGCTGCCGAGCCCATTCACTGATCGTAAAGAAAGCTGTCGTCGAGCTGATCAGCCCCGCTGACTGTCACGTCCAGGTCGTTGACCAGGCCATCGGTCAGCCCGTAGATCCAGCCGTGCACGGCCAGGGGTTGGCCGCGTTTCCAGGCGTTCTGCACGATGGTGGTGTGGCAGACGTTGCGCACCTGGCGCTGTACGTTCAGCTCGCACAGCAGGTTGACCTGCTCTTCCGCTGCCAGGCCGCGAAAGCGTTCCAGGTTCTGGTGATAGAGCGCCTTGAGCGCGCGTAGCCAGTTGTCGATCAGCCCCAGCGCCTCATGGCCCAAGGCCGCGCGCACGCCGCCGCAGCCGTAGTGGCCGCAGACGATCACCTGTTTGACCTGCAGCACGTCCACCGCGTACTGCAGCACCGAGAGAAAATTCATATCGGTGGCCACCACCATATTGGCCACGTTGCGGTGCACGAACAGCTCGCCGGGCATCAGGCCAACCACCTCGTTGGCCGGTACCCGGCTGTCCGAACAGCCGATCCAGAGGAATTCCGGGCGCTGCTGGCGGGCCAGTCGGGCAAAGAATTCCGGGTCTCTGGCGGTCAGCGATTCGGACCAGAAGCGGTTATTGGCCAGCAGTTGTTCTACGTCCATAGCGGCTCCCAATCCCCCAGCGATGGCAAGGGCATGGCGAAGCATAGCCATGCTCCACCCGGGGCAGAATTGTCGGCAGTCAAGAATGTATCGGTCTGCCTCCTCTTTATCGCACTGCCTCCAAAGAGGTAGTGCCGAGGAGGAATGTTGCCGCCCGGCGGACGCGCCTAAGATGCGACCTACTGAGGTGAACCATGCTGAGCGACATTACAACCCTGACCATCCTGCGCGAGCACCCCCTGTTCGACAGGCTACCCGACAGTGCTTTTCAGGAAGTCGGCAACCTGGCGAATCATCGACGCTTGCACAGCCTCGATATCCTTTTCCACCAGGGCGAACCGGCGGAGCGTTTCTATCTGCTGCTGGAGGGGCAGATCATCCTGACCCGCGTGCTGCCGGAAGGTAACGAAAAGCTGGTCGAGGTGATCCAGCCGGGGCAAATATTTGCCGACTCCCTGCTGTTCTGCGACAGCCGCCACTACCCGGTAACCGCCAGCGCGCTGAAACCCAGCTGCCTGGTGAGCATCGACGGTGCCCACTATCGTCACCTGCTGGAAGGGCAACCGAGCATCTGCCTGAAACTGCTGGCCAGTTTCAGCACTCGCCTGGACCAGCGCCTGGCTGAGATCGACACCCTGGCCGTGGCCAATGCCAGCCGCCGGGTGGTGCGCTTCCTCTGCCAGGAACAGGAAGCCGGCAATGGTCAGATCAAGCTCAGCGTGCCGAAACGCCTGATCGCCTCGCAGCTGGGGATCCAGCCGGAAACCTTCTCGCGCATTCTGCATCGGCTGATCGATGCCGGGCTGATCGCCATGGAGCGGCGCAATATCCGCATCATCAATACGCCCCGGCTGGCCAGCTACTGTGAGTGAGAAGGATTGCCACGCCAGTTGCCGTGCCCTATTGGCATCACAGCCTTACCGTGATGACTGGTCGGCTCGGCAATCGCGCTGATCGCGTCCCGCCCGGTCCGACTCCCTGGCTGTCGACAGCCGACGCCACCATCACTTGACGTCTGGCTAGCCATCTTGCCGATTACGCAACCACCTCGGCCTTGGCCTGCGTCGGCGGAACTTCAACCGCCTCGCCGAGTGCGCAGATCAACTGCCACAAGCGCGGCGGCAAGCCGTCTGGGTCGAGGCTGTCGAGCAGGTTCTTGATCCCCAGGCCTAGATCGGTATCGCCCTCGATCATCAGACGGCGGCGGAAAAACAGGGTATCCGGGTCCTCCTGACGACTGGCCAGCAGGAGGAACTCGCGCCAGTTGCCGCGGATGCAGACATCCACGGGGGCCTCGGCGGCGATACGTAGACCGCCCTGGTCGCGGGTCAGGCACCAGGCCAGCTGCAGATCGCTGATTTCCAGACGCAGCCAGCGGCCTTGCAGCAGGTCGAATTCGCCCTCCGCCAGGGGCTCGGCAAACAGCCGGGCGATGACCTTCTCCAGCACCAAACGCTGCAGCGGGAACGGCACATGGCGGCCCAGCGGCAAGAGTGGCGGCGCGACCCGCATGGCCAGGCGGGCAAAGGTCTTCATAGCACCACCTCGTCGCCGCGCAGCATGCCGGGGCGGCCGTGCCAGTAACCGTTGCAGCCTTCCACCGCCAGGGGTGGCAGCGCGCCGCAGCGCACCGTATCGAAGGCCGCGATGACTCCAGCCATGCCCTCGGCGCGCGGGCTCAGGCGCAGCAGATCGGCACCGGCCGCGGCCAGCTGCGCATAGTCGGCAAGCAGGTTGTTGACCTTGGCCGACATGGTCTGGATGCCGTTGAGGGTAAACAGGGGCTCGCCCTCCTGGCTGTGCAGCACGATGCCTTCGGGGAAGCTCTCGCAGCAGATCTGGCAATCGTCCTTGGGCCGGTTTTCCGCGCGGGCGGTAAAGCAGCGCGCCGAGTAGGCCAGGGGCAGATGCCCGTAGGCGAACAGTTCCACCTCTGGCCGCGCCAGGCCGAGGCTGTCGAGTTGCTCCAGGGTGTTGCGGATCAGCGTGCCGGAGCATTCGACCGGCGGCACCCAGCGTTGCAGGCCGCAGTCGATCAGCTCGGCCAGGGCATAGCCGTTGTACAGGTTGAGGGCGGGACCGGCGACGAAAGGCAGCTTGCGCTCACGCAGCAACTGCACCGCGCCCATGTCGTTGGCTTCCACCAGCAGTTCGCCGTTGTCGCACAGGCGCTTCAGGCTCGACAGTTCGGAAGCCGCCTCGACCAGGGCCAGGCCCGAAAGCACCAGCTCGGCACGGCTGCATTCGCCCAGCTCGCGGGCCAGGCCGAGCCAGTTATCCAGGCCGAGGGCACGACGCTTGGCGCACACCGTCTCGCCGAGGTAGATGACATCTAGCGGCTGCTCGGCCATTTCGGCATAGAAATCCAGCAGCTTTTCGCGATTCCAGTAGAACAGGACGGGTCCCAGACTGAGCTTCATGATGATCTCCTCATTGCCAGGAACGGTGGTAGGCACCCAGGGTCGTCTGGCTGCCCTCGGACAAGCTGTCCAGTGCGCTGCGCCACTGCGGCTGCACCACATAGCTCTGTGGCGCGCGGCTGTAGGCATCCAGCGCCGAACGCCAGACCCGGGTGACCTGCTCGACATAGGCCGGGCTGCGCTGGCGGCCCTCGATCTTCACCGCCGTCACGCCGATGGCAGCGAGCTGCGGGATCAGGTCGAGGGTGTTGAGGCTGGTCGGCTCTTCCAGGGCATGGAAGCGCTGGCCATTGACCAGAAAGCGGCCCTTGCACAGGGTCGGGTAACCGGCCGATTCATCCTTGCCATAGCGGTCGATCAGCACGCCGTTGAGGCGCGAGCTGAGCCCCTCGGCATCTTCCTGCCAGCGCACCGCCTTGGCCGGCGAACAGACGCCACACAGGTTGGGCGATTCGCCGGTCAGATAGGACGACAGATGGCAGCGCCCCTCGGCCATGATGCACAGGCTGCCGAAGGCGAACACCTCGATCGGCACCGGGCTCTTCTCCGCCACCTGGCGCACCTGGGCCAGCGACAGCACCCGTGGCAACACCGCGCGGCGGATGCCGTAGCGCTGCTGATAGAGCGCCAGAGCGGCGGCATTGGTGGCCGAGCCCTGCACCGACAGGTGCAGGTTGAGGTCGGGATGGCGGCGGCTGGCATAGGCCAGCACCCCCGGGTCGGCGGCGATCAGGGCATCCACCCCGAGCGCCGCGGCCTGGTCGACCGCGCGTTGCCAGCGTGCCCAGCCGTCGGGCTGGGCATAGGTATTGACCGCGATATACAGCTGCCGCCCCTGCGCCCGGATCAGCTGCAGGCCGCTTTCGAGCTGCTTGTCGTCGAGGTTAAGACCGGAAAAATGGCGGGCATTGGTGTCATTGCGAAAACCGACATAGACGGCGTCGGCGCCTTGCCGAACCGCGGCTTTGAGGGCAGGCAAGCTGCCTGCTGGACAAACCAGTTGCATGAAAACTCCTTCCGGGCGGAATACTGTCGGGCACTTTAGGGGGTGGCTGCGGGCGAGGCCTTGATCGCGGTCAACAAGCCTCGACTCGCCAGGCCCATGGTTACTGCCTTGGCCACGTCGCCTGACGTGTAGGAGCCAGCTTGCTGGCGATCTCTGTAGGTCAAAAGCATCGCCAGCAAGCTGGCTCCTACATTGTTTGCTGTGCGAGCGCAGCGTTGAAGGCGGAGCGGCCCCCTCCAACGACACTTAATGCAGCAGCGCACTGAATGGCAGGTAGTCGAGCAAGTCGCCCTCCTCCAGGGTCTGGCCCACTTCGACCAGCGCCAAGCCGTCGGCCCAGCAGGCCGAGGTGAGCATGGCCGAGCCCTGCTGCGGGTGCGGGCATACGCGCAGCTGACCGTCCTGCTGCTCCAGCCGCGCGCGCAGGTACTGCCGGCGGCCGTTGGCCTTGCGCCAGGCGAAGCCAGCCGGCAGGCGCAGCGGTTGCGGCAATACGTCCTGGCAACCCTGGGCGCGCAGCAGAAAAGGCCGCGCCACCACCAACGCGGTGATAAGGGCCGCCGCCGGATTACCCGGCAAGCCGATCCAGGGTTTGCCGCCCACTTCACCGAAGGCCAGCGGCTTGCCCGGCTGGATCGCCAGACGCCACAGGTGCAATTCGCCCAGTTCGCGAATGGCCTGCTTGAGGTGATCTTCCTCGCCGACCGACACGCCGCCGGAGGTGATCAGCATGTCCCACTCCGACGCCGCCAGGCTCAGGGCATCGCGGCTGGCTGCCAGCTCGTCGGCCATGATCTCGTAATCCTGGACTTCCAGGCCGAGGCTGCTCAACACGCCCGCCAGGCTGTAGCGGTTGGCGTTATAGATCTGCCCGGGCTGCAGTGCCTCACCCGGCTCGCGCAGCTCGTTACCGCTGCTGAGCAAACCGACCCGCAAGCGCCGATAGACCGCCACCCGGTCGATGCCGAAGCTGGCCAGCAGGCCCAACTCCTGGGGGCGCAGACGCTGCCCGGCGCTCAGCACCCGAGTGCCGGCCGCCAGTTCCTCGCCGCGCCGGCGCACATGCTCGCCGCCCTGGACCGGCGGCAGCCACACCCGCCCCTCCTCGAGCTGGCAGTGCTCCTGCATCACCACGCTGTCGGCACCCGGCGGTAAGGGCGCGCCAGTGAAGATGCGCACCGCATGGCCGGCGGGCAAGGCTTGCGCCGCCGCATCGCCTGCCGCGATCCGCCCGGCCAGCGGCAGGCAACCGCCTGCATCCGGCAGATCGGCGGCGCGCAGGGCATAACCGTCCATCGCACTGTTGTCCCAGGCCGGCACCGCGAACGGCGCATGCAGCGGTTCGGCCAACACCCGACCGAGGGCCTGGCCCAGGGCGACCCGCTCCACGGGTGGCGGTACCGGGGCGCGCGCGAGCAGTTCGGCGATGGCCTGGTCAACCGGGCGCAGGTTGTTGCCGTCGCAGCCGCAGGCACTCATGAGCGGGCTCCGCAGAGGGCGGCTTGCAGCTGATCGGCCAGGCGCTTGAGGTGAGCGACGAAGTTGCACGGCCCGGTGCGGCTGTCCAGTTGCTCGCGGAGGATCTTCTCCCAGGCCGTGCGGCAGGCATTGGGCGAACCGGGCAGGCAGCAGACCAGCACGCCATTGCTGATCCCGGCCAGGGCCCGCGACTGCAGGCTGGAAGTGCCGATCTCTTCCAGGGATATCTGGCGGAACAGTTCGCCGAAGCCATCGACCAGCTTGTCCAGCAAGGGCGCGACGGCTTGCGGGGTATTGTCCCGCGCGGTGAAACCGGTGCCGCCGGTGATCAGCACCACCTGCACCAGTGGGTCGGCGATCCAGGCGCAGAGGCGCGCGCGGATCTGCCAGATATCGTCGATCACCAGGGCCCGCTCGACCAGCGCATGGCCGGCCGCCTCCAGCCCCTCGATCAGGGTCTGCCCCGAGGTATCGGTAGCCAGACTGCGGGTGTCGCTGACGGTCAGGACGGCGATGCGTAATGCCTGGAATGCGCTGCGGGACAGATGAGCCATGCTGGAAGCCTCCGTAGAATGTCTGGCCGCAGACTGCACCGCTAGATTGCGACAGCCCATTCCTCGTTGGAGGTATGCCCCAGGGAGCAGAGCGCCTTGTCTAGGCTGGCAACCCTTACGGCCAGCGGCTCTGCGCGGCCTTTATCGCGACTGCGACCCAGGGTCGCAGCGGTCTAAACCGCCCGGGAAACAGATTGCACACGCGCTACCCCGCTGTAGCGGTCGAACAAGCGGCACACCGCGTGCACCAGCAAACGCCCGGCCGGAAGAATAGCGATGGAGGCCTCGTCGAGCGCGATCAGACCGTCGCGCTGCATCTGCTCCAGGGCCGGCCAGGCATCGACGAAATACTCGCGAAACCGCAGACCGAAACGCGCCTCGATGCACCGGATATCCAGGCCGAAGTCACAGATCAGGCGCTCGATCACCTCGGCGCGCAGACGCTCGTCAGGCCCGCAGCGAAAGCCGCGCCAGCTCGCCAGCTGGCCGCTGTCGAGCCGGGCCTGATAGCCCTGAAGGTCGCGGCTGTTCTGCACGTAGAGGCCGTCGATCTGGCTGATCGCCGCGACGCCCAGGCCGATATGGTCGCAGCCCGCGTGCCGACTGAAGCCCTGGCAATTGCGCTGCAAACTGGCATTTTCCTGAGCGATGACCAGATCGTCGTCCGCCAGGGCGAACAAGCCCATACCGACATAGCGATAGCCCGCCAGGCCTAGCTGCTCGACGCATTGGCGCTGCATGGCCAGCTTGTCCTCCAGGTCGGCCAGGCCACTGCCGGCAAACCGCCCCAACGGCCGATAGCGCTGCGGCGGATCGGCATAGTCGAAGACCGTCACCCGATTCGGCTGCAGCTCGATAATGGCCGCCACCTTGCGCGCGAAACTCGCTCGGGTTTGCCAGGCACGGCCATAGCCGATATCGATATTCACCGAGCGGTAGCTGAGCGCGCGGGCGGCATCGATCAGCGAACGTATTTGCCTGGGGTCCTGCCAGGCCAGCGCTGCGCCATGGGCTGCGGCGATATCGGGTACGCCGATACTGACGTGGTTGAAGCCCAGTTCGCGCAGGCGGCCCATGGTCGCCCAATCCGAGTGAGGCAACTGGATCTCGATGCCATAGTCGCCTTCGTCGTAGTCGAGGAAATGGAAGCGTCGGCGCAGATGATCGATCAACCGGTGCAACTGATCGGCGCTGGGCATGCTGTCGCCGGCCAGGTGGAACTGCTCGACGCGCTGCTGCGCCCCCAGGTGGCAGCCGATCATTTCGATCTCGCGCTCCAGGCACTCCAGGTAGGCGGCGAAGACGCTTGGCGAGCAACTCGCCCGCTGCCGATCAGCGCG
Organism: Pseudomonas sp. EA_105y_Pfl2_R69; assembly: GCF_963970915.1. Taxonomy (NCBI): domain Bacteria; kingdom Pseudomonadati; phylum Pseudomonadota; class Gammaproteobacteria; order Pseudomonadales; family Pseudomonadaceae; genus Pseudomonas; species Pseudomonas sp. EA_105y_Pfl2_R69. The sequence goes on from NZ_CAXAOO010000007.1 coordinate 11,694, forward strand.
ATTGATCGGCAATTGCACGGCCAGCGATAAGGCGCGCTGGGCCTGCCGGCTGCCACGCAAGGCGCGCAGCAGATCCAGTGAGCCGATACCGCGGTGAAAAGCCGTGGTCTCGGGATAGCAGCGATGGCCGGCATCGCCATGGGCGTAGCGGCCAAGCAGCTTGCTGTCCCAACTGGTGGTTTCCCGCATCTGGCGCTCCCCTATGACCGCGAGTCTCAGTGTCGGGGGATTGCCGGCAAAGCTCATTGACCTGAATCAACCGCGCAGAAATCCCGGGCCTAACAGGCCGTTGAAAAACGTTGGCGAGGCAGCCAGTGCAAGGCAAAACAGGCGAAAAAGCGCAGTTTACGAGCTGTAAATGAGCATTTTGAGCCTGTTTTTAACGCCGCGATGGCAACGCAGGTAGTTTTTCAACAGCCTGCTAAGCCAACAGCCGCCAGACTGCCGACCAGTAAAAGCCCGAGTCTGGCAGCGCCACGACATCTCTTCGAAAACCTGCGGCACCAGGTCGATCAGCTGTTCGAAGATTCCAGCCCGAGTGCGCTGCACTTGCCCTTCACCCGCTGGGCCTTTGATGTCGAGCCGTTCTGACGACGCGACCTGATCGGCCCTGGCATGCCAGCGGTGGATATCGCCGAACAGGACAAGAGCTTCGAAATCACTGCCGAGTTGCCTGGCCTGGATGAAAACAACATCGAGATCAAGCTGTCCAACGTTAACCTGATCATCAAGGCGGAGACGCGCGTGGAAAGCGAGCAGAAGAAAAAAGGCGACTACCTCTCGGAGCGCCATTACGGCAGTTTCGAACGCATCGTTCACTTGCCCAAGGGGATCGACCCCGAGCAGATTGCCGCCCACTTCAGCAAAGGCGTATCGACCATCAGCCTGCCGAAGAAGCCCGAGGCCATTAAACCGGAGAAAGTCATACCGGTTAGAAGTGGCTGAATCGGGTCCATAGGCAAAGCCCCTGCAATCCATGGCGGGGGCTTTTTCTTGGCAATGAGGCGTCGCACGCCGGCACGGCTTACCCTGAATAGTCCCCTCGCCCCTCAGGGGAGAGGATTAGGTCGGGTCATCAGGCTAGCGACAATACCGACCTTGATTACCCTCCCCCCAACTCCTCTGTCCTGGGCGAATCGCGTCCGGCACTACCACACATGTTTGATACCTCCTCGGTCTCGCCAAGCCGGGCCTGTTAAAGCCCGATCGCCAGCACGCTGCACGGCACCTGATAGAGCATATGTTCGGTGGTGCTGCCGAGCAGTTTGTCCAGGCCCTTGCGCTGCACGCGGCCCATCACCAGCACGTCGAGCCCCTCGCGCCCGGCGAAATCGGCCAGGGTACGGGTGGGTGGGCCCATGATGAAATGCCGCCGCTCGCTCGGTACCCCATAACGCTCCGCCAGCGCGGCAAAGGCAGCCGCCAGCGACTGGCGCAGCTCATCGAGCATATCCACACAGACCGCCGTCGCGGTACCGGCTTCGGCGAGAAAGGCCGGCGACAGGTCGTAGGCATGCAGCAGGTGCAGTTCGGCATTGCACTGCAGGGCCAGGCCATTGGCCGCGGCGATGATCCGGTTATTCAGTTCGCTGCGATCAGCCTCCGCATCCGTCGGATCGACGGCGGCCCCGACCTTGAGCGGTAGCGGGTTGTCCGCCGCACTGACCAGGTGCACCGGCACCGGGCATTCGCGCAGCAGTTGCCAGTCCAGCGGAGTAATAAAGGCGCGTTTGAATGCCGGCTCATGCTGCAGATCCTTGATCAACAGGTCGGCCGGCATCTCCGCGGCATGCAGGAGGATTTCCTTGAGTGGCTGGCGGGTCCAAAGGGCCTCGGCGGTCACTTGGATACCTTTGCCCTGGAGCAGACCGACCTCGTCCTTGAGCCAGTCGCGGTGCTCCTGCAGGTAAGCTTCGCGGGTTTGTTCCTGGATGCTCTTGTCCAGCAGCGGCAGGGTCGCGAAGGGCTCGACCAGGGCCAGGATATGCAACGTGGCCCCCGTAGCCTGAGCCAGTGCGGCAGCGCGTTGTAGCGCCGGCGAATGGCGCATCTGCGGGTCGGCAATCAGTAGCAGGCGTTGAAATTGACTCATGGGGCACCTCCAGGATTCTGATCGATACGCGCCCGGGCTGCGGCCTGGCAGAGAGCATGCGTACTCAACCACTCTAAATTGCAGCAGTTAAGCGGGCTGCGTCTTGATGCATATCAAGACAGCGCCGCAGTGCCAGCCCAATCCGCCGGGGCCACGGCAGCTTGACTGTACGGCGGAAAAGACGATGCTCAAGACATACTCCAGCCTGAGAGCTGTGCCATGCCGACTGAGCCCCCCCTGATCTTCGCCCTGCACGGCAGCCAGGCCTATGCCGAGCGGGTGGTGCAGCGGCTCGGCTGGCAACTGGCCGAGCACGAGGAACGCCTGTTCGAGGATGGCGAACACAAAAGCCGGCCCTTGCAGCCGGTCAATGCCCGCCAGGTGCTGGTGTTCCATTCACTGCATGGCGATGACGAACAGAGTGGCCACGACAAGCTCTGTCGGCTGCTGTTCTTCTGCGGCGCATTGAAGGATGCCGGGGCGCGCCGCGTGCACGTGGTGGCCCCTTACCTGTGCTATGGGCGCAAGGAGCGCCGCACCGAGTTTCAGGACCCGATCATCACCCGTTATGTGGCGGCCATGTTCGAAGCCTGCGGGGTGGACCGCCTACTGACACTGGAAGTGCACAGCGAGGCCGCCTTCGACAATGCCTTCCGCATCCCCAGCCACAACCTGCCGGGCGCGGAGTTGTTCGCCGAACACTTCGCCGCCGGGCTGGCGGACGCCGAGGTGGTCGCGGTATCCCCCGATAGCGGCGGAATCAAGCGCACCGAGCTGTTTCGCCGGGCCCTGCAGCAACGCATCGGTCGCCCGGTGGCCAGCGCCTATATGGCCAAGCACAGGCGCAACGACAGCGTCACGGATTCACTGCTGATCGGCGAGGTACGGGATAGCACGGCGATTATCGTCGATGATCTGATCAGCACCGGCACCACCCTGCTGCGCGCAGCCGAGGCCTGTCAGGCCGCCGGTGCCCGGCACATCTGGGCTGGGGCGGTACACGGCCTGTTCACCGGCGGCAGTGCCCTGCTCGACAGCCCCCTGCTACAGCGGCTGGTGGTGTTCGATACGGTTCCGCCCTTTCGCCTCGACCCCGTGCTGGCGGCCAAGCACCTGGAGATACTCGATTCCAGCGCCGCGGTGGCGGCGTTATTGGCCGAGGAGTATGGCTAGGCGTGAGGTTTTGTCGCCCGGATTGCGCCAAGGCTTATCCGGCTACGGGGTGAGCTTTCTGGCGATCTAGACCTGCAGCAGCACCCGGCCACGGCTCGGGCAGGTTTCCATATAACGGTGAGCGGCCACCACGTCAGCGAAGCCGAACACCTTGTCGACCAGGGGTAACAGCACGCCATCGGAGGTCAGCTGGTTGATGCCCTGCAGGGCCTTGGCCACCGCGGCCTTGTCCTGGGGAATGCCCAGTTCTTCCTTGCCGGTGAAGTTGCCGATGCAGTGGACGAAGAACTGGATGTTCTTCTGGAACGCGGCGCAGGCCGGAAACGGCGTTTCGTTGCCACCCTGCAGATCGAACAGGATCAGCCGCCCGCGCGGAGCCAGGGCATCCCCCAGCAGGCACATCTGCGGCCCGCCGAGGGCGTCCATCACCACATTGACGCCACGCCCATCGGTGAGCTTGCCGACCCGGCTGACCAGGTCCTGCTCCTCGGTGAGGATGACCTGGTCGGCACCCAGTTGCTTGAGAAAATCGCTGTCTTCGGCATGCTCGGTCGCCGCGATCACATGGGCCCCCAGGGCCTTGCCCATCTGCACGATATAGGGGCCCCAGCAACGGCTGGCAGCGGTGACCAGGACCGTCTCGCCTGGCTGCAGATGCGCCAGCTCGACAAAGCCGAACCAGCCCACCAGCGATGGCAGGTAGTGCACGCTCGCCTGTTGCGGGGTCAGGTTATCCGGATAGCGGGTCAGGGAACTGCGTGGCAGCACCACCTGCTCGGCATAGGCCGGGTAGCGATTGGCATTGTGCCCGGGAAAACTGGCAACCCGGTCGCCCACATTCAGGTCGTCGACCCCGGCACCGACGGCCAGCACCGTGCCGGCCAGTTCATGGCCGAGGCTCGCCGGCAGCTGCGCCGGGGTGTGGCCCAGGTTCTGCCGCCAGAGCACGTCGTACCAGCTGACACCCACGGCCGCCACGTCGATCAGCACTTCGCCAGCGCCGGGCGTGGGGTTCGAGCGCTCTTCGATTGTAAGGACGTCGGCCTCGCCGAACTGATGAAAACGGATGATGCGGGACATAGCAAACCTCGTCGGTTGACCCTTTCGGTACGCTCAAAACCACTGTACTACGATCTTGGCACCCGGTTATGGCCCGGACTTTATCCGGGCTTTGCCTGCAATACCACCGTGCGGGGGTGATATTCACCATGCTTGTCGATGATGATCATCGCCCTCCGCATCATTCGCATCCATGTATTGCCTGCCGGCGGCATTCGGCATTAGCCTGATACGCCTGCACTGAAGCCGCCTCGCCTGAATGGACCCCGGATGAACCGTAACGACCTGCGCCGCGTCGATCTCAATCTGCTGATCGTCTTCGAAACATTGATGCACGAGCGCAGTGTGACCCGCGCGGCGGAAAAACTGTTTCTCGGCCAGCCGGCCATCAGCGCCGCCCTCGCCCGCCTGCGCAGCCTGTTCGACGACCCGCTGTTCGTGCGTACCGGCCGCAGCATGGAACCCACCGCCCGGGCCATGGAGATCGCCGCCCTGCTCTCGCCGGCGCTGGACTCGATCTCCACCGCGGTCAGCCGGGCGGCCGATTTTCACCCCGCAACCAGCACTGCGGTGTTTCGCATTGGCCTGTCGGATGACGTCGAATTCGGCCTGTTGCCACCGCTGATCAAGCGCCTGCGCGCGGAAGCGCCGGGGGTGGTGCTGGTGATTCGCCGCACCAACTATTTGCTGATGCCGTCCTTGCTGGCCTCTGGCGAGATTTCCGTGGGCGTGGCCTACACCGATGAACTGCCGGCCAATGCCAAACGCAAGGTGCTGCGCCGCAGCAAACCGAAACTGTTACGCGCCGACACCGTGCCCGGGCCACTGAGCCTGGATGACTTCTGCTCACGGCCCCACGCGCTGGTGTCCTTTGCCGGCGACCTCAGTGGTTTTATCGACCGTGAACTGGAGAGACTCGGGCGCAAGCGCCGGGTGGTACTCGCCCTGCCCCAGTTCAACGGTCTCGGTACCCTGCTCTCCGGCACCGATATTCTCGCCACCGTGCCGGATTACACCGCTGCAGCCCTGACCTCCGCCGGCGGCGTGCGCGCCGAGGAACTGCCCATTCCGGCGCAGACCTTCGAACTGCATATGGCCTGGCGCGGTGCCCAGGACAACGACCCGGCCGAGCGTTGGCTGCGCTCGCGGATCCAGATGTTCTGCGGCGATCCGGACAGCCTGTAACGCAGCGTTGCTGGAGAACCTAGGATAGGTTCTCGCCCATCCGACCCAGGCCTTTGTTCACAATCGCCATTATCGATACAAGTCGGGCAACCATCACTAAGACTGATACTTATCTTCGCCCCGTTCGATTCGGCACCCATGGCCCCGCGCGGCAGACTCCGCTCATTCACAAATCGGACTGGCGGAGTCACCCCATGGAACAGCCACACAAGCATATCTGGATATTGCCCCTGACCCTGACGGCCACCTTGTTGCTCAGCGCCTGCGGCCAGGCTCCGGAAGCCATGCAGCAGATGCCCGCGGCGAAAGTCAGCGTGGCCGAAGTCATCGAACAACCGATCAACGAGTGGGACGAGTTCACCGGCCGCCTGGAGGCCCCCGAATCGGTGGAGGTTCGTCCACGGGTGTCCGGCTTTATTGATCAGGTCGCCTTCGCCGAAGGCAGCCTGGTGAGCAAAGGCGACCTGCTGTTCCAGATCGACCCGCGACCGTTCCAGGCTGAGGTCAAACGCCTCGAAGCCCAATTGCAGCAGGCCCGCGCCAGCCAGGCACGGACCCAGAGCGAAGCCAGCCGTGGCGAGCGTTTGCGCAAGAGCAATGCAATTTCCGCGGAACTGGCCGACGCCCGCGCCAGCGCTGCCCAGGAAGCCCGGGCCGTTACCGCCGGCATCCAGGCCGAACTGGAAAACGCGCGCCTCAACCTCAGCTTTACTCGGGTTACCGCGCCGATCGATGGCCGCGTCAGCCGGGCGGAAATCACCGAGGGCAACCTGGTCACTGGCGGGCAAAGCCTGCTCACCACCCTGGTCAGCACCGACAAGGTTTACGCCTATTTCGATGCCGATGAGCGGGTGTTCCTCAAGTATGTCGAGCTGGCCCGCCAGGCCGGCGGCCAGACCCGCGATGCCAGCCCGGTGTACCTGGGGCTGTCCAGCGAAGACGGCCACCCGCACCTGGGCGAGCTGAATTTTCTCGACAATCAGGTCAACCCACAGACCGGCACCATCCGTGGCCGTGCGGTGTTCGACAACCGAGACGGACGCTTCACCCCGGGCCTCTACGCACGCCTGAAATTGGTCGGCAGTAGTCAGTACGCCGCTGCGCTGATCAAGGATGAAGCGGTTGGCACGGATCTGGGCAAGAAATTCGTCCTGGTGCTCGATAAGGACAATGCCGTGCAGTACCGCCGCATCGAACTGGGGCCGAAGCTGGAAGGCCTGCGCATCGTGCGTAGCGGTCTGGCCAAGGGCGAGAAGATCGTGGTCAACGGCCTGCAGCGCGCCTTCCCCGGCTCCACCGTTGATCCGCAAAGCGTGCCCATGGCCGACGAGGCCACCCTCGCCCAGCTGGCCCGCCTGCGCCAATCCGTGGAGGACCGTGATGCCCCACGGGTCGCCAAACAAGACATCAACAATGGCAAGCCGCGCGGCTGACAAGACGCCTTGGTGCGCGCAGCGCACCCTACCCGATCATCCGACTCGTAGGGTGCGCTGTGCGCACCAGCGCCCGAGGACCCTCCAATGAACTTCTCGCAATTCTTTATTCAGCGGCCGATCTTCGCCGCCGTGCTCTCACTGCTGATCCTGATCAGCGGCGCCATCTCGCTGTTCCAGTTACCGATCAGTGAATACCCGGAAGTGGTGCCGCCTACCGTGGTGGTCCGCGCCACCTTCCCCGGTGCTAACCCTAAGGTGATCGGTGAGACCGTTGCCTCGCCGCTGGAGCAGGCAATTACCGGTGTGGAAGGCATGCTCTATATGTCGTCCCAGGGTACGGCCGACGGCAAGATGACCCTGACCCTGACCTTCGCCCTGGGCACCGATCTGGACAAAGCTCAGGTGCAGGTGCAGAACCGCGTGACCCGCACCATGCCGACCCTGCCCACTGAAGTGCAGCGTCTCGGCGTAACAGTGGACAAGGCCTCGCCCGACCTGACCATGGTCGTGCACCTGACCTCGCCGGACGACCGCTACGACATGCTGTATCTGTCCAACTACGCCGCGTTGAACATCAAGGATGAGCTGGCGCGTCTCGATGGCATCGGCGATGTGCAGCTGTTCGGTCTGGGCAACTACTCGCTGCGCGTGTGGCTGGACCCGAACAAGGTGGCCTCGCGCAACCTGACGGCTGCGGACGTGGTCAACGCCATCCGTGAGCAAAACCGTCAGGTCGCTGCCGGCTCACTGGGTGCGCCGCCGTCGGATGCAGGCAACAGCTTCCAGTTGTCGATCAATACTCAGGGCCGCCTGGTCACCGAGGAAGAGTTCGAAAACATCATCGTCCGCGCCGGTGAAAACGGCGAAATCACCCGCCTGAAAGACATCGCGCGGATCGAACTGGGCTCCAGCCAGTACGCCCTGCGCTCCCTGCTCAACAACAAACCCGCAGTCGCCATCCCGGTATTCCAGCGCCCCGGCTCCAACGCCATCGAGATTTCCGATGCGGTGCGTGAGCGCATGGCCGAGCTGAAGCAGAGCTTCCCTCAGGGCGTGGACTACGAAATCGTCTATGACCCAACCATCTTCGTGCGTGGCTCCATCGAGGCGGTGGTTCACACCCTGCTCGAAGCCATCATCCTGGTGGTGCTGGTGGTGATTCTGTTCCTGCAAACCTGGCGCGCCTCGATCATCCCGCTGGCCGCCGTGCCGGTGTCGTTAATCGGCACCTTCGCCGTGATGCATATGTTCGGTTTCTCGCTCAACGCGCTGTCGCTGTTCGGCCTGGTGCTGGCCATCGGCATCGTGGTGGATGACGCCATCGTCGTGGTGGAAAACGTCGAGCGCAATATCGGGCTGGGCAAAACCCCGGTGGAAGCCACCAAGCAGGCGATGAAGGAAGTCACCGGCCCCATCGTCGCAACGGCTCTGGTGCTGTGCGCGGTGTTTATCCCCACGGCCTTTATCTCCGGGCTGAGCGGACAGTTCTATCAACAGTTTGCCCTGACGATTGCCATCTCCACGGTGATCTCGGCGATCAACTCGCTGACCCTGTCCCCTGCCCTGGCTGCCGTATTGCTGAAAAGCCACGACGCGCCGAAGGATGGCTTCTCCAAACTGCTCGATAAACTGTTCGGTGGCTGGTTGTTCGCACCGTTCAACCGCGTATTCGACCGCGCCAGCCATGGCTATGTCGGCACCGTAAAACGCGTATTACGCGGCAGTGGTATCGCCCTGTTCGTCTATGCCGGGCTGATGGGTCTGACCTACCTGGGCTTCGCCACGACGCCAACCGGCTTCGTGCCGGCGCAGGACAAGCAGTACCTGGTGGCCTTCGCTCAGTTGCCGGATGCGGCGACCCTGGATCGCACCGAAGCGGTGATGAAACAGATGTCGGACATCGCCGGCAAGCACCCCGGTGTGGAAAACACCATTGCCTTCCCAGGCCTGTCGATCAACGGCTTCACCAACAGCCCGAACAGCGGCATCGTCTTCGTCGCCCTGAAAGATTTCGATCAGCGCAAGGATGAGAGCATGTCCGCCGGGGCCATTGCCGCTGAGCTTAACGGCCAGCTCAGTTCTATTCAGGAAGCTTATCTGGCGATCTTCCCACCACCGCCGGTACAGGGTCTGGGCACCATCGGCGGCTTCCGCCTGCAGGTACAGGACCGTGGCAACCTGGGCTATGACGAGCTGTACGTGCAGACCCAGAACGTTATCGCCAAAGCCCGCCAGCTGCCGGAACTGGACCCGATGTCGGTGTTCACCAGCTACCAGGTGAATGTGCCGCAGATCGATGCAGCGATTGACCGTGAAAAGGCCAAGACCCATGGCGTGGCGATCAGCGACATCTTCGACACCATGCAGATCTACCTGGGTTCGCTGTACGCCAACGACTTCAACCGTTTTGGCCGTACCTATCAGGTAAACGTGCAAGCCGAGCAGCAGTTCCGCCTGGAGCCGGAGCAGATCGGCCAGCTGAAGGTGCGCAACAACCGAGGTGAAATGGTCCCGCTGTCGGCTTTCCTCAAGGTCAGCGCCAGTTCCGGCCCGGATCGGGTGATGCACTACAACGGCTTCCTCACCGCGGAAATCAACGGCGCGGCAGCCCCCGGCTACAGTTCGGGCCAGGCTGAGGCGGCGATTGCCCAGCTGCTCAAGGAAGAACTGCCCAACGGCATGAGCTTCGAGTGGACCGACCTGACCTACCAGCAGATCCTCGCCGGTAACAGCGCGATCTTCGTCTTCCCACTCTGCGTACTGCTGGCCTTCCTGGTACTGGCCGCCCAGTACGAAAGCTGGAGCCTGCCGCTGGCGGTGATCCTGATCGTGCCGATGACCCTGCTGTCGGCCATTACCGGGGTGATCCTGGCAGGAGGCGACAACAACATCTTTACCCAGATCGGCTTGATCGTACTGGTGGGATTGGCCTGTAAGAACGCCATCCTGATTGTCGAGTTCGCCAAGGAAAAACAGGAAGAAGGCATGGACCGCGTCAGCGCGGTACTGGAAGCCTGCCGCCTGCGTCTGCGGCCGATTCTGATGACCAGTTTCGCCTTCATCATGGGTGTGGTGCCCCTGGTGCTGTCCTCCGGTGCCGGCGCGGAAATGCGCCATGCCATGGGTGTGGCAGTGTTCAGCGGCATGCTCGGCGTGACCTTCTTTGGCTTGCTGCTGACCCCAGTGTTCTATGTGCTGATCCGCGCTTTTGTGGAAAAGCGTGAAGCTCAGAAAGTGGCACGCTTGCAGGAGGTGCAGGTATGAAGCCTCTTAACGCCAAGCCGCTGGCCATCAGCCTGTTGACCCTGGCGCTGACCGCCTGCGCCGTCGGCCCGGACTACCAGGCCCCGCAGACCGGAGATGCCCAGCTGAGCAGCGCGCAAAGCAACAGCTACGACCGCTCGCGTTTCGAAGCCAGCTGGTGGCAGCAGTTCGACGACCCGACCCTCAACCAGCTGGTGCAACAATCGCTGCAGGAAAACCGCCAACTGCGCGTGGCCTTTGCCCGCCTGCTGGCAGCACAGGCCATTCGTGATGATCTCGGCAACGATCAGTTGCCGACCATCACCAGCCGCGCCAGTGGTGAATTCGGCAAGGCCCAGCAACCTGGCGTGACCGAGCAACGTGTTCGCGGCGAACGTTACGACCTGGGCCTGGACATGCTCTGGGAGCTGGATCTGTTTGGCCGCATCCAGCGCCAACTGGAAGCCAGCGATGCCGAGCTGGACGTGGCCGAAGCGGATTACCAGCAACTGCAGGTCAGCCTGATCGCCGAACTGGTGGATGCCTACGGCAGCCTGCGCGGCGCGCAACTGCGTGAACGTATCGCCCGCGATAACCTGAAAAACCAGCAGGAATCCCGCGCCATCACCGAGCAACTGCGTGAAGCCGGCGTCGGTAGCCAGCTGGATGTACTGCGCAGCGACGCACGCCTGGCTGGCACCGAAGCCAGCCTGCCGCAACTGCAGGCCGAGCAGCAGCGCGCCAAGCACCGCATCGCCACCCTGCTCGGCCAGCGCCCGGACCAACTCAGCGTGGACCTCTCGGCTCAGGACCTGCCCGCCATCGCCAAGGCTCTGCCCGTTGGCGACCCCGGCGAGTTGCTGCGCCGCCGTCCGGATATCCGCGCCGCCGAACGGCAACTGGCCGCCGCCACCGCCAATATCGGTGTGGCCACGGCGGACCTGTTTCCACGGGTGAGCCTATCCGGCTTCCTCGGCTTTACCGCCGGGCGTGGCTCGCAGCTGGGCTCATCTGCTGCGCAAGCCTGGGGCCTGGCCCCGACCATCAGTTGGGCAGCGTTTGACCTGGGCAGCGTGCGTGCACGCCTGCGCGGGGCCGAAGCCGAAGCAGATGGCGCACTGGCCAACTATGAGCAACAGGTGCTGCTGGCCCTGGAGGAATCGGCCAACGCCTTTAGCGACTACGGCAAACGCCAACAACGCCTGCTGGCCCTGCTGCGCCAATCCGAAGCCAGCCGCGCCGCCGCCGAACAAGCCCGGGTGCGCTACCGCGAAGGTGAAGTGGACTTCCTCGTCCTGCTGGACGCCGAACGCGAACGCCTAAGCGCCGAAGACGCCCAGGCCCAGGCGGAAGTCGAGCTGTATCGCGGCATAGTCGCCATCTACAAGTCCCTTGGCGGCGGCTGGCAGCCTAACGCCTGACGCGCTTACCGACTCTCCCCCGGTTGGCTTGCCAACCCCTTCCCGCCCCACGGCAGTTGCTCCTTGCCGTGGGGCTTTTTTATTTGCGGAAGATAAAGCCGTTTGCGAAAGCGGGGTTTACAGTGGGATGGTCGGATAGCCGGGGCGGTGACAGGCAGAACGCGGCCAATAGTTGCCTGTCATTTGAACGGTCTTTGTTGAGCGGTGCTGCCCCACGAAGATTTTCTTTGCAGGTGGGGAAGAATACTTCGGTCGCCCGTAGCCTCTATTGCCAGGATCATATGCGCCAGGCATCGACGAAGCCGACCTGCCCCAGTTTCGGAGCGGGATACCCTTCAACCACACACTGACTACACAGATGCTGGTGGTCGGTAATAGGGCCAGACTGTGATTCCAGAGCGCTTGAACAACGACCTCTCGCAGCGCGCGATCATGCACGGCGCTAGCTTGCCCTGGACCGCCAGCCCACTGCCTGGTGTAGAGCGGCGCCCGCTATATCGCCTGGGAGGTGAGCAAGCGCGAGCCACCAGCCTGGTGCGCTACGCACCGGGAAGCCATTTCAGCGCGCACTTGCACTCGGGTGGCGAGGAGTTTCTGGTCATCGATGGCGTGTTCGAGGATGAACATGGTCGCTATCCCGCCGGCAGCTACGTGCGTAATCCGCCTGGCAGCCGGCATACCCCAGGGGCGAGCAAAGGCTGCATGATCTTTGTGCGGTTGCGCCAGTTCCACAGCGAAGACCGCGAGCAACTCGCCACCGAATTGAACGTCCACGGCGACCAGTTGTTGTTCGAGAATCGCCATGAGCGCGTCTGGATACAGGCGATTCAGGCCAATGCACGCATAGAGCTTTCCAATCCGCGTGGGCTGGAGTTACTGGTGCTCGACGGTGCGGTTGCTGGAGAGGATTTTCTGTTGCAACCACTGAGCTGGATGCGGCTGCCGCCGGGCATGCCATTCGAGGCCAAGGCAGGCACTGGCGGTGCCCGCCTGTGGGTTAAGGATGCTGCACCAGATTTAGGTATCTGACGCAACCTTGGCGACTTCGCTGAGCAACCAGTCGCGGAAGGCCTGCACTTTCGGTAGTTCACCACTCTCGGGGCGACACACCACGTAATAGGCCTGAGTCAGCGGGCAATCCAGGCCTTTATCGGCGAAGGGACGAATCAACCGACCCGCCTCCAGATCGTCCTTGACCATCACGCTGCGCGCCAACGCCAGCCCCTGACCGTCTATCGTCGCTTGCAGCACGGCTGCCGAGTTGTTGATGCGCAGACCGTGATCTGTCTTCACATGGCCATTGCCTGAAGCATCCAGCCACATTCGCCAGGTTGGATAGTCGGGGGAGCTGGCCATCGTCAGATCATGGATCAGCGTGCAGCGTGATATCGCCTCGGGCGGCAGGCGACCGTCTTCCAATAGCGGATAGCCCGGCGCGCAGACCGGAAAAATCACTTCGTCCATCAGGCGAACGGCACTCAGGCCGGGCCAGTTGCCGGCACCGTAGCGCACGCCGACATCGATGCGTTCAGCCTGGAAATCCACCGACCGTGAGTTGGTGTCCAGTAGTACGTCCAGATCCGGATAGGCCTGCTGGAAACGCTCGATGCGCGGTAGCAGCCATTTCGACGCGAAGGCTGGGCTTACGGTGATGGTCAGTTCGGCATGCACGCCTGCATCCTTGAGCCGAGCCAAGCCCAAGTTCAGCCGCTCGAATCCCTCTCGGATATCGGGCAGCGCCGACCGAGCCGCGTCAGTCAGCAGCAGACGTGCAGAGCCACTGGCTGCGCGAGTGAACAGGGCGATGCCGAGCCACGACTCCAGATTACGCACCTGTTGCCCCACCGCCGCTGGAGTGACGTTCAGCTCAGCTGCGGCGGCAGAAAAGCTCTGATGGCGCGCCGCGGCTTCGAAGGCGCGCAGGGCATTGAGGTAAGCAGGTGTCGTCATTGAAAGAAATTCTATCTCGTGAGGAAAAATCTTATGCGTTGTTGGGGATGCCGGGTGAATCAACAATGCGCATCAGGTCGGCAGCCAGACATCGCCAAGATAGCAGATGTCGGAGCTTCCTCAAGGCCTGGATAGCCATCATTCCTTGCGCTCAGCACCACTGAAGAGGTCAGAATATGAAAAGTTTTTCTAACAAGGTAGCCATCGTCACCGGCGGCAGTTCGGGCATCGGCAAGGAAGTTGCCAAGCGTCTGGTGGAAGCTGGCGCGTCGGTAATTATCGGCGGTCGCGACGCGGTCAAACTGGCGCAGGCTGCCCGCGAGATCGATGCCAGTGGCAGCCATGTGCGTACCTTGGCCGGCGACATCGCCCAACCCTCCACCGCTCAGGCGCTGGTCGATTTGGCGGTAAGTGAGTTCGGTGGTGTGGACATCCTGGTCAACAACGCCGGGGTCTTCAATCCGAAGCCGTTCCTGGAAGTAAATCCGGCCGAGTACGACTGGTTTCTCGATACCATCCTCAAGGGCAAATTCTTCATGGCCCAGGCTGCAGCCAAGGCCATGCAGCAGCGCGGTGGTGGTGCCATCGTACAAACCGGCTCGCTGTGGGCCATCCAGGCTATCGGTGCCACACCCTCGGCTGCTTACTCCGCCGCCAATGCCGGCGTGCATGCCCTGACCCGCAACCTGGCCATCGAGCTGGCCGCCTCGAATATCCGCATCAACACCGTAGCCCCGGCCGTTGTCGAGACTCCGGTATACGGCACCTTTATGGATGCGGAGCAGGTCAAGGAAGTGCTGCCGACCTTCAACGCCTTCCACCCGCTGGGGCGCAACGGCCAACCTGGCGATGTGGCGTCGGCCATCTTGTTCCTCGCCTCGGAACAAGCCTCCTGGATCACCGGCACCGTACTGCCTGTCGATGGTGGCGTCACCGCTGGCCGGAACTAAAGGACCCATGCAGATGAAGAGCTGGAAAGACTATTTCGCCAACCTTATGAACCGCGTCGGTGAGTTCGGCAAGTTGGCTCCGGAGGCTATGCGCGGGCTGAACACGCTCGGGAGCGTGCCAGCCAAGCACCTGGAGCCGAAAACCCATGAGCTGATCGCACTGTGCGTCGCAGTGACGACTCGTTGCGATGGTTGTATCTCGGTACACACCCAGGCAGCGCTGAAGCATGGCGCGACCAGGGAAGAAATTGCCGAGGCCTTGAGCGTGGCCATCGCACTGAACGCCGGGGCAGCGCTGACCTACAGTGCTCGGGTGTTCGACGCCGTCGCGGCCTTCGACAAGCCGTGATGATCTGCGGGTGCCTCATTGCACCCGCTTTTTTGTTTTGCTGGAGTCATTCATGCGCAAGCAAAAGATCGCCATCGTCGGCGCTGGCCTGGCCGGCGTTTATGCCGCTTACCGTCTACACAAGGCCGGAATCGACTTTGACCTGTTCGAAGCGCGTAACCGCCTGGGCGGCCGCATCCATTCAACGGAAGGAGGTCTTGATCTAGGGCCAGCTTGGTTTTGGCCGGACTTTCAACCCCACATGCATGGCCTGGTAGCCGAGCTGGGCCTGTCCTCGTTCGCGCAACACGAGCAGGGCGATGCGCTGCTCGAACGCGGGCTGGGACAGCTAATGCGCCGCCAGGGCTATCCCTCGGGGAATTTATCGATGCGTATAGGCGGCGGCACGATTCGGCTGATCGATGCGCTGGCAGCCAACTTGCCCAGCGATTGCATCCATCTCAACACACAGGTGCTTGCAGCCACACTGGACGAGACCGGCATAGCGCTGCGTCTTAGCGCCGGATATTGCGAACCACACTCTTACAGCCACATTTGGCTCGCTATACCGCCACGTCTCGCAAGCCGCATCGCATTCGCACCGCAATTGTCACAAGGCAGCATAGGGCAACTGTGCGCAGTGCCGACCTGGATGGCGGCGCATGCCAAGTATGTAGCGCGTTATTCGCAACCATTCTGGCGCGAACAGAAGTTGTCGGGTGACGCGTTCAGTACCGTCGGCCCGCTCGGTGAAATCCACGATGCAAGCAATGGCGAAGCTGCGGCGCTGTTCGGGTTCTTTGCCATCGACGCTGCCCGGCGAGAACAGTTCAGCGACGCGGAACTCCGAGCCCTGTGCCGGACGCAGCTGATTCGCCTGTTCGGCGAGGAGGCGGGCACTCCATTGGAAGACAGGGTTCAGGACTGGGCTGCAGACCCACTCACTGCAACGGCGGCTGACCAAACACCCCCTCGTTGGCATAGCCTTCACGATTTAACCAAAGCGTTTGAACGTCCTTGGGTAGATCGGCTGGCTCTGGTCGGTAGCGAGGCTGGCGGCGAACAAGGGGGATACATGGAAGGGGCCTTGCTGGCAGTAGATGCAACCTTGCAGCGGGTGCTGGAGCTACCTTCAACAGACATTGCCGGATGACTGCTTCTGACCGCTTTCTGCCTACCACCGACCACCTGTTCCAATTCGACAGTAGGCATCAAGCATGCTCTGCCGCTACTCCAGGCTATCTTCGCGGCTAGAATCCACGGGGCAATCCCAATACTGGAGAACCAGGATGATCAGCAAAAATATGATTTGCCTCTGGTACGACGGTACCGCGCTGGAGGCTGCGACCTTCTACGCCAAGACGTTCCCGGACAGCGCGGTAGGCGCGGTCCATCGCGCGCCTGGCGACTATCCTGCGGGCAAGCAGGGTGATGTCCTGACGGTTGAGTTCAGCCTGATGGGCATCCCCTGCCTGGGCCTGAACGGGGGGCCGGTGTTCAAGCATAACGAGGCGTTCTCGTTTCAGGTGGCCACTGACGACCAAGCCGAAACGGACCGCTTGTGGAACGCGATTGTCGAGAACGGCGGCGAGGAAAGCGCATGCGGCTGGTGCAAGGATAAATGGGGCCTATCGTGGCAGATCACGCCACGGGTATTGACCGCCGCGATCGCCAATCCTGATCGTGCGGCGGCCAAGCGTGCGTTTGCAGCCATGATGAATATGCGAAAGATCGACATTGCTGCGATCGAGGCTGCGCTGAAGGCTTAACCGGCACTGCCGGCCCCCTATTAACGTCCGTTTTGGCCGCTGAACGTGCGCGGGTCATAGATACAGTCGTACACCTCGACAACCTTGATCTGCTTTACGGCCTGGTGGTTGGGGTTAATGACCAGGTTACGCTCCAGAGCCAGCACGGCAGACGGGACGATCAGTCCCAGGTGGCTACTGGTCTTTAGCCAGGCAAGGAGGCAGAACGGCCATTCACATCGAGGTGGGCGCTATGGCCCGCTCTGTGGTTGCAGGGTAATGGTGCAGATGTTCTTGCCCTGGACCACCGATTGCTCCACCGCCAGGATGCGGAACGTCGTACCTGGGGCGAAGGTGTACTCGACCTTCGTCGGGTCGTCCGAGAGCGGCGTGATATAGCTTGCCGTATCCCAGACCCAGGCACCTGCGGGCGGCTCGGCAACCAGGACGATACCGTTCTGGTAGGTCATCGCCTCATCCAGCGAATCGCCGAAGCTCCAGACCATCTTGGTGGTGATCAACAGGCCAGGCTGGAGATAGGTGTCCAGTGCTGCCTGCAACGGAATCTCCAGGCTGACGCTGGTTGGCCCTGCATTTAGCGGGCACTGGAGAAACTCGATGCCGAAGTGCTCGGTGCCCAGCTGGGAGATATCCACCTGGCCACTGAACAGAAGCGGCTGACTGACGAGGCTGGTGCGCGGCATGGCCTCGAAAGCAGCGCTCAACAGCCGGTTCTCGGTGGCGCTGAAACGCTGCAGCTCGGAAGCGACCTGCGCCAGTTGCGCCTGCACATCCTCCAGCGACGAGGCCGGTGTCATCATAAAGGAGTTCATGTAATCGACGTTCTGCGGCGTGTAGGTGCCCCAGTTCGACGCCCATATCGCTGCCGCGATGCTGGGTTGGTCCAGGGGATAAGGCGGTTCGCCCATCGCGCTGTATTCGAAGATTTTCATCAGCACCAGGCGCGTGAACGAGGCGGTCGTCCAATCGTAGACCGCCATCGCCAACTGGAAGCTGTACGGCGAAAACGGGAACAGCTGCTGACCAAGCGCCTCGATCTGCGCAGTAGTCTTGCCAGGCGCGTCCGGGATGTTCTGATAAGGCACGTATTTTTCGGCAATCATCCGGTCGAGGTACGCGGCGTCCTCGGCGGATACTGCCGGCAAGGGTTTCAGGCGGCCGGACAGCGCACTCCCCGCCCCCGCCCTGGCCACGCTGAAACTGCCGTCGCCGGGCAGCGTCAGCGCCAGCGTTACGCTGGGTGCCGGGGTGTAGTCGAGAGTCGCGCCGTTGAAGTCGACGAAATCCATGACCGGCCCGGTAGGGAAACCGTTCTGAAAGTCGGTAACGTCCAAGAATCCCTGGCCGGCCACGATCAACCGGCAGGACACACCTTTACCGCCGCGCATCGTCTCCAGCGGCAGACCGTCGCTGAACCACAAGGCCAGGCCTTGCGGGTTGTTGATACTCTGAAACTGCCACATATACACGCTCCTTCGCATGGATCACGCATGTTCGGGCGCGTACAGGCAGAGGCTTCACGCCACGCACCTGGCAGCGTCTCTACATGCTGCACGGAGAGATGCAGCGCCCGTCTTTTCGGAAGGCTTCTACTGCACGCTCTTGTCGTCTTGCCAAAGGCCGAAGGCATTGCTCAGCGGGTCGCGCAGCTCGGCAAAGTAGCCCACGCCCGGTACCGGCGTCTTGCCCATCACCACCCTGGCACCCAACGCTTGCGCGCGCGCCAGGTAAGCGTCAATGCCAGTCACGCTGTAGTACTGCACCGGCGTTGCTGGCGTACCGGGGCCAGCCATGATGGCTAGATACGCAGTCTGCGGAGTACAGCCGTCGGCACCGGTGATTTCCCAGAAAGCGTTCGGCGGTTGGTGGCGGAAATGCCACTCGGGAAACAATTCGGCATAGAACCTCTTGCCGGTTTGCTCGGCATCGTCGGGGATGATGCAGTGGAAGTTCAGCGTGCCGGTCATAGTGCGACCTGCGCAGGAACCCGCGCGGACGAGTTGCCCGTCAGGCGCGCCAGAGCTGTATTGCCGTACATCACCCGCATCGCCAGGGCGACCAGGGTCAGTGTCGGGTTGGCGGCCGGTAGCGTCGGCATCACGCTGTTGCTGACGACAAACAGATTGTCCACGCCGAACACCTGCAGCTCCGGGCTGACCACGCCGGCGCTCTCATCGTTGGCCATGCGTGTGGTGCACGCCACATGGTCGCCGCGTTGCGGATAGGTTCCCCAGGTGACGTTCTGGCACCCCATCTTGGTCAGTACGTGCTGCAGTATCCCCACGTAGCCCTGCGCGGCCGCGGGATCGTAGAGCGGCATAGGCGTATCGATGAGCGTGCGCGGCAGGCCGAAGCGCGTATAACCCGTGGTCGCGCTGACGCGATTGCCATGCTGCGGCAGCGCCGAGAGATTGCCGTAGAGCTGAAACGCCGCGGGGGCGCTGCAGGCCGCGCGGATCTGCTCCGCAGTCTGCCCCTGGGCCATCAACAGTCCCAGATCGGTATTCGGCGTCTCGTAGTTCATCGAGATAAAGAACTTGCCCTTGCGCTGGTAGGCCGGCGTATCGAAGGCCCGCGAGCACAGGCTGGGAAACCCCAGCTCCTCCTCGAACGTCAGGGGGTTGGCCCGTATCCCCGAGGCGAAGAAGAACTGCGTTGCACTGACGAAACGCCCGACCAGATCGCTGTCGTTGCCGATGCCGTTCGGCCAGAAGCTGGACCTCGAGGTCTGCAGCAGCTTGGGAATCTCGAAAGCGCCGCCGCACAGAATCACGGCCTGGGCGTCCAACTCCACGCTGCAGCCTGTCTTCAGATCGGTGTAGGTGACGCCGGCAACCTGCTGCTTGCTACGCATGCGGATAGCCGTCACCACGGCGTCGAGGCGCAGACTCACATGGGCATTGCCGCTCAGCAGCGCCAGCGGCTGGTCGCCGGTGAAACGCCCGCCTACCGGACAATAGTCGCAGGTGCCGGTGGTCCTACAAGGCCCGACTTCGCCCTGGGCTTTGCCATAGCGCGCCATGGGCAGATGGCCGTAACCGATCCCCAGTTGCTCGAATGCCTTGATGAAAGGCCCCGCCGAGATCGGATAGGGTGCCGCGCCATAGGGATAAGGCCGGCTGCGCGGAGGCTGCTGGTCGTCCGAATTACCGCTGGCACCGAGGTACTGCTCTGCCTGAGTGTAGAAAGGCTCCAGGTCGTTGTAGCCGAAGGGCCAGTCGATCCCCTGGCCGGTATTGCTGTAAAGAGCGAAGTCCTCGGGCATAAATCGAGGCACCCAACCGCCCCAATGCAGGGTGGTGCCGCCCGCCCCGAAGATCCGTCCCCCCACGATATTCCAGGGATGCTCGCCAGTGGCGACGAAGTCGTCGGGTTGATCGTAATAGGCGGCGTAAGGCGCATTGCTGGTTCCACCGCCCCGCGCCACCTGATGGAACCACCATCCCGGATCGGCCATGGGGATACCGGGGCCGCAATCCAGAATAACGACGCCATCCAGCGCAGAAAAATAACGGGCCATAAGGCTGCCCGCCAGGCCCGAGCCAACGATCACGATATTGGCCGATTCTCTTCTCGATTCAGACATCGCCGCCTCCTTGGCTCGAACGCCCGTCGTCTGCCGTCCCGCTGCTCGCGAGCGCCCGATAAGGCGGCGGCGTTTGCAGGAAACTTCCACCGCCCATCCAGCCGTTGTAATTCACGAACCCGAAGGTTCTGAACCCACCGAATGCGATGTTCCAGCGCATAAACTCCAACAGCACAAAGTTGGCGATATTGCTCGGGTTGGATGACTGGTAGCGATTTTCGGCCAGCAAGGCGGCCAACGCAGGCGGCGGAGAGCCGTATTGCGCGAGCAATCGTTGGTACTCAGCAATCGTCTGCTGGTAATAGCCCAGATAGGCCGAGTCCCGCTGTACCTGCCACTGAAGCGCCTGGTGAAACTGCGCCTGAGGCATCGAGCAGTTGGCCGCGGTCCCCCAGTTCTCGCCGATATAGACGAATACGCTCCAGAGCACATCGGTCTGTGTATCGTTCAACTGGATCATCCCTGTCCTACCTCCCTGTTCGAGCGGCCTGACGATGCCCAATCCATCAGGCTGCCTGTCATCGTCCGCCGAGCCACATCCGTGAATATAAGGCCTCGTGCCTGAGGCACTAGCCTGTCATGGCATAGCCATACAGGCTGCCACCATCCAGGTAGGCTAGATCAATAATCCGCATCGCGCTCTTCCTCGGATGTTGAAGCCCGGTTGATCACCCTCTGCGATCCGTCCTTGCGACAGCCGCTAGCCGGGCTAGCAGGTCCAAGGCCGCGGCCTTCAGCGGTGGGGATACGCCAGAGGCGCTCGGTCATCGAGCCAGCTGGTCCGTGGCCACGCCAGCCCCTGAGTCGCGCACGCTAAAGCAGGTATTATCCCCGCACACTCAGGTTGACTGCGGAGCCTGAGGCATGGCGATGCTGCTGAGGGCCGCCGCCATACAGCCGCTCAAGGTGGATGCCGAGCCGTTTCTGCAAATTTGGATCAATACCCAGGAGCGTGGTTGATGTTAACGATCGATATCGGGCCGCTGGCACTCAGCACCGCCCATGTGCTGTTGATGATCAGCCTGCTGTTGGCGATTTTCACCGGTTGGTATGTTGGTCGGCGTAGCGCGGTAAATCCCGAGAAACAGCTGTTTCGTTTGCTGTTGGTGGCCCTGCTGGTCGCCCGGCTGGCCTTCGTTGCCGTCTACTTCGAGCACTACCGCGACCAACCTTGGCAGGCTCTGGATATCCGTGACGGCGGCTTTATCGCCTGGCCCGGCCTACTGGCAGCCCTGCTGCTAGGTGCCTGGCAAGCCTGGCGCACGCAGGCCATCAGAAAGCCGCTGGCCTGCGCATTGGCGGTAGGAGTGTTGAGCTGGGGCCTAGGCAGCCTGACCCTGCAAGGGCTGGAGCAAGGCACCCGCCTGCCACCGCTGTCCTTTAGAGACATCAACGGCACCACCGTGGCGCTGGAGGACTATGTCGGCAAGCCCGTGATAGTCAACCTCTGGGCCAGCTGGTGCCCGCCGTGCCGCCGCGAAATGCCGGTGTTGGCCGAAGCGCAGCGCGATAACCTCGAGCTGACCCTGCTGTTCGTCAACCAGGGTGAAGGCCAGGGTGTGGTTAACCAGTATCTGGATGCCGAAGCCCTGGGGCTGGACAACGTGCTGCTCGACAGCGGCGGCCGCATGGGCCAGCACGTCGGCTCCATGGCGCTGCCCAGCACCCTGTTCTACGACGCCGAAGGTCGCCAGGTGGGCAGCCACCTGGGTGAGCTCTCCCGCGCCAGCCTGGCTCACGCACTTGAAGTATTGAAGAAGGCCCACTAACCATGAAAACCCTGATCAATCTCCCGGTCATGGTTTCGCTTTTAACCCTACCGACCGTGCCCCTGCTTCAGGCCCAAGAATGGCCAGCCGCGATCAAGGCAGTCGAAGCGCGCGGCACCGCAATTGTCGAGCGTTTCGACGCCCACACATGCTCACCCCCCCCCCAATTACAGGCGCGGTGGTCCCCAATTACGGTGGCCACTGTATAACCACCTGTGTCTCCCGACACCTGTTACCTATGCCTCCCGGCTGAACACACGGCGCATCCTACGCAAGCAGGCCCTCACACTTAAGCGCCTATCGCCCCCCGAGCCGGTTGGCGAGCGGCGCATGCTGCGCCATCAGCTCGGCGACCCACTCGATAAATACGCGCAGCTTGATGCTGATATGCCGGTTCGGCGGAAACGCCACGTACAGCGGCATCGGATCGAGACGCCAGCCCTCGAACAGGGGGACCAACTGGCCCTGCGCCACATGGGGCGCGGACATATAATCCGGCAGCCAAAGAATCCCCATGCCCGCCAGACCGGCCGCCAGATAGGCGTTGCCATCGTCCACCGCCAGCACGTAGCGGCCCTGGATATGAATACGCTCGCCGTTGCTGTGCATGGCATACGGCAGGGCTTTGCCGGTGCGTGCCCAGAGGAAGCCGACGATACGATGCGGCGAGTCTTCCAGTTCGCGCGGGTGCGCGGGCGTGCCCAAGCGTTGCAAGTAGCTCGGCGCGGCATAAACGCCCAGCTGCAGGTCGCCGACCCTTCGTGCCATCAGCGACTGATCCGTCAGCTCGCCCCCGCGCACGACACAATCCACCTTCTCGCCAATCAGGTCGACGATACGGTCGCTGACGCCCATATCGATCTGGATATCGGGGTAGCGCGCATGAAACGCCGGCAATGCCGGCACAAGAATCATGCTGGCCAGCGGGCTGGGTACATCCACCCGCAGCCGACCTCTGGGCACCGATGAAGCACCGGACAGGCTGGTTTCGGCATCGTCCAGATCGTCCAGCAGCCTTAGCACGCGCTCGTAGTAGACCGCTCCATCAGCCGTCAGGTTGACCTTGCGGGTGGTGCGGTTGAGCAACTTGACGCGCAAGCGCGCCTCCAGTTGCTGCACCAGCTGGGTCACGCTGGTTTTGCTCATATGCAGGGTTTCGGCCGCCTTGGTAAAGCTGCCTGCCTCCACCACACGGGCAAATGCCTGCATCGCATCGAAACGGTCCATTTTCTATCCCATCGTCGCCTGGATTGTTTGGATTCTACAAACAGTGATAGCCAGAGTTGCTGGTTTATCGGCCTAACGCAACGCCCTACAGTCTCTTCATCGTTAACAAATCGGGGCGCTACCGACCCCATGATGGAGGTACCCATGAACCAGCGTGACGTTGTATTCCCGCCAGGCCGCCAGGCGCTTTATGAGCGCAATCGCTATTCCCCGGCGATCCGCAGCAATGGCTTCTTGTTTGTCTCGGGACAAGTCGGTAGCCGTGAAGACGGCTCACCCGAACCCGAGCTGGAGGCGCAGGTGCGCACTGCGTTCAACAACCTGAATGCGATTCTGGGAGCCGCCGGCGGCAGCTTTGATGATGTGGTCGACGTGACCGTCTTTATGGTCGATCCGCAAGCGACGTTCGAAAGGATCTGGAAAGTGGTCCCGGAATTCTGGGGTAGCGCGCCGCACCCGACCATAACCGCCGTCGGCGTGACCTGGCTGTATGGCTTCCAGTTCGAGATCAAGGTGATCGCCAAGCTGCCGGAAACCGCCAGCCGCTGATTCGAACGCGGCAGAGCCCAGCAGGCGCTTTCGCCATGTCCCACTATGCTTCGGCGTTCGCACTCGGTGAGTTTCTTGCTCCCTGTTTACGTCTCACGAGCCAACCTGGAAAGCCGCTCCTGATACCGCCCAGCGGTTGCTGCCAGCGGCTCAGCGGCTCGCCTGCGCAGCTCAATAAAGCTTAGTCAGGCTTGTTTTGTTCTCGATATTTAGCCGATAGTTGCGGGGTTTAAGGCCAAAAAAAATTGCAAGGGAAGGTACGACTCAATGAGTACAGCGCAGAACACAGTCCAGCCCACATCCGCCCATTGGCGCTTCAAGCTTGGCATTGCGATTATCTGTTTGATCCCGGCTCTGTGGCTTCTGGTGCCGCTGGCGGCCGCAGCGGATGTGCCAGGCTCCAAGGTGGCGGCGCTCTCGGGGGCGCTGTTTATTCTCAATAAAATTCTCCTGCTGCTGGTCATCGCCATCATGGGCAAGGCGGGTTTTCAGGAGTTGAAGCAGCATATCTACGGCTATATGTCTTCGATGGTGCCGAGCACCGAGGTTGAAATTGGCCCGCTGCGCCATCGTATTGGCCTGGTGATGTTCTGCCTGCCGCTTATTTCGTCCTTTCTCGAACCCTATATCGATGCTGTCGCTCCCGGTCTGCGGCCCAATAGCTGGGCACTGCAGATGCTCGGCGATGCTTTGCTGATCGGCAGCTTCTTTGTCCTGGGGGGCAATTTCTGGGAGAAGCTGCGCGCACTGTTTATTCGGACCGCGCGGGTCACCAGCGCGGATCCTGCCTGAACCCGTCTGGCCTGAAGGCCCGCGCCTGGAGCGTGGCCCTCAGGCCGCCTAGCCAACCGTTGCGGTTGCTACATCGTCCTTACGGAAATCTATATGTCTGAAGCACCAGAGCAGCCTGATCGTACTCCGCCGCCCGCGGCCGAGACAGCGGCCCTCCCCCCTGCCGAAAGCCCCGCCCCTCAGCCTAATCCGCTACGCCGTGTTGCGTTGATCGTCGCGTTGGTTGTCGTCACGCTGTTTGCGCTGTCCATCCTGATGGAACGCAGTACCCCTTCCACCTCGCAGGCTGTGGTGCAAGGCTATGTGGTGCAGATGGCCTCCGAAGTGGGTGGTCGCGTGGTGGAAATCGCGGTACTCGACAATGCGCGGGTGGAGGCCGGTCAGCTGCTGTTCCGCATCGATCCGCAGCCCTACAAAATTGCCGTTGCCGAAGCAGAGGCGCGCCTAGAACAGACAGGCCAGGCTCTGGGGGCCAACACCGCATCGGTCGATGCGGCCCATGCCCAGGCGGTGTCTGCCCGTGCCCAGCGCGACAATGTACGCGAGCAAGCGCGTCGGGTGAGGCAACTGGTTGAACGCGGCGTATACGCCCGGGCGCGGCTTGATGAAGCCACCGCGTCGTTGAGTTCCGCCGAGGCCGCCGTGGCCAAGGCGCAGGCCGATTTGCAACGCGCACGTCAGGAGCTGGGGCCAACGGGTACGGATAATCCTCAGTTCAAACAGGCGCTCGCGCAACTGGAGAAGGCGCGACTCGATCTGGTACGTACCGACATCAGGGCCCCTGCTGACGGGGTTATCACCAATCTGCAGCTGGCCGTCGGCCAGGTGGTCAGCCCCGGCCAGCCGGCTTTGACCTTTATCGACACCGGCACCGTATGGATTTCCGCAGCCTTTAAAGAAAACAGCCTGGAGCATGTGCAGGCCGATGATACGGCTGAGCTGGTGTTCGACGTTTTGCCGGGGCGTATTTTCAATGCACGGGTCGAGAGTGTCGGCTGGGGCGTTGCCCAGGAAGGCAGCAGCTCTTCGGCGCTGCCCTCGGTGCGCAACCAGAACGGCTGGGTACGTGACCCGCAACGCTTTCCCGTGCGCCTGGTGGTGCTGGAACCTTACCCGAAAGGCCTGCGCTACGGCTCACAGGTAAGCGTGGTGATTTACACCGGCGACAACCCGCTGGCGAATATGTTTGGCGCAATCACCGCGCGGCTTGTGGCCCTGCTGACCTATGTCAACTGAGGACTTGGCGGGCCCCTTCCCGGCAATCGATCTGGCGCGCGCCAAACGCCAGGGCTTGCGTGTCGCCCTGGCGGTGACGGTGGGTTTCAGCCTGGGCCTGATTAACGGCAGTGTGCTGCCCTTTCTCGCGCCCTTGTTTGCCGCCCAGTTCCTCCTGGCAAGCTACAGCCCGCCCGGTTTGCGTCAGGGGCTGGGTACCGTGTTGCTGATCTTTATGGTTGGCGCACTGCTGATCTTCCTCACCGGCCTGCTCGGTGACCGGCCTTTGGTGCTGCTGCCGTTGCTGTGGCTGTGCTACTTCAGCTGTTTTTTCGCTCAGGGTCGCCAGGTGGGCGGCGCGGCACCGGCGTTGGTATTGGTGATCGCCATTGTGGTGCCGCTGCTCGACATCCTGCAGCGCAACCTGGGTGAGTCTATTGTGTTGATTCTGGCCGAGGCGGTCAGCATCGGTCTGCTCCTTACCTGGGGCGCTCACGCGCTGTTCCCGGACATCGGCCAGACCGAGGCCAACGCAACGCCTTTGGCACGCCTGGATCTGGCCAGGGTGACGCACCAGGCCATGGTCAGTGGCGCAATTCTGCTGGCGATGGTTGCGCTGTGTTTGATCGATCCGCGCCTGGCCACGGCGATGGTCATACCGATCACCGTCGCCTCGTTGCTCAGCCAATTTGAGCTGGGGATGAGCACGCGAGCGGCCGCAGGACTGATCGTGATCAACCTGCTGGGCGGGGTTGCGGCATCCCTGGCCTTTACCCTGACCGAGACCCGCCCCAGCCTTTGGCTGGTGACCCTCACCATGCTGCTGGTAAGCCTGCTATTTGCCGGCAAGGCGGTTACCGGGGCAACGACGGGCAAGGTGTTTGGCGGGGGGCTTACGACATTTCTGATTCTTTTCGGCCTTGGCGTTTCGCCATTGCCGGGCGAAACGCCGGAGCTGTTTTCCACGCGGATTGCCTATGTGCTGTTCGCGATTCTGTATGCCTTGTGCATGGCCAGCCTGTTCTGGCCCAGGCCGCGCGCAGCAAGCCACTAGCTTGCCCGTCAATCGCTGTACTGCTGCTTATCGGGTGCCGTTTATGCGCAATCTATGGAGCAAGTACCTGGCGCTGCTGAATGCAGACTTAAGCGCCAATATCTTCGATAACATCAAGAACCTGCTGGTCTGCGCGCTGCTATTTGCCGCCGGCACGGATGCCTTGCAGGGCGATCACCAGCTCTTCATGGGGCTTTGGGGCTCAACCCTGGCGGGTTGGGGCCTGATCATGCTGTCGGCGATTCTGCTGCTACTGAATATCAGCGACGGGTTGAACCGGCTGTCCAAACTGCGTCATCACCTCGCCTTGCAGATCATCCTGTTCCTGCTCTACCTGATCCTGGCTGTGCGCGTGGTGGAAATCGTCTGGAGCTTCAGGACCGTGTAGCCCGCGCCACTCAACCGGCCCGCGTACAGCTCGGCTGCCCTGCCGAATAGCGCACGCCGGGGCTGACCGCGGCGTTGAACTCCTTCAGCGCGGACGAGCCGATCAGCAGCGGAAACTCGAAGGCGCTACGGTCGGTCAGGTTGACCTCGATATTCTTCAGCTCGTCACCTACGCAGATATCCATCTCGATCACCGGGCGGGCGCTGTACAGCTGCTTGTCGCCCGGCTTGCGGTCATCGGCGCGACGTTTGATATAGCTCATGCGCGTCAGCGGTTTTTCGATGACCTGCGCCTGCTTGGCGCTTTCCAGGCCCAGCTGGAAGCGCACCCACTCGCCGCCGCCACGCTTGAATACTTCAATATTCTTGGCGCTGAGCGAGGCGGTTTCGGCACCGGTATCGAGCTTGGCGGGCAACTTGAGGGCCAGTTCATGCAGGGACACCTGCTCATGCAGCCCGTAGATCTGCGGCTGGTTGGCCATGGCACCGCTGGCGAACAGTGCGGCGCACAATGCCAATGCTGCCGTGACCTGCTTATGCGGCACGAAGGCGTGATTTGTCATGGCCAAACTCCATTGCGTGTAGAAAGTGCAGCCACGATATCGGCGCTGGCTGAACTGAAGCTGAATCGGCGGGACGCGCCAAGACACGCGCCACGAGACGGCCAGGCGGAGCGCCTCGACACTGGCGATAAATCGCCGATAGCAGCAAAATCCCGATACAAGCCGCGGTTATTTACCCGGATGCAGACAACGAGCGACAGCCCATGGTTCAAGCAAACCCCGCACCACCCGTCAGCGACGAGGAAGTTTTCGCCTATATGCAGCGCCAGTTGCGCTCCGGCCGGGTCAAGCCGAACGTGCTGGTACCCCTGGCGCAGAAGACTTTTCCCGATGCCGGCCACGAACAGATCGTGCGCTGTTTCAACCAGCTGGATTCGGCGCTGCTCAAGCGCTAAGGCTGTGTGAGGTAATCGCCATGGCGACCCTATTGCGCGCCCTGCAGGGCGATATCACCCGGCTCGCGGTAACGGCTATCGTCAATGCGGCGAACAGTTCGCTGCTGGGCGGTGGCGGCGTCGATGGGGCCATTCATCGCGCGGCCGGGCCGCAGTTGCTGGAGGCCTGCCGCCCGCTCGGCGGCTGCAACACTGGCGAGGCCAAGCTGACCCGGGGCTATCGACTGCCGGCGCAGTATGTCATCCATACCGTCGGCCCGATCTGGCAAGGCGGTAGCCGGGACGAGGCGCAGCGGCTCGCCGCCTGCTACCGCAACGTCCTGGCCATTGCCGCGCGCGAAGGCATGCCCAGCCTGGCCTTCCCCTGCATCGGCACCGGGGTCTATGGCTTCCCTGCCGAACAGGCGGCGCAGATCGCCGTGGCCACGGTGCGGGCTTGCCTGCCACACTGCCCGCAGCTCGAAGAGGTGCTGTTCTGCTGTTTTTCCAGCGCCGATCTTGAGCGTTATCAACGACTACTGAGCAAGGATCCATGCTGAAGTACCAGGCCCACAGCAACACCGCCGCCGGGGCTTATAGCCAGTATTCCCAGTGCCGTGCGAGCCACTCCTTGACGCGCACCTGCAGGCCGCGATCCTGCCAGGCCTGCAGGCTGATCTCGCGCGATTGAGCCAAGTCGGCACGGAAGGCTGCGCGCATCTGCTCGCCAAAGTCCGCCCCCAGCACCACCGCATTGACCTCCTGGTTATGCAGGAAGCTGCGCCAGTCGAGGTTGGTCGAGCCCACCGTGGACCAGACTCCGTCAATTACCGCGGTCTTCACATGCAGCAGGGCATCGTCGCGCTCGTACAGGCGTACCCCGGCCTCCAGCAACTCCTCGTAATAGGCCCGGCCGGCATGAAATACCAGCCAGGAATCGGTGCTACTAGGCAGCACCAGACGCACGTCCACGCCTCGTCCCACGGCGTCCTTGAGGGTTGCCAGCAATTGCGGGTCGGGGACGAAGTAGGCGTTGGTCAGCCAGATTTCGCTCTGGGCGCTGCGCAGGGCGGAAATCAGGGTGACGTAGATCAGGCTGTAGGGTTCGTCCGGAGAACTGCCGATGGCCCGCACCACCTCATCGCCGCGCTGCTCCAGCGGCGGGAAATAATGCCGCGCGCTGAGTTCCGGGCCTTTTTGCACGGCCCAGGTGCCGATAAACAGCTTCTGCAATTCAGCCACCACCGGCCCCTCGAGGCGCAGGTGGGTGTCGCGCCAGGGCAAGTCGCCGGACATCGGCGGCAGCTCGTCGAGATCGGGCGAGCTGCCGGAATAGACACTGCTGATATTGACCCCGCCGAGAAAGGCGATGCGTCCGTCGATCACCAGCAGCTTGCGATGGTCGCGCTGATTGACCTGCCAGCCGGCCTTGGCCGTCAGCGGGTTGACCGGGTTGAATTCGACGACCTGCACGCCGGCATCGCGCATCCGGGTAAAGAAGGCCGCGGACGTGCCCAGGGTGCCGACGCTGTCGCGGATCAGATGAACCTGCACCCCGGCCTGCTGCCTGGCAATCAGGGCATCGGCAAAGCGCTGACCGATCTCGCCATCGTCGAAGATATAGCTCTCCATGTTGATATGGTCCCGCGCCGCGTCAATGGCCTCGATCATCGACCGGTAGGTGGCGGGACCGTCCTGCAGCAGTTCGACCCGATTGCCCGCCGTCAGCGGACTGCCGACTATGGCCTGCTCGACGGCCAGGTGCAGGTCGAAGATATTGGTCTCCACACCCGAAGCCTTGAGCTTGTCGATGATGACCTGGCTGCGTGCCGGCGACAGCGGCCCGCCAGGGCCGGCTAGGCGCACCGGAGCATGGCTATGGGCCATGTCCGGTACCAGGATCGGCAAACTGCTGCAGGCCGACAGTGCGCCCAGGCTCAGAATCCCGGGCAGAAGTAGCGTTGCGATCCAGCGGTAGACAGGCATGTCCTATCCTCGGCAGATGGGGTGGCTGAGCGCCGGTGCATTTGCTATGGCTGGTTGCACCCCCGTCGCGTTGTCGATGCTCTTGCAGGCGCGGATCTCACTCCTCAGCGTAGCAACTGTGGTGCACTGGCACCTCCTAACTCGCCGGCCTGTTCAACGGCCTGTGGCGGACATGGCACGCAAGCTTATTCATCGCCTCCCAGTACTCTGAGACACCAAGACGCGGACAAATGCGTCCGGGCGGCATCCCGGGGTTGATCGTCCACTCGCTTGCCATCATCCTTGCGTTCGCCCTGCCGCTGGATCTGTCCACGGCGATACGTAAAGCCTTACGCCACTGCCGGCGTGCCATGGAGATTCGGATGACTCGCCCCACCCCATTGATTGCGCTGCTGGCCCTGATCGCCGCCGCCTGCTTTGTCATGCTCGGCGCGGCCCTGACCCTGCAGCACCAATTCGGCTGGGAGCCCTGCACCCTGTGCGTGCAGATCCGTCTATGGCTGGTCTGCGGCGGGGTTGTCAGTCTTTTGCTGCTGGCCTGCGAGGCGCTCGGCCTGCGCTGGCTGAGTCTGCTGCTATGGCCCCTGCTGCTGGCAGCCGGAGCCATGGCCGTCTACGACAACAGCCACCTGTTGCTGATCGAGACTGGCGTGCTGGAAAGCTTCAGCTGCTCGCCCTTCCCCTTCTATGCCTTCCAGTTGCCGCTGCATGACTACCTGCCCGAAGTGTTTATGAGTGCCGGGGTATGCGGACACAACGACTACAGCATCCTCGGCCTGCCCTTTACCGCCTGGACCTGGCTCAGCCTGGCGCTGCTGATGGGCCTGATCCTGTTCAGCGCCTGGCGGGCACTGCGCCAGGGACGCAAGTAACACCCGCCTATCCCGGCCGCCCTCCGGCCTGCGGAGGGCACAGCGCCATGGCGAGGAAAACAGGCGGATTATTGCCGATTGCCTCAGGGAGTAACGGCGGTTAACCGCCACCCCAGTGTGACCTGGCTCACACCCGTGTAGCGCCGGCCCAGGCCCTGCCGGCCAAGCCGCACTCTGGCATAGGCATTGCGAGTGTCCGCCGCTATTGCACCGCCCAGGCCCTGCCCGAAATACCGGGTCGGCGGCGCGACCTCCCCATAAGAATAAAAGGACACGTAATGCTCAAGTCGATAGCCGCTATCGCGACCAGCACCCTGTTACTGGTTTCTGCCCAAGCCCATGCCGCCACCGAGGCGGGACCGATCCTGATCAAATTCGCCCATGTGGTGGCCGACAACACGCCCAAGGGCCAGGGTGCCCTGCTGTTCCAGAAGCTCGCCGAGGAGCGCCTGGGTGGCAAGGTCAAGGTCGAGGTCTACCCCAACTCCACGCTGTACGGCGATGCCAACGAACTCGCAGCCCTGGCCAGCAATGATGTGCAACTGCTGGCTCCGTCGCTGGCCAAGTTCGAGAAATACACCAAACAGCTACAGGTATTCGACCTGCCCTTCCTGTTCGACGACCTGGACGCGGTCAATCGCTTCCAGAAACGCGCCAAGGGTCGCCAATTGCTGCGCTCCATGGAAGATCACAACATCGTCGGGCTGGCCTATTGGCACAACGGCATGAAACAGCTGTCGGCCACCAGGGCCCTGCTGGTACCGGGGGACGCGGCCGGTTTGAAGTTCCGTATCCAGCCTTCCTCGGTGCTCGAAGCGCAGTTCCAGCAGCTTGGTGCCACGCCACAGGTACTGCCCTTTGCCGAGGTCTTCGAAGCGCTGAAAAGCGGCAAGGTACAGGGTGCGGAAAACCCCTGGTCGAATATCTACAGCAAGCAGCTGCATAGCGTGCAGCCCTTTATCACCGAGACCAACCACGGCGTGCTCGACTATATGCTGGTGAGCAATCCGCGCTTCTGGTACGGCATTCCGCACCAGGTCCGCGTGGAGCTGGAAGGCATCATCGACGAGGTCACCTTCGAGGTGAACCGCCAGGCCGAAGCGGCCAACCTGGCCGATCGCAAGCGTATCGAGAGCGCTGCCGGGACCCAGGTGATCGCCCTTAGCGACGAGCAGCGCGACGCCTGGCGTCAGGCCATGCAGCCGGTGTGGCAGCAGTTCGAGACGGCTATCGGCCGCGATGTGATCAAGGCCGCGCAAACGGTCAACCGCAACAAGCGCGACTAAATCTTAAGACCGCAGCCCGTAGGGTGCGCCATGCGCACCAGGAACCTTCAGCCTGGGCGGGTGCGCGCAGCGCCCCTACTGCTTCTGCTGCCAACCGCCGCCGAGGGCGGCGATCAACTGCACGCTGGCGGTCAGGCGGCTGCCCAGCAGGCTGAGGCTGCTGCGTTCGTTGCTCAGCGCCGTGGCCTGTACATTGACCACGCTGTTGAAGTCCACGGTGCCGGCCTTGTACTGGTTTTCGATCAGGCGCAGGGATTCGCGGGCGGCATCCAGCGCCTGCTGCTGGATCACGGACTCCTGCTCCAGCACCCGCAGTTGCACAAGGTAATCCTCCACCTCGCGGAAGCTGTCGAGCACCGCCTGGCGATATTGCGCCACGGTCTGGTCGTAGGCCGCTTCGCTGCGTTCCAGCTCGGCGCTGCGCGCGCCACCATCGAACAGGGTCAGGGCCAGCTGCGGGCCGAGGGACCAGAAACGGTTAGGCAGGTCGATCCAGTCGGCAAAGCTGCTGCCACGGTAGCCGCCGCTGGCGGAAATGCTCAGGTCCGGGTACCAGGCGGCTTCTGCTACGCCAATCTCGGCATTGGCGGCCATCACCCGGCGTTCGGCCGCGGCCACGTCCGGGCGGCGCTCCAGCAGTTGCGACGGCAAGGCCACGGGTATCTCGGGAAGTGCGGGTAATTGCTCGCGCACGGCGATGCTGAGCTCGCTGGGCGGCACGCCGATCAGCACGGCAATCGCATGTTCCAGCTGGGCGCGCTGCCATTGCAGGTCGATGGCCTGGGCCTCGGTGCTTTTCAGCTGGGTCAGGGCCTGGCTGACATCGGACTTCGGCACGATGCCGGCGTTGTACTGGTTTTCCGTGAGTTTCAGCGAACGGGCGTAGGCCGCGACTGTGGCATCCAGCAGGCGCTGCTGATCATCCAGTACGCGCAGTTGCAGGTAGTTCTGCACCAGCTCCGATTGCAGGCTGAGCTTCAAGGCAGCCAGATCGGCAGCGCTGGCCTCGAAGCCGGCGCGACTGGATTCCAGCGAGCGGCGCAGTTTGCCCCAGACATCCAACTCCCAGGCGGCATTCAGGCTCAGGTCGTAGCTCTTCGAGATGCTCGCCGCATTCGAACCGCTTACAGAGATGCCATCGGCGGTACTCAGGGTGCTGTCGCCGCCACCCTGCCCGGCCCGGGTCACTCCGGCGCTACTCGACAGGCTCGGATAAAACGCCGCTCGCGCGCCGCGCACCAGGGCGCGGGCCTGGCGATACTGCGCCTCGCTGGCGGCCAGATTCTGGTTGGAGACATTCAGCCGTTCGACCAGAGCATTCAGCTCGCTGTCGCCATACAACTGCCACCAGCTGCCACGCTTCAGCGCGTCGCCGGGCTTGGCCTGGGTCCAGCCTTCAATCTGTTTGAACTGCGCCGGGGTTTGCAGCTGCGGGCGCTGGTAATCCGGGCCGATGGCGCAGGCACTCAGGGCCAGGCTCAACGCCAGCAAGGTGGGTAAACGATATACGGCTCGGACTTTCATATGGCGATGTACCAATCGGATGATGCATAAGGCGTTTGGGCAATTAGGTAGGGTGCGCCGTGCGCACCAGCGCCAGCCATAAACCCTTGGCGCGCACGGCGCACCCTACGACGTACAACGGGCCCCGCCAAACAGTCATTCATAACGGGGTTTCCAGAGCGGCGTCGGTGCGCACACCGCGCCAGCGGTTGACCCGGTGGCGCAGGCGGTCGAAATACAGGTAGATCACCGGTGTGGTGTACAGGGTCAGCAGCTGGCTCAGGACCAACCCACCGACAATGGTGATGCCCAGCGGCTGGCGCATTTCCGCGCCTTCAGCGCTGCTGAGCATCAGCGGCAGTGCGCCGAGAATCGCCGCCAGGGTGGTCATCATGATCGGCCTGAAGCGCAGCAGGCAGGCCTGGCGGATCGACTCTTCGGGGCTGAGGTGCTGCTGGCGCTCCAGCTGCAAAGCCAGGTCGATCATCAGAATGGCGTTCTTCTTGACGATGCCGATCAGCAAAAACAGCCCGAGCAGCGAAATCAGGCTGAACTCGATGCTCATCAACTGCAGCGCAAGCAGCGCGCCGACCCCGGCCGAGGGCAAGGTGGAGAGAATGGTCAGCGGGTGGATATAGCTCTCGTACAGCACACCTAGGACGATATACACCACCACCAGGGCCAGCAGGATCATCCATGGCTGGTTCTGCTGGGTCTGCTGAAAGGCCCCGCCGGTGCCGCCGAGCATGCCCTGCACCTCGGTCGGCAAACCGACCCGCGCAACCGCGTTGTCGATGGCTCGGCTGGCCTGATCCAGGCTGACGCCTTCGGCCAGGGCGAAGCCGATGTTTTCCGCGGCGAACTGGCCCAGGTGGTGCACGCGGTCCTCTTCCAGGCTGCGTTCCCAGCGGGCAAAGCTGGACAACGGCACCCGCGCACCGTCGCTCGTGATCAGCTGAATCTGGTTAAGGGTTTCCGGGTACTGGGCGAACTGCGGGTTGATCTCCATCACCACGCTGTACTGATTCAGGCTGTCGTAGATGGTCGACACCTGGCGCTGGCTAAAGGCGTTGTTCAGCACCGCGGTGATCATATTCATGTCCACCCCCAGGCGTTTGGCCATGTCGCGGTCGACCACCAGACGGATCTGCTGGGTGCCTTCGGCTTCCTTGGCGTCGATATCGGTCAGCTCCGGCAAAGCGCGCAGCGCTTCGCGCACAGGCGGCAGCCACTTGCGCAGTTCGTCCAGGTCGCCGGACAGCAGCATGTACTCGTTTTCCGAGCTGCGCCCTTCTCGCCCGCCAATCTGCAGATCCTGATCGGGCATCAGAAACATCCGCCCGCCCGGCACTTTCGGCACCGACTGGCGCAGGCGGTTGATCACCTCCTGGGCGCTGGCCTTGCGCTCACTCACCGGTTTGAGACGCACGATGATAAAGGCGTTGTTGATCCCGCCGCTGCCGCCGATAAACCCGGCCACGCTGTCCACCGCCGGGTCGGCCAGCAGCGCGCGGCGGAAGATTTCCATCTTCGGCTGCATCACCTGAAACGACAGGCCGTCATCGCCACGGATCATGCCCATCAGCTGGCCGCTATCCTGCTGCGGCATAAAGGTCTTAGGCACGCTGACAAACAGAAAGATATTCAGCGCGATGGTCGCCAGCAGGCTAAACAGCATCAGCAGCGAATGGCGCAGCGCCCAGTCCAGGCTGCGGCTATAGAAAGCCAGCACACGCCGCTGCACGGCCCCACCCCAACGCTGCATGGCGCTGGGCTGGTGCTCGGCAGTTTCGGCCTTGAGCCAGCGCGCGCAGAGCATCGGCGTCAGGGTCAGCGACACCAGCAGGGAAATCACGATGGCCACCGCCAGGGTGATGGAAAACTCGCGGAACAGCCGCTCGACGATGCCGCCCATAAACAGGATCGAGATAAACACCGCGACCAGCGACAGGTTCATCGCCAGCAAGGTGAAGCCCACCTCGCGCGCGCCTTTAAAGGCGGCCGCCATGGGTGTTTCGCCGGCCTCGATATGCCGCGAGATGTTTTCCAGCACGACGATGGCGTCGTCTACCACCAGGCCGGTGGCGATGATCAGCGCCATCAGCGACAGGTTGTTCAGCGAGAAATCCAGCAGGTACATCAGCGCAAAGGTGCCGACCAGCGACACCGGCACGGCCAGGGCCGGAATCAGCGCCGCGCGCCAACGCCCAAGAAAGGCGAACACCACCAGAATCACCAGCACCACGGCGATCAGCAGGGTCTGCTCGGCCTCGTGCAGGGTGGCGCGAATCACCGGCGAGCGGTCCATCGCCACCTGCAGCTCGATACTGGCGGGGATCACCGCGCGCAGGGCCGGCAGCTGTTCGCGAATGCCGGCGATGGTTTCGATGATATTGGCCCCGGTCTGGCGGTTGATCACCAGCAGCACGGCCTGCTTATCATTGAAGAAACCGCTGTTGTAGCGGTCCTCGACGCCATCGGTGACGCTGGCCACATCGCCCAGGCGTACCGCCGCGCCATCCTGGTAGCGAATGATCAGCGGCAGATAATCGGCGGCTTTTTCCAGCTGGTCGCTGGCCTGCACCTGCCAGTGCCGTTCGCCATCTTCCACCGCGCCTTTCGGCCGCTTGGCATTGGCCGCACTGATGCTCTGGCGCACCTCGTCCAGGGCGATGCCGTACTGATCGAGCAGGCGCGGCTCCAGGGCCACGCGCACGGCGGGCAAGGAGCTGCCGCCGATCTGCACTTCGCCGACGCCGGTTACCTGGGCGAGCTTCTGCGCCAGGATGGTCGAAGCCAGGTCATACAGCTCGCTCTTTGGCAGCACCTCGCTGGTCAGCGACAGCACCATGATCGGTGCCTGCGACGGATTGACCTTGCGGTAGGTGGGCATGCTGCGCATGCCGCTGGGCAGCAGTTCGCGTGAGGCATTGATCGCCGCCTGCACCTCGCGGGCGGCGGCGTTGATATCACGGTCCAGGTCGAACTGGATCATGATCCGCGTATTACCCTGGCTGCTGCGGCTGTTCATCTGGCTGATCCCGGCGATGGTGCCGAGTGAGCGCTCCAGCGGCGTGGCCACGCTTGAGGCCATGATCTGCGGACTGGCCCCCGGCAGGCTGGCTTGCACGGTGATGGTGGGGAAATCCATCTGCGGCAAGGGGGCTACCGGCAGTAAACCGAAACTGACGCCGCCGAGCAGCAGAATCGCCAGACTCAGTAGCAGGGTTGCCACCGGACGGCGGATAAAGGGCGCGGAGAGGTTCATGGGTTGACCACAAGCCCGGCCGCGCTACGGCCACTGACGCGCCGCGACAGGCGATCGAAGTACAGGTAGATCACCGGCGTGGTGAACAGCGTCAGCACCTGACTGAGCAACAGCCCGCCGACCATCACCAAGCCCAGCGGCTGACGCAGTTCGGCCCCGGAGCCGGTGGCCAGCATCAGCGGGATCGCGCCAAAAAGCGCGGCCAGGGTGGTCATCAGAATCGGCCTGAAGCGCAGCAGCGCCGCCTGGTAGATCGCCGCTTCCGGCTGCATGCCCTGGTTGCGTTCGGCGTCGAGGGCGAAGTCGATCATCATGATCGCGTTCTTCTTGACGATGCCGATCAGCAGGATAATGCCGATGATCGCGATCAACCCCAGCTCGTTGCCGCTGAGCAGCAAGGCCAGCAGCGCGCCGACACCCGCCGAGGGCAAGGTGGAGAGGATGGTGATCGGGTGGATATAACTCTCGTAGAGCACGCCGAGCACGATGTACATGGTGACGATGGCCGCCAGAATCAGCAGCAAGGTGCTCGACAAGGAGGCGCGGAAGGCTTCGGCCGCACCCTGGAAGCGGCTCTGTACCGCCGGCGGAATGCCGATCTCCTGCTCGATGCGTTCGATCACCGCCACCGCCTCGCCCAGCGATACGCCGCTGGCCAGGTTGAATGACAGGGTTGCCGCCGGGAATTGGCCAATATGGTTGATCAGCAGGCTGGCGGCGCGCTCCTCGACCTGGGCCAGGCTCGATAGCGCGACCTGCTGGCCATCAGCCGCCTTGACGTGAATCTGCCGCAGCGCCGCCGGGCCGATGCTGCCGGCATTCTCGCTTTCCAGCACCACGCGGTACTGGCTGGCCTGGGTGTAGATGGTGGAGATCTGCCGCTGGCCGAAGGCGTCGTACAGCGCGTTGTCGATATCGGCGATGCTCACGCCCAGACGTCCGGCCATGTCGCGGTCGATCTGCAGAAACACCTGCAGGCCGCGGTTCTGCAGGTCGCTGGCTACATCGGTCAGCTCCGGCTGTTCACGCAGGGCGCTGACCAGCTTGGGCACCCATTCTTCCAGCAGGCTGCTATCCGGCGACTCCATGCTGAACTGGAACTGCGTGCGACTGACCCGATCCTCGATGGACAGGTCCTGCACCGGTTGCAGGTACAGCTCGATTCCGGGAATCCTCGCCAGTTCCGGACGCAGCCGTTCGATGATCTGGCTGGCGCTGACATCGCGCTCGGCCCGTGGCGTCAGGTTGATCAGCAGGCGGCCGCTGTTCAGCGTCGGGTTGTCGCCGTCCACACCGATATAGGACGACAGGCTGGACACAGCCGGGTCCCGCAGAATCACCTCGGCCAGGCGCTGCTGACGCTCGCTCATGGCGCGGAAAGAGATCGATTGCGGCGCTTCGGAAATGCCCTGGATCACCCCGGTATCCTGCACCGGGAAGAAGCCCTTGGGCACCGCCAGATACAGCAGCACAGTCAGCGCCAGGGTAGCGATGGCCACCAGCAGGGTCAGCGGCTGATGCTTGAGCACCCAGGTCAGCCACAGGCCGTAACGGGCGATCATGGCGTCGATCACCGCACCGGCGGCGCGATAGAAGCGCCCTTCTTCTTCGGGCTTTTCCGCCTTGAGCAGGCGCGCGCACATCATCGGCGTCAGGGTCAGCGATACCACCAGGGAAATCAGAATGGCCACCGCCAGGGTGATGGCGAATTCGCGGAACAGCCGCCCCACCACGTCTGCCATAAACAGCAACGGAATCAGCACCGCAATCAGCGAAATAGTCAGCGATACCAGGGTAAAGCCGATCTGTTTGGCCCCTTTCAGCGCCGCGTTCAGCGGGGTTTCGCCCTCTTCCAGATGGCGGGCGATGTTCTCCAGCATAACGATGGCATCGTCCACCACAAAACCGGTGGCGATGGTCAGGGCCATCAAGGTCAGGTTGTTGATGGTGAAACCGGCCAGGTACATCACGCCGAAGGTGCCGATCAGCGACAGCGGCACGACGATGGAGGGAATGATGGTCGCCGAGACCTTGCGCAGAAACAGGAAGGTCACCAGCACCACCAGGGAGATGGCCAACAGCAGTTCATGCTGCACGCCCTTGACCGCGGCGCGGATGGTTTCGGTGCGGTCGGTCAGCACGCTGACTTCGACGCTGGCCGGCAGGCCCTGGGTCAGATTGGGCAGCAACGTCTGAATGCGGTCGACCACATCGATGACGTTGGCCCCCGGCTGGCGCTGCACATTGACCAGCACCGCCTCGCTGCGGTTGGCCCAGGCGGCCAGACGCTGGTTTTCCGCGCCATCGATGATGGTGGCGACATCCTTCAGACGCAGGGTTGCGCCGTCCTGGTAGCCGAGAATCAGCTCGCGGTATTCGTCGACGGATTTCAGCTGATCGTTGGCATCCAGTTGCGACACCCGGGTCGGGCCGTCGAAGTTGCCCTTGGGTTGGTTGACGTTGCTGGCGGTGATCAGCGTGCGCACATCGCTGAGGTTCAAGCCATAGGCGGCCAGCGCCTCGGGGTTGACCCGCAGGCGCACGGCCGGACGTTGGCCACCGGCCAGGGTCACCAGGCCGACGCCGCTGGTCTGCGCGAGCTTTTGCGCCAGGCGGGTGTCTACCAGGTCGAACACCTGCGGCAGCGGCAGGGTTTTCGAGCGGATGGCCAGGGTCAGTACCGGGGTGTCGGCCGGGTTGACCTTGTTGTACACCGGCGGTGCCGGCAGGTCGCTGGGCAGCAGGTTGTTCGCGCCATTGATCGCCGCCTGCACTTCCTGCTCGGCGACATCCAGCTTCACCTCCAGGTTGAAACGCAGGGTGATCACCGACGCGCCGCCCGAGCTGGTCGAGGACATCTGTTTGAGCCCGGCCATCTGGCCGAACTGACGCTCCAGCGGCGCGGTGACCGCACTGGTCATCACGTCCGGGCTGGCCCCGGGGTACAAGGTCATCACCCGAATGGTCGGGTAATCCACCTCCGGCAGCGCCGAGACGGGCAGCAGGCGGTAGGCGATCAGGCCGGCGAGGAAGATCGCCAGCATAAGCAGCGTGGTGGCGACCGGACGCAGGATAAACAGGCGGGAGGCGTTCATTGGACGCGCGCTGCTCCCTTGCGCTCAGGCGTCGCCGGTTCGGTCTGGGCGGCGACGGGCTTGTCACCGATCACCTCGACCGGGTTGCCCGAACGCAGGCGGTCGGTACCCTCAAGCACCAGGCGATCCCCCGGCTTGAGGCCCTGCTCGACCACGCTGAGCTGGCCGTCGCTGGCCCCGACGCTGATCGGCGTCAGCTGCACCTTGCCTTCAGCGTCCACCACGTAGGCGAAGGTGCCGCTGGCGCCGAACTGCAGCGCCGCGGCTGGCATCAGGGTGACGTTGTGCAGGGTTTTCACCCGCAGGCGCACGTTGACGAACTGGTTGGGAAACAGCAGTTCTTCGGCGTTGGCGAAGCGCGCCTTGAGCTTGATGGTGCCGGTGGCGGTGTCGATCAGGTTGTCGACGCTCTCCAGCTCGCCTTCGGCCAGTTTGAGCTTTTCACTGCGGTCCCAGGCCTCGACCGCAAGGGTCGCGCCGCTACGCAGTTGCTGCACCACCGCCGGCAGTTCCGCTTCCGGCAGGGTAAAGATCACGGCAATCGGCAGGGTCTGGGTAATCACCACCAGCGGCAAGGCATCGCCACTGCTTACCAGGTTGCCGACATCGGCTTGGCGAATGCCCAGGCGGCCGGTGATAGGTGCGCGAATCTGGGTGAAATCCAGATTCAGCCGCGCGGTGGCGACATCTGCCTGCAGGCTCTTGAGGCTGCCGCGGAATTGATTGACCAGGGCTTGCTGGGTGTCGAGGGTCTGCTTGGCAATCGAGTCTTCGGCATACAGACCGCGGTAGCGCGCCAGGTCCAGCTCGGCATTGCGCAGCTGCGCCTGGTGTTCCTGCAGCGCGCCCTGAGCCTGCTGCAGGGCAATCTCGTAGGAACGCGGGTCAATCACCGCGAGCAGATCGCCGGCCTCGACCTGCTGGCCGTCCTTGAACAGTAACTTGACCAGCTCGCCCTCGACCCGGCCGCGCACATTCACCGTGTTATAGGCGGTAACGGTGCCCAGGGCCTTGAGTTCAACCGGAAAGTCGCCCTGGCTGACAGTCGTCACCCGCACCGGCACCGGCCCGCCATCACGCCAAGGGCCACCGCGCTTGGGCGTTTCCGCCGGGGTGGGCCAGAACCACCAGAGCAATACGGCGAGAACAGCCAGCGCGAGGGAGCCCAACAGCCATTGGCGCGACAGGTGGCGAGGACGGGTGGCGAACGGTGAATCAGGCATGGCGAGGATCACTTCCTTGGGGAGCCTGAACGATATGCAGTATCAGCCAGCCTGCAAAGCCTCTTTACCGCCTATTTACCATTTCCTTACGTAACTAACTGCCTGATCCGCAAATAAAAAAGTGCTCACCGGAAAAGCCCGTAGAAATAAAAACGGCCTGCAAGGCAGGCCGTTGGACAAGCGTTCAGCGGGTGTTACTTGAGCACGGCAGTCGCGGCGGCGTAATCCGGCTCATCGGCAATTTCGCTGACCAGTTCGCTGTGCAGCACCTTGTCGTGTTCATCCAGCACCACCACCGCGCGGGCGGCAACACCGACCAACGGGCCGCTGGTGATGGCCACGCCGTAGTCGTTGAGAAACTCGGAGCCGCGCATGGTCGACAGGTTGATCACGTTATCCAGGCCTTCGGCACCGCAGAAGCGCGCCTGGGCGAACGGCAGGTCGGCGGAAATGCACAGCACCACGGTGTTGGCCAGCTTGCTCGCACCGGCGTTGAAGGTACGCACGGAGGTGGCGCAGGTCGGGGTATCGACGCTGGGGAAGATGTTCAGCACTTTACGCTTGCCGGCCAGGCTGGCCAGGTTGACATCACTCAGGTCCGCGCCGACCAGGCTGAAAGACGGCGCTTGCTGACCGACTTGTGGCAATTGACCGGTAACTTCGACCGGAGAACCTTTGAGGGTGACTTGTGCCATGGGATCGATCCTTTATGCAGATTGGGGACGGTAAACAAGTAAGGGCGCGAGCTCGACAAATGGCAAGTCTCGCGCCCCTAACGGCCCACAATATTAACTGACCGACGAGTCAGACAGTAGCGTTCGCCGCACCCACCTGGGTTTTTTTCGCGAAATGGTCCTTGGTCAGCTTGACCACGATCGGGCTAAGCAGCAGCAACGACAACAGGTTGGGGATCGCCATCAGGCCATTGAGGGTATCGGCCACCAGCCAGGCGAAGTCGAGCTGGGCAATGGCACCGAACGGCACGGCCAACACCCAGAGGATGCGGAACGGCAGGATCGCCTTGGTGCCGACCATGAACTCCCAGCATTTCTCGCCGAAGTAGCTCCAGCCGAGAATGGTGGTAAAGGCGAACACCACCAGGGCGATGGTCAGGATATAGCCACCGACACCCGGCATGGCCGACTCGAAGGCCGCGGCCGACAGCGCCGCGCCGCTGACACCGCTGGTCCAGACGCCCGAGCAGATGATCGCCAGGCCGGTCAGGCTGCAGATGATGATGGTGTCGATAAAGGTCCCGAGCATGCCGATCATCCCCGAACGCACGGCACTGTTGGTGGTGCCGGCCGCCTGGGCGATACCGGCAGTACCCAGGCCGGCTTCGTTGGAGAAGATACCGCGCGCTACACCGAAGCGGATTGCAGCCATTACCGCGGCACCGGCGAAACCACCGGTGGCGGCAATCGGGGTAAAGGCGTAGGTGAAGATCATCTCAAAGGCTTTCGGGATTTCCGAGGCGTTGACCACCAGCACCACGATGGCGGCAATGATGTAGGCCACGCACATAAAGGGCACCAGGGTCGCCGCGACCTTACCGATACGCTTGATACCACCGAGGATGACCATGCCGACGAAGAGCATGGTGACCAGACCGGTCAGCCACAGCGGCACATTGAAGGTGGCTTCCAGGGCCGCAGCCATACTGTTGACCTGAACCATATTGCCGATGCCGAAGCCGGCGAAACCGCCGAAGATGGCAAAGGCGGTGCCCAGCCACAACCACTTCTTGCCCAGACCGTTCTTGATCGCGTACATCGGCCCGCCGACGTGTTCGCCGCGGTTATCCTTCTCGCGGTAATGCACCGCCAGCACCACTTCGCAGTATTTGGTAGCCATGCCCACCAGCGCGGTGCACCACATCCAGAACAGTGCGCCCGGGCCGCCGAGGAAGATCGCGGTGGCCACACCGGCGATATTGCCGGTACCGACGGTGGCAGCCAGACAGGTCATCAGCGCCTGGAAAGGGCTGATCTCGCCGCTCTCGGCGTCGCCTTTCTTGCGGCCTTGCCACATCAGTTTGAAGCCAGCGCCGATCTTGGTCAGCGGCATGAACTTCAGGCGCAGCATGAGGAACAGACCCGTGCCGAGGATCAGAACCAGCATGGGCGGCCCCCACACCACGCCATTGAGTTGATTGACCAGGGTGTTGATGAATTCCATGTTGGTTTCCTTATTCTTGTAGTGAACGCGAGGTGGATAGCCTTCGCTTGTCCGATTGCCGGGTAGGCCATGCTGTTAGGCAGAAGCGAGCCGGGTGAGCGCGCCTGCAAACAGCGAATCGGGCTATACCAGTCAGCACAACGACTGCCCAGTGATCAGCGGCGGCCAGTATATGAAGACTGCGATAGTTGTTTTCACTGTTTAGATTTCAACACTCAGTTTTTTTGAGCGAGGTACGCAATTTAAACGCGAATTAAGTAGGTTAATCCAGCTGCGCCCCGCAGAAACATAGCCTAGAAGTCACGCCGGTAGAAAATATCCAGGGAGCTGGCCAGCCCGCTGGCAGCCTCGAGATAGAGCCGGCGGCTCAGTTCATAGCGCAGCGCAATGGTGTTGGCCGGCTCGAATACCCCCACGCCATAACGCAGGCTGAGTCGCTCGGACAGGCTACCGCTGGCCACCACACTGGTGGTCGCCCCACTGCCTTCGGTATCCAGCTGGAAATCGCGCAGCCCCAGGCCCGCGGCCAGGTTGCCGATTAGCGGTGCGCTGCCGGCCATGCCCAGGGCCAACGCCGCCTGGGCGAGCATATTGTTGTCACCGCCGCCCTGCCCCAGCGGCCGCCCCAGCACCAGGTAAGACAGCGCCTGCTCCTGGCTCATGGCCGGCTCGGAGAACACCGTGCTGGTGGGGTGCGCGGCACTGCCGCTCAGGCGCAGCCCGGCCGTCACGTCGTCGACTCGACGAATCGCTTCGACATCCAGGTACGGCTGGTCGATGGGCCCGACGAACAGCAGGCGCGCACGGCGGATGGTCAGGCGTTGGCCATAGGCGCGGAAGCGTCCCTTGTTCAGACTCAGCTCGCCACGGGTATCGAGGTCGTTGCCGATATGCACGCGGCCGGCCAGGTCGGCATCGAGGCC
Source organism: Pseudomonas sp. EA_105y_Pfl2_R69 (assembly GCF_963970915.1). Taxonomy (NCBI): domain Bacteria; kingdom Pseudomonadati; phylum Pseudomonadota; class Gammaproteobacteria; order Pseudomonadales; family Pseudomonadaceae; genus Pseudomonas; species Pseudomonas sp. EA_105y_Pfl2_R69. Next base: position 56,150 of record NZ_CAXAOO010000007.1, read on the forward strand.
AAAGCCGCTGAAGCTCAGACGCTCCTGGCCGACCTCGACATCGATATCCATGGCGATTGCCGGAGCCCGTTGCGCCGGGCTTTCGCGGCCGACGACCCGTGCATCGGCGGAGACCTGGACGGTTGACGGTGGCAGCTCGCGCACCTCGATCTTGCCGCTGGGGATCAGCACCTTGCCGGTTATCGCGAGTTCCCCATCGAGCAGGCGCAGACGCAGGTCCGGCTCGACGTCCAGCGCCGCATAAGGTTCCACCGTGACCGGCAGGCGGCTGCCGCGCAGGCGTATATCGGCCAGCATGCCCTGGCTCCAGCTCAGCTCGCCGTCGAGGCTGGCCTGACCGTGCTCGCCACTGCGCCAGCCACCTTCGAGCAGCAGGCGTTCACCGTCGATGCGGGCCTGCAGTTGCAGCTGGGTTAGGTCCAGCGGCAGCTCGCCGCCCGATACCTCGCCGTCGAGCAGGCGCAGGTTGCCGATGACCTGCGGGTCCAGCAAACCACCGGAAATCGTTCCGGTCCCGTTGAGCTGACCGGCGATGCGCTCGACCATGGGTACGAAGGGCCGCGCCAGTGCCAGATCCAGGCCGCTCAGGCGGAAACTGCCGGAAATGGGTTTATCCGCCGGGCGCGGGTCGATTCGCGCCTGCAGCACCAGCTCGCCGATTTTCGGGCCGCGCAACTCCAGCTGGCTATCGATGCGCTGCGGCCCCAGCTGGGTGTTCAGGCTCAGGCTGTCGTAGGCAAAGTCCAGCCACTGCTGCTGTTCGCGCACGCGCCAGACGCCGCTGCCGGCATCCAGTTGCAAACGCCCGCTCGGGCCACTGGCCAGCAGGTCCAGCTGCAGCTGGCCGTCGAGCTGGCCCTGCCAGGCGAAGTCCTCGGGTAGCCAGGGTCCCAGGCTGTCCATGGGGAAATCGTTCAGACGCATGCGCAGCCTGGCTTCGGGTAACAGGCGCTGGGACTCGCCGCACAGGCTGGCGGGTCCCGAGCGCCAGCAGTGCGCGCCCAGATCCAGCTGGCCGCTGGCCAGGTAGTCGAGGGTCGCCGGTTGCTGCAAACGCCAGTCCTGGCCGCCACTCTGCAACTGGCCACGTTGCAGCTGGCCGCGCCAGTTGCCCTGATCCAGACGCCCGGCAAATGCCAGCTGTGTCTGCAGCTGCGGACCCTCGAGCTGTAGCTCAAGGCTCTGCCGTTGACGGTCACCCTCGGCGCTGGCCCTCAGCTGACCCAGGTTGGTTTCGCCCAACTGGATGCCGCTGGCGTCGAGACTCAGGCGGCCACGCTGGGCGCTGTCCAGGCTGGCGCTGAGGCTGAGCTGCTGCAGACGCCGATCGGTAAAGGCCAGCTGCCGGCCGTCGAGTTGCAACTGGCCTTGCGGTGCCTGCAGGCTGCCGGCCAGATCGAGCTGGCCCTGCAACTGCCCCTGCAGCTGCGGCCAGAGCTGCCCCAGGCTGGGCATGGCCAGGGTCAGTTGCCCCTGCAGTTGCTGTTGCAGCGAGGCTTGGCCGTAGATGCGGTTATCCCCCAGGCGCACTTCCAGGCGGCTCAGTTCGCCGTTATCCAGGCCGCCGGCGAAGCGAGCCTGGACAACGGCCGGCTGGCCACGCAGGCGGCCGCTGAGGTCGATATCGGCCGTCAGTTCGAGGCGTTGATCTTTCAGGCTGCCGCTGCTGCTCAGAGGACCTTGCAGGGTGCCGGGCAACTCCGCCAGCCAGAAGGCGGGGTCCAGTTCGCTGAGTTGCAGCTGCGCATCCCAGCTCAGCTGTTCGGCAAAACCCAGGCGCACCTGACCTTCGGCACGGCCCTGGCCGGCTTGCAGGCGCAGCTCCGGCAGAAACACCTGCTGCAGGTCGCCGCTAACCGGGCTGCGCAGGCTGAAGGCTCCGGCGGGGCCCTCCAGTTCGGCGGCAAAGTGGCCGAGGTAATGGCCATTGTCATAGGCCAGCTCGCCCTGCAGCGCATGCAGCACCACGGGCAGTTCCTGCTCCAGCGGATAGAGGCGCTGCCAGGGGAAGTCCTGCCAGTCAAACCGGCTGTCGAGGCTGAAACCCTCCTGCCAGTTCAGACGGCCGCTCAGTTGCACCTGCTGCTGCGGGTCGGCGATCAGGCGCAACGCCTCGATATCGGCACCGGCGGCTGTTACCAGGGCCTCCAGCACCAGCGCGACGGGTTCTTGTTGCCCCGCCAGGCTGGCACTGCCGCTGAGCCGGTAACCGCTGTGCAGGTCGCCGTCGGCGCTCAACGCCAGCTGGTCGAGGCGCAGGCTGTCCGGCAGCTCGGCGCTGGCCTTGAAACCCTCGGCCTGCAGCTGCAGACGGGCAGGAAAATGCTCGGCCAGCGGCTGCAGTTCGCCGTTCAGGCGGCCCTGCAGGTAGCCACTGCTATCGGCCTGCAACTGCAGGCGCTGACGCAGCTCTCCCGCGACCTGCAGAGCCAGCTGCCAGGGCTGTTGCTGCGGCGCGGGCAGGTGCAACTGCCCTTCGAGCTGCAGCGGCCAGTTGCCGGTGGTCTGCAGCAGGCCCATCAGCTCGAGCTGCAGCTCGCCGCTGCGCAGGTTCAGGCTGTCGATCTGCAGCCCCCGGGTGGTCCACCGCGCTGCCAGCTGCAGGCCCTGCAGGGCGTCATCGTCATTGAACAGCAGGCTGTCGATGGCGATCTCGCCCAACTGCAGGTCCAACGGCAGGGACAGTTCCGGCAGGCTGAACGCCTCGCTGTCGGCGGCCTCGCCAGGCGGGAACACCAGGCTGATCTGCGCGGCATGCAAGCGCTCGATACACAGAGTCATGCGCAACAGACAGACCGGCGACCAGGCCAAGCTCGGGCTGTCGACCCGCACGCTGTTGGCATTCTGCTGCCAGTGCAGCTGCTCGGCACGCCAGGCACCGCCCAGCGTGCCGCTGAAGCCGTCGACCCGTAACCCGGGCACCTGCTCCAGCAGCCAGCGGCTCCCCGCCTGGCTGCCCAGCACCAGGCTCAGCCCGGTGATCAGCAGGAGCAGCAAGCCGAGCAGACTCAGCAGTGCATTGCGCAGTCCCTTGCGCGGCGACAGTTTCACAGCTCCGGCCCCATGGAGAAATGCAGGCGCACGCCACCCTGATCATCCAGCGGGTGCGCCAGGTCGAAGCGCAATGGCCCCAGCGGCGAAACCCAGCGCACCCCGATCCCCACCGCGCTTTTCAGTGAAGGAAAATCCAGCGAGTTGAAGCTGTTGCCCTGGTCGACAAAGCTCGCCAGACGCCAGCGTTCGGTAATGCTGTACTGGTATTCGAGGCTGCCGGCGAACAGGTAACGACCACCGACCTTGTCGCCGTCGCGGTTCTCCGGCGACAGGCTCTGGTAGTCATAGCCACGCACGCTCTGGTCGCCGCCGGCGAAAAAGCGCAGGGACGGCGGCACATTGCTGAAGCCGGCGGACTCGGTGCCGCCGAACTGCACCCGGCCGAGGAAACGGTGCCGGCTGGCCAGGGTGGTCAGGCCCTTGAGCTGGACATTGGCATGCAGCAGGTTGGTATCGGACAGCAGGCCTTCGGCCGCCCCCTTGAGATCGAACTGCAGCCGGTAGCCATGGTTGGGATCGATCTGGTTATCGCTCCTCAGCAGCGAGTAGCTGACACCGGGCAGCAACAGGGTGCTGCTGCCGTTTTCATCACCCAGGTCGTACTGCTCATGTTGCCATTTCAGCGAGATCACCCGCTGCCAGCCGCTGTCGAGTTTGCTGTGCCACTCCGGGCCGAAGGTGAGCAGACGGCTGTCGATATCGCTATCGGCCAGGTCGTCAAACTGGTAGCCACCGGCAATCCGCAGCTTGTCGGTCAGCGGCGGGTCGAGGGGGATGTCGTACCAGAGCCCGAGGTTCTGTCGCGGTGCCGACAGCTCGGTTTCCGCGCCATAGCTGTGGCCCTGGGGGTTGGCCCAGTGGCGCGTCCAGTTGGCCCGCACCCGCGGCCCCACATCGGTGGAAAAACCCAGGCCAAGGCCCAGGCTGCGCGGCTGACGGGCCTGCAGCTGAACCACCACCGGGATGCGCAACTGCTCCGCGCCGCTCGGATTGGCATCGACCTGCACCGTCTCGAAATAACCGCTGGAACGCAACGCCTGATACAGCTCGGCGATCAGTTCGGAGTCATAGGGGCTATCGGCGGCAAAGGGCACCATACGCTGCAGCAATTGGGTCTCGAAGGGCGCGTCGCCGGTAAAGCTGATTGCGCCCAACTGATAGCGCGGGCCGCTGTCATAGACCAGTTCGATATCGGCCACCCCCGCCGCCGGGTCGATATCCAGGCGTTGTTGGGTAAAGCGCCCAGCGAAGAAGCCGTAGCGTGAGGCCTGGTTCTGGATACTGCGCTTGGCCGCCTCGTAACGCCCGTGATTGAGCGGCGCGCCACTGCGCAGCTGGGCATCGGACGGCAGGCGAAACGCCGCCAGTTGGCTAGCGGGACCTTCGATACGCAGGGTCACCTCGCGTAAACGCAGCCGCTCGCCGGGGGTGACACGCAGGGTCAGGCGCGGCGGCGTTCCATCGCCGACTTCACTGCTGATCTGCGCATGGTAATAGCCCAGGGCCTGCGCCGCCTTGTGCGCCTGTGCTTCGGCGCTGCGGGCGTAGCGCCGCAAGGCCTCGGCATCGCGCTCGCCGAGGCTGCCGATATGGCCTTGAATATTTTCCTTGAGGGCGCTGTTGGCCGGTTGCACACGCACGAGCAGGCGCGCTTCGGCCAGCACTGAAGAGCCGAGCGATAGCAGAAGAAGCGCAGCCGCAAACCTGAAGAACACACTCATGAACGGATGCTAGCACGAGCAAAGTTCCAGCCTAGAGCGTTGTGGGCGATTTTTGCCGAGCCGTTATTCAGCTGGAAAACGCCGTTTCAAGCAGCCCTGGTCAGTATCCTCGTTACCCTAGGCGCTGGCTTTGATCGCCGGTTGCGGGCTGGGGTGGAAGAACACATGCTCGATAATCGGGCCGACCGCCACCTCGCCAATTTCCTGGTAGCCATGGCGCTTGTAGAAATCCAGGTAATGGCTATTGCCGGTATCCAGGACCACGCCCTGGGAGCCGGCATCTTCGGCGCACCAGTTGTGCAGCGCTTCGAGCAGTTGTTCGCCGAGGTGCTGGCCCTGGTATTCCGGGTGCACGCCCAGCAGTGGCAGCACGTGGTAAGGACCAGGCGGCAGGCAGGCGAGTACCGCATCGTGGTACTCGAGGTAGCGCTTGGTGCAGCGAAAACCGGTGGTCAGCAGCATGCGCATGCGCCAGCTCCAGCTTTCGGTGATATCCATGCGCCGTTGTGGTGGCGCGATCAGAGCCATGCCAATCAGACGGTCGTCGATCAGCAGACCGATGGCCGGCAGGTCCTCGCTGAAATGCTGCTGCACCAGTTCGCGCACGGTGGCGCGTACGCGCTGGTCATAGCCGGGCCGTTCGGCTTCGAACAGGTAGGCGAAGGTCGGGTCGTGGCGATAGGCGTGATACAGCAGCGAGCGGGCTTCGCGGGCATAGCCGCTGTCGAGCATACGAATTTCGGCGGGACTGTTGGGCATGGTATTGACCTCAGTTCTTCTTTATTTGCAGGGCCTGGAGCCACGTTAGCACCGCACTGCGCCAGCCGCCATACGGCTGGCCCGCCTGCGGCGAATGGGCTAGCATCGCCTGCTTTCCAGAGTGCAATCCAGGACTGCCGCCCATGAAGATCGTCTCCTTCAATATCAATGGCCTGCGTGCACGCCCTCACCAATTGGCGGCGCTGATCGACAAGCATCAGCCCGATGTGATCGGCCTGCAGGAAACCAAAGTGGCCGACGAGCAATTTCCCGAGGCGGAAATTCGCCAATTGGGTTACCACGTGCATTACCACGGACAGAAGGGCCATTACGGGGTCGCCCTGCTCTCGCGCCAGGCCCCACTGGAACTGCACAAGGGCTTTCCCGGCGATGCCGAAGACGCCCAGCGGCGTTTTATCTACGGCACCTTTGCCGATGCCCAGGGCAACCCGGTCACCGTGATGAACGGCTATTTCCCCCAGGGCGAAAGCCGCGACCACCCGACCAAGTTCCCGGCCAAGCAGCGCTTCTACGCCGATCTGCAGGCGCTGTTGCTGGAGCGCTTCCAGCCCGCGCAAGCGCTGGTGGTAATGGGCGACATCAATATTTCCCCGGAGGATTGCGACATCGGCATCGGCGAGCCCAATCGCCTGCGCTGGCTGAGAACCGGCAAATGCAGCTTCCTGCCGGAAGAGCGCGAATGGTTGGCGACGCTGAAAGGCTGGGGGCTGGTCGACAGCTTCCGCCAGCTCAATCCGCAGGTAAATGACCGCTTCAGCTGGTTCGACTACCGCAGCCGTGGCTTCGAGGACGAACCCAAGCGCGGCCTGCGCATCGACGTGATCCTCGCCTCCCAGGCCCTGCAGGCCAGGATTCGCGATGCCGGCATCGATTATGAGCTGCGCGGCATGGAGAAACCCTCGGATCACGCTCCGATCTGGCTGGAACTGGGCTGAGCCCAACGCCCTACCGGGGCGACCGGCTCAGCTGGTCAGCCCCATGGCAGAGCCTCCACCCATCACCGCGCCGTCATATTGCGGTCATATTTTTGTCTTATCTTCGCGCCACCTTCATTCACCACAAGGTGTCTGCCGCATGTCGCGCGCCCTCCCCACGTCTGACCGTGAAACCTGGTTCCGCACCCTCAGCTTGCTGCTGCTCGGTTCCATCTGTTATGCCCTGCCCTGGTCGGTCCTGGCCGCCCTGCCCGTTACCGCCGAGCACGCCAGCGTGCTGCGTATCCAGGGCTCCAACACCATAGGCGCACGGCTGGGGCCGGCACTGGTCAAAGGGCTGCTGGAGGAACAGGGCCTGAGCGCGATTCGCATCGAAGCCGGTATGGCGGAAAACGAGCAGAAGATCGTCGCCACCAGCGCCGATGGCCGCAGCCTGAGCATCGAGGTGGCCGCCCACGGTTCGGGCACCGGCTTTAGCGCACTGGCCGGCGGCAACGCCGAGCTGGCGGCCTCCTCGCGCCCGATCAAGGACAGCGAGGCCAGCAGCCTGGCGGCCCTGGGCGACCTGACGAGCCGCGAGGCCGAGCAGATTATCGCCTTGGATGGCCTGGCGATCATCCTCCACCCGAGCAACCCACTGACGGCCCTGAGTACCGAGCAGCTGGCCCAGGTGTTTGCCGGTGAGCTGAGTGATTGGGCCCAGCTCGGTGCGCCGCCCGGCCCCATCAGCCTGTACGCCCGCGATGACAAGTCCGGCACCTTCGACACCTTCAAGGAGCTGGTGTTGAGCGCCAACGCCAGAGTCCTGGCCGCCCATGCCCAGCGCTTCGAGTCCAGCGAGCAGCTCTCCGATGCGGTCAGCCAGGATCGCTACGCCATCGGCTTTATCGGTCTGCCCTATATCCGCCAGGCCAAGGCCCTGGCCATCGCTGCCGGTGACTCGCAACCCATGCTGCCCACCCCGGCCTTGATCGCCACCGAGGACTATCCCTTGTCGCGGCGCCTGTTCCTCTACAACCAACCCGACATGCCCAACCCCTGGGCGCGCGCCCTGGTCCAGTTCGCCCATAGCCCGCGCGGCCAGGCCATCGTGGAAAGCAGCGGCTTTATTGCGCAGAACGTACAGGCCATGCAGGTCGCGGCAACCCCCGAGATGCCTGCCCAATACCAGACCCTGGCCAAGGAGGCGCAGCGCCTGTCGGTGAACTTTCGTTTCCAGCAAGGCAGCGCCAGCCTGGATAACAAGGCCCTGCGCGATCTGCCGCGGCTACTCGATTACCTGCAGCAGCAGAACAAACTCAAGCGCCAGGTGGTGCTGGTCGGCTTCGGCGACGCCAAGGCCGATGTCGCACGCGCCGAGTTGCTGTCTAAACTGCGCGCCATGGCGGTGCGCCGCGAACTGAGCAAAGCCGGGGTCAGCTTCCGCGACATCATCGGTCTCGGCGACGAACTGCCGGTCGCGGCGAACAACGCCGATGACGGGCGGATTCGCAACCGCCGGGTCGAGGTCTGGGTCTATTGAGTCGGCGATACCCCGCCGCTGGCCGGCCACGCCCGCTTCGTCGACACCTGGCGCTGCGCTACCAGGCCTCAAGGGGCTGCTAGCTGAGCCGGGAGAAGAACTCGTCCAGCGACAGCGGCATCTCGACCCCGTAACCCTGCACGAAATCGATGCCCATGGTGGCCAGACACTGGTGGATGCTGACCGTTTCAACGTATTCGGCGATGGTCTTGCGTCCCAGCACATGGGCAATCTCGTTGATCGACTTGACCATGGCATGGTCGCTCGGTGAGCGTTCAACTTCCTTGACGAAGCTGCCATCGATTTTCACGTAATCCACCGGCAGGCGTTTGAGGTACTCGTAGGAGGAAAAACCGGTGCCGAAATCGTCGATGGAAAAGGTGCAGCCGACACGCTGCAGGTAACGCACCAGGTCGGCGGTCTTGGTCAGGTTGGCCACTGCGGCGGTCTCGGTCAGTTCGAAGCAGATGCGCTGCGGCGGTATCGAATAATCCTCGAACAGCGACTCGATAAACCCGAGCAGCCTGTCGTCGTTCAGGCTGCTGCCGGACAGGTTGATCGACAGCCCGCTGCACTGACTCCAGATGGTTGGATGCTGGGCCAGCTCGCTGAACACCCGCTTGAGTACCCAGCGGTCGACCTTGGTCATGCGGTTATAGCGTTCGGCGGCGCTGATAAAGTCCAGCAGCATCAGCTCGTTTTCCATCACCAGCAGCACTTCGTAATGCGGCAAGTGTCCCTCGCCAGGCACGGTGGGGGCGATCTGCTGGACCCGCAGGCTGAGTTCGCCACGCTCGACTATATCGTCCACTCGCCCGGCAATGGCCATCAGCCCGGTGCGGGCACCGTCGATCTCGTCGCTGTAGACATGCACGCGGTTGCGCCCCGCCTCCTTGGCGGTATTGCAGGCCATCTGCAGGTCGCGGAACAGGTTGATGACATCGTGGCAGTCGCTCGTCAGGACGATTCCCAGGCTCATGGTCACGCTGTGCGAGTGGCCCTGCCATTCCAGCGGGTTGGCTTCGATGGCGGCGCGCAGAGCTTCGGCCTGCCGGCTGGCCTGGACGGCATCGGCCTGGGGCAGGACCACGGCAAAATCCACCCCGCCGATACGCGCCAGGGTAGCCCCCGGCGGTAGCTGGGCCGCCAGCAGGCTGGCGGTCTGCTTGAGATAGGTATCCCCGGCCAGGGGGCCGAAACTGGAGTTGAGCACGCTGAACAGATCGATATGGCCATAGATAAAGGCGCAAGGCTCTGGGCTGGCCAGGGCCTGCGCCACGCAGGCTTCGAAGCTGCGCCGATTGAGCAGGCCGGTCAATTCATCGTGGCTGCGCGCATAGGCGATATCGCGGTAGAGCGTGCCGACGATGTTCTCCAGATGGTCCTGGATCACCCCCTGGCCTTCCGGTGCCGAAGTGCCGATCCAGCCGGTGGCGAGCTGGTGCATCAGTTCATGGGAGGTGAAGCTGCCGGCTTCGCGGCCCTGGCTATCGACCAGGACATAGTGGTCGCTGTTCGGGTTGGCCCAGATCAACTGCAGGTGCTGGCCCTTCTGCGTCACCAGCCAGTCGCCTTCGCTGAGCTGCTGAACCCGCTCACGCCAGCGCTGTTGCGCCGGTTCGAGGTCGTGCAGGTCCTGGGCTTGTACTTGCGGCGGCTGCAGCTCGACCAGCTCGACCGCTTGTTCGCCCTGCAACTGCTGGTGCAGCTGCTTGAGCACCGGGGTGTGGCGATACTGCCCGGGCAGGAAGCTCTCCAGGCGTTTGCGCATCAGTTCCAGAACCGCGCCTGACTCGTAGGCACGTTCGACCGGCTCGCTGTCAGGGCCTGCACCGGCGGCCTCCACCTGTAGCCAGTGGTTCAATTGCCGGATCACCGCCAGGTCATCCAGCCACTCGGCGCTCTGTTCGCCGTGGCGGATCAGCTCGTGCACCAGCAGTTCGCGCCAGCCGCTATCCAGTAGATCGAGCAGTATCCGCGGGGCATGGCTGCCGAACAGCGCCAACAGCTCGCGGCCGACCTGCTGGCGGGCCTGCTCCAGGGCATCGCGACCGCGATTGTACTGGCGCACGCGATCGGCATTGTTGCTGTAGGCACGCTGCTGTATGGCCAGCAACTGCTCCAGCTCGTCATTGCAGCGGCTGAACACGCTGTTGTCGCCACGATAGTCCGCCACTATGTCGGCAATCAGCTGCTGTACGCGGTTTTCCAGCGCCAGGTTGGGCGGGTCGGAAAAATCACAGAGGCGGATCAGCTTGTCCAGGGTGGCCCGGACCGGGTGGGTGGTGTCGGCAAAGGCGGCGGGTTCGAGCATGGCAGCCTGGGCCACGGGCAACATCAGATGACGCAGCGCCGGTTTGATGTCCTGGGCGATCACCGACTCCTGCTCGATATGCTGGAACAGCTCGGCCACCACCCCGGCATCGTCGCTCTGCCGCGGCGACAATACGGCCCCGGCGGCATGCAGCTCCTGGACAAAGGCCTGAGCCGTCCAGCCCTGCTGAGGCGGCTCGAGGCGCTGCACCTGGCTCAACGCCTGCTGCAGCACCGCCGGTTCGACGGGCTGCACCGCGGCCGGACTCGAACCCGCGCCGGGGCCGGGGCCGGGGCCGGCATCCACCGCGCGCAACTGCTGGATCGCCTGATAGGACGCATCCGGTTTGCGCGCCGCCCGGGCGCGCTGCCGCTCCAGCGCCGGGTGCACCACCGGATCGATGCGCGGCTCGATCTGAAATTCGGCGAAAACCGTGTCCAGGTGTTTGAAATAGGCCTGCAGCACCACGCCCAGCTCTTTTGCCGCCGCGGCATAGAAGTGCTCGCGCACCACCGGCAGTTGCCCGCGCAGATTGAGCCGCGACTGCAGCACGCGGATCATGAATTCCAGCGACAGCGGGTTTTCGCGGTCTTTCGCGCTGGCACCGGTAACGGCGTTCAGGCGTGCGCAACTGCGCCACTCCATGACCCCCAGGGGTTCGCGCAGCTGGCGCACCAGGCGGCGCGCCTCGAGCATCTCCTCCACTTCCGCGTCATCGACCAACTGCCACTCGCTGCCCGTGGGCGTCACGGCCTCGGGGGTGGTGCCGCTAGGCAGTAGTTCGAGAATGGCCGCCACGGTCTGGGCGATGGTGCGTTCGCGCAGCGCGCTGCACAGGCGCAGGAAATCGTCGCAACCCTGGGCTTCGAAGTTGCTACGCGCCGACAGGCGCAGTTCATTCAGGGCCCGATTCGAGGCGTCGATCAGACCTTCCAGGCAAGGTGGTAAATGTGTACTGACAGCCTGATACAAGGCAGCGATAACGGCAGTACGCTGTTGCATCGACATCCCCCTACTTCCTGTAATGGCCCATTTCCACTCAGCAGCTGTGAAAACGTCGGCCCGTCCCGGGGTCACCTCCAAGCATTTACGTAGTGCAGCAAGCATTTGGAAGTGGCCGCAACAGGCGAGATTTTGCACAGCCTCTCAGCACTATAGACCGCCACAGGCACTTGCACAGGCCTGGAATAGCGCCGCCAAGAGATCCGCCGACGGCTGGCGTTTGCCCCAAACACAAACGCCAAGGCCCGAATCCGCGGGCCTTGGCGTTCTTTGCAGCCGGGGTTTAACCGATCAGCGGCTGGCTTTCATCATGTCGCGGGACATGTACTTACCGATCTCGAACTTGCCGATGGCCGCGCGGTGCACTTCGTCCGGGCCGTCGGCCAGGCGCAGGGTGCGCTGCATGGCGTACCAGTAGGCCAGCGGGAAGTCGTTGGAAACCCCTGCCCCACCGTGGATCTGGATCGCCCGGTCGATCACCTTGAGCGCGACGTTGGGTGCGACCACCTTGATCTGGGCGATTTCGCTGGCGGCGATCTTGTTGCCCACGGTGTCCATCATATAGGCGGCGTTCAACGTCAGCAGACGGGCCATATTGATTTCCATGCGCGAGTCGGCGATGTGGTCGATATTGCCGCCCAGGCGGGCCAGCGGCTTGCCGAACGCGGTGCGCTCGATCGAACGCTGGCACATCAGCTTCAGCGCACGCTCGGCCATGCCGATGGAGCGCATGCAGTGGTGAATGCGGCCCGGGCCGAGGCGGCCCTGGGCGATCTCGAAGCCACGACCCTCGCCCAGCAACACGTTCTCGTAGGGCACGCGCACGTTTTCGAACAGCACTTCGGCGTGGCCATGGGGCGCATCGTCGTAGCCAAATACCGGCAGCGGGCGCAGCACTTTGACGCCCGGCGCGTCCATCGGCACCAGGATCATCGAGTGCTGCTGGTGGCGCGGGCCGTCCGGGTTCGTCAGGCCCATAAAGATCATGATCTTGCAGCGCGGATCGCAGGCGCCGGAGGTCCACCACTTGCGGCCGTTGATCACCCACTCGTCGCCCTGGCGCACGGCGCTGGCCTGCATATTGGTGGCATCCGAAGAAGCCACGCCCGGCTCGGTCATGGCGAACGCGGAACGAATGGTGCCGTCCAGCAACGGTTTGAGCCACTGCTCTTTCTGCGCGTCGTTGGCGTAGCGCACCAGCACTTCCATATTGCCGGTGTCCGGCGCGGCGCAGTTGAACGGCTCCGGGCCGATCAGGGAACTGCCCATGATTTCGGCGAGCGGTGCATATTCGGTGTTGGTCAGGCCAGCACCCAGCTCGGATTCCGGCAGAAACAGATTCCATAGACCTTCGGCCTTGGCCTTGGCTTTCAGCTCTTCCATGATCGCGGTGGGCTGCCAGCGGTCGCCCTCATTGACCTGCTGCTCGAACACGGCCTCGGCTGGATAGACATGGGTCTCCATAAACGCGGTGACGCGCTCACGCAGTTGCTGAACCTTGGGGGAGTAGGCGAAATCCATGGGCGGCTACCTTCTGACGCTGAGTGTGAATGACTGATTCGGTGAGGTGAAAATGATGCTAGATCAGGGCACAGGATTTATCTAACCTATTCTCACCGTGTATAAACATTCATCACCGATATATGATCCATGCGGGTCTGTTGCCGTTTCGTCGCAAACGAACGAAGCGGTGACAGCTCCTAATACCGACAACCCTCGGAGTGAGCGCGTAATGAATCTGAACAAGGTCGACCTGAACCTCTTCGTGGTCTTCGATGCCATCTACACCGAGGCCAATCTGACCCGCGCCGGGCAGATCGTCGGCATTACCCAGCCGGCGGTGTCCAACGCCCTGGCGCGACTGCGCGAGACCTTCAACGACCCGCTGTTCGTGCGCACCGCCCAGGGCATGGTGCCAACGCCCATGGCGCAGAACATCATCGGCCCGGTGCGCAGCGCCCTGCAGCAGCTGCGCATTTCGGTGCAGGAAAGCCGCATCTTCAATCCGGCCCAGGCCAACAAGACTTACCGCATCAGCATGACCGACCTCACCGAGGCGGTGGTGCTGCCTTCGCTGTTCCAGCGCCTGCGGCGCATGGCCCCCAACGTCAGTATCGAAAGCATGCTGGCGCGCCGGCGCGAAACCACCAAGGAACTGGCCGCCGGGCGCCTGGACTTTGCCGTGGACGCGCCGCTCAACACCGACCCCCAGGTGCGCCACGTCAAGTTGATGGAAGACCGCTACGTCTGTGCCATGCGCAAGGGCCACCCGCTGGCCAAGGACAAGATCAGCCTGGACGAGTACATGGGCCTGACCCATATCCATATCTCCAGCCGCCGCAGTGGCCTGGGCCATGTCGACTTGGCCCTGGGCCGTATGGGTATTCAGCGCAAGATCGCCCTGCGCTCCCAGCACTACCTGATGGCCACCACGGTGTTGCAGAACACCGATATGGTCATGACCGTGCCCGAGCGCTTCGCCCGACGCAACGACCTGCACCATGTAGAGCTGCCGCTCAAGGACATGGCCCCGCTGGAGACCCACCTGTACTGGCACGAAAGCACCGACCAGGACCCCGCCAACCGCTGGATGCGCGAGCAGATCATCGAAATCTGCCAGCACGTGACGGCCCAGGAAAAGAAGCTCGACAAACCCGCGCCCTAGTACGCGAAGCCGGGGCAGGCCCCGGCGGATGCTCACGGAATCAGCAGATTTCGCGCTTTATTCCTCATTTCCGCGATGGCCTCCACACGGCCGGCTGGGCAAGTGCTTCGGCCTGGCTTATGGTTCGGCCATAAAAGCCATCCCGGTGTAAGGAATGCTGCATGCGCTGTCTGCTCCTGGCTTGTGTGCTGTTGTGCAACGCTGCCTTGGCCGACGAGATTCTGATTGTCGGCAACAATTACTCGATCCCCAAGATCTACGCCGAAGGCCATCAGCCCCAGGGCATGCTGGTGGATATTCTGCGCTACGTCGATGCGGCCATGCCCGGGCACCGGCTCACCCTGCACCTCTACCCCTGGGCGCGCGCTTACAGGATGGCCGAGCGCGGCCGGGCCGGCATCATCGGCCTGAGCTGGACCACGGAGCGCCAGCAACTCTTCGACTACTCCGAGCCGCTGTTCTACGACGAGGTGGTGGTCGTGGTGCGCCATGGCGACAGCCTGGTCTTCGAGCGCATCGAGGATCTCGAGGGCCGGCGCATCGGCCTGGGTGCCGGCGGCAGCTTCGGCGATGAGTTCGAGCAGGCGCGCAGGCAAGGCGTGTTCCAGGTCGATGAGGACAATGGCCCGGTCTCGCGGCTGAAGAAGCTCCTGGCCAACCGCATCGACGTGGCCCTGATCAATCCTGGCACCGCCGGCTTGCGCCGGGCCATCGCCCTGGACCCGGAACTGTCGCGGCGCGCCGCGGAATTCCAGGTGCTGGCGCAGCCGCTCAAGCGCGACGCCAACTACCTGGGCTTCCACAAGCGCCTGGAAATGGTCGGCTTTCTCGCCGAGTTCAACCAGCACATCCGCCGCGGTTACGCCAATGGCGACATTCCGCGTCTGCTGGCCCGCTACCAGCTGCCGTAGGCTGCGCCGAGCGCATCAGGCGGCCTTGAGGACAGCAGCGTCGAATGCTGGCGTTCAGGCGCTGTCGCGCAGCACCAGTTCGAAGCCCACATCGATGCAGTGCTGCGCCGGTTGCTCACCACGCATCAGGGTCAACAGCATCTCGCCCGCCAACTGGCCGATCTGCCCACGGGTGGTGCGTACCGTGGTCAGCGCCGGGTGTACCCAGGCGGCGGCCGGCAGGTCGTTGAAACCGGCGATGGCCAGGCGTTGCGGCACCGCCAGGTCGAGCTGGCGGGCGCGGAACAGCGCCCCCAGGGCCAGGTCATCGTTGTTGAAGAACACCGCATCGATCTGTGGCTGCTGAGCCAACAGCCGATCCAGCAGGCTCGCGCCCAGGCCGATGGAGGACAGTTCCGGAGTCAGCAGCTCCAGGCTCGGGTCGTAGCGGCCGTGGGCCCGCATGCATTGCCGATAGCCCTCGGCCCGTTGCAGGGTGCGCGGGTCGAGTTGGGCGGCGGCGAAGGCGATATGCCGGTAGCCACGGGCAATCAACGCCTCGGCCATGGCCGCGCCGGCCTCCAGCTGCGAGAAGCCGACGCAGTACTCGTCCTCGGCATCGCTCAGCTCCATCATGGTGACGATGGGGCCGCGGCAACCGCCGAGAATCTCCCGCGCCGTGTCGCTGCGCTCGAAACCGGTGAGCAGCAAGCCGGCGGGCTGGTGCGCCAGGTAGGAGCGCAGCAGGCGTTCGTCTTCCTCGGGACGGTAATGGCTGACCCCGATCATCATCTCGAAACCGGCGGGCATCAGCACCCGCTGGATCGCCTCGACGGTGTCGACGAACACCGAGTTGGACAGTGACGGGATCAGCACCGCCACCAGATTCGACTTCGAGCTGGCCAGGGCCCGCGCCGCCGGATTGGCCACATAGCCCAGCGCCTTGGCCGCCAGCATGACCTGCGCGCGCAAGGCATCGGAAACCCGCTCCGGTTGCGACAGGGCGCGCGAGGCGGACATCAGCGAACAGCCGGCAGCCTTGGCCACATCGGACAGGGTGACGCGTTCGGCGGAGCGACGACGACGTTGGCTCATGGGCAGTTCCCTGGAAAAGGCAGGCGATTCTAACAGCGGCTAGCCGTTGTAGGGTGTGCGGCCCCGCCTAGGCCGCGCGCACCAGGCAGAATGCCCGGCACGCGCAGCCCTGCGGACCGTCGATCAGTTGGCGACCTTGGCCAGCTCGGCCTGCACCTGGTCGAACAGCGGCTGGCCGACGGTATCGATCACCTGCTGGATCGCCGGCTGGGCCCGTTCACGCATGCGCTGCACTTCCTCGGCGCTGATCTGGTTGACCTGCATGCCGTTGGCCTCGAGCTGAGCCAGGGCCTTGGCCGCCTCGGCTCGGGTGTCCTGGCGTTCGAAGTCGCGGGCCTTCTTCGCTGCTTCCAGGATGATGCCCTGCTCGGTCGCCGACAGACCGTCCCACCAGCGCTTGGAGGCGGTGACGATCCACGGGCTGTAGACGTGGTTGGTCACGGTCAGGTACTTCTGCACCTCGTAGAACTTCGAGGAGAGAATGGTGTTGAAGGGGTTTTCCTGGCCATCCACCGCCTTGGTCTCCAGGGCGGTGAACAGCTCGGAGAATGGCAGCGGCACGGCGTTGGCCCCCATCAGCTTGAAGGTTTCGAGGAACACCGGGTTGGGCATCACCCGCAGCTTGATCCCGGAGAAGTCCTCCAGCTTGCTGATCGGCCGGGCATTGTTGGTCATGTTGCGAAAGCCGTTTTCCCAGTAGACCAGGCCGACCAGGCCCTTCTCTTCCAGCTTGTCCATCACCTGACGACCGACCGGACCGTCCAGCACCGCATCGGCCTGCTGCTCGTTGCTGAACAGGAACGGCGTGTCCCACACCGCCATCTCCTTGGTGATACCGACCAGGGTGGCGGTGGAGCCAACCATCATCTCCTGGGCACCGCCCATCAAGGCGCTCTGCATCTGGTCATCCGAGCCCAGGCTGGCGGCGGCGAAGGTGCGCATTTTCAGTTTGCCCTCGGAGGCCTTGGCCACCTCTTCGGCGAACAGCTTGGCGGCGCGCCCCTGGTTGCTGCTTTCGTTGAGGCCATAGCCGAAACGAATCATCCGCGAGCGGACTTCGTCAGCCTGGGCCGTTACGGCGGCAATCGGGCTGAACAGCATGGCCGTAGCCAGGAGGGTAAGCAGTGGACGTTTCATCGGTGAGTACCTTTTATTGTTGTCAGCAGTACGACAAGGATGCCCGGCACGCAGCACCGGGCGGTGAAAGGCCGGGTCAGCGCAGCCAGGCCAGCGGCACCGTGATAATCGCCGGGAAGGCGATCAGCAGCGCGACGATGCCCAGGTAGATCAGGAAGAACGGCATCACCCCGCGCACCAGGATTTCCATGCGCAAGCGGCCGATGCCGCCGACCACATTAAGCACGGTGCCCACCGGCGGAGTAATCAGGCCGATGGAGCCGATCAGCACGAACATCACGCCGAAATACACCGGATCGATGCCGGCCTTGATCGCGATCGGGGCCAGCACCGGGGCGAGGATCAGGATGGTCGGGGTCAGGTCGAGAACCATGCCCACCGCGATCATCAGCAACATGATCGCAATCATCAGCAGATAGGGGTGGTCGAGCAGCGGCCCGAGCATCATGCCGATCTCATCGGGCAGCTGGGCCAGGGTCACCATATAGGCCGACACCGTGGCTGCCGCGCAGAGGAACATCACCGAAGCGGTGGTGCGACTGGCGCGGGTCAGGGTCTCGTTCAGGGCCGCCCAGCTCAGCTCGCGATACAGCAGCGTGGACACCGCCAGGGCATACACGGCCGCCACCACCGCCGCTTCGGTCGGGGTGAAGATGCCGAAGCGCAGGCCACCGACGATAATCACCGGCAGCATCAGGGCGGCCACGCCGTCGACCAGCACCGCGCGGCGCTCGGCCTTGCTCGCCTTCGGCGGCGTCGGCTCGGTAAAGCCGCGGGCGATCAGGGTCCAGGCGAAGATCAGGCCCACGCCCATGATCAGACCGGGAACCAGCCCGGCCATAAACAGCTGGCTGATCGAGGTATTGGTCACCACGCCGTAGATCACGAAGGGCATCGACGGCGGAATGATCGGCGCGATGATGCCGCCGGCCGCCACCAGGCCGGCCGAGGCATGCAGCGGATAACCGCGCTGGCGCATCATCGGCAGCAACAGGGTGGCCAGCGCCGCGGTATCGGCCAGGGCCGAACCGGACATGCTCGCCAGCAGCACCGCCGCGGCGATCGCCACATAACCGAGGCCGCCGCGCAGGTGGCCGAAATAGGCCTGGGCCATGGCGATAATGCGCCGGGAAATGCCCCCGGCGTTCATCAGCTCACCGGCCAGGATAAAGAACGGCACGGCCAGCAGCGGAAAGCTGTCGGCACCGGCGAGCAGGTTCTGCGCCAGCAATTGCACATCCCAGAATTCCAGGTACCACATCAGCACCGCGCCGGTGAGAATCAGGGCGAAGGCGATGGGCATGCCGAACGACATGAAACCCAGCAGTGAAGCAAGGAAGACAGCGACGGTCATCAGCGGGTCCTCGGTGGGCGGTGCCCGATTTTTATTAGAGAAGGCTCAGTCGGCCGTGATATTGGCGTTGGCAACCGGCAGCGGCTCGGGCCGTCGCCAGACGTTGACCAGCTGCAGCAGTGCCAACAGGGCCAGAACTCCCATGCAGGCCAGCACCGGGAACATGCCCAGCACCACGGGATAGCCGACCACCGTGCTGTGGTTGCCCCAGCCGTATTGCACCTGCTGCCAGGCCCCCAGGGCCGCCAGCAGGCTGGCCCCGGCGACCAGCAACCAGCTGGCGGAATCGACCAGGCGACGGGCCGCCTGCGGGAAACGATCGCGGATCATGTTGAAGCGCATCAGCTCGCCACGGCGCATGCTCGAGGCCACGCCGACGAACACCAGCCAGACGAACGCCAGGCGCGACAGCTCTTCGGCCCCGGCCCAGCCGGTGCCGAAGGCATAGCGCAGCACCACGTTGGCGAAGACCGCAGCGACCATAAAGGCCATCAGCGCGGCCATCAGGCCATCGGTCAGGCGGTCGAACAGCCGCGCCAGCCAGCCGCCGTAGATAGGCTCGCCGCTCAGTTCCGGCGCATGGTTAGCGCTATCAAATTCAGTCACAGAAAGTGCCGTCTGCGCGCCGATAGCCGCAGCCGACAGGTCACGGCGCAGCCAGGCGCAGACCTCGGCCACCACCGCTTCACGGCTCTGCACGGCGCTGACAGTGCACACATGGGGTTCGTCGCGGGGGTCTTCGAGGGTGGCGAACTGGCTGTCGACCAGTGAGGTCGGCATAAAGTGGCCCGGCCGGGCCCCCACCCGCAGCAAGGCGGTGGCGTGATCGATCGCCAGATGGGCGAACTGCAAACCCGGCACCGCCTGGCGCAACTGGTCACGATAGCTGCGCTTGAGCGCCGAACAGGCCAGCACGAAGCCCTGCCCTGCGGCCTGCGCGGCCTGCATCTCGACAATCAGCGCATCCAGCCAGTGAACCCGGTCGTCGTCGCTCAGGGCAATGCCGGCGCGCATGCGTTCGACGTTTTCGCGGGGGTGAAACAGGTCGGCCTCGATATGCCGCCAACCGAGTTCGGCGGCGATGGCCTGGCTGATGTCGCTCTTGCCCGAACCACTGACCCCCATCACCACCAGGGTGCGGTCAGCCGGTGCAGGGCCATTGGCAGAAAGGCTTGTACTCATGAAATCTCCGAAGCACCTTCGCGGGGTGCCGTTTTTGTTTTGCCGGATGGTAGCGCTAACAAAAGTGTCCGACAAGCAGGAATTTTCTGCTGAAGATAAGAACTGACGAAGGGTTACTGTGCGGGGATTGCCGCGCGCGCCGGCCATCACATCCGGATAAACACGCTGCCCCCTCAGGCCTGCGACATTGTAGGAGCGGGCCATGCCCGCGATCCACGGCGGCCATAAGTCCTTGCAGCGCCAGGACGAGAATGACGTTTCACCGGGTGTACGCACCGGTCATACCCCGGTGCGCGCGGTGCCCCCTACTTCGCTCTAAAGATTGCGCGCGATCACCATGCGCTGCACATCGCTGGTGCCTTCGTAGATCTGGCACACACGCACATCGCGATAGATGCGTTCCAGCGGAAAGTCCTTGAGGTAGCCGTAGCCGCCCAAGGTCTGCAGCGCCGCCGAACAGACCCGCTCGGCCATCTCCGAGGCGAACAGCTTGGCCATCGAGGCCTCGCTCAGGCAGGCCATGCCGGCCTCGCGCAGGCTGGCGGCGTGATGGACCATCTGCCGTGCCACGGCGATCTGGGTGGCCATGTCGGCCAGGCGGAAGGCCACCGCCTGGTGCTCGATGATCGGCTTACCGAAGGTCACCCGCTCGTGGGCGTAGTCGCGCGCCGCCTCGAACGCGGCGCGGGCCATGCCCACCGCCTGGGCGGCGATGCCGATGCGGCCGCCCTCCAGATTGCCCAGGGCGATGCGGTAGCCCTCACCCTCCTCGCCCAGGCGCAGGCTGGCCGGGATACGCAATTCGTCGAGCTGGATCTGGCAGGTATCGGAGGCGTGCTGGCCGAGCTTGTCCTCGATGCGCACCACCGAATAGCCGGGCGTGTCGGTCGGCACGATAAAGGCACTGATGCCCTTCTTGCCGGCTTGCGGATCGGTGACGGCGAAAACGATCACCATCCCAGCGTGGCTGGCGGAGGTGATGAACTGTTTGCTGCCGTTGAGCACATAGTGCTCGCCATCGCGCCGGGCCCGGGTGCGCAGGTCGCTGGCATCGGAGCCGGCCTGCGGTTCGGTGAGGGCGAAGGCCCCGAGCATCCGCCCTTCGGCCAGGGGTTTGAGGAACTGCTGCTTCTGCGCCTCACTGCCGTACTTGAGAATCGGCATGCAGCCCACCGAGTTGTGCACGCTCATGATGGTCGAACAGGCCCCGTCGCCGGCGGCGATTTCCTCCAGGGCCATGGCATAGGCCAGGTGGCCGGTCTGCGCGCCGCCCCATTGCTCCGGTACCAGCATGCCCATAAAGCCCAGCGCGCCCATCTCGGCGATGGCATCGCTGGGGAAACGGTGCTCGCGGTCCCACTCGGCGGCGTTTGGCTTGAGCCGCTCCTGGGCGAACTGGCGGGCCATGTCGCGGATCTGCACATCTAGTTCTGAAGGGATCATCTTCGCTCTCTCGCACACAGTCTGATGGGGTCTTGCACGGCGTTACAGGCGCTCGATGGCCACGGCGGTGGCCTCGCCGCCGCCAATGCACAAGGACGCCACGCCGCGCTTGAGGTCGTACTGCTGCAAGGCGCTGAGCAGGGTCACCAGCACCCGCGCGCCGGACGCGCCGATCGGGTGGCCCAGAGCACAGGCGCCGCCGTGCACATTGAGCTTGTCGTGGGGAATATCCAGGTCGCGCATGGCCGCCATCGGCACCACGGCAAACGCCTCGTTGACCTCGAACAGCTCGACCTCGCCCAGGGTCCAGCCCGTGCGCTGCATCAGGCCCTGCAGCGCACCCACCGGCGCGGTGGCGAACAGGTTGGGCGCATGGGCGAAACTGGCGTGGCCACGGATCGCCGCCAATGGCGTCAGACCGCGCCGCTCGGCCTCGGACAGACGCATCAACAGCAACGCCGCGGCACCGTCGGAAATCGAGCTGGCATTGGCCGCGGTCACCGTCCCGCCTTCGCGGAAAGCCGGCTTGAGGGTCGGGATCTTCTCGACACGTGCCTTGGGCGGCTGTTCGTCGCTGTCGATGCTGCGCAGCTCGCGGCCAACCATGGCTTGCACCGCGGTGATTTCCGCGGCAAAACGGCCTTCGGCCATGGCGCGCTTGGCGCGGTTCAGGGAGTCGATGGCAAAGGCATCCTGCTGCTCGCGGCTAAAGCCATAGGCCTGAGCGCACTCCTCGGCGAAGCTGCCCATCAGTCGGCCCTTGTCGTAGGCATCCTCCAGGCCATCGAGAAACATATGGTCGAGCACCCGGCCATGGCCCATGCGATAGCCGCTGCGCGCCCGCTCCAGCAGGTAGGGCGCGTTGGACATGCTTTCCATGCCGCCAGCGATCACCACCTCGGCACTGCCGGCCAGCAGCAGGTCATGAGCCAGCATCGTCGCCTTCATGCCCGAACCGCACATCTTGTTGATCGTCGAACACACTGTGGCCTGGGCCAACCCCGCACCCAGGGCCGCCTGGCGTGCCGGTGCCTGGCCCTGGCCGGCCTGCAGCACGCAGCCCATCAGCACTTCATCCACGGCATCGGCAGCCAGGCCGGCGCGCGCAAGGGTCGCGCGGATCGCCGCCGCGCCCAGCTCGGCGGCCGTGGCCGCCTTGAAGTCGCCAAGGAACGCGCCCATCGGCGTACGCGCGGCGCTGACGATTACCACCGGATCTGACTTCATATTCATCTCGCTACTCCTCATAACACTGTCCATGGGCCCGGAGACAATCCGGGGAAATACGCTGCCCTGGTCTGCCGGACCTGATCCGGCTAGACATTGGACCCTTTTATTTCGCCGCCATACGCAACGCGCCATCCAGGCGGATCACCTCGCCGTTGAGCATCGGGTTCTCGACGATATGCCGCATCAGCGCGGCGTATTCCTCGGGGCGGCCCAGACGCGGCGGGAACGGCACGCCTGCCGCCAGCGAATCGCGCACCTCCTGCGGCATGCCGGCCATCATCGGCGTCTCGAAGATGCCCGGGGCGATACACATCACACGGATGCCGGAGCGCGCCAGTTCACGCGCCGCCGGCAGGGTCATGGCGGCCACCCCGCCCTTGGAGGCGGCATAGGCGGCCTGGCCGATCTGCCCGTCAAAGGCCGCCACCGAGGCAGTATTGACGATCACCCCGCGCTCGCGCTCGGCATTCGGGGCATTCAGGGCCATGGCCTCGGCGGCCAGGCGCAGCAGGTTGAAGCTGCCGATCAGATTGATTTCGATAGTGCGGCGGAAGCTGTCCAGGCCGTGCACGCCATTGCGTCCAAGTACCTTCTCGGCCGGAGCGATACCGGCGCAATTGACCAGCCCGTGCAGGCCGCCAAAGACGTCCAGGGCCATGGCCACGGCTGCGCGACCGTCGTCCTCACGGGTGATATCGGCCTGGATAAAACGGGCGTTCGCGCCCAGGGCATCGGCCGCCGCACGGCCGGCCTCGGCATTGATATCCAGCAGTACGACCCTACCGCCCTGACCGACCAGCTCGCGGGCACTGGCCAGGCCCAGGCCGGAGCCGGCACCGGTTACCAGGAAGACGCAATCGGCAATATGCATTTGTGCTTTCTCCTCGATCAGTGGGCCGCGGCCGCCTGGGCCTTGGCGATTTCCTGGTTGCGCAGCAGAAAGCGCTGGATCTTGCCGCTGGGGGTCTTGGGCAACTCGGCGACGAATTCCACTTCGCGCGGGTAGGCATGCGCCGACAGACGCTTGCGCACGTGCTGCTGCAGGGTCTCGGCCAGCTCGGCACTGGCCGCCTGGTTCGCGTGCAGCACGACGAAGGCCTTGACCAGCTCGGTGCGTTCCGGATCGGGCTTGCCGATCACCGCCGCCTCGATCACCGCCGGATGCTCGATCAGTGCGCTCTCCACGTCGAAGGGGCCGACCCGGTAGCCGCTGGTGGTGATCACGTCATCGGCACGACCGACGAAGCTGATGCTGTCGTCGTCGTTCAGCTCGACGGTATCGCCGCTCAGGTAGTAATCGCCGACGAAGGCCTTGGTGTTCATGCCCAGGTAGCCGGGAAACCAGAACAGCGGCGAGCGCCGCCGATCCACCGCCAGCACGCCGGGTTGGCCGGGCGGCAGCTCGCCACCCTGCTCGTCCAGCACCACCACGCGGTGGCCGGGCACGGCATAGCCGGCGGCCCCGAGGCGTACCGGGTGCTGCAAGGCATGGTGGTTGCACAGCACCATGCCCAGCTCGGTCTGGCCGTAGTGGTCGTGAATAGTGCAGTCCAGGTCCTCGGCAAACCAGCGGATCACCTCCGGGGTCAGCGGCTCGCCGGCGCTGCTCACCGCGCGCAGCTGGCCCTTGAGCTGGGCCTGCACCTCGTCCCTGGCGGCCAGCAGCAGGCGATAGGCGGTGGGCGAGCCGGCCAGGTTGCGGATGCCGTACTTGCGGATTACCCGGCAGGTGCTCTCGACGCTGAAAGCCCCTTCGTAGAAGGTGGTGGCATGGCCCATGGCCAGCGGCCCGGTCACCGCGTAGTAGAGGCCGTAGGCCCAGCCCGGGTCGGCCAGATTCCAGAAGGCCTCGTCCTCGCGCAGGTCCACCGCGTCGCGCAGGTAGCCGACGAAGGCGGCGATGGCCTTGAGCGGCACCGGCACCGGTTTGGCCAGGCCGGTGGTACCGGAGGTAAACATCATCAGGAAGGCATCCTCTGCACTGCGCAGCACCGGCTCGAAGCTGTCGGGCTGGGCTTCCAGCTCGGTCCAGAAATCCGCCTCGCCGCCAGTGGCGTTCAGCGTCAGCAGCGGCGGCGCGTCAACCACTTCGTCCAGCTTGGCCCGGTTGGCGGCGTCCACCACCACCAGGCGGGTGCCGGCGCTGGCCACGCGGTGTTCGATGGCCTTGGGGCCGAAGGCGGTGAACAGCGGCTGGTAGACCGCGCCCAGACGCCAGGTGCCGAGAATGGTGATCAGCAACTCGGGGGTGCGCGGCAGCATGCCGGCCACGCAGTCGCCTGGACGTACACCACGGCTGTGCAGGACGTTGGCGAAGCGCGCCGCGGCCTGCTGCAACTGGGCGAAGGTCCAGACCGCGCTGTTACCCTCGCGCCCTTCCCAGTAAAGGGCAATGCGCCCATCGGCGGCGTGGCGGTCGCAGCATTCGATGCAGGCGTTAAGGGCATCGGCTCGCCCGCACAGGGTGCCGGCCAACGCCTGATCGAGGTCGAAGCTCTGGGCAGCGGTGAGGTAATCGCGCATATCGGTCTCCCGGCTTGTTCTTGTGTGGAGTGCCGGGAATAGTCGCGCCGGCTAGCGCAGCCGGCAATGTCGAAAGCCGTCGATCGATCCGAGCGTTTTGGACAGCGCCGCTCAGAACCTGTTAACGATCTCGCGAGCTAGAGCGCTACAAGGCGCTACGTGAGTAACAGCCTCCGGCTGGTCAAAACAGGCGAGGAACGGTCGGAGTCGCGTACGACTTTACGGAGCTGTAAATGAGCAGTACTCGCTTTGCTCGCCCCTCAGGGGCCGCACTAAAGTGCGTTAGCCGCAAGCGGCTTTCCGAGCCTGTTTCTAACGCAGTAGGGCCGACGCGCAGCAGATCGTAAGCAGGTTTTCAGTCCGGGCTATGCAGGGCGCGGTATTGCCCCGGCGTGGTGCCGGTCCACTTCTTGAACGCCTTGTAGAAGGCGCTGGTATCTGCGAAACCGAGGTCGAAGGCCAGTTCGCTGAAGTTGCTCGCACCGCTGTCCAGCCGGGCGATGGCCAGGTCGCTGCGCACCTGGTCCTTGAGCCCCTGATAGGACTGCCCCTCCCCGGCCAGCTTGCGCCGCAGGGTCGAGGGGGCCATATAGAAATGCCCGGACAGGGCGTCGAGATCGGGCCAGCGTTCCGGTTTGAGGCTGCGCAGATAGACCTTGATCCGCGCGCCCAGACTCTGCGGGTCGCGGTAGCGCACCAGGATATTGCCCGGCGCGCCGGCCAGAAAGCGCTTGAGCTCGCGCTCGCTGCGCCGCACCGGCAGGGCCAGGCAGTCGGCGTTGAATAGCAGGCGGTTCTGCGGACGCTCGAAGCGCAGGTTGTCACTGAACATCACCCGGTAGTCGCCGCAATAATCCGGGGCGGCGCAGCGCAACTCGACGCCGAGGATGGCGATGCGCCGCCCGGCCAGCCAGCAGGCCAGGCCGTGCAACATCAGCCACAGGGTGAAGCAGGCGAAGGCCCGGCACGCTGGCCCGCCCTTCTCGTCGAGCACGATCTGCGCCAGGCTGCCCTGGCGCTCCAGGCGCGGCTGCAGGCCGTCGAAGATCAGGCCGAGAAAGCTCAGCATGCTCTCCAGCGCGCGGCCCACGTCCGCCTCCTGCAGCGCGGCATGGGCCATATAGGCGAAGCTGCCGGACTTCATGCGTCGCCCGTCCATGCCGAAGAACTCGTCGTCGGCCGCTGCGGCGATAGCCCGCCACAACCGTGCATAGGCCTGCGCCGACACCCGCGCGTAGGGCCGCTGCAGCTGTGCCGGGGCGATGCCGGCCTGCTCCAGCAACGGTGCATCGGCCAGGCCCTGGCGGCGGCGCTCGAACAGCGCTTCGCCCACCAGCTGCACGGAAATGGTGCCTTTTTCGTTGCTGCCACTGGTCATGGCATGGCCTGCCGAGCGTTTGCCGGTCCGGCTTGCAACGCCAAGCTCGGCTCGATCATGCGCATGGCAGATAGCTCATCTCACGGGACTCGCCCATCAACAATGGCTGGTTAAGGTCGGCGCAGGCGCGCAGGTACTCGGCCGCCAGGGTGACCCGCTTGAGCCTGCGCAAATCCTCGCTGTAGGACATCCAGAACTGGCGAATCACGTCCACCTCGCCCGGCAACACCTCGCACAGGCGCGGGTCCGGACCGGCCAGAAAACTCGGCAGGATGGCCATCGCCCGGCCCTGCAGCGCGGCGTGATACTGGGCGATCACGCTGGTGCTGCGCAGGTGGCTGATAGCCCCCGGCAGCAGGTCGTTGAGGTAGAGCAGTTTGGAGCTGAACGCCAGGTCATCGACGTAGGTAACGAAGGGGTGGCCGGCCAGATCGTCGCGTGTATGGATCGGCGCATGACTGGCCAGGTACTCGGGGGTGGCGTACAGGCGCAGGCGGTAATCGCACAGTTTGAAGCAGACATAGGGGCCGCGCTCCGGGCGCTCCAGGGTGATGGCGATATCCGCCTCGCGTCGCGACAGGCTAACGAAGTGCGGCACCGGCAGGATGTCGAGGGAAATATGCGGGTAGCGTTCGAGGAAGCCGCTCATCTGCGCACTGACGAAGCAGCAGCCGAAGGCTTCGGTACTGGCGATACGCAGATGCCCGGAGAGTCCCAGGCTGGTGCCGGAGACCTGCTCGCAGGCGGCCTGCAGGGTGCTTTCCAGCGTTTCGGCATAACCCAGCAGGCGCTGGCCTTCGACGGTGAGGGCGAAGCCGGCGGCGCGCGATTTCTCGAACAACAGCGCCCCCAGACTTTGCTCCAGGGCACGGATGCGCCGCGACACCGTGGTGTAGTCCACCCCCAGGCGACGCGCGGCGGCGCTGGCCGTGCGGGTACGCGCCACCTCGAGAAAAAAGCGCAGGTCGTCCCAGTTGAGTTTGTCGCCCATCGTGCCTTTTTGCATATCACACCGTGCTTTTGTAGTTATGCCTGAGCAATGTTGCACAGATATACGCCATGACTCGTGCCCTGACCAGCCTCCCGGAGCGGGCTTCGTGCTGACGCTAGCGAGCGCGTTGCTGCGCACCTCGCGCCGCCGGAAGCCTGCGCGCAATAAGGAGTTTTTTGCATATCGATCCGGATTTTTTGCACCTTCTTGTTGCGCAAACGCCTATCTATACTCGAACCACAGCTTGATTGCGCCGTACCCCCACAACAACAAGACAGGGCCGGAACCATGAACAGCAACTGCCTTACCTTCCTCGCCGCCCGCGACTTCCTGCTGGCCCACCGCAACGACTACGCCACCGCGGTGCGCGACTTCCGCTGGCCGCAGTTCGAGGAGTTCAACTGGGCACTGGATTATTTCGACACCATGGCCGCGGGCAACCAGGCCCCGGCGCTGTGGATAGTCGAAGAAGACGGCAGCGAGCAGCGTTACAGCTTCGCCGAGCTGGCCGAGCGCTCCAACCGGGTGGCCAACCACCTGCGCGAACGTGGCGTGCGCCGCGGCGAGCGCATCCTGCTGATGCTGGGCAACCACATCGCCCTGTGGGAAACCATGCTCGCGGCTTTCAAGCTGGGTGCCGTGGTGATCCCGGCCACCGCCCTGCTCACCGCCGACGACCTGCGCGATCGCCTCGAGCGCGGCGGCGTACGCCACCTGGTGGTGGGCAGCGAGCATGCCGGCAAATTCGCCGGCCTGGCCGAGGACTGCACGCGTATCTGCGTCGGTGCGCCGGTCGCGGGCTGGATCGGCCATGACCGCGCCGTCGACTACCCCGCCATATTCCAGGCCGATGGCCCGACCCGCGCCAGCGATCCGCTGCTGCTGTACTTCACCTCCGGCACCACCAGCAAACCGAAGATGGTCCTGCACAGCCACCAGAGCTACCCGGTCGGTCACCTGTCCACCCTGTATTGGATCGGCCTGCAGCCGGGCGACATGCACCTGAACATCTCCTCGCCGGGCTGGGCCAAGCATGCCTGGAGCTGCTTCTTCGCTCCATGGAATGCCGGTGCCTGCGTGTTTATCCATAACACCGCGCGCTTCAGTGCCAAGGCCTTGCTCGGGGTGCTGGAGCAATACGGGATCACCAGCCTGTGCGCGCCGCCCACGGTGTGGCGCATGCTGATTCAGGAAGACCTGGCTGGCTATCGCGAGCGCCTGCGCCTGCGCGAACTGGTGGGTGCCGGCGAGCCGCTCAATCCGGAGATCATCGAGCAGATCCAGGACGCCTGGGGCCTGCCGCTGCGCGACGGCTTCGGTCAGTCGGAAACCACCGCCCTGGTCGGCAACACTCCCGGCCAGCCGCTCAAGCCCGGTTCCATGGGCCGCCCGCTGCCCGGCTATCAGGTGTGCATGCTCGACCCCGACGGCCTGCCGGCCAGCGAGGGCGAGGTGGCCCTGCCCCTGGATCCGCAGCCACTGGGGCTGATGCTCGGCTATGAGGACAGCCCGGAGAAGACCGCCGAGGTGATGCGTGGCGGTTACTACCGTACCGGCGACACCGCGGCCATCGACGCCGACGGCTATATCACCTTCGTTGGCCGCGCCGACGACGTGTTCAAGGCCTCCGACTACCGCATCAGCCCCTTCGAGCTGGAGAGCGCGCTGATCGAGCACACGGCGGTGATGGAAGTGGCCGTGGTACCCAGCCCTGACCCCGTGCGCCTGGCGGTGCCCAAGGCCTTCGTCATCCTCACTCAGGAACAGACCGGCGACGCCGTCCTCGCCGAGCAGATCTTCGCCTTCGCCCGCGAGCACCTGGCCCCTTACAAGCGGGTACGGCGCATCGAGTTCGTCCTGGAGCTGCCCAAGACCATCTCCGGCAAGATCCGCCGCGTCGAGCTGCGCCAGCTCGAAGTGCAGCGCCGTCAGGGCGACGGCCGCGCCGCACTGGAGTTCTTCGAGGAAGACTTCCCCCAGCTCAAGGGCTGACCCGCAGGCGCGGCAGACGCCGCGCCCTCCCCCGACAAATCCCACGCGGCCATGCTGCCGCGGGGCCCCGTTCAACTCACTAAAACCAGGCAGGAACCCCAGATGACCGCTCATTCCTCCATTGCCAACGTGAAACTGCTGATCGATGGCGAACTCGTCGAATCCAAAACCACTCAATGGCGCGACGTGGTCAACCCGGCCACCCAGCAAGTGCTGGCCCGCGTGCCCTTCGCCACCGCCGAGGAAATGAACGCCGCGGTGGCCAGCGCCGCCGAGGCCTTCAAGACCTGGCGCAAGACCCCGATCGGGGCCCGCGCGCGGATCTTCCTCAAGTACCAGCAGCTGATCCGCGAGAACATGAAAGAGCTGGCCGCGCTGCTCACCGCCGAACAGGGCAAGACCCTGCCGGACGCCGAGGGCGACATCTTCCGCGGCCTGGAGGTGGTCGAGCACGCCGCCAATATCGGCAACCTGCAGATGGGCGAGCTGGCCAATAACGTCGCCGGTGGCGTCGACACCTTCACCCTGCATCAGCCGCTGGGCGTGTGCGCCGGTATCACCCCGTTCAACTTCCCGGCGATGATTCCGCTGTGGATGTTCCCGATGGCCATCGCCACCGGCAACACCTTCGTCCTCAAGCCGTCCGAGCAGGACCCGCTGGTGACCATGCGCCTGGCCGAGCTGGCCATGCAGGCCGGCGTGCCCAAGGGTGTGCTCAACGTCATCCACGGCGGTGCCGAGGCGGTCAACCTGCTCTGCGATCACCCGGACATCAAGGCCGTGTCCTTCGTCGGCTCGACCAAGGTCGGCACCCATGTCTACAACCGCG
Organism: Pseudomonas sp. EA_105y_Pfl2_R69; assembly: GCF_963970915.1. NCBI lineage: Bacteria > Pseudomonadati > Pseudomonadota > Gammaproteobacteria > Pseudomonadales > Pseudomonadaceae > Pseudomonas > Pseudomonas sp. EA_105y_Pfl2_R69. Next base: position 86,187 of record NZ_CAXAOO010000007.1, read on the forward strand.
CCACCGCCAACGGCAAACGTGCGCAGTGCATGATGGGGGCGAAGAACCACGCCATCGTGCTGCCCGACGCCAACCGCCAGCAGACCCTCAACAACCTGCTCGGAGCGGCCTTCGGTGCCGCCGGTCAGCGCTGCATGGCGCTCTCGGTGGTGATCCTGGTCGGCGAGGCGCAACAGTGGTTGCCCGAGCTGATCGAGAAGACCAAGACCCTGAAGATCAATGCCGGTGCTGAGCCGGGTACCGATATCGGCCCGGTGGTTTCCTGCGCCGCCCTGGACCGCGTCAGCGGCCTGATCGCCCGCGGCGTCGAAGAAGGTGCCGAACTGCTGCTGGATGGGCGCAACCCGCAGGTGCCGGGCTACCAGGACGGTAACTTCGTCGGCCCGACCATCTTCGCCGGCGTTACCCCCGCCATGAGCATCTACCGCGAAGAGATCTTCGGCCCGGTGCTGTGCGTGATGCAGGCCAAGACCCTGGACGAGGCCATCGCCCTGATCAACGCCAACCCCAACGGCAACGGCACCGCCCTGTTCACCCGCTCCGGTGCCGCCGCCCGCCGCTTCCAGGAAGACATCGACGTCGGCCAGGTGGGCATCAACGTACCGATCCCGGTGCCGGTACCGCTGTTCTCCTTCACCGGTTCGCGCGCCTCCAAGCTCGGCGACCTGGGCCCTTACGGCAAGCAGGTGGTGCAGTTCTACACCCAGACCAAGACCGTCACCCAGCGCTGGTTCGACGAAGACGAAGTCGGTGGCCCGGTCAACACCACCATCACCCTGAAATAAACCGCCAGGGCCGGGGCCTGTGCTCCCGGCCCGCTTCAGGAGAGCGCGACATGCAATTTGAAACCCTGCTGATCGAGGTGCGCGAGCGCGTCGGCCTGATCACCCTCAACCGCCCGCAGGCGCTCAATGCGCTGAACAGCCAGTTGATCGCTGAGCTGAACCAGGCGCTCGACCGCCTGGAGGCCGATGCGGGCATCGGCTGCATTGTCATCACCGGTTCGGCCAAGGCCTTCGCCGCCGGTGCCGACATCAAGGAAATGCTCGAGCTGGGCTACCCGCAGATCTACCTGGACGATTTCTTCGCCGCCGCCGACCGCATCGGCACTCGGCGCAAGCCGCTGATCGCCGCGGTGGCCGGCTACGCCCTGGGCGGCGGCTGCGAGCTGGCGCTGATGTGCGACTTTATCTACGCCGCCGACAACGCCCGCTTCGGCCTGCCGGAACTGGCCCTGGGGGTGACCCCCGGCATCGGCGGCACCCAGCGCCTGACCCATGCCCTGGGCAAGGCCAAGGCCATGGAGCTGTGCCTCACCGGCCGCCAGTTGGACGCGGCAGAAGCCGAGCGCGCCGGCCTGGTGGCCCGCGTGTTCCCCGCCGCCGAGCTGCTGGAGCAGACCCTGCAGGCGGCCCAGGGTATCGCCGCCAAATCCCTGCCGGCCAGCATGCTGGTCAAGGAGTGCGTGGGCCGCGCCTTCGAGCTCGGCCTCAGCGAGGGGGTGCGCTTCGAACGCCGGGTGTTCCACTCGCTGTTCGCCAGTCACGACCAGAAGGAAGGCATGAGCGCCTTCGTGGAAAAACGCCAAGCGCAGTTTCAACATCGCTGAGCCCCCCAAAATCACAGAGGTATTCACCATGCATATAGGTTTTCTAGGACTCGGCAACATGGGCGGCCCGATGGCCCTTAACCTGCTCAAGGCCGGCCACAGTCTGACCGTGTACGACCTGTCGTCGGCCTCCCTGGCGCGCCTGGTCGAGGCTGGTGCCACGGCCGCCGCTTCGCCGGCCGCCATCGCCCAGGGCGACGCCGAACTGATCATCACCATGCTGCCCGCCGCCGCCCATGTGAAGTCCGTGTACCTGGGCGACAACGGCCTGCTGGCCCATGTCCGGCCCGGCGTCCTGCTGATCGACTGCTCGACCATCGACCCGCTCAGCGCCCGCGAAGTGGCCAAGGCCGCCGCCGCACACGGCAACCCCATGCTCGACGCCCCGGTTTCCGGTGGCACCGGCGGCGCGACGGCCGGCACCCTGACCTTTATGGTCGGTGGCTCGCTCGCCGACTTCGACCGTGCCCAGCCGATTCTCGCGGCCATGGGCAAGAACATCGTGCACTGCGGCGACGCCGGCAACGGCCAGGTGGCCAAGGTCGCCAACAACATGCTGCTCGGTATCTCCATGATCGGGGTTTCCGAAGCCATGGCCCTCGGCGTGTCCCTGGGTATGGATGCCAGCGTGCTGGCCGGCATCATCAATACCTCGAGCGGACGCTGCTGGAGCTCGGACACCTACAATCCCTTCCCCGGCGTGCTGGAAAGCGCACCGGCCGCCCGTGGTTACAGCGGCGGTTTCGGTACCGACCTGATGCTCAAGGATCTCGGCCTGGCCAGCGAAGCGGCCAAACAGATCGGTCAACCGGTGATCCTCGGCGCCCTCGCCCAGCAGCTCTATCAGAGCTTCAGTGCCCAGGGCAATGGTGGCCTGGACTTCTCCGCGATCATCAACCTGTACCGCAAGGACGCCTGCGCATGAGCGAAATCGAGGCACCGGTTCTGGCGGCCGTGCGCAACCGCATCGGCCACCTGACGCTGAATCGTCCGGTCGGGCTGAATGCCCTGACCCTGCCCATGGTGCGTTTGCTTCTGCAGCAGTTGCATGCCTGGGAACAGGATCCGCAGATCCTCGCCGTGGTGTTGCGCGCCAGCGGCGAGAAAGCCTTCTGCGCCGGCGGCGATATCCGCATGCTCTACGACAGCCACCAGTCGGGAAGCAACCAGCACGAGATCTTCCTCGAAGAGGAATATGCCCTCGACGAATACATCCACACCTACCCCAAGCCGATCATGGCGCTGATGGACGGCTTCGTCCTCGGCGGCGGCATGGGTCTGGTACAGGGTGCCGCGCTGCGGGTGATCACCGAACGCACACGCATGGGCATGCCGGAAGTGGCCATCGGCTTCTACCCGGATGTTGCCGGCAGCTATTTCCTGCCGCGTCTGCCGGGCGAGCTGGGCATCTACCTCGGCGTCAGCGGCCTGCAGGTACGCGCCGCCGATGCGCTGTATGCGCGCCTGGCCGACTGGTGCCTGCCGAGCGAGCAGATCGCCGAACTGGATCGCGGCCTCGACAGCTTAAGCTGGACCGCTCCCCCGCGGGACGCCTTGCGCAGCCTGCTCGCCACCCTGGCCGTGAGCACGCTGCCATGCTCGGAGCTGAAGGCGCTGCGCCCGGCCATCGATGCCTACTTCGCCCTGCCCGACCTGGCGTCGATACGCGCGGCGCTGCTGGCAGAAAACCGCCCCGAGTTTCAGGACTGGGCCGAGGAAACCCTCAAGGTGCTCGACAGCCGCTCGCCGCTGGCCATGGCCGTGACCCTGGAACTGCTGCGCCGCGGGCGCGATCTGCCGCTGGTCGACTGCTTCGCCCAGGAACTGCACCTGGACTACCAGTGGTTCGCCAAGGGTGACCTGATGGAAGGCGTGCGCGCCCTGCTTATCGACAAGGACAAGAACCCACGCTGGAATCCGGCCACCCTGGCAGAGCTTGATCCTGCACGGGTGCAGGCCTTCTTCGCCGGTTTCAAGCCTGCCGCCGGCCAAGCCCGGCGCACCGTCAGCGCCTGAGCCCCACAGCACAAGAGAGAGACCCGATGCACGACCTCGAACTGAGTGAAGAGCAACGCATGATCCGCGACATGGCCCGTGACTTCGCCCGTCGCGAGATCGCGCCCAAGGCCCAGGCCATGGAGAAGGCCGGCTGGATCGACGACGCCCTGGTGGCGCAGATGGGCGAGCTGGGCCTGCTCGGTATGGTGGTGCCCGAAGAATGGGGCGGCAGCTATATCGATTACGTCGCCTATGCCCTGGCCGTGGAGGAAATCTCCGCCGGCGACGGTGCCGTCGGCGCGCTGATGAGCATTCATAACTCGGTCGGTTGCGGCCCGCTGCTGAAGTTCGGCAGCCAGGCGCAGAAGGATGTCTGGCTCGCGGACCTGGCCAGCGGCCAGGCGATTGGCTGCTTCTGTCTGACCGAGCCGCAGGCCGGCTCAGAAGCCCACAATCTGCGCACCCGCGCCGAGCTGCGCGACGGCCACTGGGTGCTCAACGGGGCCAAGCAGTTCGTCAGCAACGGCAAACGCGCCAAGCTGGCCATCGTCTTCGCCGTCACCGACCCGCAGTTGGGCAAGAAGGGCCTGTCGGCCTTCCTGGTGCCGACCGACACCCCAGGTTTCACCGTCGACCGCAGCGAACACAAGATGGGCATCCGGGCCTCCGATACCTGCGCGGTGACCTTGAACGATTGCCGCATCCCCGCCGAGAACCTGCTCGGCGAGCGTGGCAAGGGACTGGCCATCGCCCTGTCCAACCTGGAAGGCGGGCGCATCGGCATCGCCGCCCAGGCCCTCGGCATCGCCCGCGCCGCCTTCGAGGCGGCCCTGGGGTATGCCCGCGAGCGGATCCAGTTCGGCAAACCGATTGGCGAACACCAGAGCATCGCCAATATGCTCGCCGACATGCACACCCAGCTGAATGCCGCGCGCCTGTTGATCCTGCATGCCGCGCGGCTGAAGAGCGCTGGGCAGCCCTGCCTGTCGCAGGCCTCGCAGGCCAAGCTGTTCGCCTCGGAGATGGCCGAACGGGTGTGTTCCAAGGCGCTGCAGATCCACGGCGGCTACGGCTATCTGGAGGACTACCCGGTGGAGCGTTACTACCGCGACGCGCGCATCACCCAGATCTACGAAGGCTCCAGCGAAATCCAGCGCCTGTTGATCGCCCGCGAGCTGGCCCACTACCCGCTGTAAACGGCCACTGGCCAAATCGCTCAGGCAAACCGAGCGCTGGCGACCTGGGTTTTTATCACCCGGGCCGCCATGCTCGGTGCTCGCCCACCACGTGCCGAACACCGCCATGCCAGTCACCCAGCCCTGCTCCGATCCATCACGCTATCAGTCCACCCGCAACCAGGCTCTGCGCCTGTTCGCCGAACGCGGCTTCAGCCGGGTCAGCATGCGTGAACTGGCGGACTACCTGGGCATCAGGCCCGGATCGATCTACAACCACATAGAGAGCAAGGAAGCGCTGCTGTTCGAATTGATCGAAGAGCTCTACGAGGAGTTGTTGCATGCTGCCAGCCAAGTCTGTCGGCAGGCTGCGACCCCAGCCGAGCGCCTGCACGGGCTGCTCGAGGCGCACCTGCGCTTGCACACGAGCATGGCCGCGCATTTCCGTCTTGCCGAGTACGACAGCCACTGCCTGGACAGCGAGCAGCAGGCGAAGATACGCAGGCTTCGCGCGTGCTACGCGCAGCAGCTGGTGGAAAGCGTGGAGCGGTTTACCGGGCAGCCGGTCGGCAGCAACCGCCGCGCCGCGCTGAACGGTATCGTGACCCTGCTCAACCAGTTGCCCGCCTGGATCGAGGCCCCGCAGATGAACAGGCCGGCACGCCAGGAGCTGCTGCGCGACATGGCGCTGAGCGCACTGCACGGTGCCTTGCGGGCCACCCAGGAGCAAACCGCACAGGTCGATGCTTCAGTCGGTTTCGGCGATGCCCTGTAACGCGGCGCGACAGCGCTCTTCGGCCGTATCCAGCTCCAGTTGCATCTGCTGAATGTCCAGCTGCTGTTGTTCCAGCTGCAGACGCCGCTCGGCGATCTTGCCCAGCATGATATCGAGCTGGTTACGGTTGTCGCCCTGCGGGTCGTACAGCTCGATCAGAGTCTTGCATTCGGCCAGCGAGAAGCCGATGCGTTTGCCGCGCAGGATCAACTTGAGCGCGACCCTGTCCTTGGGCGTGTAGATCCGTTCCTGACCGCGGCGGGTCGGTAATAGCATGCCCTGCTCTTCATAGAAACGAATGGTGCGGGTGGTTACATCCAGCTCGCGCGCCAGCTCGGAAATGCTGTAGGTCTTGGCGGTCATGCTTGATCCTTGGGAATTGTCCATGAGCACTGCCGCGCAGTGACCTCGCGACATGTTCATGACTATGGGTTCTGGAACGCTAACAACTCATTACGTTAACGTCAACGCAGACTCCTCGGCCCTCAGGCAACTAGGATGCTTGGCCTGAACTCGTCCGGTACACCTTATATAGGCGGTGATAAAAAAACCGGGCCACAAGGGCCCGGTAAATTCACACAGGGGAGCAATCGGATCGAGCGAGTAATTCGGTCTTACCAGAGCGGCAGGCTGTAGCTGACAATAAAGCGGTTCTCGTCCAGGTCGCTGCCGAAGTTGCTACGGGTGGTGGCATTGCGCAGACGCAGGCCGAGGTTCTTCAGCGGGCCAGCTTGCACCACATAGGCGATGTCGGTGTTGCGTTCCCAGGTCTTGCCCTCGCTCTGGCCCACGCCGCGATCGACGTTGTCGCCGGACAGGTAGCGGGTCATCAGGCTCAGACCCGGGACCCCCAGGGCGGTGAAGTCATAGTCATAGCGCAGTTGCCAGGAGTGTTCGTCCTGATTGCCGAAGTCGTTGATCTGCACCAGGTTGACCAGCGCGTTGTCGGCACCGGCGACGTAGGCGAAGCCGGTGTCGCCGCTGAGCTGCTGGTAGGCGGCGGTGAAACCGTGCGCACCGAGGCGATAGTTGAACAGCGCGCCGAAGGCATCGTTGTCGACGTTGCTACCACCGTCGTCGCTGGAGCGGGCGTAGCGGATATCTGTTTTGAAGCTCTGCCCTTCGCCCAACGGCAGCTGGTGTACCAGGTTGACCAGATGCTGCTTATAGATACCGTCCAGGCCGCCGTAGTAGTAGCTGGTGGCCAATTCGGGGGTCCACTGATAGCGGCCGCCGGCGAAGAGGAATTCGTCGCTGGTCTTGCTGCTGCCCAGCACGATATTACGCTTGCCGCCGTTGAACACGCTCAGTTCCTGGTTATCCGAGGAATCGCGCTGGTTGACCCGGTCTACTCGGCCGAGGTCCAGGCTCAGGCCTTCCACCTCGCTGCTGTTCAGCCAGGCACCGCGAAAGGTCTGCGGCAACAGACGACTGTCGTTGCGCATCAGCGCCGGCAGTACCGGCTGCAGAGTGCCGAGTTTGAGCGTGCTGTTCGACATGCGCAGCTTGGCGGTCAGGCCCGCCTCGCCGTATTCATCCTGAGCACGCTTGGGGGCCTCGCGGTCGCTCTTGAGGATGCCGGTGCCGACCCGATCGGGGCTGGAATCGAGCTTGATGCCAAGCAGGCCGATGGCGTCGAAACCAACCCCGACAGGCCCCTCGGTGTAACCGGACTCGAAGCGCAACATAAAGCCCTGGGCCCATTCTTCGGCCTTGCTCTGCGCCGCGCCGTCCTGGCGAAAGTCGCGGTTCATATAGAAGTTGCGCATATCCAGCGCAGCCTTGCTGTCATCCAAAAACGCGGCCGAGGCCGGGGCGCTAACACCGATGGCCGCGGCCAAGGCGGACAGCATCAATACCTGGGTAGGTCTAAGTACGTACATAGCTCTCTCTTCTTGTAGGTGGGTAATGCACCAACCCCAAACAGCCCACAGCGGCGCAATACCCGGCTAAAGCCGGCACAACCGGCCAGTTCCCACAGGGTTTCCCCTGGGTGCTAGACACCCCTGCCGAAGGCTCGGCTGGGCGAATTTGGCAAACAGCATCCCGCGCCGCGGACCGAGGTCCGCGCCGTGAGCGACTAAGGGGGGTTAGAAGTTGCGCCGCGCCAGCTTGAGCACCCAGCCGACGATGCCAACCCGGAACAGCAGCACACAGAGGACGAAGATCACGCCGAGAATCACGTGCACCCACTCGCCCAACGGACCGTTGGACAGATAGCTCTGCAGGGTGACCACCACGGCGGCACCAACGAATGGACCGAGCACGGTGCCGACACCGCCGAGCAGGGTCATCAGGATCACCTCGCCGGACATATGCCAATGGGCGTCGGTCAACGAGGCCAGCTGGAACACCACTGTCTTGGTCGAGCCAGCCAGGCCGGTCAGTGCCGCGGAGATGACGAAGGCCAGCAACTTGTGCGCATCGACGTTGTAACCGAGGGAGATGGCCCGCGGCTCGTTCTCGCGAATCGCCTTGAGCACCTGCCCGTAGGGCGAGTGGATGGTGCGCTGGATGATGGCGAAGCCGAGCACGAACACCGCGAGGACGAAGTAGTACAGGGTCAGATTGTCGTTCAGATCGAACAGGCCGATCAGCTGACCACGGGGCACACCGTGCAGCCCATCCTCGCCACCGGTGAACGGTGCCTGCATATAGATGAAGAACACCAGCTGGGCCAACGCCAGGGTAATCATGGCGAAGTAGATGCCCTGACGCCGGATCGCCAGCAGGCCGAAGCCCAGCCCCAGCAGGGTCGAGGCCAGGGTTCCGGCGAGAATCCCCAGTTCGGTGCCCAGGCCGCTGTACTCGCTGAGCAAGAAGCCGGTGATATAGCCGCCGGTGGCGAAAAATGCGGCATGGCCGAACGACAGCAAACCGGCATAACCGAGCAACAGGTTGAAAGCACAGGCGAACAGGGCGAAGCACAGCAGCTTCATCAGAAATACCGGATACACCGCCAGCGGCGCGACCAGCGCTACACCGAACAGGGCCAGGTAGAACCAGCGCTTGCGCCGTACGGCGGCTTGCTCGCGCTGCTGGACCACCTGCGTTTGCAGGACCCGGGCCCCGGCTTTGATTTCCAGACTCGTCATCTTTTATGCCTCCTTACCGAAGAGTCCCGCGGGACGGACCAGCAGTACGATCACCATGACCAGAAACACCACGGTGTTGGCCGCCTCGGGGTAGAACACCTTGGTCAGCCCCTCGATCAGGCCCATGGCCAGACCGGTGACGATGGCCCCCATGATCGAGCCCATGCCGCCGATGACCACCACGGCAAACACCACGATCAGCAGGTTGGCCCCCATGGTCGGGGTGACCGAGTAGATCGGCGCGGCCAGCACCCCGGCGAAAGCCGCCAGAGCCGCGCCGTAGCCATAGGTCAGGGTGATCAGCAGCGGCACGTTGATGCCGAAGGCCTGCATCAGCTTGGGATTTTCGGTGCCGGCACGCAGGTAGGAGCCCAGGCGCGTGCGCTCGATCATGAACCAGGTGGCCAGGCACACCACCAAGGCGGCTACCACCACCCAGGCGCGGTAGGTGGGCAGGAACATAAAGCCGAGGTTGTAGCCGCCCTTGAGCTGCTCCGGCATCGGGTAGGACAAGCCCGAAACACCGAACAGCTTGACGAAGCTGCCCTCGACGATCAGCGCCAGGCCGAAGGTCAGTAGCAGACCGTAGAGGTGATCCTCGCCGGCTATGCGCCGCAGCAGCCCCCGCTCGATCAGCATGCCGAGGGCCCCCACCAGCAACGGAGCCAGCACCAGCGCGGCCCAGTAGTTGACGCCCAGGTAGTTGAGGCCGAGCACCGCGGCGAAGGCCCCGAGCATGTACTGCGCGCCATGGGCGAAGTTGATGATCCGCAGCAGCCCGAAGATGATCGCCAGGCCCAGGCTGAGCAAGGCATAGAACGCCCCGTTGATCAGGCCCAGGAGCATCTGACCGAACAGCACGCTCAGGGGAATGCCGAATAGCATAGTCATGGTTTACCACCCGCTGAAAGTCCGTGACACCCGGCCATGCGCGGCCGGGTGAATAGCTGGGGTTAAATGCCGATCAGTTCTGCGACAGCAGCGAGCACTGGCTCGCGGCCAACGGGCGGAAGGCCTCGCTCCCGGGGATGGTGCGCACGATCTTGTACAGGTCCCACTCCCCCTTCGACTCGGCCGGTGTCTTGACCTGGGCCAGGTACATGTCGTGGACCATTCGCCCGTCGGCGCGGATGCTGCCATTCTTGGCGAACATGTCGTTGATCGGAGTGGCCATCATCTGCGCCCGCACCGTCTGCGCGTCATCGCTGCCGCTGGCCTTGATCGCGTTGAGGTAGTGCAGCGTGGCGGAGTAGATGCCCGCCGGCACCATGCCCGGCATCTTGCCGAAGCGCGCGTGATAGCGCTTGGCCCAGGCACGGGAGTCTTCATCCATGTCCCAGTACCAGCCGGTGGTGAGCATCAGCCCCTGGGTCACGTCCAGGCCCATGGCGTGGATATCGTTGAGGAACACCACCATGCCGGCCAGCTTCTGCCCGGACTGAGCGACGCCGAACTGGCTGGCGGTCATCAGTGAGTTGACCGTATCGGCACCGGCGTTAGCCAGGGCGATCACATCGGCACCGGAACCCTGGGCCTGCAAGATGTAAGAGGAGAAGTCGCTGCTGGGGAACGGATGACGAACCTTGCTGACGACGCTGCCACCATCGGCCTCGACGACCTTGGTGATGTCCGCCTCCATCGCGTGGCCAAAGGCGTAATCGGCGGTGAGGATAAACCAGCTCTTGCCGCCATTGGCCAGCACCGCCTTGGCCGTGCCGTTGGCCAGGGCGTAGGAGTCGTAGGTCCAGTGGATATGATTGGGCGAGCAGTATTCGTTGGTCAGGCTGGAGGCCGCCGCGCCGGAAATCAGCGCCAGCTTGCCGGCCTGCTCCACCACCTTGCTCGCCGCCAGTACCACCGAGGAGGCAACCATGCCGGTAACCATGTCGACGTTGCGCTCATCGACCCACTGACGCACGGTATTGGCCCCGACATCCGGCTTATTCAGGTCGTCGGCGCTGAAGATGACGATCTTCTTGCCATCGACCTGGCCACCGAAGTCCTCGACCGCCATTTTCAGCGCTTCCAGGCCACCCGGCCCGGAAAGGTCGCGGTAGGTGCCGGACATGTCGGCCAGGTAGCCAATACGGATTTCATCGTCGCTGAACTGCGCCTGGGCGGCGCTGGCAATCAGGCTGGTGGCAAAGATGGTGCTTGCAGTCTTCTGGAACAGATTCATCTCGTTACCTTCCACAGTTATTGTTGTTGTACCGGGCAAAGCAACCCCGACACGGCGGGCTGGGCCACGCCGTACTGCATGTTTCGAGGGGTGAAACCGGGTTTAGACGCCTAGACAGCGGTGCAGCAGGTCCTGCTTGGAATCCAGCTCGGCAGCGCCGATTTCCTCGACAATCTGGCCGTGGTCCATCAGGTAGTGCCGATCGGCCAAGGGGGCGGCGAAGCGGAAGTTCTGCTCCACCAACACAATGGTCAGGCCCTTGTTCTTGAGCTTGATCAGCACCTCGGCGAGCTTCTGCACGATCACCGGGGCCAGGCCCTCGGTGATCTCGTCGAGCAGCAACAGGTTGGCACCGGTGCGCAGAATGCGCGCCATGGCCAGCATCTGCTGTTCGCCGCCGGACAACCGGGTGCCCTGGCTGAAACGCCGCTCATAGAGGTTGGGGAACATCTCGTAGATTTCATCAAGGCTCATGCCACCGCTGCGCACCATCGGCGGCAGCAGCAGGTTCTCCTCGACATTGAGGCTGGCGAAGATGCCGCGCTCTTCGGGGCAGAAGCCGACGCCCAGACGCGGAATCAAATGTGCGGCGATACCCAGGGTCTCGTTGCCATTGATCACGATCGAGCCGGTACGCCGGCCGACCATATTCATGATGGCGCGCAGGGTGGTGGAGCGTCCCGAGCCGTTGCGCCCGAGCAGGGTCACCAGTTCGCCGCGCCTAACCAGCAGGTCGATGCCGTGCAGAATGTGCGATTCACCGTAGAAGGCGTGCAGGTCGTTGACCCGCAGCTGTTCGTAATCCGGGGTGTGCAGACTGGTCATGCGTGGCCCTCCTCGAGAACGGCCGCTTCGCTGCCCAGGTAGGCCTCGCGCACCAGGGGGTTGGCTGACACGCTGGCGTAGTCGCCCTCGGCGAGAATCGCGCCACGGGCCAGCACGGTGATGCGATCGCACAGCTGGCTGACCACCCCGAGGTTGTGTTCGACCATCAGCACGGTGCGCCCCACCGCAGCGCGGCGTACCAGGCCGATGACCATCTCCACGTCCTCGCCGCCCATGCCCTGGGTCGGCTCGTCGAGCAGCAAGACGGCTGGATCCAGCGCCAGGGTGGTGGCCAGTTCCAGAGCGCGCTTGCGCCCGTAGGGCAGTTCGATGGTCAGGGTGTCGGCGAAATCGAGTAGCCCCACCTCGTCGAGCATCTGCAGGGCGCGCTCGTTGAGGGCGTCGAGGCTGCGCTCGGACTTCCAGAAGTGAAAGGAGTTGCCCAGCTTGCGCTGCAGGGCCACGCGCACGTTCTCCATCACGCTCATGTGACCGAATACCGCGGAAATCTGGAAGGAACGCACCAGGCCGAGTCGGGCGATCTGGTTCGGCTGCAGGCCGGTGATCACCTGGCCCTGATAGAGAATCTCGCCGCTGCTGGGCGCGAGGAACTTGCTGAGCAGGTTGAATACCGTAGTCTTGCCCGCCCCATTGGGTCCGATCAAGGCATGGATATGGCCCTTCTGCACGCGAAGATCGACCGAATCCACCGCGGTAAAGCCGCGAAATTCCTTGGTCAGGCCGCGTGTTTCCAACACGAACTCTGGTGACATGTGAAGCCCTCTAACCTTGATTGTTGTTATCGGTTATGGCGCTACTGACACTATTACCTTTACGTAAACGAAAACATTATACGAAAGTCTAATACAGACTCATTGGTCTATATCTGACCAAGCGAAGCGGACCACGGATAGCGATTGAAGGCAGAGACTGCGCTGTTCATCCGCCCTGCCCTTGTCTTGCATGCCTGGCCCAGGGCATCAATCGCCCTCGGTAAACCGGGTGAAATCGAGTATACGCAGGCGCAAATGAAATAATACCCTGTAAAAAATCAGGTACGTTGTGCAAAAAAATCATATCTACATGGGCGAAACCAGCACCTGCCAGCCGCCTCCGAGGCTGCCCTCGGCTCGGCCAGCTACTGCCGCGGCGGTGTCGCGGCGAGGCCCAAGCGCAGCGCCTTTATCCAGCGCTGTCAGCGCGCGGCTCTGGGTACCCGCCCCATCAGGTAGAACTCGGGATTTGGCGGCGTGCCTGCCAGCGATACCAGGCGATTGGACAGGCTGAAGAACGCGCTGATGGCACCTATATCCCAGATATCGTCGAGACTGAAGCCGACTGCCTGCAGACGCGCCTGCCAGTCACCATCCAGCCCGCCACGCTCCAGCCCGACGTGGAAGGCGAAGTCGAGCATCAAGCGCTGACGCTCCTCGAGCGGGGCCGTGCGATGGTTGATCGCCACCTGATCTGCCAACAACGGGTCCTTGCTGTAGATACGCAAGACTGCGCCATGGGCAATCACGCAGTACAGACAGCCATGGCGGGCGCTGGTGGCGACCACGATCATCTCTTTTTCCGACGGCGTCAGGCTGTCTGACTCACGCTCCATCAGGGCATCGTGATAGGCGAAGAAGGCGCGGAACTCGTCCGGGCGGTGGGCCAGCATAAGGAACACGTTGGGCACGAAGCCGGCCTTCTCCTGCACCGCGAGTATCCGCTCGCGCAGGTCGTCCGGCAGTTGTTCGAGTGTGTCGGGCAACGGAAAGTGGCTAATGGCGGAGCACATGGCAAAGTCCTTGTTTGAACGTCCGTAGAAAAGTCCCGAATGATTGTCTGGTGCACAGGGGCTGTCGGGAATGTCTGGCCCCAGGGTCGCCGCCTACAGCGGGCGGCAGACTGACCGCTATAGGCTGTGCTTTCGCCCCTAGGCCTGCTCGCCTCGGGGCGCGTGCTATTGCTTCGGAGCGATCCCCAGGCGCGCAATCGTGAGCTCGCGCATGCGAAACTTCTGCACCTTGCCGGTTACCGTCATCGGGAACTCGTCGACGAAGAGGAAGTGACGCGGCACCTTGAAGTGGGCGATGCGCCCGCTGCAGAACGCCGCCAGGCTCGCCGCATCGAGCTCATGTCCCGGATGCAGCTTGACCCAGGCGGCGATTTCCTCGCCGTACTTGTCGTCGGGAATACCCACCACCTGCACATCGGCCACCGCCGAATGGCCGAACAGGAACTCCTCGATCTCCCGCGGATAAACGTTCTCGCCGCCGCGAATGATCATGTCCTTGTTGCGCCCGACGATGCTCAGATAGCCCGCCTCGTCCATCACCGCCAGGTCGCCGGTATGCATCCAGCGTGCGCTGTCCAGCGCCTCTCGGGTCGCTTCGGGGTTGTTCCAGTAGCCCAGCATCACGCTGTAGCCCCGCGTGCACAGCTCGCCGATCTGCCCACGCGGGACGATACGGCCCTGCTCGTCGACCACCTTGCTCTCCAGATGCGGCTGGGTGCGCCCCACGCTGCTGACCCGCTTTTCCAGGTCATCGTCCGCCGCGGTCTGGGTCGACACCGGGCTGGTCTCGGTCATGCCGTAGGCGATCTGCACCTCGGCCATGTGCATTTCCTTGATCACCCGCTTCATCACCTCGATCGGGCAGGTCGCACCGGCCATGATCCCGGTACGCAGGCTGGACAGGTCGAATTCGCCGCGCCGCGGGTGATCCAGCTCGGCGATAAACATGGTCGGCACGCCGTACAGCGCGGTGGCCTTCTCCTCGGCCACGGCCGCCAGGGTCGCCAGCGGGTCAAAAGAGGCATCTGGATAGATCATGGTTGAGCCGTGAGTCAGGCAGCCCAGGTTACCCATGACCATGCCGAAGCAGTGATACAGCGGCACCGGGATCACCAAGCGGTCAAATTCGGTCAACCCCTGGCTCTCACCGACCATATAGCCGTTGTTGAGAATGTTGTAATGACTGAGCGTGGCCCCCTTGGGGAAGCCTGTGGTGCCGGAGGTGTACTGGATATTGATCGGATCGTCGAACTGCAGCTGGGCGCTGCAGGCGCGCAACTGCTCCGCGCCAACTGCCTCGGCGTGCTCGAGCAGCGCGTTCCAGCCGAGCATACCGGTGGCCGGCGTACGGCCCAGGCTGATCACCCCGCGCAGCTCCGGCAGCATGCGGCTGTGCAGGTCGCCTAGGGCACTGCCAGCCAGTTCCGGCAGCAACTCGCCGAGCATCGCATGATAGTCGGACGTCTTGAACGCATCGGCGCAGATCAGCCAGCGGCAGCCGGAATGCTTGAGTGCATATTCCAGTTCGCTGAGGCGGTAGGCCGGGTTGATATTGACCAGAATCACCCCGGCCTTGGCACTGGCGAACTGGGCGATGCACCACTCGGCGCAATTCGGTGCCCAGATGCCCAAGCGCTCGCCCGGCTGCATGCCGATGGCCAGCAGTGCACGGGCGCAACGCTCCACCTGCTCGGCCAACTGCGCCCAGCTATAACGTAGCTGTTGATGGCGCACCACCAGCGCCTCGCGCTCGGCAAAACGCGCAACGGTCTGATCGAACGCAGCGCCAATAGTCATAGCCAACAAGGGCTTGTCCTGTGGGCCGCGGGTATAGCTGAGTGAAGTCATACAGTCCTCGATTTTGTGCTTGTTCTGAGGCGAGCGTTCGAGCTTCAACTTAAATACAGGAGTTGACAGCTTACGCAGTCATCTTTACGTTAACGTAAAGGTCGGCAACCTGACAACCTATACCAAATGCCGAGCCAGATAACGACAATCAAGGTGAGACCATGAGCTACCCGTCCCTCAACTTCGCCCTCGGCGAAACCATCGACATGCTGCGCGAGCAGGTGCAGTCCTTCGTTGCCGCCGAGCTGGCCCCGCGCGCCGCCGCCATCGACAGCGACAATCTGTTCCCCGCCGATATGTGGAAGAAGTTCGGCGATATGGGCCTGCTCGGCATCACCGTCGAGGAAGAGTCCGGCGGCTCCGGCCTGGGCTACCTGGCCCATGTGATCGCCATGGAAGAGATCAGCCGCGGTTCGGCCTCGGTCGCCCTGTCCTACGGCGCGCACTCCAACCTCTGCGTCAACCAGATCAAGCGCAACGGCAGCGCCGCGCAGAAGGCCAAGTACCTGCCCAAGCTGGTCTCCGGCGAGCACGTCGGTGCCCTGGCGATGAGCGAGCCGAACGCCGGCTCCGATGTGGTCAGCATGAAGCTGCGCGCCGACAAGCAAGGCGACCGCTATGTGCTCAACGGCAGCAAGACCTGGATCACCAACGGTCCGGACGCCAACACCTACGTGATCTACGCCAAGACCGACCTGGACAAGGGCGCGCACGGCATCAGCGCCTTTATCGTCGAGCGCGACTGGAAGGGTTTTTCCCGCGGCAGCAAGTTCGACAAGCTCGGCATGCGCGGCTCGAACACCTGCGAGCTGTTCTTCGATGACGTCGAGGTGCCGGAAGAAAACGTACTCGGCCAGCTTAACGGTGGTGTACGGGTGCTGATGAGCGGCCTCGACTACGAGCGCGTGGTGCTCTCCGGTGGACCGACCGGGATCATGCAGGCCTGCATGGATGTGATCGTGCCCTATATCCACGACCGCAAGCAGTTCGGCCAGAGCATCGGCGAGTTCCAGCTGATCCAGGGCAAGGTCGCCGATATGTACACCCAGCTCAACGCCAGCCGCGCCTACCTGTACGCCGTGGCCCAGGCCTGCGACCGTGGCGAAACCACCCGTAAGGACGCCGCCGGGGTGATCCTCTACAGCGCAGAACGCGCCACCCAGATGGCCCTGGATGCGATCCAGATTCTCGGCGGCAACGGCTATATCAACGAATACCCCACCGGCCGTTTGCTGCGCGACGCCAAGCTGTACGAGATCGGCGCCGGCACCAGCGAGATCCGCCGCATGCTGATCGGCCGCGAGCTGTTCAACGAAACCAAGTGACCCGTAGGGTGCGCCGCGCGCACCGCAAATATCGCCATGGTGCGCACGGCGCACCCTACAGGAAGCAACCATGACCACCTTGCACACCCAGATCAACAGCCGTTCACCGGAGTTCGCCGCCAATAGCGCGGCGATGCTCGCCCAGGTGGACGACCTGCGCGCCCTGCTCGCCCGCGTCCATGAAGGCGGTGGCGAGAAGGCCCAGCACCGCCATACCTCGCGCGGCAAGTTGCTGCCACGCGAACGGATCAACCGCCTGCTGGACAGCGGCTCGCCGTTTCTCGAGATCGGCCAGTTGGCCGCCCATGAGGTGTACGGCGAAGAGGTGCCGGCGGCTGGCGTGGTGGCCGGTATCGGCCGGGTCGAAGGCGTCGAATGCATGATCGTGGCCAACGACGCCACGGTCAAAGGCGGCAGCTACTACCCGTTGACGGTGAAAAAGCACCTGCGTGCGCAAACCATTGCCCAACAGAATCGCCTGCCGTGCATCTACCTGGTGGACTCCGGCGGGGCCAACCTGCCGCGCCAGGACGAGGTGTTCCCGGATCGCGAGCACTTCGGGCGGATCTTCTTCAACCAGGCCAATATGTCGGCCATGGGCATCCCGCAGATCGCCGTGGTCATGGGTTCCTGCACCGCCGGTGGGGCCTATGTGCCGGCCATGGCGGATGAGGCGATCATGGTGCGCAACCAGGCCACCATCTTCCTCGCCGGCCCGCCGCTGGTAAAAGCCGCCACCGGTGAGGTGGTCAGCGCCGAAGACCTCGGCGGTGCCGATGTGCACTGCAAGACCTCGGGGGTTGCCGACCACTATGCCGACAACGACGAACACGCCCTGGCCCTGGCGCGGCGCTGCATCAGCAACCTGAACTGGCGCAAGCTCGGCGTGCTCAACAATCGCGAACCAATCAACCCGCTGTACAGCGGCGAAGAGCTGTACGGGGTAATTCCGGCGGACGCCAAACAACCCTTCGATGTGCGCGAAGTGATCGCCCGCACCGTCGATGGCAGCGTATTCGATGAATTCAAGGCGCTGTTCGGCGCGACCCTGGTCTGCGGCTTTGCGCATATCCATGGCTACCCGGTGGCGATCCTCGCCAATAATGGGATCTTGTTCGCCGAATCTGCGCAGAAAGGCGCGCATTTTATCGAGCTGGCCTGCCAGCGCGGCATTCCGCTGCTGTTCCTGCAGAACATCACCGGCTTTATGGTCGGGCAGAAGTACGAGGCCGGCGGCATCGCCAAGCACGGGGCCAAGCTGGTCAACGCGGTAGCCTGCGCCAAGGTGCCGAAATTTACCGTGATCATCGGCGGCAGCTTCGGTGCCGGTAACTACGGCATGTGCGGCCGCGCCTACGACCCGCGCTTCTTGTGGATGTGGCCGAACGCGCGGATCGGCGTGATGGGTGCCGAGCAGGCCGCCGGCGTGCTGGTGCAGGTCAAGCACGAACAGGCGGCGCGCGCCGGCCACGACTTCTCCGCCGAGGATGAAGCCAAGCTCAAGCAGCCGATCCTCGAACAGTACGAGCGCCAGGGCCACCCCTACTACTCCAGCGCCAGGCTGTGGGACGACGGTGTGATCGACCCGGCGCAGACCCGCGACGTGCTCGGTCTGGCGCTGTCCGCCAGCCTTAACGCGCCAATCGAGCCGAGCAGCTTTGGCGTATTCCGCATGTAACCACGACAACCTGTAGGAGCCAGTTTGCTGTGGTTCGGCACTCCGACGATTCGCAACAACGCAAAAGCATCGCCAGCAAGCTGGCTCCTACACCCGGCAGGTTCCTGAACATGACCGATTTCCAAACCGTAGAACTTGTAAAAGACCCACGCGGCTTTGCCACCCTCTGGCTCAATCGCGCGGACAAGAACAACGCCTTCAACGCCGAGATGATCCGCGAGCTGATTCTCGCCCTCGACGCGGTGATGGCTGATAAAACCCTGCATTTCCTGCTGCTGCGCGGCCGTGGCAAGCACTTCAGCGCCGGTGCAGACTTGGCCTGGATGCAGCACGCGGCAACCCTGGACTACAACGCCAACCTGGCCGACTCGCGCGAGCTGGCCGAGCTGATGCACAACCTCTACCAGCTGAAGATCCCGACTCTGGCCGTGGTCCAGGGCGCGGCCTTCGGCGGTGCCCTGGGCCTGATCAGCTGCTGCGATATGGCCATCGGTGCCAGCGACGCGCAACTGTGCCTGTCCGAGGTCCGCATCGGTCTGGCTCCGGCGGTGATCAGCCCCTTTGTCGTCCAGGCCATCGGCGAACGCGCGGCACGGCGTTATGCCCTCACCGCCGAACGCTTTAGCGGCCAGCGCGCCCAGGAGCTCGGGCTGTTTGCCGAATGCTATGCCTTGGACGCCCTGGAGCAGGCCGTGAGCGACTGGACCAGCAATCTGCTGCTCAATAGCCCGCAGGCCATGCAGGCCAGCAAGGACCTGCTGCGCGAAGTGGGCAGCGGCGTGCTGACCCCGGCCCTGCGCCGCTATACCGAGAACGCCATCGCGCGTATCCGCGTCAGCCCCGAGGGCCAGGAAGGCCTGCGCGCCTTTCTAGATAAACGCAAACCCGCCTGGCAGGAGCAATAAGCATGATGAGTCCCCGCAATTCAGTGCTCCGTAGCGTCCGGCTGGATAAACGTCCATACCTCCGGCAGGAGCAACAAGTATGAGCATCACGCATATCGACACCCTGCTGGTGGCCAACCGTGGCGAGATCGCCTGCCGGGTGATGAGCACGGCCAAGGCCATGGGCATCAAGACCGTGGCGGTGCACAGCGCCATTGACCGTAACGCCCGCCATGTGCGCGAAGCCGACCTGGCGATCGACCTGGGCGGTGCCAAGCCGGCGGACAGCTACCTGCGTATCGACGCACTGATCGCTGCGGCCAAGGCTAGCGGTGCCCAGGCCATTCACCCCGGCTATGGCTTTCTTTCGGAAAACGCCGGCTTTGCCCGCGCCATCGAAGCCGCTGGTTTGCTGTTTCTCGGCCCGCCCGCCTCGGCGATCGACGCCATGGGCAGCAAGTCGGCCGCCAAGGCGCTGATGGAAGCCGCCGGCGTGCCGCTGGTGCCGGGCTATCACGGCGAGGCGCAGGATGTGGAAACCTTCCGCGCCGCCGCCGAGGTGATCGGCTACCCGGTGCTGCTCAAGGCCGCAGCCGGCGGCGGTGGCAAGGGCATGAAGGTGGTCGAGCGTGAAAGCGAGCTGGCCGAGGCCCTGGCCAGCGCCCAGCGCGAGGCGCAGTCGTCGTTCGGCGACTCGCGCATGCTGGTGGAGAAATACGTGCTCAAGCCACGCCATGTGGAGATTCAGGTATTTGCCGACCAGCACGGCCACTGCCTGTACCTGAACGAGCGCGACTGCTCGATTCAACGCCGTCACCAGAAGGTCGTCGAAGAAGCACCCGCCCCTGGCCTGTCCGCCGAACTGCGCCGCGCCATGGGCGAGGCCGCAGTCAAGGCCGCCCAGGCCATCGGCTATGTCGGAGCCGGCACCGTGGAGTTTCTCCTGGATGAGCGCGGCGACTTCTTCTTTATGGAGATGAACACCCGCCTGCAGGTCGAACACCCGGTCACCGAGCTGATCACTGGGCTGGATCTGGTCGCCTGGCAGATTCGCGTGGCCCGTGGCGAGGCGCTGCCGATCACTCAGGAGCAGGTGCCGCTGATTGGTCACGCCATCGAAGTACGCCTGTATGCCGAAGATCCGGACAACGACTTCCTACCTGCCACCGGCACCTTGGCGCTGTACCGCGAAGCCAATGCCGGCCCTGGTCGCAGGGTGGATAGCGGGGTCAGCGAAGACGATGAAGTCTCGCCCTTCTACGACCCGATGCTCGGCAAGCTGATCGCCTGGGGTGAAAACCGCGAAGAAGCACGCCTGCGCCTGCTGGCCATGCTCAAGGAAACCTGTGTCGGTGGAGTCAGAACCAACCTGGCCTTTCTCTCCCGCGTGCTGGCCCACCCGGCCTTCGCCAATGCCGAACTGGATACCGGCTTTATTCCGCGCCATGAAGCGCAGCTATTGCCGCCCGTTGCCGAGCTGCCAGCCGAGTTCTGGCAACTGGCCGCCGAGGCCTTTGTGCAGAGCGAAACGCCGCGCCAACGCCACGATGACCCGCATTCCCCCTGGAGCAACCATAACGGTCTGCGCCTGGGTTTGCCGGCGCAAACCGATCTGCACCTGAGCTGCCAAAACGAGCGCCAGGTGGTACGTCTGCGCCACGCCTCGGCATCTACAGTACGATTGCAGGGCGAGGTGCTACAGGTGGAGCGCGACGGTCTGCGTCAACAGCACTTGGCGATCCGTCGCGGTGATAGCCTCTATCTGCAGTTCGGCGGCGAGCTGCACAGCATTCAGCGCGTCGACCCTATTGCCGAAGTGGAAGCCAGCCATCAACATCACGGCGGCCTCACCGCGCCCATGAACGGCAGTATCGTGCGACTGCTGGTGGAGGCCGGTCAGCAGGTCGAAGCCGGTACCGCCCTGGTGGTACTGGAAGCGATGAAGATGGAGCACAGCATCCGCGCGCCGCATGCCGGCACCGTCAAGGCGCTGTATTGCAGCGAAGGCGAACTGGTCAGCGAGGGGACGGTGCTGGTGGAGTTGGAAGAAGCATAAGCTTGGTATTCGGTGCGCACAGCGCACCCTACAACCCCATGAGATTGTGCGCATCACCGCAAATCGTAGGGTGCGCCGTGCGCACCATTGGCCCAAAGGAGACGCCAAATGAATTTGCCCAAACAGGTACGCCTGGTCGAAGTCGGCCCCCGCGACGGTTTGCAGAACGAGAAGCAGCCGATCAGCGTCGCCGACAAGGTCCGCCTGGTCGATGACCTGTCCGCCGCCGGCCTCGGTTATATCGAGGTGGGCAGCTTCGTCTCGCCCAAGTGGGTGCCGCAGATGGCCGGCTCCGCCGAGGTATTCGCGCAGATCCAGCAGCTACCGGGCATTACCTATGCCGCCCTGGCACCCAACCTGAAAGGTTTCGAGGCCGCACTGGAAGCCGGAGTCAAGGAAGTTGCGGTCTTCGCCGCAGCAAGCGAGGCCTTCTCACAGAAAAATATCAACTGCTCGATCGGCGAGAGCCTTGAGCGCTTTGTGCCGTTGATGGACGCCGCCCAACAACAGGGTATTCGTGTTCGCGGCTATGTGTCCTGCGTGCTCGGCTGCCCCTATGAAGGCGAGGTGGCACCGGCGCAAGTGGCCAGCGTGGCCAAGGCGCTCTATGCCATGGGCTGCTATGAAATATCCCTGGGCGACACCATCGGCACTGGCACCCCAGGCAAGACCCGCCATCTGCTCAACGTGGTCGGTCGCGAAATCCCGCGCCACCTGTTGGCTGGGCACTTCCACGACACCTACGGCCAGGCTCTGGCCAATATCTACGCCAGCCTGTTGGAAGGCATCAGCGTATTCGACAGCTCGGTCTCAGGCTTAGGTGGCTGCCCCTATGCCAAGGGCGCCAGCGGCAATGTCGCCACTGAGGATGTGCTCTATCTGCTCAATGGCCTGGGCATCGAAACCGGTATCGATATGGACAAGCTGATCGCTGCCGGCCAGCGCATCTGCACGGTGCTCGGCAAGGGCAATGGCTCGCGGGTAGCACGGGCCTTGCTCCAGGCAACGACCGACTGAATAGGAACGAGCGTTTCCCCTCCTTGGCTGCGCGGCACAGCAGCGTGGCCTTTCTTATGGCTCCGCCCCAATCAGCTGGTGCGTGAGTCGCACCAGCCTGCTGGATCAGGCGGCAGCCCGCGTATGGGTGAGGTGCGCCGCGCGCGCCCTACCGAGTTGTCGCAACACGCAATTGCGACATAGCCTTTTATCCTGCACCAACCTACGAGTGCCGCCCCTAGGCGTACTCGGCCGGGGCATGACCAAGAAAAACGCCGGCACCTGCAATCGTTGCGGGGCCGGCGTGCGCGCACCGCAGGCTTAGCGCTCGATAGCCAATGCCACGCCCTGACCGCCGCCGATACACAGCGTGGCCAGGCCTTTGTGGGCGTCGCGCTTGATCATCTCATGCAGCAGGGTCACCAGAATCCGGCAGCCGGAGCCACCGATCGGGTGGCCGATGGCGATGGCACCACCGTTGACGTTGACCTTGCTCGCATCCCATTGCAGTTCCTTGCCGACGGCCAGGGCCTGGGCGGCGAAGGCTTCGTTGGCTTCGATCAGGTCCAGTTGCTCGATGCTCCAGCCGGCCTTGGCCAGGCAGCGCTGGGTGGCGGAGACCGGACCGATGCCCATG
Organism: Pseudomonas sp. EA_105y_Pfl2_R69; assembly: GCF_963970915.1. Lineage (NCBI taxonomy): Bacteria > Pseudomonadati > Pseudomonadota > Gammaproteobacteria > Pseudomonadales > Pseudomonadaceae > Pseudomonas > Pseudomonas sp. EA_105y_Pfl2_R69. The sequence continues at coordinate 109,053 of NZ_CAXAOO010000007.1, forward strand.
ATCGCCGGATCGACCCCTGCATTGGCGTAGCTGGCGATCCTGGCCAGCACCGGCAGGCCGAGGGCCTCGGCCTTGGCCGCGCTCATCAGCAATACGGCGGCGGCACCGTCGTTGAGGCTGGAGGCGTTGCCGGCGGTGACGCTGCCGTCTTTCTTGAACGCCGGTTTGAGCTTGCCCAGGGCCTCGGCGCTGGTGCCGGCGCGCGGTTGTTCGTCGGTGGCGAAGGCCAGGGGCTCGCCCTTGCGCTGGGGAATAAGGATAGGGGTGATTTCATCAACGAAGCGCCCGGCCTCGATGGCGGCGCAGGCCTTGCGCTGCGAGTCGGCGGCGAAGGCATCCTGCTCCTCGCGGGTGATGGCGTACTTCTCGACCAGGTTCTCGGCGGTGATGCCCATATGGTAGTCGTTGAAGGCGTCCCACAGGCCATCGCTGATCATTGTGTCGATCAGCTTGCCGTGGCCCATGCGCAGGCCGGTACGGGCACCGGGCATGACGTAGGGTGCCAGGCTCATGTTCTCCATGCCGCCGGCGATGATCACCTCAGCATCGCCGCAGCGGATCGCCTGGGTGCCCAGGTGCAGGGCTTTCAAGCCCGAGCCGCAGACCTTGTTCAGGGTCAGCGCGGGCACCGCGTGGGGCAGGCCGGCGAGGATCGCCGCCTGGCGTGCGGGGTTCTGCCCGGAGCCTGCGGTGAGCACCTGGCCGAGGATCACTTCATCGACCTCGGTGCCGTTCAGGCCGGTCTGCTCCAGCAGGCGGCGGATCACCGCGGCACCCAGTTCCGGGGCCGCAATATTGGCCAGAGAACCCTGAAAGCTGCCGACTGCGGTGCGGGTGGCGGCGACTATGACGACTTCTTGCATAATGAGACTCCTGCGAGTTGCGGCGCTGCCGCTCGGGGCATCGACGAGGGATGGGCATCGCTGCGCTCGCGGAACGCCGCCCGACCCATCCTACAAATGAAAAAACCGCCCCGCAGGCGGCCATGCGTGGTGGCGACCTACGGGGCGGGGAGGTACTCAGAAGGTCATTTCGGTGACATCGTCTGGCACGATCAACGGGCCTGCAGTCTTGGCGACGATCTCCTCGATGCTCACCCCCGGCGCGCGCTCACGCAGGATAAAGCTGCCGTCCTCGATCTCCAGATAGGCCAGGTCGGTCAGCACCTTGCGGATACAGCCGCAGCCGGTGAGTGGCAGGCTGCAGTGCTTGAGCAACTTGGACTCGCCGTCCTTGGAGGCATGGGTCATGGTGACGATGATGTTGTCGGCACCGGCGACCAGGTCCATGGCACCGCCCATGCCCTTGATCAACTTGCCGGGGATCATCCAGGAGGCGATGTTGCCATTGACATCCACCTCGAAGGCACCAAGCACGGTGAGGTCGACGTGGCCACCGCGGATCATGGCGAAGGACTCGGCCGAGGAAAAAATCGACGCACCTTTACGCGCGGTGACCGTCTGCTTGCCAGCGTTGATCATGTCGGCGTCCAGCTCATCCTCGGTCGGGAACGCACCCATGCCGAGCAGGCCGTTTTCCGATTGCAGCATCACGTCGATGCCTTCCGGCACGTAGTTGGCCACCAGGGTCGGGATGCCGATGCCCAGGTTCACGTAGTAACCATCTTTCAATTCGCGCGCCACACGCTGAGCCATCTGTTCGCGGGTAAGTGCCATGGGGAAATCCTCTTGTTGTAGTCTGATCAGGCGCGCAGGGTGCGCTTCTCGATGCGCTTCTCGAAACTGCCCTGGATGATCCGATCGACGTAGATGCCCGGGGTGTGAATGTGGGCCGGATCGAGCTCGCCGGGTTCAACGATTTCCTCCACCTCGACCACAGTGATGCGCCCGGCGGTGGCCACCAACGGGTTGAAATTCTGCGCGGTGTGGCGATAGATCACGTTGCCGAAATGGTCGGCCTTCCAGCCTCTGACGATGGCGAAGTCGCCGGTGATGGCCGGTTCCAGAATGTAATGGCGGCCATTGATTTCGCGCGCTTCCTTGCCTTCGGCGACCGGGGTGCCGTAGCCGGTGGCGGTGAAGAAGGCCGGGATACCGGCACCACCGGCACGCAGCTTCTCGGCCAGGGTGCCTTGCGGAGTGAGTTCGACCTCCAGTTCGCCATTGAGCAACTGCCGCTCGAACAGAGCGTTCTCGCCTACATAGGAGGCAATCATCTTGCGGATCTGGCGGTCTTCCAGCAGCACACCGAGGCCGAAACCATCGACCCCGCAGTTGTTCGACACCACGGTCAGGCCGCGCACGCCGAGGCGGCGTATTTCGGCAATCAAGTTCTCCGGTATGCCACACAGGCCGAAGCCGCCGGCCAGCACGGTCATGTTGTCGGTCAGGCCGGCCAGGGCCTCTGCGTAACTGCCTACCCGCTTGTCGAGTCCACTCATGCTGTCGCCTCTTGTCGTTGTCGATTCGGCAACCCGGTTGCCGATAGCGATAGAGAGCTTCTCCCGTGCAGACTAATTTGTTAAGTTTGTTTTTCTTCTCAATTGATCACTAAAACAAATCAATGACTGTCAAGCAATTGCGTGCCTTCCTCGCGGTGGCCCAGAGCCTGAGCTTCGCCCAGGCCTGCGAGCGCCTGCACCTGTCCCAGCCGGCCCTGAGCCTGGCGATCAAGAGCCTGGAGGAATCCCTCGGCGGCCAATTGCTGACCCGCACCACCCGCAGCGTCAGACTGACCCCAGAGGGCGAAACCCTGCTGCCCATGGCCCGACGCCTGCTGGCTGACTGGGACAACGCTGAGGAGCTGCTGCGCCAGCACTTCACCCTGCAACTGGGCAAGATCACCATCGCCGCCATGCCGTCGTTTGCCGGCAACCTGCTGCCGGCGGTGCTCAAGGCCTTCCGCACTCGCTATCCGAAGGTCAACGTGGCGGTGCATGACGTGATCAACGAACAGGTGCTGGAAATGCTGCGCAACCGCCGGGTCGAACTGGGCATCGCCTTCGAGCCGGAGGCCCTGGATGGTCTGGTCTTCACGCCCTTCTACAACGATCGTTTCGTCGCGGTAGTGCCAGCCGATTGCGCACTCGCCAGCCGCCAGGAGGTGAGCTGGGCGGAGCTGTTGCAGGAGAATTTCATCGCCCTGCAACGGCCCTCCGCGGTGCGCCTGCTACTGGAGGAAAGCATCGCCGCGCCGCACGGCAAGCTGGCAGTGGCCTTCGAGAGCCACCAACTGGCAACCGTCGGCCGCATGGTCGCTCAGGGGCTCGGCGTCAGCGCCGTGCCGCGCCTGTGCCTGCAGCAGATGGAGGAGCTGGGTGCCCGCTGCATCGCCCTGCATGGGCCGCACGTGGAGCGGCAGATCGGCTTGCTGCGGCTGCGCGAGCACAAGCTCTCGAGCGCGGCTCAGGCCCTGTGCGATGTGCTGCTCAACGCGACCGACTGGGCCCACCTGGAGCTGGTCTGACGGCAAGGCCGGCCGGCCCGTGCCATTATAAAAGTATCTGCCCGAGCCAATGGACGCACAGATGAACCAGCCCCTCTGGACACCCAGCCCGGCGCGCATCGCCGCCACCCGGATGGACGCCTTCCGCCGCTTCGTCAATCAGCGCCACAGCCTGCAACTGTCCGACTACCCGAGCCTGCATGCCTGGAGCGTGGCGCAACGCGAGGCGTTCTGGCGGGCCATCGTCGAGTTCTTCGAGGTGCGCTTTAGCCAACACCCCGAGCGGGCCCTGGATGAGGCCTCGGCGATGCCCAGCGCCCATTGGTTCCCTGGTGCTCGGCTTAATTTTGCCGAACACCTGCTACGCCGCCGCGATAACCGCCCTGCCCTGGTTGCCATCGGCGAAGACGGTTCGCGCGAGCAACTGAGCTATGCCGAGCTGGCCGCCCATGTCGCCGGCCTGCAAAACAGCCTGCGCGGTGCCGGCGTCGGTACCGGCGACCGGGTCGCGGCCTTTATGCCCAATACCTGGCAAACCCTGGTCGGCATGCTCGCCGCCAGTAGCCTGGGGGCGACCTGGTCGAGCTGCTCGCCGGACTTCGGCACCCAGGGGGTGATCGACCGTTTCGGCCAGATCGAACCCAAGGTACTGATCGCCGCCGCCGGCTTCCGCTATGCCGGTAAAAACCTCGACCTGAGCAGCAAGCTCAATGAAATCCTCGAACGCCTGCCATCCCTTGAGCAGCTGATCGTGGTGCCCTACGCCAACCCACAGGCCAAAGCTGCCGACTTCCATTCGGCGGCCAAGATCGCGCTATGGCAAGACTTCTACCAGGCCGGTGGCGAGCCGGAATTCACCCAGGTGCCCTTCGATCACCCGCTGTATATCCTCTACTCCAGCGGCACCACCGGGATACCCAAGTGCATCGTTCACGGTACCGGCGGCGTGCTGCTGCAGCACGTCAAGGAACTGGGCCTGCACACCGACCTGACTGCCGAGGACTGCCTGTTCTACTACAGCACCTGCGGCTGGATGATGTGGAACTGGCTGGTCTCGGGCCTGGCGCTGGGCGCGACTCTGGTGCTGTTCGACGGCTCGCCTTTCCATCCCGATGCCGAGCGCCTGATCGACCTGATCGACGCCGAGAACATCAGCATCTTCGGCACCAGCGCCAAGTACCTGGCCGCCCTGGAGAAGGCCGGAGCCAGGCCGGGCAGCACCCACGAACTGGCAAAGTTGAAGGCCATTCTCTCCACCGGCTCGCCACTGGCCCACGAGAGCTTCGACTACGTCTACCGCGAGTTCAAAGCCGATATCTGCCTGTCGTCGATCTCCGGCGGCACCGACATCGTCTCCTGCTTCGCCCTCGGCAACCCGCTGCTGCCGGTCTGGCGCGGCGAGCTGCAATGCAAGGGCCTGGGCATGGACGTGCAGGTATGGAACGACGCCGGCCAGCCGGTCATCGGCGAGAAAGGCGAGCTGGTCTGCACCAAGCATTTCCCCTCGATGCCGGTGGGCTTCTGGAACGACCCGCAAGGCGAGAAGTTCAAGGCTGCCTACTTCGAGACCTTCCCCGGCGTCTGGGCCCACGGCGACTACGCCGAGGAAACCGCGCACGGCGGCCTGGTGATCCACGGCCGTTCCGACGCCGTGCTCAATCCAGGGGGCGTGCGCATCGGCACCGCGGAGATCTACCGCCAGGTAGAAAAGGTCGAGGGGGTGCTGGAGTCCATCGCCATCGCCCAGGAGTGGAACAACGACGTGCGCGTGGTGCTGTTCGTCCGTCTGCGCGAGGGCGTCAGCCTCACCGATGAGCTGCAAGAGCGCATCCGCCAGGTGATCGAGAGCAACACCAGCACGCGCCATGTGCCGGCCAAGATCATCGCGGTGGCCGACATCCCGCGCACCATCAGCGGCAAGATCGTCGAACTGGCGGTGCGCAACGTGGTGCACGGCCAACCGGTGAAAAACACCGACGCCCTGGCCAACCCCCAGGCCCTGGAGCTCTACCGGGATCTGCCGGAGTTGCAGCGCTGAGCTGTCCGGGCCCAGCCAGACGCTATCAGGCCGCCGGCGCTGGTGCGCTCTGGAGCTCGATCATCCGCTCACGGATGGACAGCGTCGGCAAGATCGCATAGCGTCGAACCGAAGATGGCCGGCGAGGATAGGCCCGCGCCTGGCCCAGAACCCACTACGACGGATGGCTTGCGTGGACACCCCCGACTATCAGATCAGAACCATGACCCGCGGCGAAGTCGATATCGCCATTGACTGGGCCGCGGCGGAAGGCTGGAACCCCGGCCTGCATGATGCGGACTGCTTCTACGCCGCCGACCCGGATGGCTTCCTTATCGGCCTGCTGAACGGCGAACCCATAGCCGTGATTTCCGTGGTGAAGTATGGCGAGCACTTTGGTTTTCTCGGCTTCTATATCGTCAAGCCCGAGTACCGCGGCCAGGGCTACGGTCTGCAGATCTGGAATGCCGGCCTGGCTTACCTGGACGGCCAGACCATCGGCCTGGACGGCGTGGTGGCGCAGCAGGGCAACTACAGGAAATCCGGCTTCAGCCTGGCCAACGGCAACCTCCGCTATCAGGGCGTCGGTGGCGCAGCGCCAGTAGCCGATTCCGCCCTGGTACCCCTGTCCGCCCTGCCCTTCGCCGACCTCTGCGCCTATGACCAGGCGCTGTTTCCGGAGCGCCGTAGCACCTTCCTACGCCACTGGATCGACCAGCCCGAGAGCACGGCCCTGGGCATCCTCCAGGAGCATCGACTGGCCGGCTATGCCGTGCTACGCAAATGCCGCGACGGCTACAAGATAGGCCCGCTGTTCGCCGACAGTCCTGAGCTGGCCGAGCGGCTGTTTCTCGCCTTGCGGGCGCGCGTCCCGGCCGGGCGCGCGCTGTTCCTCGATACCCCGGCCAATAACGCCGCGGCCGTGGCGCTGGCGCAACGCCACGGCATGAGCATGGTGTTCGAGACCGCGCGCATGTATCGCGGGCCAGTGCCGCAGATCGACGGCCAACGCATCTTCGGGGTGACCAGCTTCGAACTCGGTTGACCTGGCAGCGGCCATCGCGCCGGGCCCGATGGCCGCAGCCCAGCCATCACCTGGCGCTAGCCCCGCAGGGCTCAAGCGCCCATGCGGCCCGGGTCTTCCGCCTCTTCGTCGCCGGCGATATCTTCCAGAGTGAGCTCCATGCCCCAGCTCGGCGCGGGGGCCGGTTCGGTCGCCTTGACCGATGAGTCGGCAGCCGGGGCCGCCTGGTTCGCCGGATTCTCCCGATACAGCTTGAGCTTGAGGCGCACGTTGTTGGCCGAATCGGCATTCTTCACCGCCTCGTCCTCATCGATAACCCCGCTATGCACCAGGTCGATCAGCGCCTGATCGAAGGTCTGCATACCGATGTTCTTCGACTTCTCCATGATTTCCTTGATATCGCCGAAATCGCTGCGTTTGATCAGGTCGCGGATAGTCGGCGTGCCCAACAATACTTCCACCGCGGCGCGGCGCTTGCCGTCCACGGTCTTGACCAGGCGCTGGGAGACGAAGGCCTTGAGGTTGTTGCCCAGGTCGTTGAGCAGCTGCGGGCGGCGCTCTTCGGGAAAGAAGTTGATGATGCGGTCCAGCGCCTGGTTGGCGTTGTTGGCATGCAGGGTGGAGATAGCCAGGTGGCCGGTGTCGGCGAAGGCCAGGGCGTGCTCCATGGTCTCGCGGTCACGGATCTCGCCGATCAGGATCACGTCCGGGGCCTGGCGCAGGGTGTTCTTCAGTGCGGCGTGGAAGCTGCGGGTGTCCACCCCCACCTCGCGCTGGTTGATGATCGACTTCTTGTGCCGGTGCACATATTCCACCGGGTCTTCGATGGTGATGATATGGCCGCCGCTATTACGGTTGCGGTAGTCGATCAGTGCCGCCAGGGAAGTCGACTTGCCCGAGCCGGTACCGCCGACGAACAGCACCAGACCGCGTTTCTCCATGATGGTCTTGAGCAGCACCTCGGGCAGTTTCAGGTCCTCGAATTTGGGGATTTCCATCTTGATATTGCGCGCGACAATGGACACCTCGTTGCGCTGCTTGAAGATATTGATGCGGAAACGCCCTACGCTGGGGATGGAAATGGCCAGATTCATCTCCAGCTCGCGCTCGAACTCCTCGCGCTGCGCGCTATCCATCACCGCATCGGCGATCGCGGCTACCTCGCCGGCCTTCAGCGGCTCGGCGCTCAGGGCCTTGAGCACGCCGTTGAACTTGGCGCAAGGTGGCGCACCGGTGGACAGATAAAGGTCGGAACCGTCCTGGCTGGACAGTATTTTCAGCATTGCGGAGAGGTCCATGGCGAGCAGATCCGTCGAAGTGAAGTTAATACGTTAGGCCAAGATCGACCCCGGAGCCGCGTCATCGCGCAGCAGCTAAGTGGCGTCATTCTGATGGCGCAACAAATGCTGGCACAATAGCAGCCCGGCAAATCTGAGGAACCCATCATGGCAAAAGCAATGTGCCGCCATATTCTGGTCAAGACCGAGGCCGAAGCCACGGCCTTGAAAAAACGTATCGCCGCCGGCGAAGCCTTCGATGTGCTGGCGCGCAAATACTCCACCTGCCCCTCCGGCAAAAAAGGCGGCGACCTCGGCGAGGTGCGCCCTGGGCAGATGGTCCGCGCCATCGATCAGGTGATTTTCAAGAAGCCGGTGCGCGAAGTCCACGGCCCGGTGAAAAGCCAGTTTGGCTATCATCTGGTGCAAGTTTTCTACCGCGAGTGAACACCGCCATGACCCCGCAGCAAGTTGCCGAGCTTTGTCTGAACCTGCCGGGTGCCCGCGAGGACATCAAATGGGGCGGCGTGCGGGTGTTTTCGGTGGCCGAGAGCAAGATGTTCGCCCTCTTCCACCTGGGTGGCCACGATGGCCTGGCGTTCAAGGTCGATGCCGACCTGTTCCTCGGCTATTGCGACCGTCCCGGCATCCGCCCCGCGCCTTACCTGGCGCGCGCCCGCTGGATCAGCATGGCCTATCCCTACCCCCTGAGCGACGCCGAACTCAAAGAGCTGCTGATCCGCTCCCATCAATTGGTGGTCGGCAAGCTGCCCAAGCGCCTGAAATTGGGCCTATTGCTGTAATTAGCCCCAGAGCGGAGCACCCCGCCCGTCTCAGCCGCTGCCCTTCGCGGCCGGAAACCGCTACAATCGCGCCCCTTTCGCGCCCGTGCGCCCGCTTAACTGGACCAAGATTCGTGATTTCCACCGCCAACATCACCATGCAATTCGGGGCCAAACCCCTGTTCGAGAACGTTTCCGTCAAGTTTGGCGGCGGCAACCGCTACGGCCTGATCGGGGCCAACGGTTGCGGCAAGTCGACCTTTATGAAAATTCTCGGCGACGATCTGGAACCTAGTGGTGGCCAGGTAATGCTGGAGCCGAACGTGCGTCTGGGTAAGTTGCGCCAGGATCAGTTCGCTTACGAAGAATTCAGCGTGATTGACACCGTGATCATGGGTCACGAAGAGCTGTGGAAGGTTAAGGCCGAACGCGATCGCATCTACTCGCTGGCGGAAATGAGCGAAGAAGACGGCATGAAGGTCGGCGAGCTCGAAGGTGAATTCGCCGAGATGGACGGCTATACCGCCGAGTCCCGCGCCGGCGAGTTGTTGCTCGGCCTGGGTATTCCGTTGGAGCAGCATTTCGGCCCGATGAGCGAAGTCGCTCCGGGCTGGAAACTGCGCGTGTTGCTGGCGCAGGCACTGTTCTCCGATCCGGAAGTATTGCTGCTGGACGAACCGACCAACCACCTGGACATCAACACCATCCGCTGGCTGGAAAACATCCTCACCCAGCGCAACAGCACCATGATCATCATTTCTCACGACCGTCACTTCCTCAACTCGGTCTGCACCCATATGGCCGACCTGGACTACGGTGAGCTGCGCCTGTTCCCAGGCAACTACGACGAGTACATGACCGCGGCCACCCAATCGCGCGAACAGCTGCTGTCCGATAACGCCAAGAAGAAAGCGCAAATCAACGAGCTGCAAAGCTTCGTCAGCCGCTTCTCGGCCAACGCCTCGAAATCCAAGCAGGCATCGTCGCGCGCCAAGCAGATCGACAAGATTCAGCTGGCTGAGGTCAAACCCTCCAGCCGCGTCAGTCCGTTTATTCGTTTCGAGCAGAACAAGAAGCTGCACCGCCAGGCCGTGATGATCGACAAAGTGGCCAAGGGTTTCGACGGCAAAGCGCTGTTCAAGAACTTCAGCTTCCAGGTTGAAGCCGGCGAACGCGTGGCCATCATCGGTCCCAACGGTATCGGTAAGACCACTCTGCTGCGCACCTTGATCGGTGAACTCACCCCGGATGCCGGTACGGTGAAATGGACCGACAGCGCGGAGCTTGGCTACTACGCCCAGGACCACGCCTACGACTTCGAAGACGACATCAGCCTGTTCGACTGGATGGGCCGGTGGACCACCGGCGAGCAGATGATTCGTGGCACGCTGGGGCGCATGCTGTTCAGCAACGACGAAATTCTCAAATCGGTGAAGGTTATCTCCGGTGGTGAGCAAGGTCGCATGCTGTTCGGCAAGCTGATTTTGCAAAAGCCCAACGTGCTGATCATGGACGAACCAACCAACCACTTGGACATGGAGTCCATCGAAGCGTTGAACCTGGCGCTGGAAAACTACCCGGGCACGCTGATCTTCGTCAGCCATGACCGTGAGTTTGTAGGCTCCCTGGCCACCCGCATCATCGAACTGTCGGCCAACGGCATCACCGACTTCAGCGGCACCTACGACGACTACCTGCGCAGCCAGGGCGTGATCGTCTAATTTCGCAGTAACGCGCCGCCAAGAAAAAGCCCGCTCAATTGAGCGGGCTTTTTTGTTTTATGCCGTGCCATCAGGCAGTGGCAAACAGCTCCGCGACTTTCGCCTGTGCCGCCTTGAAGGCATTGGCGCGCGGCTCGTCACCGTAGGCCAGGCCTTCGGCGCGAACGATTTCGATATCGCTGATACCGAGGAAGCGCAGCACCAGCGACAGATACTCTTCGTGGGCCTGACCGCTTGGCTGGCCGGCGTGGATACCGCCAGCGGTGGAAACGATGACCACCTTCTTGCCGCCTGCCAGGCCCTTGGGGCCGTTTTCGTCGTAGGCGAAGGTCTTGCCGGCGACCGCCACGCGGTCGATCCAGGCCTTGAGCTGGGTCGGCACGGTGAAGTTGTACATCGGCGCGCCAATCACGATGGCATCGGCGGCGAGAAACTCATTGAGGGTGCTCTCAGCCAGCTCGACTTCATGCTGCTGCGCCGCATCACGCAGCTCGGCCGGGGTACCGCCGGCCACCAGGCTGGCAGCGGACAGATGGCTCAGCGCATCGCTGGCCAGGTCGCGATAGCTCACCTGCGCTTCAGGTTCGGTGGCCAGCCAGGCGTCGACCACGGCGCGGCTGAGTTGGCGGGAGGCCGACGAGTCGCCGAGAATGCTGGAATCGAGGTGCAGTAATTTCATGACAGTCTCCATATTGAAGATCGCCCCGCGGCGATCAAGATGCTGGAGATACTACCGATGAAAGCAATGGCGGATTAGTCAGCACAAATGCGATAGTTCGTCCCACTGATAGGACGATAAACCCATGCACGATCTCAATGACCTGTTCTACTTCGCCAAAGTGGTGGAAGCCGGCGGTTTCGCCGCAGCCGGGCGTACCCTCGGCATCCCCAAATCGCGCCTGTCGCGGCGCATTGCCGAGCTGGAAAACCGCCTCGGCGCGCGCCTGCTGCAACGCACTACGCGCAAGCTGGCGCTGACCGATATCGGCGAACGCTACCTGCGTCACTGCCAGGCCATGCTGCAGGAGGCCGAACAGGCCGAGGAAACCGTGGCCAGCCTGACCAGCGAGCCGCGCGGCCGTCTGCGGGTCAGCGCGCCGGGCGGCATCGCCCTACTCGCGGAGCTGGTGGTGAGTTTTCTCGCGGCCTACCCCAAGGTGCAGCTGGAGCTGATTCAGACCAATCGACGCATCGACCTGCTCAATGAAGGCGTGGACGTCGCCTTGCGCGTGCGCAGCGCCGAGGATGAAGACCCGACGCTGATCGCCCGTCGCCTGCGTCCGGCCCAGGCCTTTATGGTAGCCGCCCCCGCCTTGCTGCAGCACGCCAACATCGACACGCCTGACGACCTTTCAGCGCTGCCTGCCCTGGGTGCCCTGGAGGCGGATCGCAGAATTCACCTGCGTTTGCAGCATGACAGCGGACGCGTGCAGGAAGTCGTACTGGCGGCGCGCCTGGCCATCGAGGACTTCAGCGTACGCAAACGCGCAGCCCTGGCCGGCCTGGGCTTTACCATGCTGCCCGCGCCCCTGTGCCAGGAGGAACTGGCCGACGGTCGGCTGATCCGCCTGCTGCCTGACTGGGCGCTGCCCCCCGGCAACCTGCAGGCGGTGTACACCCACAGGCGCGGCATGCTGCCGGCGGTGCGCGCCTGGATCGAACATATCAGTGAAGCCTTCAGCCGCTGGGATCAGCCGGTTTAGGGTATTACAGCGCCAGGTAACGACGCAGCAGCTCGCCGAACAGCTGGCCATCGAGCAGCAACCCGTCAATCCATACCAACTGATGCGCGGCGATGATCAGCCAGACCACCAGCTGATAGGACAGCTTGCGCGTCTTATGCCGAAAGCACTGCTGCGCAACCAGTGCGCCAGGCCAGCCGCCCAGCAGTTCGACCAGGTGCAGGACATTTTCCGGGGTACGCCAGCGACCAGCCTGTGCGCTGGATTTATCCTGCCAGTACTGGACAAAACTGATCAGGCTGGCCAACGGATAAGCCGCCAACACCCAGACAAACCCCGACTGCCAGAAAAGCTGCAAAGCGCCCATCACGGGTAGCACACAGAGTGCCGCCAGCAGCACCAGCTTAAGCCCCAGATGCTGAATGGCCCCGCCGGCCCGCGCAGGCGTTTCCTGGCGGGCCCTGGCTTTGCTGGCGGGAGCAGCGGGCTTGCCCGGACGGGGTTTGCGCCGAATCGCCGGACGGTCAAGCGCAAGCTCGCCCGCTACGCGGATATGTTCTGCGCGAGCACGGCCCTGGGCATCCTGGCCGGCGATATACATGACCCGATCCCCCGCAACTGGCCGGCGATCGCCGCGCATGGCCGAGATATGCGCAAAGAGTTCTGCGCCGCCCTGCTCCGGCTGGATAAAGCCAAACCCCTTGTCATCATTCCAGCTGCGTAATAAGCCGCGCTGCTCCATGGCTACCCGCCTCATAAAACAAAGCGCGCACTCTAGCGCTTCAAGCCAGGTAGTGGCGACTCAGAAATGCCAGCAGCAACTGATTGACCTGCTCGGCCCGCTCGTTCTGAATCCAGTGTCCGCAATCTTTCAGCACATGCTGTTCAAGCCTGGCGATGCGCTTGGGCATCTGTTTGAGGGTGTAGGCCTCCAGGGTGCCGACCGGGTCCATATCGCCAAGCAGAAACAGCGCAGGCTGTTCGATCTGCCGGTCGGCCAGGGCCGCGGTGCGCTGCCAGTTTCGCTCGAAATTGCGATACCAGTTCAGCGCGCCGTAGAAGCCACGGCCCTCGAAGGTTTTCAGGTAATGATCGAAGGCTGCGTGGTCACACCAGGTCGGCAACGTGCCAGGGTCCTGCATGCCCTCGAACAACCCTGCACCGGCCGGTTTGTCCTGCAGGAAGTGATCCCTGGGCACGGCCGCCGAGCTGTTATGCATCATCATGCGCAGGGTGCGCGGGATATCGGCATCCATCTCCGCCTCGGCTAGGCCAGGCTCCTGGAAATACACAATGTAATGAAAGCGTTCGGCATACAGCTGACGCATCGCCTCGATAGCCGGCTGCCTGGGCCGGCCGCCAAACGGCACCGCCATGCCGACTACTGCCTGTACCCGCTCAGGCTCAAGCAGGGCCAGATGCCAGGCAATCGGCGCGCCCCAGTCGTGGCCGACCACACACACCTGCTGCTGGCCAAGCTGATCCATGGCCGCCTGGATATCGGCGCAGATGGTCAGCAGGTCATAGGCTGCAGGATCGCGTGGCGCGCTGCTCTGGCCATAGCCGCGCATTTCCGGGATCAGCACCCGGTAACCGGCAGCCACCAGAGGTGCGATCTGCTGTCGCCAGGAATGCCAGCACTCGGGAAAACCGTGCAGCAACCACACCGGCCGCCCCGCCACGGGACCGGCACTGTACAGACTCAGGTCAATGCCGTTGACCTGGAGAATTTGATGCTCGAGCTGATGCATATGCGCCTCCATTACCCGAGGCCACTATGACAAAGGCGCACCCTGAGGTGCGCCTTTATTTATCCGCCGAATACAGCGCCAGCAATCACGGCTGCGCCGTGCTCCAGTCGATCCACTGCAACTGCCAGGTCGCCAGGATCAGCAAGCCGAAGCCGATGCGGTACCATGCAAACGCAGCGTAGCTGTGCTTGCCGATAAAGCTGAGCAACGCCCGTACCGCAATCATGGCGAAGATAAAGGAGGTGACAAAGCCTATGGCAAACACCGGCAGGTCACCGGCCTGAAACAGATCGCGGTACTTGTAGCCGGAGTACACTGCCGCCCCCACCATGGTCGGCATGGCCAGGAAGAAGGAAAACTCGGTCGCGGCCTTGCGCGACAAACCGAATAGCAGGCCGCCGATAATCGTCGCCCCGGAGCGTGAAGTCCCCGGAATCATCGCCAGGCACTGGGCGAAACCGATCTTCAGCGCATCCTTCCAGGTCATGTCGTCCACGCTCTCGGCATGCACCCGGTGCTTGCGCCGCTCGGCCCAGAGCATGATAACCCCGCCCACCACCAGCGCCAGCGCCACGGTGATCGGGTTGAACAGGTAATGATGGATCAGGTCGGCAAACAATACGCCCAGCGCCACCGCCGGGAGAAAAGCGATCAGCAGATTGCTGGTAAAGCGCTGCGCCAGCGGCTCTCTGGGCAGGCCCACGACGATATCGAGAATCTTGCGCCGGTACTCCCACACCACCGCGAGAATCGCCCCAAGCTGGATGATGATATTGAAAGCCATCGCCCGCTCACCGCCGAACCCGATCAGGTCGGCGACGATGATCTGATGTCCCGTGCTGGAGATCGGCAGAAACTCGGTAACCCCCTCAACTATCCCAAGAACAAGCGCCTGAAAGGCCACCCACAGATCCATCCGAACTCCCTAAAGCGCACACCATCGCGCGCGAACAACCGAGCCACAACAATCGGGCAATTAAAGACAAGCCAAGTCAGACACCGGCAAGACAAAAAGTTCAGTACATCCGTAACCAACGGCAATCCTGCGCGCAGATGATGCCACAGCTCGCACGCGACAGCCGCCCGTGCATAAAGCCAATGTGTGGAGATACATAGCGGCGCTGCAGCTAATAATCGACTGCCCGAGCGCAATTAGCCTAAGGTCTAACGTATTCCGCGATGTCATTACCCTATAAGAAGCGCCCGCCCCGCGCCCAAAAAGTCGAGAGAGAGAAACCATGAACAGCCTACGTAGCCTGCCCATCAGCCGTCGCCTCTGGTTGATCCTGTTGGTAGCCATTGTGATGCTGGTATTTCAGGGCGCGTTGCTGTTGCGGCAGATACATGCCGACCTCTATGCCGCCAAGGGCGAGAAAACCCAGCATGTGGTGCAAAGCGCCGCGGGCATTCTCAAGCATTACCACGGCCTGGAAAGCAGTGGCGGCCTGACCCGCGAAGAGGCCCAGGCCCAGGCCATGGAAGTCATAAGAGGGTTGCGCTACGACGACCAGGAGTATTTCTGGATCAATGACCAGACCCCGGTCATGGTCATGCACCCCACCAATCCCAAGCTGGAGGGGCAAGATCTCTCCGGTTTCAAGGACCCGGACGGCAAGGCCCTGTTCAATGAAATGGTCGCCATCAGCAAGAGCCAAGGCGCGGGCCAGGTCAACTACCGCTGGCCAAAACCCGGCTCCAGCGAGCCGGTGCCCAAGGTTTCCTATGTCGAACTGTTCCAGCCCTGGGGCTGGATTATCGGCTCGGGCGTATACGTGGATAACGTCCAGGCCGAGTTCCAGGCCCAGGCGCTGAAGGCCATCGCCATTGGTGCGGCCATCGCGATACTGATGGTTGTGCTCCTGCTGCTGATCGTGCGCAGCATCACCCAACCGCTGCAGCAGGCGGTCAGCGCCATGGCCAATATCGCCAGCGGCGACGGCGACCTGACGCGCAACCTGGACACCAGCGGTGGCGACGAACTGACGGCCCTGGCCAAACACTTCAATGCCTTTACCGACAAGTTGCGTCAGGTCATCAGGCAATCGCTCGACTCCGCCAGCGAACTGGACAAGGCCGCCAATGCCCTTGGCCAGGTTTCCGGCACTGCGCAGCAACACAGTCAGCAACAATCGCAACAGATGGAACTGGTGGCCACCGCGATCAATGAAGTGACCTATGCCGTGCAGGATGTGGCAAAGAACGCCGAACACGCCTCATCCGAGGTGCATGCCGCCGAAGAGCAGGCCCAGCAGGGGCTGCAGAATATCGATGCGAGCCTGCGGCAGATCAACCAGCTGTCCGGCACCATCAATCAGGCGGTCGAGGTTATCCAGACCCTCGCCGAGGAAAGCACCCAGATTGGCAGCGTACTGGAAGTCATCCGCTCGATTGCCGAACAGACCAACCTGCTGGCCCTCAACGCCGCGATCGAAGCCGCCCGTGCCGGCGAACAAGGCCGCGGCTTCGCCGTGGTCGCCGACGAGGTGCGCCTGCTGGCACAACGCACTCAGAAGTCCACCGCCGAAATCCAGGGCATGATCGAGCGCCTGCAGGGCAACTCGGAAGCGGCGGTCAAAGTCATCAACGAGAGCAGTCGCGCCTCGCAGCAGACCGTCGAGCAGGCCAGCCAGGCCGGCGCAAGCCTGACCCTGATCGCCAGCGGCCTGCGCAACCTGACCGGCTTGAATGCTTCCATCGCCAGCGCTACGCTGCAACAATCCCACGTGGTCGAAGATATCAACCAGAACGTCACCCAGGCCGCCAGCCTGGCCCATAACAATGCATTGGCCGCCGAACAATCCAGCGACGCGGGCCGCCATCTTGGGCAGTTGGCTGAGCAGCTGAATGGATTGCTCGGACAGTTTCGCGTATGAGGACTTAATGAGCGGCATGGAACATCAGGAAGTCGACCTGAATCGCGCGCAGAATCAGGATCTGGTCTGGGATCTGAACAGCATCGCTCGCCGCGAACTGGCTGAGCGTTTTATCAAGCTGTTCGAAAACCGCCTGTGCGTGTTCTCCGAGTCGGTGCACCAGTTGTACACCAACTACAACCTGCACTTCCCCAGCGATCAGGGGCGCAAGATGGTGGTGCTGCCCAACCCCTACGCCTTTCACGACACGTTGCACGGCATCGAGTCCCAGGCCGTGCGCACAACCGGGCTCTGCGTGCTGCCGGGCGTGGTGCTGGGCAAACCCGGCCTGCTACTCACCACCATGTTCAAGGAAGGCGGGCCGGCCCCCAAGACCATGCCGTTCAAGCAGGCCTTGGCACAGATCATCAGCAATCAGAAAAAGGCCGGCGACGTATTTCTGCCGATCATGATGAAAGGCGATTTGCGCGAGTTCAACCAGCAGATGCCCTACATCCACCTGCATCGCCTGCAAGTCAGCCGCCTGACCCGCCTCTCCACCTTCGAGCGCGACGATATCCAGCAGACCATCACCCGCAAGCTCCTCGCGCTCTATCGCCAGGCCGACAGCCTGAGCTGCCAGGAACCCTGAGGACTGCACATCGGCTGTCCGGCACATAGAAAAGCCGGCAGCAGTGACACCGCTACCGGCTTCTTGTCTCGCACTGCCGCAATGGCACCCTCGGCACTTGTGCCTCCGAGCCCGGGGACGACGTGGCTTATTGTTGGCTGACCCAGAACACCGCAGTGGCGACAAAGATCAGGATCAGGGCAAAGATCGCCTTGGCATCTACAGCACTGTCGCCGTTATCAGGTTCGGTATGTTCGCTCATGGCTACCCCTCTTGTTGTGATTATGGGTGAATCGCTCCTGCAGTTAAGACCAGCAGAGACGCTTACTCAAGCTCCGAGGTTATGTTCCACTCCTCACTTATCCCTTTAAGTTCTTTCCATATACTCAAACATCACTTTTGCGCATAACCCTGAGCTGGTATCTTCCTTCGGCTCCGTAGGGAGTGCGCGGCCGTGCGCGCTGATTAGCTGTGAGAACCTGTTTACGATATAGCGAGCTAGAGCCATGCAAGGCATAAACAGGCGAGGAAGCGCAGTGTACGAGCTGTACATGAGCATCCGAGCCTGTTTTAACGCAGCAGGGCCGACGCGCAGCAGATCGTAAACGGGTTCTAAAAGCCTGATAACAGGACACCCCATGTACGTATACGACCAGTACGATCAACAAATCGTCGAGGACCGCGTCAAGCAGTTCCGCGATCAAACCCGCCGTTACCTGGCTGGCGAGCTGAGTGGCGAAGAATTCCGCCCTCTGCGCCTGCAGAATGGCCTGTATATCCAGCGCTTTGCGCCGATGCTGCGCATTGCCGTGCCCTACGGCCTGATGTCGTCCGCGCAGGTGCGCATGATGGCCAAGATCGCCCGCGACTACGACAAGGGCTACGCCCATATCAGTACCCGGCAGAACGTGCAGTTCAACTGGCCGGACCTGGAAGATGTGCCGGATATTCTCGCCGAGCTGGCCACCGTGCAGATGCACGCGATTCAGACCAGCGGCAACTGCATCCGTAACACCACCACCGATCAGTTCGCCGGTGTGGCCAAGGATGAAATCGTCGACCCGCGTCCGTGGTGCGAAATCATCCGCCAGTGGTCGACCTTCCACCCCGAGTTCACCCACCTGCCGCGCAAGTTCAAGATTGCGGTCAACGGTGCGGCCAGCGACCGTGCGGCGATCGAAGTGCACGACATCGGCCTGGAAGCGGTACGTAACGCCGCCGGCGAACTGGGCTTCCGCGTCTCAGTCGGTGGCGGCCTCGGCCGCACCCCGATCGTCGGCAGCTTTATCAACGAATTCCTGCCGTGGCAGCACCTGATCAGCTATCTCGACGCCATCCTGCGGGTGTACAACCGCTATGGCCGTCGCGATAACAAGTACAAGGCGCGGATCAAGATTCTGGTCAAGGCGCTGACACCTGCGGTGTTCGCCGAGCGGGTCAATGCCGAGTGGGCTCATCTGAAAGACGGCCCCACCACCCTGACCGAAGCCGAAGTGGCCCGTGTGGCCGCGCACTTTATCGACCCAAGCTACAAAGCCCTCGACGACCAGGACGCCGCGCTTGCTGCCCTGGATGCCGAACACCCGGGCTTTGCCCGCTGGCGTCAGCGCAACACCTTCGCTCACAAAAAATCGGGCTATGTCGCCGTCACCCTGTCGCTCAAGCCGACCGGCGTGGCCCCGGGCGATGTCACCGACAAGCAGCTCGATGTGATCGCCGAACTGGCGGACCGCTACAGCTTTGGCGAAGTGCGCAACAGCCACAACCAGAACATCATCCTGGCTGACGTCGAGCAGGCGCAACTGTTCACCCTCTGGGGCGAGCTGCGCGAGAATGGTTTCGCCACGCCGAACGTCGGCCTGCTGACCGACATCATCTGCTGCCCAGGTGGCGACTTCTGCTCGCTGGCCAACGCCAAGTCGATCCCGATTGCCGAAGCCATCCAGCGCCGTTTCGATGATCTGGATTACCTGTTCGATATCGGCAATATCGATCTGAACATCTCCGGCTGCATGAACGCCTGCGGCCACCACCACGTCGGCCATATCGGCATTCTCGGGGTGGACAAGAAGGGTCAGGAGTTCTATCAGGTGTCCCTCGGCGGCAGCGCCGGCCGCGACGCCAGCCTGGCACAGATCCTCGGTCCCTCCTTCGCCGAAGCGGACATGGCCGATGTGATCGACAAGATCGTCAAAGTCTATGTCGAGCGCCGCGATGAAGAAGAGAGTTTCCTCGACACCTTCCGCCGTATCGGTGTCGACCCGTTCAAGGAGCGCGTATATGCAGCGAATCATTAAGAATGGCCAGCTGATCGATGAAAGCTGGCATCTGCTGCCCAAGGACGCCACGCTGGACGGCATCTCCAACTGCGACGACCTGATCGTGCCGCTGGCCCTGTGGGTCGAGCACAGCACGGCGCTCAAGGCCCGCGATGGCGGCCTGGGCGTGTGGCTGGACGCTGGCGAGGAAATCGAGGAAATCGCCGATCAGCTGGACAACTTCCAGGTTATCGCGCTGAATTTCCCAGCCTTCACCGACGGCCGCCACTGCTCCACCGCCTACCTGCTGCGCACCCGCTACGGTTACAAGGGCGAAGTGCGCGCCATCGGCGACGTGCTACGCGATCAGCTGTTCTCCTACCTGCGCGTGGGCTTCGATGCCTTCGCCCTGCGCGAAGACAAGGACCCGCAGGATGCCTTGAAGGCCTTCGAGGAGTTCGCCGAGGTCTATCAGGCCTCCAGCGATCAACCGCTGCCGCTGTTCCGCCGCCGCGCCTGATAAAAGGTCATGAAAAGCCCCGCCTATCCTCGGATAGGCGGGGCTTTTTTATGGATATCAAAGGGCCCGCACACTGTCCCAGGCGATTTGTGCAAAGAGTTCACGGCATTGCGCCAGGTCGCTGCGCACCCGCCCGGCCAGCCAGTTGCGGGAAAAATCATGGGTCGGGCCAATGATCACCGAGGCAAAACAATCGCTCGGCATGGCTTTGAAACAGCCCTGCTCCCGATAGGCCGCCAGGGCCTGAAGGATCCGCGCGTAGTGCTGCTGATTGGCTTCGCGCAGTTGCTCGCCCATTTCACTGGCCTCGACCCGCCCCCGGCTGTGCAGGACAAAGCGCGCCCAATCCGGGTTGGCCACCACCCAGTCGATATAGCTGGTGACCAGCAGCTTGACGCTGGCCTCGGCGCTATCGGCCCCGGCAAAGCCCTGCTCCAGCAGCTCGGCATACTGCGCGGTGCCGGCCATATAGAGCGCCGCCAGAATGCGCTCCTTGTTGCCGAAATGGTGATACAGGCTGCCGATGCTGGCACCTGAACGATCGCGGATCATCTCGATGGTGGTGGCGTCCACCCCCACCTCGGTCACGCACGCCAAGGCGGCCTGAAGAATCTCGTCTTTACGGGTACTGCGAGCCATAACACTCCCTGGCGCTGGACCATGCGTCGAAGCCGAAGCGGCTCAGTCGAGGTTGACCAGCACGCGGCCAACCTGCTGGCCCGCCAGTATCCGGCCAATGGCCTGAGGCAGCTCGGCCAGGCCAAGCTCGGTAACCAGAGGCTGCAGATCGAGCTTCCACTGCAGCGACAGCCTGTCCCACATCGAGGCCTTGACCACCAGCGGCAGCTCGACCGAATCGACTCCCAGCAGGTTCACCCCGCGCAGGATAAACGGCAACACGCTGCCGTTGAGAGCGACGCCTGCGGTCAAACCGCAGCAGGCGGCACTGCCGCCATAACGCAACGACTTGAGCACATTGACCAGGATATCGCCGCCCACTGTATCCACCGCACCGCCCCAGCGCTCCTTGAGCATCGGCCGCTCGACACCCGCCAGCAACTCGGCGCGCGAGACGATCTCCTGCGCCCCCAGGCCCTTGAGATAAGCCGCCTGCTCGGCCTTGCCGGTCGCGGCCGCCACGCTGTAGCCCAGGGTATTGAGTAACACCACGGCGATGCTGCCGACACCGCCCGTGGCTCCGGTCACCAGCACGGGCCCGGCATCCGGGGTCAGCCCCGCCTGCTCGAGCTTGTCGACGCACAGCGCCGCGGTAAGCCCCGCAGTCCCCAGCAGCATGGCTTCGCGCAGGGACAGGCCCTTGGGCCTCTTCAGTGCCCAGGCCGCCGGAATGCGGATGTACTGGGCAAAGCCCCCTGCGGTGTTCATGCCCAGGTCGTAGCCGGTGACTATGACCTCATCGCCGACACCGAACTCGGTAACGCTGGACGCCTCCACCACGCCCGCCGCATCGATGCCCGGGGTATGCGGGAAGCTTCTGGTCACGCCGCGGTTGCCACTGGCCGACAGGGCATCCTTGTAATTGAGCGAAGAATATTTGACCCGCACCAGCAACTCGCCGGCGGGCAACTGATCGATCTCGCGCCGAACTACCACCTGCTCGAATTGCCCGGCGGTATTCTCGACAGCCTGCAATGCGTTGAACCCACTCATCGTCTTCCCCTGTAGCAAACGGATTACCAGAAACGCTGCTGCAAACGGCTCAGCCAGGTCAAGGCAAAGCGATCCAGCGCCACGCTGGCCGCCAGACCAACACGCTCCTGCAAGGACTTCTTCTCGGCATAGTGCAAATGAAACAGCTCGGCGCTCTTCGCCCGTTCTGCCAGGTACTCGTCACTGGTCTTGATCTCATCGACCAGCTGTTTTTCCAAGGCGCTGAGGCCCAGCCAGACCTCGCCCGTGGCGATGTCATCGATGTCCAGCTGCGGGCGATAGCGCGCCACGAAATTCTTGAACAGCACGTGAGTGGTTTCCAGATCTTCCTGGAATTTTTCCCGGCCCTTCTCGGTGTTCTCACCGAATACCGTCAGGGTGCGTTTGTATTCGCCGGCGGTGAGCACCTCGAAGTCGATGTCATGCTTTTTCAGCAGGCGATGCACGTTGGGCAGCTGCGCCACCACGCCGATGGAGCCAAGAATGGCGAACGGCGCGGAAATGATCTTCTCGCCGATGCAGGCCATCATGTAGCCGCCGCTGGCGGCAACCTTGTCGATGCAGATGGTCAAAGGCACGCCGGCCTGGCGAATACGCGCCAGCTGCGAGGACGCCAGGCCGTAGCTGTGGACCATGCCACCGCCGCTTTCCAGACGCAGCACCACTTCATCCTCGGGCCTGGCCATACTCAGCAAGGCCGTGATCTCGTGGCGCAGGTTGTCGGTGGCCGACGCCCTGATATCACCATCGAAGTCCAGCACATAGACCCGAGGCTTGTGGCTGCCGACTTTTTTCGCCAGCTTGGCCACCTTGGCTTCGGCCTTGTGCGCGGCTTTCAGCTGGTCCTTGTCCAGCACCGCCTGCTCCAGACGCTGGTGCAGCTGCTTGTAGAAGTCGTTGAGTTTATTGACCTGCAACTGGCCGACAGCGCGCCGCCCGCGCCCGCGCAATGCGACTATCGCCACCAACACGATCAGGATGGCCACCACCAGGGTCACCGTCTTGGCCAGAAAGCCCACATACTCAGCAATAAACTCCACGCATTCCCCCTCGTCCGATAACAGCGCCTGCTCGCCAGCGCGCCGATAATGTCGGCCAAGCATACCGAGGCCACCGGCCCGCGACCAGCGAGCCAGGAGCAGACATTGATTGCAATGATGCAATTCAAACAAGCGTATGTTTTTACGTTGACAGCTCCCCGGCTTCCCCATAACCTCGCGAAAACTTCAACGTACCGGGATATTAGCGGACGTGGGCAGCATCTACCTGATTCGACATGGCCAGGCCTCATTCGGTGCCGACGATTACGATGTGCTTTCGCCCATCGGCATTCGCCAGGCCGAAGTCGTCGGCGCACACCTCGCCCAACTCGGCACGCGCCTCGATCGCAGCCTGAGCGGCGACCTGCGCCGCCAGCAACACACGGCCAATACCGCCCTGGAGCAACTGCGCGCAGCGGCCATCGAGGTGCCCGCCCTGGAAATCGATGCGGCCTTCAACGAGTTCGATGCCGACGCCGTGGTCCGCGCACTGATCCCGGGCATGCTTGGCGAAGAACCCGAAGCCCTGCATATCCTGCGCAATGGCCCGAACAATCGTGCCGAATTTCAGCGCCTGTTCGCCAAGCTGATCGGCCGCTGGCTCGCCGGCGAGCATGACCAGCCCGGCCTGCAGAGCTGGCAAGGTTTCGTCGAGCAGGTACGCGGCGGCCTCGAGCGCTTGCTCGAGCAGGCCGACAGCAAGCAGAACATTGCCGTATTCACCTCCGGCGGCACCATCACCGCCCTGCTCCACCTGATTACCGGGATTACGCCCGCGCAGGCTTTCGAGCTGAACTGGCAAATCGTCAACACCTCACTGAGCTGCCTGAAGTTTCGCGGCAGCCAGGTGAGCCTGGCTTCCTTCAACAGCCATGTGCATTTACAGCTGCTGAAGACGCCGGAACTCATCACCTACCGTTGAGTGCCGGCCCACTGCGCCCATACCGGCGCTAGAAAAACCTGAGAAAAGGAAAACAACATGAGCGT
Source organism: Pseudomonas sp. EA_105y_Pfl2_R69 (assembly GCF_963970915.1). Classification (NCBI taxonomy): domain Bacteria; kingdom Pseudomonadati; phylum Pseudomonadota; class Gammaproteobacteria; order Pseudomonadales; family Pseudomonadaceae; genus Pseudomonas; species Pseudomonas sp. EA_105y_Pfl2_R69. The sequence goes on from NZ_CAXAOO010000007.1 coordinate 132,671, forward strand.
TGCAGACATCGTCAATACCATGCAGTCCAAGTTCAACGCCGGTGCCGCTGCAGGCCTGGACCTGGTCTTCCAGTTCAACATCGAAGACGGCGAGAACTACGCCCTGATCGTCAAGGATGGCACCTGCGCCGTTGAGCAAGGCGACAACCCCAACGCCAGCGTGACCCTGATCATGGACACCGAAACCCTGAAAGGCATCACCAGCGGTGAGACCGATGGCATGCAGGCCTTTATGTCCGGCAAACTGCGCGCCGAAGGCGACATGATGCTGGCCATGAAACTGGGCGAACTGTTCCCGGTTTAAGCGACAAGGCAACACCCATAACAGATAAAACCGGAGTCCCGTACTCCGGTTTTTTTATGTTCAACACATCCATGTGCGTCATCCCTTCGGAGCTTACGCGCAAAAAGGCTCCTGACGTCTTCGTGCCCTGCCATCCCTGGCCGTCACCATACGACGTTATAAAGATTTCTCCCGGCAACTTTTAGCGCCTGAAAACTGAGCTTCAATGGTCAATCAGGCAGCCTGATTGTGTGGCAACACGCCAGCCTATAACGGCGCGTATTGCTTGTGAGCAACAGGCCGCAGCATTAGATTAGCCAATAATCTTGGGCACCCATCATAAGCAGAAGGGATAAACATGGCGCTTACCGACCAGTCCACCCGCATCCGCGAAGGCGAAGAACTCGACGCCGCGGTTATCGACCAGTACCTCAAGGCACATATTCCCGGCCTGACTGGCGAACCGCGCATCAGCCAGTTTCCCGGTGGTGCCTCGAACCTGACCTACCTGCTCGAATACCCGCACCAGGAATTTGTCCTGCGTCGCCCGCCCTTTGGCCACAAGGCCAAATCCGCCCATGACATGGGCCGCGAGTACCGCATCCTCAACCAACTCAACGCCGGCTTCCCCTACTGCCCCAAGGCTTATGTGCACTGCACCGACGAGTCGGTGATCGGAGCCGAGTTCTATGTGATGGAACGGGTCAACGGCATTATCCTGCGCTCGGACATGCCCGCCGAACTGAACTTCAGCCCCGAGCAGACCCGCGCCTTGTGCGAGAGCTTTATCGACAAGCTTGTCGAGCTGCACAACGTCGACTATCAGGCCTGCGGCCTCGGCGATCTGGGCAAGCCGGAAGGCTATGTGCAGCGGCAGATCGGTGGCTGGAGCGATCGCTACGAAAAAGCCCTGACCCCCGACGCGCCGCTGTGGGAGCCGGTCAAGGCCTGGCTCAGGGACAAGATGCCCGCCGATCACGCCAAGCCGGCCATCGTGCATAACGACTACCGTTTCGACAACGTGATCCTCGACCCGCAGAACCCGAGCCAGATCATCGGCGTGCTGGACTGGGAGCTGACCACCATCGGCGACCCGCTGATGGACCTGGGCAACACCCTGGCCTACTGGATCGAGGCCGCTGATCCTGCCCCGGTGCAGCTGATGCGCCGCCAGCCCAGCAACGCACCGGGCATGCTCACCCGCCAGCAGTTCGCCGACTATTACGCAGAACGTTCGGGCATCGAGATCAAGAGCATCGATTTCTACTACACCTACGGCCTGTTCCGCCTGGCCGGCATCGTGCAGCAGATCTACTACCGCTACTACCACGGCCAGACCCAGGACAAACGCTTCGCCCAGTTCATTCATATGAACAAGCTGCTGGAGCAGATGAGCCTGCAGGTCATCCATAAATCGCAGCTGTAAACGGCCGAACAGGCCTCTCAATAAGAAAGGAAAACCCCATGTCCAAAACCCAACTGTTCGACCTCGACGGCAAGATCGCTTTCGTTTCCGGTGCCAGCCGCGGCATCGGTGAGGCCATCGCCAAACTGCTGGCCCAACAAGGCGCTCACGTGATCGTCTCGAGTCGCAAGATCGACGACTGCCAGAAAGTCGCCGACGCCATTATCGCCGCTGGCGGCAAGGCCACCGCCGTGGCCTGCCATATCGGCGAGATGGAGCAAATCAGCAACGTCTTCGCGCAGATCAAGGAGCAATTCGGTCGGCTGGATATCCTGGTCAACAACGCCGCCACCAACCCGCAGTTCTGCAACGTGCTGGACACCGACCTCGGCGCGTTCCAGAAGACTGTCGATGTGAATATCCGCGGCTACTACTTCATGTCCATCGAAGGTGGCAAGCTGATGAAGGCCAACGGTGGCGGCAGCATCATCAACGTCGCCTCGATTAACGGCGTCTCCCCGGGCGAGTTCCAGGGCATCTACTCGGTGACCAAGGCCGCCGTGATCAGCATGACCAAGGTCTTCGCCAAGGAGTGCGCGCAGTTCGGTATCCGCTGCAACGCCCTGCTGCCAGGCCTGACCGATACCAAGTTCGCCTCGGCCCTGACCAAGAACGATGCCATCCTCAACCTGGCCCTGCAGCGCATCCCGCTCAAGCGCGTGGCCGACCCGAGCGAAATGGCCGGCGCAGTGCTCTATCTGGCCAGCGAAGCGTCCAGCTACACCACCGGCGTATCGCTGAATGTCGACGGCGGCTTCCTCTCCTGAGCGAGTTGCGGATAAGAGCAAGGGACCTGCGGGTCCCTTTTTATGGCCTGCCCTCCATGGCAGCCACCCTACGGGCCGTCGCTACGCGACGTTAAAAATGGCTCCCGACCATTTTTTTGTGCCGGCTATTGCCAGTCCTGCAGGGCCTGCTTGGCGGCCTGATTCATCGGCCGGGCAAGCAGGCCGGCCGGCGTCAGGCTGATGCTGTAGACGGCATCGTCGGCAATCGGCAGATAGGTCACCCGGTGCGCCTGCGGGTCGAAGACAAACAGGTCGCGCTGGCCCAGGCGCAGCCAGCGCCACAGATCTACGCCATAGGGACTGTGTGCCAGGGCGACCCGTGCATGCTGGGCCAGAGACTGCTGCTCGATGGAAAGAAAACGCCCCGAGAGCTTTTCCAGACGATAGCCCGGCTCCAGGCCGATCAGGGCCGCCAGGCCCTTCCATTGCAGCACACGCGCATCCAGCTGCCAGAGATCGCCCTCCAGGGTCAGGCTGCGCTCGCGATTGCCCTCCAGCAGGCCGACCCGATAGTAGGGCCCGTCGGCCTTGAAACTCAGGGTGGCCAGGGGCTTGTCCTCGGGGATTGGCCGGTAACTGCTGAGGTCGTAGGTCAGAACCCCGATAAGTACTGCCAGGCCGAGAAATGCCAACCCACAGCTGCCGCGCAGCCACCCCATAAACCACTGCCGGTTAAACAGGATCCGGGCCGCCACCAAGGCCGCCAGCACTGCCAGCAATGCCGTAGCCCACGCCAGTCCGCCATATTGCATCGAGGTGCATTCCTTATGCTGGAAAATGCCGGCATTATGCGCAGCTGCCTGGCTTGCGAACAGCAAGAGAACCACACAATCAGACACAGGACGTGTTTTTCATGCCTTTCCCCTTCGAGTTCAGCGTCGACCTATCGACCTTGGCGATTCTGGCCCTGGTCGCCTTTATGGCCGGTTTTATCGATGCCATTGCCGGCGGCGGCGGCCTGCTGACCATTCCCGCGCTGCTTACCGCCGGTTTACCGCCGCATCTGGCCCTGGGTACCAACAAACTCTGCGCCACCTTTGGCTCGGCCACCGCCAGCTACACCTTTTACCGGCGCAAGCTGTTTGCCCCGCGGCAATGGCGCAATGCGCTGATCGGCACGGCCGTGGGCGCGGTACTGGGAGCGATGCTGGCGCAGTGGGTGCCGTCGGCCTGGCTCAACCAGATGCTCCCTGTGGTGGTCTTCGCCTGCGGCCTGTATCTATTGTTCGGCAAGACACCCGCCGCACCGCTGCTAGCTGACGCGCCCATCGCCCAGGGCCGGCAATGGCCGCAAAGTCTGGGCCTGGGCTTCTACGATGGGGTGGCTGGGCCTGGTACCGGCGCGTTCTGGACGGTCAGTAGCCTGCTGCTCTACCCGCTGGATCTGGTGCGGGCCAGCGGCGTGGCGCGCAGCATGAACTTCGTCAGCAACGCCTGCGCCCTCAGCGTGTTTATCTTCAGCGGTCAGGTGGCCTGGCTACTCGGCATCAGTATGGGCCTGGCGCTGATGGTCGGTGCCTTTCTCGGGGCGCGCACGGCGATCAAGGGCGGCTCGAAGTTTATCCGCCCGGTATTTATCCTGGTGGTGCTGGGCCTGACCGTGCGCCTGGCCTGGCAGCACTGGTTCGGGCTGGCGTAGCCTACGTTACTAGCCCGGCAGCAACGGCTCGGGCAACCCCAACTGGCGTGCGACATAGACATCGATCAGGTAACGGGCGATGGAACGGGCCGCCGGTAGCGGCGGCAGGTCGTGCACGCTGAACCACTGCGCATCCTCGATTTCATCGGCCTGCATGACGATATCGCCGCTGACATACTCGGCGTGAAAACCGAGCATCAGGGAGTGGGGGAACGGCCAGCCCTGGCTGCCCAGGTAACGCAGATTGCCGACCTCGACCCCTACCTCTTCACGCACTTCGCGTACCACGCACTGCTCGACCGACTCGCCGGCCTCGACGAACCCGGCCAGCGTGCTGTAGACCCCGGCGACAAAGCGCGGCGAGCGGGCCAGAAGCACTTCATCGCCACGGGTCACCAGCACGATCATGCTCGGCGACAGGCGCGGGTAATGCTGCAGCTCGCAGCGCGGACAATGCATCGCGCGTTCGCCGGCGATGTGCTGCATGGCCCCGCCACAGCTGCCACAGAAACGATGCTGGCGCGCCCAGATGCCGATCTGCGTGGCATAGCTGAGCAACCTGAAGGTGTCGTCGTCGCCCTGCAGCATGAACTGGCGCAGGCTCTGCCAGGAACAACCAGGCATATCGGCCGGCTGCTCCAGCTCGAGCAGGTAGATGGCGTCGTCGTCGAAATACCCAACGCCATGTTCAGCCAGAACCGGCAAGTCCTGCTTTTTCAGCCATTCGCGGGGGAACAGCACGCCATTGCTGTCCGCCAGGAAATGCTGCTTGCAGTGCGCCAGCACCCAACCACCCGGTTGCTGGCTATCGAGATGGGCGGGCTGCCAACGTTGTTTCATTCAAGCCACCAGAGGCATACCGAGAGCCCGGACACTCTCGGCCGCCAGATCGAGGACGCTGGGCTTGGTTTCCGGACGCATCACCGCGCCGGCTTCCAGGTAATATTCGAGGCTGCTCAGGGCATCGGCAAGGGTTTCCAGCATCTGCTCGGAAGGCATCTGCGGCGCTTCGAACATCTGCGTCTGGATGTACTCCGCGCACGCCCCCACCAGCAGCGCGGCACGTTCCTGCTCGAGAAACCACAAGCCGCCACGCACCGCCTGCAGACTGAAGGGCACATTGGACAGGTGCATGCGCTCGCCACCCGACTCCAGGTAGGCGGTGATCGCACGCTTGGCCAGTGCCAGACCGGCCTGGGCCTCATCGACCACCACGATGCGCGCCTCATTGAGCTGGTGCAGGGCGAAGGACTCTGCCTCGCTGGCAGGCTGCGCCTGGGCAGGCCGCGGCTCACGTCGCTCGCCACTCTCCAGGCTGGCGACCATGCCCTCGACATAAAGCACCGCATCCGCCAACTTGTTCAGCTGCACGGAGTCCGGGACCTGCCCCTCGCTCCAGCTGGCAACGGCCTGCAGTTGCGCCCCCAGGGCATTGCCGGCCGAACTCAAGCCAACCATGCCCAAGGTCTTGCTCAGTTTGCCGAGCAAAGCATGCAGGCTGCCCAGACTCTCCGCTTGCACGGTGCCACGCTCGATCAGGTCGAGCATATCCTTGACGCTGGCCAGCTCTTCGCGAATAGCCGCGCTTAGCGAGCGCATGACCGCCTGCCCCGGCCCCGCCAGGCGCTGGTATTCGGCCTCCAGCAGATGATCGGTAAACGGCAGCGGTGCCAGGGCGAAGACTTCGCTCAGGGCCCGGGCCTGCGGCCCGCGACTGGCGGCCAGTGCCACCAGGTAGAGCAGTTCCTTGAGCAGGCTGCGCGGAGCCTCGTACTGGCTGTTGCCAAGCATCTGCTTGATCTCGCGGTCCAGCCGCGAGAACAGTTGCTTACGCGATTTACGCGGTAGTAGCTGGCCATCCACCTGAGCTTCCAGCGCGGCCGAGCCAATCCAGCACAAGCGTCCCCGCGGCTCGTTGGCAAGCAGGCTGTCGAGGCGACTCAAGGCCCGCCCCATCAGCTTCAGGCTGGCCTGGGCATTCTGTTCGCGGATAAAACCGAGCAGACCGACTTGATACATATGGCGCAAGCGTCGCCCTTCCACCGCCTTGGCGGCCGCGTCGAGGGTCGCAGGTGCGCTGCGCGGGCGCTCGTGATCCAGGCGCACGCTGAAAAAGAAACTTTCCGGCAAGGCCTGCTGGCCGCCGGCCTGGCGCAGATCGTTGATCGCCGGCAGTAACAGCTCGGGCATTTCCTGGCGATTGGCTTCAACGTTTTCCAGGTAACGGCGTAGCACGTGCAGGGCATTGCTTAAGGCCGACAGCTGCGCATCGCGCTCTTCGCCAGCGCCCGCCGGAATATCGGTGGCCTGATCGAGCACTTCCTGCGCCAGCAACTCGGCACCGGCAAGCTCGATCAGGTTGAGCGTGCCGCGTACCTGCTGAAGGTTTTCCACCGCCTGCTGCAGTAGGCTGCCGTTATGCCGGTCGGCGATGAAGTGCTCGAGACTCGACTCGGCCTCCTCCATGGTGGTGAACAGTTCATCGCGCACCAGATTGAGTGACGTGGCTCCAGATACCATGAACTATTGCGCCTCCCGCGTCGGTGATAAAAACAGGTGGAAGGACGGCATCAGTCGGCGAACTCCGGCTTCTGCTTGCTCATATGGGCGGCCATGGCCACGCGCAGATCGACCGACTGCAGCATGGCGGCATTCCAGGTGGCGATATATTCCAGGCCGTCGTCGACCCGATGGTCGCGCATATAACGAATCATTTCCTTGGTACCGCGCACCGCCACCGGCGATTTGCTGGCGATTTCACGGGCAATGGCCATCACCCCGTCGAGCAGGGCGTCGGTGTCGGCAAAGGTGCGGTTGACCAGGCCGATACTGCGCGCCTCCTCGCCATCGATGGTACGGCCGGTAAAGGCCAGTTCGCGCATCATGCCGTCGCCGATGATCCGTGGCAGACGCTGCAGGGTGCCGACATCGGCGGCCATGCCGATGTCGATTTCCTTGATCGAGAACTGCGCATCGACCGTCGAGTAACGCATGTCGCAGGCCGAAATCAGGTCGATGGCACCGCCCAGGCAGTAACCCTGGATAGCCGCCAGCACCGGCTTGCGACAATTGTCCACGGCATTGAAGGAGGCCTGCAGCTCGAGGATCTTGCGCCGCAGTTTTTCCGCATTGCGGCCGACATCGGGGCCCATCTGGCTGCCCAGTTGCGCCAGCATCATCAGGTCGATGCCCGAAGAGAAATGCTTGCCCGCCCCGGAGAGCACCACCACCCGCACCTCATCGGTGTTGTCCACCCAGCGGAAGATATCGATGATTTCGCGCCAGAACTCGGCGTTCATGGCGTTGATCTTCTCCGGGCGATTGATCACCACATGGGCGATCTTATCTGCCAACACGACATTAAAGGCTTTGTAGTCGGACATGGCAGTCATCCTCGGCAGGGGCGCAAGCGCGCATGGCATTCTTCTTATGCTAAAAATCGAGCAACTATAACAACCACGACATAAATGTCGATGCCGTCCTCTGTGACGCAGAACACGTCGCCAAAGTTAAGCTCAATTTTCAGCTATCCACGATAACCGCTTGATCTGCTGAGTTTCATCCAAGTCGAGCCTGGCCCAGCAGGCAAACCTGCGGGCCAGAGCACGATCAGGCCCTGATGCAATCGACCGTGTAGAGCCCCTCCTCGCGCTGCAAACCGTGCACGTCGGCATCGAAGCCCGGAAAGCTCAGGTCGAAGGTGCGGGCGAATATCAGGTAGTCGATGATCGAGCGGGTCTGCGCGGTAAAGCGCTCGCCCGGCATGATCAGCGGAATACCTGGCGGATAAGGCACCAGCATCACTGCGGCGATACGCCCTTCGAGCTGCTCGATCGGCACCGCCTCGATATCGCCGCGCACCAGTTGGTTGTAGGCATCGGCGGGCTTGATCGCCACTTCCGGCAGTACCGTGTACATACGCTTGAGCGCCTTGGCCGTGGCGTTTTCGCGGTAACAGGCATGCAAGGCATCGCACAGATCGCGCAGCCCCATGCCCTGATAGAACACCTTGCCGGCTTGGGCAATCGAGGGCAACACATCGCTCAACGGCAGGTTGGCGTCGTAGCTGCGCTTGAACTCCAGCAGTTCGGTCAGCAGGGTGCTCCACTTGCCCTTGGTGATGCCCATGGAAAACAGCACCAGAAAGGAATACAGACCGGTCTTCTCCACCACCAGGCCGCGCTCCCAGAGGAACTTGCTGACCACGGCCGCGGGGATGCCCTGGGCGTCCAGGGTGCCGTCCACGGTCAAGCCGGGGGTGACCAGGGTGACCTTGATCGGGTCGAGCAGCACATAGTCTTCGGCCACCTCGCCGAAGCCATGCCAGTCGGCCTGCGGCTGCAGCAGCCAGTCGCCGGTGCTGACATTGTCGCCGCCGGCCTGAGGCGGCTGCCAGATGCTGAACCACCAGTCATCGGCACTCAGGTTCTGCCGCAGGTTGGCCAGGGCGCGGCGAAAGCTCAGGGCCTCGTCGAAGGTTTCCTGGATCAGTGAGCGCCCCGCCGGCCCTTCCATCATGGCCGAGGCCACGTCCAGCGAGGCGATGATGCCGTACTGCGGCGAGGTGGAGATGTGCATCATAAAGGCTTCGTTGAAGCGGTCCCGATCCAGTTGACGTTGGCCGCCGTCCTGCACATGGATCATCGAGGCCTGGCTAAAGGCCGCCAGCAGCTTGTGGGTGGAGTGGGTGGTGAACACCAGCGGTGCCTTGTCGGTGCGCGCGGTGCCCATACCGTAACGGCCGGCGTAGAACTCATGGAAGGCCGCGTAGGCGTACCAGGCCTCGTCGAAATGCAGCACTTCGACGCTATTGCCCAGGGTCTGCTTGATCAGCTCGGCGTTGTAGCACAGGCCGTCATAGGTGGAGTTGGTCACCACCACCAGTTTGACCATCGCCCCACTGCTGTTCGGCACGTGGCCGCGAGCCAGGGGGCTGGCGTCGATCTTGGCCTGGATCGATTCGCGGCTGAACTCACTCAGCGGAATCGGCCCGATGATGCCCAGCTCGTTGCGCTCCGGGCACAGGTACAGCGGGATCGCGCCAGTCATGATGATCGAATGCAGGATCGACTTGTGGCAGTTGCGATCCACCAGCACCAGGTCGTCGCGGCCGACCATGGAGTGCCAGACGATCTTGTTCGCCGTCGAGGTGCCGTTGATCACGAAATAGGTGTGGTCCGCGCCGAAGTTGCGCGCGGCGCGGGCTTCAGCCTCGGCCAAGGGACCGGTGTGGTCGAGCAGCGAGCCCAGCTCCGGCACCGACACCGAGAGGTCGGAGCGCAGGGTGTTCTCGCCGAAGAACTGGTGGAAGGCCTGTCCCACCGGGCTCTTGCGGTAGGCCACGCCACCGCCGTGGCCCGGCGTATGCCAGGAATAGTTGGACTGCGCGGTGTGCTGCACCAGGGCCTTGAAAAACGGCGGCAACAGGCCATCCAGGTAGTTGCGCGCGGCGCGGGCGACCTGGCGGGCGAGAAAGGGCACGGTGTCTTCGAACAGATAGAGGATGCCGCGCAGCTGATTGAGGTCGGCCATGGCTTCGGCCGGGGCGTTCTCGATGGTCACCTGCTCGCCGAGGGCGAAAATCGGCAACTGCGGTGCGCGCACCCGGGAAATTCGGATCAGCTCGACCATGTCCTGCAGCAGGCGCTTGTCTTCACCCGCCCCCTCGGCGGCGACCAGGATGCAGGCCAGACCGTGGTGGGTGGAGGCGACGATGCGCCCCTCGGCGGAGCTGGCAGTGGAAAGAATGCTGAAGCCGTCCTGCTCCAGTTCCTGGGCGATGGCGCGTACCCGGTCACCGGCCACGGTATCGGCCTTGATGTCGCGGTGCACGATCAGGACGGGGAATTTTAGGTCTTTATACATTGTGGCGTCCCTGAGATTGGCAAGTACTGACTTGCCTATCGCCTCAGGGTAGAGGCTCGCCTCGTCAGGCGGAACCCCCTCAGCGTCAGGCTATACGAAAAGGTCGCGAGTCGATAACTCGCGACCCTTCTCAACCTTCGCCGCCAGCCTGTTCCAGCTGCTGCCAGAGCGCGGGAGCGCCGGCAGATTTCTCGATGGCGGCCAGGCGCGCCTGGTGCAGCGCCAGCTCATCCGTGCTGGCGCGGATCACCCGGGTAAGCGCACGCTCGGCCGACAGACGACGAATCGCGCTGGGCTGCTGGCGACCGTTGCTGTCGCCCTCGGAACCGTCGCCGGCCAGAGACAGATTGGTCTGCCCGCCGGTCATGGTCAGGTAGACGTCGGCGAGAATCTCGGCATCGAGCAAAGCGCCGTGCAGATCGCGCCCGGAGTTGTCGACGCCATAACGCTTGCAGAGGGCGTCGAGGTTGTTGCGCTGCCCCGGATGACGCTCGCGGGCCATCAGCAGGGTGTCGAGAATCGAGCAGTGCTCGCTGATATCGGCGCGCTCGTCCTGCTTGATCAGGGCGAATTCATTATTGATAAAGCCAACGTCGAACGCGGCGTTATGAATGATCAGCTGCGCGCCCTTGATAAACTCGAAGAACTCGTCGGCGACTTCCCTGAAGCGCGGCTTGTCCTGCACGAAGTCGTTGGTGATGCCGTGGACCGCGATGGCCCCTTCGTCGATCTCACGATCCGGCTGCAGGTAGACATGGTAGTGCCGCCCGGTCAGACGCCGGCCGATCAGTTCGACGCAACCGATTTCAATGATCCGGTGGCCATCGCCCACCGGCATACCGGTGGTTTCGGTATCGAGAACAACACTACGCACGCTTCGCACTCCTCACATCGTCTACACCGCGGTTGGCCAGCTGATCGGCCCGCTCGTTGCCCGGGTGGCCGGTATGGCCGCGCACCCACTGCCAGGTGACCTTGTGCCGCCCCACCTGCTCGTCCAACTGCTGCCACAGGTCGGCATTCTTCACCGGCTGCTTGGCCGCGGTTTTCCAGCCACGTTTCTTCCAGTTGGGCATCCAGTCCTGAATACCCTGCATAACGTACTGGGAGTCGGTAACCAGGCGCACCTCGCACTCGCGCTTCAATTCGGCCAGGGCACGAATGGCTGCAGTCAGCTCCATCCGATTGTTGGTGGTATCGGCCTCGCCGCCCCACAACTCCTTCTCGACACCCTTGAAGATCAGCAATGCCCCCCAGCCACCCACGCCAGGATTGCCCTTGCAGGCACCGTCGGTATAGATCTCGACCTGTTCACTCATGTAGCTGCAATCTCTCACTCAATATATTCGGTCGGTTCTACTTCTGCGGCGGCTCGCCCCGGCAACTGCCCCTAGCTACCGGCATCGGCACTAACTTGCCCATGGGCTGGCGGCTCGGCTGGCGCAATGGGCGCAAGCCCACCACCAACTTACGCGCCACCAGCACATAAAAGCCGCCGCCGGGCGGCTGCCAGGCCGCGCCCCAGGTCTCCAGCGGAGCCAGGCGCGCCTGCCAGGCGCTCGAAGAAAGCGGCGGACGATAGCACCCGAAGCGGCGTTTCTCCAGCGCGAAACCCAGCAGGTGCAACCAGTCACTGACCCTGCTGGGTGCAATGCAGCGCGCCTGATGCAAGGCATCCCGGGTAAAGAAGTGGCGCAGCCCCCAGGCACTGCGTGGGTTGACCCCGACGATCAGCAAATGACCGCCGGGCCTGACGCTGCGCGCGGCTTCGCGCAGCAGGCCATGGGGCGACAGACTGAAGTCCAGGCCGTGCTGCAGCACCACGACATCGGCGGCGTACTCGGTCAGGGGCCAGGATTGCTCCTCGCAGACGATTTCAACGCCACTGAAGGGCGCACCCAGGCGCACGCTGCGCTGGATCTGCGCGGCATCGGGAATGGGCTGGGCCGAGGGCCCGTAGTGCACCAGGTAGCCGCCAAAGAAACGTGCCAGTTCATCTTCTAGCAGGCGGCGTTCCTGCTCCAGAAGCAATTGACCGTAGGGGCCGTTGAACCAGCTGCGCGCCTTGCCGATCAGGCTGAGCCAATCGCTGTCGGCCAGGGCAAAAGGATGGTCGGACATAAGGATTACCTGCATAGCCAGCACCGCCAATGAGACCTAAGATGCACCTTTATGGCCCGCTTAGCGACCCGCATCATGATAAAAATCGACGCCCTGCCCGCTTTCTCCGACAACTACATCTGGCTGCTGCAAGACCCCGAGCAGCGCCGCTGCGCCGTGGTCGACCCCGGCGATGCCGCCCCCGTCGAAGCCTGGCTCGCGGCCCATCCCGGCTGGCAGTTGAGCGATATCCTGATCACCCATCACCACTTCGACCATGTCGGCGGCGTCGAACGTTTGAAGGCCCTGAGCGGGGCCCGGGTGCTGGGGCCGGCCAGGGAGCAGATTCCCGGCCGCGACCAGCCGCTCGGCGAAGGCGACCAGGTCGAGGTGCTGGGTCAGGTGTTCAGCGTGCTCGAGGTGCCCGGCCATACCCTCGGGCATATTGCCTACCATCAGGCGCAACAGCACTGGTTGTTCTGTGGAGACACCCTGTTTGCCGCAGGCTGCGGCCGCCTGTTCGAAGGCAGCCCCGAACAGATGCACAACTCCCTCGCCCGCCTGGCCGCCCTGGCAGACCAGACCCAGGTGTTCTGCACCCACGAATACACCCTGAGCAACCTGCGCTTTGCCGTCGCAGTGGAGCCGCATAACCGGCAGATCCGGCAGCGCCTCGAGCAGGTCACGGCCTGGCGTGAAGCCGGGCGCATCAGCCTGCCCTCGACCCTGGCTCTGGAGCGCGCCACCAACCCCTTTCTGCGCAGCGCCGAGCTCGAGGTGCAGCGCAAGATCGACGAACGCGACGGCCCCATGGCACGCACAACCGAGCAGGTCTTTGCCGCCTTGCGCGCCTGGAAAGATAAGTTCTAAAAGCACGATAAGCCCACAAAAGACTGGTTAAAACTTGACCAGCAGCGGCCTCGTTCCTAGAATCCCCCGATCTTTCAGCCCGGACGCCCCCCTCAGCCAATGCCTTTATCACCACGCAAGACCTTGAATTTAAAGGCATTGACCCAAGGCTCCCGGGCGCTTGCGGTGGTGTTCTGCATAACCCTCGCCGGCTGTCAGAGCCTGGGCGAGAAGGCCGCCGATGACCGTAGCCGCGATACCGATCGCGCCGTCGGCCTGGAGCAGGAACCGGAGTGGCTGACCGACAGCATCCAGGCGCCGGCCGCGGAAGAACCCAAAGACATCTGGGAGCGGGTACGCGCAGGCTATCAGCTGCAAGACAGCATCACCCTCAACCCGCGCATCGAACAGCAGCGCCTGTGGTTCGTCAGCAATCCGTCCTTTGTGGAAAAAGTCGGCGAGCGCAGCAGCCCCTATATCCACTTTATCGTCGAGCGCCTGGAGCAGCGCAATATGCCGATGGAGCTGGCCCTGCTACCGATGATCGAAAGCGCCTACAACCCCTTGGCCTATTCCCACGCCCATGCCGTCGGCCTGTGGCAGTTCATCCCCTCCACCGGGCGTAACTTCAACCTGCGCCAGACCAACTGGTACGACGGCCGGCGCGATGTGCTGGCCTCGACCGATGCGGCCATCAGTTACCTGACCCGCCTCAAGGAAATGTTCAACGGCGACTGGCTCCTCGCCCTCGCCGCCTACAATGCCGGCGAAGGCCGGGTCAGCCGGGCGATCGAGCGCAACCAGAAACTCGGCCTGCCGACCGATTACTGGAACCTCAACCTGCCCAGCGAAACCCAGAATTACGTGCCCAAGCTGCTGGCCCTGTCGCAAGTGGTGATGACCCCGCAGGCCTATGGTGTCAGCCTCAACCCGATTGCCAATGAGCCCTACTTCGAGAAGGTCGAATTCAAGCAGCGCATGGACCTGTCCCGGGTCGCCGCCATGACGGGCCTCGATGAGGATGAGCTCTATCTGCTCAACCCCGCCTTCAAGAAAGGCATCACCCTCGACGGCCCGCAGCACCTGCTGGTACCAACCGACAAAGCCGAACTGCTGACCGCCAACCTCCTGCTGATGAAGCCCCAGGAACTGGTGGACTGGCAGCAATACCGCGTACGCTCGGGCGACAGCCTGCACAGCATCGCCAACCGCCATCAGCTGACCGTCAATACGCTCAAGGACATCAACAAGCTCACTAGCAACACGCTGCAGATCGGCCAGGTGCTGAGCATTCCCGCCCAACCCGGTGCGCAGCGTGCCGAGCCAGGGCTACAGCGCAGCGCCAGCAGCGGGCAACAGCCGCGCACCTACCGGGTGAAGAGCGGCGATAACCTCTGGCAGATCGCCAAGAACCACCAGCTCTCCGTCAAGGACGTGCAGCGCTGGAACAAGCTCTCGGGCAACACCCTGCGCGTGGGCCAGACCCTTACCCTGTACGGCGCAAGCAGTGCAGCGACCGGTTCGAACCGCAGCAGCGCGACCTACTACCGGGTACGCCAAGGCGACTCCCTGTACCTGATCGCCAAACGCTTTAAGGTGCCGATGAAGAACCTGCAGACCTGGAATCCGCGAGCTGGCAAGGCCCTAAAACCCGGGCAGACCCTGACCCTCTACGTACCACGCTGAGCAGACATCCATGACGGCCTTGCAAGGCCGTCATGGACCGACTTAGCCCTTCTTTGTCAGCGCTTCCAGGCAGCGCCCGGTCAGCTGAGTGAAGCGCTGGAAGGCAACGAACTGCTCATGCTTCAGGGCCCGCCCGGAAACCCGGCCATCGGCATATATCACCCCGATTTCGCGCTTGCCGGCTAGCAGGGGGGCAATAAAGAACATGCCCTGACCCAATCGCTGGCGAATCGGCTGAGTCACCAGCTCCGCCAGGTTATAGCTGGCCGGCACGCCCATCCACAGTGCCTCTCTGTTGCGCAGCACATAGCTGAAGATATGCTGTTGCTCGGGCTGCTCGACCGGCAGGACAAAATCACCAAGCGCGTTTTCCGTCGTCTCGCCCACCACCCGCTTGGCCCGAAAGCAACTCTGCCCGTCGGCCAGCACCACCAGCATCACCCGCTCCAGCCCAGCCCCCTGATGCAGGCCCCTGAGCAGGGTGTCGAGAATGTTGCCCACCTCGCCGCGCTGCACCGCCATCTGCCCCAGGTCCTGCAGGGCCTGCTGCAACACCAGCAGGTTGGGCTGCAGTAGGCTGGCCTTGCGCTGCTCCTGTTGCAGACGAATCTGTTCCGGGTCGGTATTGGGAATCAGCTTGCCGAGTTCGCTGGCCCCGAAGGTGGCGGCGACCTTGACCGCCTCGTCGGCGCTGGCCAGCACTTGCTGCATGGCCTCTTCGGGGCTGACCCCGGTCAGTGCCGCCATCTCGCCGAGCAGCTTTTCCATGGCCGCCGAGTCCCAGCCCTGCAAGGCCGCCTCACTGATCCGTGCACCGAGGCTGACCGCACGCACGGCAGGGTCGTTCTGGCTGGCGCTGTTTTGCGCCAAACCGACAATTCCGCCCAGGTTCCAGCTTTTCACCAGGCCCTGGGTCAGCTGGCGAAAGCTAGTGCCGAGCACCGCCATTACCGCCTCGTCGGCATCCACGCCGGGCTGGGCCAGGGCACAGGCCAACTCGTCGGCCTGCTCGCCGGCGCAGCCCCAGAACGCCAGCTCGCCGATGTTATGCAGCAGGGCCGCGACAAAGACCTCCTCCTCATGCTTGGCAAGCACATAACCGGCGATGTTGCGGGCCTGCACGGCGGCATGAAAGGAGCGCGCCAGCAATTCCTCCAACTGATCGCGCGAGGCGCTGCCCAGCAGCCCGTCGATCAGGCTCACCGACAGGCCGATCTGGCGCACGTTATCGAAGCCGATCAGGACAATCGCCCGGGAAATGGTACGAATGGTTTCCTGGGAAGGGTTGTAATAGACACTGTTGCCGATGCGCAGCACCTTGGAGGTCAAGGAGGCATCGCGTAACAGCACATCGGCCAGTTGCTGGACCGATGACTTGCCGTTCTGAGTCAATCGGTGCAAGTCCTGCACCACCGCCGCGAGGGCGGGCAATTCAGCTTGGTTAAATCTTTCGATCCATGAATGCATGCCATGGCTACGTATACCCAAGATCATCGCCTCGCAGTGGTTGGAGATAGTGTAGTCAAACTGTTACTCGCTGGCTGACCTGCTCTTTTTCCAGCGGATACAAGCTGTTACTGTACCTGACCAGCAGCCCATAAGACGCCACGGATCGGATATTTCACTTGATACGTCCCCTCCTCTCGCTGTTCCTCTGCCTGGCCATCAGCGTCCCGGCCTGGGCGACTCTTCGCGAAAGTCATGGCTATGCCCAATTCGGGGTGCTCAAGTACCCCGCCAGCTTTACCCACTTCGACTGGGTAAACCCCGAAGCCCCCAAGGGCGGCACCCTGCGAATGATGGCCGCGGGCAGCTTCGACACCCTGAACCCCTATACCTTCAAGGGCAGCCCCCCCGTCGCCACCGCCAATTTTCTGCAATACGGGGTCAATGAATTCAATGCCCCGCTGATGGTGGGCACCGGCTCGTACGACCCCTCGGGCGATGAACCCACCTCCAGCTACGGCTTGATTGCCCGCTCGATTGAGTACAGCGAGGACCGCAGCTGGGTGGTGTTCAACCTGCGCCCGGAGGCCCGTTTTCACGATGGCAAAGCCATTACCGCCTATGACGTGGCCTTCTCCTACAGGCTGCTGCTCAAGGATGGGCACCCGCAGTACCGCACCAGCCTGCAGGAAGTCCAGCGTGTCGATATTCTCAATCGGCACAGCGTGCGCTTCGTCTTCAAGCGTGCCGGCAACCCCCTGCTGATCCTGCGCCTGGGCGAGCTACCGGTGCTGCCGCAGCACTACTGGCAGGATCGCGACTTCAAGGCCACCACCTACGAGCCGCCGCTGGGCAGCGGCCCCTACCGCATCACCAGGGTCAGCCCCGGGCGCAGCCTGACCTTCGAGCGGGTCAAGGACTGGTGGGGGACGACGCTGCCGGTTAACCGCGGCAAATACAACTTCGACCGGGTTGAGGTGGAGTTCTATCGAGACAGCCATGTCGCCTTCGAAGCCTTCAAGGCCGGCGAATTCGACATCTATATAGAGCAGCAGGCGAAGAACTGGGCCAGCGGCTATCGCTTCCCCGCCCTGGCTCGCGGCGAAGTGATCAAGGCGGAAATCCCGCACCAGATTCCCACCCAGACCCAGGCACTGTTTATGAACACCCGGCGCGCCGTGTTCAGCGACGTCAGGGTGCGCGAGGCCATGGGCTTGATGTTCGATTTCGAATGGGCCAACCGCGCACTGTTCAACAGCTCCTACACCCGCGCCAAGAGCTACTACCCCAACAGCGAGTTCTCCGCCAGCGGCAAACCGGAAGGGGCCGAATGGCTACTGCTTTCGCCGCACCGCAAGCAATTACCACCGCGCCTGTTTACCGAACCCTTCACGATGCCGCAGACCGATGGCCGTGGTATCCCGAGGGAAACCTTGCGCCGCGCCCTGGGTCTATTGGCCGACGCCGGCTGGAAACCCTCCGGGCAACGCCTGCTCAATAGCCAGGGCGAGCCCCTGCGCCTCGAAATACTGTTGGTCAATCCCAATCTCGAGCGCATTCTCCAGCCTTTTACTGAAAACCTCGCCAGCATCGGTATCCAGGCCAGTTTGCGCACCGTTGACCGCGCCCAGTACAAACAGCGCCTCGATCAATTCGACTTTGACATGATCCTCCTGACCTTGCCGCAGACCCTCAGCCCCGGCCTGGAACAGTCGCTGTACTTTCACTCCAGCCAGGCCAACCTCAAGGGCGGCAAGAATTATGCTGGCGTCAGCCACCCGGTGGTGGACAGCCTGATCGACCGCCTGCTTTCGGCGCAGACCCGCGACGAGCAGGTCGCCGCGACCCGCGCGCTCGACCGCGTGCTGCTCTGGCAGCATTACAGCATTCCGAACTGGTATATCGATTATCACCGCCTGGCATATCGCAACCGATTTGCCTTTGTCGCCACACCGCCCTACACCCTGGGGCTACGAACCTGGTGGCTGAAGTCCATGGAGAACGCTGAATGACCCATGTGTTGCGCGCCTTACTCGTCCACGGCAGCGGCATTGCCCTGCTCAGCCTGGCCGGCCTGACCCTGGCCGGCCCCAAACACGCCCAGACCCTGTACGACGAGCCGCCCAAGTACCCGGCGAATTTCCAGCACTTCGATTACGTAAATCCCGACGCACCCAAGGGCGGCAGTTTGCGTCAGGCCGGTTTCGGCGGTTTCGACAGCCTCAACCCCTTTATCAACAAGGGGGTGGCCGCCGATGATCTCGGCCTGATCTACGACACCCTGACCCATCACAGCCTGGATGAACCCTTTACCGAGTACGGCCTGCTCGCCGAAAAGATCGAGAAAGCCCCGGACAACGCCTGGGTGCGCTTTTACCTGCGCCCCGAAGCACGCTTCCACGATGGCCAGCCGGTCACCGCCGAAGACGTCAAGTTCACCTTCGAAACCCTGATGAGCAAGGGTGCCCCCACCTACCGCGGCTACTATGCCGATGTCGATCGAGTCGAAATCGAAGGGCCGCTCAAGGTTCGCTTTGTGTTCAAGCACGCCGGCAACCGCGAACTGCCATTGATTATCGGCCAGCTACCAGTGCTGCCGCAGCACTGGTGGGCCGAGCGCGACTTCAGCAAGAGCAATCTGGAAATCCCCCTGGGCAGCGGCCCCTACCGGATCGCCAAAGTGCAGGCCGGCCGCTCGATCCGCTACGAGCGGGTCAAGGACTGGTGGGCCAAGGACCTGCCGGTCAGCCGCGGTTTCTACAACTTCGACACCCGCCGGATCGACTACTACCGCGACAACACCGTGGCTCTGGAAGCCCTGAAAGCCGGTCAGTTCGACTATTGGCTGGAAACCAGTGCAAAGAACTGGGCCACCGCCTACGGCATCGCCGCGGTCGCCAACGGCCAGCTGATCAAGGAAGAAATCGCCAACCACAACCCCACGGGCATGCAGGGCTTTATCTTCAATACCCGCCGCCCGTTGTT
This sequence comes from Pseudomonas sp. EA_105y_Pfl2_R69, assembly GCF_963970915.1. NCBI lineage: Bacteria > Pseudomonadati > Pseudomonadota > Gammaproteobacteria > Pseudomonadales > Pseudomonadaceae > Pseudomonas > Pseudomonas sp. EA_105y_Pfl2_R69. Next base: position 151,777 of record NZ_CAXAOO010000007.1, read on the forward strand.
CCAGGACCGCCGCGTACGCGAAGCCCTGGGCCTGCTGTTCGATTTCGAATGGGCCAACCGCCAGCTGTTCAACGGTGCCTACACCCGCACCCGCAGCTATTTCGACAACTCCGAACTGGCCTCCGTCGGCCTGCCCAGCCCGGGCGAGCTGAAACTGCTTGAGCCGTTGCGTGAACAGATCCCGCCGCAGGTGTTCACAGACGAATACCAGCCGCCGGTCACCGATGGCAGCGGCATCATTCGCGAACAGCAGCGCCGCGCCTATCAACTGCTGCAGGAAGCCGGCTGGCGCATCGAAGGCGACCAGATGCTCGACGCCGAGGGCACAGCCGTCAGCTTCGAGTTCCTCCTCGCCCAGACCGAGTTCGAGCGTGTATTGCTGCCCTTCAAGCGCAACCTGGCGGACCTGGGCATCGAGCTGGTCATCCGCCGGGTCGATGTCTCCCAGTACATCAACCGCCTGCGCTCGCGCGACTTCGATCTGATTGTCAGCGGCTTCGGCCAGTCCAACTCCCCCGGCAACGAGCAGCGCGAGTACTGGCATTCCAGCAGCGCCGACAACCCCGGCAGCCGCAACTTTATCGGTCTGAAGGACCCGGCCGTGGATCAGCTGGTCGAAGGCCTGATCAATGCCGACTCGCGGCAGAGCCTGATCGAGCATACCCGCGCCCTGGATCGCGTCCTGCTCTGGGGCCACTACGTGATCCCCAACTGGCATATCAAGACCTGGCGCGTGGCCTACTGGAATCGCTTCGCGCATCCGAAAGTCACCCCACAGTACGATATCGGCCTGAACACCTGGTGGGTCCGCCCGCAGGCACCCGAGGCGCAGCCACAACCGGCCGCCTCGCCGACGACGGAGCAATAAGATGCTGGCGTATATCTTCCGTCGCCTGCTGCTGATCATCCCCACCCTGTTCGGCATTCTGCTGATCAATTTCATCATCATCCAGGCCGCTCCCGGCGGCCCGGTCGAACAGATGATCGCCAAGCTGGAAGGCTTCGAGGGTGCCACCAGCCGCATCGCCGGCGGTGGTGCCGAGGTTTCGGTGGCCGGCTCCAACTACCGCGGAGCCCAGGGCCTGGACCCCGAACTGGTGGCGGAAATCGAGCGCATGTACGGCTTCGACAAACCGGCACCGGAGCGCTTCTGGCTAATGCTGAAAAGCTATGCCCAGCTCGATTTCGGCTCGAGCTTCTTCCGCGATGCCGAGGTCATCGACCTGATCATCGAGAAGATGCCGGTGTCGATCTCGCTCGGGCTGTGGAGCACCTTGATCATGTACCTGGTATCGATCCCCCTGGGGATCGCCAAGGCCACCCGCCATGGCAGCGCCTTCGACGTCTGGACCAGCTCGGCGATCATCGTAGGCTATGCCATTCCGGCCTTCCTGTTCGCCATTCTGCTGATCGTGCTGTTCGCCGGCGGCAGCTATTTCGACTGGTTCCCCCTGCGCGGGCTGACCTCGAACAACTTCGACGAACTGAGCTTTGGCGGCAAGCTGCTCGACTACTTCTGGCACCTGGCGATGCCTGTCACCGCCCTGGTGATCGGCAACTTCGCCACCCTGACCCTGCTGACCAAGAACAGCTTCCTCGACGAGATCAACAAACAGTACGTAACCACCGCCAGGGCCAAGGGCCTGACCAACAATGGCGTGCTCTACGGCCACGTATTCCGCAACGCCATGCTGATCATCATCGCCGGCTTCCCCTCGGCCTTTATCGGTATTTTCTTCACCGGTTCCCTGCTGATCGAAGTGATCTTCTCCCTCGACGGCCTGGGCCTGATGAGCTTCGAGGCGGCCATCAACCGCGATTATCCGGTGGTGTTCGGCACCCTGTTTATCTTCACCCTACTCGGGCTGGTGGTGAAATTGATCGGCGACATTACCTACACCCTGGTCGATCCGCGTATCGACTTCGAAAGCCGGGAGAGTTGAGATGAAACTGTCCCCTATCAATCAGCGACGCTTCCAATTGTTCAAGGCCCACAAGCGCGGCTGGTGGTCGCTGTGGATCTTTCTCGCGCTGTTTTTCGTCACCCTGGGTGCCGAACTGATCGCCAACGACAAACCGCTTGTTGTGCAGTACGACGGCGAGCTGTATTTCCCGGTGCTCAAGCGTTATCCGGAAACCACATTTGGCGGCGAATTCCCCCTGCAGGCCAACTACAAGAGCCCCTATATCCAGGACCTGATCGAACAGAAAGACGGCTGGATGGTCTGGCCGCCGATCCCCTACAGCTACTCCAGCATCAATTACGATCTGCAGGTGCCGGCCCCCGCGCCGCCCTCCGCGGAAAACTGGCTGGGTACCGACGACCAGGGGCGCGATGTGCTGGCCCGAGTGATCTACGGCTTTCGTATCTCGGTGCTGTTCGCCCTGATCCTGACCCTGGCGAGCTCGCTGATCGGCGTGTTCGCCGGGGCCCTGCAGGGCTTCTACGGCGGCTGGGTCGACCTGGCCGGACAACGCTTCCTGGAAGTCTGGTCCGGCCTGCCGGTGCTCTACCTGCTGATCATCCTGGCCAGCTTCGTGCAGCCGAACTTCTGGTGGCTACTGGGCATCATGCTGCTGTTCTCCTGGATGAGCCTGGTGGATGTGGTGCGCGCCGAGTTCCTGCGTGGACGCAACCTGGAATACGTGCGCGCCGCCCGCGCCCTGGGCATGGAAAACGGCGCGATCATGTTCCGTCATATCCTGCCCAACGCCATGGTCTCGACCATGACCTTTATGCCTTTTATCCTCACCGGCGCGATCGGCACCCTGACCGCCCTGGATTTCCTCGGCTTTGGCCTGCCACCGGGCGCACCGTCCCTCGGCGAGCTGGTAGCCCAGGGCAAATCCAACCTGCAGGCCCCATGGCTGGGGATCAGCGCCTTTGCGGTGCTCGCCCTGATGCTGAGTTTGCTGGTGTTTATCGGCGAAGCGGCGCGCGACGCCTTCGACCCGAGGAAATAAGATGACCGAATCGAACAACCTCCTCGAAGTGCGCGACCTGGCCGTCGAGTTCGTCACCGGCAACAGCAGACAACGCGTGGTGGAGGCGGTCAGCTTCGATATCAAGCGCGGCGAGACCCTGGCCCTGGTCGGCGAAAGCGGCTCGGGCAAGTCGGTCACCGCCCACTCGATACTGCGCCTGCTGCCCTACCCCCTGGCCCAGCACCCGAGTGGCAGCATTCACTACGCCGGGCAAGACCTGCTCAAGCTGGGCGAGAACAAGTTGCGCGGAATCCGCGGCAACCGCATCGCCATGGTGTTCCAGGAACCCATGACCTCGCTCAACCCGCTGCACAGCATCGAGAAGCAAATCAACGAGGTGCTGGCCCTGCACAAGGGCCTGAGCGGCAAGGCCGCCACCGCGCGCACCCTGGAGCTGCTCGACCTGGTCGGCATTCCCGAGCCGCACAAGCGTCTCAAGGCCTACCCCCACGAGCTCTCCGGCGGTCAACGGCAGCGCGTGGTGATTGCCATGGCCCTGGCCAACGAACCGGAACTGCTGATCGCCGACGAGCCCACCACGGCTCTGGACGTGACCGTCCAGCTGAAGATCCTCGAACTGCTCAAGGAACTGCAGAGCAAACTGGGGATGGCCATCCTGCTGATCAGCCATGACCTCAACCTGGTCAGGCGCATTGCCCATCGCGTCTGCGTGATGCAGCGCGGCCATATCGTCGAGCAGGCCAGCTGCCAGACCCTGTTCCATGCCCCGCAACACCCCTACACCCGCGAACTGCTGGGCGCGGAGCCCAGCGGCGGCCCCGTTGACCTGCCCCCGGGCAAGACCATGCTCGAAGTCGAGAACCTGCGCGTCTGGTTTCCGATCAAGAAAGGCTTGCTGCGCCGCACGGTCGACCACGTCAAGGCCGTGGACGGCATCAACTTCAGCCTGCCTCAGGGCCAGACCCTGGGCATAGTCGGCGAAAGCGGCTCGGGGAAGTCCACCCTGGGCCTGGCGATCCTGCGCCTACTGGGCAGCCAGGGCGGCATTCGCTTTCAGGGCCAGGCTCTGGACGGTCTGTCGCAGCATGATGTGCGCCCGCTACGTAGGCAGATGCAGGTCGTGTTTCAGGATCCCTTCGGCAGCCTGAGCCCGCGCATGTCGGTGGGCCAGATAGTCGGCGAGGGGCTGCAGATTCATCGCATGGGCAATGCGGCGGAGCAGGAGCAGGCGATCATTGCCGCGCTGGTGGAAGTGGGCCTGGACCCGGAAACCCGCCACCGCTACCCTCACGAGTTCTCCGGCGGCCAGCGCCAGCGGATTGCCATTGCCCGGGCCCTGGTGCTGAAGCCGGCGCTGATCCTGCTGGACGAGCCGACCTCGGCGCTCGACCGCACCGTACAGCGCCAGGTGGTCGAACTGCTACGCTCGCTGCAGGCCAAGTACAACCTGACCTATCTGTTTATCAGCCACGACCTGGCCGTGGTCAGGGCCCTGAGCCATCAGGTGATGGTGGTCAAACAGGGCAAGGTGGTGGAACAAGGCCCGGCGACACGTGTCTTTGCCGCGCCACAGGACATCTATACACAGCAGTTGCTGGAAGCGGCCTTTATGGCCCCAGCCGATTAATTCTTGTAGACAGGAAGAGGAATAACGCCCATGGGTTTTCTAAGCGGCAAGCGCGTACTGATCGTTGGCGTCGCCAGCAAGCTGTCCATCGCCTCCGGCATCGCGGCAGCCATGCACCGTGAAGGGGCCGAACTGGCCTTCACCTATCAGAATGAAAAGCTCAAAGGCCGCGTTGAGGGCTTTGCTGCTGATTGGGGCTCGAACCCCGAGCTGTGCTTCCCTTGCGATGTGGCCAACGATGAAGAAATCGCCTCGGTATTCGAAGCCCTGAGCAAGAAGTGGGACGGCCTGGACTGCATCGTCCACTCCGTCGGTTTCGCTCCGGGCGACCAGCTGGATGGCGACTTCACCGACGTCACCACCCGCGAAGGCTTCCGCATCGCTCACGACATCAGCGCCTACAGCTTCGTCGCCCTGGCCAAGGCCGGCCGCGAGATGATGAAGGGCCGTAATGGCAGCCTGCTCACCCTCTCCTACCTGGGTGCCGAGCGCACCATGCCCAACTACAACGTGATGGGCATGGCCAAGGCCAGCCTGGAGGCCGGTGTGCGCTACCTGGCTGGCAGCCTTGGCCCAGAAGGTACTCGGGTCAACGCCATCTCCGCCGGCCCGATCCGTACCCTGGCTGCCTCCGGCATCAAGAGCTTCCGCAAGATGCTTGCCGCCAACGAGAAGCAGACCCCATTGCGCCGTAACGTCACTATCGACGAAGTCGGCAACGCCGGTGCCTTCCTCTGCTCGGACCTGGCCTCGGGCGTCAGCGGCGAGATCATGTACGTCGATGGCGGCTTCAACACCACCGCCATGGGTGCCATGGAGGAGTAAATCTTCCAGCCAAGAAAATCTAAGCAATAAAAAAGGCCGCTTGATTAAGCGGCCTTTTTTATGCGTTGCCATCCATGGCACTCACCCATCGGGCCGTCGCTACGCGACGTTAAAAATGGCTCCCGGCCATTTTTTATGCGTTGCCATCCGTGGCAATCACCCTTCGCGCCGTCGCGGCGCGACGTTAGATATGGCTCCCTGCCATTTCTGCATGCAGCAGCCTTGATCAGAAGCGTTCGATATCGGCCTTGGCTTCCAACTGCTTACGGAAGGCAGCGAAATCCTGCTGACCAACGCGTGAGGCAAGGAAGCGGCTGTACATCGCCTTGTCCTCATCGGACAGAGCCTGCTCGGGCTGGCTGACGCCATTCAGGCGCACCACCACCAGGTCGCCGTTGTTCAGGCTGACAGTGGCAAAGCTCGGCTTGCCCGCATCGGCCGGTTTGGGCATGCGGAACAGTGTCTGCAACACCGCAGGCTCGACCCCTTCATGGCTGCGGGTAGCCGCTTCGACCACTTCCCAGGACTGCGCGGCGTCCGCCTGCTCTATCGGCGTCTGACCACTGCGCAGCGCTGTCAGTAGCGCCTCGCCCTTGGCCTTGACCGCTTCGCTGGCACGCACCTTGGTCAGCTGGGTACGGATACTGTCCTGCACCTGTTCAAGCGGTAACTGCTCAGGCTTGCTGTGCTCCTTGACCCGCACCACCACCACAGTATTCGGGTCGAGCTCGATCACGCTGCTATTGCTGCCGTCTTCCAACACCTCGTCGCTGAACGCGGCCTGGATCACCTGTCGATTGGCGCTTAGGCCTTCACTGCCGCCCTGCCGCCCGAAGGCTTCAGTCAACTTGACCTCGAGGCCGAGCTCCTGGGCCGGCTGGACCAGGTCGGAAGCCTCGAAAGCCGAATCCTCGAGATCCTTGGCAACTTCGACAAAGCGCTGCTCGACCTGCCGCGCCTTGAGTTCGCGCTGCAGTTTTTCTTCGAGGCTGGCAAAGCTCGGCACTTCGGGTGCCTGTACTCCAAGCAGCTTGATCAGGTGCCAGCCGAACTCGCTGCGCACCGGCGCGGACACGGCATTCTCGTCCAGCGCATAGAGCGCCTCTTCGAAAGCCGGGTCATATACGCCCGGGCCGGCAAAGCCCAGATCACCACCATCGGTTGCCGAACCAGAGTCATCGGAGACCTCCTTGGCCAGCGCCGCAAAGTCTTCGCCCTGCTCCAGGCGCTTCTGCACCTCGACCAGTTTGGCTTGGGCCTGTTCATCATTCAGCGCGTCATTCACTTCAAGCAGAATATGCGCGGCACGACGCTGCTCAGCCAGGTTGGCGATTTCATTTTCGTAAGCGGTCTGCAACGCCTCGGCGCTGACCTCAACCTGATCGAAGAATGCCTCCTTGTTCAGCTCGACATACTCCAGGACCACCTGCTCCGGCGTCATGAACTCGCTGGCTTGCGCGTCGTAATAAGCCTTGATGTCATCGTCGCTGAGCACCACGGCATCGAGATCCGCCTGCAGCGTCAGGGTGGCGAAATCACGGGTCTGTTTCTCCAGACTGGCAAACGCCTGCACCTGCTCATCGGTGACAAAACCGCTATTGGCCAGGCCGGCACGCAACTGACCAATCAGCATTTCCTGCTCAAGCATCTGGCGGAACTGCAAACGGTTGTAGCCCAGCTGACGGATCACCTGATCGAATCGCTCGGGGCTGAACTGGCCATCCACGAGGAACTCGGGGGTTTGCAGAATCAGCTGGTCGAGGGCCTGCTGGGAAAACCCGAACTTGGCGTCCTTGGCCCCCTGCAGCAATACGGCGCGCTCAATCAGACCATTCAGGGCCGACTCACGCAGCAGCTTTTCATCCAGCAGGGATGCATCGAAATCACGCCCCAACTGTTGCAGCAACTGACGGCGCTGCATCTCGACGGCCTGATTCAACTCCACGGTAGTGATTTTCTCACCGTTGACGACAGCGGCATTCTGACTGTTGCTGGTGCTGGTGAAAATGGCATCGACACCCGTCAGCGCCAGCAGCGCGACAATGACGCCGATAATGGTTTTGGCAATCCAACCCTGTGAATTGTCCCTGATGTTCTGCAGCATGCGTCCCCCAGAACGACTGTACAAAATTAGCAGTCGCGCAGTGTGGGTAAAATCCGGATAGAAGAAAGGCGCATCAGAGGATGCGCCTTCTCGTAACTAACGAAGCGGAACGAAATGACAGTATCGATTCGTGATGGCCTGGACATGCTGTCCGTCCGGGCTACCGCTCCGCTGCCAGGTCAGGCGTACTGACCTGGTGGGCAAGATCGAAAGCGGCTTAGTTAACAGCGTCTTTCAGAGCTTTGCCGGCTTTGAAGCCTGGAATCTTGGCAGCAGCGATGCTGATCGGGTTACCAGTTTGCGGGTTGCGGCCGGTACGAGCAGCGCGCTCTTTGACAGCGAAGGTACCGAAACCAACCAGTACTACGGAATCACCCGCTTTCAGAGCACCAGTTACGGATTCAATTACTGCGTCCAGCGCACGGCCGGCGACAGCTTTTGGGATATCAGCAGATGCAGCGATGGCATCGATCAGTTCCGACTTGTTCACTCTTAAGTCCCCTTAATTTCTATTGAGTTTGTTTCTTGCTTTTAAGTGTAAGCAAAGCGGGTGCTGGATGGCCTGCCGACACGATAAGAGCCGCTTTATAACAAGGGCTTCAAAATTATGTCAAGGAAGCCCTCCGGCTAATGCGTGCTGATTCGCTCCTTGGAATCAGACTCGCGCTTGTCATCCTTTGCAACTATCTCGGGAGCCGCATCAGGCAAGGGCTCCGGGGCGTATTGCAGCGCAATTTGCAGGACTTCGTCAATCCATTTAACCGGTTTAATCTGCAAGTCCTGCTTAATATTCTCGGGAATTTCCTTCAAATCGCGCACATTCTCTTCGGGAATGATCACGGTTTTGATTCCACCACGATGTGCCGCCAGGAGTTTTTCTTTGAGGCCACCAATTGCCAGAACCTGTCCACGCAAGGTGATTTCACCGGTCATCGCCACATCGGCGCGCACGGGAATCTGGGTCAAGGCCGAAACCAGCGCCGTACACATGCCAACGCCGGCGCTGGGGCCGTCTTTGGGGGTAGCCCCCTCCGGCATATGGATATGGATGTCCTGCTTCTCGTAGAAGTCCACAGGCACGCCCAGGCTCTTGGCACGGCTTCTGACCACGGTTTGCGCCGCAGTGATCGACTCGAGCATCACATCACCCAGTGAACCGGTCTTGATCAGCTGCCCCTTGCCGGGCACTACCGCTGCCTCGATGGTCAACAGTTCACCACCGACCTGGGTCCAGGCCAGCCCGGTCACCTGGCCGATCTGATCCTGCTGCTCGGCCAGGCCATAACGATGCTTGCGCACCCCGAGGAAATGTTCCAGCGAATCGGCCGTAACGCTGACCTGGAAGCGCTTCTCGGTGGAATGCTCCTTGACCACCTTGCGGCACACCTTGGCAATCTGCCGCTCGAGACCACGCACCCCGGCTTCGCGAGTGTAGTAGCGAATGATGTCGCGGATCGCCGCCTCTTCAAAAACCAATTCGGTTTTCTTCAGGCCGTTGGCCTGAACCTGCTTGGATGCCAGGTACTTGATGGCGATATTGATTTTTTCGGCTTCGGTATAACCCGGTAGGCGAATGACCTCCATGCGGTCCAGCAAAGGCCCGGGAATATTCATGGAGTTGGCCGTGCAGAGGAACATCACGTCCGACAGGTCGTAATCGACCTCCAGATAGTGGTCGTTGAAGTTGTGATTCTGCTCCGGATCGAGCACCTCGAGCAGCGCAGAAGCGGGATCGCCGCGCATGTCCTGGCCGATCTTGTCGATCTCGTCGAGCAGGAACAGCGGGTTGCGCACCCCGACCTTGGTCATTTTCTGAATCAGGCGACCCGGCATGGAACCGATATAGGTACGCCGGTGACCGCGAATTTCCGCTTCGTCGCGCACCCCCCCCAGGGCCATGCGTACGAACTTGCGGTTCGTCGCGCTGGCAATCGACTCCGCCAGGGAGGTCTTGCCCACCCCGGGCGGACCTACCAGGCAAAGTACCGGCCCCTTGATCTTCTTCACCCGCTTTTGCACGGCGAGGTATTCGAGAATGCGCTCCTTGACCTCGTCCAGACCGTAATGGTCGGCATCGAGGATCGCTTCGGCGCGCACCAGATCGAGGCGCACCTTGCTTTGCGCCTTCCACGGCACATTGACCAGCCAGTCGATATAGGAGCGCACCACGGTGGCTTCGGCCGACATTGGCGACATCTGCTTGAGCTTGTTCAGCTCGGCAGTGGCCTTGGCGTGGGCTTCGGCAGTCAGGCCGGCGTTCTCGATGCGCTTTTTCAGATCATCGAGTTCGTTATGGCCTTCCTCGCCGTCGCCGAGCTCTTTCTGAATGGCCTTCATCTGCTCATTCAGGTAGTACTCGCGCTGGCTGCGCTCCATCTGCTTCTTGACCCGACCACGGATGCGTTTTTCCACCTGCAGCAGGTCGATCTCGGCATCCAGCAGGGCCAGTACATGCTCGACCCGCGCCTGCAGATCGGTGATTTCCAGGATTTCCTGCTTCTGCTCGATCTTCAGCACCATGTGCGCAGCCATGGTATCGACCAGACGCCCCGGCTCATCGATGCCGTTGAGCGAGGCCAGCACCTCGGCCGGGACTTTCTTGCCCAGCTGTACGTACTGTTCGAACTGGCTGAGCAGGCTACGGGTAAAGACCTCGGACTCGCGCTCGGCAACCTCGACCTCATCGATCAGCTGCACTTCGGCGCGACAATGGCCTTCGGCCGCGATAAAACGCTCGACCTCGCCGCGCTGCTCGCCCTCGACCAGCACCTTGACCGTGCCATCCGGCAGTTTCAGCAACTGCAGCACGGTGGCCACGGTGCCGACGCGATAGAGACCGGCTTCATCCGGATCATCGTCGGCGGGATTCTTCTGCGCGAGCAGCAAAATCTGCTTCTCGCCCGTCATGGCCGCCTCGAGGGCTTCGATGGATTTCTCGCGCCCGACGAACAATGGGATGACCATGTGCGGATAGACCACAACATCGCGCAACGGCAGGAGAGGCAATTCGATGGTTGTCTTCATGATTTCGGCTCTACGTCGGCCTTGCGGCCGTAAACAGATGGGATGACCCTTAGCGTTAAGATGGGGGCAGCCCAAACAAAAAACAAGCGTTGCCACTGCAAAAGCAAAGGGGCCCGCAGGCCCCTTGCTTTCAACATGTTGCAAGCCTGTTACGCGTCAGGCGCAGCCTTGGCTGGCAGCTCGCTGTTTTCATAAATCAACAGCGGCTTGGAAGTGCCATCGATCACGCTCTCATCGATAACCACCTTGCTGACGTCGGACTGCGAAGGAATCTCGTACATGGTATCAAGCAGGATACCCTCGAGAATCGAGCGCAGGCCACGGGCACCGGTCTTACGCTCCAGCGCCTTGTGTGCCACCGACTTAAGGGCGTCCGGGCGGAACTCCAGCTCGACCCCTTCCATCTCGAACAGCTTGCCATACTGCTTGGTCAGCGCATTCTTCGGCTCGGTCAGAATCTGCACCAGCGCCGCCTCGTCTAGCTCATCCAGGGTTGCGATAACCGGCAGCCGACCCACGAACTCGGGAATCAGACCGAACTTGACCAGATCGTCAGGCTCGACGGCGCGCAACGACTCGCCAACCTTCTTACCCAGGTCCTTGCTGCGGACTTCGGCGTTGAAACCGATGCCACCCTTGGTCGAGCGACCCTGGATGACCTTCTCCAGCCCGGAAAATGCACCGCCGCAGATAAACAGGATATTGCGCGTGTCCACCTGCAGGAATTCCTGCTGCGGATGCTTGCGGCCGCCCTGGGGCGGCACCGAGGCCACAGTACCCTCGATCAGCTTGAGCAATGCCTGCTGTACGCCCTCGCCCGATACGTCACGGGTGATCGACGGGTTGTCAGACTTGCGCGAAATCTTGTCGATTTCATCGATATAGACAATGCCCATCTGGGCTTTTTCCACATCGTAATCGCATTTCTGCAGCAGCTTCTGAATGATGTTCTCGACGTCTTCACCGACATAACCGGCTTCGGTCAGGGTGGTGGCATCGGCGATAGTGAACGGCACATTGAGCAAACGCGCCAGGGTTTCGGCCAGCAGGGTCTTGCCCGAGCCGGTCGGCCCGATCAGCAGGATATTGCTCTTACCCAGTTCGACATCGTCTTTCTTGTCGCGTTGATTAAGGCGCTTGTAGTGGTTGTACACCGCTACCGCCAGAACCTTCTTCGCACGCTCCTGACCAATCACATACTGATCGAGGATGGTGCTGATTTCCTTGGGCGCGGGCAGTTTGTGCGCGCTGCTCTCGGCCTGGGCTTCCTGCACCTCCTCTCGGATGATGTCATTACACAGGTCGACGCACTCGTCGCAGATAAAGACCGAGGGACCGGCAATCAATTTGCGCACTTCATGCTGGCTTTTGCCACAGAAGGAGCAATAAAGCAGCTTGCCGTTGTCCTCGCCGTTGCGGGTGTCAGTCATTCGTTCAATCCAATCCGGTAGGCTTGAAACACAAGATGAGGGCAAATGCGGGCATTTTCAAGCCCGCCGGCGGCCGGACACGCCGACCTGCCCTATTTCGAGCGGCTTATATTAAGCGGGGCGGCTTTCAATCACTGCGTCGATCAACCCATATTCACGAGCGGCTTCGGCGCTCATGAAGTTATCACGATTGGTATCGCGCTCGATTTCTTCCAAGGTGCGCCCACTGTGCTTGGCCATCAGTATGTTGAGACGTTCACGGATGAAGAGGATTTCCTTCGCGTGAATTTCAATGTCCGACGCCTGGCCTTGGAAACCACCCAGTGGCTGGTGAATCATCACCCGCGAGTTCGGCAGGCAGTAACGTTTGCCCTCGGCACCGGCGGTCAGCAGGAATGCGCCCATGCTACACGCCTGACCAATGCAGGTGGTGGACACGTTAGGCTTGATGAACTGCATGGTGTCGTAGATCGACATACCCGCCGTCACCGAACCACCTGGGGAGTTGATGTAAAGATGAATGTCCTTGTCCGGATTTTCCGCTTCAAGGAATAACAGTTGCGCACAGATCAGGTTAGCCATGTAGTCCTCTACAGGACCGACAAGAAAGATCACTCGCTCCTTGAGCAGGCGCGAATAGATGTCGTAAGCGCGCTCACCGCGAGCCGTCTGTTCGACAACCATGGGTACCAGGCCGCCAGCAGCTTGGATATCGGGCATTTGTTGCATAAAAGGATTGCGGGACATGCGTGCACTCGCTCCCTAAATAGTCATGTCACAAATACGCATAAGCCAGCACGGAGGCTGGCTTATGGCGTGTTCGAACGAGGTAAAGAAATCAGGCGGCTTGCGGAGCTTCCACCGGCTTGACAGCTTCTTCGTAAGAGACCGCTTTATCGGTCACGTTGGCCTTCTGCAAAACAGTATCTACAACTTGCTCTTCCAGCACAACAGAACGAACCTCGTTCATTTGCTGGTCGTTTTTGTAGTACCAGGCCACAACCTGCTCAGGTTCCTGATAAGCCGACGCCATTTCTTCGATCATTGCACGGATGCGTGCTTCGTCCGGCTTCAGCTCGGTCTGCTTGACCACTTCCGCCACGACCAAGCCCAGCACGACGCGGCGCTTGGCTTGCTCATCGAACAGCTCGGCCGGCAGTTGCTCAGGCTTGAGATTGCCACCGAACTGCTGGACGGCCTGCACGCGCAGACGATCCACTTCGTTGCTGATCAGCGCCTTCGGCACCTCGATCGGGTTGGCAGCCAGCAGGCCGTCCATCACCTGATTCTTGACCTTGGACTTGATAGCCTGACGCAGCTCACGCTCCATGTTCTTCCGCACTTCGGCGCGGAAGCCTTCCATACCGCCTTCTTTCACGCCGAACAGGGCAAAGAAGTCGTCATTCAGCTCGGGCAGCTGCGGAGCACTAATGCTGTTGACGGTCACGGTGAACTCGGCGGCCTTGCCGGCCAGATCGAGGTTCTGGTAGTCCTCGGGGAACGTCGGGGTGATGACCCGCTCTTCGCCTGCCTTGGCACCGACCAGAGCATCCTCGAAGCCCGGGATCATGCGGCCGGAGCCGAGAACCAGCTGAGTGCCCTTGGCCGAGCCGCCCGCAAAAGCTTCGCCATCGACCTTGCCGACGAAATCGATATTCAGCTGATCGCCATTTTCGGCGGCGCGCTCAACGGTTTCGAAACGAGTGTTCTGCTTGCGCAGGATTTCCAGCATGTTGTCGACATCGCTATCCGCGACGTCGGCCTGCAGGCGCTCGATGGCAATGGACTCGAAACCGCCAACGGTGAATTCCGGGAATACTTCGAAGGTGGCGACGTACTCCAGATCCTTGCCCTTCTCGAAGGACTTCGGCTCAACAGCCGGAGCGCCGGCGGGATTGAGCTTCTGCTCGACCACGGCCTCATAGAAGGTGGACTGGATCAGGTCGCCCAGAGCTTCCTGGCGCGCAGCATCTTCGTAACGCTGGCGGATTACGCTCATCGGCACTTTGCCGGGACGGAAACCGGGAACCTTGGCGCGACGGGCAGTCTGCTGCAGACGCTTGTTGACTTCAGTCTCGATGCGCTCAACGGGAACGCCAACGGTCATACGGCGCTCAAGAGCAGAAGTGCTTTCAACAGAAACTTGCATGGATATTCCTCGTTGCACAGACATAAGCCGGCCGTTTACCGGCCCCGAATCAAGGGCATGCATTCTAGAGGCTGAATTTGCAGAAGTCACCCTAGATGCAAGCGGCAAACGGGAGGGAGCTAAAGAAAGATGGTGCGGACGGAGAGACTCGAACTCTCACGCCTTGCGGCGCTGGAACCTAAATCCAGTGTGTCTACCAATTCCACCACGTCCGCAGAGGTAAAACCTCGTATACAAAAACGCCAGGCTTTCACCTGGCGCTTTGGAATATGGGGTGGACGATGGGGATCGAACCCACGACAACAGGAGTCACAATCCTGCGCTCTACCAACTGAGCTACGCCCACCATATTGCATGTTGCTTGCGCCAAGACTGCCAAATGGCACGCCCGGCAGGACTCGAACCTGCGACCATCCGCTTAGAAGGCGGATGCTCTATCCAGCTGAGCTACGGGCGCCTATCCATCTGCAGCGCAGACTTAAAGCTTTCGGCTTCGGGAAAAACCTTGCAGCTCTTACCCTTGCCGTCTTACCCAGCGACTGGCTGTGCTCGACAAGCGGGGCGAATGTTATAGAGGTGATTAACGGTCGTCAACAGGGAAGATCAAAAAAATTCAGCTATATAAAGGAGTTACGCGAAAACCGTGGCATGCGCCTTTGCCCCACCGCATGGTCATGCGAGAATGCGCGTCCTTTTTCCATCCTTTCTTTATGGTTAACCAAGCGCAATGACCGCACAACTGATCGACGGCAAAGCGATTGCCGCCAGCCTCCGCCAGCAGATCGCGCAACGCGTCGCCGAACGACGCCAGCAGGGCCTGCGCGCGCCGGGGCTGGCTGTAATTCTGGTTGGCAGCGACCCGGCTTCCCAGGTCTATGTCTCGCACAAGCGCAAGGACTGTGAGGAGGTCGGCTTTGTTTCCCAGGCCTACGATCTGCCAGCCAGCACCAGCCAGGACGAGTTGACGGCTCTGATCGACCGCCTCAACGACGAGCCGGGCATCGACGGCATTCTGGTTCAGCTACCACTGCCCGAGCACCTCGACTCATCCCTGCTGCTGGAGCGCATTCGCCCGGACAAGGATGTCGACGGCTTCCACCCCTACAATATCGGCCGCCTGGCCCAGCGCATGCCGCTACTGCGCCCCTGCACCCCCAAGGGCATCATGACCCTGCTCGAAAGCACCGGTGCCGACCTTTATGGCATGCATGCCGTGGTGGTGGGCGCATCCAATATCGTCGGCCGCCCCATGGCCATGGAGCTGCTGCTGGCGGGCTGCACCGTCACGATCACGCACCGTTTCACCAAGGACCTGCCGACCCACGTTGGCCAGGCCGATATCGTCGTGGTGGCCGCCGGCAAACCGGGCCTGGTCAAGGGCGAGTGGATCAAGGAAGGGGCCATCGTCATCGACGTGGGGATCAACCGTCAGGCCGATGGCAAGCTGATCGGCGACGTGGTGTACGAAACCGCCCTGCCCCGTGCTGGCTGGATCACCCCGGTACCAGGCGGAGTTGGCCCCATGACGCGCGCCGGCCTGCTGGAAAACACCCTGCACGCGGCGGAACACCTACACAAGTAACCCTGCCGGGGGCGCAACACGCACCATGCAACACAATCAGCCAACGCCCCGACCCGCTCGGGGCGTTTGGTTTCCACCCTGTACACCTAAAACAGGCGTGTTTTAAGCTGTCGCTGCCCATCTTGCCCACTCAGGCCTTATCATTTCGCCAGACGCTCCCCACCGGGTTATCCATGAAATTTGCCATCGCCCTGTTCGCCCCACCCCACGCCCCCTCCTCGCGCCGCGCCCTGCGCTTCGCTCAGGCGGCGCTGGCGAGCGGGCACGAGATCGTCAGACTGTTCTTCTATCAGGATGGCGTACACAGCGCCTCGAGCAACGTGATCAGCCCCCAGGATGAGCTGGATTTGACCGGCGAATGGCGCGACTTCGTCCACGCTCAGCAACTCGACGCCGTGGTGTGCATTGCCGCCGCCCTGCGCCGTGGCGTTCTGGATACCCAGGAAGCCCAGCGTTATGCCTCCGGCAGCGCCAACCTGCAGGCTCCCTGGGAGCTGTCGGGACTTGGCCAACTGCATGAAGCGACGCAACTGGCCGACCGCCTGGTGTGTTTTGGAGGGTCTTGAAATGAGCAAATCCCTGCTGATTATCAGTCGCCAGCCGCCCTGGTCCGGCCCCACGGCCCGTGAAGCCCTGGACATCGCCCTGGCCGGCGGAGCCTTCGACCTGCCCATCGGCATGCTGTTTCTCGATGACGGGGTGTTTCAGCTGAGCACGGCCCAGCAGCCCGCGACCCTGCAACAGAAGGATCTCGGAGCCAATCTGCAGGCGCTGCCGATGTTCGGCGTGGAAGCGCTCTACGCCTCGACCCGCAACCTGCAGGAACGCGGCCTTGATCAACAGAAGCTGCACCTGGCCGTCGAACTGCTGGATGACGCCGACCTGACAACGCTTGTCGCACGCTACGATCAGGTGATAACCCTCTGATGACGACCCTGCATATGCTTTCCCATTCGCCATTCAGCGACAGCCGCCTGAGCAGCTGCCTGCGCCTGCTTGGCCCCGGCGACGGCCTGCTGCTGTGTGGCGATGCCGTCTACGCCCTGCAACCCGGCAGCGCCCAGTGCCAGGCCCTGGAGCTGATGCCCGAGAGCATCGGCCTATTCGCCCTCGACGAAGACCTCAGCGCCCGCGCCATCGCAGGCCCGCACCGCCTGCAGACTGTCGACTACCCAGGCCTGGTCGAACTCAGCTGCCGCTTCGACAAGGTCAATAGCTGGCTATGAGCACCCTGCATATCGACAACCGCTGCATCGCCCTGGACAAGGACGGCTACCTGCTCGACCTGGCCGACTGGTCGCCGGCGGTGGCCGAAGCTCTGGCCCGCCAAGAGCAGATCAGCCTGAGCGACGCACACTGGGAAATACTGCTCCTGCTACGCGGCTTCTACGACGAATTCCAGCTGGCCCCAGCCAATCGCCCACTGATCAAATACGCCGCCCTCAAGCTCGGCCCGAGCAAGGGCAACAGCCTGCACCTCAACCAGTTATTCAAAGGCACTCCCGCCAAACTTGCCGCCAAGCTGGCGGGCCTGCCCAAGCCGACAAATTGCCTATGAACCTCAGTACCCCAGCAGAACACCCTTTCGCCCAGTTCGTGCGCATCCTCGGCAAGGGCAAGCGCGGCGCGCGCAACCTGACCCGCGAGGAGGCCCGCGAAGCCATGGGCATGCTGCTCGACGGCAAAGCCGAAGACACCCAACTGGGGGCCTTTCTGATGTTGTTGCGGCACAAGGAGGAAAGCGCAGAGGAGATGGCCGGCTTCGCCGAAGCAGTGCGCGAGCGCCTGCAGGTGCCGCGCCTGCAGATCGACCTGGACTGGCCCAGCTATGCCGGCAAGAAGCGTCATCTACCCTGGTTTCTGCTCGCTGCCAAAGCCCTGGCCAATGGCGGAGTCAAGATCCTCCTGCATGGTGGCGGTGCCCATACCGCCGGGCGCATGTACAGCGAGCAGCTGCTCGAACCATTGCAGATCCCACTCTGCCACAACTGGCTCGACGTGGAGCAGGCGATAGACACCCAGCACCTGGCCTTTATCCCCTTGGGCGACTGGATGCCACAGCTACAGAAGATGATCGACCTGCGCAACATCCTTGGCCTGCGCTCACCGATTCACTCACTGACGCGCATCCTCAACCCGCTGAGTGCGCGCTGCGGCCTGCAGAGTATCTTCCACCCTGGTTATCAGGCGGTGCATCGCGAGGCCAGCCAATTACTCGGCGATTGCGCCGTGGTGATCAAGGGCGAAGGCGGCGAGATCGAAATCAATCCGGATGCCACCAGCCACCTGTACGGCACGGCCAATGGCGAAAACTGGGATGAAGACTGGCCGGCACTGTCCGCCCAGCGCCACGTCAAACCGCAGTCACTGGAGCCCGCCCATCTGGCGGCCTTCTGGCGCGGCGAAATCGCCGATGATTACGGCCAGCTGGCCGTGATCAGCACCATGGCCCTGGCCTTGCGGGCCCTGGGGCAGCCCCGCGAGGATGCCCTGCAGCAGGCGCAGCAGCACTGGGATGCGCGCCTCATATCGAATTAGTGAATCTACCAGGGCAACTTTTTCCGTATTTCTATCGATTCAAGCCGGTTAAACTGATTGCCTCAGTACAACGCCAGAGGAGCCAGATATGGGTTTGTTAATCGAAGGGCGCTGGCATGACCAGTGGTATGGTACCGCCGCAGACGGCCGCTTCAAGCGCGAAAACGCTCAGCGCCGTCACTGGATTACCGCCGACGGCAGCCCCGGCCCCAGCGGTGAAGGCAACTTCAAGGCAGAGGCCGGCCGCTACCACCTGTATGTCTCCCTCGCCTGCCCCTGGGCCCACCGCACCCTGATTCTGCGCCAACTCAAGGGCCTGAATAAGCTGATCGATGTATCGGTCGTCAGCTGGCTGATGGCTGACCACGGCTGGACATTCGACCCAAGCCACGGCTCCACCGGCGATCTCCTGGATGGCTTCGAGTACCTGTATCAGCGCTACACCGCCGACGACGCCCACTACAGCGGACGGGTAACCGTCCCCCTGCTCTGGGACAAACAGCAGCAACGCATCGTCAGCAATGAGTCCGCGGAAATCATCCGCATGTTCAACTCGGCCTTCGACGACCTGACCGGCAATAGCCTGGACTTCTACCCGCCTACCCTGCGCGGCGAGATCGACGCGCTCAACCAGCGCATCTATCCCGCCATCAACAATGGGGTGTACCGCGCCGGCTTCGCCACCACCCAGGCGGCCTACGAGGAAGCCTTTATCGAGCTGTTCGCCGAACTGGACACACTGGAAACACGACTCGGCAAACAACGCTACCTGGCCGGCGAATACCTGACCGAAGCCGACTGGCGGCTGTTTACCAGCCTGATCCGCTTCGACGCCGTGTATTACGGCCACTTCAAGTGCAACCTGCGGCGCATCGAGGATTACCCGCAGCTCTGCAACTGGCTACGCGAACTGTACCAGTGGCCTGGCGTGGCGCAGACGGTGAACCTGGAGCAGATCAAGCAGCACTACTATGGCAGCCACCGCAACCTCAACCCGAGCGGCATAGTGCCAAGCGGCCCGGCCCTGGACTTCGGCCGCCAGCATGATCGCACCCGCCTACCCGGCCAAGGGGTCGCGCGACGCTAAACAGCGCCCGGCAGGCAGAATCAGACGCCGGCTTGAGCGCCTTCGAACCAGGCCAGTTTTTCCCGCAACTGCACCACCTCGCCGACTATTACCAGGGTCGGCGCGTGCACCTCATGCTCGGCCACCAGCTGCGGCAGATTCGCCAGAGTGCCGGTAAACACCCGCTGATTCTGCGTGGTGCCCTGCTGAATCAGCGCGGCCGGGGTCTCGGCGGCGCGACCGTGGGCAATCAGCTGCTGGCAAATCATCGGCAAACCGACCAGGCCCATGTAGAACACCAGGGTCTGGCTGGCGGCGGTGAGTTCCGCCCAGGGTAAATCGCAGCTACCATCCTTGAGGTGGCCGGTGACGAAGCGCACCGACTGAGCATGGTCGCGGTGGGTCAGGGGAATCCCGGCATAGGCAGCGCAGCCGCTGGCCGCGGTGATGCCCGGCACCACCTGGAAGGGAATCCCGTGGGCCGCCAGCTCTTCGATTTCCTCGCCGCCGCGGCCGAAGATAAAGGGATCGCCGCCCTTCAGGCGCAGCACGCGCTTGCCCTCTTTGGCCAGGCTGACCAGGCGCTGATTGATCTGCTCCTGGGGCAGCGCATGCGCCGAACGCTGCTTGCCGACATAGATGCGCTCGGCATCGCGCCGACACAGCTCGATGATGGCCGGAGCCACCAGGCGATCGTAGAGCACCACATCGGCCTGCTGCATCAGGCGCAGGGCGCGAAAGGTCAGCAGATCCGGATCGCCCGGGCCGGCCCCCACCAGATACACCTCGCCCAGGGTCCGCGGCGCAATGCCGGCGATCTTTTCCTCAAGCAGACGCTCACCTTCCTGCTGCTTGCCGGCGAACACGCTTTCGGCAATCTGGCCCTGAAACACGTCCTCCCAGAACACCCGGCGCTGCTGCACATCGGGAAACAGGCCCTTGACCTGGGCGCGAAAGCGCTTGGCCAGGCCGGCCAGCTGGCCGTAGGTGGCGGGAATCCAGGTCTCGATTTTCGCCCGGATCAGCCGCGCCAGCACCGGCGCATCGCCGCCACTGGTGACGGCAATGATCAGCGGCGAGCGGTCGACGATGGCCGGGAAGATCACACTGCACAGCTTCGGCGCATCCACCACATTGACCGGCAGCCCCAGGGCCTGGGCCTGACGGGAAATCTCGGCATTCAGTGGCTCGTCGTCGGTGGCGGCGATGATCAGGCAAACGCCCTGCAGGTCCTCCGGCTGGTAACCGCGTAGGAAAAAACCGTCGTCGCCGGCCAGGTTCTGCAGCTCGGCCCGAACCTCGGGAGCGACCACGCGCAAGCGCGCGCCGGCATCGGCGAGCAGACGCGCCTTGCGCAGCGCCACTTCGCCACCGCCGACCACCAGCACCAGGCGATCCTGCAATTTGTGGAACAGGGGAAGGAAGTCCATGGATCAATCTCGCCAGAGGTAAAAAAACGGGGCGGCAATAGCCACCCCGTATTGTGCAACCGAATTGCGCCTAGCAGGCCGTTGAAAAATGTAGGCGAGGCGGCCGAGACAAGGCAAAAACAGGCGAGGAAGCGGAGTTTACGAGTTGTAAATGAGTATTCCGAACCTGTTTTTAACGCAGTATCAGCAACGCAGGTAGTTTTTCAACAGCCTGCTAGCCGATCACCTCGATGCCGCCCATATAGGGCTTCAACACCTCGGGCACGCGGATGCTGCCATCGGCCTGCTGGTAGTTTTCCAGCACCGCGACCAGGGTGCGGCCCACCGCCAGGCCGGAACCGTTGAGGGTGTGCAGCAGCTCGGGCTTGCCGGTTTCCGGGTTGCGATAGCGCGCTTGCATGCGGCGTGCCTGGAAGTCGCCGCAGTTGGAGCAGGAAGAAATCTCGCGGTACTTGTCCTGGCTCGGCACCCAGACTTCCAGATCATAGGTTTTCACTGCACTGAAGCCCATATCGCCGGTGCACAGCGCCAGTTTGCGGTACGGCAGATCGAGCAGTTGCAGCACGCGCTCGGCGTTGGCAGTCAGGCTTTCCAGGGCGTCGAAGGATTGGCTTGGCTCGACGATCTGCACCATCTCGACCTTGTCGAACTGGTGCTGGCGGATCATGCCGCGGGTATCACGGCCGGATGCGCCGGCTTCACTACGGAAGCACGGGGTGTGGGCCACGAGTTTCAGCGGCAGCTGTTTGGCATCCAGAATTTCGCCGGCGACGATATTGGTCAGCGATACTTCGGCGGTCGGAATCAGGTACAGGTCCGCCTCGCCGTCACGGCTGATTTTAAACAGGTCTTCCTCGAACTTCGGCAACTGGCCGGTGCCTTGCAGCGCTGGAGCCTGCACCAGATAGGGCGTGTAAGCTTCTTCGTAGCCATGTTCGCTGGTGTGCAAATTGATCATAAATTGCGCCAGGGCGCGGTGCATGCGGGCGATGGGGCCGCGCAGCAAGGCAAAGCGGGCACCGGACAGCTTGGCGGCGGTTTCGAAATCCAGCCAGCCGTATTTTTCGCCCAGAGCGACATGATCCTGGATCGGGAAATCGAAGCTGCGCGGCGTACCCCAGCGCGAGACCTCGACGTTGCCCTCTTCGTCGTCACCCACCGGCACCGACTCGTGCGGCAGGTTGGGGATATTCAGCAGCAGGTTGTCGAGTTCGCTCTGGATGCTGTCGAGCTCACGCTTGCCCTCCTCCAGCTCACTGCCCATGCGGTCGACATCGGCCAGCAGCGGTGCGATGTCCTCACCCCGCGCCTTGGCCTGGCCAATGGTCTTGGAGCGGCTGTTGCGTTCGGCCTGCAGCTGCTCGGTACGGGTCTGGACCGCCTTGCGTTGCGTTTCGAGCGCCTCGAAACGCGCTACATCCAGCTGAAAACCGCGGCTAGCAAGGCGCTGGGCCACATCGTGAAGTTGGCTGCGAACCAGTTTGGAGTCGAGCATGTTCAGGTCTCAATACAGGTACAAAAGATTGCATGGCAGAGCCATGTCGCGCGATGGCGCGCAGTTTAAGGCTTAAGGCCGCTACAGCGCCAATCCGCAAACCGGTCGGCCGCAAACGGACGCGCACTCACTGGCACAATCGCGCCAGGGTCAGGCCCAGCCAGGCGGCCAGCAAGCCGCCGACCATGCTGCACAACAGGTACCCCATGGCCTCGGCTGTACGACCGCCCTCAAGCAGACCGAGCAGCTCCAGGCTGAAGGAGGAAAAGGTGGTCAGGCCGCCGAGCAGCCCAACCGTCAGGCCGGTGCGCAACTCCAGCGGCAGGTCGCTGCGCAGCAGAAACAGCCCCGACAACAGGCCGATCAGCAGGCAGCCGAGCATATTCACCGTCAAAGTAGCCAGGTAGTAGTGCCGGGGCCAGCTCGCCGCCACCCAGCTGGTCGCGAGAAAACGCAATACACAGCCCGCCGCCCCGCCGGCAGCCACCGCGAGAAGCACACGGGTCATGGTTTCCTCCGCTGTCTGGGGCTGGCCTGATCCTGACTCTTCAGGCGTTGTAGCTTGTCGCCGATCTTCAACTCCAAGCCACGTGGCACCGGCTGGTAATACTCGCGCGCCTCGAACCCTTCCGGGAAATAGTCCTCGCCGGCGGCATAGGCCTCGGGCTCGTCATGGGCGTAACGGTATTCGTCGCCGTAACCGAGTTCTTTCATCAGTTTGGTCGGTGCATTGCGCAGGTGCAGCGGCACCTCCAGGGAGCCGTGCTCGGCAGCATCGCGCATGGCCGCCTTGAAGGCCATATAGACCGCATTGCTCTTGGGCGCACAGGCCAGGTAAACGATGGCCTGAGCCACCGCCAACTCGCCTTCCGGACTGCCCAGCCGCTCCTGCACATCCCAAGCATTCAGGCACAGGGTCAGCGCGCGGGGATCGGCATTGCCGATATCCTCGCTGGCCATGCGCACCACACGGCGCGCGATATACAAGGGGTCGCAACCACCGTCGAGCATGCGCGCGAACCAGTAGAGCGCGCCATTCGGGCTGGAGCCGCGGACCGACTTGTGCAGCGCGGAAATCTGGTCGTAGAAGGCCTCGCCGCCCTTGTCGAAGCGCCGGCGACTGTCGCCGAGCAGATCCAGCAGCAGCTCGGTGCTGATTACACAGCCATCCTCGGCCAGATCGGCGGCGTTTTCGAGAAAGTTGAGCAGGCGTCGACCATCGCCATCGGCCGCACCCAGAAGGATCTTGAAACTCTCCTCGGGCAGGCTGAGCTTGCGCTCGCCCAAGCCCTTGGGGTCGCTCAGGGCGCGCTTGACCAGCTTGCGCAGGGCGGCCTCGTCCAGGCTTTTCAGCACATAGACCCGGGCCCGCGACAACAGCGCGTTGTTCAGCTCGAAGGAGGGATTTTCCGTGGTGGCCCCGATAAAGATCAGGGTGCCGTCTTCCACATAGGGCAGGAAGGCATCCTGCTGCGACTTGTTGAAACGGTGCACTTCGTCGACGAACAGGATGGTCTGGCGGCCATACTGCGCGGCATGCTGCTGGGCGATTTCCACCGCCTGGCGGATTTCCTTGACCCCGGAGAGCACCGCGGAAATGGTCTCGAAGTGAGCATCGGAGACCTGCGCCAGCAAGCGCGCCAGGGTGGTCTTGCCCACCCCCGGCGGGCCCCAGAAGATCATCGAATGCAACGCGCCCTGCTCCAGGGCTTCACGTAACGGCTTGCCGCGCGCCAGCAAGTGCTCCTGACCGACATACTCGTCCAGGCTGGCGGCGCGCAGGCGAGCAGCCAGCGGCTGGGCAACGGGAGCCTTGCGAAACAGGTCCATGACGGGGCTAAAGCCTCTTGCTCTTGGGCAGCTTACTCTTGAATCACGTCCGCACCCTGGGGGATATCGAAGGTAAACAGGCCGTCATCCAGCGCCTCGTTCATCTTCACCCCGAGGAACAGGATATTGGTGCGCTGACCGATGCTGTCGATCAGCTGCATGTCGTTGAGCACCTTGTTGCGAAACGACAGGCGCAGGCTGTCGAACAGGCTGTCCTTGGATTTTGGCTTGAGAATGAAATCGACCACAGTGCCGCTTTCGCTGTGGCTGATCGCGAAATTCTCGCTGATCTTCGACACATCGCCGGACAACAGCAGGGCCGGAGTGTGGGTCAGGCGCTGATCCAGGGTCTGGATGGTGACCTGCTCGAGATCCGGGTCATACAGCCAGACTTTTTCGCCATTGGAGACCAGCAGCTGCTCCATCGGCGCATCGGTGTGCCAGCGGAACAGCCCGGGGCGTTTGAGCGCCAGCTGGCCGGCGGTTTCCTGCAACTGGGTGCCGCTGCCGTCCAGGGTCAGCTGGGAAAAGCGCGCACTGATGGTTTGAGCCTGGTTGAGCAGCTCGGTCAGGCGCTGCACGGCAAGCGAATCATCGGCCACAGCGGCCACACTGGAAAAACTCAAAACTGTCAGCAACAACATGCGAATCAGGCGCATGGGACTCCTTATCAACAGGGACTGAAGCGTTAATCGCGATTGGGGCCTGGTGCTATGACCTCACGGGAGCCATTTGTGTTCATCGAGGTCACCACACCGGCCATCTCCATGGCCTCGATCATCCGCGCGGCGCGGTTGTAGCCAATCTTCAGCTTGCGCTGCACCGAGGAAATCGAGGCGCGGCGGCTTTCCAGGACGAAATTGACCGCCTCGTCGTAGAGCGGATCCGCCTCGCTGCCTTCACCGCCGCCCTCGCCGCTGCTGCCTTCGAAGCCACTGCCGGCTTCCTCGACGCCCGCCAGGATATCTTCGATGTAATCCGGTGTGCCGCGTTGCTTCCAGGCCTCGACCACGCGATGCACCTCCTCGTCGGAAACGAAGGCACCGTGCACGCGAATCGGCAGACCGGTGCCCGGCGGCATATAGAGCATGTCGCCGTGACCCAGCAACTGCTCGGCACCACCCTGGTCGAGGATGGTGCGCGAGTCGATCTTGCTCGACACCTGGAAGGCCATGCGGGTCGGGATATTGGCCTTGATCAGGCCGGTAATCACATCCACAGAAGGACGCTGGGTCGCGAGGATCAGGTGGATGCCCGCCGCACGGGCCTTCTGCGCGATACGCGCGATCAGCTCTTCGACCTTCTTGCCGACGATCATCATCATGTCGGCGAATTCGTCGACTACGACCACGATGGTCGGCAGGGTTTTCAGCAGAGGCGCTTCGTCGTGCATGCTTTCGCGCTTGTACAGCGGGTCGGACAGCGGCTCACCAGCTTCCTCGGCATCCTTGACCTTGCGGTTGAAGCCGGCCAGGTTGCGCACACCCATCTTCGACATCAGCTTGTAGCGCCGTTCCATCTCGGCCACCGACCAGCGCAGGGCGTTGGCGGCCTCCTTCATATCGGTTACCACCGGGCACAGCAGGTGCGGAATGCCTTCGTAGATCGACAGTTCGAGCATCTTCGGGTCGATCATGATCAACCGCGCCTCTTCCGGCGTGGATTTGAACAGGATCGACAGGATCATCGCGTTGACCCCCACCGACTTACCGGAACCGGTGGTACCGGCCACCAGCAGGTGCGGCATGCGCGCCAGGTCGGTAATCACCGGCTTGCCGCCGATATCATGGCCCAGGGCCAGGGTTACCGGCGATTTGGCATCATCGTACTCGGGCGACGACAGCACCTCGGAGAAACGCACGATCTGGCGGTCTTCGTTGGGAATTTCGATGCCGACGGTGGTCTTGCCCGGGATTACCTCCACCACCCGCACACTGATCACCGCCAGCGAACGCGCCAGGTCCTTGGCCAGGTTGGAGATACGGCTGACCTTGACCCCGGCGGCCGGCTGAATCTCGAAGCGGGTGATCACCGGCCCCGGATGCACAGACTCGACGATGACCTCGACACCAAACTCCTTGAGCTTGATCTCCACCAGCCGCGACATGGCCTCCAGAGACTCGGGTGAGTACTTCTTCTGGATCTTTTCCGCCACATCGAGAATCGAGATAGGCGGCAGACTGCCGGCCAAGGCACTGTCTTCGAACAGATTGACCTGCTTCTCTTTCAACACCCGCTTGCTCGGCTCGGCCGCCTTGGGCGCGGCAGGCGGGGTAATCTGCGGAGCCGGACGGTTGACCCGCTCGCTCATATGCTTGTTCAGCGACTCTTCGCGCTCGATCAGGCGCTCCTTGACTCTGGCCTGCTCGCGGCGATCGAGCACGATGGGGGCGGACACCTCGGTGACGCGCTCGTCGACCTCGCGCAACTGGGCAACCAGCTGTTTGCGCTCGGCCCGGGCGTTCCACCAGCGATTGCTCAGGCCCTGAATCAGCTCGAACAGATCCAGGGTGATCTTGCCAGTCAGGTCCATCACCTTGAACCAGGACAAGTCGGTAAACACGGTCAAACCGAAGAGAAACATGGCGATAAACAGCAGAGTACTGCCCTGCACATTCAGCGCATTGACGGCCAGCTGACCGAGGCTTTCACCCAGAGCACCACCGGCGGAAGCGGGCATGCTGGCACTGGCATGAAAATGGATATAGGCCAGCGCAGCCCCCGAAAGCACCAGAAACACCAGACCGATCAGGCGCCAGGAGAACAGCCAGCCACTCCACTGCCAGGGTTGATGGCGGGCACGGAACACCTGCAACGTCTTGACCCCCAACAGCAGCGGGAACAGATAGGCGAAGTAGCCCAGGGCCATAAACAGGATATCGGCGAACCAGGCACCGGCACGCCCGGCAGCATTGTGCACCTGCTCGACATTGCTGGTGTGGGTCCAGCCCGGATCGGCCGCATCGTAGGTCAGCAGCGCCATCCACAGGTAAAGGCAGAGTGCACCCAGGCCGATCAGCGCCCCCTCCTTGAGTCGGTAAGGCAATTGCTGACGCCAGACGGGGGCTTGTGCGGTTGGGCTAGAGTTCTTCAAAACGCATCTGTTCCTGCGCCGGAGCGCCGAATAATTGGTTAAAGGCGGATCAAGCGCCGATTGTACGGGTTTAGCCACGCCGTGCCACGCAATCGCCCGCGGCGATCGGGCAACGGCGCTCGACTCCCGCTCGCCACCTGCTTCGGTGTAGCATATCCGCCAACATCTTCCGTGCGGCTCAATTGGAGCATGCATTCTCTTTTGTGACAAAGGCTTATGAGGTGTTTTTATGAGCGAAGTCAAGCATTCACGCCTGATCATCCTGGGCTCTGGCCCCGCCGGTTATAGCGCCGCCGTCTATGCCGCACGGGCCAATCTCAAGCCCGTGGTGATCACCGGCATTCAGCCTGGCGGCCAGCTCACCACCACCACCGAAGTGGACAACTGGCCGGGCGACGTCGAAGGCCTGACCGGTCCGGCCCTGATGGAGCGCATGCAGAAACACGCCGAGCGCTTTGACACCGAGATCATCTACGACCATATCCATACCGCCGAGTTGCAGTCGCGCCCCTTTACCCTCAAGGGCGACAGCGGCACCTATACCTGCGACGCCCTGATTATCGCCACCGGCGCATCTGCCCAGTACCTGGGCCTGCCGTCGGAAGAGGCATTTTCCGGCAAGGGCGTGTCGGCCTGCGCCACCTGCGACGGCTTCTTCTACCGTAACCAGGTGGTTGCGGTGATCGGCGGCGGCAACACTGCCGTTGAAGAGGCGCTGTACCTGGCCAATATCGCCAAGGAAGTGCACCTGGTACACCGTCGCGACAAGCTGCGTTCGGAGAAGATCCTCCAGGACAAGCTGTTCGACAAGGCAGCCAACGGCAATATCACCCTGCACTGGAACCATGCGCTCGATGAAGTGCTGGGCGACAACAGCGGCGTGACCGGCGCACGCCTGAAAGACACCCAGACCGGGGTGACCAAGGATCTGCCGTTGGCCGGTGTGTTTATCGCCATTGGCCACAAGCCCAATACCGACCTGTTCCAAGGTCAGCTGGAAATGCGCGACGGCTACCTGCTGATCAAGGGTGGCAGCGAAGGCAATGCCACCGCCACCAGCATCGAAGGGGTCTTCGCCGCTGGCGATGTGGCCGACCACGTCTATCGCCAGGCCATCACTTCCGCCGGCGCTGGCTGCATGGCGGCACTCGACGTCGAGAAGTTCCTCGACGACAACTGATAGCCCTAGGGGCGGCCTCTTAGCGACCGCCCTGCCCTCCCCCCGGCCCCGCCTCATGCTGACCTGGCTACAACGCAACACACTGGATTTCCCGCCCCTCGACAAGGCGCTGCGCGACCCCAACGGACTGCTCGCCGCCGGCGGTGACCTGAGCCCCGAACGCCTGATCCAGGCTTACCGCCACGGCTGCTTTCCCTGGTTCCAGGACGGCCAGCCGATCCTCTGGTGGTCGCCCGACCCGCGCACCGTACTGCTTCCCGAAAAACTGCACCTCTCCCGCAGCCTCGCCAAGCTATTGCGCCAGGGCCGCTACCGGGTCACCTTCGACCAGGCCTTCGCCGAGGTCATCCAGGCCTGCGCCGCACCGCGCAGTTACGCCGCGGACACCTGGATCACCACACCGATGCAAGCTGCCTATCTGGAGTTGCATAAGCGCAGCATCGCCCATTCGGTTGAGGTCTGGCAGGGCGAAGAGCTAGTCGGCGGGCTCTACGGACTGGCCATGGGCCAGCTGTTTTTCGGCGAGTCGATGTTCAGTCGCGCCGACAACGCCTCCAAAGTGGGCTTTGCCACCCTGGTACAGCGCCTGAAAGCCTGGGGCTTCGTACTGATCGACTGCCAGATGCCGACACAGCACCTGCACAACTTCGGCGCAAGGGCCATCTCCCGCCAACAGTTCGCCGCTTACCTGAGCCGTCATCTCGATCAGGCCACTCAAGCCGACTGGCTTACCTAGGCGAGTTTGCCTGCCTGGCATACACTTGAATCAAGACTGATCCCGAGAGTCGATCATGACCGAGCTGGCCCGCCTGAAGTTTTATGCCACTCAACCGCACCCATGCAGCTATCTGCCCGATGAACAAGCCACCACCCTGTTCCTCGACCCCAGCCAGCCCATGGACGCGGAGGTATACGCCGAGC
The DNA here is from genome assembly GCF_963970915.1 of Pseudomonas sp. EA_105y_Pfl2_R69. Classification (NCBI taxonomy): domain Bacteria; kingdom Pseudomonadati; phylum Pseudomonadota; class Gammaproteobacteria; order Pseudomonadales; family Pseudomonadaceae; genus Pseudomonas; species Pseudomonas sp. EA_105y_Pfl2_R69. Next base: position 181,018 of record NZ_CAXAOO010000007.1, read on the forward strand.
TTTCGGAAATGGGCTTTCGGCGTAGCGGCGAGCACCTCTATCGCCCGCACTGCCAGCGCTGCACCGCCTGCATGCCGGCACGCATCCCGGCGGCGCAGTTCAGTCCCAATCGGCAACAGCGGCGCATTCTCAAGCGCAATCAGGACCTCCAGGTACGCCCGGTACGCCCGACTTTCACCGAGGAGTACTACAACCTCTACGTCCGCTATATCGAGCAGCGCCATGCCGATGGCGACATGTACCCGCCCAGCCGTGAACAATTCTCGACCTTTCTCGTGCGCGACCTGGCATTTTCCCGTTTCTACGAGTTCCGCCACGAGGATCGCCTGCTCGCCATCGCGGTCACCGACGTGCTGCCCAACGGGCTTTCCGCGGTCTACACCTTCTACGACCCCAACGAGGAGCGACGCAGCCTGGGCCGCTTCGCCATTCTCTGGCAAATCGCCGAAACCACCCGCCTGGGCCTGCACGCCGTCTACCTCGGCTACTGGATCAAGAACTGCCGCAAGATGAACTACAAGACCCAATACCGACCGATTGAGCTCTTCGTCAATCAACGCTGGGTCAGCCTTATCTGAAGCCCTTGGCGCAAACCCCAATTTTCGGGCACAATGCACGCCGCTTTTGCCTGGCGCCAGTTGCACCGGGCCATTCATTGGATACCGAGGGCTTTACTGCATGTCGAAAGAAGACAGCTTCGAAATGGAAGGCACTGTCGTCGACACCCTGCCCAACACCATGTTCCGTGTGGAGTTGGAAAATGGGCACGTCGTTACCGCGCACATCTCCGGAAAGATGCGCAAGAACTACATCCGCATTCTGACTGGTGACAAGGTTCGCGTTGAGCTGACACCTTACGACCTGAGCAAGGGTCGTATCACCTACCGCGCCCGTTAATAACGCAGGTCAATCGCCAGGAGCCCGATCAGGGCAAAACGGCAGTTGACGGCGGGTTAACCCAGGCTGCAAATGAAAACGCCCGGCACTGCCGGGCGTTTTTGTTGCTTGGCATTGTGGATCAGGCCATTTCCGCCGTGGTTTCAAAGTCGAAGGTCAGCTCGCCATCGCTGATATCGACATGCACCACACCGCCATGCTCGGACAACTCACCGAACAGGATCTCTTCCGCCAGCGGACGCTTGATCTTGTCCTGAATCAGGCGCGCCATCGGCCGAGCCCCCATCTGCACGTCATAGCCCTTCTCCGCCAGCCAGTTACGCGCCGCGTCGCTGACCTCGAGCATGACCCGCTTATCCTCCAGCTGCGCCTGCAGCTCGGTGAGAAACTTGTCGACGATGCTCTTGATCACCTCATGACTCAGGCGGCCAAACTGGATAATGGTGTCCAGACGGTTACGGAACTCAGGGGTAAAGCTCTTCTTGATCACTTCCATGGCATCGGATGAGTGATCCTGGTGGGTGAAGCCAATGGAGGCGCGCGCAGCAGTCTCGGCCCCCGCGTTGGTGGTCATGATCACGATCACGTTGCGGAAATCCGCCTTGCGCCCGTTGTTGTCGGTCAGGGTGCCGTGATCCATCACCTGCAACAGCAGGTTGAAGACTTCCGGATGGGCCTTCTCGATCTCATCGAGCAGCAACACGCAATGCGGCGTCTTGGTGATGGCCTCGGTCAGCAGACCGCCCTGATCGAACCCCACATAGCCGGGCGGCGCACCGATCAGACGCGACACGGTGTGCCGCTCCATGTATTCGGACATATCGAAGCGGATCAGCTCCACCCCCAAGGCCTTGGCCAACTGGCGCGCGGCTTCGGTCTTGCCCACCCCGGTAGGGCCGGCGAACAGGAAGGAACCGACCGGCTTGTCCGGTGCCTTGAGCCCTGCCCGTGACAGCTTGATCGCGGTCGACAGCGAATCGATCGCCGCATCCTGGCCGAACACCGTGAGCTTCAGGTCGCGCTCGAGGTTGCGCAACAACTCCTTGTCCGAGCTGCTGACATGCTTAGGCGGAATTCGCGCGATTTTCGCCACGATATCCTCGACCTGCGCCACATCAATCCGCGTCAGGCGCTTTTCCACCGGTTGCAGGCGCTGGTAGGCACCCGCTTCATCGATCACGTCGATGGCCTTGTCCGGCATATGCCGGTCATTGATATAACGCGAGGCCAGCTCGGCAGCGGCGCGTAGCGCCTCATCGCTGTACTCGATGCCGTGATGTTGCTCGAAACGCCCCTTCAGGCCACGCAGGATGCCAATGGTGTCCTCCACCGACGGCTCGACCACATCAACCTTCTGGAAGCGCCGCGCCAAGGCGCGATCCTTCTCGAAAATACCGCGAAATTCCTGGAAGGTGGTGGAGCCTATGCAGCGAATCTCGCCCGAAGACAGCATCGGCTTGAGCAGATTGGAGGCGTCCATCACCCCGCCGGATGCCGCACCGGCTCCGATGATGGTGTGGATCTCATCGATAAACAGAATGGCGTGCGGCCGCTTGCGCAGCTCGTTGAGCAACGCCTTGAGGCGCTTCTCGAAGTCGCCGCGGTATTTGGTACCGGCCAGCAGCGCCCCCAGATCCAGGGAGTAGACCACGCTGTCAGCCAGCAGGTCGGGCACCTGATTGTCGACGATGCGCTTGGCCAGGCCTTCGGCAATCGCGGTTTTACCCACACCGGCCTCACCCACCAGCAGCGGGTTGTTCTTGCGCCGACGCGCGAGAATCTGCGCAACCCGCTCGACCTCCAGCTCTCGACCCACCAGCGGATCGATTCGCCCCTGGCGCGCCAGTTCGTTGAGGTTGCTGGCATAGGCATCCAGCGGATTGCTGGAGCCGGAAGGCTCGCCGCCCTCTTCATCCTGCATTTCCTGATCGGTTTCGGAATGGCCACCATGGCCCGGCACCTTGGAGATGCCATGGGCAATAAAGTTGACCACATCGATCCGCGCGACGCTCTGTTGCTTGAGCAGGAACACCGCCTGGCTTTCCTGCTCGCTGAAGATGGCCACCAGCACATTGGCCCCGGTCACCTCACGCTTGCCCGAGCTTTGCACGTGGAATACCGCGCGCTGCAATACCCGCTGAAAACCCAGGGTTGGCTGGGTTTCGCGCTCTTCATCGTGCTGGGGGATCAGTGGCGTGGTGGAGTCGATAAATTCTTGCAGGTCATGCCGCAATTTATCCAGATTGGCACCGCAGGCGCGTAACACGCTGGCCGCGGCCTCATTATCCAGAAGCGCCAGCAGGAGGTGCTCAACCGTCATGAACTCATGACGCTTGGTGCGAGCCTCCTTGAAAGCCAGATTGAGGGTGACTTCGAGCTCTCGATTTAACATAGCTTCACCTCATGCCCAAGCGGCCGGCGTTAACCGTCCTTCTCTATTTCACAGAGTAGCGGATGCTGGCTCTCTCTCGCATATTGATTCACCTGCATAGCCTTGGTTTCAGCAATATCGCGGGTAAATACTCCACACACTGCCCGCCCCTCGGTATGGACGGTCAGCATGAGCTTGGTCGCCAGCTCTCGATTCAGGCTGAAAAACACTTCGAGAACCTCGACCACAAAATCCATGGGCGTGTAGTCATCGTTGAATATGACCACCTTATACATAGGCGGTGCCTGCAATGCCGGCTTGGACTCCTGAATGGCGACACCGAAGGAATCGTCCTCATGCGCTGCCGGGCGGTCCTGATTTAATGTTAGTCGAATCTGGCTACGTGCATGCATGGTGAATAGGGTTCGTTGATAGGCGAATAGGGGATGCCAGGCAGAGTTTGCACGGCTTCTCAGCCAGTTGCAGCATTGCCTTGACTATCGGCAAAACAGTGTTACAAACAATAAATACCCTGTCAGGGGTATAAGGGGTTCCACATCACCAGCGCTCAGCCAATCTATGTGTGGAATTTAAGTGGATGATACTCCAGTGATGGAGTCCTTTGCAGAGGGATATCAGCATGGTTAGCGGTAAGGTCAAGTGGTTCAACAACGCCAAAGGCTATGGATTCATCGTCGCCGACGGTCGAGATGAGGACCTGTTCGCCCACTACTCGGCTATCCAGATGGACGGCTATAAAACGCTGAAAGCTGGCCAGCCAGTAAGCTTCGATATTATTCAAGGTCCTAAAGGGCTCCACGCCGTCAATATCAGCGCGGCTCCTGTCGCCACTGACACCCCGGCCGCGGTCAAGCAGCCCCAGGGTGCAACGGTAGAAGTCTGACTTACCGGGTTTATTGCTTACCCACAAAAAGGCCGGTCAATTGACCGGCCCTTCTTTATGGTCTGCCATCCCTGACGACCACCCTACGGGCCGTCGCTCGCGCGACGTTAAAAATTGCTCCCTGCAATTTTTTATGGGCTGCCGCCCCATGGCGACTACCCTGGAGGTCGTCGTCACGGAGCGTTAAAGCAGCTCGCTTACATATGCGAGATCAATGCATCGCCGAATGCCGAGCAGGACAGCAACTTGGCACCGTCCATCAGACGCTCGAAGTCATAGGTCACGGTCTTGGCCGAAATTGCGCCGTTGGTGCCCTTGATGATCAGGTCGGCCGCCTCGATCCAGCCCATGTGACGCAGCATCATTTCCGCGGAGAGGATCAACGAACCCGGGTTCACCTGATCTTTGCCGGCGTACTTGGGCGCGGTGCCGTGAGTGGCTTCGAACATGGCCACGGTGTCGGACAGGTTGGCACCTGGCGCGATACCGATACCACCCACTTCGGCCGCCAGGGCGTCGGACAGGTAGTCACCATTGAGGTTGAGGGTGGCGATCACGTCGTACTCGGCCGGACGCAGCAGAATCTGCTGCAGCATGGCATCGGCAATGGCGTCCTTGACGACGACGTTCTTGCCGGTCTTGGGGTTCTTGAACTGCATCCAGGGACCGCCATCGAGCAGGGTCGCGCCGAACTCTTCGGCAGCGATTTCATAGGCCCATTCCTTGAAGGCACCTTCGGTGAACTTCATGATGTTGCCTTTGTGCACGATGGTCAGCGAGTCGCGGTCATTATCGACCACATACTGCAGTGCCTTACGCGCCAGACGCTTGGTGCCTTCCTTGGAAACCGGTTTGACGCCGATACCGCAGTCCTGGTCGAAACGGATCTTGGTGACGCCCATTTCCTCCTTGAGGAACTTGATCACCTTGTTCGCCTCGGGCGAACCGGCCTTCCACTCGATACCGGCATAGATGTCTTCCGAGTTCTCGCGGAAGATGGTCATGTCGACGTCGCCCGGCTTTTTCACCGGGCTCGGCACGCCCTCGAACCAGCGTACGGGGCGCAGGCAGACATACAGGTCGAGCTGCTGCCGCAGGGCCACGTTCAGCGAGCGGATACCGCCGCCGACGGGCGTGGTCAGCGGGCCCTTGATGGAGACGACGTAATCCTTGACCGCATCCAGGGTTTCCTGAGGCAGCCAGGTGTCCTGATCGTAGACCTGAGTGGCTTTCTCGCCGGCATAGACTTCCATCCAGGAAATCTTGCGCTCGCCGCCATAGGCCTTCTCGACAGCCGCATCAACCACTTTGATCATGACCGGGCTGATATCGACGCCGATACCGTCACCTTCGATATACGGGATGATCGGGTTGTTCGGCACATTCAGGGATGTATCGGCATTAACGGTGATTTTGTCACCGGTTGCTGGCACCTGGATCTTTTGGTATCCCATGCTGGACTCCGTCTTGTGGTTAAAACAGTCATATCGCCCGAGAGTAACCCAGTTGAATCGGGCGAAACCATATGTTCATTGGTCTTATGCGCCTGGGCATTCTGCGACGCGCTGCCGCAGTGGTATACTGCCGCGATGACTAACAAGTCATAAGGCGCAGGCTACCTCAGCGAGGTGCCCGCTTCTTGAAACCGTCGAATTGCCACCGCGACTCGCACGGCTCGAAATACTCGACACTCTACTGGTGCATCCAACATCACCGCGGCAAGACCTCGACTTCTGGCTCGTTCGCACGGGCCTCGGCGCTTACCTGCGCATGTCGAGCGCCTGTGCACGCTCAGCAAAGAAGAGAGTTAACTCAGAATGTCCACCCCTTCGAAGATCATCTATACCTTCACCGACGAAGCCCCGGCCCTTGCGACCTATTCGCTTCTTCCTATTGTAGAAGCCTTCGCAGCCTCTGCCGGAATTGCCGTCGAAACCCGCGACATCTCTCTTGCAGGGCGCATCCTTGCAAGCTTTGCCGATCAGTTGGATGCCGATAAGCGGATCGAAGACGACCTCGCCAAGCTGGCCGTGCTGGCCACCTCGCCAGACGCCAACATCATCAAGCTGCCGAACATCAGCGCTTCGGTGCCGCAGCTCAAGGGCGCAATCGCCGAGCTGCAGGCCCAGGGCTACGACATCCCGAATCTTCCGGAAGATCCGCAGAGCGACGCCGAGAAGGAAATCCGCGCGCGCTACGGCAAGATCCTCGGCAGCGCGGTCAACCCGGTCCTGCGCGAAGGCAACTCCGACCGCCGCGCACCCGCTGCAGTCAAGGCCTTTGCCCGCAAGCACCCGCATTCCATGGGCAAGTGGAGCATGGCTTCACAGTCCCACGCCGACTATATGCGTGGCGGCGACTTCTTCTCCAGCGAGCAATCGATCACCATGGCCAAGGCCGGTGACGTGCGCATCGAATTTGTCGGCAAGAACGGCCAGGTCGAGGTCAAAAAACAGCTTACCCTGCAGGAAGGCGAAGTCTTCGACAGCATGTTCATGAGCTGCCGCAAACTGCGCGAGTTCTTCGAAGCCACCCTGCAAGATTGCAAGGAAACCGGCGTGATGTGGTCCCTGCACGTCAAGGCGACCATGATGAAGGTCTCCCACCCGATCGTCTTCGGCCACGCCGTCAGCGTTTACTACAAGGACGTGTTCGACAAGTACGGCGATCTATTCAAAGAGCTCGGCGTCAACCCGAACAACGGCATCAGCAGCGTCTACGACAAGATCAAGTCCCTGCCCGCCTCGCGCCAGGAAGAAATCCTCGACGACATCCACGCCTGCTACAGCCATCGCCCGGAAATGGCCATGGTCGACTCGGTCAAGGGCATCACCAACCTGCACATCCCCAGCGACGTGATCGTCGACGCCTCGATGCCGGCGATGATCCGCAGCTCCGGGCAGATGTGGGGCAAGGACGGCAAGCTCAAGGACGCCAAGGCGGTGATGCCGGAAAGCACCTACGCCCGTATCTACCAGGAAATGATCAATTTCTGCAAAACCAATGGAGCCTTCGACCCGACCACCATGGGCAGCGTGCCGAACGTCGGCCTGATGGCGCAGAAGGCCGAAGAGTACGGCTCCCATGACAAGACCTTCGAAATGACCGCAGACGGCAGCATGCGCGTCGTCACCGCCGACGGCAGCGTGTTGATGCAGCACGAGGTCGAGGCCGGCGACATCTGGCGCGCCTGCCAGACCAAGGACGCGCCGATCCGCGACTGGGTCAAGCTGGCCGTCACCCGCGCCCGCCAGTCCGGCACCCCGGCGATCTTCTGGCTCGACCCGGAGCGCGCCCACGACCGCGAACTGCAGAAGAAGGTCGAAGCCTACCTGCAGGAACACGACCTGACCGGCCTGGATATCCGCGTCATGGACTATAACCAGGCCATTCGCGTGAGCATGGAGCGCCTGATCCGTGGCCAGGACACCATTTCGGTGACCGGCAACGTGCTGCGCGACTACCTGACCGACCTGTTCCCGATCATGGAACTGGGCACCTCGGCCAAGATGCTCTCCATCGTTCCACTGATGGCCGGCGGCGGCATGTACGAAACCGGTGCCGGCGGCTCGGCTCCCAAGCATGTACAGCAGCTGATCGAAGAGAACCACCTGCGCTGGGATTCGCTGGGCGAATTCCTGGCCCTGGCGGTTTCCCTGGAAGAAACCGGGATCAAGACCAGCAACCCGAAAGCCAAGCTCCTGGGCACCACCCTCGACGCGGCCACCGGCAAGCTGCTGGACAACAACAAGTCGCCATCGCGCAAGACCGGCGAACTGGACAACCGCGGCAGCCACTTCTACCTGGCCCTGTACTGGGCTCAGGAACTGGCTGCACAGCAGGAAGATGCAGAGCTGCAGACGCAGTTCGCGCCACTGGCAAAAGTCCTTAGCGAGAACGAAGCGACCATCGTCGCTGAACTCAGCGCCGTACAGGGCAAGCCCGTGGACATCGGCGGTTACTACCGCTCCAACCCGCAGCTGACCAGCCAGGTCATGCGTCCGAGCGCGACCTTCAACGCCGCGCTCTCCGCCCTGGTCTAAACGCCCAGCGCCCGCGAGCGCTGCAACACCGCAAACCCCGGCCCCGTGCCGGGGTTTGTGCATTCAGGGCAGAGTGAATCAGGATATGATCGCCTTTTGTCATAACGGGTAGCATTTTCATGCAGTGGCAACCACACATCACCGTGGCCACGGTCATCGAAGACCAAGGCCGCTTCCTGCTGGTCGAAGAAATGGCCGAAGGCCGCGCCGTATTCAACCAGCCGGCCGGGCATCTGGAGGCCAACGAAAGCCTGCTCCAGGCCGCCCTGCGCGAGACCCTCGAGGAAACCGGCTGGGATGTCGAATTGACCGGCGTCACCGGCATCTATCTGTATACCGCACCGAGCAATGGCATTACCTACCAGCGCGTGTGCTTTGCCGCCAGGGCCTTGCAACAACGCCCTAACCATCCGCTCGACCAGGGCATCATCGGCCCGCGCTGGCTGAGCCGCGACGAACTGGCCGCACAACCCGAGCGCTGGCGCAGCGAGCTGGTGTTGCGCTGCATCGACGACTACCTGAACGGCCAGTGTTTTCCCCTGAGCCTGATCCGCGATTAACGGCCACGCCTCTGCGCCTGCTAGAATCGCCCTCTTTTCAACCCTGTGCCCAGTATTCCCATGCAAGATCCAACTACTCAGCGCGTCATAGTCGGCATGTCCGGCGGCGTCGACTCCTCCGTTTCCGCCCTGCTGCTGCTCGAACAGGGCTATCAGGTCGAAGGCCTGTTTATGAAGAACTGGGACGAGGACGACGGCACCGAATACTGCACCGCCATGGACGACCTGGCCGATGCCCAGGCGGTATGCGACAAGATCGGTATCAAGCTGCATACCGCCAACTTCGCCGCCGAGTACTGGGACAACGTGTTCGAGCACTTCCTCGCCGAATACAAGGCCGGGCGCACGCCCAACCCGGATATCCTGTGTAACCGCGAAATCAAGTTCAAAGCCTTTCTCGATTACGCCTTGATCCTCGGGGCCGACCTGATCGCCACCGGCCACTATGTGCGCCGCCGCGATAGCGATGGGCGCACCGAGCTGCTCAAGGGCCTGGACCCGAACAAGGACCAGAGCTACTTCCTCCATGCAGTGGGCGGCGAGCAGATCGCCAAGACCCTGTTCCCGGTCGGCGAGCTGGAAAAACCGGCGGTGCGAGCGATTGCCGAGAAATATGAACTGGCCACGGCGAAGAAGAAGGACTCCACCGGCATCTGCTTTATCGGCGAGCGGCGTTTCAGCGATTTCCTCAAGCAGTACCTGCCGGCCCAGCCGGGCGATATCGAAACCACCGAAGGCGAAATCATCGGCCGCCACCATGGCCTGATGTACCACACCATCGGCCAGCGCCAGGGCCTGGGCATCGGCGGCCTGAAAGATGCCAGCGACGAGCCCTGGTATGTGCTGCACAAGGACCTCGAGCGCAATGTGCTGGTGGTCGGCCAGGGCAACGAACACCCCTGGCTGTTCTCCCGCGCCCTGCTCGCCTCGGAGATCTACTGGGTCAACCCCATCGACCTGAGCAGCCCGCGGCAACTGACCTCCAAGGTGCGCTATCGCCAGGGCGACCAGGCCTGCACCCTGGAAAAGACCGCCAGCGGCTATCGCGCAGTCTTCGCCATGCCGCAGCGCGCGGTCACCCCCGGCCAGTCGGTGGTGTTCTATGAGGGCGAGGTGTGCCTGGGCGGCGGCGTGATCGAAGTCGCCGAGCCCTGGAGCAGCAAGGAGCCACAACCATGAGCCCGACCCAGGAGCAACTGGTCGCGCTGGGTGCGGTATTCGAGGCCGCCGTGCTGGTCGACACGCTGGCTCGCACCGGCCAGGTCGGCGAGCCCGCAGTGGCCTGCCTGATCGGCAGCCTGCTGGTGCGCAACCCGCCAGGCACCCTGGATGTGTACGGCGGCAGTGACCTCAACCTGCGCGACGGCTACCGCGCCCTGGTCAGTGCCCTGGAGCGCGACCCGACCAGCCTGCAACGCGACCCGCTGCGCTATGCCCTGGCGTTGCTGGCACTGGAACGACAGTTGAACAAGCGCGACGACATGCTGCAGGTGATGGGCAGCCGCCTCGACCAGATCCAGCAGCAGGTCGAGCACTTCGGCCCGACTCACGAAAATGTCATCGCCAACTGCGGCAGCCTGTATCAGGACACCATCAGCACCTTCCGCCAGCGCATTCAGGTGCAGGGCGATTCGCGCCACCTGCAGCAAGCCAACAATGCGGCGAAGATTCGCGCCCTGCTGCTGGCCGGCATCCGCTCGGCGCGCCTGTGGCGACAACTGGGCGGGCACCGCTGGCAACTGGTGTTCAGCCGCAGCAAGCTGCTCAAGGAACTCTACCCGCTGTTACGCGGGTGACCAGCCGCTCGGTAAAACCGCTGCAGGGGGCCGCATTGCTGGCCCTCTCGGCCCTGCTGTTCGCCCTGATGGGCGTCGCCATCCGCGAGGTGTCCGGCAGCGTCAACACCGAGTCGGTGGTGTTCTTCCGTAGCCTGGTGGGCGTACTGTTCTTTCTGCCGCTGCTCCTGCTCAGGGGCATCCAGCCGCTGAAAACCGCCCGCCTCAAGTCGCACCTGTGGCGGACCGGCTACGGCCTGGCGGCGATGTACTGTTTCTTCTACGCCATTGCCCACCTGCCACTGGCCGACGCCATGCTGTTCACCTACTCCGCCCCGCTGTTTACCCCACTGATCGCCTGGTGGTGGCTGAAGGAGCCGCTGACCCGGCGCATGCTGCTGACCACCGCCGCCGGCCTGCTTGGCGTGCTGCTGGTGGCCAAGCCCTCCGCCGCACTGCTCGACAGCCAGACCCTGATCGGCATGGCCGCGAGCATCCTGGCGGCCTTCGCCTTCGTCTCGATTCGCGAGATGAGCGACACCGAGCCGGCCTTTCGCATCGTCTTCTATTTCTCGCTGTTCAGCGCGCTGATTGCCGCCATCCCCCTGACCTGGGCCTGGCAGCCGCTGGCAGCCACCGAACTCGAACTACTGCTGTTTATCGGCCTGCTGGCCACCGCCAGCCAGATCATCATGTCCAAGGCCTACGGCCTGGCACCGCCGGGCCTGATCGGGCCCGTCGCCTACCTGGCGATCATCTTCGCCGGAGTGATCGCCTGGCTGCGCTGGGGCGAGACGCCAGACCTGACCTCTGCGTTCGGGGCTGCGCTGATCTTCAGCGCCAGCCTGCTGTCGATCGCTCGAAGCAAACGCGGCTGAACGGTCGCAGCCAATCGCAATCAAGCTGGCGATTTCATGTATGATATGCGCCCTTTTCAATGCCCGACTGTCCGAGAACGCCTCCCATGCAGCTCTCCTCGCTCACCGCGGTTTCCCCCGTTGATGGCCGCTATGCCGGCAAAACCAGCGCCCTGCGCCCGATCTTCAGCGAATACGGCCTGATCCGTTTCCGCGTTCTGGTTGAAGTGCGCTGGCTGCAGCGTCTGGCCGCCCACGAAGGCGTTACGGAAGTTGCACCCTTCTCCGCCGAAGCCCAGGCCATCCTCAATGAACTGGCGGACAACTTCGCCGTCGAGCATGCCGAGCGGGTCAAGGAAATCGAGCGCACCACCAACCACGACGTCAAAGCCGTGGAGTACCTGCTCAAGGAGCAGGCGGCCAAGCTGCCGGAGCTGGACAAGGTCAGCGAATTTATCCACTTCGCCTGCACCAGCGAAGACATCAACAACCTGTCCCACGCCCTGATGCTGCGCGAAGGCCGCGACAGCGTGCTGCTGCCGCTGATGCGCCAGACCGCCGACGCCATCCGCGAGCTGGCGATCAAATTCGCCGACGTGCCGATGCTCTCGCGCACCCACGGCCAGCCGGCGTCGCCGACCACCCTGGGCAAGGAACTGGCCAACGTGGTCTACCGCCTCGAGCGGCAGATCACCCAAGTCGCGGCCGTGCCGCTGCTGGGCAAGATCAACGGCGCAGTGGGCAACTACAACGCCCACCTGTCGGCCTATTCGCAGATCGACTGGGAAGCCAACGCCAAGCAGTTCATCGAAGGTGACCTGGGTCTGCAGTTCAACCCTTACACCACCCAGATCGAGCCGCACGACTACATCGCCGAGCTGTTCGATGGCATTGCGCGCTTCAACACCATCCTGATCGACTTCGATCGGGATATCTGGGGCTATATCTCCCTGGGTTACTTCAAGCAGCGCACCATTGCTGGCGAAATCGGCTCCTCGACCATGCCGCACAAGGTCAACCCGATCGACTTCGAAAACTCCGAAGGCAACCTGGGTATCGCCAACGCGCTGTTCCAGCACCTGGCCAGCAAGCTGCCGATCTCGCGCTGGCAGCGCGACCTGACCGACTCCACCGTGCTGCGTAACCTCGGTGTCGGCTTCGCTCACAGCGTGATCGCCTACGAAGCCAGCCTCAAAGGCATTAGCAAACTGGAACTGAACGAAGTCCGCATCGCCGCCGATCTGGACGCCTGCTGGGAAGTGCTCGCCGAGCCGATCCAGACCGTGATGCGCCGCTATGCCATCGAGAACCCCTACGAGAAGCTCAAGGAACTGACCCGCGGCAAGGGCATCAGCCCCGAAGCGCTGCAGACCTTTATCGACGGCCTGGATATGCCGGCCGCCGCCAAGGCCGAACTCAAGTTGCTGACCCCGGCCAGCTACATCGGCAACGCAGTGGCCCAGGCCAAGCGCATCTAAACGGCAGTAGCCCTCTGACGCCCGGCTATGCCGGGCGTTTTCTTTTTCAGGCTTTTATTTATTTCAAGGGCTTAGCAATGAATCCTGATACTCCGCTGCAACTGCTGGGCGGCATTAGTGCCCGCGAGTTCATGCGCGACTACTGGCAGAAAAAACCCCTGCTGGTACGCCAGGCCATCCCCGGCTTCGAAAGCCCGATCTCCCCGGACGAACTGGCCGGCCTGGCCCTGGAAGAGGAAATCGAGTCGCGCCTGGTGATCGAGCACGGCGAGCGCCCCTGGGAACTGCGTCGCGGCCCCTTCGCCGAAGACGCTTTCGCCGCCCTGCCCGAGCGCGACTGGACCCTGCTGGTGCAGGCGGTCGACCAGTTCGTCCCGGAAGTGGCCGAGTTGCTCGAGCAGTTCAAGTTCCTGCCCAAGTGGCGCATCGACGACGTGATGATCAGCTTCGCCGCGCCGGGCGGCGGCGTCGGCCCGCACTTCGACAACTACGATGTGTTCCTCCTGCAGGGTCACGGCAAGCGCCGCTGGCAGGTCGGCCAGCTGTGCAACTCGGACAGCCCGCTGCTGCCCCACGCGGATCTGAAGATCCTCGCCGAATTCGTTAAAACTGAAGAATGGGTGCTGGAGCCCGGCGACATGCTGTATCTGCCGCCGCTTCTGGCCCACTGTGGTACCGCTGAGGATGACTGTATGACGTATTCCGTAGGCTTCCGTGCGCCGAGCGCCGCCGAAGTGCTGACCCATTTCACCGATTTCCTCGGTCAGTTCCTGCCCGACGAGGAACGCTACAGCGACGCCGACGCGCAGCCAACCGACGACCCCACGCAGATCCAGCGCGACGCTCTGGACCGCCTCAAGGCCCTGCTCACCGAGCATATGAGCGACGAGCGCCTGTTGATGACCTGGTTCGGCCAATTCATGACCGAGCCGCGCTACCCCGAGCTGATCGCCGGCATCGAGATCGACGAGGAGGCCTTCCTCGGCGGCCTGGAAGACGGCGCGGTGCTGGTGCGCAACCCCAGTGCGCGCATGGCCTGGTCGGAAGTCGGCGACGACCTGGTGCTGTTCGCCAGCGGCCAGAGCCGCCTGCTCTCGGCCAGCCTGCGTGAGCTGCTGAAACTGGTGTGCTCGGCCGACGCCCTGCATATCGACAATCTCGGCGCGTGGCTTGCCGATGACGAAGGGCGTAATCTGTTGGTGGAACTGGTCAAACAAGGCAGCCTGGAGTTTGCTGATGAGTGAGATTCACGTTCGCCTGGCCGACTGGCAGAAGGACAATGCCGATCTGCGGCGCATTCGCGAAACCGTGTTTATCGCCGAACAAGCGGTGCCGCCGGAGCTCGAATGGGATGCAGAAGACGCCGATGCCGTGCATTTCCTCGCCTGCGAGGGCGACTACCCCGTAGGTACCGCCCGCCTGCTGCCCGACGGCCATATCGGTCGGGTCTCGGTACTCAAGGACTGGCGCGGCCTGAATGTCGGTGCTGCACTGATCAATGCGGTAGTCGCAGAAGCGGAAAAACGCGGGCTCGAGCAGCAAATGCTCAGCGCCCAGGTGCAGGCCACCGCCTTCTATGAAAAGCTCGGTTTTGCCATTGTCAGTGGCGAGTACCTGGACGCCGGCATCCCCCACGTGGATATGGTGCGACACAGCTAGAGGCCAAAATGAACGACAAACACGCCCCGTCAGACGCTACCGAAAGCCAAGAGCCCATAGAGCTTCCCGCCATCGAGTTTCAGTCTCCGGGGCGTTTTGCCGTGCACAACCCGCCCAGTCAGTCAGGCGACAGCCCCCGTGCGGAGCCTGCGCCCTTTATCCTCGGCGCACACCCGGACCTGGAGCGCTTCAGTCAGCCCGAGCAGGCCCGCACCCATGCCCTCGCCCTGCTCCAGCAAGCCCAGCGCAGCCTGTGTATCTACAGCCATGACCTAGAACCCTGGCTCTATCATCACAGCAGCGTGCAGGACGCCTGCACCCGCTTCCTCCTGGCCAGCCCACGCAATCAGTTGCGCATCCTGCTCAGGGATCCTAGCCGCGCGGCCCGGGAAGGCCATCGCCTGCTCAGCCTGTCCCGCCGCCTGCCCTCCAGCCTGCAGATCCGCAAATTCAACCCGGACTACCCCAGCGAAGAGTTGGCCTTTCTCGTCGCCGATGACTGCGGTTTGCTGCTGTTACCGGAAATCAGCCAATTTAGTGGCTACGCCCTGTACCAGGACCCGGCCCGGGTCCGCCTGCGCCGCACCCAGTTCGACCAGGCCTGGGATAGCAGCACCAGCGATGCCGACTTACGGAGTTTTCTGCTATGACCCTGCGCAGCCTACTTGCCGCGACCCTGCTGGGCTGCAGCCTGTCGCTCAGCGCCGCGACCGAGGTGATCCCACTCAACTACCGCAGCGCTGATGAGGTGTTGACGGTGGTGCAATCGGTTCTGGGCAACGAGGGCCGGGTCAATGCTTACGGCAACCAACTGATCGTCAATGCCGAGCCGGCGAAGATCGAGGAAGTTCGCAGCCTATTGCTGCAACTTGACACCCAACCGCGCCGCCTGCTGATCAGCGTCGACAGCAGCGAATCCAGCCAGCAGCACGACCGGGGCTATCGCGTGGACGGCAGCATCGGCACCGGTGATGTTCAGGCGCAGATAGGCCGGGGCGAGATTCAGGGCCGCGATCAGGTGCGCATCATCCGCCGCAGCACCGACAGCCGCGGCGGCGGCACTCAACAGGTGCAGGCCACAGAAGGCTACCCGGCACTGATCCAGGTCGGCCAGAGCGTGCCGCTGACCACCCGCGAGCGTGATGCCTATGGCCAACCCTACAGCACCACCCAGTACCGCGACGTGACCCGTGGTTTCTATGTCACCGCCAGCCTCAGCGGCGAGCGGGTGCATATCAGCATCAGCAGCAATCGCGACCGCTTGAGCCAGGCTCAGCCCGGAGCCATCGACGTGCAAAGCACCGCCACCCGGGTCAGCGGTCGCCTCGGCGAATGGATCAGCATCGGCGGCGTCAGCGAACAGAGCCAGGTCGATCGCGACGGCTTTCTGCAGCACCGCTCGACCCAGGGGCGCGAGGACATGAGCCTGCGAGTCATGGTTGAAGTGGTTGACTGAGGCAGCTACGGCCTGACTTGTCGGTCGATATAGGACTTATGTAGTAGTACGTAAAAAGCACTACAAAATAATTGACGAACACTTTTAGCGGAGGCATGATGGCCCCGCTCCCGCTAATCAGAGGTACCGAAAGGACCTCCGAATCGCGCTCCAACTTACCGTCCGAGCCGATTTGCGTTGTAAAGCCCACAAGGCGGTTCGATGAGATTGCGACTGGAACGAAGTTGTCCTGAGGGACGGGGAAGCGTTTGAATCAGCCAGCATGAGTCGCAGCATCTGAGTCGCCCAACGGCATCTATGATCCGCCAAGCGCCAAATGACCCGGTCATTTGCAGTAGCTGACC
The DNA here is from genome assembly GCF_963970915.1 of Pseudomonas sp. EA_105y_Pfl2_R69. Classification (NCBI taxonomy): domain Bacteria; kingdom Pseudomonadati; phylum Pseudomonadota; class Gammaproteobacteria; order Pseudomonadales; family Pseudomonadaceae; genus Pseudomonas; species Pseudomonas sp. EA_105y_Pfl2_R69. The sequence goes on from NZ_CAXAOO010000007.1 coordinate 197,362, forward strand.
ATCAGCGGACTGTTTGTTCGTCACCCTCCTCCCGGATCAATTCCGTCCCAAGTCGATTTCTCGACCTTCCGCAGTGCGCTCACGACAACCTTCCGGCAACACAGGTGTTCAGTGGGGAAGCCGGTGCTCAACCAACACATTTTTTGAAGGATTGACCATGTCCGCATATCAAAACGACATCAAAGCAGTCGCCGCCCTTAAAGAGGTTGCCGGCAGCAGCTGGAGCGCTATTGACCCGGAATCCGTGGCTCGTATGCGCGCTCAGAACCGCTTCAAGACCGGTCTGGAAATCGCTCAGTACACCGCCGATATCATGCGCAAAGACATGGCCGAGTACGATGCTGACTCCTCCGTCTACACCCAGTCCCTGGGCTGCTGGCATGGTTTCATCGGGCAGCAGAAGCTGATCTCGATCAAGAAGCACCTGAAGACCACCAACAAGCGCTACCTCTACCTGTCGGGCTGGATGGTTGCTGCCCTGCGTTCCGATTTCGGTCCGCTGCCGGATCAGTCCATGCACGAAAAAACTTCGGTTTCCGGTCTGATCGAAGAGCTGTACACCTTCCTGCGCCAGGCTGATGCCCGCGAACTGGACCTGCTGTTCTCCGCTCTGGATGCTGCCCGCGCTGCTGGCGACAACGCCAAAGCCGCTGACCTGCAGAACCAGATCGACAACTACGAAACTCACGTAGTGCCAATCATCGCTGACATCGACGCTGGTTTCGGTAACCCAGAAGCCACCTACCTGTTGGCCAAGCGCATGATCGAAGCCGGCGCTTGCTGCATCCAGATCGAAAACCAGGTTTCTGACGAGAAGCAGTGCGGTCACCAGGACGGCAAAGTAACCGTTCCTCACGCCGACTTTATCGCCAAGATCAACGCTGTTCGTTACGCGTTCCTCGAGCTGGGCATCGACAACGGCGTCATCGTTGCACGTACCGACTCCCTGGGTGCTGGCCTGACCAAGCAAATCGCCGTGACCAAAGAGCCAGGCGACCTGGGCGACCAGTACAACTCCTTCCTCGACTGTGAAGAAGTTTCCGCTGCCGACCTGGGCAATGGCGACGTCGTGATCAACCGTGGCGGCAAGCTGCTGCGTCCTAAGCGCCTGCCTTCCAACCTGTTCCAGTTCCGTGCTGGCACCGGCGAAGCGCGTTGCGTACTGGACAGCATCACTTCGCTGCAGAACGGCGCTGACATGCTGTGGATCGAAACCGAGAAGCCGCACGTCGGTCAGATCGCAGAAATGGTTAACGAAATCCGTAAAACCATTCCGAACGCCAAGCTGGTGTACAACAACAGCCCATCGTTCAACTGGACTCTGAACTTCCGCCAGCAGGCTTATGATGCTCTGGCTGCCGAAGGTAAGGACGTTTCCGCCTACGACCGCGCCAAGCTGATGAGTGTTGATTACGACACCACCGAACTGGCTCAGATCGCTGACGAACGCATCCGCACCTTCCAGCGCGACGCTTCTGCTCAGGCTGGTATCTTCCACCACCTGATCACTCTGCCGACTTACCACACCGCTGCGCTGTCCACCGACAACCTGGCCAAAGGGTACTTCGCAGACCAAGGCATGCTGGCCTACGTGAAAGGCGTTCAGCGCGAGGAGATCCGTCAAGGTATCGCCTGCGTTAAGCACCAGAACATGTCCGGTTCCGACCTGGGCGACGCGCACAAAGAGTACTTCGCTGGCGAAGCTGCTCTGAAAGCCGGCGGCAAAGACAACACCATGAACCAGTTCAGCTAAGAACCGGTTCACTCAACCGAGGCCACGATCAAGGTTGAGGGTGTTACAAGAAGAACCCCGGCAGAAATGCTGGGGTTTTTTTTGCCTTGTATTCCATGGCCGTCCCAGCACCGCGCCGGGCGGCGCTCGGGCGTTCGCGCCATTTTGTGCGCCGCCGCACAGCGGCTGTCATCTTGCCGTCGTCTTCCATGGTTAGCGTCAAGGCTCCGTCGATCAACCTGAAGGAGCCGCGCATGAGCCCCAACGATGACAACAACCTGCTGTTCGGTAATGGCGATGAGCGCCCCAGCAATGACTCCGCCAACCCGCATCTGCAGGAGCTGGCCACCGGCCTGGGTCGCCGGCAGATTCTGGCCGGTGGGGCCACCCTGGGGGCCCTGGCCTTTCTCGGCAGCGCCATGCCGGGACTCGCCGAAGCGGCGCAGCCGGCGGCCAACGCCCTGACCAAACCGCCCTTCAAACCACGCAGCAAACTGCCCTTCCATGCAGTGGCAACCAGTCGCGCCGACAGCATCACGGTACCTGCCGGTTACCGTGCCACTACTTTTATTCCCTGGGGCACACCCATCACCGGCGGCTACCCCGCCTACCTGGAAGACGGCAGCAACAGCGCCCAGGATCAGGCCGAGCAACTGGGCATGCATCACGACGGCATGCACTTCTTCCCGATCGACGCCCAGCGCGGCGGCAAAAGCAGCGACCACGGCCTGCTGGTGCTCAACCACGAATATATCGACGCGCAACTGCTTCATCCCAATGGCCCGACGCTAGTGGCCGGCAAGCGCAGCAGCGGCGAAGAAGTCCGTAAGGAAATCAATGCCCACGGGGTTTCCGTGGTGGAAGTACGCCGCAACCACGCCGGCAACTGGTCAGTCCTGCCCAGCGCGCGCAATCGCCGCATCACCGGCGCTACGCCGATGCAGATTGGCGGCCCAGCACGCGGCCACGCCCTGCTCAAGACCCGCCACAGCCCCCAGGGGACGGCCAGCCGTGGCACCCTGAACAACTGCTCAAACGGTTTCACCCCCTGGGGCACCTACCTCACCTGCGAGGAAAACTGGGCCGGTTACTTCGCCAGCGCCGATCCCGATATGCCGCGCGAACTCAGCCGCTATGGCCTGCGCAGCAGCAGCCGCTACGGCTGGGATCACCTGAGCGGCGACGAATTCGAGCGTTTCAACGCCACGCGCCTGGCCGCCCGCGCCGAAGACGACTACCGCAACGAGCCCAACCAGTTCGGCTGGATAGTGGAAATCGACCCCTTTGCCCCGGAAACGCAACCGGTCAAACGCACCGCCCTGGGCCGCTTCGCCCATGAAGGGCTGGTGTTCGCCCCGGTAAAGGCCGGCCGGCCGATAGTCTGCTACTCCGGCGACGACTCGCAGAACGAGTACATCTACAAGTACGTCAGCCGCGACAAATACCGACCCGGCCGCAGCGATGGCCGCCTGCTGGACGAGGGCACCCTGTTTGTCGCCCGTTTCGAAGCCAGTGGCAAGGGCCAATGGCTGGCCCTGGACCTCCAGGACAAGGCCTTCCAGGCCGCCTGCAGCGCCGCCGGGGTGAGCTTCGCCGACCAGGGCGAAGTGCTGATCAACACCCGCCTGGCGGCCGATGTCGCCGGGGCCACGAAGATGGATCGTCCGGAATGGGGCGCGGTCAATCCGGACAATGGCGAGGTGTATTTCACCCTGACCAACAACAGCTCGCGCACCAGCGCCGATGCCGCCAACCCGCGTTCGCCCAACCCCTTCGGCCATATCATCCGCTGGCGCGAGCTGAGCCGCGACTATGCCGGCCGCCAGTTCGCCTGGAGTCTGTTTATGCTGGCCGGACCGGAAACCGACAGCGTGGGTCCGAACGGCCAGCCGCTTAACGCCGACAACCGCCTGGCCAGCCCGGATGGCCTGTGGTTCGACGAGGAAGGCCGGCTGTGGATCCAGACCGACATGAGCGGCAGCCAGCTCGGCAGCGGGCCCTTCGGCAATAACCAGATTCTGGTTGCCGAACCCCGCACCGGCGAGTTGAAGCGCTTTCTGGTCGGCCCCCTGGGCTGCGAAGTCACCGGCATTGCCGCCACCCCGGACTTTCGCAGCCTGTTCGTCAATATCCAGCACCCGGACGATGGCAGCACCTGGCCCGATGGCCCCGGTAAACGCCCACGCTCGGCCACGGTGATCATCAGCCGCGAAGATGGCCGGCGGCTGCTCTAGAGCAACCGGCGCGGAACGAGAGCAACCAGCGGGTCATGGCCGTTAAAGGGCCATGACCCGCTTTTGCCTTGCCCCTGCTGCCGGTCAGATCACCATGGCCGCTGCCCACCCGAACACCAGCAGCGGCAGGTTGTAGTGCAGGAAGGTCGGCACCACGCTGTCCCAGATATGGTTGTGCTGGCCATCGACGTTCAGCCCCGAGGTCGGCCCCAGGGTCGAATCGGAGGCGGGTGAGCCGGCATCGCCCAACGCCCCCGCGGTGCCGACGATGCACAGGATGGCCAGCGGGCTGAAGCCCAGCGTCAGCCCCAGGGGCACGAAGATTGCCGCGATGATCGGCACCGTGGAGAAAGACGAACCGATGCCCATGGTCACCAGCAGGCCAACCAGCAGCATCAGCAGTGCGCCCAGGGCCTTGTTGTGGCCAATCAGCTCGGCCGAACTGTCGACCAGGGTCTGCACCTGGCCCGTGGCCTTCATCACCTCGGCGAAGCCGGCGGCGGCGATCATGATAAAGCCGATCATTGCCATCATTTTCATGCCTTCGGTAAACAGGTCGTCTGCCTCTTTCCAGCGCACCACCCCGGACACCGAGAACACCACGAAACCCACCAGGGCTCCGATGATCATCGAATCCAGCCACAGCTGCACGACAAAGGCAGCCACTATGGCCACACCCGCCGCCAGCAGGCTCCAGGGGTTATAGGCCACCTCGACCCGCTCGACCTGCTCGATCTTCTGCAGGTCGTAGACGCGCTTGTTGCGGTAGCTGAACAGCACCGCCACCAGCAGCCCGCAGAACATGCCCAGGGCCGGAATCGCCATGGCCCGGGTGACGCTCAGCCCCGCAGTATCGACACCGGCCTTGGCCACATTGGCCAGCAGGATTTCATTGAGGAAGATCCCGCCAAAGCCCACCGGCAGGAACATATAGGGGGTGATCAGGCCGAAGGTCAGCACGCAGGCAATCAGCCGTCGATCCAGTTGCAGCTTACTCAGCACATAGAGCAAGGGCGGCACCAGCAGCGGTATAAAGGCGATATGGATCGGCAGAATGTTCTGCGACGAGATGGCCACCGCCAGCAGCAGTACTATCAGCAGCCACTTGAGCAGACCCGCGCCCTGGCCCTCCTGCCGGCCCACCATGGCCAGCGCCTTGTCCGCCAGGGCATGGGCCAGGCCGGACTTGGCAATCGCCACGGCAAAGGCTCCGAGCAGGGCGTAGGACAGCGCCACGGTGGCCCCGCCGCCCAGGCCCTTGTTGAAGGCCGCGAGCGCGCCCTCGATCCCCAGGCCGCCGAGCAGACCACCGGCCAGCGCGCCGACGATCAGGGCCACCACAACGTGCACACGGCACAGGCTGAGAATCAGCATGATCCCCACTGCCGCAACGACTGCGTTCATCTGTTTACTCCCGCAATTAGCTAGGTCCGCGAAGGCCGATGCCTTCTCTGGATGCAGCGCCTGTTCGGCGAAGGGCGCGTACTCTGCCCAATGCTGACCAAACTGTCAAAACAGCCGTAAATTATTTTATACAGATCGATCAGAATTTCGTTTACCCTCGCCCGTATGCCTCCTGCTGGCCTGCGTATTGCGGACTCCGCACCTAAAGAAATCCACACCCGCGCCGATAGGCGCTCCAAGCCTCGCCAATAAAAAGGTCCTGAAAATGCTGTTCAGCCGCCTCTCCATCCAGCTCAAAATCACCCTGCTCGCCGGCCTCTGCCTGCTGGCCATCGTCGCCGTCCTGGTCGGTGCCTCCGTGGTCCAGGCCTCGCGCAGCGCCGAGCTGGTCAAGCAGGCCAGCGGCAGCATGCTCGAAGAGTCGGCGCAATTGCGCATGGAAGCCCGCGGCCAGGCCCAGGCCCTGCAGATCCAGCGCTACTTTATGGATGCCTATCAGTACGGCAGAGGGGCTGCCACTCAGGTGCTGTTTATTCGCGAGCAAGCCGAAAAGCGCTTTCTCGATGCCTTCGACCTGCGCGAAGACCTGACCCGGCAAGTGCGTAGCGCCCTGCAAGCCAATCGCAGCCTGCTTGGCGTTTATGTGGCGTTCGAGCCAAACGCACTGGATGGCAAGGATGAACTGTTCGTCGATCAGGAAAGCCTCGGCAGCAACGACAAAGGTCGTTTCTCGATCTACTGGGCACAAAGCGATGACGGTGAGTTGGTTTCTGAGTCCATGACCGAGGAAAACCTCACCGATACAACACCAGGCATCAGCGGCGCTCCTTATAACGCCTGGTACACCTGCCCGATCCAGCAAAAGAAAGTCTGCCTGCTGGACCCCTATATCGATGACACCGATGGGGTGAAAACCCTGATGACCAGCATCGCCTTCCCCCTGCTGCAAGGCGACAAGGTGATTGGCGTGCTCGGCGTGGATATCAGCCTGGCCAGCCTGCAAGAACTGAGCGACAACGTGCACAACAGCCTGTTCGACGGAGCCGGACACGTCAGCATCATCAGCCCCGTCGGCCTGCTCGCCGGCCATAGCCGCGACAGTAGCCTGCTCGGCGGCAAGCTGGAAAAGGCCTATGGCGAGCAGCACGGCGAGATGCTGCGTCTGCTGCAGAACAATCGCCCCGAAGTGCTACACCACAATGGCTCCCTGCAAGTGCTCCAGCCGTTGCTGCCGATCCCCGAGTCCAAGCCCTGGGGCGTGCTGATTGAGGTGCCCGAGCAGGTGCTGCTCGAGCCGGCCACCCGCCTGGAAGCACAGATGGACGCCATGAGCAGTCGCAGCACCGCAGTCTCCCTGGGCCTGGGTCTGGCCGCCGGGGTAGTCGGGATCCTGTTGATCTGGCTCACCGCCCTGGGGGTGACCAGGCCGATTCTCGGCGTGGCGGCCATGCTCAAGGATATTGCCAGCGGCGAAGGCGACCTGACCCGCCGCCTGGACTATGCCAAGCAGGATGAACTGGGCGAACTGGCCAGCTGGTTCAACCGTTTCCTCGACAAGCTGCAGCCGATCATTGCCGACGTCAAACTAAGCGTGCAAGACGCCCGCAGCACGGCCGACCAGTCGGCCATGATCGCCAGCCAGACCAGCAGCGGCATGCAGCAGCAGTTCCGCGAAGTCGATCAGGTGGCCACCGCCTTCCAGGAAATGAGCGCCACCGCCCAGGATGTGGCGCACAGCGCCGCCCAGGCCGCGGAAGCGGCGCGCAGCGCCGACCAGGCCAGCCACGAAGGCATGAGCGTGATCGGCAAGACCACCGCGTCTATCGAACTGCTGGCCAACGAAATGAACGTAGCCATGCAGGAAGTCGAAGGCCTGGCCAACAGCAGCCAGCAGATCGGCTCGGTGCTGGAGGTGATCCGCTCGATCGCCGAACAGACCAACCTGCTGGCGCTCAATGCCGCCATCGAAGCGGCCCGCGCCGGGGAAGCCGGACGCGGTTTCGCGGTGGTCGCCGACGAGGTACGCAACCTGGCCAAGCGCACCCAGGACTCGGTGGAGGAAATCCGCCAGGTGATCGAGGGCCTGCAGAACGGCACCAAGGAAGTGGTCAGCACCATGCACAGCAGCCATCGCCAGGCCCAGGGCAGCGTCGAACAGGTCGAGCTGGCGGTGGTTGTGCTGCAGCGCATCAGCCAGGCCGTCAGCGTGATTACCGACATGAACCTGCAGATCGCCAGCGCGGCCGAGGAACAGAGCTCGGTGGCCGAGGAGATCAACCGCAACGTCGCCTCGATCCGCGATGTCACCGAGTCGATCTCAGGCCAGGCCGACGAGTCGGCGCAGATCAGCCAGAGCCTGAACAAGCTGGCCAACCATCAACAGAGCCTGATGGATCAGTTCCGCGTCTGAACTGTCACTAAAAGGCCGCCGCCTTGCGACGCAGACTAACCGCCAGTTAGTCTGCGTTTTTCATTTATGGGGGTTACATATGCTCAATATCGCTCTGGTCGCCGGCTCCGGCCGCAACAATAGCCAGTCAGGCAAGGTCGCGCGCTTTATTCGCCAGCGCCTGATCCATCTGGACCACAGCACTGACGCACAGAGCAGCCTGATCGATCTGGGCCTGGCTCCGCTGCCCCTCTGGCCCGCCGAAGATGCCGGCCCCTGGGAGCTGTACCGCAGGCAGCTGCAGGCCGCCGATGCCGTGGTGATTGTCGCCCCCGAGTGGAACGGCATGGCCTGCCCGGCGATCAAGAACTTCTTTATCTACGCCAGCAAGGCCGAACTGGCGCACAAGCCGGCGCTGCTGGTGGGGGTTTCGTCCGGCATCGGCGGGGCCTACCCGATCAGCGAGCTGCGCGCGTCGAGCTACAAGAACTGCCGCCTCTGCTACCTGCCCGAGCACCTGATCGTGCGCCGAGTCGAGCAGGTCATGAACGGCGTGGAGCCGAGCAGCGAGGACGACCAGCGCCTGCACGCGCGCCTCGATTACGACCTGGATATCCTGGCCAGATACGCCCAGGCCCTGCGCCCCGTGCGCGAGGCCATCGACATGAGTAATCCGGCATTTGCCAACGGCATGTGAGAGGGTATCTACAAATTACTGCGCTCGGCCATGCTGCGTTGAAATCAGCCTAAAATGCTCATGTACAACTCGTACACTGCGCTTTTTAGCGCTGATCTCGCCTTGCCTGGCCATCGCTCGCTACTTTTGTAAACACCCTCTGATCCAGCTCCGCCCTTGCGTGCCGGCACAGACCGTCGCTCAAGGGCTGCGGGCGGGCAGTTCGATCGATACGGCCAGACCGCCCAGGGCGCTCTCGCTCAACTGCAACTGCCCGCCCCAGGCATCGACGATGTCGCGCACGATCCCCAACCCCAGGCCATGTCCGGCGACCTGCTCGTCCAGACGGCTGCCGCGGCCGAGCACTTCCTCGCGCTGCGCCGGATTAATACCCGGGCCATCATCCTCGATGCGAATCAGATAGCCCGCCGCCGCCCGTTCGAGCTGCAGACGCACCTGGCTGTCGGCCCATTTGCAGGCGTTATCCAGCAGATTGCCGAGCAGCTCCAGCAGGTCCTCGCGGTCCCAGGGCAGACGCAAGCCGGCGGCAGCCTGCCAGTCCAGCTGCAAATGCTGGCCGTGGATCATGCGCAGGGTGGCGAACAGCTCGGGCAGCTCCAGCGCGCAGTCGAAATGCGCCCCGGGCAAGGCTTCGCCGGCCAGCCGCGCGCGCCCCAGCTCGCGCGCCACACGCTGTTCGATCTGCTGCAACTGGCTGTGCAAACTGGCCTGCAGCTCGGGCAACTGCCGCAGCTCCTCGCGCGAAGCCAGGCTGACCAGCACCGCCAGTGGCGTTTTCAGGGCGTGGCCGAGGTTGCCCAGGGCATTGCGCGAACGTTTGAGCGTGGCCTCGGTATGGGTCAGCAGATGGTTGACCTGGGCCACCAACGGCTCCAGCTCCAGCGGTACCTGCTGGTCGAGCTGGCTGCGCTGCCCCTGCTGCAGCTGCATGATCTGCTGACGCGCCTGCTCCAGCGGCCGCAGCGCACGGCCGACGATCAGCCGCTGGAACAGCAGGATCAGCACCAGGGCGGCCAGGCCAAGCCCCAGCACGACGCGCTGCACGCGGTTGAAGCTGTCCAGTACCGGGGTGTAATCGCGGGCCACATGAATCGTGATCTGCTGGCCAAAGCGTTGGTAATCCGCGCGGTAGATCAGCCATAGCTGCCCCTGCGGCCCGTCGCCAAGGGCCTGTTGCAGGCCGGGTTCGGCCATGGGCGTCAGCTCGCGGTCCCACAAGGAGCGCGAGCGCCAGGTCTGCCCGGCAAAGTCGATACGGAAATACAGCCCCGAATAGGGCCTCTGGAACGCCGCACTCAGGCGCTGCTCGTCCAGTTGCACGCCGACCGGGCCGCGCACCAGAGCGCTCAACAGGGTCTGCGTTTCATCCTGCAGACCGTCCTGCAGATAGGTCCGCAGGCTGCGGTCAAACAGCCACAGACTGCTCTGCGCCAGCACCAGACCGATGGCCAGCAGAACGCCGGCCAGACCGAGACTCAGGCGGCGCTGGATGGACGTCAAGCCACCGCTCCACTGAAGCGATAACCCTGGCCCCGGCGGGTTTCTATCACCTCGCGGCCAAGCTTGCGCCGTAGGTGGTTGACGTGCACCTCGATAACGTTGGAGTCGCGCTCGCTTTCGCCGTCATACAGGTGCTCGGCCAGGTGGCTCTTGGACAGTATCTGGCCGACATGCAGCATGAAATAACGCAACAGACGGAATTCCGCGGCCGTCAGCTCGATCTCCTGGTCGCCACGGCTGACGCACTGCCGGCGTTCGTCCAGTTGCCAGCCCGCCGCGTGCAGCTGCGGCTGGTTGGCCAGGCCATGGGCGCGGCGCAGCAGCGCCTGAATACGCAGGTGCAGCTCTTCGGGGTGAAAGGGCTTGCTCAGATAGTCGTCGGCACCGGCCTTGAGCCCTTCGATGCGCTCGGCCCAGGAACCGCGGGCGGTGAGGATCAGCACCGGGGTGGTCACGCCCCCCGCTCGCCACTCCTGCAACACCTGCAGACCCGGCTTACCGGGCAGGCCGAGGTCGAGGATGATCAGGTCATAGGGTTCGCTCGCCCCCTGATAGGCCGCATCGCGGCCATCGGCCAGCCAGTCGAGCGCATAGCCCTGGCGGCTCAGGTCGGCGACCAATTCGTCGGCCAGCGGTACATGGTCTTCAACCAGCAACAGGCGCATCAGTCATCCACCTCGTCCTTGAGCACTTCGCCGGTGCCGGCATGCAGCTCCAGCTCGCGCACCACACCCTGCTGGGTCACCAGCTCCACTTCATACACCAGCACGCCATCCTCTTCTTCCAGCTCGACTTCGAGCAGCACCGCACCAGGATAACGCTGCATGGCCACCTGCATCAGCTGATCGAGGGGCAGGATCAACCCCTCGCGGCGCAGGCGCAGGGCCTCATCCTGGTTCAGGTCACGGGCGCTGCTGAAGGTCGGCGCGACCAGCAACGCAGCCAGCAGCGTGCGGTAAAGTGCTGCGCGGATAGTCATCAGTCGTCCTGCTGGTTCTTCAGAACTTGTCCGTTGGTGGCATCCAGCTCGACGTCCCATTGCACGCCTTGGGCGTCGCGGACTTCGACCTGGTAGATATAGCGGCCGTACTCTTCTTCCAGCTCGGTCTCCTCGATCGCGCCGCCTGGATGTTGAGTCAGAACCACGGCGTTGAGTTTTTCGAAGGTCTGGATGGTGCCGGCGTCGCGCAGCTTGAGCGCCTCGTCCGGGCCGAGATCGCGAGCCTGGGCCAGGCCCGCAGTGAGGGTCAGGGCAGCGGCGGCGAATACAGCGGTCAATCGGTTCATGGTGAAGCTCCTTATGCAATGGCTTTCGACGCAGCCCAAGGTACTGCAGCGGACTTAATCCAAGCTTAAAACCCTGACTGCCGCCAATTGCCCCGTGGGCATGCTCGCATCATTCATGCGCTGAAGTGGCTTGGCCTGGGAGAGCAGCGCTCTATAATCGCTGCCTTGCGCAACGGAGGCCAGCATGAGTGCGATCTTGATCAAGTCCCCTGCCCTGACCATCAAAGCCGGCAAGCGGGCACTTGCGCGTATTCGCGAGCAGGGCCTGCAACCGGCGGACGTGGGCATTCTGCCCGGTGCCGCCGGTGGCCCCAAGGCCCTGGGCATCCAGGGCCTGGACCTGGCCCTGTTCGGCGACTGGCTGTTGCGCGCGCCGCGCGAGCGCGCCCTGATTGGAGCGTCCATCGGTTCCTGGCGCTTTGCCAGTGCCTGCCTGCCCGATGCCGCAGCCGGTATTCGCCGCCTGGGCGAACTCTATACCGCCCAGCGCTTTGCCAAGGGCGTGAGCATGGCCGAGGTGTCGCAGAGCTGCAGCCTGATGCTCGAACAGCTGCTGCAGGCCCAGGATGCCAGCATCCTCAGCAATGCCCATTACCGCCTGAATATCGTCGTGGTGAAGAGCCACGGCCTGCTCCAGCATGACCATCGCGGGGCCCTCGGCCTGGGCCTGTCCTCGGTGATCGGCAACAACCTGCTCGGCCGTGCACGCCTGGCCCGGCACTTCGAGCGGGTGATCCTGCACGATGCCCGACAGGCACCGCCGCTGACTGCGCTGCACGACTTCCCCTCGCGCTACCTGCAACTCGATAGCAGCAACCTGCGCCATGCCCTGCTCGCCTCCGGCTCCATTCCCATGGTCATGCAGGGCGTGCGCGATATTCCCGGGGCCGGCCCCGGCACCTACCGCGATGGCGGCCTGCTCGATTACCACCTGGACCTGCCCTACAGCGGCAACGACATCGTGCTCTACCCGCATTTCACCGACAAGGTGATCCCCGGCTGGTTCGACAAGGGCATGCCCTGGCGCCGTGGCGACAGCGAGCGCCTGCAGGATGTCGTACTGCTGGCCCCGTCACGCGACTACCTGGCCCGCCTACCTCATGGCAAACTGCCAGACCGCAAGGACTTCAGCCGCTACCTGGGCGACGATGCCGGCCGCCAGCGTTACTGGCGACAGGCCATGGCCGAAAGCCAGCGCCTGGGCGACGAGTTTCTCGAACTGGTCGACAGCGCTCGCCTGGGTGAACGCCTGCAAGCGCTTTAACCCCCCTCAACGATCGAGCAGTAACCGAGGCATGACCACGGATGGCCAGAATAAAACTCGCAGTCGCCATTATTCATGGCATCGGCACCCAGCCCGACCTGCGCAACGACGAGGGTCAGCACGTCTTTGCCGAGGGCCTGATTGCCGGCCTGCGCCAGCAACTCGGCAGCGAAGCCTCCGATGTGGCCTTCCAGAGCCTGTACTGGGCCAGCGTGCTGGACAACCGCCAGTACGCCTACCTGCAGCGCCTGCGCGACCAACCGGTGCGCTGGCGCTGGCTCAGACGCATCGTCACCCTGTTTCTCGGCGACGCCAGCGGTTATCGCAAGGTCAGCCAGGCCTACGACACCACCTACGAAGAAGTCCATCAGTGTCTGCGCAACGGCCTGCAGGCCCTGCGCGCCAAGGTCGATGCCGACACCCCGCTGGTGGTCCTAGCACATTCCCTGGGCGGGCATATCTTTTCCAATTTCGCCTGGGACCAGCAGCGGATCAACCAGGCCGAAAGCTGCCCCCTCGACCCCTTCCTGGCCCTGGAAACCCTTAGCGGTCTGATCACCTTCGGCTGCAATATCCCGCTGTTCACCTTCGCCTGCGACCCGGTGGTACCGATCCGCTTTCCCGGCAACTGCCTGCCCAACGCAGTACGCGAGCAGGCGCGCTGGCTCAATCTCTATGCCCCGGCCGACCCGCTGGGCTATCCGCTACGGCCCTTGCCCAGCTACGCCGCGGTGGTCGCCGAGGACCGGGCCATGCCGGTCGGCCCCTGGTACGCCCGGCACACGCCCCTGAGCCACCTGACCTACTGGCACGACAGACGTTTTCAGCGCTATATCGGCCGCTACCTTCGGCAACTGCTAAGCGCCTGCTAGGCCAGTGGAGCCCGCCGGCAGATCGCGCGCAGGTCAGGCCAACCGGGGCATTGCCCGTGAAAATGTGATTAATCGGACAATTTCTTGCATTTTTCGTCAACTATGTGACTTGAGGGTCATGGTCGGTCATCAACACCTATGACTGGCAAGCGTGAATTGACCGCCTGCCCTTGTAGATTTGGGATCAACTCGGAGAAACCGACCCCATGAACGCCCCGCTGCGTTTTAACGAAGCACTGCTGATTGCCGACCGCGCCTTTCAACCTTTCCAGTGTGTCGCCTGGGCCCCCCAGGATGGCACCGGCAACCTCAGCCTGAGCGTGATTGACCGCACCAGCACCCGCCTGCTCGGTCGCACCCAGCTGTCGAGCACGGTCTACAGCGACCCGGTGCAGTTTGCCAACCTGCTGCAACAGTCCCGCGAACAACTCAGCCAGCAAGGTTTCGCCCTGGAACCCTGGAGCATGCCGGAGTAATCCGCCCCTCGCTCGCGCCCACCCGGCGCGAGCGAAAATGGCAATATCTGTGGGCTTAATGTCCTTGTTGCCATTTACTCGATCGGCGCACACTGCATCCATTGCCGCTCAAGAACACCCCCATGGATGCCCTGAAGACCATCGCCTGCCTGCTCTACCCCAATGTCATGAGCCTGGACCTGAGCGGCCCGCTGCAGGTCTTCGCCTCGGCCAATGACGAGCGTCAGCGTCAGGGCCTGCCGCCGTTCTATCGCCTGCTGGTACTCGCTGAACAACCGGGGGCCGTTGCCACCTCGGCCGGGTTTCAGCTGGTGGCCGAGCAGGCCTGGGGCGAGACCGATCCGGCGCAGCTCGACACCCTGCTAATTCCTGGCGGCCTGGGTGAACAGGTGCAATGTCAGAACAGCCAACTGCTGGCCTGGCTAGGCGACGCCGCCCCCCAGGTGCGCCGTCTCGGTTCGGTTTGTTCCGGCGCGCTGATCCTCGCCGCCGCCGGCCTGCTCGATGGTCGCCGCGCCACCACCCACTGGGCCGATGTCGAGCAGCTACGGACACGTCACCCGCAGGTCGAAATAGCCGACGATTGCCTGCACACCTACGATCCACTGGACCCCGCCGGCAACGGTCATATCTTCACCTCGGCCGGGGTCACGGCCGGCATCGACCTGGCACTGGCGCTGGTCGAGGCCGATCTGGGCCGCCCCATCGCCCTGGCGGTGGCCAGACGCCTGGTGATGTTTCTGCGCCGCCCCGGCGGGCAGGCCCAGTTCAGTGCCCTGCTGACCCCGGACCCCAGCCGAGTGCCACGCCTGGCCGCGCTGCTCGAATGGATCCCCCTGCACCTGAGCGACGACCTGTCCCTGCCAGCCCTGGCCGCGCAGGCCCATCTGACCCCGCGCACGCTGTCACGGGTGTTCGTCCAGGAACTGGGCATGGGGCCTGGCCGCTATGTCGAACGGATTCGCCTGGAAACCGCGCGCGCCCTGCTGCAAAGCGCCCAGGCGTCGATCGGCACAGTGGCGCGCCTGAGTGGCTTCGCCCATGCGGAAAACCTGCGGCGCTGCTTTCATAAACACCTGGGCATCAGCCCCCAGGAATACTGCGAACGCTTCGCCTGACCCAGCGCAAGCCCAAGGAGCCCACCATGTTGCAACTGCGCCCCAACTGCGAATGCTGCGACCGCGATCTGCCTGGCGACTCGCCAGACGCATTGATCTGCTCGTTCGAGTGCACCTTCTGTCGTGCCTGCAACGAGCGGGTCCTGCACGGCCGCTGCCCGAACTGTGGCGGCGAACTGGTCAGACGGCCAACCCGCCCAACCGCCAAGCTGCAGCGCTTTCCCGCCTCCAGTGAGCGGGTGCTCAAGCCTGCCGGCTGCGGCATCGAGGTTTAGCCGTCAGCCACAGTCGAACTTGCCCCTGGAGCCCGCCCATGCTGCTGTTACGTAACCCCTCGATCCGTTTGTTGTTTGCCAGCCAGGCGCTGTACTGGTCGTGCTCGATGATCGGTATCACCCTGACCGCCCTGGTGGGGCTGCAACTGGCCCCACTGAATATCCTGGCAACCTTGCCGCTGTGCTTGTGGATGCTGGGCAACCTGTTCACCGTACAACCCCTGTCGCTGTTTATGCAGCGTCATGGCCGTCGCCCCGGCCTGATGCTCGGTGCCGGCGCGGGGGTATTTGGCGGCCTGCTCAGCGCCTTGGGCGTCTGGTTGGGCGACTTTATCCTGTTTTGCCTGGGTGCCCTGCCCATCGGCGCTTATCAGGCCTCGGCCATGTACTACCGTTTTGCCGCGCTGGAAGCCGCCGCTGCGACTGAAAAGGGTCGCGCCAGCGCCTATGTCATTGGCGGCGGCGTATTGGCCGCCCTGCTGGTGCCAAGCCTGCTGCAGTGGACCGCAGACCTGCTGGATGCGCCCTTTGTCGGGGCCTATCTGCTGATCGCAACCCTCGCCCTGCTGGCCCTGATACTGCTGAGCAGACTGCGCGAAGGCGCTGCACCGCCCAGGGCCAAGGCCGGATTAAAGGAATTACGCCAACTCCTGGGCAGCCCGGTGATACGTGCGGCCATCGCTACCACCGCGGTGGGCAATGGCCTGATGGTGCTGGTGATGAATGCCACGCCCCTGGCCATGAACTTCTGCGGCTTTGCCCTGGAAAGCAGCGCTCAGGTGATCCAATGGCACATGCTCGGCATGTTTCTCCCCGCCTTTCTGGCGGGCCCTCTGGTCGATCGCCTCGGCAGCCGCCGGGTAGCCCTGCTGGGCGGTGTGATACTGCTGGGCAGCGCCACTGTCGCGCTCTCCGGCCTGCAGCAGTTGCACTTCCTGTTCAGCTCGTTGCTGCTCGGGCTGGGCTGGAACCTGATGCTGGTCGCCGGCACCACGCTGCTGGCCGAAGGGCATGACGAAACCCAGCGTGGCCAGGCCCAAGGCCTGATGGAGCTGCTCAACGGCATGCTCGCCGCAGGAGCCGCGTTCAGCGCCGGCGTGCTGATCAGCGGCCTCGGCTGGAGTGCACTCAACCTGGTGATCCTGCCCCTGGTCGGCCTGGCCATGTTGATGCTGCTGCCGGCCAGGCGCAGCCTGCTGCCAGCCTCCTCTTAATGCCAATCGGCAAATCGCAGGCAGTAAAAAGGCGACCAGTGGTCGCCTTTTTATTTAACTCGACGCCTTAGTAGTAGGCGTTTTCCTTGTTGCTATGGTCGGTCACGTCACGTACGCCTTTAAGCTCGGGGATACGCTCGAGCAGGGTTTTCTCGATACCTTCCTTGAGGGTCAGGTCGACCTGGCCGCAACCCTGACAACCGCCGCCAAACTTCAGTACCGCGATACCGTCGTCGACTACGTCGATCAGGCTCACTTCACCGCCGTGGCTGGCCAGGCCGGGGTTGATCTCGGTCTGCAGGTAGTAGCTGATACGCTCGTTGATCGGGCTGTCTTCGTTGACCATCGGCACCTTGGCGTTCGGGGCCTTGATGGTCAGCTGGCCGCCCATGCGGTCGGTGGCGTAATCGACCACTGCATCTTCCAGGAAGGGTTCGCTGACCGCGTCGATCCAGGCGGTGAAACTAGCCAGGCCCAAGGCGGTGTCTTCGCCCTTCTGCTCGCCCGGCTTGCAATAGGCAATGCAGGTTTCGGCGTACTGGGTGCCCGGCTGGGTGATAAACACGCGAATGCCGATGCCCGGGGTGTTCTGCTTGCTCAGCAGATCAGCCAGATAGTCGTGGGCAGCGTCGGTAATGGTAATGGTGCTCATGGCAACTCCTCGCAAACATAGGCGCAGTGTACGCCAACCGCCCTCCCAGGATAAAGCCCGAGCGATACACTCGGATTAACCTGGCTGTAACCTGTGGTGCCGCCACGCGCCAAAAGCCTGCCGCGAACCAGGGCTTCGCCGTGAGGGTTTTCCATCCCTTGCTATACACCGCCAAAAGGCTGCCTGGCCTGGCTCAGCGCTGCGGGCAGCCTGCCCCCGATCAGACGGTCGGCGACTGGCTGGTGCCCGAGCCATCGAGGGCTGTTTCTCCAGCTCGACATCAGGACCGGAGCAACTGCGGCTACACAATGCCGCAGGCCAATCAATCATCTGCAATACTTTCAGCAAAGCAGAAGCGCCTGTTACCGCAGGAGCAATGCCTGAAAGAGGAGCGTCCCAGATGTACAAGCAGATGATGATCCCCGTCGACCTGGCCCATGTTGAGCGCCTGGAGAAGGCCCTGAGGTCTGGTGCAGACCTTGCGAAGTTGTATGACATTCCGGTCTGCTACATCGGCGTATCGGCCAATACGCCAACGGCGGTTGCGCATAACCCGACGGAGTTCAAGGAAAAACTCGAGCAGTTCAGCGTCGTCCAAGCCGAGCAATATGGTTTGAACAAGGTCAGCAGCGCCGCCTATATCAGCCATGATCCGGCGGTAGATCTGGACAGCACTTTGCTCAAGGCGGCCAAGGAATGTGGCGCGGACCTGGTGGTGATGGCCTCCCATGTTCCGGGCCTGGCCGAGCATCTATTCGCCTCGAACGCGGGATATTTTGCCTCCTACTCCAAGGCCACGGTGTTGGTTGTGCGCTAAATAACAGGCGACCACGCGTCCGCCTTGCGCCAGTCACTGCTGGCGGGCTTCAGAGGTTCTGGTAGCGGTTCATATCCAGCACGCCGGCCTCGACCGGCTCGGTTTCCGAGATATAGGCCGACATATCGTGGAAATAGCGCCAGAACTCGGGGTGAGTTCGGCGAATGCCCCAGCGCTCGACAACTTTCTCGAAGGCCGCTGCATCACGGGCCTGCTCCAAAGCGGTGACAAACTCAGCCGTCTGCTCCACCTGCACATTGAAGATAAAGTTCGGGTAACTGCTGAGCACCCCTGGGTACACCGTCAGGGTATCCAGCGCCGGCTGGTAGCGCAGCTCCTCGCCAAGCATAAAAGCCACGCTGCTGTGCGCGCGGTTGCGCAGCAGGCTGTACACCTCGCGTCGACCATCGGCCAGTTCCAGCCGTAGCAAGGTTGCCTCCGGCAAGTGTTCGATCACCTTGAGTCCGCCGGCCGGTTTGGCTGCCAGCCGGCTCAAGGACTGTTCGGCACGCTGCAACTCGGCATCCAGCCCCGGGCGATGGCAGTGCGCGCCCGTGCAGCGGTTAAGCGGATCAGGCCGGACATTCAGGCTGCCGTAGCGCTCCAGCAGGGTCTCGGCAAAGCCGCGTTTGGGATCGCTGCCGGGCAGGCGCAAGGCGCTCGGGCTTTTTCTATCTATGGCCTGGTAGTCCAGCCAGATCTTCAGCTTGCCGCTGCTCTGGTACCAGTCGTTGAGGTAGCCCTGGCGCGACTCGGCCGGCATAAGCCGGAGGAAATTGACCTCGGCACCGTTGCGGATCAGGTCGAAGTACAGCCGTGTCTGCGCCTGATGGGAGACATTGCCGAACACGTCGAAATTCACCACCAACTGGTAATAGGTGCGCTCCAGCAGCGGAAAATCCAGCCACCAGAGGGTCTGCGGCACCTCGCCGATCAGGCCTTTGCGCACCGACGCGCTGTCGTGCTGGCGGAAGACCGACAGCAGCGCATTGTCGTTGCCGGCCCAGATATGCGACCAGCTCGGCGCGGGCGCATCGGCGTAGCGTTGCATGCGCAGCGCTTCGTACTCATTGCGCTTGTCGCGGTAGGTGCGCCATAGGCCGAGCAGATCGCCGATGCTGTCCAGCTGACCGGGCATGGCCAGCAGGTCTTTAGCCTGCTCGCGGTACTCGGGGTCGGTGATGTAAAGGTCGTGCTGCGGATCCTGGAAAACCGCCCAGAAGTTATCGCGAATCACATCCGTGGCAATCTGCCCACGGCACACCGGGCCACGGATAAAGGTACGCACGAAGTATTCGGCGTTATCCAGCATGAACTGGTAACGCGCCTGCGGCGGAATCGCGGCAAAGGTCTCGAATGGATTGGCGCGGCGCAGCAGGCTATAGCCCGGCACCGCATCCGCCTGCCAATCCGTGGCGAAGAACAGCTCTTTGACCCGCGCCAGCTTCGCCGCACTGAGCCCATAGGTGATATGGGTCTTGTGCACTATCGAGCCCTGCACTGGCGTCAGGCGGTAGTGAAACTCGCTGCCCGGGTCATCATTGGGCAGGCGCGTGGCGATAACATCGACCGGCTTACCGCTGGGGGTACGCGAACGCACCAGCTGGAAGAAATGCCCCGGCTCGCCGCCGGCAAAATGCAAATGGGCAAGAAACAGGTGCTCGTACAGCCAGCGCGAAACCAGCGCTTCGCGGGCACCGGGGGCGTTCATAAAGGCTTCCCAGCTGGCGATCTGCTGCGCCTCTGTGGCACTGGCCTGCAGTGCCTGCTGATCCACTAGCGCGCCCTGCTCCAGCCAGTTTTGCAGCGTCTGGTAATCGGCCTCGCTCAATCCGGTAACGGCGAACGGCATGCCGGCTTGCGGATTCTTCCGGGCAAACGCGTCGAACTCCTCCGGCAGCGGGCATTGATTGACCCGCGTGATGCCGATATCGAGCGTCGCGGGCAGCTTGCTGTTGGCGGCAAACGGCTGCCGGTGGCCCAGCTCCAGCATGCGTGCCAGCAGAGCGGCCTGGCTACCCTGTGGCTCCAGCACCGAGGTAAAGCCCTTGCGCTGCCAGGCCGCTGCGCCTTGGGCATCGACAAACAGGCGAGTGGTCGCCTGCGCCTGGGTGCGTGTGCCGTTGTACACTGTGGCCTTGCTGGCACCGCGCTGCGCGCCTTCGCCACTGCCCAGGTTGAGTTGGCAGGCAGCGTCGTAGCAGGCATGGCAGGCCACGCAGTTCCTGGTAAAAATCGGTTGGATATCGCGGCTGTAGGAAATGGGTTCGGCAGCCTGCAATAGGCCGATGAACAAGCAACACGCGCCAAGCAGTAAGCGGCATAACATGGGGATGCCTCTAAAATGGCTCAAGAGCCGATTCTAGCCGGCGCGGGCTAGGCAAGGCCAATCGGCGAACATGAGCGAGACTCATGTAAAAGCGCAGCCCACTGCAAAAGCGTGCAGCTTTGTTATCATCACGCATCTTTTTTCACGCGTCCCAGGTAGTTCTCTCCATGTCTCTGTCCGATCGCAGCGCCCGCCTCCATGCACTTCAGCAAGCCCTGAAGGAACGCATCCTGATCCTCGACGGCGGCATGGGCACCATGATCCAGAGCTACAAGCTGGAAGAAGAGGACTACCGTGGCGCGCGCTTCGCCGATTGGCCGCAGGATGTAAAAGGTAACAACGACCTGCTGATCCTCAGCCGCCCGGACGTGATCGGGGCGATCGAGAAGGCCTACCTGGATGCCGGCGCGGACATCCTGGAAACCAACACGTTCAACGCCACCCAGGTATCCCAGGCCGACTACGGCATGGAGAGCCTGGTGTACGAGTTGAACGTCGAGGGCGCACGCCTGGCCCGCAGCGTGGCCGACGCCAAGACCCTGGAAACCCCGGATCGCCCGCGTTTCGTCGCCGGCGTGCTCGGTCCTACCAGTCGTACCTGCTCGATCTCCCCGGACGTGAACAACCCCGGCTACCGCAACGTCACCTTCGACGAGTTGGTGGAAAACTACGTGGAAGCCACCCGCGGCCTGATCGAAGGCGGCGCGGACATGATCCTGATCGAAACCATCTTCGACACCCTCAATGCCAAGGCGGCGATCTTCGCCGTGCAGCAAGTGTTCGAGGATGATGGCGTCGAACTGCCGATCATGATCTCCGGCACCATCACCGACGCCTCCGGCCGCACCCTGTCCGGGCAGACCACTGAAGCGTTCTGGAACTCGATCAACCACGCCAAGCCGATCTCCGTGGGCCTGAACTGCGCCCTCGGTGCCAAAGACCTGCGCCCGTACCTGGAAGAGTTGTCGGCCAAGGCCGGCACCCACGTGTCGGCGCACCCCAACGCCGGCCTGCCGAATGCTTTTGGTGAATACGACGAAACCCCGGCTGAAATGGCGGCGGTAGTCGAGGAGTTCGCCGCCTCGGGCTTTTTAAACATCGTCGGCGGTTGCTGCGGCACCACGCCGGCGCATATCCAGGCGATTGCCGAAGCGGTGAGCAAATACCCGCCGCGGGCCATTCCGGATATTCCCAAGGCCTGCCGCTTGTCGGGCCTGGAGCCCTTCACCATCGACCGCAACTCGCTGTTTATCAACGTCGGTGAACGCACCAACATCACCGGTTCGGCCAAGTTCGCCCGGCTGATCCGCGAGGACAACTACACCGAAGCCCTGGAAGTCGCCCTTCAGCAGGTAGAAGCCGGTGCCCAGGTGATTGACATCAACATGGACGAGGGCATGCTCGATTCGCAGAAGGCCATGGTCACCTTCTTGAATCTGATCGCCGGCGAGCCGGACATCTCCCGCGTGCCAATCATGATCGACTCCTCCAAGTGGGAAGTAATCGAAGCCGGCCTCAAGTGCATCCAGGGCAAGGGCATCGTTAACTCGATCTCGATGAAGGAAGGCGTTGAGCAATTCAAGCATCACGCCAAGCTCTGCAAGCGCTACGGCGCAGCCGTGGTGGTGATGGCCTTCGACGAAGCCGGCCAGGCCGACACCGCTGCGCGCAAGCGCGAAATCTGCCAGCGCAGCTACGACATTTTGGTCAACGAAGTGGGCTTCCCGCCGGAAGACATCATCTTCGACCCGAACATCTTCGCCGTGGCCACCGGCATCGAGGAACACAACAACTACGCGGTCGACTTTATCGAGGCCTGCGCCTATATCCGCGACCACCTGCCCCACGCCCTGTCGAGCGGCGGGGTGTCCAACGTGTCGTTCTCCTTCCGTGGCAACAACCCGGTGCGCGAGGCGATTCACTCGGTGTTCCTCTACTACGCGATCCAGAACGGCCTGACCATGGGCATCGTCAACGCCGGCCAGCTGGAAATCTACGACGAGATTCCCAAGGAACTGCGCGACGCGGTGGAAGACGTGGTGCTCAACCGCACCCCGAACGGCACCGAGGCCTTGCTGGCGATTGCCGACAACTACAAGGGCGACGGCAGCGTCAAGGAAGTCGAAACCGAAGAGTGGCGTACCTGGAACGTGGTCGATCGCCTCAAGCACGCACTGGTCAAGGGCATCACCAGTCACATCATCGAAGACACCGAGGAATGCCGCCAGCAGTGCGCGCGCCCCATCGAGGTGATCGAAGGCCCACTGATGGCCGGGATGAACGTGGTCGGCGACCTGTTCGGTGCGGGCAAGATGTTCTTGCCGCAGGTAGTCAAGTCCGCCCGAGTGATGAAGCAGGCGGTCGGTCACCTGATCCCCTTTATCGAGCTGGAAAAAGGCGACAAGCCGGAAGCCAAGGGCAAAATCCTCATGGCCACGGTAAAAGGCGACGTGCACGACATCGGCAAGAATATCGTCGGCGTGGTCTTGGGCTGTAACGGCTACGACATCGTCGACCTCGGCGTGATGGTGCCGGCGGAGAAAATCCTGCAAACGGCCATCGCCGAGAAGTGCGACATCATCGGCCTGTCCGGTTTGATCACCCCGTCGCTGGATGAGATGGTCCACGTAGCCCGCGAAATGCAGCGCCAGGGCTTTAGCCTGCCATTGATGATCGGCGGCGCGACCACCTCGAAAGCCCACACCGCGGTGAAGATCGAGCCCAAGTACCAGAACGATGCGGTGATCTACGTCACCGACGCCTCCCGTGCGGTCGGCGTGGCCACCCAGTTGCTGTCCAAGGAATTGAAAGCCGATTTTGTCGAGCGCACCCGCCTGGACTACATCGAAGTACGCGAGCGCACCGCCAACCGCAGCGCCCGCACCGAACGTTTGAGCTACGCCAAATCGGTGGAGAACAAACCCAAGTTCGACTGGGCCAGTTATCAGCCCACCGTACCGAGCTTTACCGGGGTCAAGGTGCTGGACGACATCGACCTCAAGGTGCTGGCCGAATATATCGACTGGACGCCGTTCTTTATCTCCTGGGACCTGGCCGGCAAATACCCGCGCATCCTCACCGATGAAGTGGTCGGCGAAGCCGCTACCGCGCTGTTCGCAGATGCCCAAGCGATGCTGAAGAAGCTGATCGACGAAAAACTCATCAGCGCCCGCGCCGTGCTCGGCTTCTGGCCGGCCAACCAGGTGCAGGACGACGACCTGGAGCTGTATGGCGACGACGGCCAGCCCCTGGCCAAGCTGCACCACCTGCGCCAGCAGACCATCAAGCCGGACGGCAAGCCGAACTTCTCCCTGGCCGACTTCGTCGCGCCGAAAGACAGCGGCATCACCGATTACGTCGGCGGTTTTATCACCACCGCCGGCATCGGTGCCGAAGAAGTGGCCAAGGCCTACCAGGACGCCGGCGACGACTACAACTCGATCATGGTCAAGGCCCTGGCCGACCGCCTGGCCGAAGCCTGCGCCGAATGGCTGCACCAGCAGGTACGCAAGACCTACTGGGGCTACGAGCCGGACGAGCAGCTCTCCAACGACGAGCTGATCAAGGAGGCCTACAAGGGCATCCGCCCTGCCCCCGGCTACCCGGCCTGCCCGGACCATACCGAGAAGAAGACCCTGTTCAATCTGCTCGACCCCATCGCCGAATTCGACAAGGCCGGCCGCAGCGGCGTGTTCCTCACCGATCACTACGCCATGTTCCCTGCCGCCTCGGTCAGCGGCTGGTACTTCGCCCACCCGCAGGCGCAGTACTTCGCCGTGGGCAAGATCGACAAGGACCAGGTGGAAAGCTACACCGCGCGCAAGAAGCAGGATCTCAACGTCAGCGAACGCTGGTTGTCGCCAAATCTGGGGTATGACAACTAAGCGATTGCCAAGCCCACCATTTGCGCAGGGACGTCAGAATATCGGCATGTTCGAAGCACTTCGCGGCAAACGCAGCCATACCGGCAAATCCGGCGGCTAAAGTCGCGCCGGTCAGCCACGCGCCAAGCGCTACATGGCTATAGCCAACCGGCGCAAGAGCGCAGGCATAATGCCGGCAAGCCCCTGTTATCCTGCGGCCTCAGCCACCTTGCGATACGGAAGTGCATGCCTCTAATCATCCTTGCCCTCGCCGCCACCCTGCTGCTCCTGGCCCTACTGGTCAGACTGATTCGCCGTGAGCGCCGGGCCCGGCAACGGCTGGAAACCCACGGCCAGCTGTTCGACAAACTGGCCGATGGCGTCCTGCTAATTGATCGCGCCGGAATTATTCGCCAGCACAACGCAGCGGCGTCCCAATTGCTCGGTAAAACCGGCGACGAACTGCTCGGCTTACGCCTGACCGACTGTTTGCCGGAACTGAATGCAGTCGAGCCCCTTGGCGCGGCACCAAGCCGGCAGATTGTCAGCGCTAGCGGCAGCCGATTGCCACTTGAGGTCTCCTGCCTGGGAGCTGGCCATGCAGACAGGCTTATCCTGCTGCAGCCGGGCAGCGAGCCTGGACGTTCACTGGAAGATGCCGAGCGTTTCAAACGCAGCCAGTACTTCGCCCGGATCGGCACCTGGGACTGGGATATCGACACCAACCGCCTGTACTGGTCGGAGGCGATCTACGCCATGTTCGGCCATGCGGTGGGCGCGGTAACACCGAGCTACGAACTGTTCTGCGCCAGCGTGCACCCCGATGATCGTGAGCGTGTGCGTGCAGGCGAACTGCGCTGCATCGAAACCGGCGAGAACCACGACGAGGAATATCGCGTGGTCTGGGCGGACGGCAGCGTGCGCTGGTTGCGCGAGACCGGCAACGTGGTGAAGAACCCACAGGGTGTGGCCGTGAAGATGATGGGCGTGGTGCGCGACATCACCGAAGAGAGAGCCTGGGCCCAGCAGATGCACCAGCTGGCGCACCACGACGTGCTGACCGGCCTGCCCAACCGCCTGCTATTCGAGGACCGTCTGGGCAACGCCCTGGAGCGCGCGCGGCGCAATGCGACGCGAGTGGCCCTGGTGTTTATCGACCTCAACGGTTTCAAGGCGATCAACGATGTCCACGGCCATGCGGTCGGCGATCAGGTACTGGTCGCCACGGCGCAGCGCCTCAAGAACACGCTGCGCGAATCCGACAGCGTGGCGCGCATCGGCGGCGATGAATTCGTAGTAATCCTCGAAGGCCTGGCCTTGAACGGCAGCCTTGAGAAAGAGGCCCGCGCTATCGGCGAGAAAATCTTCGCGGCGCTAGCCGCCCCCCTCGACCTCGCCAGCTGCCCGCAGCGCATCAGTGCAAGCCTGGGTATCGCGATATTCCCGGACCACACGCCGAGCATGGACCGGCTGATTCACATCGCCGATCTGGCGATGTATGAAGCCAAGCGCAGCGGCGAGAACCAGTACCGCCTGGGCAACGACAGCCCGCAACACGCCAGCGCCGAGTAGCGCCCGCGCACTCAGCTCAGGCGCGAAGTGGACTTGCGCACGATTTTGATCGAATGCTTGAGCGTCGGCTTGCGCGTCACGCTGATGGCCTTGCGCGAGACCGTATCGATGGTGATATTCCAGAAGCCGCTGCTGGGCACGGTAATCTTCGCCGGAAATGTATCGAACGCGCCGCCGTGGTAGGTGTGCCGGCCACCATTCTTGAAGCTGCGGAAGTTGGCATCGCTCATCAGGCGAATATTGCAGGTCTGCGAGCACTCGATCACGACGACATCGTCTTCGTTGAGGTGCTCGCGCTGGTGTATGAATTTCATGCTGTGTCCCCACACATTTTTCCGGGGCGCGACCATAGCACAGCCGCACGTCGGCACGCTGATGCATCGCCATGCTAACCTTAGCCAGTCGGCTGCAACCAAGCCGGCAATATCCTCATTATCAGTCACACCCGGACAAGGACGCCCCATGCACCGTCGGCTTTTGCTGCTTTTTCCTCTGTTTGTCACCGGTTGCAGTACGCCCAGCTACTTCGAGGCGGTGCAGCCGTCCAGCCCTCAGCACGCGGTGCTCTACCTGTATCGACCGGAAGCCAGCAACCCAGGGCTGATGCAGCCGCTGCGCTACAACTACCCGGAAGTATTTATCGACGGACAGAGCATCGGCACGCTGAAATTCAACAGCCATCGACATGTCGAGCTGGCACCGGGCAAACACAGCGTACGCATAACCGGGCTGAGCCCAGCCGCCAAGTGGGAACCCCGCGATATCGAGCAATCGCTCACCCTCAAACCGACACAAATCGCCTACCTGAAGCTGAATGTGCAGTATCAGCTGGATGAAATGGTGCTGGGCCAACCCGGGCCCCGCTATAACATCCGCCTGACCCCGATGCGCAGCGAAGACGCCGTCTACGAGATTCGCCACACCAAGTCGCAATAACCTTCAGGAGAACCAGCATGCTCACCATCAAAAATCTTGGATTTCTACTTCTCAACGCGTCACTTCTCACCGCCTGCAGCAGCCAGATGCAGACTGGCGATGCCCGCAACACCCAGGTCACTCAAGAAGGCGTACCGGGTGGAGTGGCCACTCAAGTTGAAGAGATCAACGCTGTGGTCAGCGCCATCAACTACGCCACCAGCAGTGTCACCCTGGAGGATGCGCAGGGCCATCAGAGCAGCTTCACCGCCAGCCCGGAAATGATCAACTTTCCACAATTGAAAGTCGGCGACAAGGTCAATGCCACCGTCGTTCTGGAACAGATGGTGTACCTGCGTGACGCCGGGGCGGCAAGCACAGACAGCGCCGCTGGCGTGATCGCCGCAGCGCCTGCCGGCACCAAGCCGGGCATGCTGGTTGCCGACAGCGTCGAGATCGTCGCCGTGGTCAAGGCCATCGACACCACCCTACAGACCGCCACCCTGGAGTTCACCGACGGCACCCGTAAGACGGTAAAGGTACGTCCGGACGTGCAGCTCAAAACCGAACACCTCAATCGTCAGGTGGTCATTCGCCTGAGTTCGGCGCTCGCCATCCGCGTAGAAGCCCAGTAGCCCGCAACGCTCGCGGACTCCGGTCCGCCGAGCCGGCCACGCTTCGCCGCCAAGGCGCACAGTGGTAGCATGCGCGCCCCATGCATATTCACGACTTTCACCAGCACCTCACCGATCTCGGTGCCAAGCCCCTGCACATCGGGCGGATCACCCGTGCCTGGCTGCAAGGCAAGCCGCTGGACACCGGCACGCGTAACCAGAAGACCGAGAACTTTCTGCCACTGACGGTGCGCAATGCCCTGCCGCAGTTGAGCCGCGAGCTCGACGGCCTGGCCCGTTTGAGCGCCGAACACCCGGCCAGCGACGGTTCAGCACGCCTACTGGTGGAGCTGGCAGACAAGCAGATGGTGGAAAGCGTGCTGCTGCCGCGCGACGGCCTATGCGTATCCAGCCAGGTCGGTTGCGCGGTGGGCTGCGTGTTCTGCATGACCGGCAAGAGCGGCCTGCTGCGCCAGCTGAGCACCGCCGAGATCGTCGCCCAAGTGGCTCTGGCGCGGCGCTTTCGCCCGGTGAAGAAAGTGGTCTTCATGGGCATGGGCGAACCGGCGCACAACCTGGATAACGTGCTGCAGGCGATCGACCTGCTCGGCACCGAAGGCGGTATCGGCCAACGCAACCTGGTGTTTTCCACCGTTGGCGACCCGCGGGTGTTCGAGCGCCTGCCGGCACAGCGGATCAAACCCGCCCTGGCGCTGTCGCTGCACACCACCGATGCCGAACTGCGCCAGCAACTACTGCCCCGCGCACCGCGTATCGACCCCGAAGAGCTGGTGGACCTGGGCGAACGTTATGCCCGACAGATCGACTATCCGATCCAGTACCAGTGGACGCTGCTCAAGGGTATCAACGACAGCCAGGACGAGATGGACGGCATCCTGCGTCTGCTCAAGGGCAAGTACGCGATCATGAACCTGATCCCCTACAACAGCCTGGAAGACGATGCCTATCAACGCCCCGATGGCGACCGTATCGTGCAGATCGTGCGCTACCTGCACAGCCGCGGCGTGCTGACCAAGGTGCGCAACTCCGCGGGCCAGGATATCGATGGCGGCTGCGGACAGTTACGTGCCCGCGCCAGCCACCTGCTCGACAGCCGTGCGCTGCACCGGGTCACGCCACGGGACTGAGCCGAGGCCTGCCGCTATGTAACCCGGCACATGGCCAAACAGGTATAGCACTCAGGGGCCCGTCGGAAACTGTACATAGGCGGTTTTCGGCTCCTGCCCAGGAGGCACATAGGCTGGGGCCGCCTCGCCTGCCGCGCCCAGATGGCGAATATAGCGATAGATCGCGGTCAGATCGGCGTCGCTCATATCGCGCAGGTTGAACCAGGGCATGGGCGGCCGCCAGGCCGTCCGAGCATGGCTGAGCCAACGCTGCTCATCCAGCTGCTGCACGACCTGGCGCAGATTCCCCGCGTAAGTCGTACCCCAGGGCCCCCGCCAGCCCAGGCTGCTGCCCGTCAGCCAGGCTTGCTCATCGATCTGGCCTCCCGACTCCGGATAGCCCTGAGTATGGCAATCGTTACAACCGCTGGTCTGCACCAGGTAACGTCCACGTTCGATCGCAGGCTCCGACACCTGGTCTTGCGCCAGGGCGCTGTCGAGCCCCGCGATACCGGTCAGGAGCAGAATCAGCCATAGACTGATCCAGCGTTTGTCCGCTGGCGGATAGTGCACCACGGTCATGCTGAATGCTGTCATGACTACAATCCCCCATTCAGGCCTGACTGACGTACATATTGATCTGCGCACGGAACACGGCTTTGTCGCCGACATAGGCCGTAACCGGCACTGTCAGATCACCCAGAGCGCTCCAATCCACTTCACTGCCATCTGCGACGGCGCGGATATCGCCATCGGCCTTGGCCAGGTACTCCACCGTCATGCCCTTGGGAATCCAGCGACGGCCTTTGCCGATGGACGCATCGGTCATGGTCCCCGCCGCCAGCTCCGCCGCATTGCACAGTGCAATAGCGTGCACGGTACCAATATGGTTGAGCACCTCGCGGCGCTTGGCAAAGGTGACTTCGGCATAACCGGCCCGCAGTTCGACGAACTGCGGATCTATGCTGGCGAAGTACGGCGCGACCTCGCGGATCATGGCGCTGAACTGTTTGGCACCAACGCTCTGGTACAACTGGAGGGTCTGACTCATGGGATATTCCTGTCGGTATAAGGGCTGATAGAGATTGCGCGCCGAGCCAGTATACAAATACAAGAATATTTTTCTAGAATTATTTTCTAGCAAGCCCTCACCTTCCCATAACCACCTTGTGCCGATCTGGAACGGAGTGGCGCAGTACGACTAAGCTTAATCAACCATCGCGGTTGATCTTCAATGACGAGGAGGTGTGCATGGATGACGAGAACAACAAACCCCTGACATTCTGGGAAATGCTGCAGAGCGTGCTGTCTGCTGCCCTGGGCGTACAAAGCGGGAAAAATCGCAGCCGCGACTTCAGCCGAGGCAAGCCGAGCCACTTCATTATCATGGGTGTGCTGTTCACCTTCGTCTTCGTGCTGCTGATCTTCGCCGCGGTCAAACTGGTGCTGCATCTGGCCGGGGTCTGAATCATTCCGCAGAGGCTGGCTGGAAAAGCCGTGGTCCTTGAGCTGCGCACAATACAAGGCGCTGAACTGGCGAAAGTCGAGCCCGTCGGCCTAGCCGCTCATCGAGCAGGTGCCCATCCCGTCATTGGCGGACCAGGCCAGACGTCGATCCGGATAGCGTTGCGCAGTCATCGCCAATCTCGTGAACAGCCACGTCAGCGCTGAACGGGATAAGCCAAGACGAACCACACGGCAATGGCTACAATCGCCGGCCACCCGAGTCTATACCTGCCCCTGGCGACTGGAGCCCCATGTCCAACCTGGAAATCATTGCCTCTGCCATCGGCATCCTGGCGGTCTGGCTGACCGTAAGACAAAACCGCTGGTGCTGGCCAATCGGTCTGGTGATGGTGCTGATGTATGCCTGGATCTTCTTTGAAGGCAAGCTCTATTCGAACATGCTCCTGCAAGGCGTGTACGCCGCTCTGCAGCTTTACGGCTGGTGGCAGTGGACCCGCGGTGGTGCCAGCCACCAGGGCGTCCAGGTCAGCCGTCTGACCAGCCAGGGCCTGATGTTCAGTCTGACCTTGGGCGCAACGGGGGCCCTGGCGCTGGGCTTTCTGATGGCCAGCTACACCGACGCGACGGCCCCCTGGCAGGATGCCGCGCTCAGTGCGTTCAGCCTGGTGGCCCAGGTGTGGATGGCGCAGAAAAGGGTCGAATGCTGGCCCCTGTGGATTGTCCTGGACCTGCTGTTTGTCGCCCTTTTCCTCACCCACGGCCTGCTCCTGACCGCCGGACTGTATGCCCTCTTCACCCTGCTGGCCATCAGCGGCTGGCTGACCTGGCAGCGTGATCGCGCCCTGGTTGAAGCATGAAGGTGCTGGTCCTGACCGGCCCGGAGTCCAGCGGCAAGAGCTGGCTGGCGCAGGAAATCCACAGCGCCTTCGGCGGGCTGGTGGTCGGTGAGTTTGTTCGGCATTTTATCGAGCGAGAACAGCGCGACACCTGCTACGCCGACATCAGCACCATCGCCCAGGGCCAGCTGGCCTGGGAAGACGCCGCCCGTGCACGCCGACCGGAGCTGTTGATCCTCGACACCCACCTGTTAAGCAACCTGCTATGGAGCCAGGCGTTGTTCGGCGACTGCCCGCCCTGGATCGAGCAGGCCTTGCTGCAACGCGACTACCACCTGCACCTGCTGCTCGACCCCGTCGCCGTGCCCTGGGTCGATGACGGCCAGCGCTGCCAGCCGCAGTTGCAACAGCGCCTCGGCTTCTATCGGGACTGCGAGCGCTGGCTACGCCAGCACCGACAGCCGCTGCAGTGCATTCAGGGCGACTGGACGCAGCGCCAGACCCAGACCCTGCGCTGCGTCGAGCAGTGGCTGAACTCAGCGCACCCAGACACTGGCCCAGGCCAGCAGTAGGCTAAGGCACACGACCCAGGTCAGCGGTTTGCGCAGGCTCGGGTACCAGCCGGGCGCAAGCCCCAGCTTGACCGCTCTCAAGTCGGCAAAATACAGCCCCAGAAACGCCAGCAGACAGAGCGGCAAGGCCAGACTCATCGGTAATCCGGCACTGATGGCCAACCAGCCCAGCAATGGCGGTATCACCGAAAGGCCAAGCTGAATCTGTGCGTGCTCGCCAGCATCCTCCCCGCGTATCGCCAGCCCCCAGTGAATCGCCCCCATAAAAGCCAGGATCACTGCCGCGTAATCAAGCAGCGCCTCAAGAACGAAAGGCCGCCAGCCTTCTGGCGTCACCCAGATACCCAGAGCCCCGCTGACAAAAGGCACCAACCCCGCATAACCCAGCAATAACGCCAACTGCGGTGGCTTTTCCGCGTCAAAGGGATGCATCGCTCACTCCTCTTCAATTTACAAAAACTCCGTATCCTTTGCACAAGACTATGCAATGGAGATGCATCGGCCAATAATCGACAGGCACTGGCCACTTGCCACAAACTGATTTGCTTGGCATAACCCTTAAAAATAAAAACATTACAAGGACGTACCGATGCGCATCATCCGCAGGGCCCTTTCAGGCGTACTCGTACTGCTGCTTATCGCCCTTGCCGTTGGCCTCTATTTCATCGCCAATCCAAATCTGCCGACGTACCAGAAGCCGGACAAGCTTCACTACCTCGACCAGTGGAGCATGGACGAGCGTCAGACCTATTACTACACGCCACAAGGCACCCAGGTTAAAGGCCTGCGCTATGAGTGGTTCGGCGCGCTCGAGTTGCCCCTTAGCCGCGCGAAATTCGCCGCGCCCGACTATCTGGCGCGCTTCGGCTTTCTGGTCGACCCGGAACAACAGCCTAGCCCACAGAACCCCGGCAATCTGCCCGTGGGTTTTGCCCGCCACGCGGACGATGAAAGCGGCGAACACTATCTGGATATCAGCTGCGCCGCCTGCCACACCGGCGAGTTGCGCTACAAGGGCCAGTCGGTGCGCATCGATGGCGGCGCGGCACTGCATTCGCTGGCATCGACCGTGCCGACCATCCGCGGCGGCAGTTTCGGTCAGTCGCTCGGCATGAGCATGGCCTTTACCTACTACAACCCGCTGAAATTTCGCCGTTTCGCCAAGCAGGTGCTCGGCGATGAGTACGCGGCCAAACACCCGCAACTGCGCCGCGATTTCAAAGTAGTGCTCGATCGGCTGCTCGGCACCGCCTTTAACGACTGGCACCGCGGCCTCTATCCCACCGAAGAGGGCTTTGGCCGCACCGACGCCTTTGGCCGCATCGCCAACAGCGTATTCGGCGATGCCATCGACCCCGGCAACTACCGCATTGCCAATGCACCGGTGAGCTATCCGCAGGTCTGGGACATCTGGAAATTCGACTGGGTTCAATGGAACGGCTCAGCCATGCAGCCCATGGCACGCAATGTCGGCGAAGCGCTTGGCGTGGGGGCCACCCTGCAACTGCTCGATGCTGACGGGCATCCCGTGGCCGAGTCAGAGCGCTATGCATCCAGCGTGCGCCTGCGCGACCTGCACACACTGGAAGAGACCCTCAAACAACTCAAACCACCGGCCTGGCCAGAGCAGGTCTTCGGCAAGATCGATTTACCCCTCGCAAGCCAGGGACGCGCGCTCTATAGCGAAAATTGCGCTTACTGCCATGCCCCTGACCCGAAAAAGCCGGCGGAGCGCTTTGCGCCCTCCCGTGACCCAGAATGGCGCATGCGTGTCGTGCCGACCGCGATCGTAGGCACCGACCCGACCACTGCCGACAATATTGCCGATCACCGCTTCGATATCAGCAAACTCGGCTGGACCAAGGCCGAACTCGGCAAGCTGGATGTCCGACTTTTTGGCGCAACCCTGGATGATATCGACCTGAGCAACATTTCCAGCGCCAAGGCCCTGGCCTATGTCACCGCTTATGTGGAGAACCGCGCCTATCAGGATGCCGGTATTTCCGACCGCGAACGCTGGCGCATGGACGGTTTCGGCCTGCCCATCGGCGTCCAGGAAAAACGCGGCTACAAGGCCAGGCCGCTGGATGGTATCTGGGCCACCCCGCCATTTCTGCATAACGGTTCGGTACCCAACCTGTTCCAACTGCTCTCCCCTGTCTCGGAGCGCGACAGCCAGTTCTGGGTGGGCAACTTCGAGTTCAACCCCAAGCATGTCGGCTTTGCCAGTGAGAAGTTCAGCGGAGGATTCCTCTTCGATACCCGCATCACCGGCAACGGCAACCAGGGCCATGAATTCCGCGCCGGTTGCCGCCAGGATGGCGTGATCGGGCGCGCCCTGCAGCCGGAAGAGCGCTGGGCGCTGGTCGAATACCTCAAGGTACTGGGCAACCCGAGCCTTGAACAGCAGCTCCAGCCTGTTGCCGCCAAGGACTGGAGCCCGGGCCCGGACTGCCAGAACTAGAAGGGCTCGACTAGCGACTGCGCAACCAATAACTACTCACAGGGACTTACGCGATGCTTAAACGACTCTGGCTCTGGCTCTGCAGTCTGCTGGGCAAACTACTCCTCTTTGTCGCCGTCATAGGTCTGGCCGGCTGGGGTATAGGCAGCGCTTATTACCATTGGAAATTTTCCGGGCCGGTGTCCAGCGAAGAACAGATTCCCGCCGATGAGGCTGCGCTGACCCGCAGCATTATCGAAGATGCCATCCGCGTCGTCGAACAACATCGCGACAACACCCGAGTTCTGCGTGATGCTCATGCCAAGGCCCATGGCTGCGTAAGGGCCCAGCTCACTGTCAGCCCGACTCTCGCGCCCGAGTTGCAGCACGGCGTGTTCAGCGAGCCAGGGAAAAGCTGGCAAGCCTGGATGAGGCTATCCAACGGTAACGCCTATCCGCAGTTCGACCGTGCCCGTGATGCCCGTGGCATGGCTATCAAGCTGCTCGAGGTCCCCGGAGAGAAACTCAGCAAGAGCCCACAGCACACCGCCGAACAGGACTTCGTGATGTTCAATCACCCAGCCTTCTTCGTCCGTGACGTGGCCGAATACAAGAGCAACTTTGCCGCCCAGGCCGATGGCAAGAAAGCCCTGGCGTTTTTCCCCAGCTGGAACCCTGAAAGCTGGGAGATCAGGCACCTGATTATCGCCCTGAAAACCCTTGCCCCGGCACCTGAAAGCCCCGTGGCGACCACTTACAACTCCATCGCCCCCTTCAAGCTGGGCCCGCTCAATATCAAATACCGGGTCATACCTGACCCACAGGCCTGCCCTAGATATAGCCTGCCTCAGCAAAACCAGGACCTACCCAACTTCCTGCGCAATGCGCTCTATCAGCAGCTCTCCCTGGACCGCGTACCCGCCTGCTTTGCCCTGCAGGTGCAGCGGCAGAACCCCGAGTACTACATGCCGATAGAGGACCCCAGCATCGAGTGGGATGAATCCATCTCACCTTTCGAGACAGTGGCGAGCATTCAGCTCCCCGCGCAAGACTTCGATAGTCGCGAGCAGAACCTGTTCTGCGACAACCTGTCCTTCAATCCATGGCACTCATTGCCCGAACATCGCCCGATCGGTGGCATCAATCGCCTGAGGAAGGCCGTCTACGAGGCCGTAAGCGCCTATCGCCTGGAGCGTAATCAGCAATAATCAGGGTGAATTGGATACACGCGAGAGGGTGAGACGCGGTAAATCAGCGCCTGAACTGGTAAGATTCGCATCTTAGCTAAGCGTGCTGAAGCCGCGTACTACCAGAGAGAAATGCCCGTGGAACTGTTCAAAGAGTTTATGTTCGAGGCCGCCCACCGACTGCCTCACGTCCCCGAAGGCCACAAGTGCGGCCGCCTGCACGGCCATTCGTTTCGAGTTGCAGTCTATATCGCGGGGGAAGTTGACCCCTACACCGGCTGGATTCGTGACTTCTCCGAGATCAAAGCGATCTTCAAGCCGCTCTATGAGCAACTGGATCACAACTACCTCAACGATATCCCCGGCCTGGAAAATCCAACCAGCGAAGTACT
Organism: Pseudomonas sp. EA_105y_Pfl2_R69; assembly: GCF_963970915.1. NCBI lineage: Bacteria > Pseudomonadati > Pseudomonadota > Gammaproteobacteria > Pseudomonadales > Pseudomonadaceae > Pseudomonas > Pseudomonas sp. EA_105y_Pfl2_R69. The sequence continues at coordinate 232,610 of NZ_CAXAOO010000007.1, forward strand.
CGCCAAGTGGATCTGGCAAGAGCTCAAGCCTCTCCTTCCCGAACTGTCGCGCATCCGCATCCATGAAACCTGCACCAGCGGCTGCGAATACCGCGGCGACTGAACTCAGACGTACAGATTGAAGCCACCGAAAGGTGGCTTTTTATTGACTATGTACCCGTCGACTGCAGTATGAGGCCCCTGAAGAAAGCTCGTCTGCTAAGGGCTGGATCTCGCGGAAATAACACCAGCAGCCGTTTGCGGCGCGCTTTATTTTCTCGCGGCCAAAGTAAAACCCCCGACCAGTTTCCTGATCGGGGGTTTTGGTATAGGTGCTTGACGATGACCTACTCTCACATGGGGAAACCCCACACTACCATCGGCGATGCATCGTTTCACT
>NZ_CAXAOO010000008.1:0-229923 GCF_963970915.1 Pseudomonas sp. EA_105y_Pfl2_R69
CATAAAGCGCGGATAGTGGTGGGCGGCCAGCAGCACCGCCTTGTAGCCGGCGATATTGGCCTGCGAACTGAGCACGTCCAGGCTCTGCGCCCGGGAAGTACGCGGCGCGGCTTCCAGGGCGAAGGCGATGATGCCCTGGGCATTCAGGCGGGCGATGGTCTCGTTGCTGAACGGATTGAGCATGCCGACCAACACCGCGCCGGCCTTCATATGGCTCAGCTCGGCATCGCTCGGGGCCACGACCTTGAGCACCAGGTCGGCAGCGAAGGCAGCGGCATCGCTGCCGATGCTCGCGCCAGCCGCCGCAAAGGCGCTGTCGGGAATGCTGGCGCTGATGCCGGCTCCGCTCTGCACCGTCACCTGATGGCCCTGGCCAACCAGTTTCTTGATGGTTTCTGGCGTGGCGGCTACCCGCGTTTCGCCGGCATGGGTTTCGAGAGGAACACCGATGTGCACGTCAAATCTCCTGCGTGATCTTTTTTAATGAACCGGCGCACTGCGGATGGCACGGCGGCGAAGGGAGGATCAGCACAAATCACCCTAGCAAAAGCTATGTTGCGGGCGGGGCGGCATTTTGCAGGCGCAGCATAAGTCGTTCAAGGCGTTATGGAGTAAAACCTTGCGACAACTACAAGTCACTCAGCGACTTGCAGGCCATTATTTTCGGCAAAGGCTTGCCGGACGGGGCCGCCAGGGTTATTGACGAATATTTTCAGCAGCCGCGGCATGGCTGCCATGAATGGCCGCCCATCAAATCGCTGTTACGCAGGCAACCGGGGGGTAAAGCCCTGCTATTGCGGGGTTATACCGGCTTTTATGTGCAATAAATTGGACGCCAGCGCTCGCTAGCAACCGCCAGACTGTAGTCGCCTGCTTTGCTGACTACGGGGTCAACTTAGTCTGAATCACTCAGGCTAAAAGGGTCTGCCAGCGCGAGCAGGAATACCGGGCGGGGTGGTGGCAGCGCAATTGCTTCGCTTGCTGTCGTTTATTCCAGACCACTGCCCCGGGCATAGTCCCGCGCTTGCCGCACCAGCCAGTCGCGAAAGCTTTGCAGCGCCGCGGATTCCACTTTGCGCTCGGGAATCATCAGGTAATAGGCCTTGTCGCTGCTGTAGGCATGGTCCAGCGCCAGCACCAGGCGGCCTTCGCTCAGCTCCCGCTGAATCAGAAACGGCGGAATCAGGGCCATGCCCATCTCGTGCATGGCCGCCTGGGCCAGCATGGAGAACAGTTCGTAGCGCGGCCCGCTCATGTCCCGGGGCACATTCAGGCCCAGCGAGCCGAACCACTGCCGCCAGGCATAGGGCCGGGTGGTCTGCTGCAGCAGCGGCAGGCTGGCGATCCGCTCGGCGCTGAGGCCGCTTTGCCCGGCGAGCAGCGCCGGGCTGCACACCGGCATCGGGTTTTCGCGCATCAGCAGGTGCGAGGCCGTGCCTGACCAGTCGCCATCGCCGAAATACACCGCGGCGTCGAACTCGGTGTCGGCAAACAGAAAGGGTCGGGTGCGGTTGGTCAGGTTGACCGTGACCTGCGGGTGCAGGCGCTGGAAATCCTTCAGGCGCGGCAGCAGCCACTGGGTGCCGAAGGTCGGCACCACCGCCAGCTCGATGCTCATCGCCCCCTGCTGCCCCATCACCGCCAGGGTGTCGCGCTCCACCGCATCCAGCTGGGTCGCCACCCGGCGGGCATAGGACAGGCCGGCCTCGGTGAGCTTGACCCCACGCCGCGAGCGGCGGAACAGCTCGACGTTGAGAAACTCCTCCAGGCTGGCAATCTGTCGGCAGATGGCGCTCTGGGTCAGGCTGAGTTCTTCCGCGGCGCGGGTAAAACTCTGGTGCCGCGCCGCCGACTCGAAGGCGACCAGGGCGGCAGTACTGGGAATCTTGCGACGCATCTATGCGGCAGCCTCACTGATAAGTCGAAAATTGCCTGCTAAAACTATCTCGAAGTGCGGATTATGCACAATAGCGTGCGTAATCCTCGTTTGCCTGCTGCGCGGATGCCGCCTAGGATCAATCCACCAGCTACTCCTGTAGGAGCAAGCGTGCTGGCGATGCCTTTGATCGCCAGCAAGAACTAGGCGTCCCCCTGGCTCCTACAAGACGCCCGACCCATTTCGACCGAGGATTTCTCTTATGGCCGCCAAGGCAAGCTTCAACTGGATCGACCCGCTGCTGCTCGACCAGCAACTGACCGAAGAAGAGCGCATGGTGCGTGACAGCGCCCAACAGTTCGCCGCCGACAAGCTGGCACCGCGGGTAATTGAAGCCTTCCGCCATGAGCAGACCGACCCGAAAATCTTCCGCGAGATGGGCGACACCGGCCTGCTCGGTGCGACCATCCCCGAAGCCTACGGCGGCAGCGGCCTGAACTATGTGTGCTACGGCCTGATCGCCCGCGAAGTGGAGCGCGTCGACTCCGGCTACCGCTCGATGATGAGCGTGCAGTCGTCCCTGGTGATGGTGCCAATCTTCGAATTCGGCAACGAAGCCACCAAGCAGAAATACCTGCCCAAGCTGGCCAGCGGTGAATATATCGGCTGCTTCGGCCTGACCGAACCGGACCACGGTTCCGACCCGGGCAGCATGATCACCCGCGCCAAGAAGGTTGACGGCGGCTATCGCCTGAGCGGCGCGAAGATGTGGATCACCAACTCGCCCATCGCCGACGTATTCGTCGTGTGGGCCAAGGACGATGCCGGCGAGATTCGCGGTTTCGTGCTGGAGAAGGGCTGGCAGGGCCTCAGTGCCCCGGCGATTCACGGCAAGGTCGGCCTGCGTGCCTCGATCACCGGCGAAATCGTTATGGACAACGTGTTCTGCCCGGAAGAAAACGCCTTCCCCGACGTGCGCGGCCTCAAGGGTCCGTTCACCTGCCTCAACTCCGCCCGCTACGGCATCAGCTGGGGCGCACTGGGTGCCGCCGAAGACTGCTGGCACACCGCCCGCCAGTACACGTTGGACCGCAAGCAGTTCGGTCGCCCGCTGGCCGCCAACCAGCTGATCCAGAAGAAGCTGGCCGATATGCAGACCGAGATCACCCTGGCCCTGCAGGGCTGCCTGCGCCTCGGCCGGATGAAGGACGAAGGCACCGCCGCGGTGGAAATCACCTCGATCATGAAGCGCAACAGCTGCGGCAAGGCCCTGGATGTCGCCCGCCTGGCCCGCGACATGCTCGGCGGCAATGGCATCAGCGACGAATTCGGCGTAGCCCGCCACCTGGTCAACCTGGAAGTGGTGAATACCTACGAAGGTACCCACGACGTCCATGCACTGATCCTGGGTCGGGCGCAGACCGGTATTCAGGCGTTCTTTTAAACCTGCCCTCCAGGTTACGCCCTCGGACCGTAGGGTGGATGACGCTCCTTTCATCCACCTTCTCTACCGCATGGTGGATGGATAAAGCGCCAGCTACGCGCCCCGATCCACCCTACGCAGGAATTTTCCCCATGCCCGGCGCACTCTCGCATATCCGCGTTCTCGACCTGTCCCGCGTGCTCGCCGGGCCCTGGGCCGGGCAGATTCTCGGTGACCTGGGTGCCGAGGTGATCAAGGTCGAACGCCCGGGCAGCGGCGATGACACCCGTCACTGGGGCCCGCCCTATGTGAAGGACAGCGAGGGCAACGACTCGCGCGAGGCGGCCTATTTCCAGAGCGCCAACCGCAACAAGCAATCGGTGACCCTGGACTTCACCCAGGCCGAAGGTCAGCGCCTGGTGCGCGAGCTGGTGCAGAACTGCGACGTGCTGCTGGAAAACTTCAAGGTCGGCGGGCTGGCGGCCTACGGCCTTGACTATGAATCCCTGAAGGCGCTCAACCCGCGCCTGATCTACTGCTCCATCACCGGCTTCGGGCAAAACGGGCCCTACGCCAAGCGGGCAGGTTATGACTTTATGATCCAGGGCCTCGGCGGACTGATGAGCCTGACCGGCAAACCAGAAGGCGAGGAGGGTGCCGGCCCCATAAAGGTCGGCGTCGCCCTGACCGATATCCTCACCGGCCTGTACGCCACGGTCGGCGTGCTGGCAGCACTCAACCAGCGCGAGCAGTCCGGCCTCGGCCAGCATATCGATGTAGCGCTGCTCGACGTGCAGGTGGCCTGCCTGGCCAACCAGGCAATGAACTACCTGAACACCGGGGTCGCGCCCAAGCGCCTGGGCAACGCCCACCCCAATATCGTGCCCTACCAGGATTTCCCCTCGGCCGATGGCGACTTCATTATCGCCGTGGGCAACGACGGGCAATTCCGCAAACTTTGCGAGGTTGCCGGCCTTCCGGCTTTGGCCGACGACCCGCGTTTTTCTTCCAACCAGGCCCGCGTCGCCCACCGCGCCGAGCTGATTCCGCTGCTGCGCCAGGCCACGGTGTTCAAGAGCACCGCCGAGTGGATCGCCCTGCTGGAGCAGGCCGGCGTACCCTGCGGGCCGATCAACGACCTGGCCCAGGTGTTCGATGATCCCCAGGTCAAGGCCCGCGGCCTGCGCATCGAACTGCCCAACGGCCTGGGCAGCACCACCCCGCTGGTGGCCAGCCCGCTGCGCCTGTCTAAAACCCCGGTGGAATACCGCAACGCGCCGCCGCTGCTCGGCGAACACACCGAGCAGGTGCTGACTCAACAGCTGGGCCTAAGCGCGGAACAGATAGCCGCCTTGCGCGAAGCCGGAGTGCTGTAAACCCCCGATCGTCAATCGGCCACGTAGGGTGCGCCGTGCGCACCAGGAACCCGCAGCCTGGCTCAGGTGCGCACGGTGCACCCTACTTGTGTCGAGCCTGCAGCGCCGCCCACCAGCCGATGGCGAGCAGGGCGCAACCCCGCCGCCCCGATGGTGCAATGCTCAGCTCGCGCCAGCGATCACGCCGCCACACAGCAGGGCTGCTGCAGCTTGCGCAATTGCTGCTGCGCGGCCAGGCGCAGCACATACCCCAGTTTGAGCAGGCCCGGGCCGATGATCGTCAGCGAGTGAGCCGTCACCAGGCTGCCCATGCTCAGCTGCGCCTCCAGGCCATAGGCCCCCAGCAAGCCGCCGAGCAATAGCAGCACGCCAACCAGCAGCATGCGATTCGCCAGTTGCAGTACCCGCAATGGGCAGGATAGGTATGCCAACATCATCCACCTCCTGGGCCGCGCGCTTACCCCTCCAGCGCGCTGGCCGGACCGAAAAACTCGTAATGGCTCTGGCTTGGCGGCACACCGAGTTCCTCCAGGTGCCGCTTGATCTGGGCCATAAAGGGCTTGGGCCCGAGGAAGTAGGCGTCCAGATCACGCTGCTCGGGCAGCCATTGCTCGAGCTGCTCCAGGCTGAGGAAGCCCTCGGCATCGGCCGCATCGCCGGCGCGTGGCTCGCTGTAGCACACGTAGTGACGCAGATGTGGCCGCGCCGCGCCCTGGCTGTCGACCCAGTCACGGAAGGCATGCACCCCGGCGTGTCGCGCGCAGTGGATAAAGTGGATCTCGCGACCACTGTCCCTGGCCGCCTCGAGCATGCTCAGGGCCGGAGTGATGCCGACCCCGGCGCTGATCAGCACCAGCGGTCTGCTCGACTCGCGCAGGACGAAGTCTCCGGCCGGCGGGAACAGCTCCAGGCTGGCACCGACCTGCAGCTTATCGTGCAGGTAGTTGGACACCTTGCCGCCCGCCTCGCGCTTGACGCTGATGCGGTACTCGCGGCCATCGCCCAGGGCCGACAGCGAGTAGTTGCGCCGTTGCTCCTCGCCGTCCAGCAGCAGGCGCAGGCCGATATATTGCCCCGCCTGGAACGGCGGCAGGCTGCCGCCGTCGGCCGGTGCCAGGTACAGCGAGACGATTTCCTCGCTCTCCTGCACCTTGCGGCTCAGGCGAAAACTACGCGCCCCGCGCCAGCCGCCTGGCGCGCTGGCGGTGGCGGCATAGGCGGCCTCCTCGGCCCCGATCAGGATCTCCGCCAGCTGGCCATAGGCCCCGGCCCAGGCGGCTATCACCGCATCGGTGGCGATCTCGGCCCCCAGCACCTCGCGGATCGCCTGCAACAGGCAGCTGCCGACTATGGGGTAGTGCTCGGGGAGGATCTGCAGCGACACATGCTTGTTGACGATCTGCCCGACCAGCGGGCCCAGGGCTTCGAGCTTGTCGATATGCCGGGCGTACATCAGCACCGCATTGGCCAAGGCGCGCTGCTGGCCGCCGCTGGCCTGGTGCGCCTGGTTGAACAGCGCGCGCACCTCGGGGTACTGGCTGAACATCAGCTGGTAGAAGTGCCGGGTCAGGGCTTCGCCGCCGGTTTCCAGCAGCGGTACGGTGGCCTTGATCAGGCTGATCTGTTGCGGGCTGAGCATTAGGGTGACTCCTGCAGGGCTGGCACGCCGCGCTTGCTGACGTGCTAAGTTCGTATCACCCTGAGTACTACAGAAATCGTGCCACTAAATTTATTCATATATTTCAATTACTTATTAATTTTGCTGTATTTATGACAGCAACTATTTCGAGTCCAAATGACAGCTAAAGTGTCCTTATGACAGCAAACCCACTGCTCACCGCCCTGATTCCCCTGGTCGCCGACCTGGCCCGCGAGCTGCCGGAGGCCGAGCGCTATCGCCGCCTGCTGCAGGCCCTGCGTCAGCTGCTGCCCTGCGATGCCGTGGCCCTGCTCAGGCTCGACGGCGAGCAACTGGTGCCCCTGGCGGTGGAGGGCCTGAGCGCCGACACCCTCGGCCGCCGCTTCAAACTCAGCGAACAGCCGCGCCTGCGGGCCCTGCTGGCCCAGCGCGGACCGACCCGCTTCGCCACCGACTGCGAACTGCCCGACCCCTACGACGGCCTGGTCGAGGGCCACCGCGGCCACCTGCAGGTGCACGACTGCCTGGGCTGCCCGCTCTATGTCCAGGACCAGCCCTGGGGCCTGCTGACCCTGGATTCCCTCGACCCGGCCAGCTTCGGCAGCGTCGACCTGGACAACCTGCAGGCCTTTGCCAGCCTGGCCGCCGCCACCGTCATGGCCAACGAGCGGATCAGCCTGCTGCAGCGCCGCGCCGAGGACGAGCACCAGCTGGCGGAAATCTACAAGCAGGCCGCCGGCCAGCAGCGCCCGCGCGAGCTGATCGGCCAGAGCCCGGCGCATAAACAGTTGCAGCAGGAAATCGCCCTGGTCGGCGACAGCGAACTGAGCGTGCTGATCAGCGGCGCGACCGGGGTCGGCAAGGAGCTGGTGGCCGAAGCCATTCACGCCGCCTCGCCCCGGGCGGCGCGGCCGCTGATCAGCCTCAACTGCGCGGCGCTGCCGGACAACCTGGTTGAAAGCGAGCTATTCGGCCATGTCCGCGGAGCCTTTACCGGTGCCCACAACGAACGCCGCGGCAAGTTCGAACTGGCCGACGGCGGCACCCTGTTTCTCGACGAGGTCGGCGAACTGCCACTGGTGGCCCAGGCCAAGCTGCTGCGCGTGTTGCAGAGCGGCCAGTTGCAGCGGGTCGGGGCCGACCGCGAACAACGGGTCAATGTGCGGGTGCTGGCGGCGACCAACCGCGACCTGGCCGAAGAGGTGCGCGCCGGACGCTTTCGCGCCGACCTCTATCATCGCCTCAGCGTCTACCCGCTCAAGGTGCCGACACTGCACGAGCGCGGCCGCGACGTATTGCTGCTGGCCGGTTACTTCCTCGAAGAAAACCGCGCGCGCCTGGGCTTACGCAGTCTGCGCCTGAGCAGCGAAGCGCAGAAGGCCCTGCTGGCCCACGACTGGCCGGGCAATGTGCGCGAGCTGGAACACCTGATCGGCCGGGCCGCGCTCAAGGCACTGTCGGCCTGCAGCGAACGTCCGCGCATCCTCAGCATCGACACCCGCGCCCTCGACCTGCCCGACAGCCAGCCCGCAACGCTCGCCCCCGCGCCTAGCGCCCCCGTCGCAAGCAACAGCCTGCCCCTGCGCGAAGCCTTGGACGCCTACCAGAAGCAGCTGATCAGCCAGACCCTCGACCGCCACCAGCACAAATGGGCCACCGCCGCCCGCGAACTGGGCATCGACCGCGCCAACCTGATCCGCCTGGCCAAGCGCCTGGGCTTGCAGTGAGTCCGACGAGTCACAAGGGGCAGGATCAGCCCGCAGATAACCTGCGCAAGGGCGGGGCATCGCGATAACCACAGCGCCTCGCCAGCGCTCTACTCGGTTAGTTAGTCGGTGGCCGGCGTATCGCCGCGCCCCAGCACGTCGCCTGCCCAGCTCAGGGCGGCCACCACGGTGGGGAAACCGATGGTGCTGGTCAGCGCGATCAGGCAGTGATGGATCTGCTCCTCGGTCGCGCCGGCAGCCAGGGCCCGCCTGACATGGCTATGCACCGCGCCCTCCGAGCGAATCGCCGCGGCGGCGGCGAGCTGCACCAGTTGCACGGCCTGCTCGTCCAGCGGGCCGGCATGCCGCACCACCGCACCCAGCGACTCCACGGCGTCAAAATAATCCGGATGCTGCTGCTTGAAGCGTTGATAGGTGTCGAGTTTTCTCTTCCTGTCCATGCTGCTCTCCACGAGGTGGGTGTGCCACGGCGTATTACCCTGTTCAGCGTAAACCCTCTTGGGCACAAGAGCAGGCGAGCCGACCGGAGAGTGGAGAGCACAACAGTTAGCGGGGGAGTGAGGCTGTGGCGGTGACTAGGGCCGGTCGCACTTTTGCCACAGCCAAAAAAAGGGCCTAGGTTTTCACCTAAGCCCTTGTTTTATATGGTGCACCAGGCGGGATTCGAACCCACGACCCCTGCCTTCGGAGGGCAGTACTCTATCCAGCTGAGCTACTGGTGCAGCGCGGGCGCAATCATACCCATGTCGCCGGCGGGCGTCCATGCCAGGGGCCGTTGCGTTACGCCAGCAGCGCCGGTTGTCGGCAAAACACCGGCAGCGTCTGGCTCCTTGTGTGCAATTCTGCACGGTGCTCGGCCTCGATCAATAACGGCTCTAGCGCACGGGGCCTGGCAAATTTGCGTTAATTTTTTCGAACAGGCTATTGCCCTTTACCCCTCTTGACCCTAGGATTCGTTTGAGATTTCAAACGTTCTGGCGCAAATTGCCTGAAAGCCCGGCACATTTCCGCCCGACCGCCGCCCACCCGCGGCAACAACCGCCAAACAATAGTGTACGCGCGCTGCCCAGCGGCGTACCCCCACTACAAGTGCCGACGCCCGGGTGTCGGAATTTAGGAGACTGCCATGCAACTGAAAGACTCCCAGCTGTTCCGTCAGCAGGCTTATATCGACGGCACCTGGCTGGACGCCGACAACGGCCAGACCATCAAGGTCAACAACCCGGCCACCGGCGAAATCATCGGTACTGTGCCGAAGATGGGCGCAGCGGAAACCCGTCGTGCCATCGAAGCGGCTGACCGTGCCCTGCCGGCCTGGCGTGCCCTGACCGCCAAGGAGCGCTCGAACAAGCTGCGCCGCTGGTTCGAGCTGCTGATCGAGAACCAGGACGACCTCGGCCGCCTGATGACCATGGAACAGGGCAAGCCACTGGCCGAAGCCAAAGGCGAGATCGTTTACGCCGCCTCCTTTATCGAGTGGTTCGCCGAAGAAGCCAAGCGCGTGTATGGCGACGTGATCCCCGGCCACCAGCCGGACAAGCGCCTGATTGTGATCAAGCAGCCGATCGGTGTGACCGCCGCCATCACCCCGTGGAACTTCCCTGCGGCGATGATCACCCGTAAAGCCGGCCCGGCCCTGGCCGCCGGTTGCACCATGGTGATCAAGCCGGCTTCGCAGACGCCGTTCTCCGCCCTGGCCCTGGTCGCTCTGGCCGAGCGCGCCGGCATTCCCAAAGGCGTGCTGAGCGTGGTCACCGGCAGTGCCGGCGATATCGGCGGCGAGCTGACCAGCAACCCGATCGTGCGCAAGCTGAGCTTCACCGGCTCCACCGACATCGGTCGCCAGTTGATGGCCGAATGCGCCAAAGACATCAAGAAGGTTTCTCTGGAGCTGGGCGGCAACGCGCCGTTTATCGTGTTCGACGATGCCGATCTGGATAAAGCCGTCGAAGGCGCGCTGATCTCCAAATACCGCAACAACGGTCAGACCTGCGTGTGCGCCAACCGCCTGTACATTCAGGACGGCGTTTACGACGCCTTCGCCGCGAAGCTGGCCGCCGCCGTGGCCAAGCTGCAAATCGGCAACGGCCTGGATGACGGCACCACCACCGGCCCGCTGATCGACGACAAGGCCGTGGCCAAGGTGCAGGAACATATCGCCGATGCCCTGAGCAAAGGCGCGCGCCTGCTCACCGGCGGCAAGCCGCACGCACTGGGCGGCAGCTTCTTCGAGCCAACCATTCTGGTCGACGTGCCGAACAGCGCTGCAGTGGCCAAGGAAGAAACCTTCGGCCCGCTGGCTCCGCTGTTCCGCTTCAAGGACGAGGCCGACGTGATCGCCATGTCCAACGACACCGAGTTCGGCCTGGCTTCCTACTTCTATGCCCGGGACCTGGGTCGCGTGTTCCGTGTAGCGGAAGCCCTGGAATACGGTATGGTCGGCGTCAACACCGGCTTGATCTCCAATGAAGTCGCACCGTTCGGCGGCGTGAAAGCCTCCGGCCTGGGCCGTGAAGGCTCGAAGTACGGCATTGAGGATTACCTGGAAATCAAATACCTCTGCCTGGGTATCTAATCCTGGCGAAGTAGCATTAATCCCGCCGAAGACGCACGAGAGTGCTGCGCCTTCGGCTTTTATATGGACATACCTGTGGCCGAGCGTGCTGTGACAGTCGATCATCGAATACTGCCCAGCCGTTGCCGGCAACACATCCTTGAACCACGCCGACGCTAACCGGCGAATGAGGACCTTATGAGCAAGACCAACGAATCCCTGATGCAACGCCGCACCGCCGCCGTACCGCGCGGCGTGGGCCAGATCCATCCGATCTTCGCCGACCGCGCGGAGAACGCCACCGTTATCGACGTTGAAGGTCGTGAGTTTATCGACTTCGCCGGCGGCATCGCCGTGCTCAACACCGGCCACCTGCACCCGAAAGTGATTGCTGCGGTGCAGGAGCAGCTGACCAAGCTGACCCACACCTGCTTCCAGGTGCTGGCCTACGAGCCTTACGTCGAGCTGTGCGAGAAGGTCAACGCCAAGGTCCCGGGCGACTTTGCCAAGAAGACCCTGCTGGTCACCACCGGCTCCGAAGCGGTGGAAAACGCGGTGAAGATCGCCCGCGCCGCCACTGGCCGTGCCGGCGTGATCGCCTTCACCGGCGGCTACCACGGCCGCACCATGATGACCCTGGGCCTGACCGGCAAGGTCGCGCCGTACTCGGCCGGCATGGGTCTGATGCCCGGCGGTATCTTCCGCGCCCAGTACCCGTGCGAGCTGCACGGCGTCAGCACTGACGACGCCATCGCCAGCATCGAGCGCATCTTCAAGAACGACGCCGAGCCGCGCGATATCGCCGCGATCATCATTGAGCCGGTGCAGGGCGAGGGCGGCTTCTACGTCGCGCCGAAGGACTTCATGCTGCGCCTGCGTGCCCTGTGTGATCAGCACGGCATCCTGCTGATCGCCGACGAAGTGCAGACCGGTGCCGGCCGTACCGGCACCTTCTTCGCCATGGAACAGATGGGCGTCGCCGCCGACCTGACCACCTTCGCCAAATCCATCGCCGGTGGTTTCCCGGTGGCGGGCGTGTGCGGCAAGGCCGAATACATGGACGCCATCGCCCCGGGTGGCCTGGGCGGCACCTACGCCGGCAGCCCGATTGCCTGCGCCGCGGCCCTGGCCGTGATGCAAGTGTTCGAGGAAGAGCAGCTGCTGGAGCGCTGCAAGGCCGTCGGCGAGCGTCTGGTCACCGGCCTCAAGGCCATCCAGACCAAGCACAAGGCCATCGGTGATGTGCGCGCCCTCGGTGCGATGATCGCCGTCGAGCTGTTCGAAGACGGCGACCTGCACAAGCCGAACGCCGCCCTGACCGGGCAGATCGTCGCCAAGGCCCGCGACAAGGGCCTGATCCTGCTGTCCTGCGGCACCTACGGCAACGTGCTGCGGGTGCTGGTGCCGCTGACCGCCGAAGATGCCCTGCTCGACAAGGGCCTGGCGATCATCGCCGAGTGCTTCGACGAACTGGCGTAAGCGCAACGGCTACAAGAAAACCCGCTTCGGCGGGTTTTCTTTTGGCTATGCCCCAGTGCGTGTTGCGTCCAGGCGTGGGCGCTTAAGGGTGAAGGGGGCCTGACTTAGTAGGTTCCTGGCCGTTATCCGGATAAAGTCCGGGAGCGGTTTTGCACCGGGCATCGCTCCCCGGATTGCATCCGGGCTACAGCCATCAGCCCTGGCTCAGCAACTCGCGGAGGATATCCAGCGCCGGGTCGATATCCGCGGTCTCGATGGCACCGAAGCCGAACAGCAACCCAGCCATGGCCGGGCCCTCGGCGTAGAAGGACGCGAGGTCGCCCAGCAGCAGTCCACGCTCGGCCAGCCGCGCGCACAGTCGGCGGGTATCCAGCGGCTGACGCAGACGCGCCGCCAGGTGCATGCCCGCCACGCTCGGCAGGGGTTCCAGCCAGCCACCCAGGTCGCCGCAGAGCCGCGCCAGCAGATGCTGGCGGCGTTGCGCGTATTCACGCTGCAGGCGTCTTGTGTGTTTGGCGAACGCGCCGCTGCTGATGAAGTGCGCCAGCGCCAGCTGCTGCAGGCTCGCGCTGTGCCGGTCGGCGAGGGACTTGGCCGCCGTCAGCTCGCGGCGCAGGGCAGGCGGCATCAGCAGGTAACCGAGGCGCAGCTCGGGAAACAGAGTCTTGGAGAAGGTCCCGACATAGGCCACCCGGCCCTCGCTGTCGAGGTTCTGCAGCGACTCCAGGGGGCGGCCGTCGAAGCGGTACTCGCCGTCGTAGTCATCCTCGATGATCAGCACCTGCCGCCCCCGCGCCCATTCCAGCAGCTCCAGGCGGCGCTGCAGGCTCATCGGCTGGCCCAGCGGGAACTGGTGCGAGGGCGTCACATAAACCAGCCTGGCCTGTGCCGGCAGCAGGTCCACGCGCAGCCCCTCGGCATCCACCGGCACGCCGAGCACCCGCGCGCCGGCCGCGCTGAAGATCGCCCGCGCCGGCGGGTAGCCCGGCTCCTCGACCACGGCCAGATCGCCCGGTTCGAGCAGCACCCGCGCCAACAGGTCGAGGGCCTGCTGCGCGCCCTGGCTGACCAGGATGTCGTTCCAGTCGCAACGCACCGCGCGGTTGATCGCCAGGTAACGGGCGATCGCCAGACGCAGCTCCGGATCGCCCAGCGGCTCGGCATAGAAGGCCGGACTGCGCGCCTGCAGGCGCAGGGCACGTTGCACGCACGCGCGCCAGGCGTCGAAGGGGAAGCGGCGCTTGTCGGTGGTACCGCCGGCGAAGCTATAACGCTGCGCCTGCTGCAGGAACGGCTGCCAGTCGGCGGCGATGGCGCGCCAGTGCGGATTGGCCCGCAGCGCGGCCGCCGCCGGGCGAGGGCGTTCGACCGCTGCCAGCCTGGCGCTGACATAGGTGCCGCTGCCCACCTTGCCCTGCAGAAAGCCCTCGGCGGCCAGTCGCTCGTAGGCTTCGCCGACCGTCTTGCGCGACACCTGCAGGCGCACGGCGAGAAAGCGCATCGACGGCAGACGGTCACCGGCGGCCAGGCGGCCGTCGAGAATGGCGACGCGCAGCTGGCGGTAGAGTTGGCCGGCCAGGTCCTGGCTGCCGTCGAGGGTCAGATGGAGCTCCATCGAATTGGCTACCTGTTATTTCCATAAATTGGCCATTTGTGGTGGCCAAGCTGCGCCCTAGGATAGTGCCAAGGGCTCGCGGAGGGCGAGCCCGCGACTAGAGGAAGAAACGATGAGCGCCCGCCTCAACTGGTACAAGCTGTCCCCCGATGCCTACAAGGCGATGCTCGGCCTGGAACAGGCCCTGGAGCAATCCGGCCTGGAGCTGTCGCTGCTGGAGCTGGTGCGCCTGCGCGCCTCGCAGCTCAATGGCTGCGCCTACTGCGTGAACATGCACGCCAACGATGCGCGTCAGGCCGGGGAAACCGAGCAACGCCTGCAGTGCCTGAGCCTATGGCGCGAGACCACGTTCTTCACCCCGCGCGAACGCGCCGCCCTGGCCTGGGTCGAGAGCCTGACGCTGCTGCCGCAAGCGGGCGCGCCGCAGGCGCGCTTCGAGAGCCTGCGCGAGCAGTTCAGCGACAAGGAGATGGTCGACCTGACCCTGGCCATCAGCACCATCAACGCCTGGAACCGCTTCGGTGTCGGCTTTGCCCTGCAGCCCGAGTGAAGCACGCGCCTTGCCAGTTGCATGGGCTAAGCGACCTGCTCGTCAGGGCGTCGAGCCCGCCGGCAAGCGGCTGAAGCCCGACTCGCTCAGCCGCGCATCGGCCAGCCCGGCCAGCGGCTGCGGGCGCGCAATATAGTAGCCCTGGGCGTAATCGATACCCAGGGCCCGCACGCACTCCAGGGTCGCCTGGTTTTCGACGAACTCGGCCACGGTGCTCAGGCCCAGCTGGCGGGCGATCTGCTGCATGGAGCCGACCATGGCCTGGTTGATCGGGTCGCTCTCCAGGCCGCTGATAAAGCTGCCGTCGATCTTGACGATATCCAGCGGCAGGTGGCGCAGGTAGGCGTAGGAGGCGAAACCGCTGCCGAAGTCGTCCAGCGCCACCTTCAGGCCCTGCTCGCGCAGCTGCCTGATCCATTGCGCCGACACCCCCAGCTCGCCGAGGGCGACCATCTCCGTGACCTCGATGCACAGCTTGTCGGCCGGCAGCTTGTGCCGTTGCAACTGGCTGTGCAGCAACTGGTGGAACTCGGCATTGAGCAGGGAGCTGGCGGTCAGGTTGAGGTTGACCTGGGCCAGCTGCTGCACATGGCGCGGGTTGTCGGCCAGCCACTGGCACAGGCTGAGCAGCACCCAGCGGTCGATGGCCCCGAGGAAGCCGTAGCGCTCGGCCGCGCCGAGAAACTGCGCGGGGCTGGACAGCTCGCCGCTGTGCGGGTCGCGGTAGCGCAGCAACACCTCGTAGCGTAGGCCATCGGCGGCCCCCTGCAGCGGCATCACCGGCTGGTAGAACAGCTCGAAGTGATCCTGCTCGATGCCGTCGCGCAGGCGGGTAATCCATTGCAGTTGGCGCTGGTGTTCGAGCAGCGCGCCATCGGCCGGATTGAAGCGCTGCACCCGGTTGCGCCCCTGGTGCTTGGCCAGCTGGCTGGCGCTGTCGGCCCAGGACAGGGCGGTTTCCCAGTCGCGGACCCCGCTGTCGAGTTCCAGCAGACCGATACTGACCTGCACGCGAAAAGGCCGGCCCTGCCAGGTGAAGACGAACTGCTCGACGCACAGGCGCAGATTTTCCGCCTCGGCGAGGGCCGTCCGCCCATCCGCGCCGCGCAGCAGCACGGCGAACTCGTCGCCGCCGATACGCGCCAGCTCGGCATCCGCCGGCAACTGGTGTTGCAGATGCGCGGACAGCTGACGCAACAACTGGTCGCCGGCCGAGTGGCCGCCGAGGTCGTTGACCTGCTTGAACTGATCCAGATCCAGACACAGCAGGTGGCTGAACGGCCGCCCGCTGGCCCCCTTCAGACTGTCCTGCAGCAGCCGCTCCAGTTCGCGGCGGTTGAGCAGGCCGGTCAGCGAGTCATGGGCCGCCAGGTGCTGCAGGCGTTCCTCCAGGGCGCGCCGCTCGCTGAGGTCGACCACTATGCCCTCGATGCAATCCTGCTCCGGCCGTTGCTGCAGGGCCAGGTAGACCCAGTGCACCCGGCCATCGAGCCCCTGCAGCCGACACTCCTGGCTACCAGCCGGCTGCTCGCCCTGCAGCAGCGCCAGGCGTTCGCGCCACGGCTCGCGGCCGAACAGCGCCTGCATGTGCAGGCCCTCGACCATCTGCCCGCCGAGCAGCGCAACGAAACTGGGGTTGGCCTCCAGCAGCAGCCCGGCCCCGCTGCAGCGAAAGATCCCCTCGCTGCTGTTGCTGAACAACGCCTGGTACTGCTGCAGGTGGCTGATCGCCTGGGCCCGGCTGTGCAACAGGTCGCGCCGCACCTGTTCCAGCTGCTTGTCGAGCATGCCGCCGAACAGCAGCAGGCTGATGGCCGGCAGGTACACATGCAGGTAATTGAACCCGGGGATCGGCGGCACCAGCCCGGCACGCCCCAGGGGCACCAGCAACAGCAGCAACAGCGCCGCGCTCCAGCACCACAGGTAGCCGACCGCATAGGGCCGGCGTTGGCGCACGCCGAGCAGGAGCAGGCCGAGCTGAACGGCACCGGTCAGCAGGATCAGCAGGTTGAGTGTCTGGTAGGCGCGATGCTGGCCGTAGCTGACGATGGTCCAGCCGCAGACCAGCAGGATCAGGGCGAAAAAGCCATTGCGCAGATAAACCAGCCGGCCCAGCCTGAGCTTTAGCGCACTGATCAGGAACAGGCTGCTGAAGATCATCATCGCCGGATTGGCCAGGTTGCCCAGCTGCATCGGTAGCCATGGCCACTGCGGCAGCCACAGCGCCACCAGGCCATGCTGCGCGGCGTTGTACAGGGCCACGCCGAACAGGGTCAGGCAGAACCACACCAGCTGCGGCTCGCGCAGGGTGCTGAACTTGATCAGGTAGAACAGCATCAGGCTCAGCAGCGCGCCGAGCAGCAGGCCGCTCTGCAGCCAGTCACGGGCCAGCAGCAGGCTGCTCTGCTCGGCAGCGACCAGCTGCATCGGCAGGCTGATCGACGAGCCGCTCTGCACCCGCAGCAGCAGGGTGTGCGGCCCCTGACCCAGACGCGGCAGGCTCAGCATAAAGTGCGGGTAGGGTTCGCCACGCTCGAGAAAGGGCCGGTGGTCACCGCTGTAGTAGGGCGCGATCAGGCGCTCGCGGTCGTACAGCCAGACTTCCAGGTCGTCGAGAAAGGGGTGGGCGATGATCAGGTTGAGGCGCGCCGCGGCCGGGGCGTCCAGGCGAAAGGCCAGCCACCAGGCGCTGGCCGAATAGCCCATATGTGGCGTGCCCCGGGTCAGCACCCCCTGGGCGTCGATCGACTCCAGCACTTCCCCGGCGGTCAGGCTGGCACTCGGGTCTTCCAGCATCAGGGCCGCGGGCACCGCGACCGGCCGGACCAGGGCGTCACCGTCCAGGCTGAGCATGGGCGGGGCGGCATGACTCGGGCTGGCGAGCAGGCAGAGGCCGAACAACAGGCCGAGCACAGGAGACTTGAACAGCTGGAGCATCCGTACGCCTCAATGGACTGTGAAAGCGTCAAGGCTCAGGCTGAACACAGCCCGCCAGTGCCTGGTGAGTCGACGCTGGGGAATTCTAGCTGAGAACAGGCGACTCGATGGCGCTGATGGTCTCACCCGGGGCCAGTAACAGGCCGCCGATGCTGCACACGCCGAAACGATTCTTCACGGCCAGCCCGTAACAAAAGCGCCCAGGCAGCCTCTATAGTGGCTACAGACCGGCTGGCAGCACGCAAACCGCGGTAACGCCAGCATCAAGGAGCCAAACACCGTGCACGCCATGCTGCCCCTGCTCGACCAACTGGCTTTTCCGGCGATCCGCCGGGGCCAGCTGCAAGCGCTGCAGATCAACCTGACCTACCGCTGCAATCAGCGCTGCCTGCATTGCCATGTGAATGCCGGGCCGACCCGCACCGAGGCCATGACCGACGAGAGCCTGGCCCTGCTGCACCGGGTGATCGACGCCCACCCGGTGCACACCCTCGACCTCACCGGCGGCGCGCCGGAGATGCACCCGCGTTTTCGCGAGATCGTCCTGCATGCGCGGCGCGAGGGCCTGCGGGTGATCGACCGCTGCAACCTGACCATCTTGAGCGAACCGGGTTATGAGGACCTCGCGCAGTTTCTCGCCGAGCAGGGCGTGGAAGTCACCGCCTCCCTGCCTTGCTACTCGCGCGATAACGTCGACAAGCAGCGCGGCGATGGCGTATTCGACGCCAGTATCCAGGGCCTGCAACGGCTCAATGCCCTGGGTTATGGCCAGCCGGGCAGCGGTCTGATCCTCAACCTGGTGTACAACCCGCAGGGCCCCAGCCTGCCGCCGCCGCAAGAGGCGCTGGAGGCCGACTACAAGCGCCACCTGGCCGAGGACTTCGGCATCCGCTTCGACCACCTGCTGTGCATCACCAACCAGCCGATTGCGCGCTTCGGCAGCACCCTGGTCAGCAAGGGTCAGTTCGCCGCCTATATGCAGCTGCTGCGCGACAGCTATCGGCCGGAAAACCTCGAACCGCTGATGTGCCGTTCGCTGATCAGCGTCGACTGGCAGGGCTACCTGTACGACTGCGACTTCAACCAGATGCTCGACCTACCGCTTGAGTTGCCCGAGCTGATCGGCCGCGAGCGCCCCCATCTGCGCGACCTGCTCACGGCAACGCTTACCGGCAACCCCATCGTCACCCGCGACCATTGCTACGCCTGCACCGCCGGGCAAGGTTCCAGCTGCGGTGGCGCGCTGAATGACTGAACGAACCGCACCCTACGCGACGGCATAACCCTTAATTAAGGATCGGTCCATGCAACCCACCAGTCTTACCGGGCTGTTTTTCTGGGGCTTTCTCCTGGTCTACGGCGCGCTGATGCTCGCCCTGTCGCCACGCGCCGTAACCCTGGGCGGTTTCTTCAATGGCGAGGACAGTCGCGGCCGCAGCGCAGCGCCCTGGCTGCTGACCTCAAGCATCTTTATCAGCTGGATCTTCGCCAAATCGGTGACCAATGCCGCCAATCTCGGGGCCAGTTACGGCCTTGTCGGCGGCCTGGCCTATGCCATGTACTGGCTGTCGATTCCGCTGACCGGCTTCGTCATCTACCGCCTGCGCCGGCGTTATGCGGCCACCGGCCTGGTCAGCTTCTTGAGCAGCCACTACGGCCGTGGCGCGGCGCTGGCGTTTTCCGCCGCGATCCTGATCCGCCTGTTCAACGAGGTGTGGAGCAACACCGCGGTGGTCGGCGGCTATTACGGCGACTCCGGCAGCTTCGAATTTATCGCCTCGGCCCTGCTGTTCACCGCCGTGACCCTGGCCTACAGCCTGCGCGGCGGCCTGCGCAGCTCGATCCTCACCGACGCGGCGCAGGCGGCGATCTTCGTCGTCGCCCTGGTCTGGGTGCTCGGCCTGGTGCTGCCACAGCATTCGCCGGCCGAGCTGGCCAGCACCAGCCACTGGGCGCTGAATGCCGGCGTCGACCTGCTCCTGGTCGCCGGCCTGCAGGCCTTCAGTTACGGCTTCCATGATCCGGTGCTGACCGACCGCGGCTTTATCAGCGAAGAAAAGACCATGCGCCGCTCCTTCGTGATTGCCGGGGTGCTCGGCTTTATCGCCATCCTGGCCTTTAGCCTGATCGGCGTGCATGCGCAGCTGGAGGGTATCGCCACCTCGGACAATGTGCCCGCCGCCCTGGCCAAGACCCTGGGCATCGGCGCGCTGCTGATCATGACCGTGGTGATGGTCTCGGCCGCCGGCTCGACCCTGGATTCGACCTTCTCCAGCCTGGCCAAACTGGCCGGGCGCGAGCTGCCGAAACTGGCCGGCCGCGACCTCGGGCAGAAAGCCATCGGCGTGGGCATGGCGGTGATGGTGGTCTTTGCCCTGCTCGGCAATCTGCCGATGATCGCCGGCACCGATATCCTCAAGGCCACCACCATCAGCGGCACCATGGTCATCGGCCTGGCCCCGGTGTTCGTCCTCCACGGCCTGACCACGCCAACCCGCCTGGGCTTCCACCTGAGTTTCTGGACCGGCCTGGGCCTCGGCATGGCCCTGACCCTGAACTGGATTCCGCAGAGCTGGGCCATAGGCGACGGCAAATACGCATTGCTGCTCGGCACCAACCTCTACGGCCTGGGACTGTGTGTGCTGGGTTATTTGCTCCCAGGCTGGCTACGGAGGGCAGCATGATGCTGCTGGGCTTCGTAGGGTGCGCTGTGCGCACCAGGCATCTGCCTGCGGTATTGGTGCGCACGGCGCACCCTACCCCTGTTTGGCGGGGGCTAGAGCCTGATGCGCGCCGGCCGTGACTGCCCGCTGGACTACCGCCTGGCCGCGGATGCCTTTAGCGGCGAGCCGCTATTCGCGTGTGAAACCCTCTACGTGGTCGGCGGCCTCTATGGCAATCGCCAGGCCCTGGCCGCACTGCAACGGCGACTGGCGGCCGAACCGAAGGCGCGCGTGGTGTTTAACGGCGACGCCCATTGGTTCGACCGTGATCCCGAGATTTTCCAGCAGATCGAGCAGGGCATCAGTGCCCATCTGGCCTTGCGCGGAAATGTCGAAACCGAATTGGGCCGCGCGGACGACAGCGGTGCCGGTTGCGGTTGTGCCTACCCGATGAGCGTGGATAACGCGGTGGTCGAGCGCTCCAATGCCATTCAGCAGGAACTGAACAGTACCGTGCAGGGTTTGCCCGGTATGGCCGAATGCCTGACCGCACGGCCGGCCACCGCCCTGGTCAGCGTCGGCGGCCGGCGCGTGGCGATCAGCCATGGCGATGAACAGTCGCTGGCTGGCTGGAATTGCTCGCGGCAAGCGCTGAGCGAACCGGCGCGTCAGCAGCAGCTGGATGCCTGGCTCGCCGCCCAGGATGTCCAGGTGCTGGCCACCAGTCATAGCTGCGCGGCGGTGGCATTGAACCTTGAGCACGGCGCGCTGACCAATAATGGCGCGGCCGGCATGCCCAACTTTGCCGGCGGCCGTTACGGCCTGTTGAGCCGCATCGCCACTACGCCGCATCCGGCGGCGCTGTACCGCTGCCAGCGCGACGGCCTGTATATCGAGGCCCTGCCGCTGAACTACGACCACCATGCCTTTCTCGCCGACTTCGACCGCCAGTGGCCCACCCATAGCCCGGCGGCGTTGTCCTATCGTTCACGGGTGCTCGGCCAACTGAGCGACCGCCCCGAACACGCCCTGCTGGCCGGTTTCAGTCTGTGCCAAAGCCTGTGCACCCTGGAGACACTGACCGATGAATAGCCGCAAACTCGCCCTGATGGGCCTGATCCTCGCGCTGCTGGGCAGCTTTTTTGTCTTCGACATCGGCCAGTACCTCAACCTCGACGCACTTAAGGCACAGCAGGCGGCGCTGAATGCCCAGGTGGCAGCGCAGCCCTGGCAGTCGGCCGGCCTGTTCTTTCTCGCCTATGTGGCGGTAACGGCACTCTCGCTTCCCGGCGCGGCCTTGATGACCCTGTTGGCTGGCGCGCTATTTGGCCTGTTCGAAGGCTTTGTCCTGGTGTCCTTCGCCTCCACCCTGGGTGCCAGCCTGGCCATGCTCAGCAGCCGCTTTCTGCTGCGCGACTGGGTGCAGGCGCGCTTCGGCCAGCGCCTGTCGGGCATCAATGCGGGTGTCGAGCGCGAAGGCGCGTTCTACCTGTTCGCCCTGCGCCTGGTACCGGTGTTCCCGTTCTTTCTGATCAACCTGGCCATGGGCCTGACCCGCCTGCCGCTGCGCACCTACTGGTGGGTCAGCCAGCTCGGCATGCTGCCGGGCACCCTGGTCTACGTAAACGCCGGGCGCGAGCTGGGCCAGCTCGATTCGCTGGCCGGCATCCTCTCGCCAGGGCTGCTCGGTGCCTTCGTCCTGCTCGGGCTGTTCCCCTTGATCGCGCGCAAGCTGCTGGGCCTGATCCAGGCGCGGCGGGTGTATGCCGGCTGGAACAGGCCCAGAGTCTTCGATCGTAACCTGCTGGTGATCGGTGCCGGGGCTGGCGGTCTGGTCAGCGCCTATATCGCCGCCGCGGTCAAAGCCAAGGTCAGCCTGATCGAGAAGCACCAGATGGGCGGCGACTGCCTGAACACCGGCTGCGTGCCGTCCAAGGCGTTGCTGCGTTCGGCCAAGCTGGCCAACGAGCTGAAAAAGGGCCCGGCACTGGGCTTTAACGGCGTGCAGGGCCAAGTGGATTTCCCCGCGGTGATGCAGCGTATCCAGCGGGTCATCGCCGATATCGAACCCCATGACTCGGTCGAGCGCTACACCGGCCTGGGCGTCGAAGTGATCCAGGGCGAGGCGAAACTGGTTTCGCCCTGGGCGGTGGAAGTGGGCGACCAGCGCCTGAGCGCGCGCAGCATCATTATCGCCGCCGGCGCGCGACCGCTGGTGCCGAAGATCCCCGGTATCGAGGAGGTACAGGGCTACACCTCGGATACCATCTGGAGCCTGCGCGAGCAGCCGCGCTGGCTGCTGGTGCTGGGCGGCGGGCCGATCGGCTGCGAGCTGGCCCAGGCCTTCCAGCGCCTCGGCAGCCAGGTGATTCAGGTGGAACTGGCCGAACGCCTGCTGCCGCGCGAAGACGCCGACGCCAGCGAGCTGGTATTCAATAGCCTGCGCAGCGACGGCGTGGATGTACGCCTGCAGCACCGCGCCGAGCGCTTCGAAGTGGTGGATGGCGAGCAGCGCATGGTCGCCCGCCGCCTGGACACCGGCGAGGAGGTGACCATCGCCTTCGATTGCCTGCTGCTGGCCCTCGGCCGGGTGGCCAATGTCCGCGGCTACGGCGTCGAGGAGCTGGGCCTGAGCGTGCGGCCCAACGGCACATTGGAAACCGACGAATACCTGGCCACGCGCTTCCCCAATATCTACGCGGTGGGGGATGTCACCGGCCCCTACCAGTTCACCCATGTCGCCGCACACCAGGCCTGGTATGCCGCGGTCAACGCGCTGTTCAGCGGCTTCAAACGCTTCAAGGTGGATTACCGGGTGATTCCCGCCTGCACCTTCACCGATCCCGAAGTCGCCCGCGTCGGTCTCTCCGAAGGCGAAGCCAAGGCGCAGAACATCGCCTATGAAGTGACCCGCTACGGCATCGATGATCTGGACCGGGCGATCGCCGACGAGGCCGCCCATGGCTTCGTCAAGGTGCTGACCGTGCCGGGCAAAGACAAGATTCTCGGCGTGAGCATCGTCGGCGAACACGCCGGCGAACTGCTCGCCGAATATGTGCTGGCGATGAAGCACGGCCTCGGCCTGAACAAGATTCTCGGCACCATCCACACCTATCCGACCATGGCCGAGGCCAATAAATACGCCGCCGGCGAGTGGAAACGCGCGCATGCGCCGCAAGGGCTGCTGCGCCTGGTCGAGCGTTTTCATACCTGGCGCAGAAGCTGATGCGCGCCCTGTTAATCACCCTACTGTTAGCCACGCCCTTGGCCCTGGCCGATAACCAGCTAACGCCCTGGACCTCTGGCCCGCCCGAGGGCGAATGGTCGCCACCCTGGCGGCTGGCGGATATCCCCAAGCTCAAGCCGTCGCAACGCAGCCTGGTCGCACAGGAGGACCAACAGGTGCTGCGGATCAAGGCCGACAGCGCCGCCGGTGGCCTGCTGCATCCCTTGAATTTGAATGGCGCAGAGCCCTGGCAGCTGAGCTGGCAATGGCGCACCGAGCAGAAACTTGAGCAGGCGCGCTTCGCCACCCGTGAAGGTGACGACTACGCGGCGCGGGTCTATGTGCTGCTGGATTACCCGCTCGATTCACTGAGCTTTATCACCCGGCAGAAGCTGCGCCTGGCGCGTACCTTCTTCGACCCCGACCTGCCGGCGGCGACCCTCAGCTACGTCTGGGACAACCGCCAACCGCCGGGCAGCCAGGCCCGCAGCGCCTACACCGAAACGGTGGAGATGCAGGTGCTGCGCGGCCCGGAAGCGCCGCTCGGACGGTGGCTGGAAGAGTCGCGGGATCTGCGCGCGGACGCCATCGCCGCCTTCGGCAGCGCGCCGCGCAAGATTCTCGGTGTAGTGTTTGCCGCCGACAGCGACAACACCGGCGAGTCGGTGGAAAGCTATTTCGCCGCCCCCAGGCTGGTCGAGAGTCCGTAGGGTGCGCCGCGCGCACCGCCAACAACGCGGGACATAGGTCAATCGGCGCGTCCGTCAGGCCGAATTAAGCTGAGCCTTGAGCAGGTCGCGGAAGGTCTGCAGCAAAGGTTCCCGCGAGCGCCCGCGGCGCAGAATCAGCGAGAAGGGGGCCTGGTAGCCGAAGGTCGCCGGCAGCAGCACCTTGAGCCGACCCTGGTCGACCCAGGGCTGCGCGTAATGCTCGGGCAGGTAACCGATATAGGCACCGGACAGCACCAGGATCAGCTGCGCCTCCATCGACTCCACAGTCGCCGCGCTGTGCTTGAAACCGTGGCGGGCCAGCTCGGCCTGACTCCAGTAGCCGCGGCCAACCATGCGCTGTTGGGCGATCACTTCCTCGGGGATGCGCCGCGCACCAAACAGCGAGTGCCGCTCGCTGCAATACAGCCAGTGCTGCTCACGGTACAGCGGCTGGTAGACCAGGCCGTTCATCCGCGTGGAAAACGCGCCAATGGCCAGGTCCAGGCGGTTATCCAGCACCGCCAGTTGCAGCTCGTAAGGGCTGGCCACCGACAGATGCAGGTGCACCGCCGGATGCTCCTGGCTGTAAGCGCCGATCACCTCGGCCAGGGGCAAGGCCGGGTCGCTGACGGTGGAATCCAGCACGCCGAGGTTGAGGGTGCCGCGCAACTCGCCCTTGAGCGCCGCCGAATAACGCTCGAAGCCTTCCAGCTCGCCGAGCAGGCGCAGGGTCTCCTGGTGGAACAACTCGCCCTTGCTGGTCAGGCTGAAACCGCCGCGACCGCGATGACAGAGACTGAGGCCCAGCTGGCTTTCCAGCTGGCTCATATAGGTGCTGATCGCCGAGGTCGACAGATTGAGCTCCTGCTGCGCCGCGGCAAAGCCCTGGTGGCGCACCACAGAGGCAAAGATGCGCAGCAGTTTTAGATCGGGCAGGGCGCTGGTCATGGGGTTCTCCTCGGCTCGTGCAGAAATCGATGGTGCGCACAGCGCACCCTACGGCAGGCGGCCCACCGCGTAGGCCGCGCGCACCAGGATCATCGGCCCAATGTAGAGCAGAGCCGCTTAGTTTAGAAATTTCTGAACTAAGTTTTTGCCTGCAGCGATTTGTCGCAGGCGCAGTCTGTCCAACAATTCGGCCCAACGACTCCTATAACCACAACAATGCTGAGGCCTAGCCGTGGACAAGATCCTGCACCAACCCCTGGGCGGCAACGAGATGCCGCGCTTCGGTGGCATCGCCACCATGATGCGCCTGCCACATATCCAGAAGCCCGAAGAGAAACGTGAACTGGATGTCGGCTTCGTCGGCGTACCGTTGGATATCGGCACCTCGCTGCGCTCCGGCACCCGCTTCGGCCCGCGCGAGATCCGCGCCCAGTCGGTGATGATCCGCCCCTACAACATGGCTACCGGCGCGGCACCCTTCGACTCGCTGAATATCGCCGATATCGGCGATGTACCGATCAATACCTTCAATATGGCCGAGGCCATCCGCATCATCGAAGAGGCCTACGACGAGATTCTCGAGTACGGCATCCTGCCCCTGACCCTGGGCGGCGATCACACCATCACCCTGCCGATTCTCCGTGCGATCAAGAAGAAGCACGGCAAAGTCGGCCTGGTGCATATCGACGCCCACGCGGATGTGAATGACCATATGTTCGGCGAGAAGATCGCCCACGGCACCACCTTCCGCCGCGCGGTGGAGGAAGACCTGCTCGATTGCGACCGCGTGGTGCAGATCGGCCTGCGCGCCCAGGGCTACACCGCCGAGGACTTCAACTGGAGCCGCAAGCAGGGCTTTCGCGTGGTGCAGGCCGAGGAGTGCTGGCACCAGTCGCTGGCCCCGCTGATGGAAGAAGTGCGCGCCAAGGTCGGCGGCGGCCCGGTGTATTTGTCCTTCGATATCGACGGCATCGACCCGGCCTGGGCACCGGGCACCGGCACCCCGGAAATCGGCGGCCTGACCACCATCCAGGCGATCGAGATCATTCGCGGTTGCCAGGGCCTGGACCTGGTCGGCGGCGATCTGGTCGAGGTCTCGCCGCCCTACGACACCACCGGCAACACCTCGCTGCTGGGGGCCAACCTGCTCTACGAAATGCTCTGCGTGCTGCCGGGTGTTCAGCGACGCTGAAGACGCCTGACTTCTGACTACTAACAGGCCATTGAAAAACGTTGGCGAGGCAGCCAGCGCAAGGCAAAAACAGGCGCTACGCAGCGCAGCGGAGTAACAGCCGCAGGCTGGCCCGCAGGGCGAACGTAGTGAGTCAAAAGCGGAGTTTACTAGCTGTAAATGAGCATTTTGAGCCTGTTTTTAACGCCGCGATGGCAACGCAGGTAGTTTTTCAACAGCCTGCCAACCGGGCACCTTGTGCGGTGCCCGTGCACTACAAAAATAAATAGGGTGCCATGATGAACTCCGAACAAAGCATGCCGCTGCTGGACGACCAGCCGCCCGTTCAAAACTCCTTCAACCTGCGCCAGCTGCTGATCTTTCTGATCCCCTCGCTGCTCGGCGTGCTGCTGTTTCTCACCCCGATCGTCTACGACGGCAAGGTCACCATCGGCCTCGGCGTGATGGCCGACGCCCTGAAAACCGGGCTTGCGGCCTGGCTGCCAGCTATCGCCACCGGCCTGCTGCTGTTCTCCGCCGCCCTTGGCCTGTTCGCCAGCCTGCTCAAGCCCAAGTGGCTTACCGAGCGTCATACGCTGAACGAGATGTTCAATCTGAGCCCGCTGTGGCTTGGCCTGCGCGTACTCGGCGCAGTGTTCGCCGCCATGACCTTCTGGCAGTTCGGCCCGGAATGGGTGTGGAACGCCAACACCGGCGGCGTGGTGCTGAAAGACCTGGCCCCGGTGCTGATCACCTTCTTCCTGGTGGCCGGTTTGATCCTGCCGCTGCTCACCGATTTCGGCCTGATGGAGTTCTGCGGCACCCTGGTGCGCAACGTGTTCCGCAAGGTCTTCGGCCTGCCGGGCCGCTCGGCCATCGACGCCATCGCCAGCTGGCTCGGCTCCGGCACCGTCGGCGTGCTGATCACCGCCCAGCAGTACCAGAAGGGCTTCTACAGCGCCCGCGAAGCGGCGGTAATCGCCACCAACTTCTCGGTCGCCTCGATTGCCTTCAGCCTGCTGATCACCAGCTTTATGAAGCTCGACCACCTGTTCGTGCCCTTCTACCTCACCGTGGTGGTGGCGGGCCTGGCGGCGGCGATCATCACCCCGCGTATCCCACCGCTGTCGTGGAAAAAGGACGAGTACGTCGCCGGCGTCGGCAAGCAGATCAAGGAAGACGTACCCGCCGGCACCTCACTGCTGCGCTGGGGCGTGCTGCAGGCGGTAAAACGCGCCAACGCCAACCCCTCGCCGGCGCAGATGGTCAAGGTCGGCGTGCATAACGTGGTGGATATCTGGCTCGGCCTGTTGCCGCTGGTGATGGCCATCGGCACGGTGTCCCTGGCGATTGCCGAGTACACGCCGATCTTCAACTGGCTGTCCGCGCCGATCGTGCCGTTGCTGGAGCTGCTGCAACTGCCGGAAGCCGCCAAGGCCGCGCCGGCCTTGCTGGTGGGCTTTGCCGATATGTTCCTGCCGGCGGTACTGGGCAAGGGTATCGAGAGCGAACTGACCCGCTTCGTGGTGGCCTGCGTGTCGCTGACCCAGCTGATCTACATGTCCGAAGTCGGCGTGCTGATCATCAAGGCCAAGCTGCCGCTGAACATCCTCGAACTGTTCGCCATCTTTATCATCCGCACCCTGATCACCTTGCCGATCATCGCGCTGATGGCGCACTTGATCGTCGGCTAAGACGCGGCGCAAACCCAGATCGTAGGAGCGGGCATGACCCGCTTCTACGACGACAGCACAGGATTAGATGACATGACCACCTGCGGCGAATTTCTCGTCAAACAACTCGAAGCCTGGGGCGTCGACAGCGTCTTCGGCATTCCCGGTGTGCACACCGTCGAGCTGTACCGCGGCCTGCCCGCCAGCAAGATCCGCCATATCACCCCACGCCATGAACAGGGTGCCGGCTTTATGGCCGACGGCTATGCCCGCGTAGCCGGCAAGCCGGGCGTCTGTTTCATCATCACCGGCCCCGGGATGACCAATATCCTCACCGCCATGGGCCAGGCCTACGCCGACTCGATTCCCATGCTGGTGATCTCCAGCGTCAACGAGCGCGAGCGCCTGGGCCTCGGCAAGGGCTATCTGCATGAGCTGCCCAACCAGCGAGCGATGACCGCCGGGGTGACGGCATTCAGCCATACCCTGATGAGCGTCGAGGAGCTGCCGAGCGTACTGGCCCGCGCCTTCGCCGTATTCGAAGGCGAGCGGCCGCGGCCGGTGCATATCGAGCTGCCGCTGGACATCATCACCGCCGATGCCACACACATGCAGCTGGCCGCCAAACCGAGCATCCAGCGCCCTGCGCCCAACCGCGCGCTGATCCGCGAAGCGGCGGCCATGCTGAAAAACGCCAAGCGCCCGCTGCTGCTGCTCGGCGGTGGTTGCGTCAGCGCGCAAGCCGAAGCTCGCGCCCTGGCCGTGGCCCTGGATGCGCCGACCGCGCAAACCATCAACGCCAAGGGCCTGCTGCCGCCGGGCCATCCGCTGCTGCTGGGCAGCAACCAGTCGCTGGTGCCGGTGCGCGAGCTGGCGTTGGCCGCCGATGTGGTGCTGGCGATCGGCACCGAGCTGGGCGAAACCGACTACGACGTGGTATTCGACGGCAACTTCAAGCTGGGTGGCGCGCTGATCCGCATCGATATCGACGCCCAGCAGCTGCAGCGCAACTTCGCCCCGACCCTGGCGATACAAGGTGATGCGCGCCTGGCCATGCGCATGCTGCTGGCCGAATTCAACCCCGGCGAACAACGTGACAACAGCCTCGGGGCGATGCGCACCGCCGCCGTGCAGGCGCAATTGGCCGAGGATTTCAGCGGCTGGGCGCACTACCGCCAGCTGTTCGACACCGTGCTGGAGGCTTTGCCCGAGGCGCGCTTCGTCGGCGACTCGACCCAGACCGTGTACAGCGGCAACCACCTGGTGGAGTTGGACGGTGCGCGGCGCTGGTTCAACTCCTCCACCGGCTACGGCACCCTGGGCTACGGCCTGCCGGCGGCCATCGGGGCCAAGCTGGCCGAGCCCTCGCGCCCGGTGATCAGCCTGATGGGCGATGGCGGCATCCAGTTCAGCCTGCCCGAGCTGGCCAGTGCGGTGGAAGCCGGGGTCGGCATCATCGTGCTGCTGTGGAACAACGCCGGCTACGGCGAGATCAAGCGCTATATGGAAAGGCGTGAAATCACCCCGATTGGCGTGGATATCTATACCCCGGATCTGCTGGCCATCGCTCGGGGCTTTGGCTGCATGGCCGAACGCGCCCGCGATCACGCGCATTTGGCCGAGTTGCTGCGCACTGCGCCGAGCGACCGCCCGCTGATTATCGAAGTGCTGGAACAAGCGCCTTTCCATCCCTGAACGGGTCGTTGGCACCACACCACCCATCACTGCAGAGGTCTTCATGCTCAGTAACGCTAGCCCAGCCGCACTTACCCCCGCGCAGCACGACGACCAGCAGGCTGTACTGCAGGCCGCCGCGGCGCTGGTCGCGGCCTTCGCCAGCAACGACAGCGCGGCATATTTCGCCGCGTTCAGCGAGGACGCCAGTTTTGTCTTCCACAGCTGTGCCACGGTACTGACTGACCTCGACGCTTATCGCCAGCTCTGGAGTACTTGGCAGGCCGATGGCTTTGCCGTGCTTGCCTGCACCTCCAGCAAGCCCCTGCTGACCCTGCAAGGTGACTGCGCGATCTTCGTCCATGAGGTCAGCACCCGGCTGCGTATCGCCGGCAGCGAACTGCACAGTGAGGAGCGCGAAACCATCGTCTTCCGTCGCCAACCCGGCAGCCGCCGCTGGCTGGCCTGCCACGAACACCTGTCGCTGCTGCCCACTGGCTAAGACCGACGCGCACAGCCGTTCAAACTTGCCGTAACTGCCACGCACCGCACCAACTGAACCGATAAGCACAACAATCAGGGGAGTCACCAGCGTGTTCAAGAACCTAGCCCAATACTTCGGTCAGGACGGCCTTGCGCCCACCTCCAGCGAACACCGCAGCCTCGGCCTCGGCGGCACCACCGCCCTGTGGCTGGGGGCCAACGTGGTGGTCACCACCATCCTCACCGGCATGTTGCTGGTGCCGGATCTGCCGTTTATCCAAGCTATGCTGATCGTGCTGCTCGGCTCCGCCATCGGCATCCTGCCGCTGGTGCTGGTGGGCCTGATGGGCCAGCGCTCGGGACTCACCACCATGGTGCTGGCGCGCGGCAGCTATGGCCCCCAGGGGGCGAAACTGCCGTCACTGGTCAACCTGCTGACCCTGCTGGCCTGGAGCTGGATTCAGGCGCTGCTGGCTGGCATGAGCCTGAACTACGCGGTCGAACATCTGACCGGCTACTCCAACCTGCCGCTGTTCACCATCCTCTGCGAAACCCTGGTGCTGCTGATCGCCCTGCGCGGCCACCTGGGCATCGAGCGGGTCGAACGCTGGGCCGCCATCGGCATGTTGCTGCTGGCCGGCGCGGTGTTCTATGTGATGGGGCAGAAGTTCGAGTTCGCCAGCCTGCTGAGCATGCCGGTGGAGCCGCGCAACGAGATCAGCCCCGGCATCGCCTTCGATATCGTTATCGCCACGGCGTTTTCCTGGATTCCCCTGGCCGCCGACTACAACCGCAACTGCCGCAGCCAGGGCGTGGCCGCGGTCGGCACCTGGGTCGGCTATGTCGCCGCCACTCTGCTGGCCATGGGCCTGGGTGCCACGGTATCTGGCTTCAGCGTGCTCACCGGCATGGAGCAGACCTACGACCCGGCGGTGCTGCTGGCCGGTTTCGGCTTCGGTCTGCCGGCGGCCATCGTGGTGTTCCTCTCGGTGATGACCACCAACGTGATGTGCGTGTACAGCGCCTCGCTGTCCTACCTGAATATCAGCCCCAAGACCCGCTTCTGGAAACCGGCGCTGTGCATCGGCGTGCTGTCGATCCTCGGCTCGCAGATCCCCGGCATCCTCGACAACTTCCAGACCTTCCTCTTGATCATCGGCAGCGTGTTTATCCCGGCCTTCGCCGTGCTGATCGCGGACTACTACCTGATCCATCGCGGCCACTACCACGTCGGCGATCTGCTCAGCGAGGACGGCGGACGCTATCGTTATGTCAGCGGCTTTAACCCCGCCGCCTTCGCCGCCTATGGCCTCGGGGCGCTGCTGGCCTACTACTGGGGCTGGGTCGAACCACTGGCCTTCGGAGCCTCCTTGCCAGTGTTTCTGATCACCGCCGCCAGCTACACCGTACTGCGCCGCTGGGTGCTGGTACCCAGGGCGCAACTGGCCTAGGTTGGATAAGTGTGGCGGGGTTAACCCGCCACAGCGTTGAGGGCCAGACATGAAAATCGTCACGCGCGACCAATGGTTCGAAGTCCGCCGCCTGGACGACGGCGTGCGCCTGATCCACGAGCCCTATGTGCGGCCCTTCTACCGCTGCAATATGTGGCATGTGCAGGGCCGCGAGCGCGACGCGCTGATCGACTCCGGCTCAGGGGTGGTGAGCCTGCGCGAGCAATTGCCCTGGCTCACCAACAAGCCCCTGCTGGCGGTGGCCAGCCATACCCATTTCGACCATATCGCCGGCCACCATGAGTTCGCCGAACGCCTGGTGCACCCGGCCGAAGCCGAGATCCTCGCCGCGCCTGACGGGGCCAACACCCTGGCCACGGCCTTCGTCGGCGATGCGATGTTCGAAGCCCATCCCGATTGTCCGCTGTGCTACGCCGAGTACCGCGTGCGCGCCGCGCCGGCCAGCCGCCTGATCGAGGAGGGCGACGTGCTCGACCTGGGCGACCGGGTGCTGCAGGTGCTGCACACCCCCGGCCATTCGCCGGGCGGCATCAGCCTGTGGGAAGCGGCGACGCAGACGCTGTTTTCCGGCGACATCCTCTACGACGGCCCGCTGATCGAGGACGCCTACCACGCCAACCTGGACGACTACGCCCGCAGCCTGGCGCGCCTGCGTACGCTTCCGGTGCGCGTGGTCCACGGCGGCCACTTCCCGAGCTTCTCCGGCGAACGCATGCGCGAGCTGATCGACGCCTGGTTTGCCGACCACCCGCATTTACAACCATAAACCCCACCCCCTTACTTCCTCCGAAGCTGCTCAAGGTGATGCATGACCGCACAACTGTTTATCGATGGCACCTGGCAAGCCGCCAGCTGCGCCACCCGCCTAGCGGTGTTCAACCCCAGCAACGGCGAGCAGATCGCCAGCGTCGCCTGCGCCTCGGAAGCCGATGTCGAGCTGGCGGTACAGGCCGCGCGACGCGCCCTGCCGGCCTGGAGCCTGCGCCCGGCCAGCGAGCGCGCCGACTACCTGCGCGCCTTCGCGACAGAGATCGAGGCGCGCGGCCCAGAGCTGATCGAGTTGCAGATGCGCAATAGCGGCAAGCCGCGGCATGAGGCCGAGCTGGATATCAGCGACGCCATCGCCACCTTCGCCTATTACGCCGACCTGGCCGACGGCCTGGACGCCCGGCAGAACGCCGCCGTGGCCCTGCCGGACGACAGCTACCAATCCTTCACCCGCCTGGAACCGCTCGGCGTGGTCGGCCTGATCGTGCCGTGGAACTTCCCCCTGGTGACCAGCGCCTGGAAGCTCGCCCCGGCCCTGGCGGCGGGTTGCTGCGTGCTGCTCAAGCCGTCCGAACTGACCCCGCTGATCGAGCTGCAACTGGGCGAGATCGCCAGCGCCATCGGCCT
Source organism: Pseudomonas sp. EA_105y_Pfl2_R69 (assembly GCF_963970915.1). Taxonomy (NCBI): domain Bacteria; kingdom Pseudomonadati; phylum Pseudomonadota; class Gammaproteobacteria; order Pseudomonadales; family Pseudomonadaceae; genus Pseudomonas; species Pseudomonas sp. EA_105y_Pfl2_R69. The sequence goes on from NZ_CAXAOO010000008.1 coordinate 32,592, forward strand.
GCCGGCGGGGGTGTTCAACCTGCTGCCCGGCGATGCCGCCACCGGCGCGGCGCTGGTCGGGCATCCGCAGCTCGCCAAGTTGTCCTTTACCGGCAGCAATGCGGTGGGGCGCAAGGTCATGCAGGCCGCCAGCGCCCGCACAATGCCGGTGGCCCTGGAGCTGGGCGGCAAGTCGCCGATCCTGGTGTTCGCCGACAGCGACCTGGACCAGGCAGTGCAATGGATCATCGCCGGCATCTGCTGGAACGCCGGGCAGATGTGCTCGGCCACCTCGCGCCTGCTGGTCGAAGACAGCATCGGCGACGCCCTGCTGGACAAGCTGACCAGCGCCCTCGATGCGCTCAAGGTCAGCGACCCACTGAGCGAAGGCTGCGAGATGGGCCCCATGACTAGCCAGGCGCAGCTGCACAAGGTGCTGGAGTATTTCGCCATCGCCGAACAGGAAGGCCTGCACTGCCTGAGCGGCGCGCGGCAACTGCCGGGACCGGGCTGGTTCGTCGCCCCCACGCTGTACGCCGATGTGCCGGAAGACAGCCGCCTATGGCGCGAGGAAATCTTCGGCCCGGTGCTATGCAGCCGGCGCTTCAGCGATGAGGCGGATGCTATTCAGCAGGCCAACGACTGCGACTTCGCCCTGGCCGCCACCGTGGTCAGCGCCGAGCGCAACCGCGCCCTGCGCGTGGCCGCGGCGCTGGAGGCCGGGCATGTGTGGATCAACTCGGTGCAGGTGATCTACCCGCACACCTCCTGGGGTGGCGGCAAGGCCAGCGGCATCGGTCGCGAGCTGGGGCCCTGGGGGTTGGCCGCCTTTCAGCAGGTCAAACATATCACCCTGCCCGGCGCGGACAGCTAATCCAGCAGCAACGCCCGCCAGGCGGCGAAATATTGCGCCATGGCGGGCGACAGGCGCAGGCCTGACTCATTACCATGCGGGCTCTGCTTGGCCGCCATGGAAGCTTCGGCGCGATGAATCACTATGACCTGCTATTGATCGGTGCCGGCCACGCGCACCTCGGCGTGCTGCGTCGCTGGGCCCTGCTGGAGCGTCCGCCGGGACGCATTGGCCTGCTCAGTGCGGGGCCGGCGGCCTGGTATTCGGGGATGCTCCCGGGCCTGCTGGCCGGACGCTATGCCGCGGCCGATTGCCAGGTGGAACTGACGGCGCTGTGTCGGGCGGCCAAGGTCGAGTTGCTGGTCAACCCGGTGGCCGGGCTGTCCGCCGCCCAGCAGCAGGTGCAGCTGGCCGATGGGCGAACCCTGGGGGCCAGCTGGCTATCGCTAAATGTCGGCGCGCAAGTTTCTGCACCACCGCAACAGGGCGACGCCATGCAGGTGCTGGCGGTCAAACCCTTCGCCGAATTTCTCGCGGGCTGGCAGCAGTGGCAGGCAGAGCCGCAGCCCCTGGCGATTCTCGGCGGCGGCGCGGCGGGGGTCGAGCTGGCCCTGGCCATCGCCGGCCAGGTGCCGCGGCTGGCGCTGTTCTGCGCCGGCCATCTGCTCGACGGTCTGTCCGCCGGCGTGCGCCTGCGCGCCCTCGGCCACCTGCGCCAGCGCGGCGTATGGGTGCGCGAGGATTGCCCGATCAGCCGGATCAAACATGACTGCCTGCTCAGCGGTGAGGAGCCGGTCTGGCGCGGCCAGCGGCTGTTGCTGGCCAGCGGTGCCAAGGCCTTTGCCTGGCCGGCGCACGGCGGCCTGGGCTGCGACGAGCAAGGCTTCGTACTGATCGCGCCGACCCTGCAGAGCTACACCCACCCGACGATTTTCGCCGTGGGCGACTGCGCCAGCCTGCCCGGCGCGCGCAAGAGCGGGGTGTACTCGGTACGCCAGGCCCCGGTGCTGGCGGCCAACCTCAACGCCGCCCTGCGCGGTCTGCCGCTGCAACGCTACCGCCCGCAACGGCAGAGCCTGGCCCTGCTGGCCACCGGCGACGGCGGGGCGCTGCTGGACTGGCATGGCTACAGTGCCGGCGGGCGCTTTTACGGGCGCTGGAAAGACTACCTGGACCGCGGTTTTATCCAGCGCCACCGCCTTTACGGCTAGGCCCTGTGCTACCAAAGTGCCATGGCCTTACGCCGCCAGAGATGATCGAATCAGTATCCTCGTGAATGCTGGCCGTCAGGAGTCGCTCCCACTATGGTCTACAGATTCGCTGACAACGGCCGATCAATTGCGCAAGCACAGCGCGCCCCCGGCGTGCTGCACCCGACACCCGGCCGCCTGCACGGCTACGCGCAGGCGTCTGTTCCCGGCGATAACGGGATCGGCATAAGAATAACGAGGTGGGTTATGCGCTCTGCGTTTATTAGCTACCCCAAGACCTGCGTACTGCATGCTCTGGGCCTGGCCGGGCTGATGGCGCTCTACCAGCAGACCCAGATGCCGCTGTACCTGAGCATTCCCGCCTTGCTGTTGCTGGCGCTGTGGCCCTGGCTCGGGCCCTGGCAACGCAAGGACAACGGCCTGGCGCAGGCCGCCGAAGAGGGCGGGCAGTTCAACGACCTGAGCCGCACGCTGTCCCGCCACACCTGCCACAACGCCCTGTCGGCCGCCCAGGTCTCCCATGCGGTGCAGCAACTGGCCGGCAAGCTGCAATCGCAGCTGGGCGCGGTCGAGCAGATCAACCAGGCCGCCGAGGCCATCACCCAGACCGAACAGGACAACGCCCGCCGCGCCGAGCAGACCCTGAGTGCGGCGCAATCGGTGCGCCAGAGCAGCGCCAGCGGTCAGGGTGAGCTGCGCCAGGCCATCACCGCCATGCAGCAACTCAGTGCCCAGACCGCCGCCAGCCGCCAGTTGATCGACGGCCTGAGCAGCCGCACCGAACAGATCGAGAAGGTCACCCAGGTGATCCAGTCGATTGCCAGCCAGACCAACCTGCTGGCCCTCAATGCCGCCATCGAAGCGGCCCGTGCCGGCGAGATGGGCCGCGGCTTCGCGGTGGTCGCCGACGAGGTGCGCAACCTCGCCGGACGCACCAGCAGCGCCACCGAGGAGGTCGGCCAGATGGTCGCCGATATCCGTCAGCAGAGCCTGGCGGTGGTCACCCATATTCAGCAGCAGGCCGACCAGCTGGACCAGGCCGCGCAGCAGATCGCCCACACCGGCGAGCAGCTGGAAGGCATCGCCGCCCTGGCCGTGGACGTCGAACAGCAGGTCGATCAGATCAACCACGGCACCGCGGAAAACCATCAGCGCCTGGCCGAGCTATCGGTGGCGGTCAGCCAGTTGCGCGGCGACGTGTGCGACAGCGAAGGCCAGACTCGCCAACTCAGCCGCGCCGCCGAACAGCTGGTGGGGCAGGCGGAAACCGTCAGCGAGCAGCTCGCCGCCGTCGGCCTGGACGACTACCACCAGCGCATCTACGATCTGGCCCGCAGCGGTGCGGCGCAGATCGCCGCGCAGTTCGAGGCGGATATCCAGGCCGGACGCATCAGCGCCAACGACCTGTTCGATCGGCATTACCAGCCGATCGCCAATAGCTTCCCGGCCAAGTTCAAGACCCGCTTCGACAGCTACGCCGATCAAGTGCTGCCGAGCATTCAGGAGCCTCTGCTGAGCCAGCACGAAGGCCTGGTATTCGCCATCGCCTGCACCGCCGAAGGCTATGTGCCAACCCACAACAAGGCCTTCAACCACGCCCCCACTGGCGACCGCGCCGTGGACACCCTGAAAAGCCGCAGCAAGCGCCTGTTCAACGACCGCACCGGCATCCGCTGCGGCAGCCACCAGCAACCGCTGCTGCTGCAGACCTATATGCGTGACACCGGTGAGCTGATGCACGACCTGTCGGTGCCGATCATGGTCCAGGGCCGCCATTGGGGCGGCTTGCGCCTGGGTTACAAACCGGAGCCTTGAGGCTCGCGGGTTAGTCGGCCGCCATCAAACGCTTGTACACCCGCGTGCGGCGCGCCGCCTTGAGTTGTTCCAGCAGCAGCGCGCGCAGCGGCGACACCCTGGCATGGGTGGGCTTGCCGCGACTGAGCTGGCGCAACTGGAACTTCACCGCCGCCATATAGGCCAGCGAAGCAAACGCCTTGTTCTTCCAGCGAATCGGCGGCAGCTCGGCACGCGCCTCGCGCTGCCCGGCCTGCCACTGCTTGGGCAGCGCCGGGTCGATTGCCAGGGCCGTGGCAATCCCGGCCATGGCCACGCCGCTGGCCAGCACCTGCTCGACCACCGGCAAGCGCCGGATACCACCGGTGACCATCACCGGCATGCTGGCCACGGCGGCGATCTCGCCGGCAAATTCGAGGAAGTAGGCCTCACGCGCCAGGGTGCGCCCGTCGCGAGCATCGCCCTGCATGGCCGGGGCTTCGTAGCTGCCGCCAGACAGTTCGACCAGGTCGACATCCAGCTCATTGAGCAGCTGCACCACGCGCTTGGCGTCGGCCGCATCGAAGCCGCCACGCTGGAAATCCGCCGAGTTGAGTTTGACCGCCACGCAGAAACCCGGAGCCACTACGCTGCGCACCGCCTTGACCACCTCCAGCAGCAGACGCGCGCGGTTCTCCAGTGCACCGCCCCAGCTATCGGTGCGCTTGTTGCTGATGGGCGAGAGAAACTGGCCAAGCAGGTAGCCATGCGCGGCGTGGATCTGCACCCCGTTGAAACCGGCCTGCTCGGCCAGTAGCGCGGTGTGCGCGAAACGCTGGATCAGCCCGTGGATTTCCGCCTCATCCAGCGCCCTGGGCAGCGGGAACAGCTTCGACAGGCCGCCCAGCTCCAGGCCCACGGCCGAGGGCGCGACGGTCTGCTGGCCGAGGTTGGCCTGCATCTGCCGACCGGGGTGGTTGAGCTGCATCCAGATCTGCGCCCCCTGGGCACGGCCGATGCGCGCCCACTGGCGAAACTTGTCCAGTTGCCGTTCATCCTCCAGCACCACGCCGCCGGGGCCGGTCATGGCACGGCGGTCGACCATCACGTTGCCGGTCAGCAGCAACCCGGCACCGCCCTCGGCCCAGGCCTGATACAGGCGCAGCAGTTCGGCAGACGGGCCCTGGCTGGCATCGGCCAGATTCTCTTCCATCGCCGCCTTGGCAATACGATTGGGGATGACGCTGCCGTTGGGCAGTTGCAGGGCTTCAAATGCGCTCATGAGGAACTCCGGGGATGGTCAATGCAGCAAGCCTAAGGTTAAAGTCAGCTTTAAGGTCAATAGCCCGGAGTCACGAGCATGAGAATTGGAGAGCTGGCCACCCGCAGCGGTTTAGCTGCCTCACGCATTCGCTTTTATGAGGCCAGTGGCCTGATCAGCGCGCAACGCCAGGCCAACGGCTACCGCAGCTACCCGGAGCAAGCCGTACAGACCCTGGGCATCATCAGCTGCGCGCAGCAGGCCGGCTTCAGCCTGGAGGAAATCCGCCGCCTGCTGCCCGACGTCCACTCCGATGGCTGGGCCCATGACGAAATGCTCGGCAGCCTGCAGCGCAAGATCGGCGAGATCGAGGCCATGCAGCAGCGCCTGGCGCAGAACAAGGCGCAGTTGCTGGAAATTATCGCCACCATCGAGAGTAAACCCGAGGGCATGGCTTGCAGTGAAAACGCTGGACGGGTGCTGGCCAATCTACGCGGCGCGCAATTCGGCCAGTAAGCCGCGGCGATGGCCCCTGCCTGTCGTCTGCTGGCTGCGGGCCTATACTCAAGGCATCAGGGGAATAATTTGGGCACTCCGTTGGAGTAGGGGCTGACAACCGCGCAGGCGCGCCATCTGCAGGTTGCCGTGGGTGTGCAGATGGCGTGTGCACTGCTCCGGTGGAGGCCTGTCATGGCAAGTCTGCGCAACCTGCTGTTCGTCCTATTGCTGACGCTGGGTGGCTGCGCCTCCGACCCGCCGGTGCAGATTGCAGCGAGCACCTGGCAGCGGGTCGACAACGATATCGCCGCGGCCGCGCAAACCGCCAGAAGCCAGGCCAGCGAACACGCCCTGGCGGCCATGGACCGCTGGATGGACCTGGTCTACCGGCAGACCGACGACGAATTTATCCCCTGGTTTTCCAGCTACTGGACCCAGCAATGGCTGAGTATCAAGGTGTCCTGGTACAAGCTCAGCGCCGGCGGCGAAAAGGACCCCACCGTCAGCCGCCTGGCCCTCTACCTGCAGGAACAGTATCAGGACCGCGTGCTGCAGCCGGTGGCCGAAGACACCGACCCCGAGCAGATTCTGCACAGCACCACCGCGTTCTATGTGCGCCAGCTCGACCAGCGCCTGCCGGCCATTGCCCGCCGCCACGGCGTGCCGGACGAACAGTTCGAGCAGCGCCTCAAGGCCATCAAGGCCATCGACCAGGCACCCGGTGCCTCGCTCTACCAGGTGCTGCACGCCAAGCCGCTGGCCGAGCTGCCGGCCTACAAGGCCCTGCTCCTGCATATCCGCAGCGAACCCAGAGGGGTCGGCAACTGGTCGGACGACCCAGGCATGTCCCTGGTGGCACAGCGCACCAGCGCCAGGCTGGTCGATGACCTCACCACCAGCGGTGCCGCCAGCCTGGTATCGGCGGCGGTCGGTAGCACCGCCGGCATGGGCATTTCCCTCGGCGTGGCGCTGTTTACCGCCATCTCGCGGGCCAACGAGCGGCCGGAAACCGAGGCGCAGTTGCGCACAAACCTCAACGCCGCCTTCGACGAGGAATGGCTGCAACTGATGCGCCGCACTGATCGCGGCGTGTTGGCCGGCATCCATCACCTATCCGGGCAGATCGAGGGCAGCCTGAGCGTTCCGCTGCGCTATCAGCCCGCGCACTAGCAGACCATTGTTTAGCCAGTGCATAACTGAATATGTAAAAAATACGATTTAACCACCGCTCACCGCCGTGCGAGTCTGCTGGCCCATGAGTGAACCCATCGCCGATCTAGCGCCTTTACCCCTCTGGCACCTGCCCCAGGCTGCAGGCGGCTGCGACATCGCGCGAGCCAACCCGCTGCTGCCTGCAACTCTCGCCTTCTGGGCCCTGTGGCATTGCCGCCACGCGCGCCCGCCGGATGTCCCGCGCACACGCCACTGATCGCCCCGCAGCCAGCAACCCTGGCTGCCGACCCTGTGCCCGATTCGGGCCCAGCACCCGCCAGTCGTACCCAGGAACCGCCTTATGAACGCCGTGCTAACCCCTACTACATCCCCCGTAACGCCCGCCGCCGAACGCTGCCCGTCCTACTACAGCGCCAGCCTCAACGAGGAAACCGACTACCCGACCCTGCAAGGTGAGGTCAGTGTCGATGTAGTGATCATCGGCGGCGGTTTTACCGGGGTGGCCAGCGCCGTGGAGCTGGCCGAGCGCGGGCTCAAGGTGGCGATTGTCGAGGCCAACAAGATCGGTTGGGGTGCCACCGGGCGCAATGGCGGCCAGGTCACCGGCAGCCTGTCGGGCGATGCGGCCATGAGCAAGCAGATGCGCAACACCCTCGGCGAGGAAGTCGAAGACTTTATCTGGCACCTGCGCTGGCGCGGCCACGACATCATCAAAAAACGCGTGGAAAAATACGGGATCCAGTGCGACCTCAAGCACGGCCACCTGCATGCGGCGATGAAGCCCGCGCATATGCAGGAACTGGAAGCCACCTACGCCGAAGCGGTGCGCCGCGGCATGGCGGGTGACGTGACCCTGCTCGACCGCGACGGCGTGCGCAGCCACCTGGCCAGCGACCTGTACAACGGCGCGTTGAAAAACACCCGCAATATGCACCTGCACCCGCTCAACCTGTGCATCGGTGAAGCCAAAGCCGCTGCCAGCCTGGGCGCGCTGATTTTCGAGCACTCCGAAGTACTGGAGATTGTCCACGGCGACAAGCCGGCAGTGGTTACTGCCCAAGGCCGGATCAACGCCAAGCAGGTGCTGCTGGCCGGCGACGTGTACCACAAGCTGGAGCCGAAAAAGCTCAAGGGCATGATCTTCCCGGCCATGGGCGGCATCGTCACCACCGCGCCGCTGGGTGAGCTGGCCAAGGAAATCAATCCGCAGGACCTGGCCGTATACGACTGCCGCTTCGTCCTCGATTACTACCGCCTGACCGCCGACGGCCGCCTGCTGTTCGGCGGCGGCTGCAACTACTCGGGGCGCGATTCGCGGGATATCGCCGCCGAGCTGCGCCCAGGCATCGAGCAGACCTTCCCGCAGCTCAAGGGGGTGGCCATCGATTTCCAGTGGAGCTGCGCCATGGGCATCGTGATCAACCGCATCCCGCAGCTGGGCAAGCTCTCGGACAACGTCTGGTACTGCCAGGGCTACTCAGGGCACGGCATCGCCACCACCCATATCATGGGCGAAATCATGGCCAATGCCCTGACCGGCACGATGGGCCACTACGACACCTTCGCGTCTTGCTCACAGATCAAGGTGCCGCTCGGTGACCTGTTCGGCAACCCGATGCTGGCCGCCGGCATGTGGTACTACCAGATGCTGGAAAAGCTGCGCTAGACGTATTCGTCACTGGGCGGAGGCGGCCTGGCGCAGGCGCGGCAGGTCGAGAATCTCGATCTCGCCATAGGTCAGGCGCAGGATGCCCCGGCCTTCCAGCTCCTTGAGGATCTGGTTGGTGGTCTGCCGGGAGATCGCCAGCATCAGCGCCAGCTGCTCCTGGGGCAGATGCAGGACCCGGCGCGGTTCGCCTTCGCCGTAGTTTTCGGCAATCAGCAGCAGCCGTCGGGCCAGGCGCGGGGCGGCGGGCAGCAGGCTCATTTCTTCCAGGGCGATAAACGCCAGGCGCAGTTTCTGGCTCATCAGCAGGGCGAAGTCGCGCCAGTACTGCGGTTGCTCTTCGAGCAGCGCCAGCAGGCGCGCCTGGGGTACCAGCAGCAGGGTGCTGGCACCTTCGGCGAAGGCATCGTGGGTGCGCGGCTGGCCGTCGAACAGGGAAATCTCGCCGAACCAGTAGGGTGGCTCGACCAGGGTCAGCAGCGCCTCCTTGCCGGTGGCACTGACCGCGCCGATACGCATGCCGCCCTCGACCACCGCATACAGGCCGCAGGGCTTGTCGCCACGGCGAAACAGCACCTGACCCGCCGCCAGCTGCTGCACCTGGGCGGCGTCCAGCAGCGCCTCCTGCAAGGCCGCGGGCAGGGCATTGAACCAATGCCCCTGACGCAGGCGCGCCTGATAGCTGTGGGCTGCGTTCATCGGCGGCTCTCGCTTTGTCGGCTAGCTGACAGAGCGGCGCGCGCGTGCGGGTTCATGCTGGACACCTGTTCTGCGTGAGGAAAAACAATAATGAAAACCCTGGTCGACCATCTGGCTCAATACGCGGCGTATCACCGCGACCAACGCAATATTCTCAGCCACTTTATCGGTATTCCACTGATCGTTGTGGCGGTGGCCGTGCTGCTTTCGCGTCCAGGCATGGAGTTGCTCGGCCTGTGGCTGTCCCCGGCCCTGCTGGTGGCGCTGGCGGCGGGGGCCTTCTACCTGCGCCTGGACCTGCGCTTCGGCCTGCTGATGGCGCTGCTGCTGGTGCTCAGCCTGTGGGCCGCGACGGGCCTGGCCGTGCAGTCGACGGCGGTGTGGTTGAGCAGCGGCATCGGCCTGTTCGTGATCGGCTGGATCATCCAGTTTGTCGGTCATTACTACGAAGGGCGCAAACCGGCCTTTGTCGATGACGTCATGGGCCTGGTCATCGGCCCACTGTTCGTCGCCGCCGAAGCGGCCTTCCTGCTGGGCCTGCGCAAGGAGGTCGAACAGGCCATCGTCCAGCGCGCCGGGCCGACCTGTATTCGCGAGAAGAAAACCACGGCCTGATCGCTTCCCGCCTACAACATATTCACGATCTTGCGAGCTAGAGACCTGCAAGGCGCTACGTTAGTAACGCAGCAGGGCCGACGCGCAGCAGATCGTAAATGGGTTAGCAGGCCGTTGAAAAAACGTAGGCGAGGCAGGCAAGACAAGGCAAAAACGGCCGAGGAAGCGGAGTTTACTGGCTGTAAATGAGCATTACTCGTTTCACTCGCCCCTTCGGGGTCGCGCTGAAGCGCGTTAGCCACAAGTGGCTTTCCGAGCCTGTTTTACTCGCGTTGCTCGCCCTTCGGGCCAGCCTGCGGCTGTTACTCCCGTTGGTCGTTGTAACGCAGCAGGGCCGACGCGCAGCAGATCGTAGGGGGCCTAGTACATCGCCATCCATTGCTCGGTAAAGGAGCGGGTATGGCGATACACGGTGATGGGCGCGAAGGGGCGGCCGGAGGCGCTTTGCAGGGCGCTGCTCTGGCTGTTCAGGTCGTTGAGCGCGGCCTTGAGGTATTCCCAGCGGGTCTTCAGCTTGCCCACCCCGGCATTGCTCTTCGGGTCGAGGGCCGCCAGCTGGCTGTCCACGGCGGGCACCAGTTTGCGTTCGTCCTGGCCGAGGTAGGTATCGGTCTGCTCGCGGGCGATCTCGAAGTTGCCGAAGTAGGCGCGGCTGAGGTACTGCACCGATAGGTATTCGAGCTTGGCGGCCAGCTCGCTATCCTCGGCGGCTGCCAGCTTGCGCGTTTCATCCAGCACCCCGAGCAGGGCCTTGCTCAGCTCCTCCGGGTAGCGCCAGGGCATATCCTCTTCGCCCGGGCCGAAGGACACGCCACGGCGAATCTGCACCACCAGCTCCTGATGGGCACTGCGCAGGGCGTCGGAGCCTTGCGGCAGACGTTGCACGGCGGCCGCCAGGGCCTGCAGGTCGAACTCGAGCGCCTCCTGGTGTTTCTTTTGGAAACCCTCGCCACGTAACAGCATCAGGCTGCTGGTTACCCGGCTGGCCTGCACCTGCACCTGTTCCTGGGGGCTGACGGCCTCGGCGTAGGCCAGTGGCGCAAGCCCGGCAAAGAGCCCTATGGACCAGATAAACAGATTGCGAAACAACGACTTAAGATGCATTCCCGGGGTGCCCCTTATTATTTTTGTGAGCAGTGCTGATGGAGTCTCGGTCCATCTATAGCGCAAGCCTAGGGTACTACGCCAGCCTCCCCGTGAAAGTAGCCTTAAGAGTGATTTCCGCCTGAGGCTTGCCGCTGCTCCACCCTAGGTCTGCCGCGGCGGATTTCAGCGCGAGCCAGACACATCTGCAGGAGGCTCGCCCAACTCGGCCTGCAACCAGCTGACGAAGGCCTGGGTCAGGCGTTGCCGGCGCTTGCGTTCGGGCAGCACCAGGTAATAGCCGAATTCGGAGTGGGCGACCTCGCTGCCCAGGCGACAGAGCAGCCGCTGCGTCAGCAGTTCGTCGACCAGGTGCCGCCAGCCGATCGCCACGCCCTGACCGGCAATCGCCGCCTGGATCAGCAGGGTGTAGTTGTCGAAGCGCAGGCTGCCCGGGCTGGGTGTTTCGGCGAGGCCGAAGGCACGGAACAGGCCAGCCCAGTCGTACCAGCGCGAGCGGTTTTCCGGACGCAGGTGCAGCAGCGGCAGGCCGGCCAATGCCGCTGTAGGCAAGGGCAGCGCCTGACCCTCGAGCAGCCCGGGGCTGCACACCGGAAACACCTCTTCGCGAAACAGCAGCTGCGCTTCGGCATGCTTGAAACGGCCATCGCCAAAGTTGATCGCCACGTCGATTTCCGCCGGCAGCGCACCGTGGTCGCGCTCGCTGGTGATCAGGCTGACATCCACCTCGGGGTACAGCTGGTGAAAGCGTTGCAGACGCGGCATCAGCCAGTAGGCGGCGAAGGCGAAGTCGGTGGCCACCTGCAGCACCTCGTGCTGTTGCTGCGCGGTGACCGCCGCCAGGCCGGCGTCCAGGCTGTGCAGGCCGTCCTGCACATAGCGCAACAGCAACTCGCCGGCCTCGGTGAGGGCGATGCCGCGGTAAACCCGGTCGAACAGGCGGGTCGCCAGCTGTTGCTCCAGTCGCTTGATCTGCTGACTGATGGCCGGCTGGCTGCTGCCCAGCTCGCGCGCGGCTGCGGTAAAGCTCAGCTGGCGGGCCGCGGCTTCGAACACCCGCAAGGTGTCCAGGGACAATCCGTCAATGCGTTCAAACATAAGCTTTGGTTATCCGAGTCATGTATTCGTTACGGGTTTACCGCTCCGATACTTGGCCTGATGATCATTGCAGCACTTTCGCATAATTTTTCTATATGGAATACCGACTGCCATGAAACGTCCCAACATCCTCTTTATCATGGCCGACCAGATGGCCGCGCCGATTCTGCCGCTGCACGACGCCGCCTCGCCGGTGCAGATGCCCAACCTGATGCGCCTGGCCGCCAAGGCGGTGGTGTTCGACTCGGCCTACTGCAACAGCCCGCTGTGCGCGCCGTCGCGCTTCACCCTGGTCAGCGGCCGGCTGCCGTCGAAGATCGGGGCCTATGACAACGCCGCCGACTTTCCCGCCGACGTGCCGACCTACGCCCACTACCTGCGCCGCCTCGGCTACCGCACCGCGCTGTCGGGCAAGATGCATTTCTGCGGCCCGGACCAGTTGCACGGCTATGAGGAGCGCCTGACCAGCGACATCTATCCGGCCGACTACGGCTGGGCGGTCAACTGGGACGAGCCCGAAGTGCGCGCCAGCTGGTACCACAACATGTCCTCGGTGCTGCAGGCCGGGCCCTGCGTGCGCAGCAACCAGCTGGATTTCGACGAGGAGGTGGTGTTCAAGGCTCGCCAGTACCTCTACGACCATGTGCGCATGACCCCGGAGCAGCCGTTCTGCCTGACCGTGTCGATGACCCACCCACACGACCCCTATACCATCCCGGCCGAATACTGGGACCGCTACGAGGGCGTGGAGATCCCGATGCCGCGCCAGCACATCGAGCAGGATGAGCAGGACCCGCACGCGCAGCGCCTGCTCAAGGTCATCGACCTGTGGGACAAGCCGCTGCCCGAGGCCAAGGTCCGCGACGCGCGCCGTGCCTACTTCGGGGCCTGCAGCTATATCGACGACAATATCGGCAAGCTGCTGAAAACCCTGGAGGAATGCGGCCTGAGCGAGGACACCATCATTGTCTTCTCCGGCGACCACGGCGACATGCTCGGCGAGCGCGGCCTCTGGTACAAGATGCACTGGTTCGAGATGGCCGCCCGGGTGCCGCTGCTGGTGCATGCACCCAAGCAGTTCGCCGCGCACCGGGTCAGCCAGTCGGTGTCGACCATGGACCTGCTGCCGACCCTGGTGGAGCTGGCCGGCGGCCAGGTCGAACCCGGCCTGGCGCTCGACGGCCATTCGCTGCTGAACCATCTGCAGGGCGACGGCGGGCATGACCAGGTGCTCGGCGAGTATATGGCCGAGGGCAGCACCAGCCCGCTGATGATGATCCGCCGCGGCGAGTGGAAGTTCGTCTACTCCGAGCAGGACCCGCTGCTGCTGTTCAACCTGCGCCAGGATCCGCAGGAACGGGAAAACCTGGCCGACTCGGCCGAGCACCAGGGCGTGCTCGGCGAACTGCTCGCCGAAGCGCGGGCACGCTGGGACATGCCGGCGATCCACGCCGCCACCCTGGCCAGCCAGCGTCGCCGCCGCCTGGTCGCCGAGGCCCTGAGCCTGGGCAAGCTGAGCAGCTGGGATCACCAGCCCTGGGTCGACGCCAGCCAGCAGTACATGCGCAACCATATCGACCTCGACGACCTCGAACGTCGCGCCCGTTACCCGCAGGTTTGCAACACCGCCTCCCACGACTAAGCAGAACAACAGGAGAAACGCCATGAACAGATTCAGCGTGCTACTACTCGCCGCGGCGCTGGCCAGCGCCGCTAACGCGCAGGCCGAAGATGCGGCCTGCGCCACGGTCAAGCTGGGCGATCCGGGCTGGAGCGATATCGCCGTAACCAATGGCATCGCCAGCTTCCTGCTCGAAGGCCTGGGCTACAAGGTGCAGACCCAGATCCTGGCGGTGCCGATCATCTTCGCCGGGCTGCAGAAGGGCCAGGTCGATGCGTTTCTCGGCAACTGGATGCCGGCGCAGCAGAGCAACTACGACAAGTTCGTCGCCAGCGGCGAAGTCGACCAGCTGGTGGAAAACCTCGGCGGCACCGAATACACCCTGGCGGTACCGGCCTACGTGTATGAGGCTGGGGTAAAGACCTTCGCCGACCTCGACGCGCATGCCGACCAGTTCGAACGCAAACTCTACGGCATCGCCTCCGGCGCGCCGGCCAACGAGTCGATCAAGCAGATGATCGCCGCCGACGAGTTCGGCCTGGGCGACTGGCGGCTGGTGGAGTCCAGCGAGCAGGCCATGCTGGTGCAGGTGGGCCGGGCGGTGAAGCGCGAGCAGTTCGTGGTTTTTCTCGGCTGGACCCCGCACCCGATGAACGTGCAATACGACATGCGCTACCTCAAGGGCGGCGAGCAGTATTTCGGCGCAAGTGGCCAGGTCAACACCCTGGCCCGCAAAGGCTATGCTGAGCAGTGCCCGAATGTCGGCAAGCTGCTGAGCAACCTGACCTTCACCCAGGAGATGGAGAACGCCATCATGGACCAGGTGCTGAGCAAGCAGGCGAGCAACGACGCGGCGGTCAAGGCCTGGCTAAAGGCCAACCCGGCGGTTGTCGCCACCTGGCTCGAGGGGGTCAGCAGCCGCACGGGGGGTGATGGCCTGGCCGCGGTCAACGGCAAGCTTTGAAGCGCCGGGCTTGAACCCCTAAAGTAGACGGGCCGCTGCACTGCAGCGGCGTAGTCCATCGCCAGCACAAGAAGCCGACTTATGCCGCTACCCCGCCTGCAGACCCTGTTGCCGTTTCTGCGCTGGCTGCCCAACTGCAGCAGACGCAGCCTCGGCCAGGATCTGCTGGTGGGCCTGAGCGGGGCCATCCTGGCCCTGCCGCAATCCATCGCCTACGCCCTGATCGCCGGCCTGCCGCCGGAATACGGCCTGTATGCGGCCATAGTGCCGGTGATCATCGCCAGCCTGTGGGGCTCCTCCTGGCACCTGATCTGCGGCCCGACCGCGGCCATCTCCATCGTCCTGTTCAGCAGCGTCAGCCCCATGGCGGCCCCGGGCAGCGACGACTTTATCGCCCTGATCCTGCTGCTGAGCTTTCTCGCCGGGCTGTTCCAGTGGCTGCTCGGCCTGCTGCGCTTCGGCGCGCTGGTGAACTTCGTCTCCCATTCGGTGGTGCTCGGCTTCACCCTCGGCGCGGCCCTGGTGATTGCCCTGGGGCAACTGCCCAACCTGCTCGGCATCAGCGTGGCGAGCCAGGCCACGGCCCTGGCGACCCTGCTGAATATCGGCGAACACTTGCTGGAAAGCGACTGGCGCAGCCTCGCGGTGGCGCTGTTCACCCTCACCGTGAGCCTGCTCAGCAGACGCCTGTGGCCGCGCTCGCCGGCCCTGCTGCTGGGCCTGGTCGCCGCCAGCCTGCTGGTGCTGGCCTGGCCCGCGCAGCTGGGGGCTATTGCCCTGGTCAGCAGCTTCGAGGGCCAGTTGCCGCCGTTCAACCTGCTGCGGTTCGAGCTGACCAGCGTCCTCCAGTTGCTGCCGGCGGCGGTGGCCTGCGGCATGCTCGGCCTGGTCACCAGCCTGTCGATCGCCCGCGCCCTGGCCAGCAGGTCGCAGCAGTTGCTCGACGCCAATCAGGAGGTGCGTGGCCAGGGCCTGTCGAACCTGATCGGCCCCTGGTTCGGCGGCTCGCTGTCGGCCGGATCCTTCACCCGTTCGGCGCTGAACCTGCAGGCCGGCGCGCACTCGCCCATGGCCGGGGTATTTTCCGCCCTGCTAGTAGCGCTGTTCGCCCTGTTCGGCAGCCGCCTGATCGCCCATGTGCCGCTGCCCAGCATGGCCGCGGGGATCCTGCTGATCTGCTGGGGGCTGGTGGATATCGCTGGCGTGCGGGCGTTGCTGCGGGTCAGCCGGGCGGAATTCGTGGTGATGCTGCTGACCCTGCTCGCCACCCTGCTGCTGGAGCTGCAGACGGCGATCTACGCCGGGGTCCTGGCGTCGCTGTTCTTCTACCTCAAGCGCACCTCGCAGCCGCGCATACGCTACTGGCAGGAGGACGACCAGGAGCTGCTGCGGATTGAAGGCTCGATCTTCTTCGGGGCCTGCCATTACCTGCAGCAGGTGATCCAGCGCAGCCGCGGCGAGCGGGTGATCATCGATGCCCAGCACATCAACTTTATCGATTACGCCGGGGTCGCCATGCTCCACCAGGAAGCCCGCCGCCTGCAGGTGCAGCAGCGCAGCCTGACCCTGCGCCGCGCGCGGGCGCATGTCATCGAAGAAATCCACAAGCTCGAAGGGGCCGAACACTGCCCCGTGCAGTTCGAGGACTAACCGAGCGCCTTTAACCCTCGCGCCTGCCCGAAGAGCGCCAGCGCAGGCAGTTTTCCGCGGCCGGGCAGGACCGCTGACGCCACAGGCGCAGGCGCTATGGCCTGCGCCAGACGCTGGCCAGCCAGGGTTGCTGATCACGGGGCAGGCCGGCCGGGCGGTAGTAGTGCTGCAGCTCGACAAAGCCGGCGGCAGTGAGCAGGGCACGCCAGTTGGCCAGGTCGTAATAGGCGCCGTAGCGGTCGCCGTTCCAGCCTTCCTGGTTGTCGCCGCGGGGGTTGGAGCTGAACAGCACGCCGCCCGGCTTCAGGCTGCCATGCAGTTGCCGCAGCACCCGCGGCAGCTCCTGGCTGGGGATATGGAACAGCACGGCATTGGCGAAGACGCCGTCGAAATACCGATCCGGCAGATCGAGGGCGAGGAAGTCCTGCAACCAGACCTCGCAGCCGCTGTCGGCGCGAGCCATCTCGACGAACCGCGGGCAGCCGTCCAGGCCGATGGCGACATGGCCCAGGGCGCTGAAGGTGCGCAGGTCGCGGCCCGGGCCGCAGCCGAAATCGAGAATCCGACAGGGTGCCTGCGCCTGGATAGGCGCGAGCAGGGCGGCGATATTCTGGCTGACATCGTGCTCGCGGGTGCCGGCACGGAAGTCTTCGGCGCAGTCCTGGTAATGGGCCAGGGTCAGGGCGCTGATCCGCGCCAACTCGTCGGCACTCAAGCCCATGGTGCTCAGCCCTCGGCCAGGCGGCGGCGCAGTTCGGCCAGCACCGGCGCGCTGTCGGGACGCACGCCGCGCCACAGCTGGAAGGCTTCGGCGGCCTGCTCGACCAGCATGCCCAGACCATCCAGGCAGCGCGCCGCGCCATGATCAAAGGCCCAACGATTGAAGGCGGTCGGCTCCTTGGCGTACATCATGTCGTAGCACAGGGTATGCCCAGGCTGGATCAGGCTCGCGGCAATCGGCGGCAACTCGCCGGCCAGGCTGGCCGAGGTGCCATTGATGATCAGGTCCACCGGCGCATCGATCCAGTCGAAGCCGCTGGCCACCACCGGGCCCAGGTCGGCGAACTCGCGGGCCAGTTGCTCGGCCTTTGCCACCGTGCGGTTGGCGATCACCAGGGCTGCCGGTTGTTCGGCCAGCAAGGGTTCCAGCACCCCGCGCACGGCACCGCCGGCACCGAGCAGGAGAATGCGTTGGCCCTTGAGCGTCACGCCGGCATTGACCGTCAGATCACGCACCAGGCCGGCACCGTCGGTGTTATCGCCAAGCAGGCTACCGTCGTCGAGCTTCTTCAGGGTGTTCACCGCCCCGGCGCGCCGCGCCCGCGGGGTCAGGCTATCGGCCAGGGCGAAGGCCTGCTCCTTGAACGGCACGGTGACATTGGCCCCCAGGCCCGCCGCAAAGAAGCTGCGGGCAAACTCGGGGAAATCCTCCAGCGGCGCGAGCAGGGTTTCATAGCTCAGCGGTTCGCCAGTCTGCGCCGCGAACAGGCCGTGGATCAGCGGCGACTTGCTGTGGCCGATGGGGTTGCCGAATACGCCGTAGCGGTCCATCAGCGGCCCGCCTCGTTAAGCCAGTCACGATCCTGCAGGAAATACTCGGTGAGGCGTGCCTCTTCGCTGCCCGGCTCGGGTTTCCAGTCGTAGCCCCAGCGCACCTGCGGCGGCAGCGACATGAGGATCGACTCGGTGCGCCCGCCGGACTGCAGGCCGAACAGGGTGCCGCGGTCGAACACCAGGTTGAACTCCACATAGCGACCGCGGCGAAAGGCCTGAAACTCACGCTCGCGTTCGCCATAGGGGGTCAGCTTGCGCCGCTGGACGATGGGCAGATAGGCCTCGATATAGGCATCGCCGATGGCGCGCATAAAGGCGAAGCTGGTGTCGAAATCCCACTGGTTGAGGTCGTCGAAGAACAGCCCGCCGATGCCGCGCGGCTCGCCGCGGTGCTTGAGGTGGAAGTAGCGGTCACACCATGCCTTGAACTTCGGATAGACCTCGGCACCGAAGGGCGCGCAGGCGTCGAAGGCGACCCGGTGCCAGTGCACGCAGTCCTCTTCATTGGCGTAGTAGGGGGTCAGGTCGAAGCCGCCGCCGAACCACCAGACCGGTTCTTCGCCCTCTTTCTCGGCGCTGAAGAAGCGCACGTTGGCGTGAGAGGTCGGCACATAGGGGTTTTCCGGGTGGATTACCAGGGATACGCCGAGGGCCTCGAAGCCGCGCCCGGCCAGCTCCGGGCGGTGGGCGCTGGCCGAAGGCGGCAGGCTGTCGCCGAACACATGGGAGAAGTTCACCCCGCCCTTTTCAATCAGCGCGCCGTTCTCCATCACCCGGGTGCGGCCGCCGCCGCCCGCCGGACGCTGCCAGGCATCCTCGAAAAACTCGGCACCGCCATCCTCGGCTTGCAGGGCGGAACAGATACGGTCTTGCAGATCCAGCAGGTAGGCTTTGACGGCCTCAGTACGGTCACTCACGGCGGCACCTTGAAAGCAGGTAGAGCTGCTCAGCGGCAAAAGGCTGAGCGGCAAAAATCGGCGGCAAGCATAACATTATGGCCTGCCATCCATGGCGGCCACCCTCCGGGCCGTCGCTACGCGACGTTTAAAATCGTTCCTGACGATTTTTTATGGCCTGCCGCTTATCGCCGCCACCCTCCGGGCCGTCGCTACGCGACGTTTAAAATGGCTCCCGACCATTTTTATTTGCCGAGACGCCCTCGCTGTTGACGCCAGTCAATGGAGAGGATTGGATAGCGGCATTGCCTCGCCCTTGCCCGCGGCAAGGCCCCCACTCAACCATTCCAGGAGTCCAGCATGGCCAAGCGTATCCAGTTCAGCCGCCACGGCGGTCCCGAAGTCCTCGACTATCTCGACTACCAGGCCGCCGCCCCAGGCCTCCATGAAGTACGGGTACAGAACCAGGCGATCGGCCTGAACTTTATCGACACCTATTTTCGCAGCGGCCTGTACCCGCCACCGGCCCTGCCATCCGGGCTCGGCAGCGAAGGGGCGGGCATAGTCGAGGCCGTGGGTTCGGCCGTCAGTCACCTTCAGGTGGGCGACCGCGTGGCCTACGCCACCGGCCCACTGGGGGCCTACAGCGAGCTGCATGTACTGCCGGCGGACAAACTGGTGAAACTGCCGGACGCGATCAGCTTCGAACAGGCCGCCGCGGTGATGCTCAAGGGCCTGACGGTGCAGTACCTGTTGCGCCAGACCTTCGCCCTGCAGGGCAGCGAAACCATTCTGTTCCACGCCGCCGCCGGTGGCGTCGGCTCCCTGGCCTGCCAGTGGGCCAAGGCTCTGGGGGTGCAACTGATCGGCACCGTCAGCTCGGCAGAAAAGGCCGCACGGGCCATGGAACAGGGGGCCTGGGCCACCATCGACTACAGCCATGAGAACGTCGCCCAGCGGGTGCTGGAGCTGACCGCGGGCAAGAAATGCCCGGTGGTCTACGACGGCGTCGGCAAGGACACCTGGGAAACCTCGCTGGACTGCGTGGCCCCGCGCGGCCTGCTGGTCAGCTTCGGCAACGCCTCCGGGGCGGTGAGCGGGGTCAACCTGGGCATCCTCGCGCAGAAGGGCTCGCTGTTCGTCACCCGACCGACCCTGGCCGGCTACGCCGACACCCCCGAGCGCCTGCAATGGATGGCCGACGAGCTGTTCGGCATGATCGAAAGCGGCCAGCTCAGGGTGGACATCAGCAACCGCTATGCCCTCAAGGATGCCGCCGCCGCGCAAGCCGCCCTGAGCGCCCGGCAGACCACCGGTTCGACCATTCTATTGCCGTAAAATCGTAGGGTGCGCCGTGCGCACCTGTGTTTCATGCAACGGCGTTGCGGTGCGCGCAGCGCACCCTACGGTCAGGCCGGCCTAACCACATCGCCGCTAACCAGATCGCGGATCAGGCTGGGGTTCTTGCGGCCGCCCAGAGCTCCGCCGAGGACCTTGTCCAGCTGCCGCGGGAAGTATTGTTCGACCCGCAGCCGCGAACGCGCCGCCGGCCGCCCGGCCGGGTTGGCCGAGGTCGACACCAGTGGCCCGGTCAGGCGGCACAGCGCCCGCACCCCGGGGTGGTCGCTGACCCGCAGGGCGACGCTGCTGTGCTCGCCAGTGATCCACTCCGGCAGACGGTGTTGATGGGGCACCAGCCAGGTATTGGGGCCGGGCCAGCTGCCGGCCAGGCGTTCCTGCCAGATCTCCGGCAGGTCTTCGAGGAGAAAGTCGAACTGTTCGATGCACTCGGCCACCAAAATCAGGCCCTTGTGCATGGGCCGCTCCTTCAGCGCCAGCAGGCGTTCCACCGCCATGTCATTCCAGGGATCACAACCCAGGCCCCATACCGCCTCGGTCGGGTAGGCGATCACTCCGCCCTGGCTCACCACCCGCGCTGCCTGCTGCACCTGAAAACTGCTGACCATCGATGACTCTCCGCTAAAGGCTGCTGCGCAGTGTATCCAAGCTAACCGGTGCGGCCCAGCCAGCGCCCACCTTCGTTGGCCACCAGGCCCTCCAGTTCCAGCTCGGTCAGGGCCGCCAGCACCTGCGCCAGGGGCCAGCCGCTGGCGGCGGCCAGGGCTTCGCTGCTGTGCGGCGCGGCATGCAGCAGATCCAGCAGGGGATGGCTGTCTGCCTGAACTGTCGCAGCCGCCGTCTGGCCGGGCTGCGTCAGCTGCCAACCGCGCAGCGCCTCGAGAATATGCTCGACGCTCTGCACCAGCGTCGCCCCGTCACGGATCAGCTGATGGCAGCCGCGGGCTCCGGGATGATGGATCGAACCGGGAATGGCGTAGACCTCGCGGCCCTGCTCGGCCGCCAGGCGCGCGGTGATCAGCGAACCACTGGAGGGGCTGGCTTCGACCACCAGCACGCCGAGGGACAGGCCACTGATGATGCGATTGCGCCGCGGGAAATTGCTCGACTGCGGTGGGCAGTCCAGCGGCAACTCGGAGACCAGTGCACCACCACTCTCGACGATATCGGCGGCCAGGGTCTTGTGCCGCGCCGGGTACAGGCACTGCAGGCCGGTGCCCAGCACGGCCACGGTCTTGCCGCCGGCATCCAGCGCGCCCCGATGGGCGGCACCGTCTATGCCCAGGGCCAGGCCGCTGGTGATCACAAAACCGCCCCCCGCCAGGCTGCGGGCAAAGCTGTGCGCCGTGTCCAGCCCGGGGCGCGAGGCCCGGCGGCTGCCGACCATGGCCAGCTGCGGGCGCTCCAGCAGCGCCGGGTCGCCGGCGACGAAGAGCAACGGCGGGGCATCGTTAAGCTCGGCGAGCAACCCGGGATAGACCGGGTCATCCCACATCAGCAGCTGCTGTTTATCGGCGTCCAGCCAGGCCAGGGCGGCAGCCGCGCGCTGGCGGATTTCGGCGCTACGGCGGGGCTCGGCGCAGGCCGCCGGCAACCCCAGGGAGCGCCAGGCGCTGGCCGGGGCGCTTAACGCCGCCGAGGCGCTGTCGAAGGCACTGAGCAGTTTGCGAAAACGCCGCGGCCCCAGCTCCGGCAGGCAATGCAGGCGCAGACGGGCTTCGAGCTCGGCAGGGGAAAGCGTAGGGGAGGGTTGCGACATCGGGATCATCCTTGATCGGTCGCGCCGCTGGGCGGCTGAGCAGACGGCTTAACGCAGAAGCCCCGCGATTGCGGGGCTTCTGAATACTAGGGGTTACGTACCTTGTCCATCACCGCCAGCGAGCGGCTGGCCCCGAGTACCAGGCCATAGCTGAGCTTTTCGTAGGCGCGGAACACCATCAGCAAGCCGGCCCGCTCGTCGGGGATCTTCACCGATTCGCCGGTCACACGGTCGCGCACGGTTTCACCGGTCTTGTAGATGGCCAGCACGCTGCCTTCGGTCAGGCCATCGCGCGCGCCCCTGTTCAGGGTCACTACGTCGAACTGACCGATCTGGGTCACCCCGCGCGGCACATCGAGAATCAGGCCATTGATTTCGCCGGCCGGCTCGCTGGGCATAAAGGTCGAATTGATCGCCCGCTCTTCGGTGGCGAACAGGCGGTCGCCCAGGCGCACCTCCTGGGTGGAGCGAGTCAGCATCATGGTGCCGATATCGCCTTCCTCGGCGACGATCTCGCCACCGCCGATATCGTCGGCATTGATGCCGAGAAATTCCTGGGTGTCCGGGTCGGTATAGGTCTTGCCCTGGCGGAAGATGCCATAGGCCGGGGCCGTCTCGTCGAAGCTGCCGCGGGCATAGACACGGTCACCGGCACCGCTGACCACGCGCTCGGCATTGCCGGCGACGATATAGGGAGCCCGCTCGAATTCGTCAGGGGTATCGACGATGCGGTTGGAGAGCAGGAAGCTGTTGATCGCCTCCAGCGGAATGGTCGGAATGGCTTCGGCCATCGGCGTGCTGCGCACCTGCGGCGACAGCTTGATGGTGCCGCGGGACTCGCCGCGGTTGAGCATCAGACGTGGTTGACCGTCGATATACACCAGGCTCAGCTGGTCGCCGGGATAGATCAGGTGCGGATTTTCCACCTGGGGATTGGCGTGCCAGATTTCCGGCCACTTCCACGGCTGACGGAGAAATCGCCCGGAGATATCCCACAGGGTATCGCCCTTGACCACGGTGTAACGGTCCGGGTGACCGTCCTTGAGTTGCACATCGGCCTGGGCCAAGCCGCCTGCGGCAAGCAGCAGCAGGGCGAGTAGTGATTTCCTCATGCGGTGAATCCCTTTATTATATGTCTTCACGTAGAGCGCCCTAGCGCCGCGACTGAACCCAGTGGAAACGCGGCGTAAAACCGTTTTTCCAATGCTGCTCATCATCTTAGCAGCGGATTTTGACTTTATTCCACAAGTGCATCACAAACGCATATGGCGATCCTGAATATCCTCGAATTTCCCGATCCGCGCCTGCGCACCATCGCCAAACCGGTGGACGTGGTCGATGATGCCCTGCGTCAGTTGATCGATGACATGTTTGAAACCATGTACGACGCCCCCGGCATCGGCCTGGCCGCGACCCAGGTGAACGTGCACAAGCGCCTGGTGGTGATGGACCTGTCCGAAGACAAGTCCGAACCGCGGGTGTTTATCAACCCCGAGTTCGAGCCTTTGACCGAGGAAACCGACCAGTATCAGGAAGGCTGCCTGTCGGTGCCGGGCTTCTACGAAAACGTCGACCGCCCGCAGAAGGTCAAGATCAAGGCCCTGGACCGCGATGGCCAGCCCTATGAGCTGATCGCCGAAGGCCTGCTGGCGGTGTGCATCCAGCACGAATGCGACCACCTCAACGGCAAGCTGTTTGTCGACTACCTGTCTACGCTCAAACGCGACCGGATCAAGAAGAAGCTGGAAAAGCAGCACCGCCAGCAGGCTTGAACCACACCTTTCAAAGGCTTGCTACGGCAAGCCTTTTTCTTTCTAGCAGTGAGAATCCATGTCTGAGTCTTTGCGTATTGTCTTTGCCGGCACCCCGGAATTCGCCGCCGAACACCTCAAGGCCTTGCTCGACACGCCCCACCAGATCATTGCCGTGTACAGCCAGCCGGATCGCCCCGCCGGCCGCGGGCAGAAGCTCACGCCCAGCCCGGTCAAACAGCTGGCCGTGGAACACGGCATCCCGGTGTACCAGCCGGCCAGCCTGCGCAATGCAGAGGCGCAAACCGAGGTGGCAGCGCTCAAGCCGGATCTGCTGGTGGTGGTGGCCTATGGGCTGATCCTGCCCCAGGCGGTGCTGGATATCCCGCGCCTGGGCTGCATCAACAGCCACGCCTCGCTGCTGCCACGCTGGCGCGGCGCGGCACCGATCCAGCGCGCGGTGGAGGCCGGCGATGCCGAGTCCGGCGTGACCGTGATGCAGATGGAAGCCGGACTGGATACCGGGCCGATGCTGCTCAAGGTCAGCACACCGATCTCAGCCGCCGACACCGGCGGCAGCCTGCACGATCGCCTCGCCAGCCTCGGCCCACAGGCGGTGATTCAGGCTATCGGCGGCCTGGCCGCCGGCAACCTGGTCGGCGAAGTGCAGGACGACAGCCTGGCCACTTACGCACACAAGCTGAGCAAGGATGAAGCGCGCCTGGACTGGAGCCGCCCGGCCGTCGAGCTGGAGCGCCTGGTCCGGGCCTTCCACCCCTGGCCGATCTGCCATAGCACGCTCAATGGTGAAGCCATCAAGGTACATGCCGCGCAATTATCTGAAGAGCAGGGCGAGGGCAGTGGTGCCCCGGGCACTCTTCTCGCCGCCGATAAATCAGGGCTGACGGTGGCCTGCGGCGAAGGCGCGCTGCGCCTGACCCGCCTGCAGTTGCCCGGCGGCAAGGCGCTGAACTTCAGCGACCTGTACAACAGCCGCCGCGAACAGTTCGCCATTGGCCTGGTGCTCGGTCAATGAACCCACGTCTCGCCGCCGCCCGCGCCCTGGCTGCCGTGCTCAATGGCAAAGCCTCGCTGGGCAGTAGCCTGCCGCCACTGCTGGACAAGGTCGAGGCCCGCGACCGCGGCCTGACCCAGGACCTGGCGTTCGGCACCGCACGCTGGCAGCCGCGCCTGGCCCTGATCGCGGAAAAGCTCCTGCAGAAGCCCTTCAAGGCCGCCGACCGCGATGTCGAGGCGTTGCTGCTGATCGGTCTGTATCAGCTGTTCTATACCCGCATCCCGGCTCACGCGGCCATCGGCGAAACCGTCGCCTGTGTCGACAAACTGAAAAAGCCCTCGCTCAAGGGCCTGCTCAATGCCGTGCTGCGCAATGCCCAGCGCGAACACGAGGCGCTGCTGGCCGAGCTGGATCGCGACCCGGTGCTGCATAGCGCCCACCCGCGCTGGCTGCAGAAACGCCTGAAGGCCGAGTGGCCGGAGCAGTGGCAGGCCATCTGCGCCGCCAACAACGCCCACCCGCCGCTGATGCTGCGGGTCAATCGCCGTCTCGGCAGCCGTGATGACTATCTGGCCGAGCTGCGCCGGGTCGGCTTTGAAGCCGAACCCTGCACCTTTAGTCGCGATGGTATCCGTTTGCTCCAGGCCTGCGATGTCACCACCCTGCCGGGGTTTGCCGAAGGCCGGGTCAGCGTGCAGGACGAAGCCGCGCAACTGGCGGCCGAACTGCTCGACCTGGCCCCCGGCCAACGGGTGCTGGACGCCTGCGCCGCGCCCGGCGGCAAGACCTGCCATCTGCTGGAAGCCGAACCGGCGCTGGCCGGCGTGGTGGCGGTGGACCTGGAAGAGAAGCGCCTGGTACGGGTGCGCGAGAACCTCAAGCGACTGGGCCTGGAAGCCGAGCTGTTCGCCGCCGATGGTCGCGACCTGGCGGCCTGGTGGGATGGCACGCCGTTCCAGCGCATCCTGCTCGACGCGCCCTGCTCGGCCACCGGGGTGATTCGCCGTCACCCGGACATCAAGCTGACCCGCCAGCCCGATGACATCCCCGCACTGGCTCAGCTGCAGGGCGAGCTGCTGGATGCCCTGTGGCAGACCCTGGAGGTTGGCGGCATCCTGCTTTACGCCACCTGCTCGGTGCTACCTGCAGAAAATAGCGACAGCATCGCCGCCTTTCTCGCCCGCACCCCCGGTGCCCGCGAGCTGGATATCGCCGGAGCGTTCGGCCTCAAGCCGGCCCACGGTCGCCAGCTGTTGCCACAAATCGACGGCCACGACGGCTTCTACTATGCCAAGCTGATGAAAATCGCTGCCGCTCAGCGCGGCTGAGGAACAGACTGCATGAAGATCATCATTCTCGGTGCCGGTCAGGTCGGCGGCACCCTGGCCGAACACCTGGCCAGCGAAGCCAACGACATCACCGTGGTCGACACCGACGGCGACCGCCTGCGCGACCTCGGCGACCGCCTGGATATCCGCACCGTACAGGGCCGCGGCTCGTTCCCCACGGTGCTGCGCCAGGCCGGCGCGGACGATGCCGACATGCTGGTGGCGGTGACCAACAGCGATGAAGTCAACATGATCGCCTGCCAGGTGGCCTACAGCCTGTTCCACACCCCGACCAAGATCGCCCGGGTGCGCGAGGCCGCCTACCTGACCCGCAGCGGCCTGTTCTGCAACGAGTCGATCCCGGTCGACGTGCTGATCAGCCCCGAGCAGGTGGTGACCAACTACATCAAGCGCCTGATCGAATACCCCGGTGCCCTGCAGGTGATCGACTTCGCCGAAGGCAAGGCCCAGCTGGTGGCGGTGCGCGCCTATTACGGCGGCCCCCTGGTCGGTCAGCAGCTGCGCCAGTTGCGCGAACATATGCCCAATGTCGACACCCGCGTCGCCGCCATCTTCCGCCGTAACCGGGCGATCATGCCCCAGGGCGACACGGTGATCGAGGCGGACGACGAGGTGTTCTTTATCGCCGCCAAGGCGCATATCCGTGCGGTGATGAGCGAAATGCGCCGCATGGAAGACAGCTACAAGAAGGTGGTGATCGCCGGTGGCGGGCATATCGGCGAACGCCTGGCCGAGGCCATCGAGAGCCGCTACCAGGTGAAGATCATCGAGATGAACCCGGCGCGCTGCCGCTACCTCTCGGAGACTCTGGACAGCACCATCGTGCTGCAGGGCAGCGCCTCGGACCGCGACCTGCTGGTGGAAGAAAATATCAGCGACGCCGATATCTTCCTGGCCCTGACCAACGACGACGAGGCCAATATCATGTCGTCCTTGCTGGCCAAGCGCCTCGGCGCGCGCAAGGTGATGACCCTGATCAACAACCCGGCCTATGTCGACCTGGTGCAGGGCGGCGAGATCGATATCGCCATCAGCCCGCAGCTGGCCACCATCGGCACCCTGCTGACCCATGTGCGCCGCGGCGATATCGAAAGCGTGCACAGCCTGCGTCGTGGGGCCGCCGAGGCCATCGAGGCCATCGCCCATGGCGATGCCAAGTCGAGCAAGGTGGTCGGCCGGGCCATCGAGGACATCGCCCTGCCGCCGGGCACCACCATCGGCGCAATCATCCGCAACGACGAGGTGCTGATCGCCCACGACAACACCGTGATCGAAACCGGTGACCATGTGATCCTGTTCCTGGTCGACAAAAAATATATCCGCGATGCCGAGCGGCTGTTTCAGGTCGGCCTGACCTTCTTCTAAGAACCTGTCTCGGATCTGCTGCGCGTCGGCGATACTGCGTTAAAAACAGGCTCGGAATGCTCATTTACAGCAGTAAACTCCGCTTCCTCGCCTGTTTTTGCCTTGTCTCGCTCTAGCTCGCGAGATCCAAAACAGGTTCTAAACAGTAAAAAGGATGTCCGATGAGCACCGAAGCCCTGGAAAAAATGCTGGCCAAGGGGATCGATAATGCCCTGCTGCGCTTCGGTCTGGGCAAGGGTTATCTGGATGCCGACGACTTTCCCCGCGCCGCCGAGCACCTGCAACGCTGCGTGGCCTTCGACCCGCACTATTCGGCGGCCTGGAAGCTGCTTGGCCAGGCCCTGAATAAACAAGCGTTGCCAGACGCCGCCCGCAACGCCTGGACAGAAGGGCTGCGAGCCGCCCAGGCGAAAGGCGATAAACAGGCGGAAAAGGAAATTGGGGTATTTCTAAAGCGCCTGGATAAGGCTGGCGCAAGCCGTCCTTCCTAGCCGGCGGTCAGTCGCGGACAAAACGCAGGCCAACCCCCATGGCCTCGACCCGCACCACTTCCAGCTGCAGGATCGGTGCCTCCATCGGCAGCCCCTGCACCTGTCCGCTGACTCGCTCGCCGATGCTGAGCTTGTCCTGCGCCTGATCCATCAGCACATACACGCCGCAGTCGGAGATATCCCGGGTGGTGAGGATAAGTTCGCCATGCAGCGGATGCTCGATGCGCAGGCGAACCTTGAGCGGGGTGCGGACATTCTTTCGATGATTGCTCATGCTGCATCCGTCAGTATGGGTCGATGCAGACTAGCCGAGAGCGGCCGAGACCCGCAACCGGGAGACGGCAAGTCCGTCCCAAGGGCCGGCGCGCTCAGTACCACTTGGCCTCGCCCGGCGGACGCTTCTTGAAGCGCTTCATGCTCCACATGTACTGGCTCGGGTAGGTGCGCACATAACGCTCGACCACCTTGCTCATCGCGGCAACGGCGGTTGCCGTATCGGTGCTGTACATATCCTCCGGCGCAGCCTCGAAGATGACCTTGAACCCGGAGCCGTCCGGCAGGCGCAGGGCATGCAGAAATACGCCGCAGGCCTTGCCGCCACTCAACATGCCGGAAACGAACTTGCTGGTCAGCGCCTCGGTGCCCAGAAAGGGGACGAATACTCCCGCCGACAGGCTCGGTTCGGGGTCGGCGGGAATACCCACCGTACCGCCCTTGCGCACTTCCTTGATCACGCTGAGGATGCCTTCCTTGGTCGACGGTGCGACACGATTGCCCAGCTGCGCACGCTGCTTGCGCAGCAGCTCGTCCACCGCCTTGAGCTTGGGCGGGCGATAAAAGACGATCGGTTTGCACTGCGCGCAATAGAAGTGATTGAGTACTTCCCAGTTACCCAGGTGGCTGGTGATGCCGACCACGCCCTTGCCACTGGCCAGGGCGTCCTTGAGCACATCCAGACCTTCGACTTCACGCACCAGAGCAATGGATTTTTGCGCCGGCCAGATCCAGGCGCAGGCACTTTCGGTCAGGGTTCTGCCGATATCCTGGAGGCTGCGCCCGACCAAACGCTCGCGCTCGACCGCGTCCAACTCGGGAAAGCATTTGCCCAGGTTGATGCGCACCACCTCGCGGGAACTGTTCGGCAGCTTCCACATCAGCCAGCCGATGGCCGCGCCAACGGCCTGCACGGCGCGCCACGGCAACAAGGCGAACAGATGCAGAAAGCCCACCACCAGGGCACCTTTGAGCTTTTCCACAGGCAACTCCTAGGTCAAAAGGGCGGCTATTGTAACCAGAGGCGCAGGTTGCTGCTGAGCGCAGCCCACCAGGGAGCCGTTTACGGCTCCACTCGACAGTTTCATAAGAATGCAGTGTTGGGCTTCGCCGCTACGCGGTTCAGGCTACGCGCCCCGATCCAACCTACGTCAGCTCGACGTAGCGGTCGCAATCGCTGGTGTGATCCATGACCATGCCGGCGGCTTGCATATAGGCGTAGCAGATGGTCGGGCCGACAAAGGTGAAGCCGGCCTTCTTCAGCGCCTTGCTCATCGCCTCGGCCTCAGGGGTAACCGCCGGCACCTGGCCGCGTTCACTGAAGTGATTGATTCTGGGCGCGCCGCCGACAAAGGACCAGAGCAACGCCACCGGATCTTCCAGCCTCAACCAGGCCTGGGCGTTCTGTCGCACGGCCTTGAGCTTGAGGCGGTTGCGGATGATACCGGGGTCCTGCATCAGGGTTTCTTCGATGTACTCATCCGTAAGCGCCGCCAGACGCTGCACATCGAAGCCGAACAGCACCTCGCGGTAACGCTCGCGCTTCTTCAATACGGTGATCCACGACAGCCCGGCCTGGAAGCCTTCGAGCAACAGCAGCTCGAACAGCGCCTGCGGGTCGCGTTGCGGCACGCCCCATTCGTGGTCGTGGTAAGCGATATACAAAGGATCGTCATTGCACCAAAAGCAGCGTGGCATGCGGGCTTTCCTGAGCTTCGGTATACTTGCCGACTTTCTGAAGCCGCCAAAGTACGGGTGAAATTTGTGAGCCAGACTACGCCTGCCGTGCGCACCTTCCAAGACTTGATCCTCGCCCTGCAACAGTATTGGGCCGAGCAGGGCTGTGTGGTGTTGCAGCCCTACGATATGGAAGTTGGCGCAGGCACCTTCCACACCGCCACCTTTCTCCGCGCCATCGGCCCGGAGACCTGGAACGCCGCCTACGTGCAGCCCTCGCGTCGCCCCACCGACGGCCGCTACGGCGAGAACCCCAACCGCCTGCAGCATTACTACCAGTTTCAGGTGGTGCTCAAACCGAACCCGGAGAACTTCCAGGAGCTGTACCTCGGCTCGCTGCAGGCCATCGGCATCGATCCGCTGGTGCACGACATCCGCTTCGTCGAAGACAACTGGGAATCGCCGACCCTCGGTGCCTGGGGTCTGGGCTGGGAAATCTGGCTGAACGGCATGGAAGTCACCCAGTTCACCTACTTCCAGCAGGTCGGTGGCATCGAGTGCTACCCGGTCACCGGCGAGATCACCTACGGCCTCGAGCGCCTGGCCATGTACATCCAGGGTGTCGACTCGGTCTACGACCTGGTGTGGACCGACGGCCAGTTCGGCAAGGTCACCTATGGCGATGTGTTCCACCAGAACGAGGTGGAGCAGTCGACCTACAACTTCGAGCACGCCAACGTCGACAAGCTGTTCGAGCTGTTCGATTTCTATGAAAGCGAAGCCAACCGCCTGATCGAGCTGGAGCTGCCGCTGCCGACCTACGAGATGGTGCTCAAGGCCTCGCATACCTTCAACCTGCTGGATGCGCGCCGGGCCATTTCGGTGACCGCGCGTCAGCAGTACATCCTGCGCGTGCGTGCCCTGGCTCGCGCCGTGGCGCAGAGCTATCTGCAAGCGCGGCGCAAACTCGGTTTCCCCCTCGCCGCCCCCGACCTGCGTGATGAAGTATTGGCCAAGCTGGAGGCAGCAGAATGAGTGCGCACGATTTTCTGGTAGAA
Source organism: Pseudomonas sp. EA_105y_Pfl2_R69 (assembly GCF_963970915.1). NCBI lineage: Bacteria > Pseudomonadati > Pseudomonadota > Gammaproteobacteria > Pseudomonadales > Pseudomonadaceae > Pseudomonas > Pseudomonas sp. EA_105y_Pfl2_R69. Next base: position 63,307 of record NZ_CAXAOO010000008.1, read on the forward strand.
CTGGGCACCGAAGAGCTGCCGCCGAAATCCCTGAACATCCTGGGTCAGGCCTTTCTCGCCGGTATCGAAAAAGGCCTGAAAAGCGCCGGGCTGAACTATGGCCAGGTGCGCTATTACGCTGCGCCACGGCGTCTGGCCGTGCTGGTCGAGCAGCTTGAAGAACAACAAGCCGATCGCACCCAGAACCTCGACGGCCCGCCCGTGCAGGCGGCGTTCGACAAGGATGGCAACCCGACTCAGGCAGCGCTCGGCTTCGCCAAGAAGTGCGGCGTCGACCTGGCCGATATCGACCGTAGCGGCCCCAAGCTGAAATTCAGCCAGAGCATTCCGGGCCAGGCCGCTGCCGGCCTGTTGCCAGGCATTGTGGAAACTTCGCTGAACGAGCTGCCGATTCCCAAGCGCATGCGCTGGGGCGCACGCAAGACTGAATTCGTCCGCCCAAGCCAGTGGCTGGTGATGCTGTTCGGCGATGAGGTGATCGACTGCGAGATCCTCGCTCAGCAGGCCGGTCGGGTGTCCCGTGGCCACCGCTTCCACGCCAACCATGAAGTGCGCATCAGCGCGCCGGCCAACTACGCCGAAGACCTGCGCAGCGCCTACGTGATCGCCGATTTCGCCGAGCGCCGCGCACAGATCGCCGCCCGCGTCGACCAGCTCGCCGCCGAGCAGCAAGGCACGGCCATCGTCCCGCCGGCGCTGCTCGATGAAGTCAGCGCCCTGGTCGAGTGGCCGGTGCCGCTGGTCTGCTCCTTCGAGGAACGCTTCCTCGAGGTGCCGCAGGAAGCGCTGATCATCACCATGCAGGACAACCAGAAATACTTCTGCCTGCTGGATGCGGGCGGCAAGCTGCTGCCGCGCTTTATCACCGTGGCCAACGTCGAGAGCAAGGACCCGGTGCAGATCATTTCCGGCAACGAGAAGGTGGTGCGCCCGCGCCTGACCGACGCCGAGTTCTTCTTCAAGCAGGACCAGAAGCACAAGCTCGAGACCTTTAACCAGCGCCTGGCCAATGTGGTGTTCCAGGCCCAGCTGGGCTCGGTCTACGACAAGGCCCAGCGGGTCTCGGCCCTGGCCGGCTTTATCGCCCAGCGCATCGGTGGCGACGCCACCCGTGCGGCGCGCGCCGGCCTGCTGTGCAAGTGCGACCTGGCCAGTGAGATGGTCGGCGAATTCCCGGAAATGCAGGGCATCGCCGGTTACTACTACGCCAAGCACGACGGCGAAGCCGAAGACGTCGCCCTGGCGCTGAACGAGCAATATATGCCGCGCGGTGCCGGTGCCGAACTGCCAAGCACCCTGACCGGTGCCGCCGTGGCCCTGGCCGACAAGCTGGATACCCTGGTCGGGATCTTCGGCATCGGCATGCTGCCCACCGGCAGCAAGGACCCTTACGCCCTGCGTCGTGCGGCGCTCGGCGTGCTGCGCATCCTGATCGAGAAGCAGCTGGACCTGGACCTGGTTGAAGCCGTCGGCTTTGCCATCAGCCAGTTCGGCGACAAGATCAAAGCCGAGGGCCTGGCCCCCCAGGTGCAGGACTTTATCTTCGACCGCCTGCGCGCCCGTTATGAGGACGAAGGCGTCGAGGTGGCCGTGTACCAGGCCGTGCGTGCGGTCAGCCCGACCTCGCCGCTGGACTTCGATCAGCGTGTGCAGGCCGTGCAGGTGTTCCGGGCGCTGCCTCAGGCCGCGGCCCTGGCGGCAGCGAACAAGCGCGTGTCGAATCTGCTGAGCAAGGCCGCAGGGCAAGTCGCGACCAGCGTCGCAGCGCATTACTTCGACAGCCCCAGCGAGTTCGCCCTCAACGCCGCCATCCAGCAGGCCGAGCTGGCGGTACAGCCGCTGGCCCAGGCGCGTCAGTACAACCTGGCGCTGAGCCAGCTGGCCAATCTGCGCGAGCCGGTGGACGCCTTCTTCGAGACCGTACTGGTCAACGCCGAAGACCCCAGCGTGCGGGCCAACCGCTATGCGCTGCTGGCCAAGCTGCGCGGTCTGTTCCTGGGGGTGGCCGATATCTCGGTACTGGGGTAACCGGTGGACAAGCCTTCGGCATGTCCACCCTACGTCCTAAATCGATCGTAGGATGGGTGGAGCACAGCGATACCCATCAGCCTGTATACCCGATGGGTTACGCCGCCTTGCGGCTAACCCATCCTACGAAGCTGTACTGTTATGAAACTACTGATTCTCGACCGCGACGGCGTGATCAATCACGACTCCGACGCCTATATCAAGACCGTCGACGAATGGCTCCCCTTGCCCGGGGCCATCGAGGCCATCGCCCGCCTGTCGCGGGCCGGCTGGACGGTGGCCGTGGCCACCAACCAGTCGGGGATTGCCCGCGGTTATTACGACCTGGGCACCCTGGATGCCATGCACGCGCGTCTGCGCGAGCTGGTGGCCGAGCAGGGCGGCGAACTGGGTCTGATCGTGCATTGCCCCCACGGCCCGGACGATGGCTGCGCCTGCCGCAAACCGAAACCCGGGATGCTTGAGCAGATTGCTGGGTACTATGGCGTGAACCTGCACGGTGTCTGGTTTGTCGGCGACAGCAGCAGTGACCTGGCCGCCGCCCAGGCCGTCGACTGTCAGCCTGTTCTGGTAAAGACCGGCAAAGGCGAGCGGACCCTGGGCAAAACATTGCCAGCGGGTACCCTGGTATTCGATGATCTGACGGCGGTTGCCGCGCGTCTTCTCCACTTATAAGCAGGCCTGGCCTGCGACGGTAAAAGTCTCCTATGTCGACAGTGCAGACCCTTAGAACCTTTCTCTTCTATCTGTTGTTGTCTTCCAGCGCCTTCCTCTGGTGCACCCTCAGCGTCTTCGTCGCACCCTTCCTGCCGTTTCGCGCGCGCTACCGTTTTGTCGTTCAGAACTGGTGCCGCTGCGCCACCTGGCTGGCCAAGGTGGTGGTCGGCATCCGCTACGAGATCAAGGGCCTGGAAAACATCCCCGAGCAGCCCTGCGTGATCCTGGCCAAGCACCAGAGCACCTGGGAAACCTTCTTCCTCTGCGGCTTCTTCGAGCCGCTGAGCCAGGTGGTCAAGCGCGAACTGCTGTATGTGCCGTTCTTCGGCTGGGCCATGGCCATGCTCAAGCCCATCGCCATCGATCGCAGCAACCCCAAGGCGGCGCTCAAGCAGCTGGCCAAACTGGGCCACAAGCGCCTGGGGCAGGGTGCCTGGGTGCTGGTGTTCCCCGAAGGCACACGTATTCCAACCGGCCAGATCGGCAAGTTCAGCCGTGGCGGCGCGTCCCTGGCGGTCAACGCCAATCTGCCGGTGCTGCCAATCGCCCACAATGCCGGCGAGTTCTGGCCCAAGCTGGGCTGGCGCAAGACCCCGGGCACCGTCCAGGTGATTATCGGCCCGCCAATGTATGCCGAAGGCACGGGCCCACGCGCCATCGCCGAACTCAATGAGCGTGCCTTCGAATGGGTCAGCCAGGCGCAACGGGAGATCGGTGCCCTGAGCCCCGAAGCCCAACCCTGCAAAACCAGCGAAGCCGTTTAAACAGATTGCCCACAGGTCGTGCGGGGATGAAATAAAGCGCCCGCTATTCGACGCAAGCGACCGAGTCGCACGCGTTTAACACCAGGCAAGGGAAGCCTGAAACGGGGATAAGTGTTCGCTTCAACGCGATAACCCTGCATTCGCGCACAGTCTTAGTCAGCTGCCCGGCGGGCAAACGGCTAAGCTGGAGCGAAACTTCATGGCAGTGAAAAGGAATTCTTCGGCATGCTCTCCATTTATCAGCTCAAGCCGGCTTTTCAGAACCTGCTGCGCCCGGGGGTCAAGCGCCTGTACGAACGGGGCGTTACCGCCAACCAGGTCACCCTGGGCGCGGGCGCGGTGTCCCTGTTACTCGGCATCCTCCTGGCGGCTTTTTATCAGCATGCCTGGCTGTTTGCCCTGATCCCTCTGTGGATGCTGTTGCGCATGGCGCTGAATGCCGTGGACGGCATGCTGGCCCGCGAGTTCGACCAGCAGTCCAGGCTCGGTGCCTACCTCAATGAACTCTGCGACCTGATCGCCGACAGCGCCCTGTTTCTACCCTTTGCCCTGCTGCCCGGGGTCTCGCCGCTGCTGGTGGTGCTGGTGGTGCTGCTGGCCCTGATCAGCGAATACGCCGGCGTACTCGGGCCCATGGTCGGTGCCTCGCGCCGCTACGACGGGCCCATGGGCAAGAGCGACCGCGCCTTCTGCTTCGGCGTACTGGGGGCCGGCGTGGCCAGTGGCCTGTTGCTGGCCAGCTGGATAAACGGCCTGCTCGCGGTGGTTCTCGCCCTGCTGCTCTACACCCTCTATAACCGCGTGCGCCAGGGTCTGGCCGAAGCGGCAACCCCCTCTGGTTCGAAATAAGGATGTCTCGATGCGCGAAGCCCGTGAACTCAGCTTTACCACCCATGACGGCGTAGAGCTGTTCTACCGCCATTGGCCGGCCAGCAACGCCGAAGGTGCCGCGCCGAAGCGCGCGGTGGTGATGTTCCACCGCGGCCACGAACACGGCGGGCGCATGGCCCATCTGGTCGATGAGCTGGAGATGGCCGATTTCGACTTCTTCGCCTGGGACGCCCGCGGTCATGGCCTGTCGCCAGGCGAGCGCGGCGACAGCCCGAGCTTCGCCACCAGCGTGCGCGATGTGCAGACCTTTATCGACCATATCGCCAGCCACCACGACCTGGCGGTGGCGGATATCGCGGTGCTGGCGCAGAGCGTCGGCGCGGTGGTGGTTGCCACCTGGGCCCATGACTACGCGCCGAAGATCCGTGCCCTGGTGCTCGCCTCGCCGGCGTTCAAGGTCAAGCTCTACGTACCCTTTGCCCGACCCGGTTTGCGACTGATGCGGGCGCTGCGCGGCAACTTCTTCGTCAACAGTTATGTGAAGGCCAAGTACCTTAGCCATGACCCGACGCGGATTGCCTCTTTCGATAGCGACCCGCTGATCGCCCGGCCGATCTCGGTGAATATGCTGCTGGGCCTGTATGACGCCGCCGAGCGGGTGGTGGCCGATGCCCAGGCGATCCAGGTCCCCACCCAGTTGCTGATCTCCGGTGCCGACTTCGTGGTCCATCGCAAACCCCAGCAGCAGTTCTTCGAACGCCTCGGCAGCCTGCGCAAGGAAATGCATATCTTCCCGGGCTTCTTCCACGACACCCTCGGCGAGCGCGACCGCAGCCATGCCATGAGCCGCGCCCGGCGTTTTCTCCTGCGCTGTTTCGAGGAGCCGGTGGCACGTCCTTGCTTGCTCGATGCCGATCGCCTCGGCGCGACCTGCGCCGAGGCGGAAAGCCTGGCCGCGCCGCTGCCGCCTAATTCCCTCGGCGACCTCTACTGGCGCGCCACCCGTGCCGGCATGAAGTTCGGCAGCAACCTGTCCGATGGGGTCAAGCTGGGCTTCGACACCGGCTTCGATTCCGGCAGCACTCTGGATTACGTCTACCGCAACCAGCCCAGCGGCAAGTCGCCTATCGGCAAGCTGATCGATCAGAACTACCTCAACTCCATCGGCTGGCGCGGCATTCGCCAGCGCAAACTGCATGCCGAAGAGTTGCTGCGCCTGGCCATGGCCAAGCTGCGCGAGCAGGGCCGCGGCGTGCGTATCGTCGATATCGCCGCCGGCCACGGCCGCTATATTCTCGAGGCCCTGGAAGGCATGGAGCAAAAACCGGACTCGATCCTGTTGCGCGACTACAGCGATATCAACGTGCGCGACGGCGGCGCATTGATCGAACACAAGGGCCTGACGGAGATCGCCCGCTTCGTCAAAGGCGATGCCTTCGACCGTGCTGATCTTGCCGCGCTCGAGCCCAAGCCGACTCTGGCGGTGGTCTCAGGTTTATATGAGCTGTTCGGCAGCAACCAGATGGTTGGCGACTCCCTGGCCGGGCTGGCGGCGGCGGTGGAAGAGGGCGGCTATCTGGTGTACACCGGGCAACCCTGGCACCCGCAACTGGAACTCATTGCCCGCGCCCTGACCAGCCATCGCGGCGGTGAAGCCTGGGTCATGCGTCGGCGCAGCCAGGCGGAGATGGATCAACTGGTCGAGGCCGCGGGCTTTCGCAAGCTGACCCAGCGCATCGACGAGTGGGGCATCTTCAGCGTCTCCCTGGCCCAGCGGGTGTCCTGATGGCTGAGGTTAACCTTAACCGCGAGGCCGGACTCTGGAAGCGCGGCGTGCTCTGGCTGCTGCTGTTGGCACCGCTGTTCTTCGCCAGCTACGGTTTCGCCAACTGGCTGAGCGGGCAACGCGACGACGTCGGCACCCTGGTGTTTGCCTGGGAAAACCTGATCCCGCTATGGCCATGGACTATTGTGCCGTACTGGTCAATTGACCTGCTTTATGGATTGTCTTTTCTGCTGCCGGCCACGCGCCGGGAAATGGATCGCCACGGCCTGCGCCTGCTGAGCGTGCAAGTGCTGTGCATCGCCGCCTTCCTGCTCTGGCCGCTGCGCTTCACCTTCGAGCGGCCGGAACTGAATGGCCTGTTCGGCGGCATGTTCGATGTGCTGATGGGCTTCGACAAGCCCTTCAACCAGGCACCCTCCCTGCATATCGCCCTGCTGGTGGTGATCTGGATGATGTTCGCCCGGCATACCCATGGCCTGTGGCTGCGCGGCCTGCTGCATGGCTGGATGGCCCTGATCGGCGTATCGGTGCTGAGCACCTGGCAACACCACTTTATCGATGTGCCCACCGGGGTACTGGCCGGCTGGTTGTGCGTCTGGCTATGGCCGCTGCAGGGCCGTAGCCCGCTACTGGCCTGGCAGCTGACCCGCGACCCGCAGCGCCTGCGCCTGGCTTTGCGTTACAGCCTGGGTGCGGCGCTGCTTAGTGCCCTGGCAGTAAACCTTAGTGGTGCCTGGTTATGGCTGCTCTGGCCGGCTTTCTCCCTGCTGCTGGTCGCGCTCAACTACCTGCTGTTCGGCGCGGCGGGCTTTCAGAAGGCGGCCGATGGTCGACTGAGCAGCGCCGTGAGCTGGTTGCTCGCGCCCTACCTGGCCGCCGCCTGGCTCAACTCGCGCCTATGGACCCGCGCCCAGCCGCACGCCGATGAAGTCGAACCGGGTATTTGGCTGGGGCGTATTCCCGCGCCTGGGCAGGCCGAGCAGTTCCAGGCCCAGCTCGATCTGTGCGCCGAGCTGCCGGCCAGCGCCCAAGCCAAAGCCTATCACGCGCTGCCGCTGCTCGACCTTTGCGTACCCAGCCCGGCCTCCTGCCTGGAAGCCGCGCAGGCCATCGAGGCGCTGCGCAGCCACGGCAGCCTGCTGGTCTATTGCGCCCTTGGCTATTCGCGTAGCGCCACGGCGGTAGCGGCCTGGTTGCTGCACAGCGGGCGCTGCAAGACGGTGCCCGAAGCCCTGGCACATCTGCGCCGGGCACGGCCTCAGGTGGTCTTGAGCGACGCCCACCAACAGGCGCTGCAGGACATGCTGGAACTCGGCTCCGGCATGCCAGACGGAGCCGCCGCCCATGGCTACTGAAATGCAGCTGTTCACCCTGGCCAGCCTGCTGCGCCGGGGCAGGGCGCTGGATCGGCTGTCCAGCGCCCTCAGCCTGGTCGCCCTGCTGATCGGCCTGGCACCACTGCTCGGTGCCACGGCACAGCCGCTGAGCGCGCTGTTCTGTACGCTGCTGCTGGCACTGGGGCTGGGGCAGAAATACTGGGCACTGCGGGTGGCCCTGGATGCCGAGCTGTTCCAACAGCTCGCCGGCCGGGTTGACCAGCTCGCCACGCACACCGCCGATCTCGACCAGACCCTCGCCCAGCTCAAGCTGCAGCCGGTGAATCAATCCGCGCGCGGCTGGAACGAACGCGGCCTGGGCGCTCTGCGCCTGCTACGTCAACAAGTGCTCTGGCTACTGGCGCAACTGCTGTTGGCCATATTGATCATGCTTGGCCTGCCCTGGCTTTCAATCACTGGATAAGGAGTTTCCATGCTCGCGTCCCTGACCGCCTTCGTCATCACTTCGGCTGCGCGCCTGCTCACCGGTGCCCGCGCGCTGTGGCTCGGCTGCACGCCCCAGCCGGTGCAACGGCTGTACTACGCCAACCACAGCAGCCACGGCGATTTCGTCCTACTCTGGGCGTCGCTACCCGATGAGCTGCGACGCCGCACCCGGCCGGTGGCCGGAGCCGATTACTGGCAGCGCGACGGCCTGCGTCGCTACCTGATCAACAAGGTATTCAACGGTGTACTGATCGACCGCGAGCGCGCCACACCTGAGCACAACCCACTGCAGCCGATGCTCGATGCCCTGGACCAGGACGACTCACTGATCCTCTTCCCCGAGGGCACGCGCAATCTGGAGGACGGCTTGCTGCCGTTCAAGAGCGGCCTGTACCACCTGACCCGCCTGCGCCCCGAGATCGAACTGGTGCCGGTGTGGATCGCCAACCTCAACCGGGTCATGCCCAAGGGCAGGGCGCTGCCGTTGCCGCTGCTGTGCACCCTGAGTTTCGGTACCCCGCTGGAGCATCTGCAAGATGAAGGCAAGCAGGCCTTCCTCGAACGCGCCCGTAACGCCCTGCTGGCCCTAGCGCCCGAGGAGGCCTGAGATGGAAAACAACACCCTGCAGCTGTTCGCCGGCATCGGCGCGCTGTTACTGCTCGCCTCGGCCATCGGCTATTTCCTCAAGTGGCGCAGTGGCGACAGACCCAACCCGGTGATCGACAACCTCAATGCGCGGATCAACGCCTGGTGGGTCATGGTGCTGGTGATCGGCATCGCCTTCCTGTTCGGCAACCTGGGCGTGATCCTGCTGTTCTACTTCGTCTCGTTCTACGCCCTGCGCGAGTTTATGACCCTGACGCCCACCAGGCGCAGCGACTACCCGGCACTGGTCGCGGCCTTCTACTTCGCCCTGCCCATGCAGTACCTGCTGATCGCCCTCGACTGGTACGGCCTGTTCGCCATCTTTATCCCGGTCTACCTGTTTCTGCTGCTGCCGATCCTGGCGTCCCTTGGCGGCGACACCACGCGCTTTCTCGAACGCGCGTCGAAGGTGCAGTGGGGCCTGATGATCGCGGTGTACTGCATCTCCTCGGTACCCGCGCTGCTGACCCTGGATATCCCCGGCTATGAAGGGCGCAACCTGCTGTTGATCGCCTGGCTGATCATCGTGGTGCAGCTGTCCGATGTGCTGCAGTACGTCTGCGGCAAGCTGTTCGGCAAACACAAGATCGCGCCAAGCCTGTCGCCGTCGAAAACCGTCGAAGGCTTTATCGGCGGTGTCAGCCTGTCCTGCCTGATAGGCGCGCTGCTGTGCTGGATCACTCCGTTCAATTTCTGGCAGGCCGTCCTGATGGCCCTGACCGTCAACCTGCTGGGCTTCGCCGGCGGCCTGGTGATGTCGGCGATCAAACGCGACCGCGGCGTGAAGGACTGGGGCCATATGATCGAAGGCCACGGCGGCATGCTCGACCGTCTGGACTCGGTGTGTTTCGCCGCACCGATCTTCTTCCACTTCGTCAGGTACTGGTGGGTGCCGGTGGCTTAAGCCTGAAAACCGTCCGCTGGTAGGGCGGTGCGGGATGGCTCTATCGACCTGGGCATAGATAGCCGTGAAGTGCCTGGCGAGCGCAATGGAACCGTCTAGGCAAATTGTGGATAAGCTGTGTGTCAAATACCTGGATCGGCCTAGCTGTTCAGCCAATTTTATGATTAATAAGGTATTTTTCTTAAGCAGCAGCTGACGCCATTCAGTGCATAAGTTTCCAGCCGCAGAGAAAAGCCGGTCCTTTTCGAGGACCGGCTTTCTGCTTTCCGTACGCCGCACCCACCGTGCTTTTCAATTGAAACGCCTCGACGCTTGCCGATGTTCCATGTGGAACATCGGTTATTTTTGGCAGGGCCTTGGCCACGACTTGAGGCTTGTGCGAGTTGTCCGCCGGCGCTAAACGCAGGAGTCCACAAGAGAGACATGGCATGGCCAAAAGAAAAAACCCCGGTAGATCTTTCGATCAACCGGGGTTTTGTCAGCAGGGCAATGGGCGCTTAAACGCCAGCGCCAACAACCTTAGAAGTCCAGGTTGGACACCGCCAGGGCGTTGGTCTCGATAAAGTCCCTACGCGGTTCTACGGCATCGCCCATCAGGGTGTTGAAGATCTGATCGGCGGCGATCGCGTCTTCGATACGCACCTTGAGCATGCGCCGTACTTCCGGATCCATGGTGGTTTCCCAGAGTTGATCCGGGTTCATCTCACCGAGGCCCTTATAGCGCTGGATGCTGTGACGCTTGGTGCTTTCCGCCATCAACCAGGCCAGTGCATCCTTGAAGGTCGTTACCGCTTTCTTGCGCTCGCCGCGCTGCACGTAAGCCCCTTCTTCCAGCAGGCTGTTGAGCTGATCGCCCAGACTGGTGACCGTCTTGTAGTCGTTACTGGCGAAGAAGTCGCGGTTGAAGATGATGTAGCTGGAAACCCCATGGGAAACCAGCTCGACCTGCGGCAACCAGAGGTGACGCTCCTGGTCTTCGTGCAGACTGGTTTTGTAGATCAGGCCGGACTTCTCCATGCCCTTGAGGCGACCATCGAGCAGGCCCAGCCATTGCTGCATGGCTTCTTTATCGGCCAGCTGCTCGACTTCGACGCGCGGAATGTAGACGAAGTGCTCGGTGAGTTCCAGCGGGTAGACACGGGACAAGCGGTTGAGGGTTTTCATTACCAGACGGTAATCGTTGACCAGGCGCTCCAGCGCTCCACCGGACAGGCCGGGGGCGCTCTCGTTGACGTGCAGGCTGGCGTCTTCCAGAGCCGACTGGGTCATGTATTCATCCATGGCCTCGTCGTCCTTGATGTACTGCTCCTGCTTGCCCTTCTTGACCTTGTACAGCGGCGGCTGGGCGATATAGATGTAGCCGCGCTCGACTAGCTCCGGCAGCTGACGGAAGAAGAAGGTCAGCAGCAGGGTACGAATGTGCGAACCGTCGACGTCGGCGTCGGTCATGATGATGATGTTGTGATAACGCAGCTTGTCGATGTTGTATTCATCGCGGCCGATGCCACAGCCCAGGGCGGTGATCAGGGTGCCGACTTCCTGGGAGGAAATCATCTTGTCGAAACGGGCTTTCTCGACGTTGAGGATCTTGCCCTTGAGCGGCAGGATGGCCTGGGTCTTGCGGTTACGGCCCTGTTTGGCAGAGCCGCCCGCGGAGTCCCCTTCCACGATATAGAGTTCGGAGAGGGCAGGGTCCTTTTCCTGGCAGTCGGCCAGTTTGCCCGGCAGCCCGGCGATATCCAGCGCACCTTTACGGCGGGTCATCTCGCGCGCCTTGCGTGCGGCCTCACGGGCACGGGCGGCGTCGATCATCTTGCCGACCACGGCCTTGGCTTCGCCCGGGTTTTCCAGCAGGAAGTCGGAGAAGTGCTTGCCCATTTCCTGTTCGACCGCGGTCTTCACTTCGCTGGAAACCAGCTTGTCCTTGGTCTGCGAGCTGAACTTGGGGTCCGGTACCTTGACCGAGATGATCGCGGTCAGACCTTCGCGGGCGTCATCGCCGGTGGTGGCGATCTTGTGTTTCTTGGCCAGGCCTTCCTGCTCGATATAGGCATTCAGGTTGCGCGTCAGCGCCGAGCGGAAGCCGGCCAGGTGAGTACCGCCATCACGCTGGGGAATGTTGTTGGTGAAACACAGCAGGTTCTCGTTGAAGCTGTCGTTCCACTGCAGCGCCACTTCCACACCAATGCCGTCTTCGCGCTGCATGGTGAAGTGGAACACCTGATTGACCGCGGTCTTGTTGACGTTCAGGTATTCGACGAATGCGCGCAGACCGCCTTCGTACTTGAACAGTTCTTCCTTACCGCTGCGCTCGTCTTTGAGCATGATGCCCACGCCGGAGTTGAGGAACGACAGTTCGCGCAGACGCTTGGCCAGAATGTCCCAGCTGAAATGGATATTGGCGAAGGTTTCCGCGGAAGGCTTGAAGTGGATCTGGGTACCGGTGGTTTCGGAATCGCCGACGATGCGCATGGGCTCTTGCGGCACACCATGTACGTAGGTCTGTTCCCAGATATGGCCGCTGCGGCGCACCGTGAGCAGCAGATGCTCGGACAGGGCGTTAACCACCGAGACACCCACGCCGTGCAGACCGCCGGAGACCTTGTAGGAGTTGTCGTCGAACTTACCGCCAGCGTGCAGAACGGTCATGATCACTTCGGCGGCGGAAACGCCTTCTTCCTTGTGGATATCCACCGGAATACCGCGGCCATTGTCGCTCACACTGATCGACTCATCCGGGTGGATGGTGATGGTGATATCGCTGCAATGCCCGGCCAGGGCCTCGTCAATCGAGTTGTCGACCACCTCGAACACCATGTGGTGCAGACCGCTGCCATCGTCGGTATCGCCGATGTACATGCCAGGCCGCTTGCGTACGGCATCCAGGCCCTTGAGGACCTTAATGTTATTGGAGTCGTACGTTTGGTTTTCGCTCATGCCTTCACTCCCGGTGGTCGTGGGTCTGGGTGATGCCACCATGTTCCACGTGGAACATGGCAACTGGCGTATCCGTGCGCCAGCCTTCCCTCAACAATTCATGGTCTACACAGGTGATAAACACCTGGCAGTGCAATTCTTCCAATAATCGGCACAGCGCGCGACGGTGCTGCTCATCCAGTTCTGACGGCAAGTCATCCACTAGATAGATGCACTGGCCGCGCTTGGCCTGATTCACTAAGTGGCCCTGCGCAATGCGCAAGGCACACACAACTAATTTCTGCTGCCCCCGCGAGAGAATCTCGGCGGCGTTATGCGCCCCCAGACGCAACCTCAGATCGGCCCGCTGGGGACCAGCCTGGGTATGGCCCAATTGCTGGTCGCGGGACAGGGTAGAGGCGAGCACGGTATTCAGCTCGCGTTCTTTATCCCAGCCGCGGTAGTAACTGAGGGTCAAACCTTGCAGCTCGACCAGCTCACCCAGGGTGCGCTCGAAAACCGGCTTCAGGGCCTGGATATAAGCCCGTCGATAACCGTCTATTTCGTCGCTGGCCAGGCATAACTCTCGGTCCCAGGCCGCCTGCGAAGCGGCGTCAAGTGTACCATGCCGCAGCCACGAGTTCCGCTGGCGCAGGGCCTTCTGCAGGCGCTGCCAGGCGGAGAGAAAGCGGGGTTCCACGTGGAACACTCCCCAGTCGAGGAACTGCCTGCGGATCTTCGGCGCGCCTTCGAGCAGGCGGAAGCTGTCCGGATTGATCAACTGCAGCGGCAGGGTTTCGGCAAGCTGGGCGGCACTGCGAGCATTCTGTCCGTCGATGCGGATCTGGAACTCTCCCTGACGATCGCGGGAAACGCCCAGATTGCTCTGCCGGCCATCGGCCAACTGCACCTGACCGAAGATGGCGCAGGCCGGCTGTTCATACTGGATAACCGGCAGCAGGCGGGTGCTGCGAAAGGAGCGAGCCAGACCTAGCAGATGAATGGCCTCGAGCAAACTGGTTTTGCCGCTGCCGTTGTCGCCGGAAAGGATATTGATACGCGGGGAGGGGGAGAGGGTCACCGGGTGCAGATTACGCACCGCGGTGACGGTAAAGCGGGTCAGGGACATTTAACTAACAGACCGTTGTAGAACGTAGCGAGCGAAGGTCAGGCAAGGCGGGATCAGTTGAGGAAGCGGAGTGTACGGGTAGTACATGAGCATGACTCGCTTCACTCGCACTTGGGTCGCGCTAAGCGCGTTGCCGCAGACGGCTTCCAAAAACTGACCCCAACGCGGCATGGCCGAGCGTAGTAGTTATTCAACGGTATGTCGGTTACAGACGCATCGGCATAACCACATAGGACGAATCGTCGTTGTCGGCTTCCTGCACCAGGGCACTGCTGTTGGCATCGGAGAGAATCAGGCGCACCTGTTCGGTGGTCATCACGCTCAGCACGTCGAGCAGGTAGCTGACGTTGAAGCCGATTTCCAGCGCGCTGCCGTTGTAGTCCACGGCGATCTCTTCTTCGGCTTCTTCCTGCTCCGGGTTGTTGGCCTGAATTTTCAGCAGACCGGACTCCAGTTGCAGACGGATGCCGCGGTATTTTTCGTTGGACAGGATCGCGGTACGGCTGAACGCCTCGCGCAGGCCCTGACGATCGGCTACCACCAGCTTGTCGCCACCCCGTGGCAGGACACGCTCGTAGTCGGGGAACTTGCCGTCGACCAGTTTCGAGGTAAAGGTGAACTCGCCGGTGGTAGCGCGAATATGGTGCTGACCGAGAACGATGCTGACACTGCCGTCCTGCTCGGTGAGCAGACGGGCCAGTTCGAGAATACCCTTGCGCGGCACGATGACCTGGTGACGCTCGACCTGCTCGATGGCGGCGTCCATGGAGCACATGGCCAGGCGGTGGCCGTCGGTGGCCACGGCGCGGAGGACACCGGTCTGCACTTCCAGCAGCATGCCGTTGAGGTAGTAGCGCACATCCTGCTGGGCCATGGCGAAGCTGGTGCGTTCGATCAGGCGACGCAGTTTGCTCTGCACCAGGCTGAAGGTCAGCGAACCCGGGCCTTCCTCGACGGTGGGGAAATCATTGGCGGGCAGGGTGGACAGGCTGAAGCGGCTACGCCCGGCCTTGACCAGCAGCTTCTGCTCGTCGATGCGGATATCGATCAAGGCGTCCGCCGGCAGGCTTTTGCAGATGTCCATCAGCTTGCGCGCCGGTACGGTGATCTCGCCGGGCTCGGCGGGTTCTTCCAGGGTGACGCGCCCGACCAGCTCGACTTCCAGGTCGGTACCGGTCAGCGACAGCTGCTGGCCTTCGACCACCAGCAGCACATTGGAAAGCACTGGCAGGGTCTGGCGACGTTCCACGACGCCAGCGACCAGTTGCAGAGGTTTCAACAAGGCTTCGCGTTGAATGGTGAAGTGCATGGTCTAGTCCCTTGCCTAGTGGAGTTGCGTATTAGGTTGTCAGCGTACGCAGCAAATTCTTGTAGTCCTCGCGGATGTCCGCGTCGGATTCCTTAAGTTCAGCAATCTTACGGCAAGCATGCAATACCGTGGTGTGATCGCGGCCGCCGAAGGCATCGCCAATTTCCGGCAGGCTGTGGTTGGTCAGCTCCTTGGACAGGGCCATGGCCACCTGCCGCGGGCGCGCCACCGAACGGGAACGGCGCTTGGAGAGCAGATCGGAAATCTTGATCTTGTAGTACTCGGCCACCGTACGCTGGATATTGTCGATGCTAACCAGCTTGTCCTGCAGGGCCAACAGGTCCTTGAGCGATTCGCGGATCAGCTCGATGGTAATGTCACGTCCCATAAAGTGCGAGTGGGCAATCACCCGCTTCAGGGCACCTTCCAGCTCACGCACGTTGGAGCGGATGCGCTGGGCGATAAAGAAGGCCGCGTCGTGAGGCAGATCGACCTTGGCCTGGTCGGCCTTCTTCATCAGGATCGCCACCCGGGTTTCCAGTTCCGGCGGCTCGACCGCCACCGTCAGCCCCCAGCCGAAACGCGACTTGAGACGCTCTTCCAGGCCTTCGATCTCTTTCGGGTAACGGTCGCTGGTGAGAATCACCTGTTGGCCGCCTTCGAGCAGGGCGTTGAAGGTGTGGAAGAACTCTTCCTGGGAACGCTCTTTCTTGGCGAAGAATTGAATGTCGTCGATCAGCAGCGCGTCCACCGAGCGGTAGAAACGCTTGAACTCGTTGATCGCGTTCAACTGCAGGGCCTTGACCATGTCGGCGACAAAACGCTCGGAATGCAGGTAGACCACCTTGGCATTCGGGTTCTTCGCCAACAGGTGATTACCCACCGCATGCATCAAGTGGGTTTTACCCAGGCCGACGCCGCCATAAAGGAACAGTGGGTTGTAACCGTGTTTGGGATTGTCCGCCACCTGCCAGGCCGCTGCGCGGGCCAGCTGGTTGGACTTGCCCTCGACGAAGTTGTCGAAGGTAAAGGTACGGTTGAGGTAACTGGTGTGCTTCAAGCCGCCTTCGACCTGGACCGTGCGCTCGGTACGCGCCGGGGCCTGCTGGCTGGCTGCACCGGCCATGGGGTCGAAACTCGAACGCGAGGGCTCGCCCTGGGCACTGGCCTGCGCCTGCATCGTTTGCACAGGGGCGGGCGCAGCGACCGGGGTCGGTGCCGGTGGCGCAACGCTGACTGCGGCACGGGGAGCGGAACTGCGCTTGCTGCCTATTAATAAGGAGAGGGCAGGCATCAGACCATTGGTGCGCTCGGACAATAGCTCGAGCAGACGGGTCAGGTACTTTTCATTGACCCAGTCGAGTACGAAACGGTTCGGCGCATAGACGCGAAGCTCGTCGCCTTCGGCTTCGACCTGCAGTGGACGGATCCAGGTGTTGAATTGCTGAGCAGGCAGCTCATCGCGCAGAAGCTCGACGCACTGCTGCCAAAGTTCCACAGACACTGATATCCCCTAAATCGAAAGGCGGCGAGGCAAAAACAGCCGTCATTGTAGCCGGCGAGGCCTGAGTTATCCACACGTAAACCGGGTGGCAGGCAAGGAAAATCAAGGTCTTATTGGCTTTTACCTACCGCTCGACAAGCGACTCAAGCTCTGTGGATAACCCCACCCAAACTCATGGGATAAACCAGGGTTAAACCCGGTGGAAAACCCGCCTGTGGGTAAAAGCGCATTCCATCCTCAGCTTGTGCCCATGCACCGCACAGCCGCCACACGGCTTTTCGACAGACTTACCCTGGGCTGAGCGCGGCTTATTCTGTGGCCTGCAGGCACTTATGCACAGATCAGCAAGGTGCTAATAGTTACTAACACTACAAAAGATCTTTAAATAATCTCTTCTTTATATTTCTTTATGCAGGAAAAGCCTGGTTGGAAATTGACCTGACCCTCCGCTTTCTCTAGAATTGCCGGTCTCTTAAAACGGGGGCCATTCCGGCCCGTAGTCGACCACCCAGGTACCGCATCATGAAACGTACTTTCCAACCCAGCACTATCAAACGCGCTCGCACCCACGGTTTCCGTGCTCGTATGGCCACCAAGAACGGCCGTGCTGTCCTGTCGCGTCGCCGCGCCAAGGGCCGTAAGCGTCTCGCCGTCTAAATTTCGGTCTTGTGGTGAGTCGAGACTTCAGTCGGGAAAAGCGCCTGCTAACTCCCCGGCAATTCAAGGCAGTCTTCGACTCCCCTAGCGGCAAAGCTCCGGGCAAAAATGTCCTGCTGCTGGCGCGCAACAACGATCTCGATCATCCCCGTCTGGGCCTGGTGATCGGGAAGAAGAGCGTCAAGCTCGCGGTTGAGCGCAATCGCCTGAAACGCCAGATACGTGAATCGTTCCGCCTCAACCAGGACAACCTGGTTGGCTGGGACATTGTCGTGGTGGCGCGTAAGGGACTCGGCGATCTGGAGAATGTTGAACTGGCCCGCCAGTTCGGCAAGCTCTGGAAACGCCTGGAACGCAGCAAACCCAGCCCGCAAGCACCTGCTCAAACCGGGGTAACCGACAGTACCCATGCGTAAACTGGCCTTGCTCCCCATCCAGTTCTACCGCTACGCCATCAGCCCCTTGATGGCCAGCCACTGTCGTTTTTACCCAAGCTGTTCCTGCTACGCGCTTGAGGCCATTGAACAACATGGCGTCACGCGTGGTGGCTGGCTGACCCTGCGTCGGCTTGGCCGCTGTCACCCGTGGAATCCCGGTGGCTACGACCCGGTTCCCCCCGCGAAAATCTCCCGTTCCTCTTCGATGGCCGAATAATCATGGATATTCAACGTTCGATCCTGATCGTCGCCCTGGCAATCGTGTCCTATATGATGGTTCTCCAGTGGAACCAGGACTACGGCCAAGCTGCCCTGCCGACTGAAACTGCCGCTGTCAGCAGCAGTGTTCCGGGCTTGCCGGATACCACCGGCACTGCTTCCACTGCTGTCAGCAGTGACGATATTCCGAGTGCAGCGACTGCAATCGAGCCAGGATCCATCAGCGTTGCCCCGACGGCCGTGAGTGATGAACTGATTCGGGTGAAAACCGATGTCCTGGAACTGGCCATCGATCCGCGCGGTGGCGATGTGGTGCAACTGCGCTTGCCGCAGTACCCACGCCGTCAGGACCGTCCGGATGTGCCTTTTCAGCTGTTCGACAACGGTGGCGAGCGTACCTATCTGGCCCAGAGTGGCCTGATTGGCGGCAATGCCCCGGATAAATCCAGCGGCCGTGCTTTGTGGAGCAGCGAGCAGAAGAGCTATGAGCTGGCCGAAGGTCAGGACCAGTTGCAGGTCGACCTCAAGCTCAGCGAAAACGGCGTCAACTACATCAAGCGCTTCAGCTTTATCCGCGGTTTGAATCCGCAGTGCTCGGAAAAAGAGCAGCAGCAGAAAAAACCGGGTTGCGTCGACCCGGCTGCCTACCAGCTGACCGTCAGCTACCTGATCGACAACCAGAGCGACCAGGCCTGGAGCGGCAACATGTTCGCCCAGCTCAAGCGTGATGGCAGCGACGATCCGTCCTCCACCACTGCAACCGGCACTGCGACCTACCTCGGCGGTGCGCTGTGGACAACCGAAGAGCCGTACAAAAAAGTGTCGATGAAAGATATCGACAAACAAGCCTTCAAAGAAACCGTTCAAGGAGGCTGGGTTGCCTGGCTACAGCATTACTTCGTCACTGCCTGGATTCCAAGTAAAGACAGCACCAACCAGGTACAGACCCGCAAAGACAGCCAAGGCAACTACATTGTCGGCTTTACCGGCCCGGCCATTCAGGTTGCTGCAGGCGCTCAGGGCGAAACCAGTGCCGTTCTATATGCCGGCCCGAAGCTACAAGGTCATCTGAAGACCCTGTCGCCCGGCCTCGAGCTGACCGTCGATTACGGCATCCTCTGGTTCCTGGCCCAGCCGATCTTCTGGCTGCTGGAAGTTATCCACAACCTGCTGGGTAACTGGGGCTGGTCGATCATCTTCCTGACTCTGATCATCAAGCTGATCTTCTTCCCACTGTCGGCCGCCAGCTACAAATCCATGGCGCGCATGCGGGCCGTTGCACCCAAGCTGGCTCAGTTGAAAGAGCAGCATGGCGACGACCGGCAGAAGATGTCCCAGGCAATGATGGAGCTGTACAAGAAAGAGAAGATCAACCCGCTCGGCGGCTGCCTGCCGATCCTGGTACAGATGCCGGTCTTCCTCGCGCTCTACTGGGTATTGCTGGAATCCGTGGAAATGCGCCAGGCCCCGTGGCTGCTGTGGATAACCGACCTGGCGATCAAGGATCCGTTCTTTATCCTGCCGATCATCATGGGCGCGACCATGTTTATCCAGCAGCAGCTCAACCCGACGCCACCGGACCCGATGCAGGCCAAGGTACTGAAGATGATGCCGATCATTTTCACCTTCTTCTTCCTCTGGTTCCCGGCCGGTCTGGTGCTGTACTGGGTGGTCAACAACATCCTGTCGATCGCCCAGCAGTGGTACATTACCCGCAAGATCGAAGCGGCGACGAAGGCTGCCGAAGCCTAAAGCCAGGTTGCTTCTACGCTTGAACAAAACGCCCCTCTTCAGGGGCGTTTTGCTATGCCCCGTTTGGAGAACCCCATGCAACTAGCCCGCGAAACCATAGCTGCCGTCGCCACCGCTCAAGGCCGTGGTGGGGTCGGTATCGTCCGTGTCTCCGGTCCCTTGGCGGGGCAACTGGCCCAGGCCATCTGCCAACGTCAGCTGCAACCGCGCTACGCCCACTACGGGCCGTTCTTCGCCGATGCCAAGCAGGTGCTGGATGAAGGACTGGCCCTGTATTTCCCCGGTCCCAACTCCTTTACCGGCGAGGACGTACTGGAGTTGCAGGGCCATGGTGGTCCGGTGGTGCTCGACCTGCTGCTGCGCCGCTGTGTCCAGCTCGGCGCACGCCTGGCGCGCCCGGGGGAGTTCAGCGAGCGCGCCTTCCTCAACGACAAGCTCGACCTGGCCCAGGCCGAGGCGATTGCCGACCTGATCGAGGCCAGCTCCGAGCAGGCCGCCCGCAATGCCCTGCGCTCGCTGCAGGGCGAGTTCTCGCGGCGCGTGCATGGCCTCACCGAACGCCTGATCAGCCTGCGCATCTATGTCGAGGCGGCCATCGACTTTCCCGAGGAGGAGATCGACTTTCTCGCCGATGGCCACGTGCTGAACCTGCTCGAGGGCGTGCGCACGGACCTTGACGGGGTACTGCGCGAGGCCGGCCAGGGTGCCCTGCTGCGCGACGGCATGACGGTGGTGATCGCCGGCCGGCCCAACGCTGGCAAGTCCAGCCTGCTCAATGCCTTGGCCGGGCGCGAAGCGGCCATCGTCACCGAGATCGCCGGCACCACCCGCGACGTGCTGCGTGAACATATCCATATCGATGGCATGCCCCTGCATGTGGTGGATACCGCCGGCCTACGCACGACCGAGGATCAGGTCGAACGCATCGGTGTCGAGCGTGCTCTCAAGGCCATTGGTGAGGCCGACCGCATCCTGCTGGTGGTCGATGCAACGGCTCCCGAAGCGGACGACCCCTTTGCCCTGTGGCCCGAATTTCTCGACCTGCGCCCGGACCCGGCCAAGGTCACCCTGATCCGCAACAAGTCCGACCTGTCGGGCGAAACCATTGGCCTGGAAGCCTGCAATGACGGTCATATCACCATCAGCCTTTCGGCAAAATCCACTGAAGGCCTGGACCTGCTGCGTGAACACCTCAAGGCCTGCATGGGCTACGAGCAGACCGCCGAGAGCAGCTTCAGCGCCCGCAGACGCCACCTGGAGGCGCTGCGCCAGGCCGCCACTCACCTTGAGCATGGCCACGCCCAGCTGACCCTGGCCGGGGCCGGCGAACTGCTGGCAGAAGACTTGCGCATGGCCCAGCAGGCCCTCGGCGAAATCACCGGGGCATTCAGCTCCGACGACCTGCTCGGAAGGATCTTTTCCAGCTTCTGTATCGGCAAATAACATCGTTTAGACAGGTAGGATGGGACGGGGCGCGCAGGTTAGCGGCGAGAGCATTGAACCTGTAATCACTGCCGATCCCACGCGCTGCGTAACCCATCATCTGCAGCATATTCTTGATGGGTTACGGCACATCGAACCTCCTGTCGTCTTCACTATTGCCTTTCTGCGCCTAACCCATCCTACGTAGCGTCCCGCTCTAAAACCTAATTTATGCCATCCAGGCAGGCCTTCGGCTGGGCGAAATATGGGTGTCCAAGCACTTATTTATCCACCTAAGCCCTGTGGAAAACCCGGCCTAAGCCCTGGCTATAACCCGGTGATAAAACGGAGGATAACCGCCCCTGTGGATAACAATGCATTCCATCCACAGCTTGCGTACGGCAATTGAACAGGCAGATGGCAGGATCAGCACAGACTTTTCAAACGCTGCAGGCCTTGATGTCATTGGCCTGTAGACATCTATCCACAGAAAAGTCGTTGCTAAGTAATAAACATATAAACAAGGCTTTATAAAAATTCATTCTTTTATTCTTTATTAACCGATCGACCCGTTCGAGCTCCCCGAGCAGCTGGCTATTTTTTGTGCAAAAGGCTTCTTTCACACCGGCTAAATCCCTATACTTGCCGCCTTTCCAGCTTTTCAACCCAAAAGCCCCCCAAAATTCTCAACAGGCACGAGGTGCGTGGTGGATTTCCCTTCCCGTTTTCAGGTGATCGTCATCGGCGGCGGTCATGCCGGTACCGAAGCCGCACTGGCGGCGGCACGCATGGGGGTAAAAACCCTGCTGCTGACCCACAACGTGGAAACCCTCGGGCAGATGAGTTGCAACCCGGCCATTGGTGGCATCGGCAAGAGCCATCTGGTCAAGGAAATCGACGCCCTCGGGGGGGCCATGGCCGCTGCCACCGACCGTGGCGGCATCCAGTTCCGTGTGCTGAACAGCCGCAAGGGCCCCGCCGTACGGGCCACTCGCGCTCAGGCCGACCGGGTGCTGTACAAGGCCGCGATTCGTGAAACCCTGGAAAACCAGGCCAACCTGTGGATATTTCAGCAGGCTGCCGACGACCTGATCGTCGAAAACGACGAGGTCAAAGGCGTTGTCACCCAAATGGGCCTGCGTTTCCTCGCTGACTCCGTGGTGTTGACCACCGGTACCTTCCTCGGCGGACTTATCCACATCGGCATGCAGAACTATTCCGGTGGCCGTGCTGGCGATCCACCTTCGATTGCCCTGGCCCAACGTCTGCGCGAGTTGCCATTGCGGGTCGGACGCCTGAAAACCGGTACGCCGCCGCGTATCGATGGCCGCTCGGTGGATTTCTCGCTGATGACCGAGCAACCCGGCGATACGCCGACGCCGCTGATGTCCTTCCTCGGTCGCGCCGAACAGCAGCCGCGGCAGATCAGCTGCTGGATCACCCACACCAACGCCAGGACTCACGAGATCATCGCCGCCAATCTCGATCGTTCGCCGATGTATTCCGGGCTGATCGAGGGCGTGGGGCCGCGTTACTGCCCGTCGATCGAAGACAAGATCCACCGCTTCGCCGACAAGGACAGCCATCAGGTATTTATCGAGCCGGAAGGCCTGACCACCCATGAGCTGTACCCCAACGGCATTTCCACCTCGCTGCCCTTCGATGTGCAGCTGCAGCTGGTGCGCAGCATCCGCGGCATGGAAAACGCCCACATCGTGCGGCCGGGCTACGCCATCGAATACGACTACTTCGATCCGCGCGATCTGAAATACAGCCTGGAAACCAAGGTCATCGCCGGCCTGTTCTTCGCCGGTCAGATCAACGGCACCACCGGCTACGAAGAAGCCGGCGCGCAGGGGCTGCTCGCCGGTTGCAACGCCGCGCTGCGTGCCCAGGGCAAGGACAGCTGGTGCCCGCGCCGCGATGAGGCCTACATCGGCGTACTGGTCGATGATCTGATTACCCTGGGTACCCAGGAGCCGTACCGCATGTTCACTTCGCGGGCCGAATACCGGCTGATCCTGCGTGAAGACAATGCCGATCTGCGCCTGACTGCCAAAGGCCGCGAGCTGGGCCTGGTCGATGATGTGCGCTGGGCGGCCTTCGAGGCCAAGCGCGAAGCCATCGCCCTGGAAGAACAGCGCCTGAAGAGCACCTGGGTCCGCCCCGCAACACCTCAGGGCGATGCGATTGCCGAACGCTTCGGCACGCCGCTGACCCACGAATACAACCTGCTCAACCTGCTCTCGCGCCCGGAAATCGATTACGCCGGCCTGGTGGCCATCACCGGCGGCGGTGCGCAGGACTCGCAAGTGGCCGAGCAGGTCGAGATCAAGACCAAGTACGCCGGTTATATCGACCGTCAGCAGGACGAGATCGCCCGCCTGCGTGCCAGCGAAGATACCCAGCTGCCGGCCGATATCGATTACAACGGGATTTCCGGGCTGTCCAAGGAAATCCAGCACAAGCTCGGCAACGCCCGCCCCGAGACTCTGGGCCAGGCCTCGCGGATTCCCGGGGTCACTCCGGCGGCGATTTCCCTGCTGCTGATCCACCTGAAAAAGCGCACTGCCGGTCAGCAGTTGGAGCACAGCGCCTGATGTCTGTTACCCCCCGCCACGCCGAAGAACTGAGCCAGGGTGCCCGCGAGCTGGGCGTCGAACTCAGCGCGCAGCAGCACGACCAACTGCTCGCCTACCTGGCCCTGCTGATCAAGTGGAACAAGGCCTACAACCTCACCGCGGTGCGCGACCCGGACGAAATGGTCTCGCGCCATCTGCTCGACAGCCTGTCCGTGGTGCCCTTTGTCGCGGCTGCTGGGGATAACTGGCTGGACGTCGGCAGCGGCGGCGGCATGCCGGGTATTCCCCTGGCCATCCTGTTTCCCGAGCGGCAGTTCACCCTGCTCGACTCCAATGGCAAGAAGACCCGTTTCCTGACCCAGGTGAAGCTGGAGCTGAAACTGGCCAACCTGCAAGTTATCCACAGCCGGGTCGAAGAATTTAAGCCTGAAGTGCCGTTTGCCGGCATTTGTTCGCGGGCCTTCAGTTCGCTGGAGGATTTCAGCAACTGGACCCGTCATCTCGGCAGCGAACACAGCCAGTGGCTGGCGATGAAAGGTGTACACCCGGACGACGAACTGCAAGCCCTGCCGGCGGACTTCCGTCTCAGCGCCACCCACGTGCTCAAGGTTCCCGGTTGCCAAGGTCAGCGTCATCTGCTGATACTGCGTCGCTCGGAGTAGGGCCTATTGACGCTTCGTCACGGCCGCGACGGAGCCAGTTTTTGCGCGGAGCTAGGCGCGAGGAGAGAAGTTTGGTTATTCCAAATGAACGACGAGTAACGACGCATCGCGCAAAAACTGGCCCGTCCCTACGGGTTGCGCGGCAAATGGCACCAGCTGTCGTTGCAGGACTTGGCAAGGGAATGACCATTACCGGCGTCCTGCGCCTAACCTGGTGCCATTTGGCGCAGCAACGCGGCTCGTGCCGAAACGTTAATAGGCCCTAAGGGGAAAGGCAGCATGGCTAAGGTATTCGCAATCGCCAACCAGAAAGGCGGGGTGGGCAAGACCACCACCTGCATCAATCTGGCGGCTTCGCTGGTTGCGACCAAGCGCCGCGTGCTGCTGATCGATCTGGATCCCCAGGGCAACGCCACCATGGGCAGCGGTGTGGATAAGCATGCTCTGGAGCATTCGATCTACGACGTGCTGATCGGCGAATGCAACCTGGTCGAGGCGATGCAGTTTTCCGAGCACGGCGGCTACCAGCTGCTGCCGGCCAACCGCGACCTCACAGCAGCGGAAGTGTCGCTGCTGGAAATGAAAATGAAGGAGAGTCGCCTGCGTTATGCGCTGGCACCGATCCGCGAGAATTACGATTACATCCTGATCGACTGCCCGCCGGCGCTGTCGATGCTGACCATCAACGCCCTGGTCGCCGCCGATGGGGTGATCATCCCCATGCAGTGCGAGTACTACGCCCTCGAAGGCCTGAGCGACCTGGTCAACAGCATCCAGCGCATCGCCGAGTTGTTGAATCCCAAGCTGAAGATAGAAGGCCTGCTGCGCACCATGTACGACCCGCGCATCAGCCTGACCAACGACGTATCGGCGCAACTCAAGCAGCACTTCCCCGATACCCTGTACCAAACCGTGATCCCGCGTAACGTGCGTCTGGCCGAGGCCCCCAGCTTCGGCATGCCGGCGCTGGTGTATGACAAGCAATCCCGTGGTGCCATCGCCTACCTGGCCTTGGCCGGCGAACTGGTACGTCGTCAGCGCGCCAGCGCCCACACGGCAACCGCATAAGGAAATTCCCATGGCTGTGAAGAAACGAGGACTGGGACGCGGTCTGGATGCTCTGCTCGGCGGCACCAGTGTCAGCGCCTTGCAGGAAGAAGCGGCCCAGGTCGACAGCCGCGAACTGCAGTACCTGCCCCTGGACCTGATCCAGCGCGGCAAATACCAGCCCCGTCGCGACATGGACGCCATCGCCCTGGAAGAACTGGCCCAGTCGATCAAGGCTCACGGGGTGATGCAACCGATCGTGGTACGGCCGATTGGCGAGGGTCGCTTCGAGATCGTCGCCGGCGAACGCCGCTGGCGTGCCAGTCAGCAGGCCGGACTGGACAAGATTCCGGCCATGGTCCGCGAACTGCCGGACGAAGCCGCCATCGCCATGGCGCTGATCGAGAACATCCAGCGCGAAGACCTCAACCCCATCGAAGAAGCCATGGCCCTGCAGCGCCTGCAGCAGGAATTCCAGTTGACCCAGCAACAGGTCGCCGATGCCGTGGGCAAATCGCGGGTGACCATCACCAACTTGCTGCGCCTGATCGCCCTGCCGGAAGAGATCAAGATCCTCCTCTCCCATGGCGATCTGGAAATGGGCCACGCCCGCGCCCTGCTCGGTTTACCGGCGGAACAGCAGACCGAGGGCGCGCGACATGTTGTCGCACGTGGCCTCACGGTGCGCCAAACCGAAGCACTGGTACGTCAGTGGCTGAACAGCAAAGAGAAGCCTGCAATGGTGGTCAAGGCCGACCCGGATATCACCCGCCTGGAACAGCGCCTGGCCGAGCGCCTGGGCTCTCCGGTGCAGATCAAGCATGGGCAGAAAGGCAAAGGCCAGTTGGTGATTCGTTACAGTTCGCTGGACGAGTTGCAGGGTGTGTTGGCCCACATCCGCTGAAACAATTGCACATGTAGCGGGTAGTCGGAAATCACTACCCGGCAGTTGAATGGGGGGGGAAGCACCCCTATACTCTGCGCGCATTTCGTCGGCACAAACTATGCCAATTTATTTACTTTCAGGTGCCGACGCCCGAGTTCAGCTTTCAGGAAAACAAGATGGACGTTCGCACGCCGAATCGCCTGCCCTTCCATCGTCTGGCTGTTTTCCCGGTTCTGCTGGTGCAACTGCTGGTACTGCTGTTACTGGCCCTGGTGTTGTGGCAGTGGCAAGGCGCAGTGGCAGGTTACTCCGGGCTGTGTGGTGGCCTGATTGCCTGGCTGCCGAATGTGTATTTCGCCCATAAGGCGTTCCGTTTCAGTGGAGCGCGGGCTGCTCAAGCCATCGTCCGGTCTTTTTATGCCGGCGAGGCGGGCAAACTGGTTTTAACGGCAGTGCTGTTTGCACTGACCTTTGCAGGTGTGAAGCCATTGGAGGCGCTGGCGGTATTTGGCGTGTTCTTCCTGACCCAGTTGGTCAATTGGTTTTCGCCCTTGCTAATGAAAACAAGACTTTTAAGACCTTAGCGCTCGAGGGATATATGGCAGCAGCAGAAACCGCTTCGGGTTATATCCAGCACCACTTGACCAACCTGACCTACGGTCAGCACCCGGTCAACGGCTGGAGTTTCGCCCACAACGCAAAAGAAGCTCAGGAAATGGGCTTCTGGGCATTTCACGTAGACACCCTGGCGGTGTCCGTCGTGCTTGGCCTGTTCTTTATCCTGCTGTTCCGTGCCGCCGCCAAACGCGCCACTTCCGGACAACCGGGCAAGCTGCAGAACTTCGTTGAAGTCCTGGTCGAGTTCGTTGACGGCAGCGTCAAGGACACCTTCCATGGCCGCAACGCCCTGATCGCGCCACTGGGTCTGACCATCTTCGTCTGGGTCTTCCTGATGAACTTTATGGACCTGATCCCGGTGGATTGGTTGCCAATGCTGGCGGCAAAAATATCCGGCGACCCGCACCTGTACTTCCGCGTCGTGCCGACCACCGATCCAAACGCCACCCTGGGCCTGGCCCTGTCGGTATTTGCCCTGATCCTGTTCTACAGCATCAAGGTCAAAGGACTCGGCGGCTTTATCGGCGAGTTGACCCTGCACCCATTCGGTAGCAAGAACATCGTGGTTCAGGCGCTGCTGATTCCGGTCAACTTCCTGCTCGAATTCGTGACCCTGATCGCCAAGCCGATTTCCCTGGCACTGCGTCTGTTCGGCAACCTGTATGCCGGCGAGCTGATCTTTATCCTCATCGCGATCATGTTTGGCGGCGGTCTGCTGCTGGGCGCGCTGGGTATTGCCCTGCAGTGGGCGTGGGCGGTATTCCACATCCTGATTATTGTTCTGCAGGCGTTTATCTTCATGATGCTGACCATCGTCTACCTGTCGATGGCGCACGAAGACAACCACTAAGAGCGCTTAGGCGCTCGCAGTGGACGCCCGCAAGGGCAACCAGAAGTACCGATTTTGCTTTACCGCTTTACCTTAGAAAACCTTAACCAATACGACATAAAAAGTCGGGAGGAAAGATGGAAACTGTAGTTGGTCTGACCGCTATCGCTGTAGCACTGCTGATTGGCCTGGGTGCCCTGGGTACCGCCATTGGTTTCGGCCTGCTGGGCGGCAAGTTCCTGGAAGGCGCTGCACGTCAGCCGGAAATGGTTCCGATGCTGCAAGTGAAAATGTTCATCGTCGCCGGTCTGCTCGACGCCGTGACCATGATCGGTGTTGGTATCGCACTGTTCTTCACCTTCGCGAACCCCTTCGTTGGTCAAATCGCAGGCTAATCACTCGACTATTCGAGTGGATTGGTTTGATGGACAACGAACGAGCGAGGTGTTGGCGTGAACATTAATGCAACCCTGATTGGCCAGTCCGTTGCCTTCTTCATCTTCGTGCTGTTCTGCATGAAGTTCGTATGGCCTCCGGTCATTACGGCTTTGCAAGAGCGTCAGAAGAAGATCGCAGACGGCCTGGACGCTGCTAGCCGTGCGGCTCGTGACCTGGAGTTGGCCCAAGAGAAAGCGGGTCAGCAACTGCGCGAAGCCAAAGGCCAAGCGGCCGAGATCATCGAGCAAGCCAAGAAGCGCGGAACTCAGATCGTCGACGAAGCCCGTGATCAGGCCCGTGTCGAAGCTGACCGTGTGAAGGCTCAGGCTCTGGCCGAGATCGAGCAGGAACTGAATGGCGTCAAAGACGCGCTGCGCGCCCAATTGGGTAGCCTGGCCGTTAGCGGTGCCGAGAAGATCCTGGGCGCATCTATCGACCAAAACGCGCATGCGGAGCTGGTTAACAAACTGGCAGCCGAAATTTAAGCGAGGGCGCGATCATGGCAGAACTGACCACGCTGGCCCGACCTTACGCTAAGGCTGCCTTCGAGTATGCCCAGGCCCACCAGCAGCTGGCCAATTGGTCAGCCATGCTCGGCCTGGCTGCAGCGGTGTCGCAAGACGACACCATGCAGAGCATGCTTAAGGCTCCGCGTTTGACGAGTACAGACAAGGCCACCACGTTTGTTGACGTGTGTGGTGACAAGTTCGACGCCCAGGTACGCAATTTCATTCACATCGTCGCCGAAAACGATCGTCTGGCCCTGTTGCCACAGATCGTTGAACTGTTCGAGCTGTACAAGGCCGAGCAGGAAAAGTCGATCGACGTGGACGTTACCAGTGCCTTCGCATTGAGCGATGAACAGCAAGACAAACTCGCCAAGGTTCTCAGTGCACGGCTCGGCCGAGAAGTGCGTCTGCACGCCGCGGAGGATGCCACCCTGATCGGTGGTGTCGTGATCCGCGCCGGCGACCTGGTTATCGATGGCTCAGTTCGCGGCAAAATCGCGAAGCTGGCCGAAGCATTGAAATCTTGAGTTTGAAGGGGCAGCAGAGCTATGCAGCAACTCAATCCTTCCGAAATAAGTGAAATCATCAAGGGGCGTATCGAGAATCTCGATGTCGCCTCTCAAGCCCGTAACGAAGGCACTGTCGTCAGCGTATCTGACGGTATCGTGCGTATTCACGGTCTCGCCGATGTGATGTACGGCGAAATGATCGAGTTCCCGGGCGGTGTCTACGGTATGGCACTGAACCTGGAGCAAGACTCCGTGGGTGCAGTTGTCCTGGGGGCTTATACCTCCCTGGCCGAAGGCATGAGCGCCAAGTGCACTGGCCGCATCCTGGAAGTTCCGGTTGGTCCGGAATTGCTGGGTCGCGTCGTCGACGCACTGGGTAACCCAATTGACGGCAAAGGCCCGCTGAACAACGTCGCTACCGACGCTGTTGAAAAGGTTGCGCCGGGCGTGATCTGGCGTAAGTCGGTCGACCAGCCGGTGCAAACCGGTTACAAGTCGGTCGATGCCATGATCCCGGTTGGCCGTGGCCAGCGTGAGCTGATCATCGGTGACCGTCAGATCGGTAAAACCGCTCTGGCCATCGACGCCATCATCAACCAGAAAAACAGCGGCATTAAGTGCGTATACGTTGCCATTGGTCAGAAGCAATCGACCATTGCTAACGTGGTTCGCAAGCTGGAAGAAAACGGCGCGCTGGCTAATACCATCGTCGTTGCTGCTTCCGCTTCCGAATCCGCTGCGCTGCAGTTCATTGCACCGTACGCCGGTTGCACCATGGGCGAATACTTCCGTGACCGCGGTGAAGACGCGCTGATCGTTTATGACGATCTGTCCAAGCAAGCAGTGGCTTACCGCCAGATTTCCCTGCTGCTGCGCCGTCCGCCAGGCCGTGAAGCCTACCCAGGCGACGTGTTCTATCTCCACAGCCGTCTGCTGGAGCGCGCTTCCCGCGTATCCGAAGAGTACGTCGAGAAGTTCACCAACGGTGAAGTGAAAGGCAAGACCGGTTCCCTGACCGCTCTGCCGATCATCGAAACCCAGGCTGGCGACGTTTCCGCGTTCGTTCCGACCAACGTGATCTCGATCACTGACGGTCAGATCTTCCTGGAATCGGCCATGTTCAACTCGGGTATCCGTCCTGCGGTCAACGCCGGTATTTCGGTATCCCGCGTGGGTGGTGCTGCACAGACCAAGATCATCAAGAAGCTCTCCGGTGGTATTCGTACCGCTCTGGCTCAGTACCGTGAACTGGCAGCATTCGCCCAGTTTGCGTCCGACCTGGACGAAGCCACCCGTAAGCAGCTTGAGCATGGTCAGCGCGTTACCGAGCTGATGAAGCAGAAGCAATATGCGCCGATGTCGATTGCTGACATGTCCGTATCGCTGTATGCCGCTGAGCGTGGTTTCCTGGTCGACATCGAAGTTGCCAAAGTTGGCGCATTCGAACAGGCCCTGATTGCTTACTTCAACCGGGATCACGCCGCTCTGCTGGCGAAGATCAACGAGAAGGGTGACTTCAATGACGACATCGATGGCCAGCTGAAAGCCGGTATCGAGAAGTTCAAGGCCACCCAAACCTGGTAAGCCGCAGTGGGGACCGTGAGGTCCCCGCTTGCTAACCCGATAGGTGTCAAATGGCAGGCGCAAAAGAGATTCGCAGCAAGATTGCGAGCATCAAAAGCACGCAGAAGATCACCAGCGCCATGGAAAAGGTGGCGGTCAGCAAAATGCGCAGAGCACAAATGCGCATGGCTGCTAGCCGTCCCTACGCGGAGCGTATCCGCCAGGTGATTGGTCATCTGGCCAACGCCAACCCGGAATACCGTCACCCGTTCATGATCGAGCGCGATGTTAAGCGTGTCGGTTATGTCGTGGTGAGCTCGGACCGTGGTCTGTGTGGTGGTCTGAACACCAACCTGTTCAAGGCTCTGGTCAAAGACATGGCGAGCAATCGCGAGCAAGGCGTTGAGATTGATCTCTGCGTCGTTGGCAGCAAGGGTGCGGCGTTCTTCCGCAACTTTGGTGGCAACATCGTTGCTGCGATCAGCCACCTGGGCGAAGAACCATCGATCAATGATCTGATTGGTAGCGTCAAGGTAATGCTCGATGCCTACCTAGATGGTCGCATCGATCGTTTGTCTGTGGTCTCGAACAAGTTCATCAATACCATGACGCAAAAGCCGACAGTGGAGCAG
Source organism: Pseudomonas sp. EA_105y_Pfl2_R69 (assembly GCF_963970915.1). Taxonomy (NCBI): domain Bacteria; kingdom Pseudomonadati; phylum Pseudomonadota; class Gammaproteobacteria; order Pseudomonadales; family Pseudomonadaceae; genus Pseudomonas; species Pseudomonas sp. EA_105y_Pfl2_R69. The sequence continues at coordinate 94,426 of NZ_CAXAOO010000008.1, forward strand.
TTGATTCCACTGGTGGCCGATCCGGATAAAGAACTCAAGCACCACTGGGACTACCTGTACGAACCCGACGCCAAGGAGCTGCTGGACGGCTTGATGGTGCGTTACGTGGAGTCGCAGGTCTACCAGGCAGTGGTTGAGAACAACGCGGCTGAACAAGCGGCCCGGATGATCGCGATGAAGAACGCCACCGACAACGCTGGCGATATCATCAAAGACCTGCAGTTGGTTTACAACAAAGCACGTCAGGCAGCGATCACCCAGGAAATTTCGGAAATCGTCGGCGGCGCTGCCGCGGTTTAAGCACGGTTCAAATATTCAGAGGAACCAAAGATGAGTAGCGGACGTATCGTTCAAATCATCGGCGCCGTTATCGACGTGGAATTCCCGCGTGATCAAGTGCCGAATGTTTATGAAGCGCTGAAAGTAGTCGGCGCCGAAACCACCCTGGAAGTCCAGCAGCAGCTGGGCGACGGCATTGTCCGTACCATTGCGATGGGTTCTACCGAAGGCCTCAAGCGTGGCCTGAACGTCGGCAGCACTGGCGCAGGTATCCAGGTACCGGTTGGGGTGAAAACCCTGGGCCGGATCATGGACGTGCTGGGCAACCCGATCGACGAAGCTGGCCCGATTGGCGAAGAAGAGCGTTGGGGCATTCACCGTCCAGCGCCTTCCTACGCTGAGCAAGCTGGCTCGAACGAACTGCTGGAAACCGGCATCAAGGTTATCGACCTGGTTTGCCCGTTCGCCAAGGGCGGTAAAGTCGGTCTGTTCGGTGGTGCCGGTGTCGGCAAAACCGTAAACATGATGGAACTGATCCGTAACATCGCCATCGAGCACAGCGGTTATTCCGTGTTCGCCGGTGTGGGTGAGCGTACTCGTGAGGGTAACGACTTCTACCACGAGATGAAGGATTCCAACGTTCTCGACAAGGTAGCCCTGGTCTACGGTCAGATGAACGAGCCACCAGGCAACCGTCTGCGCGTAGCACTGACTGGCCTGACCATGGCCGAGAAGTTCCGTGACGAAGGCCGTGATGTTCTGTTCTTCGTGGACAACATCTACCGTTACACCCTGGCCGGTACTGAAGTATCCGCACTGCTCGGCCGTATGCCGTCGGCAGTGGGTTATCAGCCGACCCTGGCCGAAGAAATGGGCGTTCTGCAAGAGCGTATTACTTCGACCAAGACCGGTTCGATCACCTCGATACAGGCCGTATACGTACCTGCGGACGACCTGACCGACCCAAGCCCGGCGACCACCTTCGCCCACTTGGACGCCACCGTCGTACTGTCCCGTGACATCGCCTCCCTGGGTATCTACCCAGCGGTCGATCCACTCGACTCGACGTCGCGCCAGCTGGATCCGATGGTTATCGGCCAGGAGCACTACGACACCGCTCGCGGCGTGCAGTACGTACTGCAGCGCTACAAAGAGCTGAAGGACATCATCGCGATTCTGGGTATGGACGAACTGTCCGAAACAGACAAGCAGCTGGTATCCCGTGCTCGTAAGATCCAGCGCTTCCTGTCCCAGCCGTTCTTCGTGGCCGAAGTCTTCACCGGTTCGCCAGGCAAGTACGTTTCCCTGAAGGACACCATTGCCGGTTTCAGCGGCATTCTGAAAGGTGACTACGATCACCTGCCAGAGCAGGCGTTCTACATGGTTGGCAGCATCGAAGAAGCTGTTGAGAAAGCGAAGAAACTGTAATCACCCGTGCGCCCGGCAACGGGCGCTTACGGTCTGCCTGCACGCGTAGTAGTGTGTAAGCAGACCGATACGTGAGGTTAGACATGGCTATGACAGTCCATTGCGACATCGTCAGCGCAGAAGGCGAGATCTTCTCCGGTCTGGTCGAGATGGTGATTGCGCACGGCAACCTGGGTGATATCGGTATCGCTCCAGGCCACGCGCCGCTGATCACCGACCTCAAGCCGGGTCCGATTCGTCTGATCAAACAGGGTGGCGAAGCCGAGGTGTTCTACATCTCCGGCGGCTTCCTGGAAGTTCAGCCGAGTGTGGTGAAAGTTCTCGCCGATACCGTGCAGCGTGCTGCCGATATCGATGAAGCTGCTGCTCAGGAAGCCCTCCGGGCTGCCGAGAAAGCCTTGAATGAGAAGGGAGCGGAGTTCGATTACGGTTCCGCAGCCGCTCACCTGGCCGAGGTCGCGGCTCAGCTGCGCACCGTTCAGCAGTTGCGCAAGAAGTTCGGCGGTTAACTCCGACGCTTCATCGCAAACGAGTAAAAGGGTAGCCTTGGCTACCCTTTTTCTTTGCCTGTCATTTCATCTTTTCTGTCGGTTGTGTCGCGGTTAAGCCGTAGCTAACAGCCGACGACTGCTCAGGATCTGCCTCTATGTCGCTCGATATCGTTATCCTCGCCGCCGGCCAAGGCACCCGTATGCGTTCGGCCCTGCCCAAGGTGCTGCACCCGGTTGCCGGCAAAGCCATGCTTGGTCATGTGATTGACACCGCCCGCCTGCTTAAACCACAAGGCATTCATGTGGTGATCGGCCATGGTGCGGAGCTGGTACGCGAGCGCCTGGCGGGCGATGACCTGAATTTCGTGTTGCAGAGTGAGCAGCTTGGCACCGGCCATGCCGTGGCCCAAGCGCTGCCGGCATTGACTGCCGAGCGCGTGCTGATCCTGTACGGCGACGTGCCGCTGATCGAAGTGGAAACCCTGCAGCGCCTGTTGCAACAGGTCAGCGAGCAGCAGCTCGGGCTGCTCACGGTCAATCTGAATGATCCCACCGGCTACGGCCGCATCGTTCGCGACGAGAGCGGCACGGTGAAGGCCATCGTCGAGCACAAGGACGCCAGCGCCGAGCAGCGCCTGATCCGTGAAGGCAATACCGGCATCCTCGCCGTACCCGGCAAGCGCCTGAGTGACTGGCTGGGTCGACTGTCCAACAGCAATGCCCAGGGCGAGTACTACCTGACTGACGTGATTGCCATGGCGGTGGCCGACGGTTTGCTGGTGGCCACCGAGCAGGCGGCCGACGAGATGGAAGTGCTGGGGGCTAATGACCGTATCCAGTTGGCGCAGCTCGAACGGCATTATCAGTACCGCGCTGCGCGCCGACTGATGGTGCAGGGTGTGACCCTGATCGACCCGGCGCGTTTCGATTTGCGTGGCGAGGTGATAGTGGGCCGCGATGTCACCATCGATATCAACGTGATCCTCGAAGGCCGGGTGGTGATCGAAGATGGCGTGCAGATCGGCCCGAACTGCGTGATCAAGAACAGCACATTGCGCCAAGGCGCGATCGTCAAAGCCAACAGTCATCTGGAAGGGGCCGAAGTGGGCGAGGGGGCCGACTGCGGCCCGTTTGCCCGACTGCGCCCTGGTTCAGTGCTGGGGGCCAGGGCCCATGTGGGTAACTTCGTCGAGCTGAAGAACGCCAAAATGGGCGAGGGGGCCAAGGCCGGCCATTTGAGCTACCTGGGCGATGCGGAGATCGGCGCGCGCAGCAATATCGGGGCTGGCACCATTACTTGTAATTATGATGGTGCCAACAAGTTCAGGACGGTGCTCGGCGAGGACGTGTTTATCGGCTCCAACAGTGCTTTGGTTGCTCCAGTGACCCTGGGCGATTGCGCAACCACCGGTGCCGGCTCGGTGATTACCGGCGATGTGCCGGATAACACCCTGGCCGTCGGCCGCGCCAAGCAGCGCAATATCGAAGGTTGGAAGCGCCCGACTAAGATCAAGAAATAAAGTCGTAGGATGGGTCGGGCCGCGCAGGTTGAGCGCAGCGATACCCATGCTGCCCAATTGATGGGTTACACCGCTACGCGCCTAACCCATCCTACGCTCTGCCTTCTATCGTTTTTTCTCTTGACGAAAAAGCTTCATTAGGTTTTGATTCGCGCTATTAACTTTCGAATCGAAACTTAGCATGTCGAAACGCAACACTCCGCAACGTCGTCACACCATTCTTGCCCTGCTCGCCGAGCAAGGTGAAGTGAGTGTGGATGAGTTGTCGAAGGCGTTTGCTACGTCCGAAGTGACTATTCGCAAAGACCTCGCTGCGTTGGAGAAGAGCGGGCTGCTGCTGCGTCGCTACGGTGGCGCCGTGCCTATGCCGCAGGAGCTGATCAGCGACGTCCAGCCCATCTCGCCATACAAGCAGGCCATTGCCCGTGCTGGGGTGGCGCGCATCCGCGAACATGCGCGGATCATCATCGACAGCGGTACCACCACCGCGGCGATGATCCCGCAGCTCGGCCACAAGCCCGGCCTGGTGGTGATGACCAACTCGTTGAACGTGGCCCGCGCGATCAGCGAGCTGGAGCATGAGCCGGTGCTGCTGATGACCGGCGGTACCTGGGACCCGCATTCCGAGTCGTTTCAGGGCCAAGTCGCCGAGCAGGTGCTGCGCTCCTACGACTTTGACCAGCTGTTTATTGGTGCCGACGGCATCGACCTGAACCGTGGCACCACCACCTTCAATGAATTGCTCGGGCTCAGCCGGGTGATGGCGGATGTGGCGCGCGAAGTGGTGGTGATGGTCGAGAGCGACAAGATCGGCCGCAAGATTCCCAACCTGGAGCTGCCCTGGAGCGGCATCCATACCCTGATAACCGACGAACGCCTCAGTCCTGAGGCTCGTGAACAATTGACTGAGCGCGGCATCAAGCTGATCTGCGCGGCTGTTGAAGCTTAAGGAGAAGAATATGTGTGGCATCGTAGGCGCAGTCGCTGAACGCAATATCACCGCCGTGCTGGTTGAAGGCCTCAAGCGCCTGGAGTACCGCGGCTACGACAGCGCCGGTGTGGCGTTGCTGAATGACCAGGGCGAGCTGCAGCGCAGCCGCCGGGTGGGCAAGGTCGCCGAGCTGCAGAGCGCCCTTAATGAGCAGCCCCTGGCTGGCCGCCTGGGCATTGCCCATACCCGCTGGGCCACCCATGGCGCGCCGAGCGAGCGCAATGCTCATCCGCATTTCTCCGGCCAGGAGCTGGCGGTGGTGCACAACGGCATTATCGAAAACCACGAAGAACTGCGCGCTCAGCTCAAGAGCCTCGGTTACGTGTTCAGCTCCGACACCGACACTGAAGTAATCGTCCATCTGCTCGATCACACCCTCAAATCTCAGCCTGATTTGACCGCCGCGTTGAAACTTGCGGTTAAGCAACTGCACGGTGCCTACGGCCTGGCGGTGATCAGCGCCAAGCAGCCGGATCGCCTGCTCGCCGCCCGTAGCGGTAGCCCGCTGGTGATCGGTCTGGGCCTTGGCGAGAACTTCCTCGCCTCCGACCAGCTGGCGTTGCGCCAGGTCACCGACCGCTTTATATACCTTGAGGAAGGCGATATCGCCGAGATCCATCGCGACAGCGTGCAGATCTGGGATGCCTCCGGTCAGCCGGTGCAGCGCGAGAGCGTGCAATACCACGAGGGTGCGGAAGCCGCCGATAAAGGCGAGTACCGTCACTTTATGCTCAAGGAAATCCACGAGCAGCCCAAGGTGGTGCAGCGCACCCTGGAAGGCCGCCTGGGCAGCAACCAGGTGCTGGTCCAGGCCTTCGGCCCGCAAGCCGCCGAATTGTTCGCCAAGGTGCGCAACGTACAGATCGTCGCCTGTGGCACCAGTTATCACGCCGGTATGGTGGCCCGTTACTGGCTGGAAGAACTGGCCGGGATTCCCTGTCAGATCGAAGTGGCCAGCGAGTTCCGCTACCGCAAGGTGGTGGTGCAGCCCGACACCCTGTTTGTCAGCATCTCCCAGTCCGGGGAAACCGCCGATACCCTGGCGGCGCTGCGTAACGCCAAGGCGCTGCGCCCAGAGCAGGGCGGTTACCTGGCCAGCCTGGCGATCTGCAACGTCGGCATCAGCTCGCTGGTGCGCGAATCCGACCTGTGTCTGCTGACCCAGGCCGGCCCGGAAATCGGCGTGGCCTCGACCAAGGCCTTCACCACCCAGCTGGTCGCCCTGATGCTGCTGACCCTGTCTCTCGGTCAGGTGCATGGCAGCCTGGACAAGGCCCTGGAGGCCGAGCTGGTTGAAGAACTGCGTCGCCTGCCGACCCGTCTGGGTGAAGCCCTGGCCATGGACGGGGTGGTCGAGAAAGTCTCCGAGCTGTTCGCCGAGAAGCATCACAGCCTGTTCCTCGGTCGTGGTGCGCAGTACCCGGTGGCGATGGAAGGCGCACTCAAGCTCAAGGAAATCTCCTATATCCACGCCGAAGCCTACCCGGCCGGCGAGCTTAAGCACGGCCCGTTGGCCCTGGTCGACAGCGATATGCCGGTGGTCACCGTGGCACCGAACAACGAGCTGCTGGAAAAGCTCAAATCCAATCTGCAGGAAGTACGCGCCCGTGGCGGCGAGCTGGTGGTGTTTGCCGACGAGCAGGCCGGTATGCGCAACGGCGAGGGTACCCATGTGGTCAACATGCCGCATATCCACGACGCCCTGGCACCTATCCTCTACACCATCCCGCTGCAGCTGCTGTCCTACTACGTCGCCGTGCTCAAGGGCACCGACGTCGACCAGCCGCGTAATTTGGCCAAGAGTGTAACGGTTGAGTAAGGAGGAGCGCTGTGCAGCGTGAAGAAGTGAAGAGCAAGCAGGCCGCCGGGGTGTTCTTCGATACCCATGTCATCGTCAACCCGGCCAATACCCAGGAATGGATCGTGCTGTTCAAGAAGGGCGCGGGCACCAGCTTCTTTCTGGTCAATGGCCAGGAGCAGGTGGAGTCCTTCGCCGACCTGAACGCGCTGATCGAGGACTTGCGGCAACTCGGCATCAAAGGTGCCGAGATTCATCTCTGAGTCTCTCGCGCCACTTCGCCACGCAGGTGCCTTATGCCCATCCGCTATGCCCGCCGCCTGAGCGGGCGCAGGCGCACTGCCATCGCCAACCGTCACCTGGGTTTGCCCTGGCCTTCGTCGCCGGGGCGATCAGCACCGACATGCCGATAAATCGCTGTGGCACCAGCTATCACGCCGGCATGGTGGCCCGTTACTGGCTGGAAGAACTGGCCGGGATTCCCTGTCAGATCGAAGTGGCCAGCGAGTTCCGTTACCGCAAGGTGGTGGTGCAGCCGGATACCCTGTTTATCAGCATCTCCCAGTCCGGGGAAACCGCCGACACCCTGGCCGCGCTGCGCAACGCCAAGGCGCTGCGCCCAGAGCAGGGCGGTTACCTGGCCCGCCTGGCGATCTGCAACGTCGGCATCAGCTCCCTGGTGCGCGAATCCGACCTAAATCCATGCCGAAGCCTACCCGGCCGGCGAGCTTAAGCACGGCCCATTGGCGCTGGTGGACAGCGACATGCCGGTGGTTACAGTCGCGCCGAACAACGAGCTGCTGGAAAAGCTCAAATCCAACCTGCAGGAAGTCCGTGCCCGCGGCGGCGAGCTGCTGGTGTTCGCCGACGAGAAGGCCGGCATGCGCAACGGCGAGGGTACCCATGTGGTCAACATGCCGCACATCCACGATGCCCTGGCACCTATCCTCTACACCATCCCGCTGCAGCTGCTGTCCTACTACGTCGCCGTGCTCAAGGGCACCGACGTCGACCAGCCGCGCAACCTGGCCAAGAGCGTAACGGTTGAGTAAGGAGGGCCTGATGGGGCACTAGTGCTGTGGGATGGCTGCATAAGGCCGCGCCATCGAGAATGAAATGCCAGGCAGTGCCTGGCATTTCTTTTGGTGAGCCCTTCGCCGGCGATCCCTATGCAGTTGCTTGCGGCTACACGCAATAGTAGAGAGCCTGATCTCGCATCACTCTCTAATGATGCTGCCTTTGGTACCGGCATCCGTATCCATCCAGAAGCTCTGACCCTCGGGGTTGTCGCTGACCGTGTAAGTGATCAAGCCTTGCTGGAAATGCAGGGCTCCACCGACATTCTTGGCTGCCACCGGCTTGCCGCTGACCCAGACCTTGCCATCTGCCTGGATGCGGATGGTTGCCACCGTGGCACCAGAATCGCTCTTGGCCACCAGATTACGGCTGTGCTGCGCCGCCGGTGCGCCGCCATCGGTCTCGGCGAAACCTGCCTTGGCGTTTTCCTCCCGGGTCTTGTGGATGTCGCAACCCTGCAACTCGCTCACCTGGGTGCAACCGGAACGCTCGAGTTGCTTGCGGTACTTGTCATTGATCGCGTGCGCACTGGTACTGGCCAGCACCGCTGAAAGGGTGATCAGAACTAGCTGCTTGTACATTTTTCCTCTCCTTAATAAATATGCACGAAAGTGCTTCTACGGTCGGCGTCGCGACGCTCGATGGCTAGCCGCCGAATACCAATGCCTCGGGAATTTCATAGCGCTCCTGGCCCGCCCGAATCAGGTACAGATCCGCTTCCTTGCTGGCCGAGAAGCTCATATCGCCATCGGCCTGACTCAGGTCAGCGCCGCTGGCCGCGGCAATACCGATGGCCAGCGTATAGCTGCGGCTTTCATTGCGCCTGGCGGCGCTGCGCATGAGATAGGTGCGGACCCGATACTGACGGCAGCGTCCCGCGCCATTCGTTGCCTTCGCTGGAACCGATAAAATGGCCTCTCCCTGACTCTGCTAATGATGCCAAACAGTTTCACTGCAAACGCAGTCGCCGTCTGCCCTCGCCTAGGCACGCGAGATCAATTCAGGTTAGTCGAACTCGCCCTGGGGCAATGGCCGCTCGGCAGACATGGCGCGCGGAACGACACCCTCGTTCGGCTAGACTTGAACTCATTGCGCCCGCACCAGCACAGGTGCCCGCCTGTCCGCATCGCCTAGTCGGGAGACCCCCATGCTCCATCGAACGCCCTGGTTGCCGATCGCCCTCTGCCTGCTAAGCGTCGGCTGCAGCACACCTCCCCCGCTCACACTAATGACTACCCCGGTCATCTACCTCGACGGTGCCATTGACCCCTTCGCCCACCTGCATCACTCCGAGCGCAAACTGCCAGTATCGCTGTTCTTCGCGACCAATCGCCAACCGGAAGCCGATGGCGGCTTTGGCAATGGCCTGGCCGACAGGTTGTACCTGGGCCAGGCCGAGGTCCGCTTGGGCTCCGACCAGCACTCCTGGGACGATCTCTACCGGGCGTCGCGCTCGGAGCAGCGTGACAGCGAGATTCCGCTGCAGCTCAAGCGCGTCGAACGGCGTGGCGACCTCGCACTCGACGCATCGCCGCCCGTGCCGTTGCCGGCAGATCTGCAGGCCTATGCCGACGCCATCAACCTGGAACTGGAACGGGCTCGCGACCGGGAGATCATCGTCTACGTCCACGGCACCAAGGTGGATTTCGCCAATGCCTGCGAGCTGATCGCCGAAGTGGATCATTTTGCCGGGCGCGATTTTGTCGGGCTCGCCTTCGCCTGGCCCAGCCATCAGAACATTGCCAGCTACCTGCTGGGCATCGATGTCAAACGGGCGCAGCACTCCAGCGAGGCACTCGTCCGCCTGATCCAGTTCCTCGGCCTGCATACCGCCGCCGAGCGAATCAACCTGATCGCCTACAGCGCCGGTGGCCGGGTATTGTCCAAGGCGCTTGCCGAGTTGCAGCAGAGCTATCCGCAGCTCAACCATGAGCAGTTGCAGACCCGCTTTCGCATTGGCGCGGCGGTGTTCGCCGCTGCCGATGTGCCCGAGGAAACCTTCGAGGAACGCCTGCCCAGCGTCAGCCTGATGGCCGAGCAGGTGCTGATCACCACCTCCGACAATGACGACGCCTTGCGCTACGCCCATCGGCTGATGCCTGGCGGGGTGCGTATCGGCTCGAACGAGGCCAGCCAGGCGCTGACCAGTTTCGTCGAGCGCCGTCACCTGGACAATGTGAACGTGCTGGATCTTTCCTTCGACCGCGAACGACGAGGCTTCGACATCGCCGGCCATCACTACTGGTATCGCCATGCCTGGGCCAGCAGCGATGTGATCCTGCTGATGCGCACCAACCTGCCGCCCGCCCGCCGCGGCCTGTCGGCCACCGAGCATCCCGCCATCTGGTACATGGAAAGCGGCTACCCCGACTCGGTACGCGAGGCGACCCGACGCGAACTGGAGGGGCAGTGGTAGGCATCCAGCGCTGGTCATTAGCGTTGCCGCCGAAACGCCAATCGGCAAAAAATCTCGGCCGGTCTGTAACGCCAGCATCTCTTCTCGCTCTAGTTAAATGTCGGTATGCAAAACCTTGCATCGACCGGCATTCCCAGACTATTCGAGGATTACCCCATGACTAACAAGACTATGGCTACCGGTGCCGCCCTGGCATTTGCCGCCGCTACCCTGTTCGCCGGCCTGACCAGCACCATGGCGGTGGCCGAAGAAGCCAAGGTGCACTGTTATGGCGTCAACGGCTGCAAGGGCCAGAACGATTGCAAGACTGCGAACAACAGCTGCAAGGGCCAAGGTGCCTGCAAGGGCCAGGGCTTCAAGAGCATGACCCTGGCCGAGTGCAATGCGGCCAAGGGTACTGTCGGCGAGTAACGGCACAGGGAGTGGCCGGATTACGGCCACTCCGCTCCCGCGGTTGTTCAAGGAGCCTGACATGTCCGCCGAATCATCCAGCCTGGGCTATGGCCTGGGCCTGCGTACCCCTTATTACCAGGCGATTCTCGAGCAGCGCCCGGCCGTCGACTGGTTCGAGGTGATCTCGGAAAACTACCTGGTCGAGGGCGGCAAGCCGCTCTATTACCTGGACGCCATCGGCGAGCACTACCCGCTGGTGATGCATGGCGTGTCGCTGTCGATCGGCGGCCCGCACGAACTGGATCGCGACTACCTGCGCCGGCTCAAGCACCTGGCGCAGCGGGTGCAGCCGCGCTGGATTTCCGATCACCTGTGCTGGAGCCGCGGCAGCGCCCACCAGTTGCACGACCTGCTGCCACTGCCCTTCACCGAGGAAAGCCTGCAGCACGTCGCCGCGCGGGTGCGCCAGGTGCAGGACGTGCTCGAACGGCCGCTGGTGCTGGAGAACGTCTCCAGCTACCTGCGCAGCGCCGACGATCAGTTCAGCGAATGGCAGTTTCTCACCGCACTTTGCGAGCTCACGGGCTGCGAACTGCTGCTCGACGTCAACAACGTCTACGTCAGCGCGCGCAACCATGGCTTCGAGCCCTGGGACTTCATCAGTGGCCTGCCCAGGCAGCAGATCCGTCAACTGCACCTGGCCGGGCACAGCGATTACGGCAGCTACCTGATCGACACCCACGATCAGCCGGTCAGCGATCCGGTCTGGCAGCTCTATCAGCGCACCCTGCGTCACCTCGGCCCGGTGGCTACCCTGCTCGAACGCGACGATCACTACCCGCCTCTGGAAGAATTGCTCGGCGAGCTGGCGCAGGCCCGTGCCTATGCCGCCGTGGCCCTGCAGGAGTACCCGCCATGCGCCTGACCGACTGGCAGCGCGAGTTCGAGGCCTATCTGCTCGGCAGCGACCCGACGGCCAACCCGGCGTTGCGCGCCAGCCTGCTCGGCAGCCCGGCGCTGAGTGCCGAACAGGGGCTGGCGATCTACCACAACGCCTACCGCGAGCGCCTGCTGGAAGCCTTGCGCGGCGATTATCCAACGGTGCACGGCTGGCTCGGTGATGCCGAGTTCGACGCCCTGGCCGCTGCCTATATCGCTGCGCACCCCTCACGGCACTTCAGCCTGCGCTGGCTGGGTGCCGAGTTGGCGAGCTTTATCGACAGCTACCTGGTACCGCAGCAGGCAGCACCGCTGGCCGAACTGGCGCGCCTGGAGTGGGCCTTCGGCCTGGCTTTCGACGCGGCAGAGGGGGTGCCCCTGACCCTGGAGCAGATGGCCGGTCTGGCGGCCGAGGACTGGCCGAACCTGCAGGTGCGCCTGCTGCCCAGCGTGCAATGGCAGCTTTGCCGGTACAACAGCCTGGCGCTCTGGCGCGCGAACAAGGCGCAGGACGCCTTTCCCGGCAGCGCGGTGCTGGAGCAGCCGCGGGCCTGCCTGATCTGGCGGCACGGCCTGATCAGCCACTACCGCAGCCTGGAACCCGATGAAGCCACGGCCTTGCACGGCATGGCCGTGGTCGGCTGGAGCTTCGCCGAGCTGTGCGCGCAGTTGAGTGAGCTGGGCGACAACGCACCGCAGCAGGCGGCCAGCTGGCTGCACCAATGGCTGTCCGACGGCTTGCTACGACGGCATGGCCAATAGCCATCCTCTATGGAACCTATAGCCTGATACAGGGGTCATCTGAACTGCGCTTCCATGATTCTTGGAGGTTCTTATGCTCGCCTATCTGCCGCCTCACCTGCATGAACTCCAGCTGCCCCTGCGCCTGCGCCTATGGGATGGCAAACAGCTGGACCTCGGCCCCAATCCGCGTCTGACCATGGTGGTCAAAGACCCCAGTCTGGTGACGCAACTGGCCCACCCCAGTCTGGACGTGCTGGGTGGGGCCTATGTCGAAGGGCGACTGGATCTGGAAGGGCCGATCGAGACGGTGATCGAGCTGGGCGACGCGCTCAGCCGGGCGCTACCAGATGACGCCGTCAGCGCCGAACCGCTGCGCGCTCGGCATGACAAGGCCGGCGATGCGCAGGCCATCAGTTACCACTACGACCTGTCCAACGACTTCTATGGGTTGTGGCTGGATCGCGAGCTGATCTACTCCTGCGCCTATTACGAAAACGGCGATGAAGATCTCGACCAGGCCCAGCAAGCCAAACTGCGCCACCTGTGCCGCAAGTTGCGTCTGCAGCCTGGCGAGCGCCTGCTGGATGTCGGCTGTGGCTGGGGCGGCCTGGCGCGTTTCGCCGCGCGGGAGTTCGGCGTCGAGGTGTTCGGCATCACCCTCAGTCGCGCGCAGCTGGAGCTGGGTCGGCAGCGGGTGGCGGAGGAGGGCCTGGGCGACCAGGTGCGGCTGGAGCTGCTGGACTACCGCGACCTGCCGCAGAAGCCGAGTTTCGACAAGGTGGTCAGCGTGGGCATGTTCGAGCATGTCGGCCACGCCAATCTGCCGCTCTACTGCCAACGCCTGTTTGCCGCGGTCAAGCCCGGCGGCCTGGTGATGAACCATGGCATCACCGCCAGGCACAGCGATGGCCGCCCCGTGGGGCGGGGAGCTGGCGCGTTTATCGAGCGCTATGTGTTCCCCCGGGGCGAGCTGCCGCACCTGGCGACCATGAGCGCCTGCCTGAGCGATGCGGGCCTGGAAGTGGTGGATGTGGAAAGCCTGCGCCTGCACTACGCGCGCACCCTGCAGCAATGGAGCGCACGCCTGGAGGCGCAGCTGGACAAGGCCACCCAACTGGTGCCGGAACAGGCCTTGCGCATCTGGCGGCTGTACCTGGCCGGTTGCGCCTATGGCTTTGCCCATGGCTGGATCAACCTGCACCAGATTCTCGCGGTCAAGCCCATGGACGACGGCAGCCATGCGCTGCCCTGGACCCGCGCCGATCTCTATCGCGCAGGCTGAGCAGCTCGGGCCAGAGCGTCTCAACCAGCAGCAGCCTCAGGCAGCACAGTCGAATTTCCGCCGCGGGACGGACGTTCGCGCCCCGCGGATGGGCGCTTACGCCGGTTGGTAGTTCAACGCGCGCTTCGACGACTCCGGCAGGGCCAGGCCGCCGGCCAACGCCAGCAGGGCGATGGCGATCAGGTAGTAGGCCGGGGCCATGCGGTCGCCGGTCTGCTCGATCAGCCAGGTGGCGACCAGCGGCGCGGTGCCGCCGAAGATCGTATAGGCCAGGTTGTAGGTGAAGGCCGAAGCGGTGTAGCGCACCCGGGTGGGGAACTGTTCGGAGAGCAGCACGGCGGTGACCACGCCGCAGATCACCGCGCCAACGGCCAGCAGCATGGCCCCCAGCGCCGAGGCCAGCAGGCTGCCGGAAGCGGCGAGGGTGAAGGCCGGGTACACCGCGACGATCAGCGCCATGCCGGCGCTGAGAATGGTGCGGCGGCGGCCGACTCGATCCGAGTAGCGGCCGACGAAGGGGCACAGCAGTGCGGCGAACAGCAGCGCCATCAGGCTCGCCAACAAGGCTGTCGACCGAGCCGCCCCGCCGACCACCTGCATATAGGTGGCCAGGTAGGTGGTGAACATATAGAACGACAGCGCCGTGGCGGAGATGAACGCCCCCAGGCAGACGATGGTGGCAGCGTGTTCGCGCAGGGTTTCCCGCAGCGGTGAATGATCCGCCACCGGCTCGGCGGCCAGGGCCTGGAATGCCGGCGATTCGTCCAGGCGCAGGCGCATGTACAGACCGACCAGGCCCAGCGGCGCGGCGATCATAAACGGCAGGCGCCAGCCCCAGGCGTGCATCTGCTCGCTGTCGAGCAACAGGTCGAGACCGAACACCAGCCCGGCCGCCGAAGCGAAGGCGAAGAAGGTCGACACCGGTACGAAGCTGCCGTAGCGCGCCTTCTGCTCGGTGGGGGCGTGCTCCATGACGAAGGCGCAGGCACCGGCATATTCGCCGCCGGCGGAGAAGCCTTGCAGGCAGCGCGCCAGCGCCAGCAGCAGCGGGGCGAACAGGCCGATGCTGGCGTAGGTCGGCAGCAGGCCGATCAGCGTGGTGGCCGCGGCCATCATCAGTACCGTGATCGACAGCACCCGCTTGCGGCCGATGCGGTCACCGAGGATACCGAAGACGATCCCGCCGAGCGGGCGCAGGGCGAACGACACGGCGAATACCGCGAAGGTCTGCAACAGGGCCAGGGTGGGATTGCCCTGGGGGAAGAACAGGGCGGCGATGGTGACGGCGAGAAAGCCGTAGACGGCAAAATCGAACCATTCGACGAAATTGCCGATGGCCGAGGCGGCGATCACTTTGTGCAGGGTGGCCGAGCTGACCTGATGGCCATGGCTGGTAGCGTTCATGCGTCTCTCCTGATCCTTGAGTTAGACGGCTTGCGCTGTCCTCAAGGACCTTACCCAGAGAGGCCGCGAGGCGGTGCTTCGCAGGCGACGGTGGTATTGCCGCAGGCGACGCCGATGGCGGAGTATTCTCGGCAGGCCCTGATTCATCCACCGGGAGCGAGCCCATGTTTTCCCATATCTGCATCGGCGTGAGCGATTTTCCGCGAGCGCTGGCCTTCTACCAGCCGATCATGACGCTACTGGGTATCGAGCTGCGTTTTCTCGACGAGCACAAACCCTGGGCGGCCTGGCAATCGAAGCCGGAGCCCCGGCCGTTGCTGCTGATCGGCAAACCCCATGATGGTGCCCCGCATCACCCGGGTAACGGGCAGATGATAGCGCTGTTGGCGCAGAGCCGGGCCCAGGTCGAGCAGGCCTATCGGCTGGCGCTCGCCCATGGCGGGCACTGTGAGGGGCCGCCGGGGCTGCGCGCCGAGTACCACCCGGACTACTACGCGGCCTACTTTCGCGACCCGGACGGCAACAAGCTCTGCGTGGTCTGTCACCAGCCCGAGTGAGGCCCTTTCGCGCCTGATTCCGCGGGCGATCGGCAGGACCAGGTCGCTCGCAGGCTGTGGATAACGCCAGGTTTCGTTGCTATCAGCAATCGAAGCCGTGCTGGCTGCGGTAGTACTCCACCTGTTCGGCGGGCATTTCTTTGAACAGCGCGCAGATGGTGAAGCTGCCGACCTGGCGGTCGTTTTTCAGGTAGCCCCAGTCGGTGATCTGTTCGCGGGTAAAGCGCAGTTGCTGGCCCCAGGCGACACTTTTGACGATGCGCGGCTCATTGGCCACTTCACCGATAAAGCCCTGTTCAAGTGGCCGGAAGTGGGTGATCCAGAAGGTTTCAATGCCGTTGCTGTCCTCGGCCATGACCTGAACCCTGAAGCCACTGGTATTGGCGGGCGGTTTGGCGGCCAGTGCCAGGAACTCCGTCAGGCCGGCCTGGGCCTGGCGTACGGCAGCTGAGATGGCGGGGTCCTGGCGATCGGCGCTGACCACTTCATTGCTGTCGCGAGCGCTGGCGTGAAACGCCGTCAGGCCGAGTACGAGCAGGGGGGCGATAAGGTAGGGGCGCATGCTGATTCCTTTCATGGTGGCCTGTCGCTATTCGTCAGTTTCCAGCGCTGAGTCCGGGCATTGGGCGGTTGCGCCGAGCATTTGTCGCTTCCCCCACTTTTCCAGACGGGTGTACCAGGCCAGGTCACTGTCATCCAGCTGCGCCTTGGCTTCTTCACTGCCGTTGCGGGCAGCCAGTTCCAGCCACAGTTGCTGTTGGTCACGATTGAGCGGCATGCCACTGCCGGTGCCGTAGGCCTGGCTCAGGCTGAATTGCGCGGGGGCATGGTTGTTCTGCGCCGCTTTGCAGATCCAGTACAGCGCTTTGCTGTCGCTGCTGCTGAAATGGATCGCGCGTTCATCGCCGCTGGCGGCAAATTGCACACCGCTGTCACGGTTCCAGTACAGCTCGCCCAGCAGATATTGGCTCTGGATGTCGCCTTGTAGCGCGGCCTGTTCAAACCGGTGCATGGCCTGGTAGCGGTCATCCTGGTCACCCGGGTTGTCCAGGTAGTCGATGCCCAGTTCAACCTGAGCCAGGACCAGGCCCTGTTCGGCGGCCTGGGTCAACCAGCGCTTGCGCTCGGCGTCGTCGCCAGGCAGGAGGTTATCGCGATACAGCATGGCAATTTCAAAGGCGGCACGGCTAACACCCTGTTCGGCGGCTTTGGCGTACCAGCGTTCACTCGCGGGGTAATTCTGCTGGGTATAGCGGTGGTAACCGATATTGAACTGGGCGCAGGCATCCCCCGCATTCGCCTGTTGCAGAAGCGCCGCTAGGCTGTCCTGATCCGACTGATCAAGCGTCACTGGGCAACGCGTGCTGGCCGCCTGACTGGTGAGGGTGCAGAGCAACAGGGCGCTGGCGAGCAGCATGGCGCTACGTCTGTGGGTGCGAAGCATTTCAATCATCCTTGATGGCGGTAACCCAAGCGCGACCTGCTCAGGTGTAGAGGGAGTAGAGATAAGTACCTTAGTGATCGGTTGTCGAGCAAGACAAGCGATGTCTGGCCCAGGTTGTCGATTGATGGTTCTTTTGCCGGGCGAGAACACAGCCTGAGGCCTGGCCACTGCTGTGGATAAATCGGCTGCATATGGATAGGTGTCAGTGCCTGCGCCTCCATCTGGCCGGCTGACAGGGCGCTGAAGCCCGCGACCTGCTGGGCGGCCATGGCTTAACATGGCGCATCTTTCTCGGGATTCTCGTTATGTCCGAACGTCGGGGCCGCTACCGCGTGCTGCTGATCGTGCTGCTGATCGGCGTCGGTCTGCTGCTCAGCATCTGGCTGGCCGGGCGCTATGCCGAGCAGCGCGCCTGGGAGCTGCGCAGCCAGGAGGCCCAGGGCCAGCTGCAGCTCTACGCGCAGTCGTTGCATACCCTGGTCGAGCGCTTCCGCTCGGTGCCCGAGGTGCTGGCCCTGGACAGCGATATCCGCTCGCTGCTGCGGGCCCCGGATGATCGCCTGCTGCGCAAAAAGCTCAATCAGCGCCTGGAACAACTCAACGCCGCCGCGGGCTCCACCGTGCTCTACCTGCTCGACAGCCAGGGCGAAACCCTGGTGGCGAGCAACTGGCGCGACTGGAGCAGTTTCGTCGGCAACAACTACGCCTTTCGCCCCTATTTTCAGGACGCCGTGCGCCAGTCTGCCGGGCGTTACTTCGCGGTGGGGGTGACCACCGGCATACCCGGTTATTTCCTTTCCCACGCGGTGCTCGACGAAGCCGGCGCGCTGCTCGGCGTGCTGGTGGTCAAGCTCGAACTGGAGGAGCTGCAGCGCGAATGGGCCAGCCAGTCCGGGGTGTTGCTGGTGGCCGACAGCTACTCGGTGGTGATTCTCAGCAACAAGCCGGCCTGGCGTTTTCGCGTGCTGAGCGAGCTGAGCGAGCAGGCCCGCGCCGAGCTGGTGGAGGTGCGCAAGTACGCCGAGCAGGCCCTGCAGCCTCTGCCCAGCACGTTGCGCCGGCAGATCGATGGCGACAGCCAGTGGCGGCGGGTCGAGGGCCCGGACGGGCCGCGCGATTACCTCTGGCAACGCCTGGCCCTGGAGGGCGAAGGCTGGACCCTGCACCTGCTGCTCGAGCCGCAGACCCTGGTCGACAGCGTGCGCAGCTATCGCCTGGCCGCCGCCGGGGTGTGGATGACCCTGGCCTTTCTCCTGCTGTTTCTCGCCCAGCGGCGCAAGAACCAGCGCCTGCAGGCCGGTATCCGCGAGCGTCTGGAGCGCGAAGTGGCGCTGCGCACCGCGGAATTGCGCGAGGCCCAGGAAGGCCTGGTGCATGCGGCGAAGATGGCCGCCCTGGGGCAGATGTCGGCGGCCATGGCCCATGAAATCAACCAGCCGCTGACCGCCATGCAGATGCAGCTGGGCAGCCTGCGCCTGCTGCTCGACAGCGGCCGCCAGGCCGATGTGCGCGAGGGCCTGCAGCGTATCGACGGCTTGTTGCAGCGCATGGCCGGGCTTACCGGGCACCTGAAAACTTTCGCCCGCAAGAGCCCGGCGGGCCTCAGCGAGCGCTTGCGTCTGAACGATGTGCTGGAGCAGGCCCTGCAATTGCTGGCCCCGCGTATACGCAGCGAACATGTCGAACTGAACTGCGAGATCGAGCATGACGCTATGGTCCTTGGCGATGCCATCCGCCTCGAACAGGTGCTGCTCAACCTGCTGCACAACGCCCTGGATGCCATGGCGTCCGCCGAGTCGCGGCAGTTGCATATCCGCATCCAGCGCCAGGCCGACACCTGCCTGCTGAGCGTCGCCGATAGCGGTGGCGGCATCGCCGCCGAGGCGCTGGCGCATGTCTTCGAACCCTTCTTCACCACCAAGCCGGTGGGGGCGGGGTTGGGCCTGGGACTGGCGGTGTCCTACGGTATCGTCCGCGAACTGGGCGGCAGCCTGGAGGCGGCCAATGGCGAGCGGGGCGCGATTTTCACCCTGCGTCTGCCGGCCGCACCGGCTGCGTAAGCATGTAGGGTGGATAACGCTCTTTTTATCCACCATAGGGCGAGCGTTGGTGGATGGATAAAGCGCCATCCACCCTACGAAGCACGCCACCTCATGGGTCAGGCTGCATATACCAGGGTGGTTTTGCGGCGCTAACCCACCCTACACTCGGCGTATCGAATGGGAGGTGGTATGACGGGTCAAGTGATAGTGGTCGATGACGAAGCGGCGATCCGTGAAGCCGTGCAGCAGTGGCTGGAGCTTTCCGGTCTGCATGTGCGCAGTTGCGCCAGCGCGGCCCAGGCCCTGGCGGCCATCGACCGCGACTTTGCCGGCGTGGTCGTCAGCGATGTGCGCATGCCCGGCACCGACGGCCTGCAGCTGCTGGACAAGCTGCTGGAGCTGGATCGCGACCTGCCGGTGATCCTGATCACCGGTCACGGCGACGTACCCATGGCCGTGCAGGCCCTGCGTCAGGGGGCCTATGACTTTATCGAAAAGCCCTTTACCCCCGAACGCCTGCTCGACAGCGTGCGCCGGGCCCTGGACAAGCGCCGCCTGGTCTGCGAGAACCGCCAGCTGCGCGAGCAGTTCGCCCGCAAGGACCATATCGAGGCGCAGCTGCTCGGCGTATCGAAGCCGATGGAAAGCCTGCGCCGGCAGATCCTCGAGCTGGCCGGCACCTCGGTGAACATCCTGCTGCGCGGCGACACCGGCAGCGGCAAGGAGCGGGTCGCGCGCTGTCTGCATGATTTCAGCTCCCGCGCCGGCAAGCCCTTCGTCGCGCTGAACTGCGCGGCAATTCCCGAGCATCTGTTCGAAAGCGAGCTGTTCGGCCATGAAAGCGGTGCCTTTACCGGAGCCCAGGGCAAGCGCATCGGCCGCATCGAACACGCCGATGGCGGCACCCTGTTTCTCGACGAGGTGGAAAGCCTGCCCCTGGCCCAGCAGGTCAAACTGCTGCGCGTGCTGCAGGAGAAAACCCTCGAACGTCTGGGTTCGAACAAGAGCATCCGGGTCGATCTGCGGGTCATCAGTGCGGTCAAGCCGGACCTGCTCGATGAGGTCAAGGCCGGGCGTTTTCGCGAGGACCTGTACTACCGCTTGAATGTCGCCAGCCTGCGCATTCCGCCGCTGTGCGAGCGCCGCGAGGACATTCCGCTGCTGTTCGAGCACTTCGCCCAGCAGGCCGCGCAGCGCCACCAGCGGGAGATGCCGGCCCTGCCGCCCGGCGAACTGGCGCGCCTGCTCGGGCATGACTGGCCGGGCAACGTGCGCGAGCTGATCAATGCCGCCGAGCGTCACGCCCTGGGCCTGAGCGCCCAGGTCGAGGAGGCGGGGGGATTGCCGGCACAATCCCTGGCCGAGCAGATGGAAGCCTTCGAGGCGCAGTGCCTGCACCGCGCCCTGCAGCACTGCCAGGGCAATATCGCCGAGGTCATGGCGCTGCTGCAGCTACCGCGCCGCACCCTCAACGAGAAGATGCAGCGTCACGGTTTGCAGCGCAGCAGTTATCGGCCTGCCGGCAGTAGCGACGAAGATTGAAAGCCCGTAGCCAGGATGCAAGAACTATGTAGGGTGGATGACGCTTCATCCATCCACCGCCTGCGATGGTGGATGAAAACAGCGTCAGCTACGCGCCCCGATCCACCCTACATAGCTGATAGCCCGTAGCCTGATGAAATCCGGGTAGCGCGATTCGCTGCACCGGATTGCATTCGGGCTACGGTGATGCAGTCAGCGGAATTTCGCTTATCCAGGTTTTTCCATTGGCGGTTTTCCGCTTGTTGCGGCGTGTAGGATTGTCGTGCTGCGAAACGTAAAGGCTCTAGCGCGGGCTTTTTCCTCACTGGCACGGCATCTGCTATGGCTCTTGTCAGCCGCGCACTCGATTGCGCTGGCACGCATAAGAAAGACAAGAGGTGAACCCCATGAACTGCCCTGCAACATCTGCGCGTTCGGCGCATCCGGCATCACTACCCCTCTCTTGTGCGCTCGACTCAGGTCGTACGCGGGCATCTGCCTCTTTCTGCCATTCAGCTAAACCAGGCGTTGCACGGCCATAGTGGCTGGTAGCGTCTACAGTGAAAACCTCTGCATAAAGCCATAACAACGACGGAGATTGATCCATGCGAATGACCAAACGTTTCAGCCTGTTTGCCGCTGCTGCGGCCTTTACTGCCAGCACCGCGGTCCTCGCCGCGCCGACCTTTATCAATATCCTCACCGGCGGTACCAGCGGCGTGTACTACCCGATCGGCGTCGGCCTGTCGCAGCTGTACAGCAACGGTATCGAGGGTTCGAAGACCTCGGTGCAGGCGACCAAGGCCTCGGTGGAAAACCTCAACCTGCTGCAGTCCGGCCGTGGCGAACTGGCCCTGGCCCTGGGTGATTCCGTGGCCGACGCCTGGAATGGCGTGGAAGATGCCGGCTTCAAGGCTCCGCTGAAAAAGCTGCGGGCCATCGCCGGTACCTACCCCAATTACATCCAGATCGTCGCCAACAAGGAGTCGGGCATCAACACCCTGGCCGACCTCAAGGGCAAGCGCATCTCGGTCGGCGCGCCGAAGTCCGGCACCGAGCTGAATGCCCGGGCGATCTTCGCCGCGGCGGGGCTGAGCTATGAAGACATGGGCAAGGTCGAGTTCCTGCCCTATGCCGAGTCGGTCGAGCTGATCAAGAACCGCCAGCTGGATGCCACCCTGCAATCCTCGGGTCTGGGCATGGCGGCAATCCGCGATCTGGCCGCCACCCTGCCGATCAACTTCGTCGCCATCCCGGCTGAAATCACCGCCAAGATCGGCAATGCCGCCTACCAGGCCGCCTCGATTCCGGCCGGCACCTATGACGGCCAGGACAGCGACGTACCGACCGTGGCGATTACCAACATCCTGGTCAGCCATGACGGCGTGTCCGAGGACGTGGCCTACCAGATGACCAAGCTGATGTTCGACAACCTCGAGCGCCTGGGCAACGCCCACTCGGCGGCCAAGGACATCAAGCTGGAAGGCGCGGCCAAGGACCTGCCGATTCCGCTGCACCCGGGTGCCGAGCGCTTCTACAAGGAAGTCGGCGCGCTGTAAGGCTGCCGAAGGGTTTGCCGGGTAGCATGGGTTGAGCACGCGATACCTGCGTGGCCCGACCCATACTGCACGGTGTGAGCCTGGTGAGAGGCTTCACCAGCACTCGATGGGTTACGCCGCTGCGCGGCTAACCCATCCTACCCAGGCATCATTGTCTGTAGAGCTGCAAATAAAACCGGCGTGCGCGCCACGGCAGGTTTTGTTGGCGACTCTTGTGCTTCCTATGCTGTAACGAGGGCATGAGCTCCATGAGCGACCACAACCAAGGTCTCGCCGCCAATCCTGGCGACTGGCCGAAAGCGCTGTTCTATGTCGCGCTGCTGTTTTCCATTTTCCAGATCGTCACCGCAGCCTTTCATCCGGTGTCCAGCCAGATCCTGCGAGCCGTGCACGTCGGCTTTCTGCTGATGGTGGTGTTTCTCTGCTTCCCGCTGCGCGGCCGCGGTCAGCCCTGGCAGCCCATGGCCTGGCTGCTCGGCCTGGCCGGCATGGCCACGGCGTTCTACCAGTGGTATTTCGAAGCCGATCTGATCCAGCGCTCCGGCGATCTGACCCAGGCGGATATGCTGATCGGCCTGACCCTGATCGTGCTGGTGTTCGAGGCGGCGCGGCGGGTCATGGGTATCGCCCTGCCGCTGATCTGTGCGCTGTTTCTGGTCTACGGCCTGTTCGGCCAGTACCTGCCCGGCGACCTGATGCACCGCGGCTACGCCCTGGACCAGATCGTCAACCAGCTGTCTTTCGGCACCGAAGGGCTGTACGGCACGCCGACCTATGTCTCGGCCACCTATATCTTCCTGTTTATCCTGTTCGGCGCGTTCCTCGAACAGGCCGGGATGATCAAGCTGTTCACCGACTTCGCCATGGGCCTGTTCGGCCACAAGCTCGGCGGCCCGGCCAAGGTTTCGGTAGTGTCCTCGGCGTTGATGGGCACCATCACCGGTTCGGGCGTGGCCAACGTGGTCACCACCGGCCAGTTCACCATTCCGCTGATGAAGCGTTTCGGCTACAAGCCGGCGTTCGCCGGTGGCGTCGAGGCGACGTCCTCGATGGGCAGCCAGATCATGCCGCCGATCATGGGCGCGGTAGCCTTTATCATGGCCGAAACCATCAACGTGCCGTTCTTCGAGGTGGCCAAGGCGGCGCTGGTGCCGGCCCTGCTGTACTTCGGTTCGGTGTTCTGGATGGTTCACCTGGAAGCCAAGCGCGCCAACCTGCGCGGCCTGCCGAAGGACCAGTGCCCGAATCCCTGGGCGGCGGTGAAGCAGCGCTGGTACCTGCTGATTCCGCTGTTCGTGCTGATCTACCTGCTGTTCTCCGGGCGCACGCCGTTGTTCTCCGGGATGGTCGGCCTGGCCCTGACTGCCATCGTGATTCTCGGCTCGGCGATCATCCTGCGGGTGTCGTCCAAGGTCATGCGCTTCGCCTTCTGGATCGCCCTGGGCGTGCTCTGCGCCGGCTTCTTCCAGCTCGGCATCGGCGTGGTGTTCGGCGTGGTGGCAATGCTGGTCGCGGTGTGCTGGTTTATCAAGGGCGGCCGCGACACCCTGACCATCTGCCTGCACGCGCTGGTCGAAGGCGCGCGCCATGCGGTGCCGGTGGGCATCGCCTGCGCCCTGGTCGGGGTGATCATCGGCGTGGTCTCGCTGACCGGAGTGGCCTCGACCTTCGCCGGCTATATCCTCGCCATCGGCCAGGACAACCTGTTCCTCTCGCTGATCCTCACCATGCTTACCTGCCTGGTGCTGGGCATGGGCATTCCGACCATTCCCAACTACATCATCACCAGCTCGATTGCCGCGCCGGCGTTGCTGGAGCTGGGCGTGCCGCTGATCGTCTCGCATATGTTCGTGTTCTATTTCGGCATCATGGCCGACCTCACCCCGCCGGTGGCGCTGGCCTGCTTCGCCGCGGCACCGATCGCCAAGGAGAGCGGCCTGAAGATCAGCCTGTGGGCGATTCGCATCGCCGTGGCCGGGTTTATCGTGCCCTTTATGGCGGTGTACGAACCGGCGCTGATGCTGCAGGGCGACAGCCTGCTGGCGACCCTCTATGTGGTGGGCAAGGCGGCCCTGGCGATTGGCATCTGGGGCGCGATCTTTACCGGTTTCCTGCAGGCGAAGATGCCCTGGTGGGAGCGTGCACTCGGTTTCGCCGCCGGTGCCAGCCTGATTCTGGCCACGCCGATGAGTGACGAGATCGGCTTCGCCCTGGCGGCGATCTTTATCGCCCAGCACTTCTGGCGCGCCCATCGCGGCCAGGTGGCGGCGGCGTGATCGGCCTGTGTCTGGGCCTGGCCGGGGCGGTATGGGCCGAGTTGCCCGTGCCGGCCTTTACCCTGGCCTGGACGCATACGATCGAGAAAATTCGTTGGGAAGAGGATTACCGCGTGACGCCTGAGGGATTGCTCCTCGGCGAGGCGCGGGTCAAGGGTTCCGGGGCCGGTATGGAGATTCCAGACGGTGCCGAACTGCGCGAGGGCAGCTGGCATTACCAGCGTCAGCTACCCCCCTTGCAACCACTGCGTTTGGGGCGAACCCCCGAGGCAGGGGATTATCAACTGTGTTTCAACCAGCGTTGCCACTCGATGAGTGAATGGCTCGGCCCGCCACAAGCGACCCAGCCGGCGTTGGAACTCTGGAGCTGTGAGCTCAGCTCCCCGGCATCTGCTGCCGGTCAGGACGAGGGTTAAGATCGCGTCCGCTTCCGGGGCCACAAGCCCTGGCGTTAAAAGAGGAGAACCCCCATTTGGCATAGCCGGTGGGGGTTTTGTTCGTTTGCACGGGCAGTTTTATAGGTAGTGTTGCCGCTGCAGAAAATTTGTAGAGTTGGATTCAGGAATTGCAGGCTCGTGCATGGTCCCCGTCAGGAGGCCGAGTGCAGGTGTTGCGCAGGGGGACGAGCGGCATGGATGCCGCGAGAGGCGTAAAGGGCCAGGGATGGCCCTTTACGCCGGCCCCCGGAGCAATACCGGAGGGAGGGGAGTTGAGCGGAGCGAAACCCGGATGCAGGGGCGCATTCTCTTTGGTTACTTTCTCTTGTGCGCAGCAAGAGAAAGTGACGCGCCCGAGGGGGCGCAAACAAATTGATTAGCCAACGCCCAAGCGGCGTCTTGAGCTGTCCTCGAGATGGCAAACAATTTAGTAAGGATTCGCCGTAGATGAGCTACACCACCTATTACCTGGAAATGCAGCACCCCGAGCAGATTCGCGCCAAGGCGCTGCCGGCCGGGCTGAGCGTTGTCGAATGCGCGCACAAGCAGTTTCAGTTCAACCGCTTTCTCTACCAGCTGGTCGGTGAGCCCTGGCAGTGGACCGACAAGCTGAGCTGGACTGATGCGCAGTGGCGCGAGCTGATCGAGCAACCCGGCCATCGCACCTGGGTGGCCTATCACCAGGGCGCAATTGCCGGTTATTACGAGCTGCTGCGTGATGCCGACGGCGCGGTGGAAATTCTCTATTTCGGCCTGGCCGAGGCCTTCTTCGGCCAGGGCTTTGGCGGCCCGCTGCTGACCCACGCCCTGCAGTCCGCCTGGGCCTGGCCGGGCACCACGCGGGTCTGGGTGCACACCTGCAGCCTCGATCACCCCAGCGCCCTGGCCAACTACCAGGCGCGCGGCCTGCAGCTCTATCGCGAGGAAGTGAGCCCGTAGGACGGGGCGTGTGGCGGCCTCGGGGTCGAGACCTTGCTATTTGACGCGCCGTAAGCCATCGGCGGACGGATCGCTTCTGTGTTGTCAGGCCGGGGCGCGGAGGCGCTTGCCTCGGGGGAGCAATCCTGGACGACCACAACGCGGATGCAGTGTTCAAGCCCAGAACCTGCCGATGACGTTTCTGTAGCACTGCATGACGGTTTCGATACCGATCGCCCGATGCCTCGCTGCTAACCTCCGCAATGAGAGTGGAATGGGCCCGGTTAGCTATCAGTGGGCATGTCCGCCGTTTGCCCTTATGGGCACTTCAACAGAAGCATAATAAGAAGCGAGGATTACTGCAGATGGCTAACTATCCACCCGAGGGCGCAACCCTGCCGCCGGTCGTTGAGAGCATCCCGGCCCCAAGCGGGGCGAGCAACCTGATCGACACCGACTACGTCATCGGTCAGGACAACATCAAGGGCAAGTACCTCTTCAACCTCGACATCCATGGCAAGGTCTTCAGCATTTCCGCGTTGCTAACCGTGCTGTTCGTGGTCCTGACCCTGGCCCTGCAGAGCGAGGTGGAGCCACTGTTCACGGCTGTGCGCAACTGGTTGACCAGCAACCTGGCCTGGTTCTTCCTCGGCTCGGCGAACATCTTCGTGCTGCTGTGCCTGGGTCTGATCGTCTCGCCCCTGGGCAGGGTGCGCCTGGGCGGCAAGGAGGCGACCGCGGATTACTCCTACACCGGCTGGTTCGCCATGCTGTTCGCCGCCGGCATGGGCATCGGCCTGATGTTCTACGGCGTGTCCGAGCCGATGTCGCATTTCTCCTCTGCGATGGGCGGTACCAGCGTCGAGAACGGCGTGCGTACTGACTGGGCGCCGCTGGGTGCCGCGGCCGGCGATGCCAAGGCCGCCGCCAGCCTGAGCATGGCCGCCACCATCTTCCACTGGGGTCTGCACCCCTGGGCGATCTACGCCATCGTCGCGCTGGCCCTGGCGCTGTTCTCGTTCAACAAAGGCCTGCCGATGAGCATCCGCTCGATCTTCTACCCGCTGCTGGGTGAGCGGGTGTGGGGCTGGCCGGGGCATCTGATCGATATTCTCGCGGTGCTGGCCACCCTGTTCGGCCTGGCCACATCCCTGGGCCTGGGTGCCCAGCAGGCGGCGGCCGGTCTCGAATACCTGTTCGGCATTACGGCCAACGACACCAGCAAGGTGCTGCTGGTCATCGGCATCACCATTATTGCCCTGTGCTCGGTGATGGCCGGCCTGGACAAGGGGGTCAAGCGCCTGTCGGAATTCAACATGGTGCTGGCGCTGTTGTTGCTGCTGTTCATCATTATTGTGGGCCCGACCCTGGCGATCCTCACCGGTTTCTTCGACAACCTGGGTAGTTACCTGACCCACCTGCCGGCCCTGTCCAACCCGTTCGGCCGTGAAGACGCCAACTTCAGCCAGGGCTGGACCGCGTTCTACTGGGCCTGGTGGATCAGCTGGTCGCCCTTTGTCGGCATGTTTATCGCCCGGGTCAGCCGCGGCCGTACGGTGCGCGAATTCCTGGTCGCCGTGCTGCTGGTTCCGTCGCTGGTTTCGGTGTTGTGGATGACCGCCTTCGGCGGCACCGCCCTGGGTCAGTTCGTCACGGATGGCTTCACCGGGGTGCAGGATGCGGCGCTGGAGCTGAAGCTGTTCGCCATGCTCGGCGAGCTGCCGCTGACTCAGATCAGCTCCTTTATCGGCATCGTCCTGGTGGTGGTGTTCTTCGTCACTTCGTCGGACTCCGGCTCCCTGGTGATCGATACCATCACCGCCGGCGGCAAGGTCAACGCGCCGGTGCCGCAGCGGGCCTTTTGGGCGATTCTGGAAGGGGTGGTGGCCATCGCCCTGCTGCTCGGCGGCGGCCTGGTGGCCCTGCAGGCCATGGCGGTGTCCGCCGGCCTGCCGTTCACCATCGTCCTGCTGGTGGGCTGTGTGGCTGTCGTCAAGGGTTTGCTGAGCGAGCCGCGCTGACCTGCCTCGTGGGTGCGCCGCAAGCATTGGCCTCGAGGCCGGTGCGCGCGGCGCACCCTACGATAGGCCGCGTGCCTGCGTAGGGTGCGCTGTGCGCACCGCGTGGCCGGTTGTTCCCGGATTGCGCCAAGGCTTATCCGGGCTACCCGTCTGGCACTCTCCGCTACCGGACCCGATTCGCGGCTCAAACCGCAAAAAAATGCCGCTTCCCTGGCAAGGGGAAGGGGCATTTTTCTTATGTGAACAGCATTACGCCTTCGGGCGCGCCTATTGGTGGGCGATGCGCTATAACCCGCTCAATTCCACAGATCGCCTACCGCTGTGCTGGCCGGGTAATGGGTGGCGCTCTGGGCTTGCAGCAATTCCGCGGTCGCCACGGCATCGGTCAGGGCGTGGTGGGCCTGGTACAGCGGCAGGCCGTAGCGCAGGCGGCTGTCGGCCAGGCGGATCGACACCGACGGCTTGTTGAGCAGTTGGCGCAACCAGCCGGGCTGGCGCTTGCGCGGGTGCAGCCGGGCTTCCAGCTGCATGGTATCGATCACCGGGAACTGCAGCCCTTCACCGAGCAAATGCCGCAGCGCCTGGTCGAGAAAACCGCGCTCGATCGGGCGGTAGTGCACCACCATGATCTTGCCAGCCATGGCTGTCAGCAGGGGTTCGAGCACGGCGTCCAGGCGCGGTGCGCTTTGGATGTCCGAGTGGGTGATGTGGTGGAAGGTGACCGACTGGCTGCTTAGTTCGCACACCGGCTTGACCACCCAGTAGTTGGCCTCGCGACAACGGATACGCTGCAGGTCGAAGGGCACCAGGCCGAGGCTGACGATCGAATCGCGGCGGCTGTCCAGGCCGGTGGTCTCGACATCCAGGGCCAGCAGCGGAGCCTGTTCCAGCGGGGTGTCGGCGCTTACCGTGCCGGCCTGGTAGAAGCGTGCCAGGCGCGGGTCTTGGGCGCTCTGCGCCAGCTCGGCGAACAGCGTCGGCCAGTCGGGCGGCGCGGCCGCGCGGTGGCGTCTCATAGCGGCATATTCTGCGACTGCCCCGGGTAGCGGAAACGCAGAAATCTCTGCGCATTGCTCAGCACCTGGAAGGACGACTTGAGGTTGTGCCGCTCGCTGGCGGAGACCTTTTCCGGTTCGATGTAATTGTCCGGCTCGCGGCCTTCCTGCAGGTCCATGGCCTGGTGGCGGATGCGCACGATGGAGAGGAACTCCAGGGCGTAGCGCAGCTGGCTGATGGCTTCCTCGGTGAGCAGCTTGGTGGCGGCAATGGCGTCCAGGCGCTCCAGCGAATTCTGTGCCTTGGAGCCGGCCGCCAGGGCGTGCACCCTGATCAGGTCGGTGAGTGGCGCGGTGCCGCGGCCCTTGAGGTTGATGGTGTTGTTTTGCTGGCCGTCTTTCTCCATCACGAAGGTGCGGAAGAAGCCCAGCGGCGGGGTGCGATTGAGCGCGTTGCGCGCCAGGCTGGCGAGAAACAGCGGGTTGTTGCTGGCCTTCTGCGCCACCAGGCTCTTGAGGTTCTCGACCAGCTCGGCCTCGCCGTAGACGCTGTCGAGGTCGAAGAAGATGCAGCTGTTGAGCAGGGTTTCCGGGTTGGGCCGCTCGATCCACTCGGTGAAGTAACCGCGCCAGACCCGCAGCGGCTGACGCCACTTGGGGTTGCTGGCCATGATCCCGCCCTTGCAGTAGGTAAAGCCGCAGGCCGCCAGGCCGTCGCTGACGAAGGTCGCCAACTGGAGAAAATACTCATCGTGGACCCGTGGGTCGAAGCGGTTGTCGAGCACCAGGGCGTTGTCCTGGTCGGTGACGATCAGCTGCTCGTCGCGGGCCATCGAGCCGAGCACCATAAAGCAGTAGGGTACCGGCGGCGGTCCCAGCTTCTCCTCGGCCAGCTCCAGCAGGCGCTGGGTCAGGCTGCGACCGATGCCGGACAGGGCGCTGCCGATCATATGGGCCGTGGCCTGCTCGTTGACCAGGCGCAGGAAGGTGGCGCGCAGGTCCGGCACCAGGGCCTGCAGCTCCGCCACCGACTGGCGGTTGAAGATGCTGTTGACCAGGTACAGGCTGCTCTGCGACTCGTACTTGATGATGTCCGACAGGTTGATCACCCCGATCGGCCGCTGGCGGTGCACCACCGGCAGGTGGTGGATATTGTGCCGGAGCATGCACAGCATGGCCTCGAACACCGAGTCGTCGGCCTGGATGGTGATCGGGTTGGGCGACATGATCTGCTCGACCGGGGTGTCCAGGGCCAGGCCCTCGGCCATCACCCGGGTGCGCAGGTCGCGATCGGTAGTGATTCCGGCCATCGCCAGGCCCTGGCCGGCGTTGCCGACGCTGTCTGGCGCGCCGAGGATTACCAGGGAAGACACCCCGTGCTCGGTCATCACCCGCGCCGCATCCTGCACCGAGGTGCCCAGCGGCACGCTGACGGTGCGCCGGGTGACCAGCTTGCGCACCTCGATCTTCATCAGGGCGCTGGCATTGCCCTGGGATTCTTCCACCGACTTGAGCCGCGACTGGCCCTCGGCCTCGACGAAGTCGGCAAAGGCCTCATGGGCCTCGCACAACTGCTCGAACAGCGCGCCGGGGATGAAATAGATCAGGCTGTCTTCGATCGCCCGGGCCGGCAGGCGGACTTTCTTGCCGCGCAGCAAGCCGAACTGGCCGAACACCTCGCCTTCGGCCAGGCGGTTGTACAGCTCGCCGTTGCGCCGGTAGATCTCCACCGCGCCGCTGCGGATGTAGTGCAGGTCCTTGATCGGATCGCCGTAATGGAGGATATCGCTATCGGCCTTGAAGTAGCCGATCTCGACCTGCTGGGCGATCTGGTCGAGGACGTCGTTCGGCAGTCCATCGAAAGGGGCGAAGCGACTCAGGTGGTCGCGTACTTCGATCAGCTCGACCTGCATGCGGAGGGTCCTGGCGGGCGCGTATGGCAGGCATTGAAGCATAGGCCCGGCAGGGCGGGCAGCCGCGGTGCGCGGGGCGTGGCTGCGCTGGTCGTTGTCAGGCAGCTGGGTGTCGGTTGCAAGCAGAAATGGCCGGGCCCCCGGCGCGTCTGGACGCATAACTGCAGATATATCGCGAAAACGTGACCCCGTAGGGTGCGCTGTGCGCACCGGGGTTTCATCAAACGCCGGCCTGGGTCGCTAACTCAACCTACGCTTGCAGGGTCGATAGCGAACCTATGGAGTCTTGCCATGCGCGCCTCAGTATTGAAAAGCCTGTCCTTGGGCCTGTGCCTATTGCCCGCGCTGGCCACGGCGCAGGAGATTCAGCCCGGTCTGTGGGAAGTCAGCTCGACCACTGTGCAGGTCGACGGCCAGACGCTGCCGGACATGCAACAAATGCTCGAGCAGCTGAAAAACCTGCCCCCCGAGCAGCGCCAGATGATGGAGCAGATGCTGGCCCAGCAGGGCGTGCAACTGGGTGACCAGGGCGTGCGCGTGTGCATGAGCGAGGCACAGATCAAGGCCCAGGAGATTCCCCTGCAAGACCCCAAGTCCGGTTGTCGCCACGAGATCAGCGAGCGCAGCGCCGAGCTGTGGAAATTCCGCTTCAGTTGCCCGGACGGCCAGGGCGAGGGCGAGACGCGCTTCGTCAGCGACAAGGAGTTCACCACCCGGGTGCAGGGCAGCTATGGCGGCCAGAACAGCAGCATGCAGAGCCATGCGCGCTGGATCTCGGCCGATTGTGGCGGTCTGCAGCCGCGCTGAGCGGCGGTGCCCTGCGAGTCCATCGATAATTAATGCTAAAAGATAATAAACCTCAATTGCGTTGACGAGGGCGGTACGCTGCTGCGAAAATCCAATCGATAATTATTAGCATTTGCATCGGCATGCCTGGGCAGCCGATGCGCGCGTGCTGTAAGCGCCTCCTGCAAGCAAGGACGACCCTGCAGGCATTCGATATTCGCATTGGGGAGAGTCCTTGTGTTTTGCAGAAAGACCCGTCTGGCCGTGGCCATCGCCGCCGCCTGCAGCTTCAACCACGTCCTGGCCGCCGACGACACCGCGGTGCAACTCGATGCTCAGACCGTCGTCGGCAGCAGCGAGGCTGCTCAGCCCGACAGCTACAAGGCCGCGCCCAGCAGCGCCGCCACCAAGCTGGAGCTGACGCCGCGGCAGACCCCACAGTCGATCTCCACCATCAGCGGCGCGCAACTGCGGGACTTCAAGCTGAGCAGCGTCAACGACGCGCTGAAGTACACCACAGGAATTCAGGTCCAGGAGGTCGAAACCGACCGCACCTACTACAGCGCTCGCGGCTTCGACATCACCAACTTCCAGTACGACGGCATCGGCGTTCCCTTCGTCTACGGCAACGTCGAGGGCGATCTGGATACCGCAATCTTCGAGCGGGTCGAGGTAATTCGCGGGGCCAACGGCCTGATGTCCGGCACCGGCAACCCTTCGGCCACCATCAACTTCGTGCGCAAGCGGCCGACCCTGGCCCCCCAGGCGCGCGTCGACCTGACCGCCGGCTCCTGGGACAAGCGGCGCATCGATGTCGACGTTTCCGGCGCGCTGAGCGAGTCCGGCAACGTCCGTGGCCGCGCGGTCTACGCCAACGAAAACAAGGACTCCTACCTGGATCGCTATTCCCGCGAGAAGAACATCTTCCACGGTGTGATCGAGGTGGACCTGGACGACAGCACCCTGTTCACCCTCGGCCACACCCTGCAGAAGAGCGACGCCAATAGCCCGATGTGGGGCGCGCTGCCGCTCAACTTCAGCGATGGCTCGGCCACCGATTATTCGCGTTCCACCAGCACCTCGGCCGATTGGGCCTACTGGGACGTGCAGGAAAACCGTAGCTTCGCCGAGCTGGCGCACAACTTCGCCAACGGCTGGCAGGCCAAGGCCGTGCTCACCCATGTCGAGAAGAAGGCCGACAGCTCGCTGTTCTATGTCTACGGCACCCCGGACCGCGACACCGGTCTGGGCCTGTTCAGTTACCCCTCCGAATACCAGGAGAAGAACAAGCAGCTGATCGCCGACCTCTACGCCAGCGGCCCCTTCGCCCTGGCCGGACGCGAGCATGAACTGGTAGTGGGCGGCAGCTGGTCGAAATCCGAGCTGGAGGATATGTCCTGGTACGACTCCTCCACCGGCACGGCCTTGCCGCCGCTGGAAGACTGGAGCGGCAGCTACCCGCGGCCATTGAACGATGCCGGCACCGATGGCAGCGACTTCACCGACCGCATGCAGAGCGTCTATTCCGCCGCGCGCTGGAGCCTGAGCGACAGCCTGAGCCTGATCACCGGTGTGCGTGTGGTCGATGTCGACAGCGATGGCAGCAACTACGGCACGAGCAAGTCCACCTCGTACAACAACGAAGTGGTGCCCTATGCCGGGTTGATTTACGACCTCAACGAGCAGTACTCGGTCTACGCCAGCTACACCGAGATCTTCGACCCGCAAACCAAGCAGGATGTCAGCGGTAATCGCCTGGCCCCGGTCGAAGGGGTCAACTACGAGGCCGGGATCAAGGCCGAACTGCTCGACGACAAGGTCAACCTGAGCCTGGCGGTATTTCGCACCGAGCAGGACAACGTCGCCGCCGTGGCCGGAATGAACGCTGGCACCGTCTTCTATAAAGGCGAGGAGGGCATCACCAGCGAAGGCTACGAGGTGGAAGTCTCCGGCGAACTGCTGCAGGGCCTGCAAGCCACCGCCGGCTACACCTTCGTCGATATCCGCGATGCCGAGGACAAGCACGCCGTCACCTACTCGCCGAAGCATATGCTGCGCGCCTCCAGCACCTACCGCATCCCGGGGCTGGAGCAGCTCAAGGTCGGGGCCAGCATGAGCTGGCAGGACGATATCCGTAACGGCATCGCCGAGCAGGACGCCTACGCCCTGGTCAACCTGATGGCCAGCTACGAGATCGACCGCAACTGGACGGTGTCGGCCAACCTCAACAACCTCACCGACGAGAAGTACCTGACCAGCCTCTACTGGACCCAGGCCTATTACGGTGCCCCGCGCAACGCCAGCATGACAGTCAGCTGGAACTACTAGCAAACCGGCACCTGCCGCGGCTCGCAAGGCTGCGGCAGGCATGGCCGCCTACCCCGACGAGAAAGCCCATGCGTTCCGCCTTTGTTGTTCTGCACCGTTGGTTCGGCCTGTTTATCGCCGTGTTCCTGTTCGTCTCCGGCCTGACCGGGGCGGTGATCTCCTGGGATCACGAGGTCGACGAATGGCTTAACCCGCAGCTGTTCGAGGCCCGCAGCGAGGGCCCGGCGCAGACGCCGCAGGCCCTGGCCGCCCAGCTGGAGGCGCGCGACCCGCGGCTGCAGGTCGGCTTTATGCCGCTGTACACCGAGCCGGGTCACGCCTTCGGCGTCAGCGTCAATCCGCGCATCGACCCGGCCACCGGCAAGGCCTATGAGCTGGATTTCAACCAGCTGGCCCTCGACCCGGTGACCGGCGAGGAGCAGGGCCGGCGCATGTGGGGCGCGCTATCGCTGAGTCGCGAAAACCTCATGCCGTTCCTCTACAAGCTGCACTACAGCCTGCATATCCCCGACGGCTTCGGCCTCGAACTGGGCATTCTGCTGTTTGGCATTATCGCCATCGTCTGGACCCTGGATTGCTTTATCGCCCTGTGGCTGTCGTTTCCCAGCTGGCGCGCCTGGCGCAAGTCGTTCGCCTTTCGCTGGCAGCAGGGCGGCTACAAGCTCAACTTCGACCTGCACCGCTCTGGCGGTGTGTGGATCTGGGGCCTGCTGCTGATCCTGGCGGTGACCTCGGTGTCGATGAACCTCAATGTGCAGGTGACCCGGCCGCTGGTTGAGCTGTTCTCGCCGCTGACCCCCAGCCCCTTCGCCAGCCGCACCCCGGTCAGCCTCGACGAGCAGCCGCAACCGGGCATCAGCCGCGCCGAGGCAGTCAGCCTGGCGGCCGCCGAAGCGACGCGCCTGGGCCTGGAGAAACCGCCCGGCGGGGTGTTCTATTCGCCGGAGTTCGATGTCTACGGCGTGGGTTTCTACACCGCGGAAAACGACCACGGCGATGGCGGTCTGGGCAATCCCTGGTTGTACCTGGACGGCCAGAGCGGGGCCATCGCCGGCACCCTGATACCGGGCAGCGGCAGCGCCGGGGATATCTTTATGCAGGCGCAGTTTCCCTTGCACTCCGGGCGCATTCTCGGTTTGCCGGGGCGCATCCTGGTGTCGCTGCTGGGGCTGGCGGTGGCCATGCTGTCGCTGACCGGCATTGTGATCTGGGCGAAGAAGCGCCGCTCGCGGGTGCGCAGCGGGCAACGCAGCCGGCACAGCGACCTGCTGGCTCAGGGCGCGTTGCGTTAGGCGATGTTTCGGCGTCAGCGCCGGCGCTTAAGTGCGAAGCGGGTATCTCGTAGGGTGCGCCGTGCGCACCAGGGACGGCTGCAAATTCTCGGTGCGCACGGCCTGGGCGGCCCCGCGTCACCCTACCCATTGGCCCGTGCAAGCAGGTCACTCCCCCCAAGCGCCCCATGCAACAGGGAGTTGGCACATGGTTTTGTAAGGGCCTGGTAGCCTGGCGCTATGGCTCGACAATGCCGTGGCGTGCCTTCAGGGCCTGCACTTGCTCGGCCTGGCTGCTGAGAAAGGCATCGAACTGCTCGATCAGCTCGGGGTGCTGGATGCTCGAGAGAAAGTAGTGGTCATCCTGATAGGCCAGGTTGCGGTCGAACACCAGGGCATTGCTGTCCATGCCGTTGCTGCGCAGGTGGTGCGCCACCACCTGCGGGTTGAGGTAGACGCCGTCGACTCGGTCGCTGAGGGCCATGGCCAGCAGCGAGTCGATCTGGTTGGCCTGGATCAGGATGATCCGCCCTGCCTCGATGTCCTCCAGATAGGGCCAGGGGGTGAAGCCTCGCTGGGTGCCGAGGCGGCGCAGACGCGCCTTGCCCTGATCGAGGTGCTGGGGTTTGACCAGTATGCCGTCGATGGCCGGTGCCGCCGCGCGGCTGAAGTGCACCTGATGGCCGCGCTTGATATCGGCGTTCCAGCGCGGGTTGTCGGGGTATTTCAAATCCACCCGGCCGCCGAGAAAGTCGTTGAGCAGACGCCGCACGGGCAGGGGCCGGTAAACGAACTCATGGCCCTGGTGGGCGGCGAAGGCGTCCAGCAGGTCGCGGCCATAGCCCAGATACTGACCGTCCTGCACATTCGAGTAGGGCATATAGGGCTGCAGTTCGACCCCCACGGTAAAGGTCTGCGCGCGCAGGGCAGGGCTGAAGGCAAGCGTCAGACAGACCAGCAGCGGAAGAAGGACTGTCATTGGGGCAGACTCTCGACATGACGGCATAGGGGGGCTACAGCAACCATAGCCAATTGCCTGCTCCTGGGGGAGCTCAAGCCGGAAATATCTGACGTTATGGCCAGTTAAGCGGGCGCTGAACTGGCCGCAATGGCCGCCAATTCTGGCTTTGTGCCTGCAGGGATGGGCTGTGGCTGCTACCCTGTTTGGCGCAGCTGCCGGTTTGGCAGCTGTACGAGTAGGGCAATCCGTCCTCATGCGCGAAATGTAGCCACACGCCTAAGGAGCATTCCATATGGGAAAAGACCCTTCCTCTGACACGACCCCGCAGCCAGAAGCGGAAATACCGGGTGGCATTCCAGCCCCGAGCGGGGCCGCCAACCTGATCGATACCGACTATGTGGTCGGACAGGACAATATCAAGGGCAGGTTCCTGTTCAACCTGGATATCCACGGCAAGGTGTTCAGCATCTCCGCGCTGACCATTCTGCTGTTCGTGGTCCTGACCCTGGCCTTGCAGGCCGAGGTCGAACCGATTTTCAGCGCCATTCGCAACTGGCTGACCAGCAACCTGGCCTGGTTCTTTATCGGCGCGGCCAACATCTTCGTGCTGCTGTGCCTGGGGCTGATCGTCTCGCCCCTGGGCAAGGTACGCCTGGGCGGCAAGGAGGCGACGCCGGACCATAGCTACGCAAGCTGGTTTGCCATGCTGTTCGCCGCCGGCATGGGCATCGGCCTGATGTTCTACGGCGTAGGCGAGCCGATGTCGCACCTGGGCTCGGCCATGGGCGGGATCAGCGTCGGCGAAGACGGCCTGCGTACCGACTGGGCACCGCTGGGCGCGGCCGCCGGTAATGCGCAGGAGGCCGCGAGCCTGGCGATGGCGGCCACCATCTTCCACTGGGGTCTGCATCCCTGGGCGATCTACGCCATCGTCGCCCTGGCCCTGGCGCTGTTCTCCTTCAACAAGGGCCTGCCGCTGAGCATCCGCTCGATCTTCTACCCGCTGCTGGGCGAGCGGGTGTGGGGCTGGCCGGGGCATGTGATCGACATCCTCGCGGTGTTCGCCACCCTGTTCGGCCTGGCCACCTCCCTGGGCCTGGGTGCCGAGCAGGCGGCTGCCGGCCTCGACCACCTGTTCGGCATCGCCGCCACCGACATCAGCAAGGTGCTGCTGATTACCGGCATCACCGCGATCGCCTTGCTCTCCGTACTGGCGGGCCTGGACAAGGGGGTCAAGCGCCTGTCGGAAATCAACATGGTGCTGGCCATCCTGTTGCTCGGCTTTATCATCCTGGCCGGGCCGACGCTGGCGATTGTCACCGGTTTCTTCAGCAACCTGGGGAGTTACCTGGCCTATCTGCCCGAGCTGTCCAACCCCGTCGGCCGTGAAGACGCCAACTTCAGCCAGGGCTGGACCGCCTTCTACTGGGCCTGGTGGATCAGCTGGTCGCCCTTTGTCGGCATGTTTATCGCCCGGGTCAGCCGCGGCCGCACGGTGCGCGAGTTCCTCATCGCCGTGCTGCTGGTGCCGTCGCTGGTGTCGGTGCTGTGGATGACCGCCTTCGGCGGCACCGCGATCGGCCAACTGCTCGGTGACGGCTTTACCGGGGTGCAGGATGCGGCCCTGGAGCTGAAGTTGTTCGCCATGCTCGGCGAGCTGCCGTTGAGTGAGATCAGCTCCTTTATCGGCATCGTGCTGGTGATCGTGTTCTTCGTCACCTCGTCGGACTCCGGCTCCCTGGTGATCGACACCATCACCGCCGGCGGCAAGGTCAATGCACCGGTGCCGCAACGGGCCTTCTGGGCCATCATGGAAGGCGCGGTGGCCATCGCCCTGCTGCTCGGCGGCGGCCTGGTGGCCCTGCAGGCCATGGCGGTATCCACCGGCCTGCCGTTTACCATCGTGCTGCTGGTGGGCTGCGTATCGATCGTCAAAGGCCTGATGAGCGAACCGCGCTGACCACGACTGTCGGGTAATACCAGAGCGCGCCTACGGGCGCGCTTTTTTATGCGCGGGGTTTGCGCGGCGGGCACCGGCCACCTGTAGGAGCGGCGGGGGTGCCTAGCCTTGCCCGCGATGCTTTGCTTGGCACCCACAGCATCGTGTGCGCTGATGGATTGTGGGAGGGGAAGCCGCGCATGGGTCAATGTTGAGCACATGTGGGAGGGGCTTTAGCCGCGACGCTTTGGTGTTCGGCATTGCAGCGCGTTTGCTGATGTTTAGTGTTGCGCCCCCTCGGGCGCGTCACTTGATTCGCTGCGCTCACCCTTCGGGCCAGCCTGCGGCTGTTACTTCGCTTCGCTACGTTGTTCTTGC
The DNA here is from genome assembly GCF_963970915.1 of Pseudomonas sp. EA_105y_Pfl2_R69. Taxonomy (NCBI): domain Bacteria; kingdom Pseudomonadati; phylum Pseudomonadota; class Gammaproteobacteria; order Pseudomonadales; family Pseudomonadaceae; genus Pseudomonas; species Pseudomonas sp. EA_105y_Pfl2_R69. The sequence continues at coordinate 132,534 of NZ_CAXAOO010000008.1, forward strand.
TTGCCCAAGAAAAAGTAACCAAAAAGAAGGGCACCCCTACATACGGCCCCGGCTACGCCGAGGTTCCCTCACTCCATCACCACTCCAGGGGCACGCCGGATGCGGCCCACCGACGAAGGGCCATCCCTGGCCCATCGCGGCTCTCGCGACATCCATGTCGCTCAACCCCTTACGCGGCGATTCCATTCGGCCTCCTGAAGGGGATTTGGGCGTCGTCTGCGCAGTCGTTGCTCAAAAGCAAAGCAAAAAACAGACGCCGTAAGCTTGAGACTAGGGAAATCTCGTAAGCTCGCGTCCTGGTCCCGTCAGGAGGCCGAGTGGAGGTGTTGTGCAGGGGGACGAGCCGCATGGGTGCGGCGAGAGGCTTAAAGGGCCAGGGACGGCCCTTGTAAGCCGGCCCCCGGAGCAGCACCGGAGTGAGGGAAGTTGAGCGAAGCGAAACCCGGATGTCGGGTGTGCTTTCTCTTTGCACAAGCAAAGAGAAAGTAACTCGCCGTAAGGGCGAAACCAGTAGAAGCCGGCGACGGAGAAAATAAATCTGTCCCCTTTACTGCCAGGCTTTGAAGGTGCTCATGCTGGGGTTCTCCATGCAACCTGGCGATTAAGCTAAGGGTCAGGCATGTGCCCTTTGTTATGCATATACCCGCGAAAATGCCCCGGCAACGAAACAGAGTAGACCGATAGCTGAGCCTGCGGTAGGAATGCTGAACCAATATTTTTTAGACAGTACAAGGTATGTTAATGAAATAATTGGTGCCGCGCTCATAAAGAATAGAGAGCCTGCAAGGAAGGGTGTGTTAAAGATTGATAGGTATAAATAAGTGGTTGAGAAAAACAGTATGCCGATACCGTGGCTGATGTTAAAGCCAACCCAGGCACGCCACACATTTGTTTCTTTGGTGATGGCTAAGGTTGACTCTTTCATGAGTCCCATAACACCAGCTTTATATGGTATTAGCTTTTTAGGATTGTACGTGTCTGCGATTGTGTAGAGCGTATGCAGGATGCCAAGAGCAAGAAATGGGATGCAGCCTGCGATATATAAATATTTTGTAAGCATGCGGAGCTCCTTGTACTGGCATAGCGATTAAGCTAAGGGGCGGGCTTTAGCCCGCCCTAGTGGGCGAAATGAGCGATACCAATTGTTATGTACTCACACAAACCAAAACTCGACTTCATCTGTGGCCACCTCAAATGATGCTGAATGCTCAACATTTGCAGGCACGTGATACCACTCACCAACGCCGATTCTGGTGGTTTTATTATCCATGGTAAGTATTAGCTCGCCGCGTGTAATCACACCATGATTATCTGTTTCATGGGTATGAGGCGGAATAGATGTTCCAGGCGGGTACGAGGCAAAAAGAACAGTGCTATTTTTCGCTTCAAGTTGATAGGCATCAAAGCGTCCATCAAATAACGGTAGTTCTTTGATTCTTTGCGGATACTTCCCTGGCATACGTATTTCCTTCCTTGTGGTACATAACGCCCGGCTTTAGGGCGGACTTGCAGCCGCGAAGCGGCGAAAAGGCCGTCCCAGCCCCGAAGGGGCGATAACAGCCGCTTGTTAGCTTGCACACAACGTCTTGACTAGCCTTTTCTAGCGACTATGAATATCGATTCATGGCTTGTTTGCCATTCTCGCTCAATAGTAAAACCTGAATTCATTAATTTAGAAATAAGCTGGATCTTTGTAAATCGACTGACATAAGGAGCCAAACCAAGAAACTGCATTCCAGAGATCAACCATCGAAAAACCAAATTGATTTCTGCTATTAGTGATGTGCTTGAAACAAATACACCATCACTTTTTAAAACTCGATGAACATTAGCAATTGCACCATCTGCATCGGCCAAAAGATGTAACACATTTAGCCCCAACACAGCGTCAAAACTTTCATTTTTGAGCTTTAGGCTGTCTAGTGTGCCCTGCTGAAAAGAAATGTTCTTTACTCCAGCTTCGAGCGCTTTTCTCTGAGCCGCCTCTATCATTTTGTCAGATATATCTGTAGCAACAACATATTCAACATGAGGGGCATGGTAAATTGCGGTGGCACCGCTGCCGCAGCCGAACTCTAGCACCTTCGAATCCAACCTCAGGAACTCTTGGGTAATTGCTAGCTTTTGTTGATATGTAGCTTCATCTTTAATGGGGCTTTTAATATACTTTTCTGCAGATTTATCCCAAAATTTCTTTGAGTCTTTCATTTGTCATATATTCCAGTTTTGCCCCAAAGCTAACTATTAATTAGGCGGCATATATGTCGCGGTCTGCCGCGGTGCGCATCGCATAAGCTTCCTTATCGCCTTATAAATCCTTGTCTGGCTCGAAGGTAGCCGCGGTAAGGGCAGCGGCACCTGGGGAAAACGCGACAGAGAGAACGGCAAGCCCGGACTGCTGGCGAAATACTGGCAGGCTTGGGGCAAAGCTAGTCCATTAGTGCCGAGGCTGTCCATTACGGCGGTCGATGACGGAGATACGGCCAGGTTTTGCCTTTGCTCTTTTTTCCGTCAGCCGCCGAAATATCAACCGCGCGTTAAATCCCCGTCAGGAGTCCGAGCGCAGGTGTTGCGTCGGGGGACGAGCCGTATGGATGCGGCGAGAGGCGTAATGGGCCAGGGATGGCCCATGTACGCCGGCCCCCGGAGCAATACCGGAGCGAGGGAAACGGAGCGAAGCGCAGTAACAGCCGCAGGCTGGCCCTAAGGGTGAGCGTAGCGAATCAAGTGACGCGCCCGAGGGGGCGCAACACGAAGCATCAGCGCATAGGGTGTTGTGCCGAACGCCTTTGTAATAGCCGGGTAATGATGGGTATCGCGATGCTCAACCCACCCTACGGTGCTAGAGGCATCAGCAAACGTGATGGTGTGCCGAATACGCAGGAGGGCGCAGAGCATCGCGGCCAAGGACTAGGCGTCCCCACCGCTCCTACAAAAGCGCGCTCTCAACTCAACAATTCCCCCACCGGCGTATCCGCCGAATACCGCGCGGCGACCTGCGCCTGCAGTAACTCTGCAGTTGCCAGGGCGTCGGTCAGCGCATGGTGCGCCTGGTACTGCGGCAGGTTGTAGCGCAGGCGGCTGTCGGCCAGGCGGATGGAGACTGGTTGGCGACCCAGCAACCGGCCCAGCCAGCCGGGCTGGCGTTTGGGGTAGAGGCGCGCTTCCAGTTGCATGGTGTCGATCACCGGGAATTGCAAGCCTTCCCCCACTTGCTGGCGCAGCGCCTGGTCGAGAAAGCTGCGCTCGATATTCTGGTAGTGCACCACCATCACCTTGCCGGCCATGGCCGTCAGCAGCTCGTCGAGTATCTGCCCCATGCGCGGGGCGTGGCGGATGTCCGAGTGGGTGATGTGGTGGTAGGTCACCGACTCGCTGCTCAGCTCGCAGGCCGGTTTGACCACCCAGTACAGCGCCTGGCCGCAGCGGATGCGGCGCAGGTTGAAGGGCAGCAGGCCGAGGCTGACGATGGCGTGCTGGTTGGCGTCCAGGCCGGTGGTTTCCACGTCCAGGGCCAGCAGCGGCACCTGTTCCAGGGGGGTGTCGGCGCTTACCGTGCCGGCGCGGTAGAAGGCTTGCAGGCGCGGGTCGCTGGCGCTTTCGGCAAGCTTGGCGAGGTGCCCGGCCCAGTCGAACAGTTCGGCGGTGCCGGCCTTGGCCAGGCCGCTCATAGCGCCTGACTCGCTTGCGCCGGGTAACGGAAGCGGAGGAATTTCTGCGCGTTGCTGAGCACCTGAAAGGCTTCCTTGAGGTTGTGCCGCTCGCTGGCGGAGACCTTTTCCGGCTCGATGTAGTTGTTCGGTTCGCGGCCTTCCTCGATGGCCCGGGCCTGATGGCGGATGCGCACTAGGCTGAGAAACTCCAGGGCGTAGCGCAGCTGGCTGATGGCCTCGGGCTGCAGCAGCTTGGTCTGGGCGATGGCGTCCAGGCGCTCCAGGGAGTTCTGCGCCTTGCTGCCGCAGGCCAGGGCGTGCACGCGGATCAGGTCGGTGAGCGGCGCGCTGCCGCGACCCTTGAGGTTGATGATGTTCTTCTGCTGGCCGTCGCTCTCCATCACGAAGGTGCGGAAGAAGCCCAGCGGCGGCGTGCGGTTGAGGGCGTTGCGCGCCAGGGCGGCGAGGAAGGCCGGGTTGCTGCTGGCTTTCTGCGCGAGCAGGTCCTGGAGGTTTTCCACCAGTTCGCGTTCGCCATGCACGCCGTCGAGGTCGAAGAAGATGCAGCTGTTGAGCAGGGTTTGCGGGTTGGGTTGGTCGATCCACTGCTGGAAGTAGTCGCGCCAGACCCGCAGCGGCTGTCGCCACTGGGGGTTGCTGGCCATGATGCCGCCCTTGCAGTAGCTGTAACCGCAGGCCGCCAGGCCGTCGCTGACGAACTGGGCGAGGGCGGCGAAGTAGGCGTCGTGCTGCGCCGGGTCGAAGCGGTCGTCGAGCACCAGGGCGTTGTCCTGGTCGGTGACCAGCAGCTGTTCGTCGCGGGCCATGGAGCCGGCCACCATAAAGCAGTAGGGCACCGGCGGCGGGCCGAGTTGCTGTTCGGCCAGCTCCAGCAGGCGCTGAGTAAAGGCGCGGCCGATGCCGCTCATGGCACTGCCGATCATCTGCGCGGTGGCATTGTCGTTGACCATGCGCACGTAGGTGCCGCGCAGGTCCGCCAGGAGGTTCTGCAGGCCGGCGACATTCGCCTGGTTGAAGATGCTGTTGACCAGGTAGAGGCTGCTGTGGGACTCGTAGCGGATGATGTCGGACAGGTTGATCAGGCCCAGGGGGCGACGCCGCTGCACCACCGGCAGGTGATGGATATTGTGGCGCAGCATGGACAACATGGCTTCGAAAACGCTGTCATCGGCCTGGATGGTGATGGGGTCGGGCGACATCACCTGGCTTACCGGTGCCGCGCTGTCGAGCCCGGTTGCCAGCACCCGGGTGCGCAGGTCGCGGTCGGTGAGGATGCCGACCATGGCGGCGCCGGCCGCCTCGCCGTCGGTGATTACCAGGGACGATACGCTCTGCTCGGTCATCACCTGGGCGGCCTGCTGCACCGAGGTGTGCAGCGGCACGCAGACCGGCTGGCGGGAGATCAGCTTGCGCACCTTGAGCTGGGTCAGCTCGCTGGCCTGACCCTGGCTTTCCACCGCCGATTTCAGCCGTGACTGGCCCTCGGCCTCGACAAAGTCGGCAAAGCTGTCGTGGGCCTCGCACAGCTGGCCGAACAGCTCGCCGGGGATAAAGTAGATCAGGCTGTCTTCGATGGCCCGCGCCGGGAAGCGCACCTTGTTGCTGCGCAGCAGGCCGGCCTGGCCGAAGATGTCGCCCTCACTCAGGCGGTTGTACAGCTCGCCGTTGCGCCGGTAGATTTCCACCGCGCCGCTGCGCACATAGTGCAGCTCATGAATCTGTGCGCCGTACAGGAGGATGTCGCTGCCGGCCTTGAAGTAGGCCACCTCGACCTGGCGGGCGATGGCGTCGAGGCTGTCCTCGGGCAGGGCATCGAAGGGCGGGAAGCGCTGCAGGTGGTCGCGGATCTCCAGTAACTCGATCTGCATGGGGGCCTCTTGAAGGTGGGGCGGGCCGACCGCCGCCGGCTACGCCTGTGCGGGTTCACGGCGCTTATGGCCGCGCGGGAGCGCCGGAAAGACTCGCCGCCTTTTGCACATGACGGCCGGCGGCTCGAACAGCGGCGGCAGGGTGGCGGATGAGCGGTATGGGCTAACCATAACCTGCCCCGGCGCGAGCACGCGACTGTTTCGCTGCCGGGGCTGGCTCCCGGCAGCGCCCGGCCATGGCTTCAGCTGTGCTCGAGGGTCAGGTAGACGGCGGTCTGGTTGAGCAGCTGGTAGGCGACTTCGCCGAAGGTGATGGGGCCGGTGAGGCGCGCCGTCTGGCGGCCCTGCAACTGCGAATAGAGGTAGTTGAGGATGCAGTTGCAGCCGAACAGGATGGGCCCGCCGTCGCTGGGCATGGCCTGCAGGAAGCGCGCGCTGTAGTCCTCGACCGCGTCGGCGAAGCGGTAGTCGACCCCGGCGAACACCGGCGCGTAGAAGGACACCAGCCCCGGCTCGGACTCCAGTGCCAGGATGCTGACATTGATCATGGCCCCGCAGTAGTCGGCCACCAGCGGCAGGCGGGTGTCGATGCCGCGTGTGCGGATCAGCTCGAGCAAGCTGCCGCGCACGCCATCGATCAGGCAGTCGCGGGCGGCAAAGCCGGTCTCGGCGAAGCGCAGCGTCGGCCCCGCGCCGGGGGTGAACAGGTTCACCGCATGCACCAGCGCCGCCTGCTCGGGCGGCAGGGGGATGTGCAGGACGATGGCCTGGTCGGTGTAACAGCGACCGCTGCGGCCGTCGATCACCTGGGCCTGGGCGCTGCCCAGCTGATCCAGGTGCACGCCCGCGACCCAGCCGACAATCGGCTTGATGTACATGTCGGGGTAGTCGGGGGCCTCGCGGGCATAGTCCTCGAGCACGGCACTGGCGGCCGGCAGAATGACGATGCTGAAGCCATTTTCCGGGGCGTCTTCGAGCATGTGCGGCAGCCGCTCGCGGTCATAGCAGAGGATCTCCCCGGCCCGCTGGCCGAACGGCTGGACGAACACCCGGTCGAGGCGACAGGTGCCACCCTCGCTGGCCATGAAGTAGGGGGTGGTGCCGCCGATCCAGTTGCCCCTGGGCAGCGCCGTCAGGCAGTCGAGGTGGCCGGCGATGGCCAGGGTTTCGCCGCGTTCGATCAAGGCGCTGGCCTGGCGCAGGTCCAGCAGTGCGCTTGTCGCGCTGGCGTGGTTCATGGCTGGTCGCCCTCCGTGGCCTGCTGCGGTTCGTTGTTCAGCTGGGCGATCTCGTGCTGCAGATGCTTTTCGTGCTTGATAAAGAAGCGCCGCAGTTCGTTGATCCTGAGGATCCGCATATCCGGGTCATGGGCCCTGGCGAAGTCCTGACGGGCGCGGGCCAGCAGCAGTTTCAGGCTCAGCAGGCGGATCTCGAACGGACAATCCAGCGCCAGCAGGCGCAGCCATGCGCGGTCGTCGCTGGCGGGAATGCTGCTGGCGGCTTGCCCGGCCGGATCGTCCAGTTGCAGGCGCGCCCGCAGCTCGGTATCCGCCGTGCTCAGCTGGCCCGACTCGATCGCGTGCTTGATCTGCCAGGCGAGGTGGATGTCGATATCCAGCAGGGCGCAGACCTGGCGATAGCGCAGGCCATCCTGCAGGCACTGGATCACCCGCCGGGCCAGGCCATGGGTGAAGTCGCTGGCGCTTTTACCGAGGAAGGCTTGCGCGGCCTGGCCGTGCTGCTCGGGCAGGCTGGCGTGGATATAGGTCTTGTAGGCACCGATATTGACATGCCGCCAGCGTGAGCGCGGCTGTTCGCCGAGGTAGCGACCGAACCAGCTCTTGCCGCTGCTCAGGTAGGCATGCAGCTCGCGGCTGTGGGTATCGACACGCACCCGGCTGACCTCCCAGGGCTCGTTCACTTCCAGTAGCCAGCGGCACAATTCTGCGTCTTTCACCCGGACCTCCCTGTTGTGGTTTAACAGTCCAGGGACCTTCACATGGGGGGGCGCAGCGAGCCAGGGGACCTTGGCACTAAGTCGTTGCGACTTGTGCACTAGTACGGCGACAGCCTCCTGGAAGGCTGTCCGAGAATGGCAATCGACTGCAAATGTAGGTTGGCGCTGAGGAACGAAGCCCAACAAAACCACCCTGTTGGGCTTCGCGGAGCTCAGCCCAACCTACAAAATTTCATATTCTCGGACAGCCGCCTAGTAAAAGCTCACCGCCTGCCCGGTGCGGTCGAAGGCGATAAAGTTGCCGATGCTGCCGGCTTCGATGGCCCCGACCATCATCTTCAAGGGCTGCTCGGCCTCGTCGCTGCTCGGCACCATGCCCGCGCGTCCGCCCAGGCCGGCGGCGAACACCAGGTCCCAGGCCACCCCGGTGCGGCTGGACTCGGCCAGCAGCCCGGCAAAATCCACCAGTTCGTCCGGCAGCTTGTCGACGCACAGCACCGGCTTGAGCGAGCCGCCCTGGTTCTCGGCGTGGCGCTGGCGTTCCTCTGCGCTGGCGTCTTCCGGCAGCTCGGCGCAAACGAACACCAGCAGCAAGCGTTGCGGTTCCGGCTGGGCCTTGGCGGCGGCCAGCAGGTCGGCGAATTCGGCAATATCCATGACAGTCCATCCGTACGAGAAAATAAGCGCTGCGATAAGCCACACTGCCATGGGGTGCCGACCCTGACCATATCTCTTAAGGTATAGACGGCGCGTCGCGCCGATCGCGTAACAGTGCCGCACGCGCGGTCGGTGCCGGCTATGGTGTTAGCCGGCGGGCGGATAACGCGGGCGAACTGATGATGTTCAACGGCCTGCTGATCAAGGAGTGGCTATGCAAGGGGCGGGATTCTGGTGGGGGCTGGCCGTGCTGCTGGGGCTGGGCGGTCTGGGGATTTATTACTACAACCGCCTGGTGTTCAACCGCGCGCGGGTGGCCGAGGCCTGGAGCGGTATCGATGTGCAGCTCAAGCGCCGTTCCAGCCTGATTCCGGCGCTGGTGGAATGTGTGCGGCACTATATGCGCTACGAACAGGACAGCCTGCAGGCGCTGGTGCAGGAGCGCATGCGCGCGGTGCAGCTGGCCGATTCGCCGCTGGGCCAGCGTGCGCCGGTGGAGGCGCATCTGAGCACCCAGCTGCGCCAGCTGTTCGCCCTGGTCGAGGGCTACCCGGCGCTCAAGGCCGATGGCCAGTTTCTCGACCTGCAGCGCAACCTCAGCGAGGTCGAGGAACATATCCAGATGGCCCGGCGCTATTACAATGGCGCGGTGCGCGAGCTCAATGTGCTGGTCGAGTCGGTGCCGAGCAACCTGGTGGCGCGGCCGTTTGCTTTTAGCCAGGCCGAGTATTTCAGCCTGGATGACCCGCGTGATGCCCAGTCGCCAAAAATGGAGTTCTGACATGTTGCAAGGAATGCGCGTTGCGCTGTTGAGCCTGTGCCTGCTGCCGTTATGGGTTGCCGCGGACGAGGTGATCGAAGACTTTGCCGTGACCCTGCAGGTGCAGGCAGACGCCAGCCTGCTGGTGACCGAGCGAATTACCGTGCAGGCCGAGGGCGAGCAGATCAAGCGCGGTATCTACCGCGATCTGCCGGTCAGCTACAGGCAGGCCCTGGGCTTGAACAAAAGCGGCCCGATCAGCCTGCTGGGCGTGACCCGCGACGGCCAGCCCGAGCAGGTGACAACCGAGCGCAACGGTGCCTGGGTACGCTACTACATCGGCTCGGCGTCCCACCGGCTGCAGCCGGGGCGCTACCAGTACGAGCTGCGTTATCGGGTCGAGCGGCAGCTGCTGCATCACGAAGGCCGCGACGAGCTGTACTGGAACGTCACCGGTAATCAGTGGGTCTTCCCGATTCTTAAGGCCTCGGTCGAGGTCAAGCTGCCGCCAGGTGCGCGAATTGGCCAGCTGGCGGCTTATACCGGGGGTGATGGCGAACAGGGCAAGGCGTACGAGGTGGTCGAGCAGGGCGACGATCATCTGCGCCTGGTCACTTCGCAAGTCTTGCCGGCGCAACACGGCCTGACGCTTGCCGTGGACTGGCCGGCGGGCTTGGTGGCGCGGCCGAATATGTGGCAGCGAAGTGCTCGCCTGCTGCTGGATAACCTCGGTCTGTGCCTGGGCGCGCTGTTGCTGGTCGGCCTGGTGCTGTTCTACCTGCGCGCCTGGAAGCGGGTCGGCCGCGATCCGCAGAAGGGCCTGATCATCCCGCTGTTCGAGGCTCCGCAGGGCATCAGCGCGGTGCAGGCCGGCTACCTCTGGCACCGCGGCTTGCGTGGCGTCTACGACTCGGCGCGGGTGCTCAGTGTGTGCTTCACCGATTGGGCCATACGCCGGCTGATTCAGTTGCAGGACAGGCCCAGGGCCAAGGGGTTTGTGGTCTCGCTGGGGGCCGCGCCGGATGATCAGCGTCAAGCCAATGAGCGGGAGCCTTTGGCTTTGCTGTTTCCCAAGGACAAGGACAGCAAGCCACTGGTCCTTGGCGCTCGCTACGAACGCCGCCTGGCGGAGGCTCAGGAGCATGTGATCAACCGCCTCAAGAGCGAGGGCAAGCACTGGTTCAGTCATAACCGCGGCATCTGGGCCTGGGGGCTGTTCTGGGCGATTGCCGCCTGCATGTTGATGGTGTTTGCCGGGGTCCGTGGCGCGGACGAGTGGGGCGTCGGCTTTGGCGGCGTGATGTTTACCCTGGGCTTTGGCGTGCCGTCGCTGTTTGTCCTGCGCATGGCCTGGCAACAACCCACCTGGGGTAGGCGGATCGGCCTGAGTCTGGCGGCTTTGATGTTTGTCTGGCCGCTGCCGATCGGCCTGTGGATGCTCAGCGAGGTGGCGTCGCTGCCGGCCTTGCTGCTGCTCTGCGTCTATGTGCTGGTGGTGATGCTGTTCTATTACCTGCTGCCGGCCCCGTCGGTCGAGGGGCGGCGACTGCTCGACGGCCTGGAGGGCTACCGCGACTACCTGCAGCTGGCCGAGAGCGACGCCCTGGCGCTGGCCGGCAATGCCCCGGCGATGAGCATCGCGCTGTACGAGAAACACCTGCCCTATGCCATGGCCCTGGGCGTGGAGGACAAGTGGAGCGCGCGTTTCAGTGCGGCTTTGGCCAGCGGCCTGATCGACCCGGCGCAGCGTGACTATCGACCCGACTGGTACCACAGCCGCAGTCAGTTCAGCACCCCGTTGGCCATGAGCAGCGCCCTGGCTGCCGGCCTGAGCAGCGCCACGGCGCTGGCTTCATCGCCGCCCTCGAGCAGTTCATCGGGCGGCGGTGGTGGATCATCCGGTGGTGGGTCGTCGGGTGGCGGCGGTGGCGGCGGAGGAGGCGGCGGCTGGTAGGGCGCGGTTTAGTTATCTGTTGCGCGCTTTTGTAGGAGCGGGGGGACGCCCAGTTATTGCCCGCGATCACGGTCAATGCAACAACATCGCGGCCAGGGCGGAGTGCCGCCCAGCCGCTCCTACAGGGGATGGGGTCGCGTCGTCTGATCGCGACTGATCCTAGGGGACTAAGGCTTGCGGGTTTCCTGCAGCTTGGCCAGCAGGGCCTCGCTTTTCTCCAGCTGCTCGGCCTCGCTGAGCTGGGGGTTTTCCAGCACGCTGTCGAGCTGCTCGATCAGCTCGCTCTGCCGGCTGATCCGCTCATCCAGCTTCTCCAGCTTGCGCTGGTTATGCCAGCTCCACAGCGCCAGGGCGCAGGCCGCCAGCACAACGGCTGCCAGCAGAATAATCGTCAGGGTGTCCATTGCGGCTCCAGGATTTTGCGCATGGCGAAGCGCGGCAAGGTAACAGCGCCGCGCGTCACCGTCTGTGCCTGTTCCTCAGAAAAGCCCTGGCGGGCAAAGAATGGCCGCGCCGTCAGGCTGGCCTCGGTAAACAGCTCGCGGGCTCCGGCCGTCCGCAGGCGTTGTTCGGCCGCCGCATACAGGGCCGTGGCGACACCCTGGCGGGCATAGACGGGGGCGGTGAATAGCAAATCGATATGGCCGTTACTGGTGAAACCGATAAAACCGGCGATAGCCTGGCCATCTTCGGCGATAAGCAGGTCAAGTGAGGCTAAACGTGTTTGCCATGCAGGCATGTCAGAAAGCGCTGGAGCCCAGGCCTGACGCTGCGCCCTGTCGTAGTGCTGCGCGGTCAGCTGGCTGACCGCGGCCTGAAACAGACCGACGATGGCTGGCAGGTCGCGGGCTTGGTAGGCCCGCAGACTGAACGCGGCGGGCAGGGGCTCTGTCATCTGGGTTACCTGCAATGGCTTACCCGGCAGGGTAGCGCTGCGTGCTGGCCTGGTAAATCGTCTTAACCCCAGTTCCAGGCGCTGGCGGCCACGGCATCATGGGCGTGCAGGCTTTCCGCATGCACCACACGCAGGCTGAAGGCGCTCAACCCGGGCTGCAGCAGCAGGGTGCTGTGCAGACGGCGCGCGGCGTCTTCGCAGAACATCAGGTTCTGCCCGTTGGCCAGGGCGAAGGCCTGCTCGTCGGCGCGCTTGACCGCGGTCTGCACGGCGGTGCCCAGGGCCTGTTCGGCGCGGTCGATCAGCTCGATCAAGGGCAGTTCATCGGCCTGTTGGTTCAGGCGCACCTGCAGGGTGGCGGTGCTGCGCTGGCTATGCGGCGTGGCGACGATGCCCTGGGGCGAACCCAGCCAGGCCAGCAACTGGGCATGCTCCAGCGGCTGGCCGGCGAAGTCCTCGAGAAAGCGCTGCTGGATCAGCTGGCGGGCCAGGGCGGCGGAGCAGGGGCAGGTCGACGAATAGGCCACTTCTACCTGCAGTTCCACGTGAAACCCCCATAAACCCTGACGTGCACGCACCTCGAAGGGGTAGGACTTCCAACCGGCGAGGGGGCTGACCAGGGCCGGGCGGCTGAGCAGGACCTCGCCACGCAGGCTGATGGACGCCTGCCGCGACAGGTCCTGATGGCTGTCGAGAAACTCGCCCAGCAGCTGCTGCAGCGTCGCCGGGCTTAGCGCGCTGTGCTCCAGGGCATGCAGGGCCAGGTACAGGCGCGACATATGAATGCCGCGGGCACTGCCGTCATCCAGGCTGACCCCGACATCGGCGCGGGCATTGATGCGTTGCCCGGCCAGGTTGATAGGTAGCGCGATGCCCTGCATGCCGACCCAGTCCAGGGCTTGTTCGTGGGCCGGCGTTTGCGCGGCTATATCCGGCAATGTCAGTGCGTTCATCAGAAATCTGCCGCTCGGTTGTGGATTTAAATGTTATGTTATAACAAGTAAATCGCAAAGCCAGTGAATCCTGATGATGACCGCAACCCCACTTACCCACGCCGAGCTGCTCGCCCAGCCGGCGGATGACTATATGAATACCGCTCAGCAGCAGTTCTTCCGCGCCTTGTTGCTCAGCCAGCGCGGCGAGCTGCAAAGGCGCATCGGCGAAGAATTCGAAGGCCTGCGCGAGCGCGAAACCAGCAGCGACCCCGCCGATATCGGCAGCGCCGAGGAACAGCGGCAGTGGCAACTGCGCCTGCTGGAACGGGAAAAGAAGCTGCTCGACAAGATCGACGAAGCCCTCGACCGGCTGGCCCGCGGCGAATACGGCTGGTGCGTCGAAACCGGCGAACCGATCGGCCTCAAGCGTCTGCTGCTGCGGCCCACCGCCAGCCTGTGCGTCGAAGCCAAGGAGCGCCAGGAACAGCGCGAAAAACACCTGCGTCACACCGATGGAGCCTGAAACCATGACCAATCGCCTTCCCGTAACCGTGCTGTCCGGCTTTCTCGGTGCCGGCAAAAGCACCTTGCTCAACGCCATCCTGAAAAACCGCGAAGGTCTGAAAGTGGCGGTGATCGTCAACGATATGAGCGAGATCAATATCGATGGCAGCGAAGTTCAGCGTGATGTCAGCCTGAACCGCGCCGAAGAAAAACTCGTGGAAATGAGCAACGGCTGCATCTGCTGCACCCTGCGCGAAGACCTGCTGGAGGAAGTCGGCCGCCTGGCCCGGGACGGTCGCTTCGACTACCTGCTGATCGAGTCCACCGGCATTTCCGAGCCGTTGCCGGTGGCCGAGACCTTTACCTTCCGTGGCGAAGACGGCCAGAGCCTGGCCGATCTGGCGCGCCTGGATTGCATGGTGACGGTGGTCGACGGGATGAACTTTCTGCGTGATTTCCACCAGGCCGAAAGCCTGGCCAGCCGCGGCGAAACCCTGGGCGAGGAGGACGAGCGTTCGATCACCGATCTGCTGATCGAGCAGGTGGAGTTCGCCGATGTGCTGCTGGTGAGCAAGATCGACCTGATCGGCAGCCATGAGCGCGAAGAGCTGATGGCCATCCTGCGTGGCCTCAACACCCATGCCGAGATTCTGCCGATGGCCATGGGCGCGGTGGAGCTTTCCAAGATCCTCAACACCGGCCGTTTCGACTTCGAGCGCGCCGCCCAGGCACCGGGCTGGCTCAAGGAGCTGCGCGGCGAGCATGTGCCGGAAACCGAGGAATACGGCATCGCCTCCAGCGCCTACCGCGCGCGCCGGCCACTGCACCCCGAGCGCTTCTTCAATTTCATCAACCGCGAGTGGAGCAATGGCCGCCTGCTGCGCTCCAAGGGCTTCTTCTGGCTGGCCAGCAAATACCAGGAGGCCGGCAGCTGGTCCCAGGCCGGCGGCCTGATGCGCCATGGTTTTGCCGGGCGCTGGTGGCGTTTTGTGCCGAAAAGCCAGTGGCCCGAGGACGACGAAGGCCTGCAGGCGATCATGAAGAACTGGCAGGCGCAGAGCGGCGACTGTCGCCAGGAGCTGGTGTTTATCGGTCAGAACATCGATTTCGCCCAGCTGACCGCGGAGCTGGATGCCTGCCTGCTGAGCGATGCGGAAATGGCCCTAGGCGTGGACGCCTGGCGGGCGCTGCCGGACCCCTTCGGATCCTGGCATGAGGAGGTCGCCTGATGCTGGCGTCCATAAATGCGAAAGTCGCGCAGCGACGCCATCAATATGCCCTTCTCCCTTTGGGAGGCGGCTCCCGCTCCCTGCGGGATTGCCGCATTCACCCCATCCCTGTGGATCAAGGTGGCGCGCAGCGCCGGATGAGGGCGGCGGGAACCGCCGGTCAGCCGTTGCGGCAGGTCGGCGGCGAGCAGATCGAGGTGCTTGGCGAGGTGCTGCGCGATGAGGTCAATCTGGCCGTCTGGCAGCGCCAGTTGCCGGCGCAGATCGGCGATTTCGCCACGGCCTTGCTGGCCCGGGGCGAGGCGCTGGGGCAATCCAGCGTGCTCGAGCTGGCCAGTCCGGAGAGCCCGCCGAACCTCAGTGGCCTGCTCGAGGGTTACGGCGATCTGCCGGGGCAGACGGCCTTTGTGCAGGATCTGAGCTGGCTGGTCAGCGCCTTTGCCTGCCTGTTCGACGCTACACGCATCGGCCTGCGCCTGCGCATTCTGGATAAGGCCATGTGCCCGCGCTTTCACGTCGATCATGTGCCGGTGCGGCTGATCACCAGCTACGCCGGGGTTGGCAGCGAGTGGCTGGCGGAAGGCGTGATGGCCCGTCGTCACCTCGGCGACCCGGCGGCCGAACCCGGCGATGCCGCGCTGATCGAGCGTGCCGATGCAGGCCATGTGCTGCTGGCCAAGGGCGAGAAATGGCTCGGCAATGAGGGCGGCGGTTTGATCCACCGCTCACCGCAACCACCGGCCGGTCAGCGCCGATTGCTGCTGACCCTGGACTGGCTGGCCTGAGTATCAGGCAAAAAAATAGGCTGCGGATAAAGCAGCCTTAAACACCAGAAAGGCATACCGGCGCGTGACCCGGCATGCAAGGGGAGGTATCCAGGCCAACTAGAACATAGACAGGGTTACGCTTTGATGACGCTTAGCGCGCCATCCACACACCCTTGCTCTGCTGCTCGCAGAAGGGCTTGAGGTAGGCGGCGTCCGTGGCAACGCCGTAATAATGCACGTCCTGCTTGTACGGGGTGCCGCCCACCGTGGAGTTGCGGCACACGCCGAAGGCCCCGATGGGGCATTGCTCGACAAAGGCCACTTCGACCTTCTGGCCCTTCAGTTGCGGCTGGCAGAAGCCGCTGCGAAACAGGTTGGGCGGGATGCTGCGGTTCTGCTGGCAGACCTTCACATCCAGGCGCTCGGCCTGGCTATGCACCACACAGGCCTCGCCCCAGGCCAGAGTGGATAACAGGGATAAGCCAAGCAGTAGAACGGCGCGCATCGTTAAAGACCTCGATCAACAGGCAATTGCCAGGTACAGGTGGATTCTGTAGGAGCGGCGGGGGCGCCTAGCCCATGCCCGCGAAACGCTATCGTGGCCAGTGCGAGCGCTGGCCTGGCCAACAGTCAGTCTGCCGACTCTAGCATGCGGCTTTTATTCAGTCTGCGCCCTGCGCGGGGTTCTCTCCCGGCAGGCAAAGCCGCACCATAGGCCCATGTTGAAGAATATCCCCACCCACCTGATTGCCGGCCCCCTGGGCGCGGGCAAGACCAGCCTGATCCGCAACCTGCTGGCGCAGCGCCCGGCCGGCGAGCGCTGGGCGGTGCTGATCAACGAGTTCGGCCTGGTCGGCCTGGATGCCGCCCTGCTGACCACCGACGACGACGGCATCGCCCTGGGCGAGGTGGCCGGCGGTTGCCTGTGCTGCGTCAATGGAGTGCCTTTTCAGGTCGGTCTGAGTCGCCTGTTGCGCAAGGCCAAACCGGATCGCCTGTTGATCGAACCCTCCGGTCTGGGCCATCCACTGCAACTGCTGGAGCAATTGCGCGAGCCGCCCTGGCTGGATGTACTGGCGGTGCAGGAGCCGGTGCTGGTGCTGGATGCCATGGACCTGGCCGCCGGCGCGGCGCTGCCCGAGAGTCAGCAGGCGACCTTGAGCAGTGCCGGTTTGCTGCTGCTGAACAAGGCCGAAAACCTCGATCAGGCGGCCAGGGCGCGGCTGCAAGCGCAGCTGCCCGCGCGGCCGCTGTTGTGGACGACCCAGGGCACCTTGCCATTGAGCCAGCTACCCGGTTTTGCTGCCCGGGCCGCTAGCGGCGGCACGCTGGATGATCTGCTCGCAGGTGCCGCGACATTGCCGCAACTGTGGCGCAGCCCGGCGGAGCCGATCTGCCAGGTCCAGGCGCAGGTTGAGGGGTGGAGCATCGGTTGGCGCTGGCATCCGAGTCAGCAGTTCGAGCTGATGCAGGTGCAGCAGTGGCTGCATGGGCTGGCCTGGCGACGAGCCAAGCTGGTGCTGCAGACCAATGCCGGCTGGCTCTCGGCCAATGCCCTGGATGGCCAGCCCCTGCACTGGCAGAACAGCGAGTGGCGCAAGGACTCGCGCCTGGAGCTGATCTTCGCCGCGGCGCAGGATGTGGCGGCGTTGCAGGCGGGGTTTGTCGCTTGCCGGCTGTGATGCAGGGCTGCCAGGCCAAGGGCGGACGCCTACTGTGCGGCTTGGGCCAGGCTTGGCAATAGCGCCAGCTCTTCGATGATTCGGCTGCTGTAGCGGTTGACCAGTGAGGGGATATTGTCCTGCTGATAGTGCCGCAGCGAGGGTTCGATATAGCGCCACTTGCGCTCAATCTTCTGCAGCAGGCGCTGCGCCTCACCGCCCGGTCGGGTCTGCTGCAGTTGCTGCAGCCCCTGGCTAAAGGCCTGGGTTTGCCTATCCAGGGGCTCCTTGTCGCCACCCAGAACATTGGCCCCGACA
Organism: Pseudomonas sp. EA_105y_Pfl2_R69; assembly: GCF_963970915.1. NCBI lineage: Bacteria > Pseudomonadati > Pseudomonadota > Gammaproteobacteria > Pseudomonadales > Pseudomonadaceae > Pseudomonas > Pseudomonas sp. EA_105y_Pfl2_R69. The sequence goes on from NZ_CAXAOO010000008.1 coordinate 149,713, forward strand.
CTGTGGGCGAGGTAGTCGCTGTTGAGGGTCTGCAACTGCATGGCCAGCGCCTGGCTTTGCCCCGCCAGTGGGTTCGCCGGCGTCGGGTAATAGCCGCTCAGGGTCTCGCCCAGTTGCGTCAGTTGGTGATGCTGGCGAAGCAGTTCGGCTATCGCTCCGCCACTCGGGGTTTGCCGCTGTTGCAGGCTGTTTGTCAGCTCGAGCAGTAGCGTGCGGTAAGCCGGCCATTGCCGCCGCAGCTGCTCCAGCACGGGCAACCCGGCGCTGTCGTTGGGGGCCGCAAGCTGGCCGAGCAGGCTGTCGATCTGGCTGCCGCGCCGCCGCGCCGCCGCGAGGTGGGCGGGGTCGTTGTCTACGCCATACAGCAGGTAGAAATCCCCGAGCGAGCCACTGAGGTTCAGGCGTATCTGCTGCAGCGCTGCGGCCTGTTGTGTGGCGGCGGCCTGGCCGGCGGTGCAGGCGAGCAGGGCGGCCAGCAGGCCGAACAGGCGGAGGTGGTAAGCAATCATGGGGGCATCCTGGAGGCGGCCGAGCCTGCGCCCGGCCGCTGCTGGGTGAAGGGTCAGGGGTGGGCGTTGAACCAGGCCAGTACCTTGCCCGGCGAGGCGTCGAACCACTCGTGCTGGCCCAGGGGTTCGGTGTAGCGGCCGGTGGCAATGCCCTGCTGGAGCAGGCGGTCGTAGTACATATCCATGCTCCACCAGGGCACTACGGCGTCGACGAAGCCATGGATAAAGTAGGTCGGCGGATGGTCGGCCGGCAGCGTATCCGGCACCGAGCAAAGCGGGCCGCTGCAGCTGGCGTAGGAACCGGAATGCACCACCAGAGCCTTGAACTGTCCAGGGAAGGACACCGCCATGCGGCTGGTGTTGTAGCCGCCGCTAGAGATCCCGGTGGCGTATTTGCGCTGACCGTTGAGCGGGCCGAAATGGCCGTTGTCGATGGCCTGGAACAGGTTGGTCAGAAAGGTGAAATCGGTGCTGGTGGGGTACAGCTCGCCCGACAGGCCGGGAATATTGGTGTGCCAGAACAGGTCGGCCGGGGCGCTGGGGGCGATCACCGCATAGCCCTGATCGAGCAGTGCCTTGATCGTCTTGCCCTCGTTGTACAGCTTGCCCAGCCACTCGTTGCTGTAATAGACGAAGTCGTCCAGGGCGAAGAACGAGCCCTGATAGAACAACGCCACCGGCCAGCCGCCCGCCGGTGGCGTACCGGCCGGGGTCTGGTAGATCACCTTGCGCAGGGTAAGGGGGCCTGAGGAAATCCAGGTCGACTGGTGGCTACAGCTGACCTTGCCGGGCAGGAACAGGCTTTTCTTGCGTTCGCTGCAGGGCGAGTCGGCCCAGCTCGGGGTGGCGAAACAGCACGCCAGCAGGGCGATCAGGCCCAGCCAGCGGACAGGCGGTTTGGCAGTGATAGGCATGGTGGTTCTCCACTTTCTTATTGGTTTTTTAGAGGATGTTTACAAATTACTGCGCTCGGCCATGCGGCGTTGAACTCAGCCTCAAAATGCTCATGTACTACTCGTACACTCCGCTTTCTCGGCTGATTTACGCGCTGGCGCTTGTCCTTCGGACCAGCCTACGGCTGTTACTCCCGTCGGTCGTTGCGCCTTGCCTGGCCATCGCTCGCTACTTTTGTAAGCACCCTCTAGGGGTGTCCTCCTGACGCACACGGGGTGCTTCCTTGCTGTCGCCCATTAAATAGAAACCTGAATTCCGATTCCGTCAAGTGAGCCGACCCGCCAAGTTCAGGCGCTGCAGCGCCGCGGACTCTCTAGCGCCGGCCACCACCGGAAGAAAAAAATCTTTGCCGGGCTTGCCAAAAGGTCAATGGACTACTATTTTATCGGAACCGATGTTCCGGTTCCGATAAAAACAACACAGCAGGAGATCATCGTGGCGACACAGAGATCAGCATGGGCGGCGGGTTGCTTGGCGGTGCTGGCGGCGAGCCAGGCGAATGCCTTTCAGACGCGCTCGGGGGACTGGGCGCTGTCCCTGGATACCACCCTGTCCTACGGGGTGAACTACCGCATGGAAAGCCAGGATCGCCGGCTGATCGCCCGCGCCAATGGCGGCAAGGGCGACAACAGCGCCCTGATCAACTCCGACGACGGCAACCTCAACTTCAAGAAGGGTGCGCTGTTCTCCGAGGTGGCCAAGGTGGTGACCGAGATGGACCTGAATTTTCAGGACGATTACGGCATCTTCCTGCGTGGCCGCGGCTTCTACGATTTCGAACTGAAGGACGATAACCGTCGCCACCGCGAGATCTCGAACAAGGGCCTGGACGATGCCGGCTCCAGCATCGATCTGCTGGATGCCTTCGTCTACGGCAGCTGGACGGTTGGCGAGCGCGCCTTGAATGCCCGCCTCGGGCGGCAGGTGATCAACTGGGGCGAAGGGCTGTTCTATCAGAACGGCATCGGCGCGACCAACCCGGTGGACCTCAACGCCCTGCGCGCGCCAGGCTCCGAGCTGAAAGAAGCCTATATGCCGACCCTGATGGGCTATGCCTCGTTCGAGCTGAGCGACGGCCTGTCCATCGAGGGTTACTGGCAGCCCGGTAGCGCCTGGGAGGAAACCAAGATCGACCCTTGCGGCACCTATTTCTCCACCCTGGATGTGCTCGGTGGTGGTTGCAATTACCTGATGCTCCCCCCTTTGCAGGAACCGTTGCTCGGTGGTCAAGCCTTTGACAGCCCCGAGCAGGCTCAAGCCTTCGCCGATAGCCTTGGGCCAGGCTTCGTCAATGACCTGCTGCGCGGCTACTTGCCGACGACCTATATCCCGCGGGGCAAGGATGTAGACGCCGATGATGCCGCGCAGTTTGGTGTGGCCATGCGCTGGATGGTGCCGGAGCTGAACGACAGCGAGCTGGGCTTCTACTACCTGCGCTACAACATGAACCTGCCGATGCTCGGCCTGACGGTGGGCCAGCCGGTGGTGCTGCCTGTGGTGGGCGCGCTGCCGGTCGGCACCAGCTCCAGCTACTACGCCGAATACCTGGAAAAGCGCCACCTCTATGGCCTCAGCTTCAACACCAGCATCGGCGGCGACAGCGTCTTCAATGGCCTGTCGCTGGCTGGCGAACTGAGCTACCGGCCCAATGCGCCGATTGCCCTCGGCCTGGGTGAATACCTGCCGACTGCATTGCTGGGCAACCTGGCCGGCATGGAGGTGGGCACGCGCCTCGATGGCTTCGAAGAGAAGGCCATGTGGCAAGCCTCGCTGGTGGGTATCTACAGCTTTAACAACCTGCTCGGGGCCAATGCCGCCACCCTGTTGACGGAGGTGGTCGGCAGCCGGGTGCAGGGCCTGGAGTCGGATGTCGATTACTACGGTGCCACGTCCAGTGCCTGGGGTGCGCAAAGCAGCCTGTCGCTGACCTACAGCAACGTGTTCAACGTGGTCAATCTGGTGCCCAGCGTCAGCTATCAGTACGGCATCAATGGCGTTGCGCCACAGCTGACCAACGGCCTGCTGGAAGAGCGCAAAAGCTATTCGCTGGGCCTCGATGCGATCTATCAGGAGTCCCTGACGGTTGGGGTCAAATATGTCGGTTACAGCGGCGGCGGCCTGGCCAACAAGAGCAGCGACCGCGACTACCTCGGCTTCAACATCAAATACAGTTTCTAGGACGTGATCACCATGAAGACTTCAGGATTCTTGCGCGCCAGCCTGTTCGGTTCCCTGCTGCTGAGTGCGGGTCTGGTTCAGGCCCAGGTGGCTGCGGCGCAGGCCGCGCGCCTCGGTCAGGAGCTGACCCCGATCGGCGCGGAAAAGGCCGGTAATGCCGCCGGCACCATCCCCGCCTGGGACGGCGGCCTGGCCCGCGATGGCAACGCCTTCGATCCGGCTCTGGGCTACCGCGACCCCTATGCCGGCGATCAGCCGCTGTTCAGCATCACCGCGGCCAACGCCGCGCAGTACCGCGAACAGCTCAGTCCCGGCCAGCTGGCCATGCTCACCCGCTTCAGCGACAGCTGGAAGCTCAACGTCTACCCGACCCGGCGCTCGGCCTCCTACCCGGACAAGGTGTATGCCGCAGCCAAGCACAACGCCACCTCGGCCAAGCTGATCGAAAACGGCAACGGCATCGCCGACTTCAAGCTGGCCACGCCCTTCCCGCTGCCGCAGTCGGGCCTGGAAGTGCTGTGGAACCACCTGGTGCGCTACCGCGGCGACAGCGTCAAGCGCTACTACGCCCAGGCCGTGCCCCAGGCCAGCGGCGACTATTTCATGACCAAGATCGAGGACCTGTTCCTGTTCAACGAAGCCGCCGGCGATCACAGCCAGAGCAATGGCAACGTGCTGTTCTACTTCCGCCAGTCGGTCCTGGCCCCGGCGCGCCTGGCCGGCACCGAACTGCTGGTGCACGAGACCGTCAACCAGGTCAAGGAGCCGCGCCTGGCCTGGCTCTATGCCTCCGGCCAGCGCCGCGTGCGGCGGGCACCGAACGTGGCCTATGACTCGCCCGGCACCTCGTCGGACGGCATGCGCACCACCGACAACTTCGACATGTTCTCCGGCGCGCCGGACAAGTACGACTGGCAACTGGTGGGCAAGAAGGAACTCTATGTGCCCTACAACAGCTACCGCCTGGCGGCCAAGAGCAACAAGTACAGCGATATCGTCAAACGCGGCCACGTCAATCCGGACCTGCTGCGCTACGAGCTGCACCGGGTCTGGCATGTACGGGCCACGCTGAAGGCGGGGATGCGCCACCAGTACAAGCAGCGCGATATGTATTTCGACGAGGACAGCTATCAGATCCTGGTGGTCGACCACTACGACAACCGCGACACCCTGTGGCGGGTCGGCGAGTCCTACACCATCAACCTCTACGATCAGCCGCTGATCTGGACCAAGGGCGATGCGGTATATGACCTGATCGGCGGTCGTTATGTCATCGGCATATTGTCCAATGAAGAACCGGCCAATCAGTTTGATATTGCCTTGAAACCCTCGGACTTTACCCCTGCGCAATTACGCCGGGACAGCCGACGTTAATGTTTGGCAACTTCCAGGTAGTTACAGATCAGCCGGGAAAGTTCCTCGGGAATAACTTCCCGAGGCGTTTCGCCGAGGGTGCCGACCATGGTCAGGTAATTCAGGCTGGCCAGCAGCATATGCGCCGCCAGGTCGGCGGCCTGCTGCGGCTGCGGGTGGCGCAGTTCATCGCGCCGGGCCAGCACGATGGCGCAGAAGGTCTGGCCGATATAGGCATTGAGCTGGTGGAAGCGCTGGCGGAACTGCAGGTCCGCCGAGCTGCGCCGAACCAGGGCGCGGAGCAGGCCTTCGCGGCCCTCGAACAGGGCGATTATGCCCTGGATAAAGGCTTCGATCTGGCCGCTGAGCGGCAGCTCGCGCTGGCTGAGGTCCTGCACCAGGCTGTCGATGGCGCTGCGGCCCTGCTCGACGAAGCGCTCGTGCACGGCGTAGAGCAGCACGTCCTTGTCGCCCAGCAGGCGGTAGAAGGTGCCCACCGAGGACTCCGCCAGCACCGCGATCTGGGAGATGCCGGTGTCTTCGAAACGGTTGTCCGCGAGCAGTTCGGCAGCCACGTTGAGAAAGCGCTCAAGGGCTTTTTTACTGCGAGCCTGAGTCGGGCTGGAAATGCTGTACATGGGGAGAACTCTCTATAAGACGCAGGCCGATTCTAGGTTTTCCACCGGGATAAGGCAAACGCTCAGCTAATAACTAAGTTGGCAATCTTCCCCATTTAATCGATGTTTCCTGATTATTCTCGCGATTCAGGATGGCAGGAATAAGCACGCACCGAAGTTTGTATTAAAAGGAGTTTATCCATGCACTATATTCAATTACGCAATGGCCGCTGTGCCTATATCCGCAAGGGCCGCGGCCTGCCGGTATTGCTGCTGCACGGCCTGGGTTCATCCTCCCAGGACTGGCAGCCACAGATCGATGCGCTGTCACGTTTCGCCGAAGTCTTCGCCCTCGACCTGCGCGGCCACGGGGCCAGCGAGCCCCTGCGCGGCCCGGTCAGCGTGGCCGAACTGGCCGACGATGTGGCCGAGTTTATTCGTGTCCAGGACATTTCTGGCTGCGTGCTGGTGGGCATCTCCATGGGCGGCATGGTCGCTTTCCAGCTGCTGGCGCAGCAGCCGGAGCTGGTCGGCCGCCTGGTGGTGATCAACAGCGCGCCGAGCTTTCCCCTGGATTCCTGGAGCCTGCGCGCCAAGGTGCTGCTGCGTCTGGGGCTGATCCGCCTGTTCGGCCTCAAGGCCATGGGCCGGCTGCTGGCGCGCAAGCTGTTTCCTTATGCCGAGCAGGGCGAGCTGCGCCGGCGCACCGCCATGCGTATCGGGGCCAATGACCGGGTGTCCTACCTGCACGCCATCCGCGCAATTCTCGGCTGGTCGGCCTTGCCGGCGGTCAACGGCGTCGACACGCCGATGCTGATCGTCGCCGGCGACCGCGACTACACCCCGCTGGCCTACAAGCAGGCCTACGTCGCCCAGCTGCGCAATGCCGAGTTGCAGGTGGTGAGCGATTCGGGGCATGCCACGCCGCTGGATCAGCCGGAGCAGTTGAACAGCCTGATCGAGCGCTTTATTCGGCCACGGCAATAGGTTGAGCGTGACCTTGGGGCGTCTGACGACGCCCGTTTTTATTCCGCAGCGCGCCTACCCAGGCCAGGATTAGCCCATGAAATTCGCCTACCCGCTGTTGCTCGGCCTGGCCGCGAGCCTGTGCAACCCCTCGGTGCTGGCGCAGCCGGAGCTACCGGAGCCGGAGATGGTGCGCATGGATCGACTGCAGTTGATGCAGGGCTTTCCCCCCGCAGCGGACAGGCAGGTCAGCCGCGCTTCCTACCTGACCCGTTATCCGCAGGCGCGCTGGGCCTTTCAGCATATGCGCGAGCTGATGCCCAGCCGCAACGTGCCCCGCGGCAACGGTCCGCCGAGCCTGTTGGCACAGGGTGAAGACCTGCGCGCGGAAATCGACGCCCTGCGTTTTTCCGGCCCGGACGGCGAACTCGGTTTCGCCCAGTACCTGAATGACACCTACGCCGATGCCACGCTGATCCTGCTCGACGGCCAGCTGATCTATGAGGCTTACGCGCCGGGCATGCAGGCGCAGCAGCCGCATATGCTCTGGTCGCTGAGCAAGTCGGTGGTCGGTCTGCTGGCGGGCCAGTTGCTGCACGAGGGCGTGCTCGATGGCGAAGCCCTGGTCAGCGACTACCTGCCCGAGCTGGCCGAGAGCGGCTGGCAGGGGGCCACGGTGCAGCAGGTGCTGAACATGACCGCGGCCGTCGACTACCGCGAAACCTTCGACGGGCCCGAGTCCGACCTGTTCAAGTATGCCGTGGCGGCGGGCATCCTCCCGGCTCCACCCGGCTTTCAGGGGGCCGCCAGCCTCTATGAGTACCTGCCAAGCATCGGCGAGCAGGGCCGCCACGGCGTCGAGTTCCACTACCGTACCGCCCATACCGAGGTGCTGGGCTGGCTGCTGCGCCGGGCCACCGGGCAGAGCAGCGCCGAGCTGATCGCCGAGCGGCTCTGGGGCAAGCTGGGGGCGGAACAGGACGCCTACCTGATGGTCGATGCGGCCGGAGCGGAATGGGCCGGCGCGGGGCTGAATGTCAGCCCGCGGGACCTGGCGCGCCTGGCCGAGTTGCTGCGCCTGGACGGGGCCTTCAACGGCCAGCAGATCATCGCCCCCGAGGTGCTGACGGCCATCCGCGCCGGCGGCGACCGCGAGGCCTTCAAGGCGGGCGGGCGCACCTGGCAGCCGGGCTATTCCTACCGCAACCAGTTCTGGATCAGCCACAACCGCGACGGTGCCTACGAGGCCCTGGGGGCTCATGGGCAGATGATCCACATCAACCCGGCGGTCGGCCTGGTGGTGGTGCGGCTGTCCTCGCACCCGCAGGCCAGCAGCGGGGCTACCTTCAACACCACCCGGCCGGCGCTGGAGGCCCTGGCCGATTGGGCGCGCGGGCGGAAAAGCTAGCAGGCCATTGCCAACGCAGGGAGTTTTCAACAGCCTGCTAGCCGGCAGCGGGCGTGGCGGCATTACACTAGCGGCTCTGGACGATAGTGAGCCGCCCTATGCATCTACAACCCTGGTCCCATGACAGTAGCGCGGGCTTTACCCTGCGCGGCTGGCATTCGCCGCCTTCGGGCAAGCCGCTGCTGCATTTTCTGCATGGCAACGGTTACTGCGGGCGGGTCTATACGCCTTTGCTGCAACGCCTGGCCGAGGACTTCGACCTGTGGCTGTGCGATGTCCAGGGCCATGGCGACACGGATCACGGAGGCCGCTTCCACGGCTGGAACCGCAGCGCCGAGCTGGCCCTGGAGGCCTTTGCCGCGGGCAATGGCGACTTTGCCGCGGTGCCACGCTTCGCCCTTGGGCACAGCTTCGGCGGGGTGCTGACCAGCCTGATGCTGGCCCAGCAACCTCAGCAGTTCCAGCGCGCGGTGCTGCTCGACCCGGTGCTGTTCACCCCGGCCATGATCGGGGTGATGGCGTTGTCCGATGTGGTCGGCCTGATCCGGCGCAACACCCTCGCCAGCAAGGCGCACAAGCGCCGCAGCAGCTGGCCCGATCGCGCCAGCGCGCATGCCGCCCTGCATGGCCGCGGGATGTTCCGCGGCTGGACCGAGGAGGCCTTTGCCGCCTATGTCCAGCATGCCCTGAAGGACAGCGACAAGGGCGTCGAGCTGAAATGCCGGCCCAGCCGCGAGGCCGATATCTTCAGCTCCTTCCCCAAGCGCCTGTGGCCGTCGCTGGCCAAGGTGACGACGCCGACCCAGGTGCTCTACGGTCAGCGCAGCTACCCCTTCGTGGCCAAATCGGTGGCCCGCTGGTGCGCCGGCAACGGTCATGTCAGCGCCCATGTGGTGGCCGGTGGGCACTGCTTTATGCAGGAGCAGCCGGAGGATACGGCGGCGCGGGTGGGCAATTTTCTGCTGCAGCGCAGCTGAGCGGCCGTTATGTGTTGCAGACGGCTTTTGTAGGGTGGATGGCGCTTTATCCATCCACCGCTTCTGCGCAGGTTATGGATCGATAAAGAACGTCATCCGCCTCGGCCGCGAAGGGGGCTGATCGCGGGCAAGCCCGCGCCTACAGAGCCGCTGCGGAGCCCACCAGGCGCGGCAGGCTGATGACCGCTTTCCTGACGCACCCGCTGCGCACTTGATGTTCAAGCCAGGCTTTGTGCCGGGTGACAGAACCTTTTCAACGGCCGGTCAATCGCCGGGCGGGCGGCCGTCGCTATGCTCGCGGCTGGAGCGCCAGCGCTGCAGATCGATAACCGGCGCGCTGTCGGGCGGCGGCGTACGAAAGGGATGGGGAGCCAGTTCGATGCGCCCCAGCTGCTGGCCGAACATGGTGATGCTGCCCTCATGGCGCTGTTCGCCGGTGACGGTGAACTCGAAGCCATAGACCCGGGCCAGGCGCTTGCGCCCGCGGGCATCGGGCAGCAGGGCGAGCCGGCGCAGGGCGACGTTGCCGTCGAGCAGTTCGACATCGACTTTGCTGCAGTGCTGCTGGGTCAGCAGCAGGGCGCGTTCGCGGATGCCGTGGCCGCGCCAGAGCCAGGCACAGGCGCTGGCGAACAGCATCAGCAGGAATACATCAAACAGCTCGATCATGGTGGCTCCGACAGCGAGACGCCGAGCTTAACCCATCTGCCCGTGCATGCTTAGCCCCGGCCACTGGCCTGCGAGGGCACGGCTGGGCAGGGCTCAGCTCTTTTCTTCACTCAGGGCCTGGTAGCGCTGCTGCAGCTCGTGGCGGATCTCCCGGCGCTGCAGGGCCTGACGCTGGCGGCGGTGGCCGTCGGCGGTGTGCGGTTGCAGGGCCGGTATGGCGGCCGGGCGGCCCTGCTCGTCGACCGCCACCATGGTGAAGAAGCAGCTGTTGGTATGGCGTACCGAGCGCTCGCGGATATTCTCGGTGATCACCTTGATGCCGATCTCCATGGAGGTGCGGCCGCTGTAATTGACCGAGGCGAGAAAGGTCACCAGTTCGCCGACATGGATGGGCTCGCGGAAAATCACCTGGTCCACCGACAGGGTCACCACGTAGCAGCCGGCATAGCGGCTGGCGCAGGCATAGGCCACTTCGTCGAGGTATTTGAGCAGGGTGCCGCCGTGGACATTGCCGGAGAAGTTGGCCATGTCCGGGGTCATCAGTACGGTCATCGACAGCTGGGTATTGCCGTGTTCCATGGTGCACTCCGCAGGTATTGAGCGAGCAGGCGACTTGCTCGTCGTGGCGTCAGGGTGACATGGATAAGGCGTTTTTGCAGCCGTGGCGGGTGAGCGGCGGGGAGGGCGATGGGCCGTCAGCGCACTCAGCGCAAACCGAAACGGCCGCGCAACTCGGCCAGCTCGTCGTGTCGTTCGACCAGAAAGCGGTCGAAGCGTCGGATCAGCTCGGGCTGGCTGGGGCTGCTGAGGTGATAGCTGGTGTAGCTCAGTGGCAGTTGCTGATCCAGCTGCATGCGCTGCGCGCCCATGCCCATTTCCACCAGGTGGTAGCGCACCACCTCGGGGTTGGCGTACAGCGCATCGATGCGCCCACGCTCGAGCATGCGAATCAGGCTCTGGATATCCTGAGCCTCGACCAGCATTACCCGGCCCTGGTTGAGCAGCGGCAACCAGGCCTCGGCGGTGAAGCCGCGCACCGTGCCCAGCTTGCGGATGCGCGCCAGGCCCTGGCCACGGTGTTCGCCGAGGACCAGGGTGCCGTCGACTATCTGCACGGCGGCATCGCTGTAGTAGAGGTGTTTGCCGTGCTTGGCCTGGCGCGACCAGGACGGATTGTCGGGGAACAGCAGGTCCAGGCTCTGCGCCTCGAGCAGGTTGTGGTACAGGCGGTTGATCGGCTGGGCGCGCAGTTCCAGCTCGAGTCCCTGATACCTGGCGAAGGCCTGCAGCAGCTCCACGGCATAGCCCTGAGGCGCACCTTCGGCCTTGGCCCGGTAGTAGGGGTAATAGTCGTGGGCCTCAATGCCCACGCGTACGGGCTCCCCCCGGGCCAGGGTGCCAAGCAGTAAAACTGCCAGCAGCAGCCATCGTGTCATTGCGCGCCCGCCCCGCCCCATATGCCATGCAGCTTAGTTCAAATGCGCCTTGTGCGTGGCTCAGGTAGCGCGCCCGTCCTGCTCCCCCAGTCCGGGGCGGTTGCGCGCTTAGGCTTGTTTCGGCTCGCGCCAGCGCTTGCGCGCGTGCAGGTAGGCGGGGCTGTCGGCGTAGCCGAGTTGGGCGGCGATCTGGCTGCTGTTCAGGCCTTGCAGTTCCAGGCCCTGTTCCAGTTCGGCGCGCACCGCGTCGAGCACCTCGCGAAAGCCCATGCCCTGTTCCTGCAAGCGCCGGCGCAGGGTGCGCGGGCTCTGATGCAGGGCGCTGGCGGAACTTTCCAGGCTGGGAGGGCGTTCATGCTGCAGGTCGCTGCGCACCTGTTCGGCGACTCGGGCCGCCCAGCCGCTGAGTTGCTGCAGTCGCGCCAGGCGGCGATCCAGGCCCTCGCAGATCAGTTCGGCCAGCACCGGGTGCTGCTGGCGCATGGGCACGGCCAGGTCGCTGCGCGGCAGATACAGGCCATTGCGCGGCGCGTTGAAGCGCGGCATGTGGCCCAGGCACTGCAGATAGTCCGCCTGATAACTCGGCGGCGCATGACGGAACTCGCTGCGGATATTCGCCAGTGCCTGGCCGCTGCCTTGGCGCATCAGGGTCAGGGCCATCACCGTGTAATGCTCGATCAGGAAGCGCTCCAGTTCGGCCGGCGCGTCGATCAGCAGTTCGAGGACGATGCCGCCGTCGTACTCGCTCAGGCGCACCTGATCCATGTCCGAACCCAGGCGCACGTAACGCTGCCAGCAGTGCAGCGACTCGCCGATGTTGCTGCAGAACTGGCTGAGGTGGGCCAGTGGATGCCAGTCCGTCGGGGTGAACAGGCCGAACAGGTGCAAGCCGATGGCCGGGTCAAGCTCGGCGGCCTGCTGCCACAGTTGCTCCAGGCGCACCAGGCTGTACGCCTGCTGCGGCCGGTGCTGACTGAGGTAGCGTTGCAGCACCTGGCCCATGGCTCCGCGATGGAAACGCTGGGTGGCCGGATTGGCCAGGTTGGCCACTTCTGGCCGATTGTTGTCCGTTTCGCGCATGGTCGCAGGGGGCCGCTTGGCGTCTGATAAAGGCAACCCGGGGGCACCCGGAACCTGTCTGATGAGGTTGCCATGAACCTGAGCTCCATTGCCAATAATCCCATCGCCGTGGTCAGTCTGATCTTCCTCGGCTTTATCCTCCTCGAGCTGGTGCTGGGCTGTTTCTTCCAGCCGCGCGGGCAGCGGCGCGATGTGCTGCAGGAGATCATCGGCTCCAGCCTGCTGCTGGGCCTGACCTTTCCGTTGATCATGTTTCTGGCCGGAACCGGGCTGGGTGAGCTGGTGCCGGAGTGGCGCGGGGCGCTTGCCGACCTGCCGTGGGTGGCCGGTATTGCGCTGTTTCTACTGTTCGACGACATGACCCAGTACTGGTGGCATCGCCTTAGCCACAAGGTGCCGGTGCTCTACAACCTGCACCGCGCGCATCATTCGGCACCCTATATGAGTGTGCGCATCGTCTATCGCAACAACAGCTTCTACTACCTGCTGATGCCGGGCATCTGGTTTTCCGCCGCGCTGATCTACCTGGGCCTGGCCCCTGAGTATTACGCCTACCTGATCGTCAAGATGCTGGTGATCTTCGGTGCCCATAGCAGCGTGGCCTGGGACGAAAAGCTGTACAAGATTCGCGCCCTGCGGCCGTTGATGTGGCTGCTGGAACGCACCATCTCCACGCCATCGACCCACTCCGCCCACCATGGTCTGGATGCCGACGACGGTGTGACCCATTACAAGGGCAACTACGGCAATCTGCTGTTCTTCTGGGACGTGCTGTTCGGTAGTGCCAAGATCACCCGGCGTCGCCCCGCGCACTACGGCATCGAGGACATGGCACCGGTGAGCTGGCAGCAGGAACTGTTCTGGCCGCTGGTACGCCGGCCCGCGCCACGCGCCGAGCCTCTGGCGCAAGAGGTGGCGCAATGAGCGCGAAGATTGTACTGCTCGCCGGCTCCAGCCGCGTCGACAGCCAGAGCGCCAAGGTCGCCCACTACCTGGCGGAGCGTTTGCAGGCGCGTGGTGCGCAGTGTCAGGTGCTGGATCTGGGGCACGCCGCGCTGCCGCTGTGGCCGAGCGAGGAGAAGGTGGCCGCCTGGCCGGCCATGGCCGCACAGCTGGAGGAGGCCGACGCCCTGGTGGTGCTCAGCCCGGAGTGGAATGGCATGGCCTGCCCGGCGCTGAAGAATTTCTTCCTCTACGCCGGGCGCGCCGAGCTGGCGCACAAACCGGCGCTATTGGTGGGGGTGTCGTCGGGCCAGGGTGGGGCTTACCCGCTCAGCGAGCTGCGCGCCTCCAGCCACAAGAACTGCCGCATCTGCTTTATTCCCGAGCAGCTGATCGTGCGTCAGGTCGAAGCCGTGATGAATCACGGGCCGGCGGCCGATGCCGACGACCAGCGCATCCGCGAACGCGCCGACTGGGCCCTGGACGTGCTGCTGCACTACCGCGAAGCCCTGCGTGGTCTGCCCCAGCGTATCGACTGGAGCCGGCCGCAGTTCGGCAACGGCATGTAGCGAGCGCGCTGCGCCGGGCAGCGCTGGATAACGCCCAGCTTGTCCAGCGCGTCGCTGCACCACTCAGGCGTGGCTCAGGTACCAGCGCCAGTCCTGCTCGCCGACCTCGCCCATAAACTGGCGGAACTCGGCCCATTTGATCGCCAGGAAAACCTTGAGGAACTCCTCGCCCAATGCGTCCTTGGCCCAGCTGGAGTTTTCCAGCGCGCGCAGGGCGGTCAGCCAGTCGGTCGGCAGGGTCTCGCGGACCTGCTCGTAGCCGTTGCCGATGATTTCCTCGCCCGGGTCGATCTGGTTCTGGATGCCATGGTGGATACCGGAAAGAATCGCTGCTGCCGCCAGGTAAGGGTTGGCGTCGGCACCGCAGATACGGTGTTCGACGTGCCGGCTCTTGGCCGGGCCGCCCGGTACGCGCAGCGACACGGTGCGGTTATTCACCCCCCAGCTCTTGGCCAGCGGCGCGTAGCTATTGGCCTGGAAGCGCCGGTAGGAGTTGGCGTTGGGGCAGAAGATCGCCAGGGCGTCGTTGAGCGTGGCCAGCATGCCGCCAATCGCATATTTCAGCAGCGGCGTACCCTGCGGGTCTTCGGATGCCATCAGGTTGTTGCCGTTTTCATCCGCCAAACTCACATGCATATGCAGGCCGCTACCGGCCTGATCGCCGAACGGTTTGGCCATAAAACAGGCCTGCAGCCCATGCTTGTTGGCCACACCCTTGACCAGACGCTTGTAGCGCACGCCTTCATCCACAGCCTGCAGGGCATCGAAGCGGTGCTCCAGGGTCAGCTCGAGCTGGCCCGGGGCGTATTCGGAAATCGCCGTGCGCACCGGCAGGCCCTGCACTTCGCAGGCGGCGTAGAGGTCGTCGATGAATGGCTGCAGTTGCTCCAGCTCATACACGCCATACACCTGCGGTGCCTGCGGGCGCACGCCGTTGGCCTGCAATGCCGGTTGCGGGCGGCCGCTGGCGTCGCGGGTTTTATCCAGCAGGTAGAACTCCAGCTCAACTGCCATTACCGGGTGGTAGCCCTCTGCCTTGAGCCGGTCGATGGCGCGGATCAGCACATGCCGTGGGTCGGCAGGGGCGGCGGGCAGGCCCTGGGTCGGGTGCATGCTCACCTGCAGCTGGCCGGTGGGCGTGCTGCGCCAGGGTTGCAAGGTCAGGCTGCCGGGCAGCGGATAGGTCCAGCAGTCGGCGTCGGCGACTTCCCAGACCAGGCCGCTTTCTTCGACGTCCTCGCCCTGGATGGTCAGTGCCAGGATCGAGCTGGGCAGCGGCCGGCCGTTCTCGTAGATGGCCAGCAGCTCGTCGCGGTGCAGCAGCTTGCCGCGCGGGATGCCGTTGGCGTCGATCAGCATCAGTTCAATCAGGCGTACTTCTGGGTGCTGGGCGAGAAAGTCGTGGGCTTCCTGAACATCGGCGATTTGCATGGTGGTCTCTCACCTGGGGTGCAGCATGTGCACCGTGGCGTAGGGTGGATGGCGCTTTATCCATCCACCAGGGGCGGCTATTGGTGGATGAAAACAGCGTCATCCACCCTACGTTCTGATGCGCTTTTATTCGCGGGCGTCGGGGATGGCCAGTAGCTCGCTCAGGGCCTGGTCGAGCATGGCGATCAGTTGGTCCACATCCGCCGCCGTGGTGCTCGGGCAGCACAGGGTCATATTGTGGAACGGGGTGATCAGGATGCCGCGGTTGATCAGGTACAGGTGCAGGGCCATCTGCAGCTCGTCGTGGAACGCCGCCTCGGCCTCGGCACCGGTCTTCGGCGACTGCGGGCAGAACTGGAACTCGCTGCGCGCGCCCAGCTCGGTCACCGACCACTTGAGGTCGTGCTTGCCGATCAGCGAACGGAAACCGTCGGCCAGGCGCTTGGCCAGCGGCAGCATGTGGTCGTAGGCGGCCTGGGTCATGACCTGTTCCAGGTTGGCGCGCATGCAGTGCATGGCCAGGGCGTTGGCCGACAGGGTGGTGCCCATGCCGCTGTGGCCATGGCCGTGACTGTCTTCGCTGGCGCGTTTGCGTGATTCAGTCATGGACTCGGCCATCGCCGCGCTACAACCGAAGATGCCGCACGGCACGCCGCCGGCGATCGGCTTGCCGACCACGAAGAAGTCCGGTTCCAGGTTCCACAGTTTCGTGCAGCCACCCATATCGGTGGAGATGGTGTGGGTCTCGTCGATGATCAGCAGCGCACCGTATTTACGGGTCAGCTCGCGGCATTGCTGCATAAAGCCAGGCTCGGGCAGGACCATGCCGATATTGGTCATCGCCGGCTCGCAGAGTAGCGCGCAGACGTCGCCCTGGGCCAGCGCAGCTTCCAGCGCTTTGAGGTCGTTGAAGGGAATCGAGCGGCTGTACTGGGTCAGGTCGTAGGCCTGGCCGATCAGGCCGCTGCGCGGCACGGTTTCGCCGTCGATGCAGCGCACCATCACGTCGTCGACGGTGCCGTGATAGCAGCCGTCGAACACCAGCAGAGTCTTGCGCTGGGTGATCTCGCGCGCCCAGCGCAGCACGTAGCGGTTCGAGTCGGTGGCGGTGGCGGTGACCTGCCAGAACGGCAGGCCGAAGCGCGCCGCCAGTAGCTCGCCGCAGACCACCGCGTCCTCGCCCGGCAGCATGGTGGTCAGGCCGTTGTTGCCCTGCTCGGCAATGGCCTTGGCGATCGGGTCCGGCGAGTGGCCGAACATGGTGCCGGTGTCGCCCAGGCAGAAGTCGATGTATTCGTGGCCGTCGACGTCGTAGAAGCGCGCGCCCTTGGCCCGTTCGACGAACAGCGGCACCGGAGTCGACCAGTCGGCCATCCAGTGCATCGGTACGCCGCCGTACAGCGAGTTGCGCGCGCGCTCGGCCAGGGCCACGGACTTGGGATTGCGCTCGATAAAGCGTTGACGCTCACGGCTGGCGAACGTAGCTACGGCGGCTGGGCTGATACCACTTGAAGTCATGTTGAACACCTTGTTCGAATTTATGAACATGATTATTTGTGATCACAAATAAGTCAATAGGTGCCTTCTGAGCGGTATTGCGCTAAATTTGGCAAAATTTGTGATCACAGGTGACGATGAAAATGGAAGGTACGCAACACGTGGTCCTGGTCAGCGGGGCCGGTAGCGACAGTGGTATCGGCCTGGCCTGCGCCCGTCGTCTGGGACGGCAGGGCATGCGCGTGCTGCTCACCGCCAGCAGTGCGCGGGTCGAACAGCGCGCCGCCGAACTGTGCGCCGAAGGTATCGAGGCGCGGGCCATGGCCGCCGATCTGACCGATGAGCAGCAGGTCGCCGAGCTGGTTGCCTGGGCCGAGGCGCAATGGGGGCAGGTGGACGTGCTGGTAAACAACGCCGGCATGGCCATGCAGGGCAGCCCCGAGCCCTTTGCCGAAGTCAGCGAGATGGACCTGGCGACCTGGAACCTGTCCATCAGCCGCAACCTGACCACGGCTTTCCTGCTCACCCGTGGTGTGCTGCCGGGCATGCGCCGGCGTGGCTACGGGCGTATCGTCAATATCAGCTCGACCACCGGCACCCGCGGCAGCAACCCCGGCGAATCCGCCTACAGCGCGGCCAAGGCCGGCATGCTCGGCCTGACCATGGGCCTGGCGCTGGAAGTGGCCAAACAGGGCATCACGGTCAACAGCGTGGCACCGGGCTGGATCGCCACCGGTTCCAGCACCGAAGAGGAGCGCCATGCCGCCGAGTACACGCCGCTCGGCCGCGCCGGCCGGCCCGAGGAAGTGGCGGCGGCGGTAGCCTTTCTGGCCTCGTCGGAGGCCAGCTATATCACCGGTGAAGTATTGGTAGTCGACGGTGGCAACTGCCTGATCGAAAACAAGGCCCCGTAGGGTGCGCCGTGCGCACCAGCCAGCCCGAGTCGAATCCCGGTGCGCGCAGCGCACCCTACGTCCAAACCCAACAAGGAAATCAAGATGCGCAACTGCCTACTGACCCTGGCCCAACTACCCGCCCCGCCGCAAGGACGCTAGAAGCATGGCCGATAATCTGCAGGACCAGCTGTACCACCAACTGCGCGACGCCCTGCTGGCCGGTCGCTTCCATCCCGGCGAGCGCCTGAAGATCCGTGACCTGGCCGCCGCCTGGGGCACCAGTCCGATGCCGGTACGCGCCGCGCTGCAGCGCCTGGTCGCCGAGGGCGCGCTGGAAGGCGAGCCGCAGCGCTCGGTGCGCGTACCGCCGATGACCCGCGAGCGTTATCAGAACATTTTCCAGGTGCGTCTGGGCCTCGAAGGCCTGGCCGTGGAGTTGGCCACCCCGCGTCTGACTCCGGCCAACCTGGCCGAGTTGCGCGAATGCGTGGCGCGCATGGATCAAGCCATCGAGCAGCGCCAGGTGCAGGCTTATCTGGATGCCAACAGCCAGTTCCACCTGCACCTCTACAGTGCCTGCGGTAACCCGGTGTTGCTGCGCAGCATCGAATCACTGTGGCTGCAGGTCGGGCCGTTCTTCAACCGACTGTTCACCGACGCCGATTTGTCGCTGCGCCTCAACGACTTCCACGAGGATGCTTTTGCCGCCATCGAAGCCGGTGACGCCAAGGCTGCGCGGCAGGCCATGGAGCAGGACCTGACCTACTTCGCGCGTTTCCTTCTCAACTTGCTCGATCTGGAACCAGGCCAGCGTTGACGAGCTGGCAGCGAGTGGGCCGGCAACTACACTGGGGTGATTCTGACCCTGCAGTTCAAGGACTCTCTCGATGCTGGATTACGGCAGCAAGCGCTTTCTGATTGTCGATGACTTCTCCGATTTCCGTAGTTCGGTCAAAGCCATGTTGCGCGACCTCGGTGCGCGCGATGTGGACACTGCCGACCTCGGCGAAGAAACCCTGACGCTGTGCCGCAACAAGCGCTACGACATCATCCTGCATGACTACAACCTGGGCGGCGGCAAGAACGGCCAGCAGGTGCTGGAGGAGTTGATCGCCGGCAAGCTGATCAGCCACCAGTGCATCTTTGTTATGGTCACCGCCGAAAGCAGCCAGGCCATGGTGCTCAGCGCTCTTGAGCACGAGCCGGATGCCTACCTGACCAAGCCGTTCAACCGCGCCAGCCTTGATCAGCGCCTGGACAAGCTGGTGGAGCGCAAGACTGCGCTCAAGGGCATTCTCCAGGGCCTCGACAAACAGGACCCGGCCGCCGTACTGGATGCCTGCAAAACCCTCAGCCAGCAGGACAAGCGCTACCTGCCCTTGTGCCAGCGCTATCAGGCTACGGCGCTGCGCGAGTTGGGCCGGCTGGATGAGCTGGAGCAGCTGCTTAATGGCGTATTGGCCGAGCGACCGTTGCCCTGGGCGCAGGTGGCGCTGGCCAGCCTGATGCACAAACGCGGCGAGCTGAGTCGCGCGCAGAGTCTCTACGAGAAGGGTTTTCAGCTGTTTCCGATGATGCCGGCGCTGTATGACGGCCTGGCCGCCGTGCTGCTGGCCCAGGGCGTCAGCAAGCCCTGGAAGATGCGGTTAAATTTGCCCCGCTGGCGATTCGCCGACAGATGCAGTTGGGCAAGCTGGCGCTGGATAACCAGGACTTTGACAGCGCCGGCAAGGCCTATAGGCAGGTCATGGAGCAGGGCCGTACCTCCAAATTCAAGAGCCCGGAAAACTACCTCGGTCTGACCCAGGCGATCACCGCCCAGTCCGGCGACGGCACGCTCGACAAGCGCCTACAGATCGAAGTCAACCAGGCTCTCGGTGAGCTGGACAAGACCTATGGCAATGACCCCAATGTGCAGGTGCGTTCACGCCTGGCTCTGGCCAGCAGCCTGAATAAATCCGGGGAACCCAAGCGCGCCGCGCAACTGGCCGCCGAAGCCGCCGCCGCGATGGAAAAGTTGCCGCAGCTGTTTGCCGCCGATACCGCCCTCAGCATCGCCAGTCAGTTGCGCGCGCTGGCCAGGCGGAGGCCAGTGATGCGTTGTTGAAAAGCTGTGTCGAGGTCTACGGCGACGATCCGCAGGTCATGCAGGGCGTGGCTCGGCAGACCGACAACGCCGACATTCTCTCCGGCGGCAAAGAGGCCGTTGAGCTCAACCGCCAGGGCGTGCGCTGTTACCAGCAGAAGCAGTTCGAGGAGGCGCTCCGGCTGTTCCGTCAGGCCTTTGCCTTGCAGCCGAAAAATATCAGTATCGCCCTCAATACCGCGCAGTCGCTGCTGCAATCTGCTGGTGGCGAGATGTCAGCGGCTCTGTTGGAAGAATCCCGGCGCTGCCTGGAGGTGGTCAGCCAGATGCCCGAGACGGATGCCCGGCATGCGCGTTATCTACAGCTGCAGCGGCGGGCGACTGGCCAATGAGTGATAATCCCGGCGGGCTGGATTTCTCCACGGTGATCGCCTCCACCGTGCACGACATGAAAAATTCCCTGGCCATGCTTACCCGCGCCCATGCCCAATGGCAGGCGCAGCTGCCGCCCGAGCAGCAACAGGCCAGCGAGCAGGGCGTGATCGAATACGAGTTTGCCCGCCTCAACGGCATGCTGGTGCAGATGCTGGGGTTGTACAAACTGGGGGTCAATCAGTTACCGCTGCACCCAGGGCATCATGAGTTGGATGACGTCATCGGTGCCCAATTGGCACGCCACGAGGATGTACTCAACAGCCGTGGGATTAATGCCCGAAGCGAAGTGGAAAGCTTTGACCTCATGGGCTTTTTCGACGAAGAGCTGATCGGTTCTGTGCTGAGTAATATCATCGCCAACTCCATCCGTTATGCGTGCAGTGCCCTGTTGATCAGCGCCCGTGAGGAACAGGGCGGCCTGCTGACCAGTGTCAATGACGACGGCATTGGTTATCCGCAGGCCATGATCGAGCAGCAAGACGATTACGTGCTCGGTCTCAACCAGAGCAGTGGCAGTACCGGCCTGGGACTTTACTTCTCGGCGCGTATTGCCGGACTGCATCGCCGCGGCGAGCACTGTGGGCACATTGAGCTGGCTAATGGTGGGCCACTGGGTGGCGGCGAGTTTCGCATTTACTTACCCTGATACCCCTCCGGCTTGCGGAGAGTGGAGAGATATCCCCCCTCATGATGCATATTCCTCGGGTGCTAAACCCGCAACAGGTTACTGAGTGCCGCGAGCTTCTCCTGCGCGCGCAATGGATGGACGGCAGGTAAACCGCTGGGCCGCTGTCGCGCTGGAAAATAACGCGCTGTTTATGTCTTGCGCATTGCCGCGGCGAGTACTGCCGCCCCGTTTCAATTGTCATCAGACTGGGCAAGCTTACGGTCTGCATGTGGACGCTGCCGAGCAGCGGCGTTTGCTGTTTGAGCTGGATCAGAGTGCTCAGCCGCTCTCGCGGGAGCGGGGTAGTGGTCACGCCAGCGTGCTGCAGCTGAGCGGCGTGCACCACAACCGGGTGCGCCAATGGGCGGACATCTGACCGCAGCGTCTGCGCTCTCGGACGTGCAGATCAGGGGCTGTGTGCGCCAGGCGGCCTAGAATTGGTGCCAACACTGACGTCGCAATTCGAAAACCCATATCAGTTATCAAGATAGACGCTCCCTTCTTGAATCTATTTACCTTTGGCGGCACCCTTGCGGCCTTCGTGTGAAAGTATGGAAACTTTGAACATATGCAGGATGCCCCCGGCGCTTCTAGAGTCATTCAGGTTGTTTTGGCATTCGGGCAACGTATCGTCACGAGTGCCTATAAGGAGATGTGCACTCGCCGTTTTGTACTGAGCTGCATCGTTGCTGTGATATGGCTGGCGCTGCTGCTTACGTTGAGTGCCCGAGAGGGGCGCGGTCTGTTTGAAAATGCCCAATCGCAAACCTACGAACCCTTCCAGTTACCAAGCCTGGAGACAGTTGAGCGACCGCCGCCGGTTGTTTGGGCAGGGACCCTCAAACGCGACGCTGGCTTCGGCGGTTTCAGTGCTAACTATGACCAGCGCGACTGGTTCGAGCTGCAGCTTCCCGCCGCTGGCAGCGAAGTCTTGGCACCTGAGGCTGTCGTAGCGCTGGAGAACCTCCGCTTGTTCAACCCGTCTGGCACGTTGCTGTGCTCCCTAGATATGCGTCTGGATGCTGAGCGGCGCCCTTCTACCTTGGGGGTTGGTGCGGACCTGGAGTTGTCACAGCAGTCCGTTGAATACCCGGTGCGTGAGATCAGCGGGCACCGCTTCGAGGTGGTTTGGGCACCTCGATACAGCCAGAATCCGTCTTGCCCATACAAAGAGCCAGCATGGGCCGTTGCCGATGTGGTTATCAAACGTACGGTTGCCGACAAGGAAGAGTTATGGCTGGAGCTTGCAGATGGGGAGCGTGTCATCCGGGCCGGCAACAGTTCAATAACCTCGCGGCCTGGCGCATTGCCGGGGGAGTGGTGGATCGAAGTGCTCAACCTGGACGAGCAAAGCCTGCATTTTGTGCCGGGTGACTATCCGGCCCATCAGGCCTGGCATCGTGTCAGGTGGCCACACACCTGGGGGTACGAAAGCCTGTGGGAGTTGCTCGTTCGTAACGAGGCGTCTCTGGCTGCAGACACCTACCAGATACGCTTCGAAGGTAGCCCACCCGCAGGCCTGCCCGTCAGGCTGTTGCGCGGTAAAGAAGAGCGACTTGCGGATGTGCGTTTCTCGACGGACGTCGAGCTACGCAGTAACCCCGCCATCGCGCCAACCTGGCACATCCCATTGGCCCATAGCGAGCTCGACATCCCACTGGCGCTGCCGACGCAAGCCCAGGGTCAGGAGTATCACGAGCTGTTTCTGCCCATCACGCTGAGTGCGGTCTGTCAGCTGCGCGTCGTAGATTCCGATCTACCTTCCTTGCGCTGGCGGGCAGTGGCGCGACTGCCTATAGAGAAGTACAGGCGTTACGCACAACTACCTGAGGACGATCTGGATCGTGTGCGCTGGGAACTGCAGAGCGCAGATGGGGTACAGCGCTTTTTCCACGATATTCGGGTTGCAAGTGAGTTGCTTTGCCCGGCGCGGATGGCCTGGCAAACGCTGCCTTATGAGGCGGGTGAAATGCCCTGGCTGGTGGCGGCGGATGTGCTGCCGGCTGGGGTGGTGCAGCCTGAGCAACCTGCGCGGGAGCTATTCGGACGTTTTCGTTTCCTTGATGCGAGTGGGCAGGCGCTGATGCCCATTGCGCGCTCCAGCGATCTTGCCGACCCCCATGTGGAGGCGTTCCTGTTCCCTGGGGAGGTATTCAAGTTTCAGGGAGAGGTCGTGCGTGTCGAGCAGTTGGTAACGGCGGATGCTGCACCGCGTTCGGTGCGTTGGGTCTACGCGTTCATGACACTGGAGGTCAACTGATATGCGGTTATTGATAGTGGCGCTGATGCTGCTGATGACCCCGGCGTATGCCCTCGTGCAGGTACCCGTTGCGCTTGTCAAAGAGCTATCTCCTCCTGCTCTCGATGCTGATGGTTGCGCTCTGCCCGCTGCTGGACGGCATACCGAACGCAATACCGACGGTGTACTCGTCGCGTGCGGGATGCTTGTGAACGATCAACGAGATGGCTACTGGGTTTATGCAAAGGACGGCTACTTCATGCACGGCTGGTATCATGCAGGGCAAAGAACGGGAACGTGGCTGGCGCTGGCTGCGGCGGGGGCATTGTCAGGCGTCTGGCGTTTCGACCAGGCAGGTACTGAGCATGGTATTTCCTATGCCCTGGAAGGTGATGGCCGTCTGGCCTGGAAACAGGTCCATATCCATGGCCAGCGCGTGTTCACCTGTGAAGGGTGGGAATGGCCATGCTAGAGACGCTTGCATCCCCGGATTCTGTCTTGTGGATATCCCTGGCACTGGTGGCCGCAGGAGCGGCTGCTCTGCTGCTTCGTTGTATCAGGGCAGGTGAGACGATCGCTGCAGTGTTTAGCTTGCTGTGTGGGGTGCTGGCGGTTTTATGCAGCAGCCATTACCTGCTGTTTATCTGGGCGTCGGACATGTATCGCTCCTTGCCGGGCTTGCTGCTGGGGTTGCCATTGATCTATGCCAGCAGTATCGCGCTGTTGGCCCCACGGCAAAGCAAACGGCCTTTGGGTGCAGCTTTTGTGCTGGCAGCAGGGCTGGCTCTATTGCTGTTGCTCGATAGCCAGCAACTCTGGCCGGCGACGTTCTATCGGTTGCAGGCGTCGATCATGGGCTATCCCGATCTGGTGCTGCACACCGGCGAGGACTTGGGTACTCATGTGCCTGCGCCAGGTACGCGCGTGATATTCGAGCCTGCCGGGCAGGAGCTCTCCTGTGGGCTAGTAACTGACCCTGAACCGCTTCATGCTGCTGCTCTGCCATATAGTGTCGACTGCCTGAATTATTACTGGGGCCGGGCGATGGTTTCGCCCAGGCATGCAGTCATCCCTGAGGTGCCAGCGTTGTACGGGCTGGCTGTTCTCTGGCGAGAAGACGAGCGAGGGCGGTACTCGAGATCGCTGGGGGCGACGCTGACGCCTCTTGCGATGGCCGACTTTCAGCTGCTATGCCCTGCAAGCAATGATTGCCTGGCCAGTAAGCAGGCCCTGATGACGCTATTTGGTCATGAGCGTTGGCGCGACTTTCTGGATTGGCTGGTGGTGGAGGATGGGCAGTTATCGCGTGTCTACGATGGTCTATCGTACGACGAGCGCGAGAGTCTGATCGAGATTCTTGCCCCGGACATTCGGGCTCAGTTGGATAAAAGGGTCGCGGGCATCGTAGCGGTGTATACCGAAGCCCAGGCGCGTAGTTTGAGTTTGAGGGATCTGGCACCCCGGTATTTTTCGCTGAGATCGCTACCGTTTATCGACGATAGCGTTGATGCCTGGAATAAGCTGAAAAGTACTTTGCGCAAACTCCCCGTGGAGATACCGCGAATAGGTACCTTGGGTAACCTACAGAACGCCGTAATCGTCGCGGTGGAGCAGCCTGAGGATGGCAGTGTCCGTTTGCTCTATCACACGGAAGTTGGCCGGCAATCTGTCACTGCCTTGGTGTTCTTCATAGCCCCTTTGCTCTGGCTGGTCTTGGTATTGTTAGTGCTGCTTTCGCGGTGTGTCAGGCCTAAGGAGGCGTAGGTTAGCCTTACGAATTCCTTTATAAGCGAACTCAGCCACAGTCGCAGTACCGGTAAGGTAGGCTTGCGCGGGCTACCGCATACTTTTGGTCTCTAATGCTCATCAGCCGTAATTGGCTGTGTCTCCGCGAGGTTTACGAATTGCTCGCGCTGTGCGCATAGGTATTCGCGCGCTTTCTGCTTAACCTACTGGATTTGGAGCAGGCCGCTACGCGGCCTGTGCTGGTTTGACGGAAGATGCGATGGCTTAGCTTTCCAACCAAACGTCGCGCACCCAGTGCCAGACCGACTCCCAGGTTTCTTCCTCGCTGACTTCGCCGCTGTCGCTTTCCCAGAGCAGCACGGTGCCGTCCAGCTCGACGCAGTAGTAGTTGCCGTGGTCTTCGCAGATCGGCACCAGCTCGCGGGAAACCCCCAGGGACCAGGCCACCGAGGCCACTTCCGGGAGGTAGGTGTGCGAGTGCGGGTCGGTGACGGTCACCGGCTCCAGGCGGCCGTAGACCACGTCGCTGACCTTGAGGAGGAATTCGCGCAGCTCGAACGGCAGGTTGATCAGCAGCTGCTCCTCGATCTCCACCAGCAACTCCTCTTCCGGCAGCTCCAGCGGCACGGGCACCGGTTCGTTGAGTTCGCGCAGTTGTTCGATGACTTCTTCCACGGGGTGAGCCTCCTGGGTAGCGGTGGATATGGCTGCGTCTTATACCCTAGCCGAGTACAGGCAAACAGCCGGGCGGGTGCTATTGTGCAGTTTTAGCGGTGCGTCATTTATTGAACGCCATTAAACGGTCCCGTCATGAACAAGCAAAGCGAAGAGACAAGCGACGACGCCCTCAGCGAGGAGCAGCGCTTGCAATTGCTGACCCGTGCCGGCCAGCGCAATCGTCTGCTGATCTTTGTCCTGGCCGGCGTACTCGGCAGCCTGATGCTGCTGTCGGCGGGGCTCAATCTGTATGGCCTGCTGTGGACCGGAGACGAGTCGCGGCTCGTCGCCCTGGAGCAGCAGGTGGCCCGCCTGGAGAAACAGCTGGCCGTGCAGCAGGTCGCCCTGAGCAATCAGGAGGTGCTGCTGGCCAGCCAGCAGAGCCGGCAACTGACCGGCCTGTTCGAGCGCGCCGAGGATCCCGACAGCATCGCCCAGGTGAGCAAGGTGCTGCAGGCCCAGGAGGCGGACTATCAGGCGGTGCTGCAGGGGCTGAAGGTGGGCATGGCCGATCTGGCCAATATGCTGCCGGGTTCGCGCAGCTGGCTGAACCTGTATTACGAGCCGATCGACCGCGCCCTGCTCAACAGTCGCCAGCGCCGCGAGGAGATCCAGGCCTGGGCCGAGCAGGCGGCGCAGGAGCAGCCCTGATCAGCCGGCGCGGGCCATCAGCCGTGCATCCAGCAGGGCGTGGTGGGGAATTTCCGCCGGCTCCAGATCGTCGAGCAGGTCGCTCTGCTCGCGGCAACCCAGGGTCGTCGGCGGCAGGCCGGGGCGGCCGAGCAGTTCCAGCAGCAGGGGCCAGTCCCAGGCCAGCGCATCGCTGACGATCTCCAGTTCACCTAGCTCGGCGAGAAAGGCCCGCAGGGCCGTGCTGGCGGTTTGCCGGCTGTGGCCATGGCGAGCGTGATCGAGCTGCGGCAGCACGATGTCGACGACGAACTCGGAACAGTCGGCGAGCGTCCAGCCATCCAGCAGTTCGACATAGAACTCCACCCCGGCGGGCTCGACCAGGGCCAGGCTGATCAGCCGGCGGTCGAGGTCGAGGCGGGTGAATTCGGTATCCAGATAAAGCGTGCGCATCGCATTACTCCGCGCGGGCGGTGCTGTGCGGGGCCGCACAGCACCGGGGAAGGCCGTCTTAGCCCATATGGAAAAAGACCAGCTTATTACCATCCAGATCGCGGAAATAGGCCCCATAGAAGCCCGGAATGCGTTCGCCGGGTTCGCCTTCGCAGCTTGCTCCGAGCTCGATGGCCTTGGCGTAGAGTGTGTCCACGCCCTCGCGAGAACCTGCTGGTAAGGCCACCATGTTGCCGTTCCCAGGATTGGGCGCTTGCTTGTCATAGGGCAGGCAAACGGCAAACATCGGCTGACCCTTGGCGATGCCGTAGAAGGCGATACGGCCCATATCCATGACCACCTTGGCACCCATTTCAGCCAGCAAGGGGGTGTAGAAAGACTTGGCTTTTTCCATGTCAGTGGTGCCGACCGTTGTGTATCCGATCATCGTCGCGTCCTCGGGTGATGTGGCGGGTTGTCTGCGTTGTGTACCTGAATCTACCGCTGCCTGGCAAATGCCCCCGCCGAATCAGGCGCAAAGAAAACCCGGGCAAGCCCGGGTTTTCTATCGCGTGGGGAATCAGCCGTTCTGGCGGATACCGGCCACCAGCCACGGCTGGTTGTCGCCGACCGCGCGTTCCAGACGCCAGCTTTCGCTGAAGGCCTCGCCCTGGTCGAAGCGCGAAGTCTTGGCCACACCGGTAAAGGTCAGGGTGGCGACGGTCTTGTCGCTGAGGTCGTCGACGCCATCGAGCTGGGCATCGAGGTCGTCGATATAGGTGGACTGGAAGCCTTCGCCCAGGTCGGCACGTTCGCGGCTGAGGAACTCCAGCAGCTGCGGGGTGACGAACTCGCCGATCTTCTCCATCTCGTTGGCATCCCAGTGCTGCTGCAGGCTGAGGAAGTGCTCGCGACCGGCGGCGACGAAGCTCTGCTCATTGAACCAGGCCGGGGCGTTGATTACCGGTTTGATCGCGGCTGCCGCACTGCTGCCGCCGAAGATCGAGGCCGGGGCCGCCTGGCCGGGCATTTCGCGCTGCATCGGCGCGCCGTTGGCGGTTACCGGGCCGGCCTGCTTGCGACGGGCGGCGAGGAAGCGGAACAGCAGGAAGGCGATCAGGCCGAAGATCAGCATGTCCATGATCTGCAGGCCTTCGAAGCCGTCACCCATAAACATCGAGGCGAGCAGGCCACCGGCGGCCAGACCGGCCAATGGCCCCAACCAGCGCGAGGCACCGCTGGCGGCAGCAGGCTGACGACCGGCGGTCGGCGCGGCGGTGCTGCTCGAGGTTGGCGACGTGGTTTGACGGGTCTGATGGCTCGGTGCGGAGCCGAAGGATTTGGCCCCGCCAAAGCGTTTGGCTTCGGCTTCGAAACTCATGGTAAGGCCCAGGCTGAGGCACATGGCCAGGGCGACACTGAGAAAACGCTGCATGGTTGGCTGTCTCTTGGTGATTGGATCTACGCGCGGCATCTTGCCCGGCATGGCCGCCGCTGGCTAGCCATAGAATGTTTCGGGCTTTTGCTTTTTGCCCCAGCGCCGCGCCGGGCGAGCCCCTGACGAACGCCCTGGTGCGCGCGGCGCACCCTACCGAGGCTATTGGCGCAGCAGTGCCAGCAGCGGCCCGCAGCGCAACTGGCTGCGCAGCAGGGCGCGGAACTCGGCGGGGTCTTGCTCGGGGTGGCGCAGCCAGTGGACAAAGCAGCGCAGGTAGACGCCGCTCAGCAGACTCTCCTCGGCGATGCGCCGCAGGTGCAGGGTCTCGCGCTGGGCCGCCTCGCGCCACCACTGCACGGTGCGGCTGATGCGCAGCAGGCCGAGGATCTGCAGATGGATATGCCCGGGCTCCAGCTTGTACAGCAGCATCTGCCCGGTGACCGTGCGGTGCGTCGCCAGGCTGGCGAGCCAGGTCAGCAGCAACTCCTCCAGGCGTTTGGCTGGTGTCAGGGGCGGCAGGTCGGCGGCCTTGGCGCGGGTCAGCATGGCCTGGTCGGCGCGGTCGAACCAGGCCTCTACAAGCTGGTCCTTCTCGCGGTAATGGCTGGCGATGGCGTCCAGGCCGACGCCCAGGTCGGCGGCCACATCGAACAGGTGCAGGCGCTCCCAGCCGCAGACATCGGCGAGCTTGAGGGCGCTGTCGAGAATCTGCGCAGCTGTGATTGTCGGTTTTTTCATCGGCTCACCTCGCCAAGCAGTATGGGCCGAGGTGCGCGGGAGGCGGGGTGGAGTCGACCAACGGAAGCTGGGGGGACTTGTTGTAGGAGCCAGCTTGCTGGCGACACTATCGCCAGCAAGCTGGCTCCTACAGGGAGCGGTGAGCGCGGCTTAGCGCCAGTCGTACAGCTCTTTTTCCGACAGCTTGTGCATCTGGCTGACCTGGGCCTGGAAGGCCTGCATCGAGGCCCAGATGCGGCCGTTCAGCTCGCTCTGCGCGGCCAGTTCGCCGAGCACCAGGGTGCTTTCGTGCTGCATGGCGTCGAGCACCTCGTTGGGGAAGCGCTTGAGCAGGGTGCCCTGCTGCTTGAGCTCATCCAGGGCCATGGCGTTGTGGTAGACGTAGTCGTCGAGCATGTCCTGGCTGGCGGCGCGGGCGGCCTCGGTGAGAATCGCCTGCAGGTCGGCCGGCAGGCTGTCCAGGGCCTTCTGGTTGATCAGCAGTTCGAGCACCGCCTGGGGTTCCTGCCAGCCGGGGTAGTAGTAGAACTTGGCTGCCTTGTGCAGGCCGAAGGCCAGGTCGTTGTAGGGGCTGACCCAGTCGGTGGCGTCGATGGCGTTGGTCTGCAGGGCGGTGAACACTTCGCCGCCGGGCAGGTTGACGGTGGTCGCGCCGAGCCGGCTCAGCACCTCGCCGCCCAGGCCCGGCATGCGAATTTTCAGGCCCTTGAGGTCAGCCAGGGAATTGATTTCCTTGTTGTACCAGCCGCCCATCTGCATGCCGGTATTGCCCACCACCATGGGCTTTACGCCATAGGGGGCATAAGCCTCGTCCCACAGCGCCTGACCGCCGCCCTTGCTCAGCCAGGCGTTCATTTCGCTGGTGGACAGGCCGAACGGCACGGCGGTGAAGAACTGCGCCGCCGGCACCTTGCCCTTCCAGTAGTAGGCCGCGCCATGACCCAGCTCGGCGGTGCCGCGCGATACCGCGTCGAACACCTCCAGCGGCGGCACCAGCTCACCACCGGCATACACCTTGATGGTCAGGCGGCCGTTGCTCATGGCGCTGACCCGCTCGGCCAGGCGCTCGGCGGCGGTGCCCAGGCCGGGGTAGTTCTTCGGCCAGGCGGTGACCATCTTCCACTGGAAACTTTCGGCGGCGGGAGTGGCGGTTGCCTGCGGCGCGGCAGGTTCTTCCTTGCAGGCGCTCAGGCCGAGGGCGGCGAGCAGGGCGCTGGCGAGCAGCAGAGGGCGGCGGATCATTGAGGCTCCTTGTTGTTTTATGGTCGATCAATCACGCAGGGGAACCTTTGTAGGAGCGGCCCATGGCCGCGACAGCAGGCACCCGAAAAAAGCATCGCGGGCATGGACTAGGCGTCCCCGCCGCTCCTACCGCTTGTTTGCAGCTCTACCGGTCAGTAAGCCTTACAGCGGTTGCAGCTTGGCATAGCCAAGCATCAGCCACTTGCTGCCTTCGTTCTCGAAATTCACCTGCACCCGCGCCTGGCTGCCTGCGCCTTCGAAGTTGAGGATGGTGCCCTCGCCGAACAGCGAGTGCTGCACGCGCTGGCCGAGGTTGAAGCCGGTGTCCGGTACGGCGCTGCCGGCGAATAGACTGTCGCCGCTCATGCTGTTGCCGCCCATATTGCGGCTGACCGCGCCAAAGGGCCGGCTGACGCTATTGGACAGGCGCACTTCCTGAATCAGCTGCGGCGGAATCTCGCGGACGAAGCGCGACACCTTGTTGTAGGTCTCGCTGCCGTACAGCCGACGCGTCTCGGCGTAGGTGATCACCAGCTTGCTCATGGCGCGGGTGATGCCGACATAGGCCAGGCGGCGCTCCTCTTCCAGGCGGCCGGGTTCTTCCAGGCTCATCTTGTGCGGGAACAGGCCTTCTTCCATGCCCACCAGAAACACCTGGGGGAACTCCAGGCCCTTGGCGCTGTGCAGGGTCATCAGCTGCACGCTGTCTTCGTTTTCCGCCGCCTGGGTGTCGCCGGCTTCCAGCGAGGCGTGGCTGAGGAAGGCCTGCAGCGGGCTCAGCTCGTCGTCTTCGTTGTTGTCGAAGGTGCGCGCGGCGCTGACCAGCTCTTCCAAGTTTTCGATGCGCGCCTGGGCTTTTTCGCCTTTCTCGGCCTTGTGATAGGCGATCAGCCCGCTCTGCTCGATCACCGTCTGAGTCATCAGGTGCAGCGGCATGCTCAGCACCTTGGCGGCGAGGTTCTCGATCAGCTCGATAAAGCCGGCCAGGGCCCCCGAGGCGCGTCCCGGCAGGGCCTTGTTGGCGACCATCAGGCGAATCGCTTCCCACATCGACACGTCATGGGCGCGGGCGTATTCGCGGATGGTCTCGACGCTCTTCTCGCCGATGCCACGCGCCGGCACGTTGATCACTCGCTCCAGCGCCGCGTCGTTGCCGCGACCGTCGAGCAGGCGCAGGTAGGCCATGGCGTTCTTGATTTCGGCGCGTTCGAAGAAGCGCTGGCCGCCATAGATGCGGTAGGGGATCTTCTCGCGCAACAGGGCTTCTTCGAGTACCCGCGACTGGGCGTTGGAGCGGTAGAGAATGGCGATCTCGCTGCGCTTGAGGCCGTCCTTGCGCAGGGCGTCCTCGATCGACTCGACCACGTAGCGCGCTTCGTCGTGCTCGTTGAACGCCGAATACAGATTGATCGGCTCGCCGTCGCCGTCTTCGGTCCACAGTTCCTTGCCCAGGCGGCCCTGGTTATTGGCGATCAGCGCATTGGCGGCCTTGAGGATGCCGGCGGTGGAGCGGTAGTTCTGCTCCAGGCGGATTACTTCGGCATCGGCAAAGTCGTCGGAGAACTGCTGGATGTTCTCGATCTTCGCCCCGCGCCAGCCGTAGATCGACTGGTCGTCATCGCCCACCACCATCAGGCTGTCGCCGCCCTTGGCGAGCAGGCGCAGCCAGGCGTACTGCACCGCGTTGGTGTCCTGGAACTCGTCGACCAGGATATGTCGGAAGCGCCGCTGGTAGTGCTCCAGCAGGCCCGGTTTGTCACGCCACAAGTCGAGGGCGCGCAGCAGCAGCTCGGAGAAGTCGATCACACCGGCGCGGGCGCAGGCCGCTTCATAGGCTTCATAGATCTTCAGCATGGTGGCGAGAAACAGGTCGCCGCCGGGCTGGATATTCTTCGGCCGCAGGCCTTCGTCCTTCTGCCCGTTGATAAACCACTGGGCCTGTTTAGGCGGCCAGCGTTGCTCGTCCAGGCCCAGCTCGCGGATCACCCGTTTGACGATGCGCTGCTGGTCGTCGGAATCGAGAATCTGGAAGTTCTCGGCCAGGCCGGCTTCCTGCCAGTGCGCGCGCAGCAGGCGATGGGCCAGGCCGTGGAAGGTGCCGACCCACATGCCCGCTGGACTTTGCCCAAGCATCTGCTCGATGCGCTGGCGCATCTCGGCGGCGGCCTTGTTGGTAAAGGTCACCGACAGGATGGAATGCGGCGAGGCGCGTTCGATCTGGATTAGCCAGGCGATACGGTGCACCAGCACGCGGGTTTTACCGGAGCCGGCACCGGCCAGCACCAGTTGGCGGCCCACGCGCGCGGCGACAGCCTGGCGTTGGGCATCGTTGAGAGAGGCGATCAGGAGTTCGGGGTCATTTTGCATCGCGGCATTCTAGGGGGCTGCGCCAGGCAGGGCAAACCGCGCTGCCGAGCTGTGCGATGGGCGACGACCGGTCGGTCGCATCCAGAGCTGTACGGTCGCCCGTCGGACTGATCAAAAGTTGGCCAGCGGGGCGACGAATTGCCCCGGTTCCACCTTGGGCGATGCGTCTAGCTCGGGTATGCTCCGCCGACACCAAGGCAACCATTACAAGAATATCGCCTGTGACTGCACCGACTTTTTTTGCCGGGGCACATGATCTGCAACCGACCCCCGCGCGTGAGGTCGCCCAGGCATTTGCCACCGATATAGCTGCCGAACGCACCCGTCTGCTCTATCAGGGCTCACGGCTGCCGACCCTGTTTATGCTGCTCAACGGCGTGGCCTGTGCGCTATTGCTCTGGAGTTCCCAGGCCCACGGGCTGCTCGTCGGCTGGCTGGTGTGGCTGGTGCTGCTGGCGGTGTTGCGCCTGGTCCAGGTGCGCGCCTTCGATGTGGCACTGCCCGGCGCTCAGGCCGAGCCGCATTGGCGCAGGCGCTTCCAGCTGGGCGCGGGGATTTCCGGGCTGACCCTGGCGTTCGCCGCGGTGTTTCTGGTGCCGGCCGACGTCTTTCATCTACAGGCCCTGGTCTATGGCCTGATCGCCGCCGCCATCCTCTCCGCCAGCGTGGCCTATGCGGTCAGCCTGTCGGCTTTTCTCTCCTTCGCCTTGCCCTGCCTGCTGCCGGCGGTGGCCTATCTGCTGCTCAGCGGCAGCACCCAGCTGCGCGGCTGGGGCGTGCTCGGCCTGATCTTGCTGGTGTCGCTGCTGGTGGTGGCCTGGCAGGTCAACCGCCTGGTGCAGCGCAGCCTGCTGCAGCGCTTCCAGAACCAGGCGCTGATCGGCAATCTGGAACAGGCCAAGCTGCAGGCCGAGGCGCTCAATAGCGAGCTGGCTCATGAGGTGGAACAGCGCCGCCGCGCCGAGCGCGAACTGCGCGATGCCCATGACGAGCTGGAAATGCGCGTGGCCGAACGCACCCTGGAGCTGGACGCCGCCACCCACGCCCTGAGCAAGAGCCAGACGCGCCTGAGCCTGGCCATCGAGGCCAGCGAGCTGGGCCTGTGGGACTGGAACCTGCAGAGCGATGAAGTGCACCACTCCCAGCTCAAGGAGATCTTCGGCCTGGAGCCGGGCGAGGTGCAGGTGATGCTGCGCGACCTCAAGCCGCGCCTGCACCCGGACGACCTGCCGGCGCTGCGTCGCGCCCTGGTCGAACACATGAAGGGGCGCAGCGACGGCTACCAGGTGGAATACCGGATCAAGCACGCCGAAGGGCACTGGGTGTGGATCGAGGACCGCGGCCGCGCGGTGGAGCGCGATGCCGCCGGCCGGGTGCTGCGCATGCTCGGTACGCGCCGCGATATCAGCGCGCGCAAGCTGCAGGAAGAACAGCAGCGGCTGTCCGCCACGGTATTCGAGGCGGCCAGCGAAGGCATCGTCATCCTCGACCCGGATTACCGCCTGCTGGCGGTCAACCAGGCCTTTACCCAGGTCACCGGTTACCGCCGCGAGGACGTGCTGGGGCGCAACGTGGCCGTGCTGATCAACAGCCGCGAGAGCCGCCACCAGTACCAGTTGATCCGCCTGGAGCTGGAAAGCCGTGGCAGCTGGCAGGGCGAGCTGATCGAAACGCGCAAGAACGGCGAGCTGTATCCACAGTGGCTGCAGCTCAACGTGGTGCGCGACAGCTGCGGCCAGGCCAGCCATATCGTCGGCTTCTTCGCCGACCTGTCGTCGCGGCGCGAGGCCGAGGAGCGCCTGCGCTACCTGTCGCACTATGACGAACTGACCGGTCTGGCCAACCGCAGCCTGTTCCGCGCGCGCCTGCACGAGGCCAGCCAGCGTGCACGGCAGAGCGGGCGCAGCATCGCCCTGCTGCATATCGACCTGGACCGCTTCAAACTGCTCAACGACAGCCTCGGCCATGAAGTGGCCGACCAGCTGCTGCGCCAGATCAGCCGCCGCCTGACCCAGACCGTGTCCGAGGCCGACTGCATCGCGCGCCTGTCCGGTGACGAATTCGCCATCCTGCTCGACTCCTACGGCAGTCTGTCCAGCCTGGCGCGGCTGGCCAGTCGCCTGCTCAGTAAGCTCCGCGTACCGATGACCGTGGGCGGCCATGAGTTGGTGGTCAGCGCCTCGCTGGGTATCAGCCTACTGCCGGACAACGCCCGGGAAATTTCCGCGCTGATCAGCCAGGCCAATATGGCCACGCAACACGCCAAGCACCTGGGCGGCAACACCTTCCAGTTTTTCACCGACAACCTGCAGGCCTGCACCCTGGAACGCCTACAACTGGAAAACCAGCTGCGCAAAGGCATCCAGGAAGGCCAGCTGGAAGTGTTCTATCAGCCCAAATTGTGCCTGGCCGACGACAGCCTCAATGCTGCCGAAGCGCTGGTGCGCTGGCGGCATCCCGAGTTGGGACTGGTACCGCCGAGCGACTTTATCGGCCTGGCCGAGGAAACCGGGTTGATTGGCGCGATTGGCGAATTTGTCCTGCGCCAGGCGTGCAAGCAGGCCTGCGCCTGGCAAGCGCAAGGTCTGGCGCAGATTCGCGTCTCGGTGAACCTCTCGGTGCATCAGCTGCGTCAGGGCAATCTGCTTAGTCTGGTGCGCCAGGTACTCGACGAAACCGGCCTGGCCTCGCACTTCCTCGAGCTTGAATTAACCGAGAGCCAGCTGCTGGATAACGTCGAGAGCGTGATCACCACCTTCCAGCAATTGCGCGATATGGGGGTCAAGCTGGCAATCGACGACTTCGGCACCGGCTACTCCTCGCTGAGTTACCTCAAGCGCTTCCCGGTGGACTACGTGAAGATCGACCAGACCTTTATCCGCGACCTCACCCCGGGCAGCGAAGACGCCGCCATCACCCGGGCGATCATCGCCATGGCCCACAGCCTGGAACTCAAGGTGGTGGCCGAGGGGGTGGAAACCCAGAGCCAGATGGACTTCCTCAAGAGCCAGCGCTGCGACGAGATCCAGGGCTACCTGATCAGCAAGCCGGTGCCCGCCGAGCAGTTCGCCGAGCTGCTGCGCGATCAGGCCAGGGGCTTGTAAACGAGTTGCCGTGCTGCTCGCCGTTTAAAACCGAACGGCACCGGCCGCGGTTTAGCTTGCCGTAGGGTGCGCCGCGCGTACCGAACGCCGCGCAGGCGTTCAGGCGCGTCCGGGCGGGCGGCTAGAGGCCGTTGGGGAGAAAGCGCGTAGCGCCGCTGACGTCGTCGATTTTCTTGATACGCAGGGCTTTCTGGCAGGTTTCGTTGCGGCTGTTGGGGTCCGCGCAGTACTGCTTGATAAAGTCGGCGAAGGCCATGTCCTGCTCGTTCACGGTCACTACCCGCTGGTAGTACTCGCCCTGAATACCTTGCGCCTGGCGGCTGGCGGTCATGGCCTGGTCGACCACCAGGCGGCCATGCAGGTCAACGGTCGGGAACTCGGGTACTTGCTCTTCCTTGCAGGCAGCCAGCAGCAAACTGGCGGCTACCAGCGTCACTAAACGCAGCATGATCAATTCTCTTGGATGCCTGCCCCCGGCGCTGAGCCGAGGGCAGGAAATGGGGCTATTCGCCGAACAGACGGTTGGAGCGGTTGACCTCGGCCTTGCCGCTGTCTTCCAGCAAAGCCTTGGTGCCGGAGCTGAGGTTGCGCGAGGCATCGGCGTCGGACTGGATCACATCGGTCTTGGCCGCGCTTTCGCGCAGTTCCGCGTCGATATAGTCGTTGGCCCGGGCGGCGCGGGCGCGCTTGGCCTGCAGCTCGAGGCGACGCTCTTCAAGCTCCAGCGCGCGCAACTCGTCTTCAAAGCTCTCTTCGCGGCTGCGCACGCGCTGGTTTTCCGCTTCCTGAACCTGGCGCTTGGCGGCCGCCTGTTGTGCGGCGGCTTGTTGCGCCGCGGCGCGTTGGCGACGATTGGCGGCGTCACGCGCCTCAGCGCTCGCCTGCTCGGCGGCTGCCTGGCGAATGCGCTCCGCTTCGGCATTGGCTTGCGCCTGCTTGGTTTCCTGTTCGATTTGGTACAGCTGGTCGAACTGATTGGCCAGGGCAGGCAGGCTCAGCAGTGCCAGGGCAGAACCTAGAACGATATATTTCATCTGCGTGCCCCTCAGCCTTGGGTCGGTTCAGGACAGGCGGCGTTAGGCTGGATGCGGGTCTCGTTGGACACCATCATGACCATCAGGGAGATTTCGCCGATCTTGAATTCGCACGGGCGGCCAACCTGGGCAGAGGTGAAGATCTTGCCGTTCTCGGAATAACCGATCAGCACGCCGGGCACCAGGGTGGAATCGCTGACCAGCGAACCGG
Source organism: Pseudomonas sp. EA_105y_Pfl2_R69 (assembly GCF_963970915.1). Classification (NCBI taxonomy): domain Bacteria; kingdom Pseudomonadati; phylum Pseudomonadota; class Gammaproteobacteria; order Pseudomonadales; family Pseudomonadaceae; genus Pseudomonas; species Pseudomonas sp. EA_105y_Pfl2_R69. The sequence continues at coordinate 186,281 of NZ_CAXAOO010000008.1, forward strand.
CCATGGCCCCTGCCGCGCCACCTGCGACGCCGCCGACGATGGCCGTGTCGGTGTTGTTCTGGTTGCCAAGAGCCGCGCCGCCGATTGCACCGAGCAGACCGCCTACCATCATCGCGGCCTTCTGGTTCTTCTCGTTGCTGACTTTGATCTTGGTGGGGGAGACCGTGAGGATCTTGACGGTCTTGGCTTCCTGCTGCGTATTGACCTGGCTCGCATCGAAGACATCGGCTTGATACTGCTCACCAGTGGCTTGGCAGCCGGCGAGTACGGCGGCGATAGAAAGTACCAGGCAGCGTTTGATCATCATTCCCTTTATTCCTTGATGACAGATAGAAAATCCCTTATGCGCTCAAATACTTCTATGAGGCATTTTGCCAGCATTCTAATCACAGGCCTTGCGCAGGGTAAAGGCAGCCCCGGTATATCTTTATAACTATTTGTTTTTCCTGGGTTTTATTTTGACTATGTCGCAGTGCCGGGTGGCGTTCAGGCGTTGGCGCTTAAGTGTGAGGGGCCTTTGGTAGGGTGACGCGGGGCCGCCTAGGCCATGCGCACCGCGACCCTCTGCAGATTCTTGGTGCGCAGGGCGCACCCTCGGTGCCTGGCGGCTAACCCAGACACCGTAGGAGCGGGCCATGCCCGCGAAGCCGCAATCGTGGCCATGGAACGGGGCGTCACGCCGCGCCTACCGGCCTGACAGCCGTGCAATAAACGGCAAAAAGCCCGTCTTTGATCACTCAAGGGCGGGCTTTTTCTGGGCCACAGACTCGCTAATTAAGTAGGGCGCGCGCCGGTGTTCGTGCAATCGGTGCGCCGCTCCCCGCGCCCTGCAGAAAAGCACTTTGGTGCCATGCAATTGCTGCTTTTGTACAAGAGCCGATCAATAGGCCTACAAAATATACTGTTATTGCCTAGTCATCAGAGAGGGAATCACAGAATGAAAATGCGTCTGTCGTCATCATTAGCGTTGTTCTGCACCGCACTGGCTGCGGCCCCGTTTGTCCAGGCCGTCGAGGGCGGGATGGAAGCGGCCGGCCGTCAGTTGTTTGCGCACCACTGCACGGCATGCCACTCGCTGGATACCAGCGAGAACGCCTTCGGCCCCAGCCTGTTCGGTGTGGTCGGTCGCCCGGCGGCTTCCGTGCCGCGGTTTGCCTACTCCAACGCCATGCAGGCCTCGGGGATCACCTGGAACGAAGACAACCTGCGCAAGTGGATTAGCGACAACGAGGCGTTTGTTCCGGGCACCCGCATGCGTCACGTCGCCATTAGCGACCCAGCCGAACAGGATTACCTGATCAGCTTTCTGCGTTCGTTGAAGTAGGCCAGCGCCGCTGGCTTGCCGCGCAACGGGTAACCCGCCTCTCCCTCGCACGGTGCCTGTTCGCGGGTACCGTCTTTCACTTGCGCCGCGTCAGCGCTCGCAGCGGGCTGGCCCGCTGCGGCCCGCCGGGTAGGGCCACGGGCTCGGTAGTGTCGCAGTTTGCCATCGATGATCGGGTCGAACCCGCTCGACCCGCCCCGCATCGGGGCTTGTCGCCCCGGCGCGCTTGCCGCTACTGTCGCCGCCTGTTCGCCGCGAGATACCTCGATGTTGCCGCCCGATCGCCGCCCGGCCACTGCCACCCTGATCCTGCTGGCCTCGCTGTATTGCGCCCAGGGCTTGCCCTCCGGATTGCTGGCCCACGCGCTGCCGGTGCTGCTGCGCCAGCACGGCGTCGACCTGGCGCTGATCGGCCTGCTCAAGCTGCTGGCATTGCCCTGGTTGCTCAAGGTGCTCTGGGCCCCCTGGGTCGACCGCCTGGCATCAAAGCGGCTGGGCCATCACCGCGGCTGGATACTGCCGCTGCAACTGACGGTGGTCGCCATCATCACGACCCTGGCTCTGCTGAGCCCGCAGCTGCTGTTCGAGCGCTATTTTCTACTGCTGATCGGCCTGTTGCTGCTGGTCAATCTGGCCGCCGCCACCCAGGACATCGCCACCGACGGCCTCACCGTACGCCTGTTGCCGGAGCGCTGGCGCGGCCTGGGCAACAGCCTGCAGGTGGGCGGCTACAAGGTCGGCATGCTGGTCAGCGGCAGCGGCCTGTTGCTGGCCATGGACTGGCTCGGCTGGCACCTAAGCCTGGGCCTGGTGGCGGCGCTGCTGGTGCTGATGACCGTGCCGATCTGGCGCTTCGCGGAAAACCGTCAGCTGCCGTTCCAGCCCGCTTTGGCCGAACCGGCCGGGCCCGGCCTGCTGCTGCGGCATTACCGCGGCCTGTTGCTGCAGCCGGGGATGCTGCTATGGCTGGCGGTATTGCTCAGCTTCAAGCTGGGCGACGCCCTGGGGTCGCCGATGATCAAGCCGATGCTGGTCGACCAGGGCTGGAGCAACGCCGACCTGGGCCGGCTGACCCTGATCAGCAGCCTGGTCGGCATTGCCGGCGCGTTGCTCGGCGGCCTGCTCTATGCACGCATCGGTGCCCTGCGTGCGCTGCTGCTGTTCGGTCTGTTGCAGGCGGCGGGCATCGCCGCCATGGCCTGGCTGGTCGGTGCCGGCGGGCAGCCTGCTCTGGTGTACGCCGTGGCCCTGTTCGAACAGGCCGCCGACGGCATGTCCACCGTGGCCCTGTTCGCCGTGATGATGCGCCAGTGCCGCCCCGAGCATGAAGGGGCCGACTTTACCCTGCAGGCCAGCGTGCAACTGCTGCTGGCCGGCCTGGTGGGCGCCAGCAGCGGCTGGCTGGCCGAACAGCTGGGCTATCAGGCGCTGTTTATCAGCGCCGGAGTCCTCGGCCTGCTGGCGCTGCCGCTGGTGGGGCTGTACTTCTGGCGGGTCGCGCGGGCGGGGTAGGGCTGGGCTTTTGCCGGGCGAAGGTGGGAGCGGGTGGAAGCTATTGGCTGGGCTGGGTATACGCATGCAACCGTGCTGACGGCAGGATCGACAAAGCGGTTCTTCACTGCGTGTGGGGCGAGTCCATATGCATTCGTTAGCTATTGCCAAGCATAAAAGCACGAAGCTGCCGTTCTTCTCTCATGACATAGAGAATGAAAACCCGTTGGCCATCTTCACGATAAAAAAGCCGGCAGGGTGCTGCCACTAGCTCCCTATAAACGGAGTTGGGAAGCTCGGGAGGCGTCCGCCCGGATTGAGGGAAATCTTCCAGGCGCTTGGTTTTTTCGAAAACAGTGCTGACCAACTGACGTGCTGCTGCGGGGTTATCCAGGGCGATGTACTCGGCTAGGGCATCCAGTTCCTGGAGGGCCGGCTCCGTCCAGATTACTTCAGCCATTTGCTCAGTTTCTCCTTGGCCTCACCTTGGCTGTACGTCCTTCCTTCCAGTACAGCGCGCTCGCCACGCGAGAGTCCCTCAAGCAGGGCCAGTCGGCGCTGCATAAATTCGTAATCCTGCACATCGACGAGATACGCCGATGGCTGACCATGCTCGGTTATCAGTACCGGCTCCTTTGAAATATGCAGGTCTGCCAGGATTTTCGTGGCTTGGCGCTTGAGATTGGTAACGAGCTCAACTTTCATGGGAGCACCCCGAATTAGACGAAAGTGACACTTTAGTATCACTTTTGACCTGGCACAAGCCGCCGGAGCCATGTGCGCCGTGATGATGCGCCAGTGCCGCCCCGAGCATGAAGGGGCCGACTTTATCCTGCAGGCCAGCGTGCAACTGCTGCTGGCCGGCCTGGTGGGGCTGTACTTCTGGCGGGGTAGGGCTGGGCGTGTTTTGACGCCGGACGGATATAGATGCAGCCGCGCTGACGACAGGCGACAACTGAGTTACGGCTGCCTGTCATATACGGCGACACCTTCTGGTATGGAATACCAGTCTTGCTTCTCGCTTACCCAAACATGTGCCGTCGGCCTAATGATGCTGGTGTCCGACAAGGTTGAGGGCTTGAGTTTGATCTTCTCAGGCTCTTCTGGGTTGAAGTGATATATCCGGTTGCCACAGGTTGGGCAGAACTTTGCCCCGTTGGTGTTGCCACTGTCTGCGGTTCTTCTCCATTCAACCATCTCACCCTGGAACTCCACTGCATCAGCAGCTACTACCGCAGTAATGCTAAACGCGCTTGTTGAGAGCTTCTGGCACTCCTTGCAGTGGCAGGCAATAACCATCAACGGTGCCGACAATAATCGATACTTCACTCCGCCACATTGACATGCGCCTTCGATTGGATATGTCATCTCTGCCTCCGAAATTCTGTATATCGCTAACATCTTGTTCTGAGCAAACTGAAGCGCTGCGTGGGTTTGTCCTTAGCAGCACTTTGTTAGTTTTCTTCGCCGGATGGCACCATATCTATAGCTAGACACTCTTTTTCAAATTTTAGAGCCTCCTTCCTATCGCCTAGATATCGAGGTACTCCATCTAGAGCCATAAAGCCACCTATAGGGTTTTTATGGTGCCCTATAATTATGCCGCCAGAACAATTATGTGCATGGCAGTTTTTCAATACCATGGCGTTATTAGTTATAAGAATATTAGTGGGTCGAACTAAAATTTCGACGCCGTTGTGTAGGAAGCGGCCACGGTTTATTACAATTTTGTTTGGCGGTTGAAAGTCTATTTCTATAAGTATTTTTCGGTGAGCTTCCCTGACGGTTAAGGTTGTGCCTACCAACTGGATATCCCATGGCTCTGTTGAATAGAACAGCTGGTTGTTTTTAATATGAAGAATAGGGCGGTTAAATTCATCAAAAACAACCAGATTCAATAGGAAATGACCATCAGCTAGAATCAGCCCAATTAGAGGGGTGCCGTCAACACTAATTGGTGCCATTGCTGTTCCATAGCCATGATCTTCACAGGTAAAACTATTTCCACCAATTTCAACGCATGCCTCTTTTCCAGAGAAGTGTAAGTTGTACGGTTTTGACACATTTTCTCTGAGGTTGAAAGGGGATGCATTGGCTTCTCTCACGGCTTCTTTTGGTAAAAGCCCTCCCGTTTTTTCTCGATGATGCTGATCACAAAGAAGAGCTATTTCATCAGCAACATGACGCTTAACTTGAGCCCACTCTTCCATATGCTCGTACTCATATAAAGGCATGCCGCATATCACACAACCAAAGCCGCAACGCTGTCTTACCTCTCGTTGTATGGGGAGAGGGATATTTCGGCTATTACATTCCTTTATGTCATCCATGTATGTCTCGTGCGCGTTTGCAGCTAACGATTAAGCCAGGAGGTGGGCTTTAGCCCGTCCCGGCGAGCGAAGTAAGTGACTGGAGCGTCTTGTTATGCGCGCCTGTGCAGATAGCGTGCCTTGGTCATCAAGTTGAACTGCTCTGGTGCGTAAGATACATGGCTCAGCTCTCAGAGGAAATGACGGGGTCTGGCGTAAGCTCGGCAGCTAGTTTCAATCGGTCAGCTTTGCTGATGTATGTAGACTTGTTTTTGGGTGCCAATTTAGCACTGGCCTTTTTGGCGTGAGCCTTTAGTAGTTGATTTATCTTTTTACGGCGATTCATGTTTGCCTGCTTGGTTTGTAAGTTATTGAATGAGTGCATAACAGAACTAAAGGGGGTGTTTTTATTCACTCCGACCCCTTTATGTCCCCCTTTATGTCCATCTAGCCAAGCAATAAACTCGTCAAAGGGCTTGTGGCTAAATGTAATTTGGCAACTCCACTTGGTATGAGGGCCAACCAACCGCTGATGCATGCGCCCGATCTTTAAGTAAAGTCTTTCTCCTGCTTCTGTACAAAGCGCCGAAGCAAAGTCCAATGTTTCCTGATCGAAATAGACATGGGCATGATCGCCTTAATGTATATTGATTGGCCTTTTTGGATTGTTCATCTTAACTTCGCCTAGGCGATAAATTTGGATTGAGGCCTACGTAGAGTTAACCAAGATTAAACACCGGGTTATGCCTCATAGCCAGCGCCGCACTGCTGTCTTGTATGCGGAGAACTCCGCGCCAAATATCTCCGAGAGTGCTCTTTCTTCAGGTGAGATTTGGAAAGTATTCATGTAGAAGACGAAGGCGAATGGACCAATAATTGCCAGTGTATTTGACAGGAATACAGTCCACCCTACGAGAATGAGTAGGAAGCCCAAGTACATCGGGTTTCGAGTGATTGCATAGATCCCTGAGCTAACCAGGGTCGATGTCGTATTTGGCATTGTTGGGTTGACGGTCGTTCTGGCTCGCCGAAACGAGACTACGCCAGCCAGGCTGACGCTGGTGCCGACAACAACGAGAACCGCCGTGGCAATGGCACGATCGATAATAGGCAGTTCAATTGGCGGGCTCACCAACGATCCGCCCCACATGGCCAACGCAATAACCAGCACGAGGGCGACAGGGGGAACTTTCAGTTCAAGCGCTTGCATAGGCCGATCCTTGAGGCATAACGCCTACATAAAGCGCGCGAGGTACGAGCGTCGTCTTTGATGTAATTGTTATGCATTTAACCAACTCTCAGTATTTCGTTGCATTCTGATCGCCATCAACAAGCCACCCCCTGGCAGCCGATATCTCTGTTTCTCCGAAAAACTCAATGGGCACTGGCCTTAGACCTTTGGTGGTGAACGCATAAACCAAATGCTCCCATCGTTCTTTATCACAAACGATCGCGATTTTATCAATGTAAGCATCATTTTTTTCCGCAAAACTCATATCCTCCCACCCTTGCGCTTTTTCCCATCCTTGAAAATCACTAAGAACTACCAAGAGTTTTATATTGCCTACAGCCTTAATAGTCGAAGCACACTTTTCTTGTGCTTGTTTCAGTTCTTCAGTGCCCAGTTTTTTAGATACGTTGATCAAATAAATATTTGAAGCTTCTTCAAGTCCAAATTCAATAGCCATTATTATCTCCTCATGGATTTGTCATGCTTTAGCTTTGTTGTTTTGTGCCATAACTATCAATTAGGCGACACGTATGTCGCGCTCTATCGCGAGGCGTGTCGCATAAACTTCCTTGTCATCGGCTGTGTCCTTGTTTTTTATAAGCTTGGCCGGTGGAAAAACGGCTGTGCTTAAGGGGAAACGCGACAGAGGATGGCAAGCCGGTTTGCCGGGCGGTGTCGTTCTGCCTGACTGTTTTTCCCGAAGTTATGCCACCCGCGCGGGCTTGTCCATTCGCCCCGATTTCGGGGCTGGCGTTTCTTCCATTCCCATCTGTTGATCCACCCGGCCCGTCGGTATCAGTGCAGCTCTGTCGGCACGGGCTGTACCCAATCAAAGATGGCTGCCTTCCGCGCTTATTGGCGCAATCCTCACGGCCTTTATGGAGTGAAGGAGGTGCGTATGGCCAAACCCGCGAGTCTGAGTGTCGGTCTGCGTTTATTGCTGGCGTCCCAGGGCATGGCTCCGCTGGCGGTAAAGCTGAGCCTGGTGCAGCAGTTGGGGCCCGAGAAGGCCGCGCTATTGGCCCCGCATATGCCGGCCGGGCAGTTGCGCGAGCTGATTCTGGGGTTGCCGGTGCCCTTCGTCGCCCGGGTGGTCACTCGCCTCGATCCGCGTCTGGTGCTGGAGGCGTACCTCAGCCTGCCCGACAGCCTGCACCTGGAGGTGGCGCGTCAGCTCTGCGCCGACGGGGCCTTCGCCACGGCGGCCTGTTATGCCGAGTGCCTGTCGGCCAAGCAGATCAAGGTGCTGATTTTCGGCATTCACGATGTCGATCATGTGCTGCAGATCGCCCGGCATATCGTCGATATGCCGCTGATCAGCGAGAGCCTGCGCAGCTTCTCCACGGGTTACCTGTGCAAGCTGACCGAGGCCGCCGCGGTCGACCGCAATCTGCCGGTGGCGGCCCAGGTGCTCGGGGGGCTGTCGTTGGCGCGCCAGGCCGATGTCTGCGCTGGCCTGCAGCCAGCGACCCTGCGCAACCTGTTGCCGATGCTGCTGTTGATCAGCGGCGAAGGTCTGCGCGAGCAGCTGCAGGAGGCGGTGTTGCAGGCGTATGAGGCGCAGTTGAGCTAGGGCGCTGGGCCGCAGGGCCGGCGGTATCTTTGGTGCGCGCGGCGCACCCTATGGAATGGTCGGGCCGGGGGTTATTTCAGCCTCTGCCGGCCGCGGCGTTGCCGCCGTTCGAGCGGCCGCTGGGGCGAGCTCCGCTGGCTCGGCCGGGCCGGCGGCGGGTGAGCCGAGCCACTGGATAAACTGCGAGAACAGCTCCGCCTGGGAGCTGATGGCCAGCTTGATATAGAGGTTCTTGCGGTGCATGCGCACGGTTTCCGGGGATATCGCCAGGTGCTTGGCGCTGGACTTGGCCGAGTGGCCGCGCAGCAGCAGGTGACAGACTTCCAGTTCGCGGGCGGTCAGCTTGCCGTCGCCGAAGCTCATAAAGGCGCTGTGCAGTTGCTGGTTGAGGTCCGGGCCGGCGTGTTGCCGCTCGCCCGGGGCGTGCTGCCAGTGCTGCCGGCCGAGTTCCAGGATGACCGCGGCCAGGCTGCGCAGCACGGCCAGTTGCGCGGCCTGGAAGGGGCGGGCGCTGAGGCCGTTGTACAGGCTGATGGAGATGCGCCGGTGCTGGTCGAGTTCGAGCATAAAGTAGCAATCCTCCACCGAGCCGGCACCCAGGTAGTAGGTCTTGTAGTACTCGCTATCGAAGAAGTCGTCCGGGGCGATCTCGCCCAGGGTGTAGAAACCTTCGCCGAGGCCCTGGTCCACCGCCAGGCAGAAGGGGTCGAGCAGGTAGCCGCGGGAAAAGTAGCGTTGCAGCAGCAGCTCGCGGCTCTCTGCCGGGATGCCGCGTTCGTATAGCAGGGTCGGTGCCGCGCCGCTGCGCTCCAGGTTGATCATCACCGATTCCACCGGCACCAGGCTGGCCAGGGCATCCACCAGTGCGCCGGCGAACGCCGGGCCGTGACTGGCCGCCACGGCCCGGGCCAGGGCCTGATGCCAGCGTTGCAATGCCTCCAGGGCAAGCTCCTGCATGGACCACCTCGACTGCGGTTGTGCTGTTGTGCCGAGCATAACCCAGGCATGCCGCCATGGGCGGGCATACCCTCAAATGAGGTATGGCCCTGCTGGCCCGGGCTTTTTAGGCTCCAGCTACTAGCCAAGCAGGAGTTCGCCCATGTCCGTTGTAACCCCATTGCCCACCGCCATTCGTGACCAGGCCGGCCTGGCCGCCCTCGATCGCGCCCACTATATGCACGGCTATCACCTGTTCGATGAGCACCGCCAGCAGGATGCGCTGCAGATCGGTGCCGGTGACGGGGCTTATATCCAGGACCTGGCCGGCAATCGCTATCTGGATGCGGTCGGCGGCATGTGGTGCACCAATATCGGCCTGGGCCGTGAGGAAATGGTCGAGGCCATCGCCGCCCAGACCCGCCAGCTGGCCTATGCCAACCCCTTCTGCGATATGGCCAACCCGCGCGCGGTGGAGTTGTGCGCCAAGCTGGCGGAACTGGCCCCCGGTGACCTCGACCATGTGTTCCTCACCACCGGCGGCTCCACCGCGGTGGATACCGCCATCCGCCTGGTGCACTACTACCAGAACTGCCGCGGCCTGCCGCAGAAGAAGCAGATCCTGACCCGCCACAACGCCTACCACGGCTCCACCTACCTGGGCATGTCCCTGGGCGGCAAGCGGGTGGACCGCGAGGGCGAGTTCGACTTTATCCAGGACGGCATCCATCACCTCAGCTGCCCCTACAGCTACCGCGCGCCGCAGGGCATGAGCGAGGCCGCCTACCTGGAGAGCCTGGTGGCGGAGTTCGAGGCCAAGGTGCTGGAGCTGGGGGCGGACAAGGTGGCGGCCTTTATCGGCGAACCGGTGTTCGGCTCCGGTGGGGTGATGGTGCCGCCGGCCGGCTATCACCAGCGCATCTGGGCGCTGTGTCAGCGTTACGACATCCTCTATGTCGCCGATGAGGTGGTCACCTCCTTCGGCCGTCTCGGCCATTTCTTCGCCAGCGAGGCGGTGTTCGGCGTGCAGCCGGACATCATCACCACCGCCAAGGGTCTGACCAGCGGCTACCAGCCCCTGGGAGCCTGCCTGTTCTCCGAGCGCATCTGGCAGGTGATCGCCGAGCCAGATCAGGGCCGCTGCTTTACCCACGGCTTCACCTACTCGGGGCATCCGGTGGCCTGCGCCGCGGCGCTGAAGAATATCGAGATCATCCAGCGCGAGGGCATCCTGCAGCACGTCGAGGAGGTCGGCCGCTACTTCGAGGAGCAGCTGCGCAGCCTGCGCGACCTGCCCATAGTCGGCGATGTGCGTGGCCTGCGCTTTATGGCCTGCGTCGAGTTTGTCGCCGACCAGGCGAGCAAGGCGCTGTTCCCCGAGGAACTGAATATCGGCGAGTGGGTGCACCTGCGGGCGCAGAAGCGCGGCCTGCTGGTGCGCCCCATGGTGCACCTGAATGTGATGTCGCCGCCTTTGATTCTGACCCGCGCGCAGGTCGACTTTATCGTCCGCGTGCTGCGCGAAAGCATCCTGGAAACCCTGGAGGACCTGCGCCAGGCCGGTCACTACTAGCTTCGCCCCGGCGTGCCGGGGACGGCGCGCCGCCACCTAAATCAACAGAGGAAGGCTTCCGATGGACGACAACAAGAACAAGGTCCTGCGCTTTCGCGATGTCACGCTCTACACCGTCTCGGCCATGCTGTTTATGGACCAGATCGCCCTGGCCGCATCCCTGGGGGCCACCAGCCTGTTCTGGTGGGCCTATGTGCTGGTGCTGCTGTTTCTGCCGATGGCCATGATGACCGCCGAACTGGGCACCACCTATCCGGGCGGCGGCGGGGTCTACCATTGGGTGCGCACCGCCTTCGGCCAGCGCTGGGGCGCGCGCCTGTCGTGGATGTACTGGGTCAACAACGCCCTGTGGATGCCCTCGGTGTATATCCTCTTCGCCGCCATGCTCAGCGAGTTCTTCCTGCCCGAGCTGAGCCTGTGGAGCAAGATCGCCATCGGCATCGTCCTGGCCCTGCTCACCGCGCTGTTCAACGCGGTCAAGCTGGGTATCGGCAAGTGGTTGCCCAACATCGGCGCGCTGATGAAGCTGGTCGCCGTGCTGGCCCTTGGCATCGGCGGTATCCGCTATGGCCTGCAGAATGGCTTCGCCAATCCGCTGACTCTGGAGACGATCATTCCTTCTTCCGGGATGGAGATCGCCGCGTTGGGCATCATGGTCTACGGCATCATGGGTACCGAGTTGGCCTGCTGCAGTGCGCCGGAGATGCGCAATCCGCGCCGCGACATTCCCCGCGCGGTACTGGTCGCCGGGTTGCTGATTGCCGCCTTCAATGTGTTCGGCACCCTCGGCGTGCTGGCCGCGGTCCCCACCGAGCAGACCGATGTGACCAAGATCTTCGCCGAGTCGCTGTACCAGATGTATGGCCACGACGGCCTGGGTGGGGCCTTCGCCAGCCTGATCGCCTGTTTCGTGCTGTTTACCCTGTTCACCAATATGGTCACCTGGAGCATGGGCACCAACCGTGCGGCGGTGGCGGCGGCGCGGGCCGGCGAGCTGCCGGCGCTGTTCGGCGTGGTGCACCCGCGTTACCAAACGCCCATCGGCCCGGCCCTGCTGGCCTCGGCGGTGAGCATTGTGGTGATGCTGGTCTATGGCTTGGTGGCGAACAGCGCCGAGGAGCTGTTCTGGACCCTGTTGTCGATCTTCGCGATGATTTTCATGCTGCCCTACGTGCTGATGTGCCTGGCCTTTATCAAGCTGCGCCTGAGCGATCCGCGGCCGCGCGCCTTCCGCATGCCGCTGGGCACGACCTGGGCCTGCCTGTGGGCGGGCGTGGTAGGGCTGCATGTGCTGGCCGGCATCGTGCTGTTCGTGGTCACGCCCGGTGAGCCGATGGACTGGAACTATGCCGGCAAGATCCTCGCGGGGGTCGGCCTGGCGCTGGCCATCGGCGAGTGGCTGATCCGCGGCCAGGCGGCGCAGCAGGTCGCGGCGCTGGCGCTCGCCGAGGGGCGCTGACGCCTCGCCGACGATCCTGTACAGTCGTTCAGCACAGCCCGGCCGTGATCCGGGCTGTGCCTATGACAGCAGGGGAAGTCGGCATGGCCCACGAAATACGTTTTGCCCGCCTGGAGCCGGAATTGCGCAAGGCGCATCTGGTCGAGGCGACCCTCAAATGCCTGAAGCTGCACGGCTTTCAGGGCTCTTCGATCCGCAAGATCTGCGCCGAGGCGGGGGTCTCGGTGGGCCTGATCAACCACCACTACGGCGGCAAGGACGAGCTGGTGGCCGAGGCCTATCTGACCGTTACCGGGCGGGTGATGGGGCTCTTGCAAGGGGCGCTCGCCGAGGCCGGGCCGGCGGCGCGGGACCAGCTCTCGGCGTTCTTCCAGGCGTCCTTCTCGGCCGAACTGCTCGATCCGCAATTGCTGGAGACCTGGCTGGCCTTCTGGGGGGCGGTGAAGACCGCCGAGGCGATCAACCTGGCCCATGAACACTCCTATGGCGAATACCGTCGCATGCTGACGCAGACCCTCGAGCTGCTGGCCGCCGAACAGGGCTGGGCCGCAGTCGATATGAACCTGGCCGCCATCGGCCTCAGCGCGCTACTCGACGGCCTGTGGCTGGAGTCCGGGCTCAACCCCAGCACCTTCAGCCCGGCGCAAGGCGTGCAGATCTGCGAGGCTTGGGTCGATGGCCTGCAGGCGGGTGGTTATCGACGTTTTATGCGTGAACCCGGAGTCTGTTGATCATCTGTTCAGCAGTGGCTAGAGTGGCCCCTGGCTGATTGCTACATCACATAACTACAAGAACGGCTGTGCCCCTGAGGCGCGGCGGGAGCAAGGTAATGACGGCAACACCCCGTGTGCTGATCGTCGATGACGATCCGGTGATTCGCGAGCTGCTCGCCTCCTATCTGCAGCGCGACGGCTTTGTGGTGCATTGCGCCGAGACCGCCGAACAGGCCGAGGCCCACCTGCTGCAGCAGCCGGTGGATCTGCTGATGCTGGATATCCGCCTGCCCGGCAAGGACGGCCTGACCCTGACCCGCGAGCTGCGCGTGCGCTCGGAGGTCGGCATCATCCTGATCACCGGCCGCGACGACGAGATCGACCGCATCGTCGGCCTGGAGTGCGGGGCCGACGACTACCTGGCCAAGCCCTTCAACCCTCGCGAGCTGATGTCGCGGGCGAAGAATCTGGTGCGTCGGGTGCGCCATGCCCAGGCGCTCAGTGCAGCCGAAGAGCCGCGCCAGCTCAAGCACTTTGCCGACTGGGCGCTGGACCTGGATCGCCGCCGCCTGCTGGCCAGCGATGGCCGCGAGAACCTGCTGACCCATGGCGAATTCCAGCTGCTCAGTGTGTTTCTGCGCAATGCCGGGCATACCCTCAGCCGCGACCAGTTGATGGACCAGATCCGCAACCGCGAATGGCTGCCCAACGACCGCTCCATCGACGTGCTGGTGGGCCGCCTGCGCCGCAAGCTGGGCGACGACCCCGCCGACCCGCAACTGATCATCACCATCCATGGCACCGGTTACCTGTTCAGTGCTGCGGTGAGTAGCCGCGCATGACGCGGTGGCTGCTGGCCTGCGGCCTGGTGCTGTTGACTGGCCTGGTCCGTGGCGAGGCGGCGACGGTGCGCTATTGCGACTACCCGGTGTACCCGCCGATTTCCTGGAGCGACAGCACCGGCAAGGTGCAGGGCATGGCCCCGCAGGCGGTGCGCGAGGTAATCGGCAACCTCGGCCTGCAACTGCAGATAGTCGAGCTGGGCAACTGGCAGCGCTGCCTGAGCGATGCCGCCGAGGGCCGCGTCGACCTGGTGATCGCCTACCGCACCGAGGCCCGCGAGCGCGACCTGTTGTTCAGCCGGGTGCCCTTGCTGCGCGAGGAGGTGGTGCTGTTCTACAACCGCAGCCGACCGCTGCAGGTGCGCGGCCTTGAGGACCTGACGCAGTACCGCGGCGGCCTGCTGTTCGGAGAGAGCTACGGTCAGGCTTTCGACCAGCTGGTGGCCCGCGCCGGCAATATCGAGCGGGTGGCCAGCAGCCAGCAGAACTTCGGCAAGCTGATCCGCGGCCGTATCGACTTTATCGCCCACGAGCGGCGCACCGGTCAGTTGCTGATCGAGTTCCTGCCGGGGGCCGAGCAGATCGCCATGCTGCCGCTGACCCTGGCGGTGGATCACCTGCATTTCGCCATCTCCAGGCGTTCGCCCCTGGCCGCCCGGCTCGCCGAGGTGGATGCCGAATTGCAGCGCCTGTTGGACAGCGGCGTGGCCGAGCAGTGGCTGGCGCAAAGCGCCGCCGCCTACCGTGCCGCCCAGCAGCCGGTGACGGCCCCGTGAAGCCCTGGCCCGAGCTGGCGGCGACCGGCCTGTCGCGCCGTCTGCTGGGCTTTATTCTGCTGTTCAGCCTGTGTTTCACCCTGCTGGCCAGCAGCCTGCAACTGTACTTCGAGTACCGCCGCGAGATGCAGGGCATCGACTCGCGTCTGGAGCTGATCCGCAGCGGCTACCTGGCCAGCCTCGAGCGCAGCCTGTGGGACCTCAATCAGGAGCAGCTGGAAGTGCAGCTGCGCGGTCTGGTGGACTTTCCGGATATCGCCTGGGTGCACCTGAGCAGCAGCGATTTCGACCTGCACCAGGGCCGTGCGCCGACCGATGATCGGATCCGCAGCCAGCGTTTCGAGCTGGTCTATAGCCTCGCCGATGGCCAGCGCCGCGCCCTCGGCAGCCTCGAGGTGGCGGTGGATATCGCCGCCATCCACCGCCGCCTGTATGCCAGCGGCCTGGCCAACCTGCTGTGGATGGGCCTGTTTATCTGCGGCCTGGCGATTACCCTGTCGTGGCTGTTCCACCGCCTGGTCACCCGCCACCTGCTGGCCATGGCCGAGTTTTCCCGGCGCTTGGCCGAGGGCGGCTGGGAGCAGCCGCTGCAACTGGACAAGGGCGAGCGCGAGGACGAGATCGATGCGGTGGCCCATGCCCTGGACGAGATGCGTCAGGCGATAGTCGCCGATATGCGTCGCCGCGAAGCGGATCGCCAGGCCCTGGTGGGCAAGCAGGACGAGCTGCAGCTGATGGTCGAGCGGCGCACCGCCAGCCTGCACCAGGCCAAGGAGCAGGCCGAGGCGGCCAACCGCGCCAAGTCGCGCTTCCTCGCCACCATGAGTCACGAGCTGCGCACCCCGCTCAACGGCATCCTCGGCATGGCCGAACTGCTTCGCGACGCGCTGCCGGTCGAGCGCGACCGCCTGCGCCTGCGTGCCCTGCACAAGGCCGGCGAGGGCCTGCTGGCGATCCTCAACGACCTGCTGGACTTCGCCAAATTGGAGGAAGGCGAGGCTCAGGCCGAACCGGTGACGTTCGCCATGGGCGAACTGCTGGATGAGGTGATCACCCTGCTCGAACCCCGTGCCCAGGCCAATGGCAGCCACCTTGAGGTGTGTCTGGATCCGCGGGTGAGCCCTTGGCTGCTGGGCTGCGAACAGTTTTTGCGCCAGGTACTGACCAACCTGCTGGCCAATGCCATCAAGTTCACGGAGGCGGGTAGGGTGACACTGCGTGTGCAGTTATTGACCAGTACAGCAGATCGCCAGCAACTGCGTATCGCCGTGCAGGACAACGGTATTGGTATTGCCGAGGCAGTGCAGGCGCGGATTTTCGAGCGGTTTGTCCAGGCTGATGAGCAGGTGGCCCGGCGTTATGGCGGTGCGGGCCTGGGCCTGGCCATCTGCAAACGCCTGGTGCAGGCCATGGGCGGGCAGATCGAACTGCACAGCCGTGAAGGCGAGGGCAGTTGCTTCTGGTTCGACCTTTGGTTGCCGGTGGTCAGCGATCTGCCTTTGCTGCCTCAGGTGCCGCGCCGGGAGGCGATTAGCCTACACGTGCTGGTGGTCGAGGATGTTGAGCTGAACCGTCAGGTGGCTCAGGGCCTGCTAGAGCGCGATGGCCACCGGGTCACTCTGGCCGAGGATGCCGAGCCGGCTCTGCAGCTATGTCGCCAGCAGCGTTTTGACCTGATCCTGCTGGATGTACACCTGCCAGGCTTTAGCGGTGTCGAGTTGTGTCGGCGGTTGCGCCGCGATCTGCAAGGCCTCAACCGTGCTACACCGATCTTCGCCTTTACCGCCAGCCTGCAGGCGAGCAAGGTGCAGCGCTATCTGGAGGCCGGCATGCAGGGGGTGATCGGCAAGCCCATGCGTCTGGCCGAGCTGTACCAGGCGCTGGACGGTATCCCGCAGGCGGTGCCGCAGGAGGACGCGGCGGCGCTGTTGGATGCGCGCGTGCTGCAGGCGCATGGGCAGATGCTCGGCAGCGCCAAGCTGGCCGAGCTGCTGGGGCTGCTGCGCTGCAGTCTGGACGAGCAGGGGGCGGCTTTGCTCAAGGCTGTGGATGAGGAAAACGCCGCGGCGATCGGCGCGCTGGCCCATCGCCTGGCCAGCGCCAGCGAATCCCTCGGTGGCGTGGCCCTGGCCCGGCAGCTGCAGCGCCTGGAGGCCCTCGCCGAAGCCGGCGAGCTGGCGCAGTGCGCCGCGCAGCGGCAGGCGCTGGGCGAACGTCTGAGCGCCACCGCGCAGGCTATAAGCCAGGCCGTGCGGGGCCTGGCGGACTTGTAACAGCGGCGTTACCACTTCTTACATCTTCTTTCCTCGCGTACAACGCCAGCTTACATCGCCTGCCAATAATCGAGTCGAGGTCGGTCCTTCGAGTCCGGCCAACTTTCGGTTACTGGGAGATAAAAACAATGAAACTCCGCAACCTCTCGGCGCTCGATGCGCTGTTGGTCGGTGCAGTGCTGCTGGCCCTGATCGCCGGCTCGCTGAGCCTGTTCGACGACCCCATGTCGGGGCCGCTGCAACTGGCATTGATCATGGTCGGCTGCTTCGCCGCGCTGATCGGCATGAAGAACGGCATCGGCTGGGCCGACCTGGAAAGCGAGATCATCGCCACCAACGCCAAGACCATCGGCTCGATCTTTATCTTTCTCGCCATCGGCGTGCTGATCGGTGCCTTTATCCTCGCCGGTACCGTACCGACCCTGCTCTATGCCGGGCTGAGCCTGCTCTCGCCGGGCTTCTTCTATCCGCTGGCGTGCCTGATCTGCGCCATCGTGTCGATCTGCATTGGCTCGTCCTGGACCACCGTGGCGACCATCGGCGTCGGCCTGATGGGCACCGCCTACGGCTTTGGTCTGTCGCCGGAGATCACCGCCGGTGCGGTGGTGGCCGGTGCCTACTTCGGCGACAAGATGTCGCCGCTGTCGGAAACTACCAACCTGGCCCCGGCCGTGGTCGGTGTCGACCTGTTCGCCCATATCCGCCATATGGCCTGGGTCTCGGTGCCGAGTCTGCTGATCGCCCTGTGCCTGTTCACCTTTCTCGCCCTGAATGCCGAGGTGCGCGGCGACGCTGTGTCCAATGTGCCGGAGTTGCAGGCGCAGCTGCGCGAGTCCTTCCATATCGCCTGGTACAACCTGCTGCCCATGCTGGTGCTGCTGGGGCTGTCGGTGCGCAAGGTGCCGGCCTTCCCGGCGATCATGCTCAGCGCGGCCCTGGCCTGCCTGTTTGCCGTGTTGTTCCAAGGCGCGGCGATCGAGCGCTTTATGGCCGACAGCGGGCAGACCGGCCTGCTGATGGTGGTCAAGGCGCTGTGGACGGTGATGGCCACCGGTTTCTCCATCGACAGCGGCAACGAGGTGGTGGACAGCCTACTCAGCCGCGGTGGCATGGCCGGCATGGTGTTTATGGCCTTCCTGGTGTTCTGCTCGATGATGATGACCGCGGTACTCGAGCGCATCGGCTTTATCCGTTTCCTCCTCGGCCTGATCGTGCGCAGCGTGCACTCGGTCGGCGCGCTGATCGGGGCCACCCTGGCCACCAGTCTCAGCGTCAACCTGCTGACCGGTGACCAGTACCTGTCCCTGGTGCTGCCGGGGCAGATGTGGAAGGAGGAATACCGTCGCCGCCGCCTGGCCGCAGTCAACCTGTCGCGCACCATCGAGGATGCCGGCACCGTGACCTCGGCGCTGATCCCCTGGAACGCCTGCGCGGTGTATATGGCCGCGACCCTGGGTGTGGCCACCCTGGCCTATGCGCCGTTCGCCTTCTTCAACTGGATCAACCCGATCATCGCGCTGCTCTACGGCATCTTCTGCATCAAGATCCTGCCCCTGGCCGATGACGCCGACGAGGCCGCCGAGCTGCCAGTCGATGCGCGTCCCTTACCCAGTGCCGGCTAAGCGCTAGCCCTGTCCCACCAGGCCCGCCCCCAAGGTGCGGGCCTTTTGCATTGAGCGGCGCGCTCGGCATGGCGGTTTGCCCTGTAAGGCCTTGTTCGAACTTGTAACAGACTCCTGTAGGTCACTAATTAACTTCATATATATCAATGACTTAATAATTTAATTGAACAGTTGTTCGATAGCTTGTCGAGTTACTGAACAAGTGTTTAGTATTGCCTCAAGCCCGGAGACCGTCAGGTCCCCGCGAACCACAGAACAACAAGCGAGGTTCTCCATGAACGCAACATCCAGCCTGCTCTGTCAGATTGACGCCGGAATTGCCTGGGTCCGCCTGAATCGCCCGGACCAGCGTAATGCCCTGGATATCCCCAGCCTCCAGGCGTTACAGCGGTTGTTGACCGAGTTGGATGCAGACCCGGCCGTACGCGTGCTGGTGTTGAGCGGTAACGGTCGCAGCTTCTGCGCTGGTGCCGATCTTGCTGAATGGGCCGAGGCCGAAGCCCGCGGTGCGCTGGAAAGCTACGGCTGGACGGAAACCGCCCACGCCATGATGACCTGCCTGCATAACCTCAATAAGCCGACTATCGCCGCCATCAACGGCACCGCGGTCGGTGCCGGGATGGACCTGACGCTGTGCTGCGACTTCCGTATTGCGGCGCAATCGGCGCGCTTCAAGGCCGGCTACACCAGCATGGCTTACTCGCCAGATGCAGGTGCCAGCTGGCACCTGCCGCGGCTGATTGGCAGCGAGCAGGCCAAGCGCCTGTTGTTCCTCGACGAACTGTGGGGCTCCGAGCGCGCCCTGGCCAGCGGCCTAGTCAGTGAAGTCTGCGCCGACGAGCAACTGCTGAGCGTGGCCGGCGAGCTGGCCGCGCGCCTGGCCAGCGGCCCGACCTTCGCGTTCGCGCAAACCAAACAGCTGATGCGTGACGGCGCACAGCGCAGCCTGGCCGAGCAGCTGCGAGCGGAACTGGCCGCCGGCCTGCTTTGTGGGCGTAGCACCGACGGTGACGAAGCCTTGCGCGCCGCCATGGAAAAGCGCACCCCGCACTTTATCGGCCGCTGATCTCAATCCGTTTTGACAGGTAACCATGATGAATTTCCAACTGAGCCAAGAACAAGAAATGCTGGTCGACGCGGTGCGCAGCTTTGTCACCAAGGAACTACTGCCCCATGAAGAAGCCGTCGATCGCGCCGATGCGGTGTCGCCGGAGCTGGCCGCACAGATTCGCGGCAAGGCCATCGCCGCCGGTTTCTATGCCTTCAACATGCCCGAGGAAGTGGGTGGCGGTGGCCTCGATTATCTGTCCCAGGCGCTGATTGAGCGTGAGCTGTCCAAGGTCTCCTGGGCGCTGCACGTGTTCGTCGCGCGTCCCTCGAAGATCCTCATGGCCTGTAAGGGCGAGCAGATTCAGGACTACCTGCTACCGAGCGTGCAGGGCGAGAAAATCGACTGCTTCGCCCTCACCGAACCGGGTGCTGGCTCCGACGCCAACGCGATCAAGACCCGCGCGGTGCGCGACGGCGACGACTTCGTGATCAACGGCAGCAAACACTTCATCAGCCACGCTGGGCATGCCGATTTCGCCATCGTTTTCGCCGTTACCGACACCTACGAGCACAACGGCAAGAAGCGCAACGCCGTGACCTCCTTTCTGGTCGACAAGGGCACCCCGGGCATGACGATCCGCCGCGGGCCGAAATGCGTCAGCAACCGTGGCTACCACACCTATGAAATGTTCTTCGACGACTGCCGCGTACCGGCCTCCAAGGTTTTGGGTGAAGTCGGCAAGGGCTGGGAAGTGGCCAACGCCTGGCTGACTGCCGGCCGGGTGATGGTTGCCGCCAACTGCGTCGGCCAGGCCCAACGTGCGCTGGACGTGTCCTTGCAATGGGCGGCGGACCGCAAGCAGTTCGGCCAGCCGATCGGCACTTACCAGGGCATCTCTTTCAAACTCGCCGACATGGCCACGCAGATTCGCGCCGCCGAACTGATGACCCTGCACACCGCCTGGAAGATGGACCAGGGCACGATGACCGACGGCGAGGCCGGCATGGCCAAGCTGTTCGCCAGCGAAACCCTCGGCACGGTCGCCGACGACGCGGTGCAGATCTTCGGCGGCATGGGCCTGATGGACGAAGGCCCGGTCGAACGCATCTGGCGCAACGCGCGGATCGAGCGGATCTGGGAAGGCACCTCGGAGATCCAGCGCCACATCATCTCCCGCGAATTGCTGCGGCCGTTGCTGCGCTGAGGGTCTGAGCATGAGCCAACGTGAAAATCTCAAGCGCCTGCTGGCACCCAAGCACCTCGCTTTTATCGGCGGGCGCAGCATGGCCCAGGCACTCAAACGCTGCGCCGAGGGTGGTTTCGAAGGCCAGCTGTGGCTGGTTAACCCGCAGCACGCCGAGCTTGAAGGCGTGCCCTGCGTACGTTCGGTGGCCGAGCTGCCGTGCGGGCCGGATGCGGTGTTTATCGCCACCAACCGCGAGCTGACCCTCAAGTGCGTGGCCGAACTGGCCGCCAAGGGTGCGGGCGGGGCGATTTGCTACGCCTCGGGTTTCGCCGAAACCGGAGCCGGGGGCCTGGCTCTGCAACAGCAACTGCTCGAAGCCGCCGGTGACATGGCGCTGCTCGGGCCGAACTGTTACGGCCTGCTCGACTACCTGCACAGCGCCGCTCTGTGGCCGGTGGCGCATGGCGGCAAGGCGGTTGAGCAGGGCGTGGCGGTGCTGACCCAGAGCGGCAACTTCGCCTACAACCTGTCGATGAGCGACCGCTCGCTGCCCATCGCCTACATGGCCTCGGTCGGCAACCAGGCGCAACTCGGCGTCGCCGAACTGATGGACGTGCTGCTCGACGAACCGCGCGTCACCGCCATCGGCCTGCACCTGGAAGGCTTGAAGAATATTCCCGGCTTCGCCCGCGCCGCCTACAAGGCGTTGCAGCAGGGCATCCCGGTCATCGCGCTGAAAACCGGTGTGTCCGAGATCGGTGCCGAACTGGCGCTCAGCCACACCAGCTCGCTGGCCGGCTCCGACGCGTTGTACGACGCGTTGTTCGAGCGTCTCGGGGTGATTCGCGTCAGCGGCCCGGTGAGCTTTATGGAAACCCTCAAGGCGGCCGCCTGCGGCAATCTGCCGAGCGGCCCGAGCCTGGTGGCACTGGCCTGCTCCGGTGGCGATGCCGGCTTGATCGCCGACTACGCCGAGCGCAATGGCCTGAGCTTGCCGAAGCTCGACGACAGCCAACGTGCGGAGCTGGTCGAGGTGCTGCCGAGCTACGCCAATATCGCCAACCCGCTGGACTTCACCACCGCCATCTGGGGTGACGGCGCGGCGCTGGACAAAATGCTCGACTGCGCCCTGCGCACCGACGCGGATGCCGCCTTGCTGGTGCTCGACTACCCAGGTGAGGAAACCGGTGAGCGGCTGCAATGTGACCTGCTGCTGGAGCTGTACTGCGCGGCGCTCAAGCGTCACGCCAAGGTCGGCTGCGTTGCCTCGGCCTTTCCTGAACTGTTACCGGCGCACGCCCGCGAGCTGCTGCACAACCAGGGCGTCGCTGCTTTGCAGGGCGTTGAAGACGGCCTGGCTGCCTGGGGCCGGATCGCCCATTACCGCCAGCAGAGAGAAACCTTGCTGGCGCGTGGCGAGGCGGCGCTGGTGCCGCTCTGCCCGCAGGCGCTGCACAGCCAAGGTCGGCTGCTCGACGAGTGGCACTCCAAGCAGGCTTTGTGCTCGTTTGGCCTGCCACTGCCGCAAGCCTTGTTGAGCACGCCAGCGCAGGCCGTGGACGCCGCGCGCCAGCTCGGTTTCCCGCTGGTGCTCAAGGCGGTCAGCAGCGATCTGCCGCACAAGACCGAAGCCGGCGCGGTGGCACTCAACCTGGCGGACGAGGCGGCGCTGCAAGCGGCCATCGGCCAGATGCGCCAGCGCATCGCGGCCTACGCACCGGGTGTGGCTTTCGATCAGGTGTTGCTGGAACGCATGGCCCCCGCGCCGTTGGCCGAGCTGATTGTCGGCATCAAGCGTGAAAACGATTTCGCTCTGGCACTGGTGATCGGTGCCGGTGGCATCCTCGTCGAGCTGCTCAAGGACAGCCGCAGCCTGCTGCTGCCAACCACCGACTGTGCGATCCGCGCGGCCTTGCTCAGCCTGCGCAGCGCGCCCTTGCTGCAAGGGTTCCGCGGACGTGCGGCGGTGGATCTGGACGCGCTGGTGCAGGCGATTCGCGCCGTGGCGGATTACGCCTGCGAGAACGCCGGGCAGCTGCTGGAACTGGACGTGAACCCTCTGCTGGTGAATGCGCAAGGTGCCGTCGCGGTCGACGCGCTGATTCGCCTCGGCTAGCCCTTGTTCTAGCCCAGGTATTGATGAGGATTTGACATGCAATCAGAACAAACCTTGACCGGCGGCCAAGCCCTGGTCCGCCTGCTGGCCAACTACGGCGTCGACACCGTGTTCGGCATTCCCGGGGTGCACACCCTGGAGCTCTATCGCGGCTTGCCCGGCAGCGGCATTCGCCATGTGCTGACTCGCCACGAGCAGGGTGCCAGCTTTATGGCCGACGGTTATGCGCGGGTCAGCGGCAAGCCGGGTGTGTGTTTCATCATCACCGGCCCCGGCGTGACTAATGCCGCCACCGGTATCGGCCAGGCCTACGCCGACTCGATTCCGATGCTGGTGATTTCCAGCGTCAACCACACTGCCAGCCTCGGCAAGGGTTGGGGCAGCCTGCATGAAACCCAGGATCAGCGCGCCATGACCGCGCCGATCACCGCGTTCTCGGCGGTGGCCTTGACCGCCGCAGACTTGCCCGAGCTGATCGCCCGCGCCTACGCCGTGTTCGACAGCGAGCGCCCGCGCCCGGTGCATATCTCGGTGCCGCTGGATGTGCTCGCCGCGCCCATCGCACGGGACTGGAGCCATGAAGTGGTGCGCCGCCCAAGCCGTGGTGTGCCAGCCAGCGCTGTGCTGCAACAGGCGCTGGCGAAGCTGCAAGCGGCGCGGCGGCCGATGATCATCGCCGGTGGCGGAGCGCTGCAGGCCGGCGCGGAATTGCAGGCACTGAGCACGCGCCTGGCCGCGCCGCTGTTCACCAGCGTCGCCGGCAAGGGTTTGCTGCCGCCTGACGCGCCGCTGCATGCCGGCTCGACCCTGTGCGTCGAGCCGGGCTGGGAGTTGATCGCCGAGGCCGATGTGATCCTTGCGGTCGGCACCGAAATGGCCGACACCGACTACTGGCGTGAGCGCCTGCCGCTGACCGGCGAAGTGCTGCGCATCGACATCGACCCGCGCAAGTTCAACGACTTCTACCCCTGCGCCGTGGCCCTGCATGGCGATGCACGGGAAACCCTGGCGGCCTTGCTGGCGCGCCTGCCGGAACAACCGCGCGAAGCCAGCGCGGCGATTGCCGCGGTCAGCGCCTTGCGTGCGGCGGTCAAGGCCGGGCACGGGCCATTGCAGCTGATCCACCAGGCGATTCTTCAACGGGTCGCCGCCGAGCTGCCGGACAACGCCTTTATCAGCACCGACATGACCCAGCTGGCCTACACCGGCAACTACCTGTTCGCCAGCCGCGCGCCGCGTAGCTGGCTGCATCCCACCGGCTACGGCACGCTGGGCTACGGCCTGCCCGCCGGCATCGGTGCCAAGCTGGGGGCACCGCAACGCCCGGGGCTGGTGCTGGTCGGCGATGGCGGTTTTCTCTACACCGCCCAGGAACTGGCCACCGCCGTGGAGGAGCTGGACAGCCCGCTGGTGGTGCTGTTGTGGAACAACGATGCCCTGGGGCAGATCCGCGACGACATGCTCGGTCTGGATATCGAGCCCATCGGCGTGTTGCCGCGCAACCCGGACTTTATCGGCCTGGCCCGTGCCTTCGGCTGCGCGGTGCGTCAGCCGCAGAGCCTGGACGACTTGCAGGTCGACCTCGCGGCCGGTTTCGCCCACCCCGGTGTGACCCTGATCGAACTCAAGCACGCCTGCGCCCAATAACCGGGGCAATGGGTAGGGTGCGCCGTGCGCACCCTACGAAGCCTGGCCGCCCCGCTGCCAGCCAAAGGAGACATCTATGCGTTATTCGCAACTGACCCAACGTATCGCCGGCGACGGTGCCGCCGCCTGGACCATCCACTACCGTGCCCTGGAGCGCCAGGCGCGTGGCGAGGACATTCTTCTGCTGTCGGTGGGCGACCCGGACTTCGACACCCCGCAGCCGATCATCCAGGCCGCCATCGACAGCCTGCTGTCCGGCAACACCCACTACGCCGAGGTGCGTGGCAAGCGCGAGCTGCGTCAGCGCATCGCCGCGCGCCACAGCCGCCGCAGTGGCCAGGCTGTGGACGCCGAGCAGGTGGTGGTGCTGCCCGGGGCCCAGTGCGGGCTGTTCAGCGTGGCCCAGTGCCTGCTCGATCCCGGCGACGAGATCATCGTGCCGGAGCCCATGTACGTGACCTACGAAGCGGTATTCGGGGCCTGCGGGGCCAAGGTGGTGGCGGTGCCGCTGCGCGCCGAACACGGCTTTCGCCTGCAGGCCGCCGATGTCGCGGCCGCCATTACCCCGCGTACCCGCGCCCTGGCGCTCAATAGCCCGCACAACCCCTCCGGGGCCAGCCTGCCGCGGGCCACCTGGGAGGCCATCGCCGCGCTGTGCATCGATCATGATTTGTGGCTGATCTCCGACGAGGTGTACAGCGAGCTGCTGTTCGAGGGCGAGCACATCAGCCCGGCCAGCCTGCCGGGTATGGCCGAACGCACGGCGACGCTCAACAGCCTGTCCAAGTCCCACGCCATGAGTGGCTGGCGGCTGGGCTGGGTGGTGGCCCCGCGGTCGCTGGCCGGGCACCTGGAGAACCTCGCCCTGTGCATGCTCTACGGTCTGCCCGACTTTATTCAGGATGCCGCCTGCGTGGCCCTGGAAGCCAACCTGCCGGAGCTTGAGGCGATGCGCGAAGCCTATCGCCAGCGCCGCGACCTGGTCTGCACCACCCTGCAGGACTGCCCCGGCCTGCGCGCCCTGAAGCCGGACGGCGGCATGTTCGTCATGGTCGATATTCGTCCCACCGGCTTGTCCGCCCAGGCCTTCGCCGAGCGCCTGCTCGACCTGCACGGCGTCTCGGTGCTGGCCGGCGAAGCCTTCGGCCCCAGCGCCGCCGGGCATATCCGCGTCGGCCTGGTGCTGGGCAGCGCGCCGCTGGCTGAGGCCTGCCGACGAATCGCCCGCTGCGCTGCGGAACTGATGCAGGAGAAAGTGTGTGCATAACCACAACAAGCTGTTTATCGACGGCACCTGGCAAGCCCCCCATGGTGGCGGCCTGGCCGAGGTACTTAATCCGGCCACGGAACGCGTGATCGGCCGCGTGCCGCTGGGTGACGAGCGCGATGTGGATCGCGCCGTACTGGCCGCGCGGCGCGCCTTCGGTCCTTGGTCGCGCACCCCGTCCAGCGTGCGTGCCGGTTATATCCGCGCCCTGGCCGAGCGGTTGCAGGCGCGCGCCGACGAGATGGCCGCGCTGATCACTGCCGAGTTGGGTATGCCAGTGCAATGGTGCCGCGCGGTGCAGGTAGATGGGCCGATCGAAGGCCTGCGCAGCTACGCCGAGATGGCCGCGTTGATGGATCAGGTGCGCGAGGTCGGTAACTCCCTGGTGCTACGCGAAGCGGTGGGCGTGTGCGCCTTTATCAATCCCTGGAACTACCCGCTGCACCAGCTGCTCGGCAAACTGGCGCCGGCCCTGGCCGCGGGCTGCACCGTGGTGCTGAAACCCAGCCAGGAAACCCCGCTACACGCCTTTCTGCTGGCCGAGATAATCCAGGCCTGCGACTTGCCGGCCGGGGTGTTCAACCTGGTCAGTGGCCCCGGCAGCAAGGTCGGCGAGGCGCTGGCGCGGCACCCGGACGTGGACATGGTTTCCTTTACCGGCTCCACCGGTGCCGGGGTGCGGGTGGCCGAAGCCGCTGCCCCGACGGTCAAGCGCGTGTGCCTGGAGCTGGGCGGCAAGTCGCCCTTTATCGTCGGCGCGGATGCGGATCTGGCGGCGGCGGTGCGCCATGGCGTGCAGGACGTGATGATCAACTCCGGGCAGACCTGCACCGCATTGACCCGCATGCTGCTGCCAGCCAGCCGCTATGCCGAGGCCCTGGAGCTGGCCCGCGCCGAGTGCGAGACGCTGCGCCTCGGCGACCCGCTTGATCCGCTGACCTTTATCGGCCCCATGTGCTCGGCCGGTCAGCGCCGCACCGTGCAGGACTATATCCGTCTGGGCCAGGAGGAGGGCGCGCGCCTGCTCTGTGGCGGCAGCGACACGCCGGCGGGGCAGGAGCGTGGTTATTATGTGCGACCGACGCTGTTCGCCGATGTCGACAACCGCATGCGCATCGCTCAGGAGGAGATCTTCGGCCCGGTGCTGTGCCTGATTCCCTATGCCGATGAGGCTGAGGCCGTTGGCATGGCCAACGACTCGCCGTTCGGCCTGTCCAGCGCGGTGTGGACCGTCAGCCGCGAACGCTCGCTGCAACTGGCGCGGCAACTGCGCGCCGGGCAGTGCTTCGTCAACGGCGCGGCCTTCAACTACCGCGCGCCCTTCGGCGGCTACAAGCAGTCCGGCAATGGCCGCGAGTGGGGGGAAGAAGGGCTGGCCGAATTCGTCGAGACCAAGGCCATCCAGTTGTGATCCGTAGGGTGCGCCGTGCGCACCAGCCATCGAATCGGTGCGCAAGGCGCGCCCCGGTGAAGGAGTTGTTATGAAGGTACTGATAGTCCACGCCCACCCCGAACCCCAGTCTTTTACCGCGGCCTTGCGCGACCTGGCGCAGGAGACCCTGCAGGGCCAGGGCCATGAGGTGCAGGTCTCCGACCTCTATGCGATGAACTGGAACCCGGTGGCCTCGGCCGCCGATTTCACCGCGCGGGCCAATCCGGATTACCTGGTCTATGCCCTGGAGCAGCGCGAAGGGGTCAAGAGCGGCGAGCTGGCGGCCGACATCCAGGCCGAGTTGGACAAGCTGCTCTGGGCCGACCTGCTGATCCTCAATTTTCCGCTGTATTGGTTCTCGGTGCCGGCCATGCTCAAGGGCTGGATCGACCGGGTGTTGGTCTCCGGCGTCTGCTATGGCGGCAAGCGTTTCTACGACCAGGGCGGTCTGGCCGGCAAGCAGGCCCTGGTCAGCCTGACCCTGGGCGGGCGCGAGCATATGTTCGGCGAGGGGGCGATCCACGGTCCGCTGGAGGACATGCTGCGCCCGCTGCTGCGCGGCACCCTGGCCTATGTCGGCCTGCAGGTGCTGGAACCTTTCGTCGCCTGGCATGTGCCCTATATCAGCCACCAGGCCCGCGAGGATTTTCTGCGGGCCTACCAGCAGCGTCTTGAGGGGCTGGCGCAGGAGCAGCCCCTGACATTTCCACGCCTGGAGCAGTTCGATGAGCGGCTCTATCCGCTCAACCCGGTTTAACCGCTTGAATCTTTCGGGTGCGCCATGCGCACCTGGGCAGATAGCCGGTTCTCGGTGCGCACGGCGCACCCCACGGAATGGTCGGGCCGGGCGGCTATTCCATCCACTGCCGACCGTGGCGTTCCAGCAGGTTCTGTAGCTGTTCCGGGCCGTTGCTGCCGGCCGGGTAGGGGCGCGGGCTCTGGTGGTGCTGGTGCCAGCCCTTGATGATCGGGTCGATCCAGGCCCAGGCGGCTTCCACTTCGTCGCGGCGCATAAACAGCGTCGAGTCGCCTTCGATCACGTCCAGCAGCAGGCGTTCGTAGGCGTCCCAACGGCGTTGCTTGTTGAAGGCGTCGGCCAGGTTGAGGTCGAGCTCCACCGGCTGCAAGTGCATGCCCTTGCCTGGGCTCTTGCCCATCAGTTGCAGGCTGATGCGTTCTTCCGGCTGCAGGCGGATCAGCAGGCGGTTGGCTTCGCCGCCGCCGAACAGCTGGTGCGGCACCGGCTTGAACTGGATGAGGATTTCCGAGCTCTTGTGCCCCAGGCGCTTGCCGGTGCGCAGGTAGAAGGGCACGCCGGCCCAGCGCCAGTTGTCGATCTCGACCTGCACGGCGACGAAGGTTTCGGTGTCGCTGTCGTTGTCGACGTTCTTTTCGAAGTAGTAGGCCGGGACTTCCTGGCCGCCGATCTTGCCGGCGCTGTACTGGCCGCGCACGGTCTTGTCGCGCACATCCAGACCGGAGATGGGTTTCAGCGCTTCGAGGATCTTCACCTTCTCGTTGCGCACCGCCTCGGCGTCGAAGCGCACCGGGGCTTCCATGGCCACCAGGCAGAGCAGCTGCAGCAGGTGGTTCTGGATCATGTCGCGCATCGCGCCGGCGTTGTCGTAGTACGCGCCGCGATTCTCTACGCCGAGGGTTTCGCACACGCTGATCTGCACATGGTCGATATGCCCGGCGCGCCAGATCGGCTCGAACAGCGCGTTGGCGAAGCGCAGGGCCATCAGGTTCTGCACGGTTTCCTTGCCCAGGTAGTGGTCGATGCGGAACACCCGCGATTCGTCGAACACCGCGCCGATGGCGGCGTTGATCGCCTGGGCCGACTGCAGCGAGTGGCCGATGGGTTTTTCCAGGACGATGCGGCTCTTGGGCCCGGCCAGGTTGGCCACCTGCAGGTGTGTGGCGATGTCCTCGAACAGGTCCGGGGCGGTGGCCAGGTAGTAGATGCGCACCCGCTCGGGGTCGCTGCCCAGGCGCTTGCCCAGGCGACCGAAGTCGGCGCTCTGGCTGGCGTCCATGGCGAAGTAGTCGAGGCGCGCGGCGAAGCTGGCCCAGGTGTCGTTGTCGAAGTCGGCGCGGGCCACCTGGGCCCGGCAATGACGTTCGGCCAGGGCCTGATAGGCTTCGCGGCTGTGCTGGCTGCGGGCCAGGGCGAGGATGCGCGTATCGCCATGCAGGCGGCGGGCGCGATGCAGGTGGTAGAGCGCCGGCAGCAGTTTATGCAGGGCCAGATCGCCGGTGCCGCCAAACACCAGCATGTCGCAGGGAATGCTCAAGGTGGGAACTCCGACTCGGTTTATAAGTGCGAGGGAGGCGGCCATGTAGTATAACTACAAGGCCACTACAACCCGTCGTGCGCCGATCATAACCGAGTCATTACTCCCATGAGGCGTGCTTGATGGATTCGCTAGCCAAAATCGAGCCTATTTCTGTGAACCTGTTGCAGCACATTGCCCAGTCGCGTCATCTGTTACGCAAATCCGAACTCAAGGTGGCCGACCACGTGCTGCTCGATCCCGCCTCGGTGATGCACAGCTCCATGGCCGAGCTGGCCCACAGTGTCGGTATCAGCGAGCCGACCATCGTGCGTTTCTGCCGCGCCATCGGCTGCACCGGCTTTCAGGACCTCAAGCTGAAGCTGGCGCAGAGCCTGGCCGCCGGTGCCAGCTTCGGCCAGTTCGCGATCCATGAAGACGATTCGGTGGCCGACTTCAGCCTGAAGATCTTCGACACCACCCTGCACACCCTGATCGAGGTGCGCGAGAAGCTCGACACCCAGGCCCTGCAGCGCGCCATCGCCGCCATCGCCAATGCCCAGCGCGTGGAGTTCTACGGTTTCGGTGCGTCCGGTGCGGTGGCGGCGGACGCCCAGCACAAGTTCTTCCGCCTGCTGCTGACCGCCGCCGCCTATTCCGACCCGCATATGCAGGCGATGAGCGCGGTGACCCTGAAACCCACCGACGTGGCCATCTGCATTTCCCAGTCGGGGCGCTCCAAGGATCTGCTGATCACCGCCAACCTGGTGCGCGAAACCGGCGCGACCCTGATCACCCTGTGCCCCAGCCAGACGCCCCTGGCCGACCTGGCCACGGTCAACCTGGCCATCGACGTGCAGGAAGACACCGAGATCTACACCCCGCTGACCTCACGTATCGCCCACCTGGTGGTGATCGACGTGCTCGCCATGGGCGTGGCCATGGCCCGCGGCCCGGGCCTGGTAAACCACCTCAAGAGCGTCAAGCGCAGTCTGCGCAGCCTGCGCCTGTCGCCCAAGGCGCATAAGAACGTCGAAGACTGAAAGGGCTAGGCGCTGACTTCGTAGGGTGACGCGGGGCCGCCTAGGTCATGCGCACCAGCGTCGGCTGCAGATGCTCGGTGCGCACGGCGCACCCTACCCATTGCGGTCTCTGCAGGCAGTGCCACTTTTCCCCAGGCGGCCCATGCAGCAAGGTCATTGATACATAACCTATTGCGCGGCCATCAAAGCGTCATATCCCTGGCCGATGCTGTGACTCCCGTTATTCAGCTTGGGAGTTGCACCCTATGTCTGCTTACTTGGATAAAGCCCAGAGTCACGCCACCAGCGAGGCCCGTGCCCGGCGCAAAGTGATTGACCAGCGCCGCATGGAATACCGTCGCGCCATCGAAAGCTATGCCGAGCAGCGCCAATTGCAGCAGCAACTGGCCGACTTTCCCGAGCTGATCGCGGCTAACTACCTGACGGCCGCCCAGGCCCTGGGGCGGCGAAGCGCTCAGCCAGGGCGTTGATCTGGCTGCGCTGATCGCGCACGAAGGCGAAAAACGCCTGGGCCACCGGCGACAGGTATTTGCTCCGCGGGTGCACCAGGCACCAGCTGTGCAGCAGCGGCAATTCGGCCACCGGCAGTTCGCGCAATGCGCCGCAGTCCAGCTCGCGGCGCACGGCGTGACGGGGCAGCAGGGCCAGGCCGAGGCCGGCGATCACCCCTTCGCATTGGCCTTCCATGGAGCCGACTTCCAGGGTCTGGGCGAAGTGCGCGCGCTTCTGGTGGCAGTAAGCCTCGCAGGCCTGTCGGGTGCCGGAACCGGCCTCGCGGATCAGCAGGGGCCAGGCGCTGAGGTCGTGCAGGGTCAGCCCGTTCTGGCCGCACAGCGGGTGGTCGGCCGGAGCCACGGCGATGATCGGGTTGTTGAGAAAGGGCAGAAACTCCAGATTCAGGTCGGTCGGTACCTGGGACATGATCAGCAGGTCGTCGCGGTTGGCGTTCAGCCGCTTGAGCGCCTGGCTGTGATTGGTGACCACCATCTGTAGGCTGACTTCGGGGTATTGGCGACGAAAAGCGGCGAACAGGTGGGGAACGAAGTATTTGGCACTGGACTCCACCGCCAGGCTCAGTTGCCCCTGCAGTGAGCCCCGCAAGTCGCCCAGCTGCATGTCGAGGCTCTCCAGGCGGCCGAAGATATCTGCGCTGGCAAGCTGCAGGGCTTCGGCGGCGTCGGTCAGGTAGAGCTTCTTGCCGACATAGTCGAACAGCGGCTGGCCGAGCAGTTCCTCCAGCTGGCGAATCTGCAGGCTGACCGCCGGCTGGGTCAGGGCCATTTCCTCGGCCGCGCGGCTGTAGGAGCGCTGGGCGCACACCGCACGGAACACCTGCAGTTGACGAAAAGTCATACGCAGCAGTGACTTACGCATGGTTA
This sequence comes from Pseudomonas sp. EA_105y_Pfl2_R69, assembly GCF_963970915.1. Lineage (NCBI taxonomy): Bacteria > Pseudomonadati > Pseudomonadota > Gammaproteobacteria > Pseudomonadales > Pseudomonadaceae > Pseudomonas > Pseudomonas sp. EA_105y_Pfl2_R69. The sequence continues at coordinate 217,797 of NZ_CAXAOO010000008.1, forward strand.
TTGGCTCGCGAAGGGTTGCGCTCTGAGCGGCGCAGGGTGGCTGCGGGCCTTCGCCAGAAGGCCGTTTCGGGCTGACTATAAGTCTTTACTAATGCTTAGCCCAATAAATACTGATTTTTGTTAATCGCTGGCGGAGCGTAGCTTAATTGCATAACCGCAAGCTGAGCTGCGGTCATCCGTCGACCGCTTTCCGCGGTCGCCTGCTGACGCGATCGAGGACCCAGGCCCGTGATCAAGAAAATTCTCATAGCCAACCGCGGCGAGATTGCCGTGCGCATCGTGCGCGCCTGCGCCGAGATGGGCATTCGCTCAGTGGCGGTCTATTCCGATGCCGACAGCATGGCCCTGCACGTCAAGCGTGCCGATGAAGCCCACAGCCTCGGTGCCGACCCGCTGGCCGGCTACCTGAACCCGCGCAAGCTGGTCAATCTGGCGGTGGAAACCGGCTGCGATGCCTTGCACCCGGGCTATGGTTTTCTCTCGGAAAACGCCGAGCTGGCGGAGATCTGCGCCGAGCGTGGGATCAAGTTTATCGGCCCCTCGGCGGAAGTGATCCGCCGCATGGGCGACAAGACCGAGGCGCGGCGTAGCATGATCAAGGCCGGCGTGCCGGTGACGCCGGGCACCGAGGGCAATGTCGCCGATATCGCCGAGGCGCTGCTCGAGGGTGATCGCATCGGTTATCCGGTCATGCTCAAGGCCACCAGCGGCGGTGGCGGCCGCGGCATTCGCCGCTGCAACTCGCGGGAAGAACTGGAACAGGCGTTTCCCCGGGTGATTTCCGAGGCGACCAAGGCCTTCGGCAGCGCCGAGGTGTTCCTGGAAAAGTGCATCGTCAATCCCAAGCACATCGAGGCGCAGATTCTCGGCGACAGCTTCGGCAACGTGGTGCACCTGTTCGAGCGCGACTGTTCGATCCAGCGGCGCAACCAGAAGCTCATCGAGATCGCCCCCAGCCCGCAGCTGACCCCCGAACAGCGCGCCTATATCGGCGACCTGGCGGTGCGCGCGGCCAAGGCGGTGGGCTACGAGAACGCCGGTACCGTGGAGTTCCTCCTGGCCGAGGGCGAGGTGTACTTCATGGAGATGAACACCCGGGTACAGGTGGAGCACACCATCACCGAGGAAATCACCGGCCTGGACATCGTCCGCGAGCAGATCCGCATCGCCAGCGGCCTGCAGCTGTCGGTCAAGCAGGAGGACATCATCCATCGCGGCTTCGCCCTGCAGTTCCGCATCAACGCCGAAGACCCGAAGAACAACTTCCTCCCCAGCTTCGGCAAGATCACCCGCTATTACGCCCCCGGCGGCCCCGGCGTGCGCACCGACACGGCGATCTACACCGGCTACACCATTCCGCCCTACTACGACTCGATGTGCCTGAAGCTGATCGTCTGGGCGCTGACCTGGGAAGAGGCGATGGACCGCGGCCTGCGCGCCCTCGACGACATGCGCGTGCAGGGGGTGAAGACCACCGCCGCCTATTACCAGGAAATCCTGCGTAATCCGGAGTTTCGCAGCGGCGAGTTCAACACCAGCTTCGTCGAAAGCCACCCGGAATTGACCGAGTACTCGATCAAACGCAACCCGTCGCACCTGGCCATCGCCATCGCCACCGCCATTGCCGCCCACGCCGGCCTGTAGGGGAAGGATTCAGAACATGAGCAAGTCCAAGAAAATCACCGTTACCGATACCATCCTGCGCGATGCCCACCAGTCGCTGCTGGCCACGCGCATGCGCACCGAGGACATGCTGCCGATCTGCGACAAGCTCGATAAGGTCGGTTACTGGTCGCTGGAAGTCTGGGGCGGCGCGACCTTCGACGCCTGCATCCGCTTCCTCAAGGAAGATCCCTGGGAGCGCCTGCGTCAGCTCAAGGCGGCGCTGCCCAATACCCGTCTGCAGATGCTGTTGCGCGGACAGAACCTGCTCGGCTATCGCCACTACAGCGACGACGTGGTCAAGGCGTTCGTGGCCAAGGCGGCGGTCAACGGCATCGATGTGTTCCGCATCTTCGACGCGATGAACGACGTGCGTAACCTGCGCGTCTCGATCGAGGCGGTGAAGGCCGCGGGCAAGCATGCCCAGGGCACTCTGGCCTACACCGTCAGCCCGGTGCACACGGTCGAGGCTTACGTGAAGCAGGCCCAGGCCATGCAGGCGATGGGCATCGACTCGGTGGCGATCAAGGACATGGCCGGCCTGCTGACCCCCTATGCGGCCTTCGACCTGGTCAAGGCGCTGAAGGCCGAGGTCGACCTGCCGGTGTTCGTCCACAGCCACGACACTGCGGGCCTGGGTGCGATGTGCCAGCTCAAGGCGATCGAGGCCGGTGCCGACCATATCGACACCGCCATCTCCAGCATGGCCTGGGGCACCAGCCACCCGGGCACCGAGTCGATGGTCGCCGCGCTCAAGGGCAGCGCGTACGACACCGGCCTGGACCTGGAGCTGTTGCAGGAGATCGGCCTGTACTTCTATGCGGTGCGCAAGAAGTACCACCAGTTCGAGAGCGAATTCACCACGGTGGACACCCGGGTGCAGGTCAACCAGGTGCCGGGCGGGATGATGTCCAACCTGGCCAACCAGCTCAAGGAGCAGGGCGCGCTGGACCGCATCAACGAAGTGTTCGCGGAGATCCCGCGGGTGCGCGAAGACCTGGGCTTTCCGCCGCTGGTCACCCCGACCTCGCAGATCGTCGGCACCCAGGCGGTGTTCAACGTGCTTGCCGGCGAGCGCTACAAGACCATCACCAACGAGGTGAAGCTGTATTTGCAGGGCCGCTACGGCCTGGCCCCAGGCAAGATCAACGAGAAGCTGCGCAAGCAGGCGATCGGCAGCGAGGAGGTGATCGACGTGCGCCCGGCCGATCTGCTCAAGCCGGAAATGGCCAAGCTGCGCGGCGAGGTCGGTGCCCTGGCCAAGTCCGAGGAAGACGTGCTGACCTACGCCATGTTCCCGGACATCGGGCGCAAGTTCCTCGAGGAGCGCGAGGCCGGCACCCTGGCCGCCGAACCCTTGCTGCCGATCCCCGAAGCCGGCGGCGTGGCCCAGGCGGGTGGCGAGGGCGTGCCGACCGAGTTCGTCGTCGACGTGCACGGCGAGAGCTACCGGGTCGACATCACCGGGGTCGGCGTCAAGACCGATGGCAAGCGCCACTTCTACCTGTCCATCGATGGCATGCCGGAAGAGGTGGTGTTCGAGCCGCTCAACGATTTCGTCGCCGGCACCGGCGGCAAGCGCAAGCAGGCCAGCGCCCCAGGCGATGTCAGCACCAGCATGCCGGGCAATATCGTCGATGTGCTGGTCAAGGTCGGCGACGCGGTCAAGGCCGGCCAGGCGGTGCTGATCAGCGAAGCGATGAAGATGGAAACCGAAGTGCAGGCCCCGATTGCCGGCACCGTCAAGGCGGTGCATGTGGCCAAGGGCGACCGGGTCAACCCGGGCGACGTACTGGTGGAAATCGAAGGTTAACCTCGAAGCCCCGGGCTGCTTGGACAGGCATTCGAACAGATTGCCGGGGCTTCTTTTTTATTCACGAGCGGCGCGCTGCCTTTCAGTAGGGTGCGCCGTGCGCACCAATCAGGCGAGGAACCACAGATGCGCACAGCGCACCCTACGAGACTCGGCGGCGCTAGCTAGACGCAACAGGGTTAAGTCCCTTGGGAGCCGCAAGGCTCCATTTTTTCCGGCTATGCCCCGCGCGACCTGTTACGCCAGCTCCCCGCCGGCGGGCAGGTCGCACGGCCCGGGTTTCAGCACTGCCTGGGCTGGGGCATAGCCTTTTCTTCAGCAGGTCGTTTTTCAACGGACTGTTAGCGCCATGTGACGCGGCAAGCGTCTATGGTCAGGTAGTCAACGAGAGGGTTGCGCGGTGGGGCTGGATCCGGTGGTGCTGTTCTTCGTCTTCGGCCTGACAGCCGGCCTGCTGAAAAGCGAGCTGAAGCTGCCACCGGCGCTCTACGAGACGCTGTCGATCATACTGTTGCTGGCCATCGGTCTGCACGGCGGGGTGGAACTGGCCGAGCAGGCCAGTTGGCAGTTGCTGGGCCAGGCGGGGCTGGTGCTGGGGTTGGGCGTGGCCTTGCCGCTGCTGGCCTTTGCCGTGTTGCGCGGGTTGCGCTTCGACCGGGTCAATGCGGCGGCGGTGGCGGCGCACTACGGCTCGGTCAGCGCCGGCACCTTCGCGGTGGTGGTGGCCTTTATGCTGGCCAAGGGCATCGCGTTCGAAAGCTATATGCCGCTGTTCGTCGCCATCCTCGAGATCCCGGCGATTCTGGTCGGCATCCTGCTGGCCAAGGGTCTGTCGCGGGACACCGACTGGCGCGAACTGGGCCGGGAGATCTTTCTCGGCAAGAGCATCATGCTGCTGCTCGGCGGTCTGATTATCGGCGCGGTTGCCGGCAAGGAGGGCATCAAGCCGCTGGAGCCGCTGTACACCAGCATGTTCAAGCCGGTGCTGGCGTTCTTCCTGCTGGAGATGGGCCTGATCGCCTCGGGGCAGCTTGGCGCGCTGAAACAGTTCGGCCTGCGCCTGCTCGGCTTCGCCCTGCTGATGCCACTACTCGGGGCGCTGGTCGGTGCACTGCTGGGGCGCATGATGGGGCTGAGCCTGGGCGGCACGGCGATGCTCGCCACCCTGGCCGCCTCGGCGTCCTATATCGCCGTGCCGGCGGCCATGCGCCTGGCCTTGCCGGAGGCCAACCCGTCGCTGTCGCTGACCGCCTCGCTGGGCATCAGCTTCCCCTTCAATATCCTGATCGGCATCCCGCTGTACTTGGCGCTGGCCGAACAACTGATCGCCTGGGGGCTTTGAGATGAACGCACACACCCGCACCCTGCTTACCGTGATCTGCGAGGCGGCCCTGGAGAAGAAACTGCTGGCCGACCTGGAAACCCTCGGCGCGCCCGGCTGGACCCTCTCCGACGCCCGCGGTCGCGGCGGCCGCGGTGTGCGCAGCGCCGGTTGGGAGGCCGAAGGCAATATCCGCGTGGAGATCATCTGCGCCCGGGACGTGGCCGAACGCATCGCCACCCACCTGCAGGACAGGTACTACGCCAACTTCGCCATGGTCTGCTACCTGGCCCAGGTGGAAGTGCTGCGCGCGGAAAAGTTCTAGCAAGCGCGCTCCCGTGCGCGATGGCTGTGTAGGGTGGATGACGCCTTTTTCATCCACCATCGCGGTCTGCTGGATGGGTAAAGCGTCATCCACCCTACGGGTCGTCGACAGGGAATCCAGGCTTCGGGATGCCATTGCGGTGTGATCCGCTGCGCCGCGTGGGCGTCTATCAGCCATCGTCCGGGGTGGCCCCGGGCCCTGCTGCGAGCCCGAGCATGCAAGCGCTGTTGAATGAGATTCTCGATGAAGTCCGCCCGCTGATCGGCCGGGGCAAGGTGGCCGATTACATCCCCGCTCTGGCCGATGTGCCGGCCAACCAGCTGGGCATCGCGGTGTACAGCAACGAGGGTGAGTTGTTCTGCGCCGGCGATGCCGCAACGGCGTTCTCGGTGCAGAGCATTTCCAAGGTGTTCGGCCTGGTGCAGGCCATCGAGCATTCCGGCGAGGCTATCTGGCAGCGCCTGGGCCACGAGCCGTCCGGGCAGCCGTTCAACTCCCTGGTGCAGCTGGAGTTCGAGCGTGGCCGGCCACGCAATCCCTTTATCAATGCCGGGGCCCTGGTGATCTGCGATATCAACCAGTCGCGCTTCGCCGCGCCGGTGCCGTCGCTGCGCGATTTCGTCCGCCGCCTGGCCGGCAACCCGCTGGTGGCGGTGGACAACCGGGTGGCCGATTCGGAATACCAGCACCGCGCGCGCAACGCCGCGGCGGCCTACCTGATGCAGTCCTTCGGCAATTTTCATAACGATGTGGAGACGGTGCTGCGCAGCTATTTCAGCCATTGCGCCCTGCGCATGAGCTGCGTCGACCTGGCGCGGGCCTTCTGCTTTCTGGCCAACGACGGCTTCTGCAAGCACAGCGGTGTGCAGATTCTCACGCCCAGACAGACCAAGCAGGTCAACGCGATCATGGCCACCAGCGGCCTGTATGACGAGGCCGGCAACTTTGCCTACCGGGTCGGTTTGCCGGGCAAGAGCGGCGTCGGCGGCGGCATCGTCGCGGTGGTGCCGGGGCGCTTCAGCGTCTGTGTGTGGTCACCGGAACTGAATGCCGCCGGCAACTCCCTGGCCGGGATCAAGGCCCTGGAGCTGCTTAGCGAGCGGATCGGCTGGTCGGTGTTCTAGCGGCCCGAACAGGCCGAGAAGGTATGCCCCGGCTGTATCGACCTGGGTCGATACAGCCGGGCTGGTTGCCGGTTAGCCCAGTTCGGAGCTGACCTTGCTTTGCGCCTGAGACCCGTCGGCGGCAAGCTCTGGCAGCTCTTCGTTAGCCTCCTCCGGCATCAGTATATTCAGCAGTATGGCCGCGAAGGCACCGATGGTGATCGGCGAGCCGAAGATGTTCTTCAGCGCCTCGGGCATCTGCGACAACGCCTCGGGGACGCCGGCAACACCCAGACCCAGGCCGATGGAAATCGACACGATCAGCATGTTGCGCCGGCCCAGGCCCGCCTCGCTGAGAATCTTGATGCCGGCCACCGCCACGGTGCCGAACATGATCAGGGTGGCACCGCCGAGCACCGGCTTGGGCATCAGCTGCAGCACCGCGCCGATCTGCGGGAACAGGCCGAGCAGCACCAAGATGCCGGCGATATAGAAGGCCACGTGGCGGCTGGCCACGCCGGTCAGCTGGATCACCCCGTTGTTCTGGCTGAAGGTGGTCATCGGCAGGCTGTTGAACAGCGCGGCCATGGCCGAGTTGATGCCGTCGGCCAGGACCCCGGACTTGATCCGCGACAGATACAGCGGGCCGCTGACCGGCTGGCGCGAGATCATCGAGTTGGCGGTCAGGTCACCGGAGGTTTCCAGCGGGGTGATGAGGAAAATCACCGCTACAGGGACGAAGGCCACCCAGTCGAAGTGGAAACCGTACTTGAACGGCACCGGCACGCTGACCAATGGCACCTGAGCCATGTTGGCGAAGTCGACCATACCGGTGTACCAGGCGGCGAGGAAGCCCAGGGTCAGGCCGATAACCACAGCCGACAGGCGCAGCATCGGCGACTTGGCGCGATTGAGCAGGATGATGGTGGTCAGCACCAGCGCGGCCAGGCCGAGGTTGTGCAGCGAACCCAGGTCCTCGGCACCGAAGCCGCCGGCCATGTCGGTCATCGCTACCTTAACCAGCGACAGGCCGATCAGGCAGATGATGGTGCCGGTGACCACCGGGGTGATCACCTTGCGCAGCTTGATGATCACCTGGCTGAAGGCGATCTCGACGAAGGCGGCGCAGAAGCACACGCCGAAGATGGTGCCGAGTATGTCCTCCGGGCTACCGCCGCGGCCCTTGACGATAAAGCCGGCGCTGAGGATCACGCTGAGGAAGGCGAAGCTGGTGCCTTGCAGGCACAGCAGGCCGGAGCCGACCGGACCGATCTTCTTGGCCTGGATAAAGGTGCCGAGGCCGGAGACAAACAGCGCCATGCTCACCAGATAGGGGATATAGGCACCGAGGCCGAGCACGCCGCCGACGATCAGGGTGGGGGTGATAATGCCGACGAAGCTGGCCAGCACGTGTTGCAGCGCGGCGAATGCGGCGGCGGCCGCCGGTGGGGTGTCGTGCAGCTGGTAGATGAGTTCGTTGTTGCCGGCCGGGGCCGACGCAGTCGCGTTCCGGGTATCAGTCATGATGAAAGCCTGCCATTAATTGTTATACGGTCATGGGCTTGCCTAGGGTGCGTGATGCCCCCAAGGCGGTGTTCTCATTCGCGAAGGCCGGCCGGAGCCGGCAGGGCCGCCGCCTTAACCGGCGATCAGGGCCTTGGCGGCCTGACGGTGGTCGGCGATCAGTTGGGCCACATCCAGACCCTCGATCTGCCCATCGATCACCCGCCACTGGCCGCCAATCATCATCCGGTCGGCCTTGTCGGCACCGCACAGCAGCAGCGCCGAGATCGGGTCGTGGCTGCCGGAGAAGCGCAGCTCGTCGAGCTTGAAGAAGGCCAGGTCGGCCTGCTTGCCTACCGCCAGTTCGCCGATATCAGTGCGCCCCAGCAGCTTGGCCGAGCCCTTGCTGGCCCAGCCCAACACCAGTTCTGGGGTGATCTTCTCGGCACCGTAACGCAGGCGCTGGATATACAGGGCCTGGCGCGCTTCGAGGATCATGTTCGAGGCATCGTTGGACGCCGAACCATCGACGCCTAGGCCGATTGGCGCACCGGCCGCTTCCAGTTCCAGGGTCGGGCAGATGCCCGAGGCCAGGCGCATATTCGAGCTCGGGCAGTGGCTGATGCCGGTGCCGGCCTGGCCCAGGCGGGCGATTTCGTCCGGGTTGAAGTGGATGCCGTGGGCCAGCCAGGTGCGCGAGCTGAGCCAGCCGACGCTGTCCAGGTAGTCCACGGTGCGCAGGCCGAAGCGCTGCAGGCAGAAGTCTTCTTCGTCGAGGGTTTCGGCCAGGTGGGTGTGCAGGCGCACGTCCAGCTCCTCGGCCAGTTCGGCGCTCTGGCGCATGATTTCCTGGGTCACCGAGAAGGGCGAGCAGGGCGCGAGGGCGATCTGGATCTGCGCGCCGTCGCCGCGCTGGTGGTAGGCGTGGATCAGGCGCTGGCTGTCAGCCAGGATCACCTCGCCCTGCTGCACGGTTTGCTGTGGCGGCAGGCCGCCATCGGCCTCGCCCAGGCTCATCGAGCCGCGGGTGAGCATGGCGCGCATGCCCAGCTCGCGTACCGCCTCGACCTGCACGTCGATGGCGTTTTCCAGGCCGCCGGGGAACAGGTAGTGGTGGTCCGCCGCGGTGCTGCAGCCGGACAGCAGCAGTTCGGCCAGGGCCACCTTGCTCGCCAGGGCGAGTTTTTCCGGAGTCAGGCGGGCCCACACCGGGTAGAGGGTCTTCAGCCAGGGGAACAGCGGCTGGTTGACCACCGGGCCCCAGGCGCGGGTGAGGGTCTGGTAGAAGTGGTGATGGGTGTTGATCAGGCCGGGCAGGACCACGTGCTCGCGGGCATCGAAGCTCTGCTGGCAGGGCGTGGCAGGTTGCTGACCGGCGGCCAGCAGTTCGACGATCACACCGTCTTCAATCACCAGGCCGCCGGCGGCGTCGAGGCTATTGGCGGTGAAGATGGCGAGGGGGTTCTTGATCCAGGTGCGGGTAGTAGCCATTGAGTTGGCTCCTCTGAAGTTAGGTTCAGGTTAGCCAGCTCAGTGTTTACCCTGTCTGCTGATCCAGGTCGTCGAGCCTGTGCGAGCGCCGACGTGGCGCAGAAGATAGCGCCGCCTGAGTGTGCAGGCAAGAGTGCCGACTAATATTTCTGACCGAACGGTCAACGTATAGTGGCGCGCCAACCTCGCCCAGCAGGCCTCAGAATAGCTTGCGGTACTGCACAAACCCCGAGCGCTCGGCGATGCGTTCGTACAGCAGCATGGCGCGGCTGTTGCTCTCGTGGGTCAGCCAATAGGTGCGCGAGCAGCCATGGGCCAGGGCCTCTTGGTAGACATGCTCGATCAGCTGGCGGCCGGCACCGCTGCTGCGTACATCCTTGGCGATAAACAGATCCTGCAGGTAGCAGTAGTCGCCGGTGGTCCAGGTCGAGCGGTGGTAGATCCAGTGCACCAGACCGATGGCCTTGCCCTCGTGCCAGGCCAGGGCGGCGTGCATGGGTTCGGCCGGGTCGAGAAAGCGCTGCCAGGTGATGTCACTGGTGGCCGCGGCGATCTCGGTCATATAGAAACGCTGATAGCCCTGCCACAGCGGTAGCCAGGCGGCGTGATCGGCGGCGCTGATCGGGCGGATCTCGACGGGTATACGGAAGGACATGAGACTAACCTCCTTGGCGGGCCTGCGCGCAGGCCGTCGGGTCTGACTGATCATCCTGGAACGCTTGGCCCCGGGCTGCAAGGGGCGCGTTTATTGCGCCCGCTCGCCGCACAGGTCGAGGCCGAACCAGTGTTCCACTTCGGTCTGCGAGAGACCCGCGCCGAGCAGGGCGAACAGCTTGCCCAAGGCGGCTTCGCGGGTCATGCCTCCGGCGGAAATCAGCCCGGTGGCGGCCAGCTGACTGCCAGCAGCATAGACGCCAAATTCGACATGGCCGTGCGCACACTGGCTGATGGCCGCCAGCACCACGCCGCGCTGGTGCGCCGCCTCGAGGGTCGCCAGCAACTCGGCATCGCCCGCCGGTCCCGTGCCGCTGCCGTAGCATTCCAGCAGCAGGCCCTGTACACCGCTGTCCAGCAGGGCGCGCAGCTGGCTGGCCTGGACGCCGGGAAACAGCGGCAGCACGGCCAGATTGACCGGTTGGCGCAGCTGACGGTAGTCGATGCTGGCCGGGATGCTCTCGGCCCGCGGGCTCTGGCGCTGGCGCGGCAGCACGCTGAAGGCGTCGAAGGCATCGCTGCGCAGTTTGCTGACCCGCGCGCCATGCATCAGCGTGCCGTTGAAATACAGGTGCACGCCAGGCGCGACGCCAGCGTGCAGGGCACGCATGGCCCCGAACAGGTTGCCCCAGGCATCGCTGCCGTCGGCCCCCGCCGGCAGCATCGAGCCGCTGAGGATCACTGGCGCGGGCAGGCCGAGCAGCAGAAAGCTCAGGGCCGCTGCGCTGTAGGCCAGGGTATCGGTGCCGTGCAGCAGCAGGACGGCGTCGCAGCCGTCCTGTTCGACGCCGGCGCGAATCGCCGCGACCATGGCCAGCCAGTTGTGCTGGTTCATATTGGCGCTGTCGATGGGCGGCAGCAGCTCGGCAAAAGACCATTGTGGCAGTGGCTGGGCTTCGCGTTTCTGCTGGGCGCGTACCCGCGCTTCGAAGCCGGATGCCGGGGCCAGGCCCTCGGCGCTCATCTGCATGCCGATGGTGCCGCCGGTATAGAGCACTAGGAGTTTTTTACAACCCATAGGGGTTCTCCGTTTTTTATTGTTCTTAGAGTCTATTTACGATCTAGCGAGCTAGAGTCAGACAAGGCAAAAACAGCCGAGGAAGCGGAGTTTACAGCTGTAAATGAGCATTCCGAGGCTGTTTTTAACGCCGGATGGCCGATGCGCAGCAGATCGTAAACAGGCTCTATAAGAAAACAGGGGGCCTAGCCCCCTGTTTGTCAGATCAGTTGTCAGATCAAGCGGGCGACTTAACGCTGATGCACCGTGTTGCCGATTTCCGCCTGGTTGCTGGCCTTGGCGGCTGGCGCGCTGCTCGACCAGACGGCCGGGTCGAGGTCCAGGTCGGCGAAGTGCTTGGCGTCCAGCACCGGCGATTCGACGCCGGCCTTGCGCTGGTTGTCGTAGTCGCGCATCAGGCGCAGGCCGACCTTGAACAACAGGGCCAGGGCGACCAGGTTGCAGATGGCCAGCAGGCCCATGGTCACGTCGGCGAAGGCGAACACGGTGCCCAGATCCTGCACCGAACCCCAGAGTACCAGCGCCACCACCAGCACGCGGTAGACCATTACCGGGCCGCGCTTCTGGCTGAAGAAACCGAGGGCGTTTTCACCCAGGTAGTAGTTGTAGATCAGGGTGGTGAACACGAACATCAGCAGCGCAACGGTGACGAACACCCGGCCCCACTCACCGACCACACTGGCGACTGCGGTCTGGGTCAGCACCACGCCGGCGATATCCATACCCGGCTGATACACGCCCGACAGCAGGATAATCAGCGCGGTGCAGCTGCACAGGATCATGGTGTCGATAAACACGCTGAGCGACTGCACGATGCCCTGGGCCACCGGGTGCTTGACCTCGGCCACCGCGGCAACGTTGGGCGCACTGCCCAGGCCGGCTTCGTTGGAGAACAGGCCGCGCTTGACGCCCATGATGATGGCCGCGCCGATACCGCCGGCGAAGGCCGGTTCCAGACCGAAGGCGCTCTTGACGATCAGCGCCAGGGTGGCGGGGATGGCGTCGACATTGCTGCCGATCACGAACAGCGCCATGGCGATGTAGGCAAACGCCATCACCGGCACCAGCACGTCGGCGAACTTGGCGATGCGCTTGATGCCGCCGAAGATGATCAGGCCGATCACCACGGTCAGGATCAGGCCGCTGATATAGGTCGGCAGGCCGAAGGTGTCATGCA
>NZ_CAXAOO010000009.1:0-229872 GCF_963970915.1 Pseudomonas sp. EA_105y_Pfl2_R69
CTACAGAATGGCCAGGGCGGTAAAGCCCACAACAGGCCGGATATACGAATGCAACCGCGCTGACGACAGGTGCAAAAGAAAAGCTTTGCCCACTACTTGTGGGGAGAGTCCATATACACTTGTTAGGCTTTCTCGGAGTCTTCGTCGTTACACGGATAAACTGAGAGACCGAGCGTTATATTAGATTTTCCTAGTGCTTGCAGTAAAGCAGGTGGAAAGCTGTAACTTTGAGAAAATGAGCTTGTTATTTCTGCACCAAAGTCTATGACTGCACCTTCTAAACCTCGACTTGATGATAAGCTCTCCAGCCACGAGTGGTGTATAGATAGAAAATTAACGGCATTTTCTATCTGGGTTTGGGTTTCTGAAAAATCTGCGCTGCTAACGAGAAAGTTTACGCCAGAGCTATTGTGCAATTTCAGCATTGTCTGACTTTCAGGAAAACGCCGCTCGCCAAGGATCCAGATTTTGTCCGCAACAATAGGGACACTCTTAATTGCTTCTTTGGGGTTGAACTCCCTGCCCCAGAATCGAAGTATGCAGCTCATGTGATTTGCCTAACTAATAATTAGGCGACATTGCTGTCGCATAAAACACCTTAAGGTGTCTGATAACCTTCCCTGTCACACGCTAAGCTTTTGAATTGCCTGCAAACACGAACGGTAAACGCGACACGGGGAGGGCGCAAAGCGACATAAGGCAAGACCGGGTGCTGGATCGCAGCACCGTTGCCGCTAGAAGCTACTGATCGGGCCAGCGGCTGTCTAGTTTGGGCGGCGAAAAGTGTCGGGCATAGCTCCAGCGTTGGCCGGCAAGGCTCGAGGCCGGGCGGCAGGGAGCGCGCGTCCAGTAAGGACTCGCGTTATCCATCAATGACTTAGCGCTAAGAAGGCTATAAACTTTGTGAACTTTACGGAGAGCCCCCAGCGGTTCCGATGGACCGCCCAGCCTGTATGACACCCATCCAACTGCCATTAGGTGTGCGTCTACGCGATGACGCCACCTTCGCCAACTACTACCCCGGAGCCAACGCTGCGGCGCTTGGTTATGTCGAGCGTCTGTGCGAAGCGGATGCGGGGTGGACGGAAAGTCTGATCTATCTCTGGGGCGGCGCGGGTGTGGGCTGCAGTCACCTGTTGCAGGCGGCCTGCCTGCGTTTCGAGCAGCGTGGCGAGCCGGCGGTTTATCTGCCGCTGGCCGAGGTTGTCGAGTACGGTCCGGCGCTGCTGGATAACCTGGAGCAGTGCGAGCTGGTCTGTCTGGACAATCTGGATGCGGTGGCCGGGCGTGCGGACTGGGAGGAGGCGCTGTTTCATCTGTTCAACCGCCTGCGTGACAGTGGTCGGCGGCTGCTGCTGGCGGCCAATGCCTCGCCGCGGGAGCTGCCGGTGCGCCTGGCCGACCTGCAATCGCGCCTGACCCTGGCGCTGGTGTTTCAATTGCAGTCGTTGTCCGACGAGGACAAGCTGCGTGCCCTGCAGTTACGCGCTTCGCGCCGCGGCCTGCACCTGAGCGATGAAGTCGGGCGCTTTATCCTGACCCGCGGCGAGCGCAGCATGAGTGCGCTGTTCGAGTTGCTCGAGCGCCTGGATCAGGCTTCGCTGCAGGCCCAGCGCAAGCTGACCATTCCCTTTTTGAAAGAAACCCTGGGCTGGTAACTGGGTTCATCCTGATCATCGGGATGTACTCAGGATCACGTGCCCTGAGGCGTTGTGCCGTCAGTGCGTTGTATCCACTTCTGGCGTGTGCCGTTGCTGCTCCAGGCTGAACATAAAGGCGCTTATCGCTCGGGCGCATGCTGCCGGCTGGCTCTGCAGGAGAAAGTGCGGGCCATCCAGTTCCACCTCCTGCAGGTCCCTGCAGTGCTTGTGCAGGGCTAGGGCGCTGCGGCTGACCAGGCGATCCTGGCGTGGCAACAGGTGCAGGGTCGGCAGTTCCAGCGGCCGGGTCGGTTCCTGTAGCTCGCTCAGGCTGCGCAGGCGCGCGCGCAGCAGGTCATGCGGGAGCTGGCGGATTTCCGCGCGTAGCAGTTCGAGCAGCGCGGGGCTGGCTCCTGGGCCAACACACAACAAGTTCAACAGCGCGGCACTGTTCAGCAGGCTGCCGGGCAGCGGCAGGTAGCGTGCCCAGGGCAGCAGCGGGTGCGGGCAGCGCAGGAACGACGCCGCGAAGATCACGCCGCGCAGCCCCCGGGGATGGCGCAGGGCCAGGCGATAGGCCAGGGAGCCGGAAAGGACTCGCCGAGCAGGACGAAAGGGCTGTCGCCCAGTTGCCCTGCCAGCTCCGTCGCCAGGCTGTCGAAGTCCTGTGGACCCTGTTGCGGCAGCTCCAGGGTTGTCACCTGCCACTCAGAGAGAAAGGGCAGCAAGGGCGCGAACAGGCGATGGCTGCCGTTCAGGCCCGGCAGCAACAGCAGGCGCATCAGGCTTCGCCGGCCAACTTGCGGTCGTACTGGAAGCGCCAGCGGGTGAACATCAGGGCGGCGCAGAACAGGCTGAAGCTGAGCAGCGTCAGCAGCCAGCCATACAGTGCCTTGGAGGGGTCGAAGGCGGCCAGTACGCCCTGGATAAAGTACAGGTTGACCACAAAGCAGACCCAGGCGTGAGCGCGGGCGTTGCCCAGGAGTATCCCGGGAGCCAGCAACAGCAAGGGGGCCAGCTGAAAAGCCAGGATCACCCAGAGCAGCGTGCCGGGTATTTCGGCGAACTGCAGATTCCACACCACCAGCAGCAGGGTCAGGGCCAGGAAGCTGAGCAGGCTGGCGGTGCGGCTGATGGCCAGGCGCGGCTTGAGCCATTCCAGCGATGGCAGGGGCTTGGGGGTTTTAGCCACGGCGGCTCTCCAGTTTTTCTGCGGTGTGCGCCAGGCGTTGGCCCAGGGCGCGGCACAGGACTATTTCGTGCTCGTCCAGCGCGCGCTTGCCATCGGCCCCGGCGTGGTGGCTGGCCCCGTAAGGCGTGCCGCCGCCGCGGGTCTCCAGTAGCGCGGTTTCGCTATAGGGCAGGCCGGTAATCAGCATGCCGTGGTGCAGCAGTGGCAGCATCATCGACAGCAGGGTGGTTTCCTGGCCGCCATGCAGGCTGGCGGTGGAGGTGAACACGCCGGCCGGCTTGCCGACCAGGCCGCCGGTCAGCCAGAGGCTGCTGCTGCCGTCGAGAAAATACTTGAGCGGCGCGGCCATGTTGCCGAAGCGGGTCGGGCTGCCCAGGGCCAGACCGGCGCAGTTCTTCAGTTCGTCGAGGCTGGCGTACGGCGCGCCTTCTGCCGGAATCTGCGGCGCGACCGCTTCGCACTCGCTGGAGACGGCCGGGACCGTGCGCAGGCGCGCTTCCAGGCCGGCCATCTCCACGCCGCGGGCAATCTGTCGGGCCATTTCGGCGGTGGCACCGTGGCGGCTGTAATACAGCACCAGGATATAAGGGGCGCTCACGGTAGCAGCTCGAGGATTTTTTCCGGCGGCCGGCCGATCACGGCCTTGTCGCCGGCGACCAGAATCGGCCGTTCGATCAGTTTCGGGTGCTTGCTCATCGCCTCGATCAGCTGCGCATCGGTCAGCGCCGGATTGGCCAGGCCGAGCTGCTGGTAGGCTTCTTCGCCGCTACGCAGCAGCTGGCGCGGGGCGATGCCGAGCTGGCGCAGCAAGGCCTGCAGCTGGCCGACATCGGGTGGCGTGTCCAGGTAGCGCACTATGGTAGGCGTCAGGCCGCGTTCTTCGAGCAGCTGCAGGGCCGCCCGGGATTTAGAGCAGCGTGGATTATGGTAGAGCCTGAGGTCGGTCATATTCGGGTCGCTTGTTGCCGTGGATGGCGGCTATTCTAACCGCTAACGACAGCCGCGCCTGTGTCTGAAGTGGGTTGTCGCGGTGCAAATGGCTAAGGAGAGGGCATGCGTCAGCGCGTTAACAACCTGTTGGAGTTCTGGCGTTTTCTCCTGCAGCGCTTTCTGGCCGACCGCGGTGCCAACAATGCCGCGGCCTTGACCTACACCACGCTGTTCGCCGTGGTGCCGATGATGACCGTGACCTTCTCCATGCTTTCGGCCATTCCGGCCTTTCAGGATACCGGCGAGCAGATCCAGAGTTTTATCTTCCGCAACTTCGTGCCTTCGGCCGGGGAGACCCTGCAGCAATACCTGCGCGACTTCACCACCCAGGCCCGTCAGCTGACCTGGATCGGGGTGGTGATTCTGGCGGCGACGGCCTTCTGGATGCTGGTGACCATCGAAAAGGCCTTCAACACCATCTGGCGCGTACGCCAGCCGCGCCGCGGCGTGTCGAGCTTTCTGCTGTATTGGGCGATCCTCAGCATGGGGCCGATCCTGCTCGGTGGCGGCTTCGCCATCAGCACCTATATCGCTTCGCTCTCGCTGATTTCCGGGCCCGATGCGCTGCTGGGGGTGCAAACCCTGCTGAAGTTCATGCCTCTGCTGTTCAGTGTGGCGGCCTTCACCTTGCTCTATGCCACGGTACCCAATGCCCGGGTACCGATTCGCCATGCCTTGCAGGGCGGTCTGTTCGCCGCGGTCCTGTTCGAGGTGGCGAAGATGCTGTTTGGTCTCTATGTGCGGCTTTTTCCGGGCTATCAGCTGATCTACGGGGCGTTTGCCACCGTGCCGCTGTTTCTGCTGTGGATCTATCTGTCCTGGCTGATCGTGCTGTTCGGGGCCGAGGTGGTGTGTAACCTGGGGTTTTCGCACCAGTGGCGCAAACGCGCGGTGCCGCGCCTGCTGGTCGTACTGGGGGTCTTGCGGGTGTTCCATGAGCGTCAGCAGTCGGGCTTCAAGGTACGTCTGCGCGATGTGCAGCGTCAGGGCTGGATGCTGGCCGAGTACGAGTGGGAAGAGGTTCTGGAGTTTCTCGAGCAGCAGCAACTGATTGCCTCGACCGGAGCGGGTACCTGGGTGCTGAGCCGCGATCTCGGCCATTACACCCTGGCCCAGTTGCTCAGCCGCAGCCCTTGGCCGCTGCCGCGCCTGGCACAGTTGCCCGAGCAGCTCGACGAGCCCTGGTATCCGGCATTGCGCAGCGGGCTGGAAAAACTCCATGAGGAGCAACTGGCGCTGTTTGGCGAGAGCCTCGCGCAGTGGCTGCATCCCGATGTGGAGCCGGTCGAGTAGGTGACAAAAAACGTCAGTTTGCGGCGCGCTATCGGGGCTGTTGTGGCGCGCAGTGAGAGGGGGCGCGCTAAACGCGGGTAAGGGAGGCTGGCACGCTTCTGGCAATCACTCCGTGGATTGCAATCAGATTGCCAGCATGGCAGGGATTGACGGAGTGCGAAGGGCGTTATGACAGCCAGCAAAGGCAAGGTGATTCATCTGTATCTGCGCGACCCGCAAGAGGCGCTGGAGCGGCTTAACCGGATTACCGGCTTGCGTTTTTCGAGTTGGCCGCAGTCGCTGGTACCCCCGCGCGATAGCGCCGAGCAGGCGCAGGCCGAGGTCTGTTCTCCGGCGCAGGACGCAACCCAGGTCGTCGGGGTGTCAGGCTGAATGTAAAACCCCGCGTCGATGCGCGGGGTCTGGGGCAGAGCAGGGGTCGCTTCAGGCCGTGGCCTGGCGGGTGCTGGCTTGCGGCAACTCGACGGCCTGGACGAAGAGCTCCTCGACCGCCAGGCTTTGCGTGGTGACTGCCGAGCGCAGGCGTACCTGCATGTCTTCGATCTTCTGTTTCACCGGCAGGCGGGCGACGCCGGAGAGGAGGATCTTGTTGTGCTGACTGACCTTGCCATGATCGATCATCACCTCGCGGCGGTTGGTGCCATCGAGGTAGCTGATCAGCAGGGAAACCGGCAGGTTGGCCAGGCCGGGCAATTGCAGCCAGGCGGCGACGTTGAACTCGGCGACGCGGCCTTCGTAAGGCGTGACCTGCAAGCGGGCCAGGTTGACGATCTGTGAAGGTACCGGGCCAATCAGCTTGTCGTGGGCTTGGGTCATGGTTGCGTTTCCAGGCTAATAACAGATCGTATCAAGCACGAGTCCGAAGAATTATAAGCGTGGCTTTGCCGGTCAAACTGTGCGCTCGGCCGAGGTTGAGCGTGACCGCTCTCGCAGTTTCCGTTGTTTATGCCAACTGCAGCGGGTAACGGGTCACTGCACTGGTGCTCAGGTTGATCGTGGGCAGCGGCAGGGCGCGCTGGTTATTGGCGCTGGCCAACTGCAGCCAGACATTTTCCCCTTCGACGAATTGCCCGTTGGGCAGCCAGAGGCCGTGATGCCAGCCATTGCCGGGGGCCGGGGTGCTCTGCAGGATGCCAGGGTGGGTCTGTGCGCTCGGCGCGCGGCGTAGCCAGGCCGGTCGGGGCAGCCCCTTCAGATAGCGCAGGCCCAGATGCAGGCCCTGGCTATTGAGGTGACGCCAGCGCACCAGCGCCAGGGTCGGGGTATCGCTGGCGGTCAGCAGCAATACCAGTTGGCCGACGGCGAGCTGCGCCGCCTGCTCCTGGTCGCAGAGCAGGCGTGCGCCGCCGGGGCTGGTATCGAGCATCTGCACGGTCGCATGCTGCGGGCGTTGTTCCAGCAATTGCGCGTGAATGCCGACCAGGCCGACCACCAGTCGGCACTCGCTGGCCTGCTCGGCGCGCGGGTGACGCCGTTGCTGGCGGCCCAGCCAGTGCTGCTGCACACGTTCGAGCACGGCTCGTTCGTGCTGGCTTTGCAGTGGGGCCGGCTCATACAGGGCCACCAGCAGCGCGCCCAGCTCGAAGCGGCGCAGCGTGTCGTGGTCGCCGTCGATGACCTGTTCCGGGCCCAGGCAGGGGTAAGACTCGGTCAGGTCGATGGCGGGACCTTCGGCCCCGTCCTCGTCATCCCATGGCAGCAGGCGCGCCAGTCCTGCCAGGGGCGAAAGGGCGGCAAACAGAGTCAGGCATTCGCCTTCGGCCAGGTGAAACGGGTTGCTCAGGGCCAGCAACAGCATCTGCTGGTAGAGGCCGCGCAGGGTGCTCGCCGGGGCGGGCTGAAAGGCCGCCGCTATGGGTTCATCCAGGCAGTTCTGCTGTTCGCCAATCCAGTACAGCAGGTGGCTGTCGCGCCATAGTGCCGGGGGCGGCTCCTGGTACAGCTGGTAATGGCGCAGCTGGCATTGGCCGAGAAAGTGCTGCGCCATGTACAGGCACCAGGCCAGATGCGCCTGCGAGGGTTGGCGACCCTGGAGGATCTGCAGCAGCAGACGCTTGAAACCCATGGCCAGCTCGCTGCACAGGTGCACAAACAGCGTCGGCGGCGTGGTGTCGGCCTGGCAGGCCTTGGCATGGTGGCGGTATTCATCGCTGAAGCTTTGCAGTGCGCGCTGCCTTTCAAGTAAGGTCATGGCGCTGCGGTTGCAGCGCAGCAACAGGCTGAGTACCTGCTGCAATGCGACGGCCTGCCTCTCCGTGCGGGTCTGGGCCAGCAGTTCGTTGAGCTCGGCGAGCGAGACCGGACTTTCTTCGACGATGTCTGGCACTTCCAGACGCAAGGCATCTATTGTCATATCAACCTTGGGTAAGCGGGAGCGAATGCATGGATATGCGGTTCCAGACGGTCATTCGTGCTGTTGCAGGCATAGGCATGGCGCTGATTCTGGTGGCTTGCACCGAGGATGTGGGCGTCGATCAGCATGGACGAAAGGTAGCGGCTGAGCGCCTGGATGGCCAGTGGTTAGTGATTAATTACTGGGCCGAGTGGTGCGGGCCCTGCCGCAGCGAGATTCCCGAACTGAATGCCCTGGCGCGCCAGCACGAGGCGCAGGCGGTGACGGTGCTGGGGGTCAACTTCGATGGTCTGCAGGGCGAGGCGCTGAACCGTGCCGTGCAGGCGCTGGGGATCGAATTCACCGTGCTGGAACAGGACCCGGCCCCGCGTTATGAGTTGCCCCGCAACGAGGTGTTGCCGGTGACCTATATCGTCGATAGCCAGGGCCGTATGCGTGAGCGCCTGCTCGGCGAGCAGAGCGCGGCGGGGTTGAACGCCCGCCTGCTGGCCCTCAAGGCCGAGGAGTAGACGATGGCGCAGTTGTGTATGCATGCCTATGTCAGTGGTCGGGTACAGGGCGTGTACTTTCGCCAGGCCACTGCCGAACAGGCCGAGCGTCTGGATCTTGCCGGCTGGGTGCGCAACCTGGACGATGGCCGCGTCGAGGTCTTGTTCGAGGGCGAGGAGGAGGCTGTGCGCGAGTTGGCGGCCTGGCTGCGGCTGGGGCCGGAGCAGGCCGAGGTCGCCACCCTGGAACTCTACGAGCAGCCGCTGCAGGGCATTGCCGGCTTCCTGGTGCGCCGCTGAGGTCAGGGCTTGACGTACCAGAAGTCGTGCCAGAAACCGACTACTTTGCTGGAGTAGCTGAGCTTGCCCAGGCTGCCGTTATAGCGTGCCAGGGCGCGGTTCAAGTCGCCGTTTTCCTTGCGCAGATAAAAGCTGAGGATGGTGCAGCCATAGCGCAGGTTGGTGGCGTTGTCGGTGAGATTGTCCTGGGGCCGGCCCAGTTCGGCTTTCCAGAAGGGCATCACCTGCATCATGCCCTGGGCTCCGACCGAGGAAATGGCGAAGCGATTGAAATGGCTTTCGGCGTGAATCAGGGCAATCACCAGATCGGGGCGCAAGCCGGCCTTGCTCGCTTCCAGGTGCACCAGCCTGAGCAGATTCAGACGTTCCCGGTCGTCGGGGATAAAGCGCTTGAGCCGGGTGGACATATCCAGCAGCCAGACCTCGGCGTCGAAGCGGTCCTGAAAGCTGTCGGCCTGGGCCACGGTGCGCTGCAGCAGCTCACGCAGCTCGGGTTCGGCGGCCTGACGCATCTGGGCGTGCGCGCCGATGCACAGCAGCAGGCTCAGCAGCGCTATCAGCAGGCGGGTGGCCATGGGCGCTTCAGTCGTTACCTGGGGCGGCCACCAGGCGTCCGGCATCCTGGGTCAGGGCCTTGAGGAACAGCTGCTGCAGTTCGGGGTCGTTGCGCGTCAGCTCGATCAGGCTCTGCTCCAGCTCGCTGGCTTCCTCTTCCAGGCCCAGTTCGGACAGGCGCTTGACCCGGTGTACCCATTGCGCGACATCGTCGTCTTCCAGGTCGTCGTAAATCAGGTCGTGGGCTTCCTGCAGCTTGCCGCGCAGGGTGCGGCTGACCATCAGCGAGGCATCGGCGCGGGCGCTGCCCTGGTCGTCCTCCACGCTCAGCAGCAAGGTGCTGATGCGGGTGGCATCCTGTTCGGCAAAGGGACTGTCGAGCAGGTTGAGGCGCAGGATGCCGTTGCGGTCGGTCAGCATCTCGAACGTTTGTTCGCCGGCTTTGACCCGTACCGGGCGTTCGACCCAAGGCAGGCTGGAGTATTCCGTGCGCGCATCCTGGCGACGCTCTTCGAGGCTGGCGAGGTTCTGCTGGGAGCGGCCGTTGGACTCGACGTTCATGGCCGGATTGAGCCCGGCAAAGCCATAGCTGATCCAGTCTTTGGTGGCGGAGTCCGGCAGGCTGCCAAGCAGGACCACATTGAGCACATTGGCCCCGATGCCGCCGACTACCGCCAGTGCGCCGAGCGGTATCTCATACAGCTCGCGCCAGGGCTGGTAGGGGGTGTAGCGGTCATAGCGGCGGGTGACCTCGAAGGCGGTGACCTCGAAGGATTTCTGTTCATGCACGCGCACCCGGCGTTGCGGCAGCTCCAGCACACGAGGTTCGCCGACTTCGATCTGCAGGCTGTGCTCGAGCAGTTTGCGCTCGATGCGTTCCTCGTGTTCGCTGCGCTGGGGCAACTGGTTGGCGCAGCCGCTGAGCAGCAAGGCGGCGCATGATGCGCCGCCTATAAGGTTGAAGGTGCTTCGCTTGAACATGATGGCTCTTGCTGAAAGGGCTGAGATCAGTGACTGACGCGGGTCTGGATATAGTTGAGGATATCGGCCACGGGCACGGCCTGGGCTTCGGTGTCCTGGCGGCTCTTGTATTCCAGATTGCCTTCGGCCAGGCCGCGGTCGCTGACGACGATGCGGTGCGGAATGCCGATAAGCTCCATGTCGGCGAACTTGATC
The DNA here is from genome assembly GCF_963970915.1 of Pseudomonas sp. EA_105y_Pfl2_R69. Classification (NCBI taxonomy): domain Bacteria; kingdom Pseudomonadati; phylum Pseudomonadota; class Gammaproteobacteria; order Pseudomonadales; family Pseudomonadaceae; genus Pseudomonas; species Pseudomonas sp. EA_105y_Pfl2_R69. The sequence continues at coordinate 9,988 of NZ_CAXAOO010000009.1, forward strand.
CCCGGGCTGGTCTTCTTGTCACGGTCATCGAGCAGCACTTCATAGCCGGCCGCGGTCAGCTCGGCATACAGCTTGTCGGTGGCTTCGCGCACGGCGTCGGTTTCATAGCGCAGCGGCACCAGGGCGATCTGGAAGGGGGCCAGGGCGTCGTTCCAGAGAATGCCGCGCTCGTCGTTGTTCTGCTCGATGGCGGCCGCCACCACACGGGAAACGCCGATACCGTAGCAGCCCATGGTGAGGATCACCGGCTTGCCGTTTTCGCCGAGCACCTGGCAGTTCAGCGCTTCGCTGTACTTGGTGCCCAGCTGGAAGATATGCCCGACTTCGATGCCGCGCTTGATCTCCAGGGTGCCTTTGCCGTCCGGGCTGGGGTCGCCGGCCAGGACATTGCGCAGGTCGGCAACTTCGGGCAGGGGCAGGTCGCGCTCCCAGTTGACGCCGAAGTAGTGCTTGTCCTCGATATTGGCACCGGAGGCGAAATCGCTCATCAGGGCCACCGAGCGGTCGACGATGCACGGGATCGGCAAGTTGACCGGGCCCAGGGAGCCGGGACCGGCACCTACGGCGGCGCGGATTTCGGCTTCGCTGGCCATCTGCAGCGGGCTGGCGACCTGCGCCAGGTTGGCCGCCTTGATTTCGTTCAGCTCGTGGTCGCCGCGTACGATCAGGGCAATCAGGGTACCTTCTTCAGCACCGTGCACCATCAGGGTCTTGATGGTCTTCTCGATGGCCAGGCCAAAGCCGGTTACCAGGGCGTCGATGGTCTTGGTGTTCGGGGTGTCGACCAGGCGCATGCTTTCAGTTGCCGCGCCACGGCCGCTTTCGCGCGGCACGGCTTCGGCCTTCTCGATATTGGCGGCGTAGTCGGAGCTGTCGCTGAAGGCGATATCGTCTTCGCCGGACTCGGCCAGCACGTGGAACTCATGGGAGCCGGTGCCGCCGATGGAGCCGGTATCGGCCTGCACGGGGCGGAAGTTCAGGCCCAGGCGGGTGAAGACGTTGCAGTAGGCCTGGTGCATGCGGTCATAGGTTTGCTGCAGCGACGCCTGGTCGACGTGGAAGGAGTAGGCGTCCTTCATGATGAACTCGCGGCCGCGCATCAGGCCGAAACGCGGGCGGATCTCGTCGCGGAACTTGGTCTGGATCTGATACAGGTTGATCGGCAGCTGCTTGTAGCTGTTCAGCTCATTGCGTGCCAGATCGGTGATCACTTCCTCGTGGGTCGGGCCGGCGCAGAAGTCGCGGCCGTGGCGATCCTTCATGCGCAGCAGCTCGGGGCCATACTGCTCCCAGCGCCCGGATTCCTGCCACAGTTCGGCCGGCTGGATGCCCGGCATCAGTACCTCGAGGGCACCGGCGGCATTCATTTCCTCGCGCACCACCTTCTCCACCTTGCGCAGCACGCGCAGGCCCATGGGCAGCCAGGTATAGAGGCCGGAAGCCAGTTTGCGGATCATCCCGGCGCGCAGCATCAGCTGATGGCTGACCACCACGGCGTCGGAGGGGGTTTCTTTCAGGGTCGAGAGCAGGAACTGGCTGGTACGCATATTTGGCTGTTCTGTCGGTTGCAAGAGGATTTCAATGGCCGGCATTGTACGGTGCCTGTACAGATGCGTACAGGATGCAGCTCGTAGGATGGCTGGCAGTTCAGTGCTGCGATTGATGGGGTGTTACCACATCCTATGGTCTATCAAACACTCGTTCGGCCTAAAATTGTAGGTGCGCAAGTTCGACGATAAGCCAGGCGGCTCAAATTGCCAGCAATAAGGAGGGAAATGTGTCGACTTTGACGGCGGAACAGGTTCAAGCGCTGATTCGGGCGGGTTTGCCCATGGCGGAAGATATCAGCCTGTGTATCGACCGGCTGGATGAAGCGGGTGTGCTGGCGCGAGTGCCCTTCCACAGTAAGCTGGTCCGTCCGGGCGGCACGCTGTCGGGGCCGACCATCATGGCCCTGGCCGATGCGGCCATGTATGCGGTGGTGCTGGGGCGGCTGGGCAGGGTGGAGATGGCGGTGACCTCGAACCTGAATATCAACTTCCTGGTCAAGCCGAAACCGGTGGACCTGCTGGCCGAGGCGCGAATTCTGCGGTTAAGCCGGCGTCAGGCGGTGTGTGAGGTGTCGTTGTATTCGGCGGGCAATGAAGAGGAACTGGTGGCCCATGTGACGGGGACCTACGCGTTGCCGCTGTAATCCCGGGGGCGCAATTTCAAGGCAAAAAAAGCCCGGCATTAGCCGGGCTTTTTTATGCAGCTAACCGAGTGACCTGGATTACAGGACGCTCAGCGGGTACTCGACGATCAGGCGGAGATCGTTCAGGTCCGCACTGTAGCCCTCGACGTCATTCATGACGCTGTTGGCGCGGTAAATGGAGCTGCGAACACGGAACGACAGGTCCTTGGCGGCACCTTCCTGGATCACATACTTGGTTTCGAAGTTGAACTCGTGTTCCTTGCCTTCCTCGGATACACCGGCGTCGATGTTGTCACCGTAGACATAGCGGGTCATGAAGCTCAGGCCCGGAACGCCATACTCGGCCATGTTCAGGTCATAGCGAGCCTGCCAGGAGCGCTCGTCTTCGCGGTCGAAGTCGGAGATCTGTACCGAGTTGGCCAGCCAGATGGTGCCGTTACCGTCGACGCCGTAGGCATAGGCAGTGTCGCCGCTGGAGCGCTGATGGGCCAGGGTGAAGGTGTGAGCGCCCAGGGAGTAGGCAGCTGCCAGGCTCCAGATCTTGTTATCGATTTCGTCAGGATTGTTACCGTCGTCTTTGGTTCTGTAGGCATTGAGGTCGAAGTTCAGTGCCTGATCTTCTGCCAGTGGCAGGTTGTAGTTCAGGTTGATGTACTGCTTCTTGAAGTGATCTTCGACATCGGAGGCGTGGATAGCGCCGCTGAAGTTGTCGGTGAAGCTATAGCTGGCACCAACGATATTGGCTTCGGTCAGCTCGAAGGTGTCGCGGTCGGTCGATTTCTGGCTGCTCAGAGCGGTGAAACGGCCGGCGCTCAGTTCGAGACCTTCGATTTCATTACTTACCAGATAGGTACCGGTGGCAACTTCTGGCAGGATGCGGCTGTCGTCGGTGGAGAACACCGGGCTGCCAACAAACTGATTACCGTGCTTCAGGACGGTGTCGGAGATACGGAACTTGATGGCACCGCCTACTTCGGTCTGGGTGTCATCGCCGCGCTCATCGCCGGTTTGGTCGAACTGGCCGGTACCGTAACGGCCGCGACCGCTGTCGATCTTGATGCTGCTCAGGGAGTGGGCGTCGAAGCCAACACCTACGGTGCCTTGGGTGAAGCCGGATTCGAACAGCAGGCGGATACCCAGACCAGCTTCTTCGATATAGCCTTTTTCTTTGGTGTTGTAGCCATCGGTGCTGCTATCTGCACCATTCTTGAAATCACGGTTCATGTACAGGGCGCGGTTGAAGATGTTGAAGCTGCTGTCTTCAATAAAGCCGTTGGATTCGGATTGGCTGGATGCCACTGCCATTTGGGAAGTACCCGCGGCTACTGCCAGGGCGATTACGCTCCACTTCATCACTTGCATCGTGATTGCTCCTTTGGTTTAGAAAAGTTGCGCCAGCCATATCGTTGTTGTATGGGCAGCTCTTTCTTTTTGTGTCGGCGGTAACTTATAGCATGCCGCCCGAGTTGGCGATAGTTGCAATCTATTCGTTACGAATTCTTCATGACCATGTCGCAAATTATGAAGGGAAACGTCGCAAATCTGTAGATTCCAGCGCGGGCATCTGCTGTTGGTCGCCAACTTGAACTCATTAGCCGGTTTGCATCGGGCAGCTCTTGGTGGCCGTGGCCTCGTGGTGCAAGGGCTGGGGAGGCCAAGCAAGAAGTGCGCCTAAAACCCATTCAGGTGCTTCGCCCGCTTAAGCGGTGGCTGTTTTCGTGTGTGGATTTGGTGGCTGGTCTGGTTTTTTTATTATTTTTTAGGGTTTTTTACTGTTTTATTAGGGGTTTATTGGTCTTTTTTATTATTGCGGGCGCTGTTGGCGAGTGATTTCTTTATCCTGATTCGCCTGTTCTGGCGGCCGCGGTAACGTCGTTGGTGGGGGCGCGATTACTGAAGGGAACAAAATGGTGCGGTCCGCTGGGGCTGGCGGGCCGGTGTGCCGCTGCGCGGTGCGTTGTGTTCTGCTGTCCTGGCCGGGTGAATCTGCTGCGGCATATGGGTATCCTGCTTGGCAGGCGCTTATAGGTTGGGCCGCGGCCTTACTTGCTAGGCTTGGGTAATGATTGGCGCAGGAGATTCTGACATGTTCGTTCTGGATTCGAGGTTGCAGCAGGACACGCTGCTGGTGGGAGACTTCCCGCTGTGCCGGTTGTTGCTGATGAATGACCGGCAGTACCCGTGGTTTATCCTGGTGCCGCGGCGGGAAGATGTCAGCGAGTTGTTCCAGCTCGAAGCTGGCGATCAACTGGCGCTGTGGCAGGAGACTACAGGCCTGGCCGAGCTGCTCAAGGATACCTTCGCCGCCGACAAGATGAATGTGGCGACCCTGGGCAATATGGTCAGCCAGCTGCATATGCATGTGATTGTGCGGCGTCGTGACGATGCCGCATGGCCTGCACCCGTATGGGGCAAACATGCTGCGCAGCCTTACAGCGAGGAGCAGGTCGCGGCTGTAAAAGCGCGTTTGCGTCTGGTATTGACCGATGATTTTTGTTTTGCCGAGGGTTGAGCGCGTGGATCTGGAGGAGCGAATCAATGAGCTGGAGAGTCGCCTGGCCTTTCAGGATGACACTATCCAGGCCTTGAATGACGTGTTGGTGGCGCAGCAGCGGGTGTTGGAGCGCTTGCAGTTGCAGATTGCGGCCCTGGCCAAGCGGCAGGAGGAAGCTAATACGCAGTTTGGCTTGAGTGAGGATGAGTCGCCGCCACCGCATTATTAAGGGGCTCGAGTTGCCCGCAACAATATAGAAGCATGCATTGGGTTAAACAAAACGCCGCTTATCCCTAATGGGGTAAGCGGCGTTTTTTTGGAGTTACCAGGTTATGACTGCAAGTCAAAGCCTGTTCGTCCGTGATTTAACTAACGCTAGTGTGCAATGAGTTGCGCAATAGGCGGCTGGTGTTATCGCAGCAGTTAGCGGCGTGCGGGCAATGCTGCAATTACATCTTCGGCTTGCAGGCCCTTGTCACGCTGCATAACGGCGAATTCGACCCGCTGGCCTTCGACCAATACGCGGTGGCCTTCGCCGCGAATGGCGCGAAAGTGCACAAAGATATCGTCGCCCGAGTCGCGGGAAATAAAACCGAAGCCTTTGGAGGTGTTGAACCACTTGACGGTGCCGGTTTCACGGTCGCCCATATCCTGGCTGGGAGTGCTATGGCTGCGGGTCTGCATGCGCAGGTTGGTGGCCAGGTGTACGGCGACCGCCAGGGCGATGATAAGCAGACTGAAGAGGCTGGCTGGCTGGTTGGCAATCAGTTCCAGGGGGGCGAGGAGAATCAGGGCTTGCAGCAGGGTGCCGAGAACCAGCAGGGCGGATACCAGATTTTGCAGTTGGTGGCGTGCGCCAGCGTGCCAGATGGGCAGTTGTGGTGCCAGGATCAGGTTGAGCAGGCCAAAGAGGGCGAGGCACAGGGCGCTGGGTTGCTGCACGAGCGTCAGGGTGTTATCGCCGAGGCTGGGGGTAAGCGACAGGAGGAGGGCAACGAAGCCCGTAATCAGGTGGACAATTTTCAGCATGTTGGGTGAGCTCACTTATTGAACAGGGGTCACGAAGGAAGAGCTGGCTGCACGTGCGCTGTGATTAATAAAGGAAGGATATTGCGCGCACATGAGGTCGGCCTATGCGCCGGCTCGTCAATTCGAGTCAGCGACACGGGGCGTATTTAACAGCAAAGAGAGGGGCTTCTCAATCAGGCGCTGAGGGCGGCTTTGCCCTGGTCCGGGTTTACCCGGTTGCGGCCATTGCGCTTGGCCTGGTAAAGCGCGTCGTCGGCGCGGGTGAGCAGGCTTTCGAACGTGTCTCCGGGGGCGGCCAGGGCAAAACCGAAGGAGGCGGTAATGCTGTCGAGCACTTCATCGGTGCGCCGGACCTTGATGCGCAGGGCCTGAATCTTCAGGCGTAGCTGCTCGGCAATGGCGTGGGCGCTTTCGGGGTCGAAGCAGTCGCGTAGGATCACGCAGAATTCTTCGCCGCCGTAGCGGGCGGCCGTGGCGCGAGGTGGCAGCAGGTCGCGCAGCAATTGGCCAACATGCTGGAGCACGCGGTCGCCCAGGGGGTGGCCGTACTGGTCGTTGAATTGCTTGAAGTGGTCGATATCCAGCATCACCAGGGCTACCCCTTGATGGTCGTTGCGCAAAGCCTGTTCCAGCAGTTTGCTGAAGGCGCTGCGGTTGAAGACCTGGGTCAGGCTGTCGAGGGTTGCCGCGATATGGGCGCGTTCCAGTTGGTTGCGCAGGTTTTGGATCTCGTCCTGGGCGGCACGCAGGCGGTAGAGGAATTTATCCTGCTGGTCCTGCATCAGCTGGGTGCTTTGCTGCAGTTCGTTGAGGACGCTGGGCAGGTCGTCGATTATCGGTTCTTGCAGTGCTGCCAGGCCATGTTCCAGGCTGGATTGATAGTTGCGGCTACCGAGAATGCTGCGCGATACGTTGCCTTCGATATCGTCGACCAGTTCGATCACCTGTTGCTGCCCGGCCCGGGCCATTTCCAGTTCGTCGTGGATGATGTAGTCGCGAAAGAGCTTGGCGGCTGTTTCGGGGGGGAAGCAGTCGAAGTCGCTGACGGTTTTATCCAGGCGGCGATTGAGCTCCGGTTCCAGGCCTTTGCAGTAGGTGTACCAGAGGGCGTAATGCACCGGGTTCGGTGGAATATCGTGGCGCATCATCAGCGGTACCGCTTTTTTCAGGAGCGCCGCGGCTTCGCGGGTTTCCTCGGGGTACAGGTCAAGAATGCCGGGGGCTGGAGTGGGATTGTTCATGCACGTCACTGTGGCAAATTACAATTGCTCAAAGGATAGAACAGGTATGGCCTGTGCGCCTAGCAAAAGGCCCGATGAATCGGGCCTTTGCATGATATGCCTATGCGTCGAGCAGGCTGCGCAGCATCCAGGCGGTTTTTTCGTGCACTTGCATGCGCTGGGTGAGCAGGTCAGCGGTGGGTTCGTCGCTGACTTTTTCCAGCAGGGGGAAGATGCCGCGGGCGGTGCGGGTGACGGCTTCCTGGCCCTGAACCAGTTGCTTGATCATGTCGGTGGCACTGGGTACGCCTTCCTCTTCCTTGATAGAGGACAGGCGTGCGTAGGCGGCATAGGTGCCCGGTGCCGGAAAGCCCAGGGCGCGGATGCGCTCGGCAATCTGATCGACGGCCAGCGACAGCTCGGTGTACTGCCCCTCGAACATCAGATGCAGGGTGTTGAACATCGGGCCGGTGACGTTCCAGTGAAAATTATGGGTCTTCAGGTAAAGGGTGTAGGTGTCGGCCAGCAGGCGCGACAGGCCTTCGGCGATGGCGGCGCGGTCCTGTTCGGCGATTCCGATATTGATTTCCATACCATTTTTCCTCTCTGGTGACTCGGGGCTGTGCTCCCCGCAACAATGCGCAGAGCCTAACATGGCTGCCCTGGGCGTTATCCTGATATGCCTCAATGGGGCCGATGGTTGAAGGCTATCGCTGGGGTGGGCTTCAGTTTTTCTGCAGCAGCTTGGCCAGCAGCTTGGGGTAGCTGGTCGGGAGTAGGCGCTGTATCCAGTCGAGCAGCCGTGCGTCATTGCCTATCAAGATGCGTGGACGCTTGGCCTTGATGCCGTCGACTATGACTCTGGCAGCCTGCTCCGGGGTGGTGCGGGCGAGCTTGTCGAAGTCGGCGGCGGCGCGCTCGGCATCGCGTTGGCCGTTGATGCCCTGATAAAAGCGCGCCGCCCGGGCGATATTGGTCTTGATGCCCCCGGGGTGTACGCAGCAGGCCACCACCTTGCTGCAGCAGAGTTCCTGACGCAGGGCTTCGGTAAAGCCGCGCACGGCAAACTTGCTGGCGTTGTAGGCCCCCTGGCTGGGCATGCTGATAATGCCGAAGATGCTCGAGATATTGACGATATGCCCGGCGTCGTTCTGCAGCAGGTGCGGTAGGAAGGCCTTGGTGCCGTGCACCACGCCCCAGAAGTTGATCCCCATGATCCACTCGAAATCGCCGTAGCTCAGCTCAGCGATACGTTGCGAGACGGCGACACCGGCGTTGTTGATGATCAGGTAGGCGCTGCCGTGCTGGCTCAATACGTCATCGGCAAAGGCGAATACGGCCTCGCGGTCGGCCACGTCGAGGGTGTGGCAGCTGATTTGGCGGCCGTGCCGGCCCAGTTCGTTGGCGATGCTCTGCAGATTTGCCTCGTTGATATCGGCCAGGGCCAGGTCGCAACCCTCCTCGGCGAGCAGTTGTGCCAGTGCCCGGCCTATGCCCGAGCCCGCGCCTGTGATGACGGCGACCTTGCCTGCCAGTGCTTGCATGCTAATTCCCTTTATTCGTACGGATTGGCGATGGGGCCGCTGCCTGGCGGCCTGCTGCCGGGGGAGAGTAGTGCGATGCGGGGGGCGCGGGCAATGGGTCGGAGGCTGATTGTCGCAGGGCGTGATGGTGCGTCAGTACCTCCCTTAGCGGTGGGCCAGCTCCGGATGTTGCTGCAGGGTCTGGTTGAACAGCGCCACCCAGTGGCTGCTGAACTGGCGACCGGCAAGGTTGTTGATTTCCAGAATGGCGCGCAGCAACGGGCGCTTGTTCAGGGCCTGGTGGGCGCGCTCGTGGGTGCGGGCGTCGAAGGTGTCGACGATGCTGAGGATCAGTGCGCCAGGGCAGGTTTCGAGTTCGCTCAGGCCTTTGGGGTAGCCGTTGCCGTCGGCGTGTTCCTGATGCTGCAGGGTAATCTCTGCCGCCGCGCGCCATTTCGGCATGTGCTTGAGCAGCTCGTGGGCCAGGCGCGGGTGCGATTGCATCTGGCGGCGTTCTTCGCGGTTGAGGTGTGCCTCTTTATGCAGCAGCTCCAGGGGCAGGAAGGCCATGCCGATATCGTGCAGGCAGATCGCGGCGGCCAGTTGGGCCGGTTGTTCCAGGTTGCCGCCGAGTCGATTGATCGCCAGGGCCAGGTCCAGCTGGCGTATGCCGCGGCCTTGCCAGTAGTGCGAGCGGCGTTCGCTGGCCTGCATCAACTCGATAAAGAACAGCAGGTCGGGGTCTGGCTCGATGGCGTGGCGCTGGAGCAGTTCGCTGGCGCTGGGTTGCGCCGCCTGGCGCGACTCGGGTGGGCGTGAACTGGGGTCCAGTTGCTGCAGCAGGGCGCTGCGCAAACGGGTCTGCTGGGCTGTCGGGGCGGCGGCCAGGGCGCTCAGCGCCTGGCCCAGGGCTTGGCTCTGCTGCGGGCTCAGCTGGGCGACGGGACCGCCCAGGGCGTGCTGGATCAGTGCTTTGAGGTGATCCAGGCTGAGCAGAAGGATGTCGCCCAGCAGGCTGTCGAATTGCAGGCGCGATTCGCGCAGGCGGGTCAGAACCTCTTCCAGTGCCTGGGGTACCGGCATCAGCTCGGCCAGGCCGATATACCCCAGGTTGCCCTTGAGGGTGTGCACCAGGCGAAACAGCTCGCGCAGGCGTTCGACATCGTTTGGGGCATGCTCGAGTTCGATCAGCAGCTGTTCGCAGCGCTGGAATTGTTCGGCGCTCTCCAGGCGGAAGTCCGCCAGCAGGTCATCGGGTATTTCGCCGAGGTTCGGGGTGGACATGACCCTCTCCAGTGCGGCCTTGGCCGGGCAGGTGCCTGTGTGAGTATAGAGAGGCTTGGCAAAAGCGCGTGGCCTGGCGGCTGCAAGTGGCGGCTTAACCATATATAATCCCGCGCTTTGCCGCGTTCTGCGGGGGTGGGGCGTCCGCTTCGGACCTTTTGCCTCGGCATAGACAGCGCATTGCAGCATATGGCGCGTGCGTCAGCCGCTGCGGTTAACGGCCTGTCAGTCCGGCCATGAGCGTCGCGATCAGTGCGACCCAACGAATTCAAGACTCAAGAGAAGCGACCACCATCATGATGCGCAGCCATTATTGCGGCCAACTGAACGAGAGCCTGGACGGCCAGGAAGTCACCCTTTGCGGCTGGGTACATCGCCGCCGTGACCATGGCGGGGTGATTTTCCTCGACATTCGTGACCGTGAAGGTCTGGCCCAGGTGGTATTTGACCCGGATCGCGCCGAGACTTTTGCCACTGCCGACAAGGTGCGCAGCGAATATGTGGTGAAGATCACCGGCAAGGTGCGTCTGCGTCCGGCCGGTGCCGGCAACGCCAACATGGCCTCCGGCGCTATCGAAGTGCTGGGCTATGAGCTGGAAGTGCTGAACGAAGCGGAAACTCCGCCGTTCCCGCTCAACGAATACACCGACGTGGGCGAAGAAACCCGCCTGCGCTACCGCTTTATCGACCTGCGCCGCCCGGAAATGGCGGCCAAGCTGAAGCTGCGTTCGAGCATCACCAGCAGCATCCGTCGCTACCTGGACGACAACGGCTTCCTCGATGTGGAAACGCCGATCCTCACCCGTGCCACCCCTGAGGGCGCGCGTGACTATCTGGTGCCGAGCCGCACCCACGCCGGCAGCTTCTTCGCCCTGCCGCAGTCGCCGCAGCTGTTCAAACAGCTGCTGATGGTGGCCGGCTTCGACCGCTACTACCAGATCGCCAAGTGCTTCCGCGACGAAGACCTGCGTGCCGACCGTCAGCCGGAGTTCACCCAGATCGACATCGAAACCAGTTTCATGGATGAGGCCGACATCATGGCCATCACCGAGAAAATGGTCCGTCAGCTGTTCAAGGAAGTGCTGGACGTCGAGTTCGGCGAGCTGCCGCATATGAGCCTGGCCGAAGCCATGCGTCGTTTCGGCTCGGACAAACCGGACCTGCGCAACCCGCTGGAACTGGTGGATGTCGCCGACCAGCTCAAGGACGTCGACTTCAAGGTGTTCGCCGGCCCGGCCAACGACCCCAAGTGCCGCGTGACCGCGCTGCGCGTACCGGGCGGGGCGAGCATGCCGCGCAAGCAGATCGACGACTACACCAAGTTCGTCGGCATCTACGGTGCCAAGGGCCTGGCCTATATCAAGGTCAACGAGCGCGCCGCCGGCGTCGAAGGCCTGCAGTCGCCGATCGTCAAGAACATCCCGCTGGACAATATCAACGTGATCCTCGATCGCGTCGGTGCGGTCGATGGTGACATCGTGTTCTTCGGGGCCGACAAGGCCAAGATCGTCAGCGAGGCCCTGGGCGCGCTGCGGATCAAGCTCGGTCATGACCTCGATCTGCTGACCTGCGAGTGGGCACCGCTGTGGGTGGTCGACTTCCCGATGTTCGAAGAGAACGACGACGGCAGCCTGACCGCCATGCACCACCCCTTCACCGCGCCGAGCTGCAGCCCAGAGGAGCTTGCGGCCAACCCGGTCGACGCGCTGTCGCGCGCCTACGACATGGTACTCAACGGCACCGAGCTGGGTGGCGGTTCGATCCGTATCCACGACAAGGCCATGCAGCAGACCGTGTTCCGCGTCCTGGGCATCAGCGAAGAAGAGCAGCAGGAGAAGTTCGGCTTCCTCCTCGACGCCCTGAAGTTCGGCGCGCCGCCCCATGGCGGCCTGGCCTTCGGTCTGGATCGCCTGGTGATGCTGATGACCGGCGCGCAGTCGATCCGCGAAGTGATCGCCTTCCCGAAAACCCAGAGCGCGGCCTGCGTCATGACCCAGGCTCCGGGTGAGGTGGATAACAAGTCGCTGCGTGAATTGCATATTCGCCTGCGCGAGCAGCCGAAAGCGGAATAAAGCGTCAAAAGAAGCCTGGTTTTCCAGGCTTCTTGGTTATGGGTGTGATGAAAACCTGAATAAATTAACGGGTATGCCCGCTTCCCTCATCCGGCGCTTCGCGCCACCTTAATCCACAGGGATGTGGTGAATGCGGCAATTCCGCCGGGAGCGGGAGCCGCCTCCCGGAGGGAGAAGGGGATAAGGAAAGCGTCGCTGCGCGACTTTCACGTTAATGACGGAGTGAGTTATGGCTGGTCATTCCAAGTGGGCCAATATCAAGCACCGCAAAGGGCGTCAGGACGCCAAGCGCGGCAAGATTTTCACCAAGCTGATTCGTGAGCTGACCGTTGCCGCCAAGCATGGCGGGCCGCTTCCGGCGGACAATCCGCGCCTGCGCCTGGCGGTCGACAAGGCGCTGACGGCCAATATGTCGCGTGATGTCATCGATCGTGCCATTGCACGAGGTGCCGGTAACGACGAAGCCGACAACATGATCGAGCTGACCTATGAAGGTTACGCGCCGAGCGGCGTGGCGATCTTCGTCGAGGCCATGACCGACAACCGTAACCGCACCGCCGCCGAAGTGCGCCATGCCTTTACCAAGTGCGGCGGCAACCTGGGCACCGATGGCTCGGTGGCTTATATGTTCGAGCGCAAGGGGCAGCTCAGCTTCGCCGTGGGGGTTGATGAAGACGCCCTGATGGAGGCGGCGCTGGAAGCCGGTGCCGACGATGTGGAGATGGGCGAGGACGGTTCGGCACTGGTGGCCACCAGCTTTAGCGATTTCCATGGGGTCAACGAGGCGCTCAGTGCCGCCGGTTTCAAGGCCGATGAGGCCGATATCGCCATGATTCCCTCGATCAGTGCGCCGGTTGCCGATCTGGAAACCGCGCAGAAGGTGATCAAGCTGATCGACATGCTCGAAGACCTCGACGATGTGCAGAACGTCTACCACAACGCCGAAATCCCCGACGAGATCATGGAGCAGCTTGGCTGAGTCCTGGCGCAATAGGCGAGCCGGAAGCGCAGGGGGGTGTCCAGGTGCTGCCGGCTTTTTTATAGCTGGCCAGCCATGGCGGCTACCCTGCGGGCCGTCGCTACGCGACGTTGAAAATAACCCGCGGTCATTTTTTATAGCGTCTGCCTGGGTGACGGGGCCGTGGGCTGGCCCTATACTCGCCAACTGGATAAATAGACAGTGTGGCGACCGTCAGTGGGTCGCCACTCGGGGTGGAACAGAGGCATGACGCTGATACTCGGTATCGACCCGGGCTCGCGCATCACCGGCTACGGCGTGGTGCGCGACACGGGCCGCAGTTGCGAATATGTCGCCTCCGGCTGCATCCGTACCGGCAGCGGTTCCATGCCTGAGCGCTTGCAGATCGTGTTTCGCGGTGTGCGCGAGGTGATCGAAACCTATGGGCCGGTGACCATGGGCATCGAGCAGGTGTTTATGGCGCGCAATCCGGATTCGGCGCTCAAGCTCGGCCAGGCTCGCGGCGTGGCCATAGTCGCGGGGATCGAGGCGGGTCTGGATATCGCCGAATACACCGCGACCCAGGTCAAGCAGGCGATTGCCGGCAGCGGCGGGGCGGACAAGGAGCAGGTGCAACTGATGGTCATGCACCTGCTCAAGCTGGTGCAGAAACCGCAGATCGACGCCTCCGATGCCCTGGCCATCGCCCTGTGCCATGCCCATCACCGGCAGAGTCTGATCCCCCATGGCCTGGTCGGTGCCAAGCGGCGCGCCGGTCGCCTTCGTTTGTAACGTAATTTTTAAGGAAAGCAGCGGTGATCGGACGTTTGCGCGGCACCCTGGCGGAAAAACATCCGCCCCATGTGATTCTTGACATAAATGGTTTGGGTTATGAGCTGGAAGTGCCCATGACGACCTTGTACCGTTTGCCCTCGCTGGGTGAACCCTTGACCTTGCACACCCATCTGGTGGTGCGTGAGGATGCGCACCTGCTCTATGGCTTTTTCGAGAAGCGCGAGCGCGAGCTGTTTCGCGAGCTGATCCGCCTCAATGGCGTCGGCCCGAAGCTGGCGCTGGCGCTGATGTCCGGGCTTGAGGTCGATGAACTGGTGCGTTGCGTGCAGGCGCAGGACTCCTCGGTGCTGGTGAAGATACCCGGCGTCGGCAAGAAAACCGCCGAGCGTTTGCTGGTTGAGCTGAAGGACCGCTTCAAGGCCTGGGAAACCGTGCCGGGCATGAGCGCCCTGGTGGTGGAACCTCGGGCCGCTGGCGCAGTCTCAAGCGCGGAGAATGATGCGGTCAGCGCACTTATTTCGCTTGGCTACAAGCCCCAGGAAGCCAGTCGTGCCGTCTCGGCCATCAAGGAAGAGGGCTTGAGCAGTGAAGATATGATTCGTCGTGCCCTTAAGGGAATGCTGTAGTGCTAGAAGCCGATCGCCTGATTACCGCCACCCCGCGCGACCGCGACGAACAGGTCGATCGCGCCATTCGCCCGTTGAAACTGGCCGACTATATCGGCCAGCCCAGCGTGCGCGAGCAGATGGAGCTGTTTATTCAGGCCGCTCGCGGGCGTAGCGAGGCGCTGGACCACACCCTGATCTTCGGCCCGCCCGGCCTGGGCAAGACCACCCTGGCCAATATCATCGCCCAGGAAATGAACGTCTCGATCAAGAGCACCTCGGGTCCGGTGCTCGAACGGCCGGGTGACCTGGCGGCGCTGTTGACCAATCTCGAGCCCGGCGATGTGCTGTTTATCGACGAGATCCACCGCCTTTCGCCGATTGTCGAAGAGGTGCTGTATCCGGCCATGGAGGATTTCCAGCTGGATATCATGATCGGCGAGGGGCCGGCCGCCCGCTCGATCAAGCTCGACCTGCCGCCCTTTACCCTGGTGGGTGCCACCACGCGCGCCGGCATGCTGACCAACCCGTTGCGCGACCGCTTCGGCATCGTTCAGCGTCTGGAGTTCTATAACACCGAAGACCTGGCGACCATCGTTATGCGCTCGGCCGGTATTCTCGGTTTGCCCATCGAGCCCCAGGGCGCATTCGAGATTGCCCGCCGCGCCCGCGGCACGCCGCGTATCGCCAACCGCCTGCTGCGCCGGGTGCGCGATTTCGCCGAAGTGCGCGGCCAGGGCGATATCACCCGGCAGATTGCCGATCTGGCGCTGAACCTGCTGGATGTCGACGAGCGTGGTTTCGATCACCAGGATCGGCGTCTGCTGTTGACCATGATCGAGAAGTTCGATGGCGGGCCCGTCGGGGTCGACAGCCTGGCGGCGGCGATCAGCGAAGAGCGCCATACCATCGAGGATGTGCTGGAGCCTTACCTGATTCAGCAGGGCTATATCATGCGCACCCCGCGTGGGCGGGTGGTGACCCGTCACGCCTACCTGCATTTCGGCCTGAATGTGCCCAAACGCATGGGCGAATTGCCAAGTGCCGATCTATTTGCGAGCGGCGATGAATAGAAAAAAATACTTGCTACAAGCGATTGGCAAGAACGGGAGCTAGCACTAGAGTATGCGCGCAGAAAACGGAGTTCAGTCTTTCGCCCATCGTTGTCGGGTTTACTACGAAGACACCGATGCCGGCGGCATCGTCTACTACGTCAATTACCTCAAGTTTATGGAACGGGCTCGCACCGAGCGCCTGCGCGATCTGGGTTTTCTCCAGTCGGCGCTGGCAGGTGAGGGCCTGTTATTCGTCGTGCATTCGGCCGAGGCGCGCTATCACGCCCCGGCGCGTCTGGACGACGAGTTGCTGGTAACTGCCGAAGTGGTGGAGTTGAACCGCGCCAGCCTGCGTTTTCGTCAACAGGTCAGGCGAGTGCAAGACGATGTGCTGCTCTGTGAAGGGCAGTTTCTGGTGGCCTGTGTGAGCGCCGACAATTTGAAACCCCGGGCCATTCCCCCGGCTCTGCGTGCGGCCTTTGCCGAGCAGGGCGGCGCGGGTACATCTAGAGCAGGAGAGTAAGCGTGGAAGCCAACGCCGTTGACCACATGTCGATGTGGAGTCTGATCAGCAACGCCAGCCTGGTGGTACAACTGGTGATGCTGACGCTGGTGGCCGCATCGGTCACATCCTGGGTCATGATTTTCCAGCGCACCTCGCTGCTGCGCGCGGCCAAGCGTGCCCTGGATAACTTTGAAGAACGCTTCTGGTCGGGTATCGACCTGTCCAAGCTGTACCGTCAGGCTGGTAGTAACCCGGACCCCGATTCCGGTCTGGAGCAGATTTTTCGCGCCGGCTTCAAGGAGTTCTCCCGCCTGCGTCAGCAGGTTGGCGTCGATCCGGATGCGGTGATGGACGCCGTGGCCCGGGCCATGCGCGTGGCCATCTCGCGTGAAGAGGAAAAACTCGAGCAGAGCCTGCCGTTCCTCGCCACCGTCGGCTCCACCAGCCCTTATATCGGCCTGTTCGGTACCGTATGGGGGATCATGAACTCCTTCCGCGGCCTGGCCCAGGTGCAGCAAGCGACCCTGGCTACCGTGGCACCGGGTATCGCCGAAGCGCTGATCGCCACCGCCATCGGCCTGTTCGCCGCGATTCCGGCGGTTATCGCCTACAACCGTTTTGCTGCCCGCGGCGAGATGCTGATCGGCCGTTACTACACCTTCGCCGACGAGTTCCAGGCGATCCTGCACCGCAAAGTGCACACCAGCGACGACTAAGCCTTGGGCACTCTTTACGAAAGGTTTTAAGCCATGGCCAGAATTCGCAACAGACGCAAGCCCGTCGCCGAGATGAACGTGGTGCCTTACATCGATGTGATGTTGGTGCTGCTGGTGATCTTTATGGTGACCGCGCCGATGCTCAATCAGGGGGTCAAGGTCGATCTGCCGCAAGTTAGCAGTGAGGTCTTGCCGCAGGACAATAACGCCCAGGTGCTGACCATCTCGATCAAGGCCGATAAGTCCTATTTCTGGAATATGGGCACCGAGGTCGATGTCGACACGGTGCAGGACCAGGCCATGACCCTGGAGGAAATGACCCGGGCCGTCACCGCGATCATCAACCAGAGTCGTGCCACGGGTAAGCAGGTGCAGGTGTTCGTGCGCGGCGACAAGGCGGTCGATTACGGTACGGTGATGGCGGCCATGGGTGGCCTGCAGCAGGCCGACGTGGGTAACGTCGGGCTGATTACCGAGGCCCCCTGATGCATTACCAGCGCGAGCCTTCGCCTTCGGAAAGCCTGTTCTGGCCTGTGGTCTGGGCCGTGGGCCTGCACGTCATCATGTTCGCCATGCTGTTCGTCAGCTTCGCCTTTGCTCCGGATTTGCCGCCGGCCAGGCCGGTGGTGCAGGCAACCCTGTACAAGCTGCAGTCGCAGAGCCAGGCGACCACCCAGACCAATCAGAAAATTGCCGGCGAAACCAAGAAAACCACTGCGCCGCTCTACGAGACCGAGCAGCTCGAGCAGAAGAAGGCCGAGCAGGAAAAGCAGCAGGTAGCGGCCAAGGCTGCGGAACAAAAGAAGGCCGAAGAGGCTCGAAAGGCCGAAGCGGCGAAGAAAGCGGATACGGCGGCCAAGGCTGCCGAGCAGAAGAAGTTGGCCGATATTGCCAAGAAAAAGGCGGCGGATGAGGCGGCGAAGAAGAAAGCCGCTGAGGATGCCAAGAAAAAGGCCGCCGAAGAGGCCAAGAAGAAGGCGGCGGCAGAGGCCGCGAAGAAAAAAGCCGCCGATGACACCAAGAAAAAGGCTGCCGAGGCCGCCCAGCGCAAAGCCACAGAGGACAAGAAGGCCGCGGCCCTGGCCGAATTGCTGTCTGAAGATGTGGGCCGCCAGCAGGCGCTGGCCGAAACCCATGGCGATCAGGTGGCGGGCAGTCTGGATGATCTGATCGTAAAACTGGTCAGCGAGCAGTGGCGACGTCCGCCATCTGCACGTAATGGCATGAGCGTAGAAGTACTGATCGAGATGCTGCCCGATGGCACCATTATCAATGCCAGCGTGACCCGCTCCAGCGGCGATGGCCCATTCGATAGCTCGGCGGTACAGGCGGTGCGCAATGTTGGGCGCATCGCGGAAATGCAACAGCTGGATCGTGCCACTTTTGATCGGCTCTACCGGCAGCGTCGCGCTGTCTTCAAACCGGAGGATTTAGGTCTGTGAATACCCTGATGCGTCTCGTTCTGCTTGGTCTGGCCCTGATGGTCGGCACCGTGCAGGCGGCTGATCCCTTGGTGATCAGCAGTGGTACCGATCGTGCGACACCCATCGCCGTGGTGCCGTTCGGTTGGCAGGGTGGCAACCTACTGCCCGAGGACATGGCCGATATCATCGGCAAGGACCTGCGCAATTCCGGCGTGTTCGAACCCATCCCGCGGCAGAACATGATCAGCCTGCCGACCCAGGCCAGCGAAGTCATCTACCGCGACTGGCAGGCCCTGGGGGCCCAGTATGTGATGGTGGGCAATATCGTGCCGAACGCCGGTCGTCTGCAGATCCAGTTCGCCCTGTTCAACGTGGCCACCCAGCAGCAGGTGCTGGCCGGTAGCGTGGGCGGTGCGG
This sequence comes from Pseudomonas sp. EA_105y_Pfl2_R69, assembly GCF_963970915.1. NCBI lineage: Bacteria > Pseudomonadati > Pseudomonadota > Gammaproteobacteria > Pseudomonadales > Pseudomonadaceae > Pseudomonas > Pseudomonas sp. EA_105y_Pfl2_R69. The sequence goes on from NZ_CAXAOO010000009.1 coordinate 28,279, forward strand.
TCGATCAACTGCGCGACATGGCCCACCATATCGCCGATCAGTCGTTCGAGAAGCTGACCGGGGTCAAGGGCGCGTTCTCCACCCGTCTGCTGTATGTGACGGCCGAGCGCTTTTCGGTCAATAACACCCGCTACACCCTGCAGCGCTCCGACTATGACGGTGCCCGTGCGGTGACCCTGTTGCAATCGCGTGAGCCAATCCTGTCGCCGTCCTTTGCCCCCGATGGTCGGCGTATCGCCTATGTATCCTTCGAGCAGAAGCGTCCGCGCATCTTCGTCCAGCATATCGATACCGGTCGCCGCGAGCAGGTCACCAATTTCGAGGGGCTGAATGGGGCACCGGCCTGGTCGCCGGACGGCAATCGCCTGGCTTTCGTGCTGTCCAAGGACGGCAATCCGGAAATTTATGTAATGGAGATGGGCAGCCGCCAGTTGCGCCGGGTAACCAATCAGGGTTCGATCGATACCGAGCCGTTCTGGGGCAAGGATGGGCAGACCATCTACTTCACCTCGGATCGCTCCGGCAAGCCACAGATCTACAAAACCAATATCAACAGCGGTGCGGCCGAGCGGGTGACCTTTGTCGGCAACTACAACGCCAACCCCAAGCTGTCCGCCGATGAAAAGACCCTGGTGATGATTCATCGCCAGGATGGTTACACCGTGTTCAAGGTGGCTGCGATGGACCTGCAGCGCGGCAATTTGCGTATTCTTTCAGACACCAGTCTGGATGAGTCGCCCACTGTTGCGCCTAATGGCACCATGGTAATCTACGCCACCCGCCAGCAGGGTAGGGGAGTCTTGATGTTAGCGTCCACCAATGGTCGCGTGAGGCTCCCTCTTCCTACCGCTCAAGGCGAAGTTCGAGAGCCTTCCTGGTCCCCCTTCCTGAACTGATGCGGCGCTACACCGTTTTACTGCGACAAACTGCTTAACACACTGGGGTTCATTAGGAGTTACATGATGGAAATGCTGAAATTTGGTAAGTTCGCTGCACTGGGTCTGGCTCTCGCAGTGGCTGTAGGTTGTTCCTCCAAAGGCGGCGACGCTGCTGGCGAAGGCGCTACCGATCCTAACGCTGGTTACGGTGCCAACACTGGCGCTGTTGATGGCAGCCTGAGCGAAGAAGCTGCTCTGCGCGCTATCACCACCTTCTACTTCGAATACGACAGCTCCGACCTGAAGCCGGAAGCCATGCGCGCTCTGGACGTTCACGCCAAAGACCTGCAAGGCAATGGCGCTCGCGTCGTTCTGGAAGGCCACGCTGACGAGCGCGGTACCCGTGAGTACAACATGGCTCTGGGCGAGCGTCGCGCCAAGGCCGTACAGCGCTACCTGGTGCTGCAGGGTGTTTCCCCGGCTCAGCTGGAACTGGTTTCCTACGGTGAAGAGCGCGCAATCGCTACTGGCAACGACGAGTCCTCCTGGGCTCAGAACCGCCGCGTCGAACTGCGTAAGTAATTCGAGATGCGTATTTGCCGCCGTGTCATGACCGTTTTAGCGCTTAGCCTGCCGTTCGCGGCCTTGGCTGAGATTCCCGTGGTGGATAACAGTGCCGGTTACGGCAGCAGCAGTTATCCCCCAGCTGGTTATGGCACGTCCGGCACCTACGCCGATGCAGGGGCTGCGGCCCCTGTTTCGGCGCAGGGCATGCTGTTCAACCAGTTGCAGCAGATGCAACAGGAGATCGCGCAGCTGCGCGGCCTGCTTGAAGAACAGCAGAATGAAATCCAGCGCCTGAAACAGGAGAGTCTGGAGCGTTACCAGGATCTTGATGGGCGTTTGCGTGGCGGTGCAACGGGTGCCGCGAGCAATCAGAATTCTTCAGCCGCTGGTGCTATCGATGCCAGTGGTACGCCGACCCCGCCAGCGGGTCAGCAAGCTTCGGCCAGCAGCGAGCCGGCCGATCCGGCGAAGGAAAAGCTGTTCTATGAGGCCGCCTTCGATCTGATCAAGGTCAAGGACTTCGACAAGGCCAATCAGGCGTTCAGCGCCTTTTTGCGCAAGTATCCAGATAGCCAGTACGCGGGCAATGCCCAGTACTGGTTGGGCGAGGTGAATCTGGCCCAGGGCAATTTACAGGCCGCCGGCCAGGCTTTTGCCAGGGTCAGCCAGACGTACCCGAGCCACGCCAAGGTGCCGGACTCGCTGTTCAAGCTCGCCGATGTCGAGCAGCGTCTGGGCAACACCGACAAGGCCAAGGGCATTCTGCAGCAGGTGATCGCGCAGTACCCGGGCAGTTCGGCGGCGCAGCTGGCCCAGCGTGACTTGCAGCGTCTGCCGTAAAGGCTGAGCTCCGCATCGACAAACCCGCGCCTTGCGCGGGTTTTTTATGCCTGCCATCCCTGGCGGCCACCCTTCGGGCCGTCGCTGCGCGACGTTAAAAACTGCTCCGGGCAGTTTTTTGTGGCCTGCCATCCCTGGCGGCCACCCTTCGGGCCGTCGCTGTGCGACGTTAAAAACTGCTCCAGGCAGTTTTTTCGTATACAATTCGCGGCCCTTTTCCCGCAACGGAGGCGGATGGCCTGTTTAGCCGTCACGCCCGTGGCTGATATGCAAGAAACCCTGCGCATTACCGAAATTTTCTATTCGCTACAGGGCGAAACGCGCACCGCCGGCTTGCCGACCGTGTTCGTTCGCCTGACCGGCTGCCCCCTGCGTTGCCAGTATTGCGACACCGCCTACGCCTTCAGCGGCGGCGAGATCCAGTCGCTGGACGCCATTGTCGAGCAGATTGCCGGCTACAAGCCGCGTTATATCTGCGTGACCGGTGGCGAGCCCCTGGCTCAGCCCAACTGTATTCCCCTGCTCAAGCGTCTGTGCGATGCCGGTTACGAGGTGTCCCTGGAGACCAGCGGTGCCCTGGATGTGTCGGCGGTCGATCCGCGGGTGAGCAAGGTGCTGGATCTGAAAACCCCGGGCTCGGCCGAAGTGGCGCGCAATCGCTATGAGAATATCGAACTGCTGACGCCCAACGATCAGGTCAAGTTCGTCATCTGCTCCCGTGAGGACTACGACTGGGCGGTGACCAAGCTGATTCAGTATCAACTGGACAAGCGTGCCGGCGAGGTGCTGATGTCGCCCAGTCATCACGAGCTGGATGCACGCTCTCTGGCGGACTGGATAGTGGCGGACAACCTGCCCGTGCGCCTGCAGATGCAGTTGCACAAGATTCTCTGGAATGACGAGCCGGGGCACTGATATGAGCGACAAGAAAGCACTGATTCTTCTCTCCGGCGGCCTCGATTCGGCCACCGTGGTGGCCCTGGCCAAGGCTGAGGGTTACAGCTGCTACAGCATGAGCTTCGACTACGGCCAGCGCCATCGCGCCGAATTGCAGGCCGCCGAGCAGGTGGCCCGGCATCTGGGCGTGGTCGAGCACAAGGTGATCGGCCTCAACCTCAATGGCATCGGTGGCTCGGCGTTGACCGACAGCAGCATCGAGGTGCCGGAGACAGCCACCGAAGGCATACCGGTGACCTATGTGCCGGCGCGCAATACCGTGTTTCTCTCCCTGGCGTTGGGCTGGGCCGAGGTGCTGGGGGCGCGAGATATCTTTATCGGGGTCAATGCCGTGGATTACTCCGGCTACCCGGATTGCCGTCCGGAGTTTATCGAGGCCTTCGAGCGCATGGCCAATCTGGCCACCAAGGCCGGCGTGGAGGGGCAGGGCTTTCGCATCCAGGCCCCGTTGCAGAATATGAGCAAGGCTGAAATCGTTCAGGCCGGTATGCGCCATGGCGTCGATTACGCGCTGACGGTGTCCTGCTATCAGGCCGATGACCAGGGTCGCGCGTGCGGCAAGTGCGACAGCTGCCGCCTGCGTGCGGCGGGGTTTGCGGCGGCCGGGTTGGATGATCCGACGCGTTATTTCTAAAAAAACTTTCGCAAAGTGTTGAATTACTGAATTAAATCAGTATCATGCGCCTCGCGTCGGGTCGTTAGCTCAGTTGGTAGAGCAGTTGGCTTTTAACCAATTGGTCGTAGGTTCGAATCCCACACGACCCACCATATTCCCTTCTACGGAAGGTCGAGAAAGCCTGAAAGTTCCGATTAAAGGAATTTTCAGGTTTTTTTTTATCTGTAGTTTTTATCCCGATCACTTGCCTGGACCCCATATTCCCGCCGGCTCTGCGCGTACGTCCGGCTGGCGGGTATACTTGAGTTCCGCGCTGATAGACCTTCACAGGGCCTGATGACATGACGCAGATTTCCGAACGCCTTCTGGTTCAAGCCCACCTCGACGCCAAGCAGCCCAAGCCGCTGACGCCGGAGCAGGAAGCTTTTTACCGGGCCGAGATTGCCGCCGAGCTGAACAAGCAGAACGCCGTGCTGGTGGCGCATTACTACTGCGACCCGGTGCTGCAGGCCCTGGCCGAAGAAACCGGCGGTTGCGTCTCCGACTCCCTGGAAATGGCCCGTTTTGGCAATGCCCATCCGGCGCAGACCGTGCTGGTGGCAGGCGTCAAGTTTATGGGCGAGACGGCGAAGATCCTCAACCCGGAAAAGCGCGTGCTGATGCCGACGCTGGAAGCCACCTGTTCGCTGGATCTGGGCTGCCCGGTGGAAGAGTTCGCGGCGTTCTGCGACCAGCACCCGCAACGTACCGTGGTGGTCTACGCCAATACCTCGGCAGCGGTAAAGGCGCGGGCCGACTGGGTGGTGACCTCCAGCTGCGCGGTGGAAATCGTCGAACACCTGATGGACAACGGCGAAAGCATTATCTGGGCACCGGATCAGCACCTGGGTCGCTATATCCAGAACAAGACCGGGGCCGACATGCTGCTGTGGGACGGTGCCTGCATCGTCCATGAGGAGTTCAAGGCCAAGCAGTTGGAGGATATGAAGGCGCTGTACCCGGATGCTGCAGTGCTGGTCCATCCGGAGTCGCCGACGGCCGTGATCGAACTGGCGGATGCCGTGGGCTCCACCAGCCAGCTGATCGCTGCCGCTCAGCGCCTGCCGAACAAGACCTTTATCGTCGCCACCGACCGCGGCATCTTCTACAAGATGCAGCAGCTGTGCCCGGACAAAGAATTCATCGAGGCCCCCACCGCCGGTAACGGCGCGGCCTGCCGCAGCTGCGCCCATTGCCCCTGGATGGCGATGAACACCCTGCAGCGCACCCTTGAGTGCCTGCGCGAAGGCAGTAACGAGATCTTCGTCGACCCGGCCCTGATCCCCAAGGCGATCAAGCCGCTCAAGCGCATGCTCGACTTTACCCAGGCTGCGCGGCTCAAGCTCAGCGGCAATGCATAAGCGAGCGAGATAAAAAAGCCAGGCATATGCCTGGCTTTTGCGTTCCTAGGGCGTAGCCCGGACCGCATTAACTGGCCGATGGGTTATCAGCCATCCTGCGGCCCTCCCGGATTGCTCTAGGGCTTATCCGGGTTGCCTGGGTTGAGTGGTATTCCTGGGTTTCGGCTCTAGCGCAGCATCTGTTCGATTATCCGCTTGTCCTCCATCAGCTCGCGCTGGCGGGCGTCGATCCGCGAGGCCAGCTGGAAGTTGTTGACGGCACGGCGTTTGGCGAAGTCCAGCTGTTCGATGGCCTGGTTGTAGTCGCCTACCAGGGCGAAGAACTCGGCGCGGGCCTGGTGCAGGCCGATGGTGTTGCCGCTGAGGCCGCGCACTTCGGCGACCTGGTACCACACGTCGGGGTCCTTGCTACGGCTCTTCAGCAGCAGGTCGAGGTCGCGTTCGGCATCCTGGGTGCGGCCCTGCTTCATCAGCAGGTCGATGCGCGCCTGTTTCAGCGGATAGTTGCTCGGGTACAGGGTCTGCAAGCGCTCGATGCGGCTCTGCGCTTCGCCAAGGCGGTTGGAGGCCATGTCCAGCTCGATCTGGGCCAGGTTGTAGACCACGTCGTTCTGGGCCTTGGTCAGCAGCGGCTGCAGGGTCTCCCGGGCCTGCTGGTGCTGGCCGCCCTTGATCTGGGCGATGGCCAGGCCGTAGCGCGCGGCCTCCAGCTCGGGGTTTTCATCGAGCATATTGCGAAAGCGCTTGGCGGCCAGGCCGGGGGTATCCTCATAGGTCAGCTGCACGCGGGCGCGCATCAGCTGGTAGCGCACGCTGTCGGTAGTGCCCTTGGCGGTGTACTGTTCGGCGCGGTTGCGGGTGTCGGCGATGCGCGATTCGGAGACCGGGTGGGTCAGGAGGAATTCCGGCGGCTTGCGGTCGTAGCGGTACTGGCGCATCAGGCGCTCGAACATGCTCGGCATGGCGCGCGGATCGAAGCCGGCTTTTTCCAGGTTGACCAGGCCGATGCGATCGGCTTCCTGTTCGTTCTGCCGGGAGAAGCGCCGTTGCTCCTGCATGGCGGCCGCCTGGGTCGAGGCGATGGCGGCGATGCCCAGGTCGCCTGCGCCTGCTGCGGCCGCGACTATGCCGGCGAGCATGCCGGCCATGACCGGGATCTGCATGCGCTGCTGGGCTTCCAGGCCGCGGGCAAAGTGGCGCTGCGACAGGTGGGCCAGTTCGTGGGCCATGACCGAGGCGTATTCGGCTTCGGTCTGGGCATACAGGAACAGGCCGCCATTGACCCCGATAATGCCACCGGGGGCGGCGAAGGCGTTGATCTGCGGGCTATTGAGCAGCACGAATTCGAGGCGACGGTCCTGCAGCTGGCTGGTTTCGCTGAGGCGGTACACGCTGGTTTCGACGAAGTCCTTGAGCTGCGGGTCGGACAACTGGCTGACCTGGCCGCGCACCAGGCTCAACCAGGCCCGGCCGAGCTGGTGTTCCTGCTGGGGGGAAACCATGGAAGAACTGGCGTCGCCCAGCGATGGCAGGTCGCTGGCCATGCCGGGTGTGGCCAGTAGGCAGGTGAGCATCAGCAGGGTAGGGCGCAGAAGATTCATGCACAAAGCTCGTGTCGAACAAAGTCGCTACTGTAGCTGCCCGGTTGCTCCGCTGGCCAGGCCTGTGCGGGCTTGGGTATCCTTAACCTCTTCTAGGAGTAGAACATGACCGATATTGAATGGCCGGCCGAGGACTGCGATGCGCAGTTGGACGCCCGTGGCTTGAGCTGCCCACTGCCGCTGCTCAAGGCCAAGCTGGAGCTGAACCGCCTGGCCAGTGGCGCGGTGCTCAAGGTGGAAGCCACCGATGCGGGCTCGCAGCGTGATTTCCGTGCCTTCGCCACCCTGGCAGGGCATAGTCTGCTGCGCGAAGAAGTCGACAATGGCGTTTATCGCTACTGGCTGCGTAAGGCCTGACTGCCTGCGGATGCTCCATTTGCTGCGTATTTAAGGAATGTTGATGGTTAAGGTGTTACGCGATTGGCTACATCGCTACTTCTCGGATGAGCAGGCAGTGGTATTGGCGGTGTTGCTGATTCTTGGTTTCGCCGCGGTATTGACCCTCGGCGGTATGCTGGCCCCGGTGCTCACCGGGCTGGTTCTGGCATTTCTCATGCAGGGGCTGGTCAATGCCTTCGAGCGTTTGCGCCTGCCCCAGGTGGCCGCGGTGTGGCTGGTGTTCACCTTGTTTATGAGCATGCTCGGGCTGTTTCTGTTGGTGCTGATGCCGCTGCTGTGGCAACAGCTGAGCACCCTGTTCAACGAGCTGCCGCGCATGCTCGGCGAATGGCAGTCGCTGTTCCTGTTGCTGCCGGAGCGCTACCCGACCTTGATTACCGACGCTCAGGTGCTGCAGCTGATCGAGTCGGTGCGCGGCGAGGTGGGCAAGTTCGGCCAGTGGGCGGTGTCCTTCTCGCTCTCCAGTCTGCCGATGCTGGTCAGCATCATGATCTACCTGGTGCTGGTGCCGATTCTGGTGTTCTTTTTCCTCAAGGATCGTCAGCTGATCGGCGAGTGGTTCCGTGGCTATCTGCCCCGCGAGCGCACCCTGATCAGCCAGGTGGCGCAGGAGATGAACAAGCAGATCGCCAACTATATCCGCGGCAAGGTGATCGAGATCATCATCTGTGGCGTGGTCACCTATATTGCCTTCGCCTTCCTGGGGCTCAACTACGCCGCGCTGCTGGCGCTGCTGGTCGGCCTGTCGGTGGTGGTGCCTTATATCGGCGCGGTGGTGGTGACGGTGCCGGTGGCGCTGATCGGCTTGTTCCAGTGGGGCTTCAGTGACCAGTTCGTTTACCTGATGGTGGTCTACGGGGTCATCCAGGCGCTGGATGGCAACGTGTTGGTGCCGCTGCTGTTCTCCGAGGCGGTCAACCTGCACCCGGTGGCGATTATCTGCGCGGTGCTGCTGTTCGGCGGCCTGTGGGGCTTCTGGGGGGTGTTCTTCGCCATCCCGCTGGCCACCCTGTTCAAGGCGGTGATCGATGCCTGGCCGCGAAGCGAGCAGGTGGTGCCGGTGTAGGTCACAGCAGGAACAAAAAAGCCGGTCAGTCGACCGGCTTTTTATTGCGTGAAGCCTCAGGCCTTGTTCAGGGCCTGGGCGGCGGCCAGCACGGCATCGACGTGGCCCGGTACTTTGACGCCACGCCATTCTTGGCGCAGTACGCCTGCTTTATCGATCAGGAAGGTGCTGCGGTCCACCCCCAGATACTCCTTGCCGTAGAGCTTCTTCAGCTTGATCACGTCGAACAGTTGGCACAGCGCCTCGTCCTTGTCCGAGATCAGCTCAAACGGAAACGCCTGTTTGCACTTGAAGTTCTCGTGGGATTTGAGGCCGTCGCGGGACACGCCGAATACCAGGGTGTTGGCCGCCTGAAAGGCCGGGTACAGGTCGCGAAAGCCCTGGCCCTCGGTGGTGCAGCCCGGCGTGCTGTCCTTGGGGTAGAAGTAGATCACCACTTGCTGGCCCTGCAGTGCAGACAAGTGCACCTGTTGGCCACTGGTGGCCTGGGCCTGGAAATCGGCAACCGGGGTGTCGAGTGCTACGGCCATAAGGCAATCCTCAAGGGGTCTGTGGGCGCCAGGGTTCGATCAGGGCATCCAGGTTCAAGGCATCGGCAAAATCGAGGAACTGGTCGCGCAGCCAGCTGATCTGGGTGCCGGCTGGCAGTGTCACGGTCAGGGTGGCGTTGAGCATGGTGCCGCCGGTCTGCGGAGCCTGGTAGGTGTCACAGGTCAGGTTTTCCAGCTCGACGTGGTGGTCGATAAAGAACTGGCACAGTTCGTTGAGGATGTCCGGGCGGTAGGCCGAACTGACGTAGGCCACATAGGGCAGGGCCTGTGGGCGGCTTTCGGAGGCGGCGCTGCGGATCACGTTGACCGAGAAACTATGCTTCTTGGCCAGGGCAGGCAGGCTGGCCTCCAGACGTGCCAGGGCATCCCAGCTGCCGGAGATCTGCAGTACCAGGGCGCTGAACTCGCCATGGCGGCTCAAGCGGGTGCTGACTACGGCGCAGCGATTTTCATGACTGGTACGGCAGAGCACGTTGGTCAGCTCCATGGCGTTGGGGCCGAGGGCGCTGATCAGGAGGAATTGTTCGCGAACTGGGGGGGTGGACATGCAGCCTTCCTAAAACGATGGGCGGTCGGCTTTTACAAGCAGCGCCGAATAAAGGCTGAAGGGTAGCGAAAAGCGCTGCTCAGGGGAATGCTCGCGGGCACCGCAGGCGACGCTTTGCCAATAAAGATTGCTTGTGCCGGGCCGCAGTACTTCGCTTGTGCAAGGCAGGTGGCACCAGTACCATTACGGCTCTCTTTTTCCGGCAGGAGCGGTTGCATGATTGCGGGCAGTATGGTGGCACTGGTTACGCCCATGGATGCGCAAGGTGGTCTTGATTGGGACAGCCTGAGCAAACTGGTGGATTTCCACCTGCAAGAGGGCACCAACGCCATCGTCGCGGTCGGTACCACGGGTGAATCCCCCACGCTGGATTTTGCTACGGAGCATCTGGAAGTCATCCGGCGCGTCGTCGATCAGGTCAACGGCCGTATCCCGGTGATCGCCGGCACGGGTGCCAATTGCACCCGCGAAGCCGTCGAGTGGACCCAGGCCGCCAAGGACGTCGGTGCCGACGCCTGCCTGCTGGTCACCCCCTACTACAACAAGCCGACCCAGGAAGGCCTGTACCTGCACTTCCGTCATATCGCCGAGTCGGTGGCCATCCCGCAGATTCTCTACAACGTGCCGGGTCGCACCGTGTGCGACATGCTGCCGGAGACCGTCGAGCGTCTGTCGAAGATCGACAACATCATCGGTATCAAGGAAGCCACCGGCGACCTGCAGCGCGGCCAGGAAGTGCTGGACCGGGTGAGCAAGGACTTCCTGGTCTATTCCGGCGATGACGCCACCGCCGTCGAGCTGATGCTGATGGGCGGCAAGGGCAATATCTCGGTAACCGCCAACGTCGCCCCGCGCGCCATGAGCGATCTGTGCGCCGCGGCCATGCGTGGCGAAGCGGCGATTGCCCGTGCCATCAACGACCGCCTGATGCCCCTGCACAAGGCGCTGTTTATTGAATCCAACCCGATTCCGGTGAAATGGGCTCTGCACGAAATGGGTTTGATGCCGGACGGTATCCGTCTGCCGCTGACCTGGCTCAGCCCGCGTTGTCATGAACCGCTGCGTCAGGCCCTGCGCCAGTCCGGCGTATTGGTTTAATTGAGGAATTACTACGCATGAAGCGACTCACCGGACTTTCAGCACTGGCCCTGGTCATTGCCAGTGCCAGCGGTTGTGGCTGGATCTATGGCGAAAACGGCTATTTCCGCGATCGCGGTAGCGACTACCTCGAAGCCCGCCAGACGGCACCGATGCAACTGCCAGCCAATGTCGAAGCCAAGCGCCTCGACCCCTTGCTGCCCGTACCGCAACAGGTTGCCAGCAGCACCGCGGTTGGCGAGTTCGAAGTGCCGCGGCCTCAGCCCCTGGCCGTACAGGCCGATGCCAGCGAGTTCAGCCTGCAGAAAAGCGGCGAATCGCGCTGGGTTGTCGCCCAGCGGGTGCCGGCCGAAGTCTGGCCGGTGGCGCGTCAGTTCTTTGCCGATAACGGTTTCCAGATCAGCGAAGAGCGCCCGCAGACCGGCGAGTTCAGCACCACCTGGCAGCGTTTCGACGCCCTGTCCGCGTCCATGGCGCGTCGCCTGAGCAGCCGTGTTTCCGGCGTCGCGCCGGATGCCGAAACCCGCGTGCGGGTGCGCATCGAGCCAGGCGTGCAGCGCAATACCAGCGAAATCTTTGTGGTCAGCGCCGAGCGCCCAGCCAGCAGCACGGCCGATGTCGCCTTTACCAACCGCAGCAGCAACCCCAGCCTGGATGCCGCGCTGCTCGACGAAATGCTGGTGGCCCTGGCGCGTAGCGCCGAGCAGGGCGGTTCGGTGTCCCTGTTGGCCGCCCGCGACTTCGATGCGCCGAGCCGTGTCAGCCTGACCGAAGACGGCAACGGCAACCCGCTGCTGAGCCTGGGTGCCGACTTCGACCGCGCCTGGTCGGGCGTCGGTCGCTCCCTGGAAATGGCCGATATCCGCATCGACGATATCAACCGCAGCCTGGGTGTGTATTACGTCAACCTGGCCGAGGGTGCGCAGAAGCCGGACCAGGAGCCGGGTTTCTTCGGCAAGGTGTTCGGCAGCGCGCCGAGCAAGGAAGAAATCGACGCCCGCGCCGAGCGCTATCAGGTGCGCCTGACCGCCGTTGGCGACAGCGTGCAGGTGACCGTGGACAAGGACATCGACACCGTGGCACCGGCTGATGTCGCGCGCCGCGTGCTGACCCTGATCCAGGACAACCTCGGCTAGCCCCAGGTTGGTGCCGTACCCGTAATACCGATAGGCGAAACCCAGTGGGTTTCGCCTGTTTCGTTTACCAACCGGCCCGCCAGCAATGGCAGCCAGACTCATAAAAGCCGTCGCGGTGCGTCCGCTGCCCTTACCCGGCGCTACGTGCCACCTTCTCCCCGGGGGGAAGGGCACAAGGATGGCATCGCTACGCGACTTTCACGCTATAGGCGGAAACCTCGATATGACCACAGCCTCGACCCTCAGCCTGAAAAAGATCTACTCGGGCAAAGTTCGCGACCTCTACGAAATCGATGACAAGCGCATGCTGATGGTCGCCACCGACCGTCTTTCGGCCTTCGACGTGATCCTCAACGAGCCGATTCCGGAGAAGGGCAAGATCCTCACCGCCATCTCCAATTTCTGGTTCGACAAGCTGGCCGGCCTGGTGCCCAACCACTTTACCGGGGACAGAGTCGAAGACGTGGTGCCGGCCGCCGAACTGCCCCTGGTCGAGGGCCGCGCAGTCGTCGCCAAACGCCTCAAGCCGGTGGCCGTGGAAGCCATCGTGCGCGGCTATATCGTCGGTTCCGGCTGGAAGGAATACCAGAAGAGCGGCACCGTCTGCGGCATCGCCCTGCCGGCCGGCCTGAAAGAAGCCTCCAAGCTGGCCCAACCGATCTTCACCCCCTCGACCAAGGCCGCCGTCGGCGACCATGACGAGAACATCAGCTTCGAGCAGTGCGAAGCCATCATCGGTGCTGAGCTGGCCGCCAAGGTTCGCGACACCGCTATCGCCTTGTACAGCGCCGCCGTCGAGTATGCCGCCACCCGCGGCATCATCATCGCCGACACCAAGTTCGAATTTGGCCTGGACGAAGACGGCACCCTGACCCTGATGGACGAAGTGCTGACCCCCGACTCCAGCCGCTTCTGGCCAGCCGACAGCTACGTCGAAGGGCAGAACCCGCCGAGCTTTGACAAGCAGTTCGTGCGCGACTGGCTGGAATCCACCGGCTGGGACAAGCAGTCCCCGGCCCCGACAGTGCCCGCCGAGGTCGCGCAGAAGACCGCCGACAAATACCGCGAAGCCCTGACCCGCTTGACCGTCTAAACCAGCTTCAAAGCGCTGTCACAGCGACACGAGGGGCACTGCGGTGCCCCTTTTTGTGGGCGCTGGCTCAGGCTGCCGACATCCAGCTTTCACCCCTGATTACGGCTTTTGAGCGCAAGCATCTGAAAGCATGTGAAAAATTTCAAAACGGGGGTTCGCCAAAAGCCATTCAGCTGCTATCATGCGCGCCGCCACGGGAAGATGCCGGAGTGGCCGAACGGGACGGATTCGAAATCCGTTGTGTTAGCGATAGCACCTAGGGTTCAAATCCCTATCTTCCCGCCATATCGCAGTACCGAAGCCCTCGAAACTCTATAAGTTTCGGGGGCTTTTGCGTTTCAGGCTGGGCAAGTGTCGAAGAAGTGTCGAAAGCGGGGGTGGGGTTAGCTTTGGAGCGGAGGCCACATTCTGGCGACGTGCACCAGGGCAAGAATCCAGACCGCGTCACTCTCGGTCTGATAGATCAGGCGGTAGTTCTCGTGAGGTATCAGCTCGCGGGTGCCGGCAACCGTTCCCAGTCGCCCTCTTTGCGGAAAGTCAGCAAGGGTGGACGCAGCCGCGCTGAATAGTTCATCCATGTGCACGGCAGCGACAGGGTTATCGGCCGCGATGTATTCCCAGATATCCAGACGATCCTGCAGAGCCTCGGGTGTCCAAATAACCTTCATTAGTTGCCTTGAGCCTTGGCACGGCGAGCGGCGAATTCTGCTTCTACATCATCATTCGATCGACCACGGCCAGCTTCGACCGATGCCCTGGCTACAGCAACCTTGCGTTGCACGAACTCATCATGCTCTTTGGCCTGTTGCTGCTGGCGGATGAAATTGCGCATAAGGTCACGCATCACTTGAGAGGCCGGCAGGTGTGCGGCTTTTGCGGCTGCCATAAATCCTTCGCGTAGCTCGGGTTCCAGCTTCAAATTGAAAACGGCTTCTTTGGCCATGGTGCGACACCTCTAAGTAAATTCGTATCTACAACTTATATACGTTGTATGCATGCTAAACAATGCACGCCGCATAGGAAAGCACAGGTCATCGGCTATGGCTGAGGTGTGATGATGCTGAGAAAGCGCTGATGGTCGCTAGCTGGGCCGAATTTGACGGCATCCTGCAGGTGATCGGGTGCAAGGTGCGCATAGCGCATGGTCATAGCCAAGGTGGTATGCGGCGTTTGCCGAGCTTTACCGTAGTCACTACGCCTTTCATGGCCCAGGCACGCGCGGTGCCGTAGGTAAGGCCGTTGCGATCCGCCCGGGACTCGACGGCTCAACGTCCTGTTGCGGGCCGATCAGCTTTGAAGGTTCCAGCTCTTCCAGTTCCATGCTCGTTCCGTCACTATTCGTGTCATTAAGTGGCTATCATACCGAGGCAATATTTACTCCGAGGCAAAAGTTACTCTCGCGATGCGTGGGAGTAAATAGAGCCTCGATTTAAATTTCGTATATGGAAGATATAAAGGATAGGGCTATTCTATTGATTCGTATGGCTGGACCCAAAGCATTGAGCCTGCTGGGGGGCACGAATCACCAGCGATGGAAAAACATAAGCAAGGGTGCCATCCGAATGGGAACGGACGAGATTGCTGTGTTGGTAAAAATGTACCCGCAGTACGCCTTGTGGCTTGCAAGTGGTAACACTGCGCCGGAAGTAGGCCAGACAAGCCCTGAGTACGATAAAGCAAATTCAAACTTGCCCAATCTAAACGCGGGATAGCGATAACAACGGAAGTGACTTTGCGCTGGTATGCTCGTAAATTGGTAAGGTAAGAGGGAGTGTAATAATGAGTGATGGAATTGTTGACCCAAAAATTGATGACTATAAAGTTGTTCTACCGTGCGCACCAAGCGAATTTGGCTCTTTTATTGCGAGTCTTTTAGGTAAGCCGAAAGAAGTAAAAGGATCTGTTTCTGGATTTTTTAACGTAGATCAGAAGCATATAGCTAATTTTTACCATCTTATTAATCAGCGGGTGTCACTGCAAAATCAAGGGTCTTTGATAAATTTATCTATAACGACTTTGTATGCAAACGGCACATCAGTAACACATCACAATCCCAGTGATTTCGAAAATTATTATCCAATAGCAGTTACGCATCCTGTGCAGGTTATTATTTCTTTTACGTATCTGCTGAAATTTAATAGTAGTTTGACTGCAGAAAAGCAAGAGATTGAAATAGTATTGTCAACTGAAAGCGAAAGAGGGCATTCATCATTTTTCAATTGGACGCATAGCGGTGTTTGTCGTTATAGCGTTAGCCATACAGATACAAGCTGGGCTGCTGATATAGCAAATATAATCAATAGCCATGCCGAGTCATTGGTGGAGAAACCTAGTGCGAAACGTGAGTTTTTTAATGAGCATTACGATGAAATATTAAAGCAAGGCACTAGGGTGATATATGCAGTTGTTATTCTGGTTTGGTGCTATATAAGTAATCAAGTGATAGGCGGTAATGATGGGTATGATGAATATTTAAAGTATTTTGCAAATAGCTTAACTGTTCTCGCTATTTTGAGTGTGGTGTTTAAGAGTGTGACTGACCTTGTGTTGATGAATATATCGTTGAGGAGGTCTTCGTTTATATGTCTTGTGGATAAAGATTACAAGCGAATGGAGGCGGTGCAGAGGAAGGAGTCTGGGCGATGGCGTGTGTATGTTGGGAGCTGGTTGATTAATATTGCTTGTAGTTTGGTTGCTGCTTATATCTTTACGATACTATAGGTTTGTAGTTTTTAAAGCGCAAAAGAGGCGGGTTTATTTTCTGGTCTTTGGGCTAACAGCAAGGAAGCAGTTATGAAATCAGACTGGGATGATGCGCCGGACTATATGCGCAACAAAAAGAAGGAGTCCCCATGGCGCATGGTTATAATTATGGGCGTTGGCTCTGCGATAACATGGGGAATAATTGCGCTATTCGCCAAGCCAATCATCATCGACGTTAACCAGCTTAAACATGGCATCCGTGTTGGCGGTCAACCGGTATTCAGTGAGCAGCCAGCCAAAACCTACAGCGAACCCCTGCGACCCATCCAAGAGCCCCCAGCGCCTTTCGAGTCTGCCCCGCAGGTTGTTCAGCCACCACCTAGCCAAGCTGATATTGAATGGTCCGAGCAGCAAGCAGCGTTAGCGGCAAAGCGTATACAGACCTCATTCAACGACAACAACTACAGCCCTAAAAACACCACGAACATCATGCCAGCGACGCAGGTGACGACAGAGCCTGTGGCTAGGCAGCAACGGCGGCAAGAAATCGTAGTAGTGGGCAAGGAAACACGACTCAGAGACTACTGCCCACACCCTCAGGGGAGCATCGAACTCAGAAATTGCAGAATGCGGGCGGATCTGGAAAGCAGGAATAGATAGGGCATAGCGGGCCTCCATCCGTTCGCAGTCACGTCCGAGCCAGAGCCAGTGCCAGGAGTTAACAGCGTTTGCGATTATCGCGCACCAGTTCGATAATCGCCTGGCGCTGTCCCCTTGCCCTGGAGGCTCCATGAGCGAAAATCGTCCGCCGCTGTCCACCCTGGCACCGCCGCCCTATGTGTCGCCGGCCAAGCGTATCGAGGAGTTCACGGGCGATCCCAACTTTATGTCCTCCCTGGCCCGGGGCCTGGCGGTGATCAATGCCTTTCAGGAGCGCAAGCGCCACCTGACCATCGCGCAGATCAGCCACCGCACCGAGATCCCCCGCGCCGCCGTGCGCCGTTGCCTGTATACCCTGATGCAGCTGGGCTACGCGACCACCGACGGGCGCACCTATTCGCTGTTGCCCAAGGTGCTGACCCTCGGCCATGCCTATCTGTCTTCGACGCCTTTGGCGGTTTCGGCGCAGCCCTATCTGGACCGCATCAGCGAGCAGCTGCACGAGGCCTGCAACCTGGCCACCTTGGAAGGCGAGCAGGTGCTGTATATCGCCCGCTCGGCGATTCCGCAGCGGCTGATCTCGGTGGACTTGAGCGTTGGCAGTCGCCTGCCGGCTTACTGCACCTCCATGGGGCGGGTTCTGCTCGCCGCGCTGGACGACGACAGCCTGCACGACTACCTCAATCACGCCGACCTGCAGGCCAAGACCAGCCGCACCCTGCATACCCCGGATGCGCTCTGGGAGTGCCTGCAGCAGGTGCGTGAGCAGGGCTGGTGCCTGGTCGATCAGGAGCTGGAGCAAGGCCTGCGTTCGCTGGCCGTGCCGGTATATGACTCAGCGGGCCATGTGCTGGCCGCGATGAACGTCAGCACCCACGCCGGGCGCGTGCCCGCCAGCGAGCTGGTGCAGCGCTTTCTGCCGATCATGCTCAATGCCAGCCGCGAGCTGAGCAGCCAGCTGTTCAAACCGCTCTAAACCGCTGCCTGCGGGGCAGAGAAGGCCTGATTGCAGCGGCTGCCTGGCGTGGAGGCTAATGCTATTAATGGTTCGATAATCGAACAGTAAGACGATTATCGGATTGTTTGCCGCTGTCCCTCGGCCTACTGTTGACTCACTCGCCACCTGCAAGCGGTGGCACTGTCCAACCAGTGAGAGCAGCACCGATGGCCGAAATCATTTCCCTCGCCGAAGCCATACAGCGCTTCGTCAACGATGGCGACAGCATCGCCCTCGAAGGCTTTACCCACCTGATCCCGACGGCGGCATCCCACGAGGTTATCCGCCAGAACAAGCGTGAGCTGACCCTGATCCGCATGACCCCCGACCTGGTCTACGACCTGCTGATCGGTGCCGGCTGCGCGAAGAGGCTGGTGTTTTCATGGGGTGGCAACCCCGGCGTCGGTTCCCTCCATCGCCTGCGCGATGCGGTGGAGAAGGGCTGGCCGCAGCCGCTGGAAATCGAGGAGCACAGCCACGCGGCCATGGCCAACGCCTACGTCGCCGGTGCCTCGGGCCTGCCATTCGCCGTGCTGCGCGGCTATCAGGGTTCGGACCTGGTCAAGGTCAACCCACGAATCAAGTTCATCGATTGTCCGTTCACCGGCGAGAAGCTGGCGGCGGTGCCGAGCGTGCGTCCGGACGTTACCGTGATCCACGCGCAGAAGGCCGACCGCAAGGGCAACGTGCTGCTCTGGGGCATCCTCGGTGTGCAGAAGGAGGCGGCCCTGGCGGCCAAGCGCTGCATCGTCACCGTGGAAGAAATCGTCGACGACCTCGATGCACCGATGAACGCCTGCGTATTGCCGAGCTGGGCACTGACCGCGGTCTGCCACGTGCCGGGCGGTGCCCATCCGTCCTATGCCCTCGGCTACTCCGAGCGCGACAACCGCTTCTACCAGGCCTGGGATCCGATTGCCCGCGACCGCGAAATCTTCAGCGCCTGGATCGACGAATACATCCGCGGCACCGCCGATTTCGCCGCGTTTCAAGCCAAACTCGCGGAGGCCAAGCAATGAGCGCCTACAGCACCAATGAAATGATGACCGTGGCCGCCGCCCGCCGCCTGCAGAACGGCGCGGTGTGCTTCGTCGGCATCGGCCTGCCGTCCAAGGCCGCCAACCTGGCGCGCCTGACCTCCTCGCCGGACGTGGTGCTGATCTACGAGTCCGGCCCGATCGGTGCCAAACCTAGCGTGCTGCCGCTGTCCATCGGTGACGGCGAGCTGGCCGAAACCGCCGATACCGTGGTGCCGACCGGCGAGATCTTCCGCTACTGGCTGCAGGGCGGGCGCATCGACGTCGGCTTCCTCGGCGCGGCCCAGGTCGACAAGTACGGCAATATCAACACCACGGTGATCGGCGATTACCACCAGCCGAAAGTCCGCCTGCCCGGTGCCGGCGGCGCGCCGGAGATCGCAGGCTCAGCCAAGCAGGTGCTGATTATCCTCAAACAGTCGCATCGTACCTTCGTCGACAAGCTGGCCTTTATCACCTCGGTCGGCCATGGCGAGGGCGGCGATCATCGCAAGCAGTTGGGCCTGCCTGGCGCGGGGCCGGTGGGCATCATCACCGACCTGTGCATCATGGAGCCGGAGGAGGGAACTCGCGAGTTCGTCGTCACCGCGCTGCACCCGGGCGTGACCCGCGAACAGGTGATCGAGGCCACCGGCTGGCAGATCCGCTTTGCCGATAGCCTGAGCGTCACCGCCGAGCCGACCGAAGTCGAGCTCGCGGCCCTGCGCGCCCTGGAAGCCCGCACCGCGGCCGCCCACGGCCAGGCCGGAGGTGAGGAATGAGCCGCGAGGTGTTTATTTGCGACGCTGTGCGCACGCCCATCGGCCGCTTCGGCGGCGGTCTGGCCGCGGTGCGCGCCGACGACCTGGCGGCGGTGCCGCTCAAGGCGCTGATCGAGCGTAATCCGCAACTCGATCTGAGCCAGGTCGATGAGGTATTCATGGGCTGCGCCAACCAGGCCGGCGAGGACAACCGCAACGTCGCGCGCATGGCCTTGCTGCTGGCCGGGCTGCCGGACAGCGTGCCGGGGGTGACGCTGAATCGCCTCTGCGCCTCGGGCATGGATGCGGTCGGCAGCGCCTTTCGCGCCATCGCCAGCGGCGAGATGGAGCTGGCGATTGCCGGTGGCGTCGAGTCGATGTCGCGTGCGCCCTATGTCATGGGCAAGGCCGACAGCGCCTACGGGCGCGGCCAGAAGATCGAGGACACCACCATCGGCTGGCGCTTTATCAACCCATTGATGAAGGCCGAATACGGTGTGGATGCCATGCCGCAGACCGCCGATAACGTCGCCGACGAGTTCATGATCAGCCGCGCCGACCAGGACGCCTTCGCGGTGCGTAGCCAGCAGCGCGCGGCCGCCGCCCAGGCCGCCGGTTTCTTCGCCGAGGAAATCGTCCCGGTGGTGATCAAGGGCAGAAAGGGCGAGACCATCATCGACCAGGATGAGCACCTGCGCCCGGACACCAGCCTGGAAGCCCTGAGCAAACTCAAGCCGGTCAATGGCGAAGGCAAGACCGTCACCGCAGGCAACGCCTCGGGGGTCAACGACGGTGCCGCGGCGCTGATCCTGGCTTCCGCCGAGGCGGTGCGCAAACACGGCCTGACGCCGCGCGCGCGGGTGCTGGGTATGGCCAGCGCCGGGGTAGCCCCGCGGATCATGGGCTACGGCCCGGTGCCGGCGGTGCGCAAACTCTGCGAGCGCCTGGGTTTGGCGGTCGGCGATTTCGACGTGATCGAACTCAACGAAGCCTTTGCCGCGCAAGGACTGGCGGTGACCCGCGACCTCGGTCTGGCCGACGACGCGTCCCAGGTCAACCCCAATGGCGGTGCCATCGCCCTCGGCCACCCGCTGGGCATGAGCGGCGCGCGCCTGGTCCTCACCGCCCTGCACCAGCTGGAGAAGAGCGGTGGCAAGCGCGGCCTGGCGACCATGTGCGTGGGCGTCGGTCAGGGCCTGGCCCTGGCCATCGAGCGGGTCTGAGCCCCTGCGGCGCACCCTAATCCGTAGGGTGACGCGGGGCCGCCTAGGCTATGCGCACCAAGGCTAACCTCGTTGTGTCGGCCCAAGCCTGCCGGCACCATTGCATACCGGAGCTCGTAGCAGTCGTTTTGATCGCCAGCGGTCATGCCCCTCGGGCGCACATCGAGTTCCATCTAATTTGTAGGAGTTTTGCCGTGCCTGTTGTCCACCTCGCCGATGGCGACCTGAATTACCAACTCGAAGGCCCGGCTGACGCGCCGGTGTTGTTGCTGAGCAATTCCCTGGGCACCGACCTGGGCATGTGGGACACCCAGATGCCGGCTTTTACCGAGCATTTCCGCGTGCTGCGTTACGACACCCGCGGTCACGGTCAGTCGCAGGTCAGTGCGGGCTTCTACAGTATCGAGCAACTGGGCCGCGACGTGCTGGCCCTGCTCGATCACCTGGATATCGCCCGGGTGCATTTCTGTGGCCTGTCCATGGGCGGCCTGATCGGCCAGTGGCTGGGCATCCATGCCGGCGAGCGTCTGGACAAGCTGGTGCTGTGCAACACTGCGGCCAAGATTGCCAATGACGAAGTGTGGAACAGCCGCATCGACATGGTGCTACAAGGCGGCCAGCAGGCCATGAGCGACCTGCGCGATGCCTCCATTGCGCGCTGGTTCACCCCCGAATTCGCCGCGGCCGAGCCGGCCGAGGCCAACCGTATTACCGCGATGCTGGCCGCCACCTCGGCCCAGGGCTACGCCGGCAACTGCGCGGCGGTGCGCGATGCCGATTTCCGCGAGCAACTGGCTGCCATCAAGCTGCCGACGCTGATCGTCTGCGGCACGGCCGATGCGGTCACCACCCCCGAGCACGGGCGCTTTCTGCAGCAGCAGATCGCCGGCGCGCAGCTGCTCGAGTTGCATGCCGCGCACCTGTCCAATGTCGAGGCCGGCGAGGCCTTTAGCGCGGCGCTGCTGGGCTTTCTGACGTCCTGATTGCTCGGGGCGATCCCTGAGCGCGATAGCACTCGACGCCGCCGCCTCGCCAGCGGCGGCGTTTTGTTGTGCGCCGGTACTCAAGCCCGTTGCGCGGCAAAGTCGGCTGCCGCGCAAGTTCGCGCCGGTTGCACGATTTCTACACGTCTGAGCGAGCAATTAAGTGTTCGATTATCGCGCGGCGAATGGCTGGCCCTGCCCGCAGTATGTGAGGCTAGCCCCTTTGCTCTACTCGGCCGAGGCCCTGGCGCATGGCCGGTCAGCCGTGAGCTACCATTGATCGCGTGTCGCTGCCGTTTGCATGGCCCTGGTGTATTACTGAAAAGATATGGATGCGCTCTACCAGGGATTTTTCGGTGCGATTACAACTATAAGAGTGCCTGCGTGATGGTGTTTCGTCTGTTGAACGACAAGAGTCGGATCTTCGCCGATGCGAGTCCGTACGAGGTGTCCGATTATGTGAACCAGCATGTGGGTTCGCATTGCATCCGTCTGCCGCAGCACGGCAGTGCCCAGGCCAGCCTGAGCCACCGCACCTTCGGCAATCTGGACCTGTGCCGGCTCAGCTATGGCGGCAGCGTCCGGGTTACCTCGCCGGCCCTGGAGACCATCTATCACCTGCAGGTGTTGCTCAGCGGTCATTGTCTGTGGAAGGGCAGGGGCAACCAGGAACACTACTTCACTCCTGGCGAACTGCTGCTGATCAATCCCGACGATCAGGTCGACCTGACCTATTCGGACGACTGCGAGAAGTTCATCGTCAAACTGCCCGCCACCACCATCGCCAAGGTCTGCAGCGACAATCACTGGAACGTGCCGAGCGAGGGCGTGCGCTTTACCCCGCGGCACTATCTCGAGCATATCGAGGGCTTCGGCAACCTCCTGGCACTGGTCTGCGAAGAGGCGGAAAGCGCGCAGCCGCTGCCCCAGATAACCGAGCAGTTCACCCGCATCATCGCCACCAAGCTGCTGGCCCAGGTGGCCAATAACGTCAGTCGCCTGCCCCAGGGCGAACACTCCGCGTCGTTCGAGCGCATCCTGCAGTTTATCGAGGACAACCTGAAGCAGGACATCAGCCTGGAACAGCTGGCCGAGTTGGCGCGGATCAGCCCACGTTCGCTCTACGGCATGTTCGACAAGCATGTGGGCTCCACGCCCAAGCACTTTATCCGCCAGAAAAAGCTGGAGAAGGTGCATGCCCGCCTCAGCGACCCCAGTGCGCGGGTGCGCAATATCACCGAGGTGGCGCTGGACTATGGCTTCCTGCACCTGGGGCGCTTCTCGGAGAGCTACAAGAACGCTTTCGGCGAATTGCCCTCCGATACCCTGCGTCGCCGCGAAGTCTGATTTTTCCCGCGTTTTCGGTGCGCACGGCGCACCCTACGGTCGATGGTGCGCCGCGCAGGCCCCGTTGTCTCTGGCCTCTACGACCTTGGTCGCACCCTGCAGAAAACGGATAGAGGTCGCGTACAAACTGGATATTGTCCGACAGTTTTCAGCCGTAGCCTTGATTCCGTTGAAACAATAAAAACGGAGCCATGGCGATGACCCTGCGACTCGATTACCTGAACGGCCTGCTGCAAGAAGACCAAGACAAGGGCATTTTCCGCTGCAAGCGCGAGATGTTCACCGACCCGCGCCTGTTCGACCTGGAGATGGAGCACATCTTCGAGGGCAACTGGTTGTACCTGGCCCATGAAAGCCAGATCCCCGAGAACAACGATTACTACACCACCCACATGGGGCGTCAGCCGATCTTTATCGCGCGCAACAAGGACGGGGTGCTGAATGCCTTTATCAACGCCTGCAGCCACCGCGGTGCCATGCTCTGCCGCTTCAAGAGCGGCAACAAGGCCACCTACACCTGTCCGTTCCATGGCTGGACCTTCAACAACAGCGGCAAGCTGCTCAAGGTCAAGGACCCCAAGGAAGCCGGCTATCCGCAGAGCTTCGATTGTGACGGCTCCCACGACCTGAAAAAGGTCGCGCGCTTCGAATCCTACCGCGGCTTCCTGTTCGGCAGCCTGCGTGAAGACGTCGCGCCGCTGGCAGATTTCCTCGGCGAGTCGAAGACCATCATCGACATGATCGTCGACCAGTCCGCCGACGGCCTGGAAGTGCTGCGCGGCTCCAGCACCTATGTCTACGAAGGCAACTGGAAGCTGCAGGCGGAGAACGGTGCCGATGGCTATCACGTCACCGCCGTGCACTGGAACTACGCCGCCACCCAGCAGCAGCGCAAGCTGAAAGACGCCGGCGACGATATCCGCGCCATGAGCGCCGGCGGCTGGGGCAAGAAGGGCGGTGGTTTCTACTCCTTCGACAACGGTCATCTGCTGCTCTGGACCCGCTGGGATAACCCCGAGGACCGGCCGCTGTTCGCCGAGCGCGAGCGCCTCGCTGCCGAGTTTGGCGAAGCCCGCGCCGACTGGATGATCGGCAACTCGCGCAACCTCTGCCTGTACCCGAACCTGTACCTGATGGACCAGTTCGGCTCGCAGCTGCGTATCGCCCGGCCGCTGTCGGTGGACAAGACCGAAGTGACCATCTACTGCATCGCGCCCAAGGGCGAGTGCGCCGAGGCCCGCGCCCGGCGCATCCGTCAGTACGAAGACTTCTTCAATGTCAGCGGCATGGCCACCCCGGACGACCTGGAAGAGTTTCGCGCCTGCCAGCAGGGCTTCGCCGGCCGCGCCATGGAGTGGAACGACATGTCCCGCGGCGCCCAGCACTGGGTCGAGGGGGCCGACGAGTCGGCCAGGGAGATCGACCTGCATCCGCTGATGAGCGGCGGGCGTACCGAAGACGAAGGCCTGTTCGTGCTGCAGCACCACTACTGGCAGCAGCAGATGATCAAGGCGCTGCAAGAGCAGCAGGATCAACTGATTCACGTGGAGGGCGCGTAAATGAGCCTGACTTACCAAGCCGCGCGTGACTTTCTCTACCGTGAGGCGCGTTACCTCGACGACAAGCAGTGGGACGAGTGGTTGGAGCTGTATGCCAGCGACGCGACCTTCTGGATGCCGGCCTGGGACGACCGCGATCAGCTGGTGGAAAACCCGCAGACCGAAATCTCGCTGATCTGGTACGGCAACCGCAGCGGTCTGGAGGACCGGGTGTTCCGCATCCGCACCGAGCGCTCCAGCGCGACCATCCCGGACACGCGCACCTCGCACAACATCAGCAACATCGAGCTGCTCGAGCAGGCCGATGGCCTGTGCCAGCTGCGCTTCAACTGGCACACCATGAGCTTTCGCTACAAGGTCGTCGACCACTTCTACGGCACCAGCTTCTACAGCCTCGACACCAGCGGGCCGGACCCGCTGATCAAGGCCAAGAAGGTGGTCCTGAAGAACGACTACGTGCGGCAGGTCATCGACGTTTACCACATTTAAATCCGCTGCTGGGCTGCCGGCGGGGGCGTTGCCTCCCGTCTCGGGCCTCTGCACGCCGAAAACCGTATAGCGAGGTGTGCCATGAGCCACAAGATCGCCCTTAATTTCGAAGACGGGGTTACCCGTTTCATTGACGCCAACCTCGGCGAAACCGTGGCCGATGCGGCCTATCGCCAGGGCATCAATATTCCCCTGGATTGCCGCGACGGTGCCTGCGGTGCCTGCAAGTGCTTCGCCGAAGCCGGTCGGTACGACCTCGGCGAGGAATACGTTGAAGACGCCCTGAGCGAGGATGAAGCCGAGCAGGGCTATGTGCTGACCTGCCAGATGCGCGCCGAGAGCGACTGCGTGGTGCGCGTGCCGGCCTCCTCGCAGGTGTGCAAGACCGAGCAGGCCAGCTTCGAGGCGGCGATCAGCGCGGTGCGCCAACTGTCCGACAGCACCATCGCCTTGTCGATCAAGGGTGAGGCACTGAGCAAGCTGGCGTTCCTGCCGGGCCAGTACGTCAACCTCCGGGTGCCGGGCAGCGAGCAGAGCCGCGCCTATTCGTTCAGCAGCCTGCAGAAGGACGGCGAAGTCAGCTTCCTGATCCGCAACGTGCCGGGCGGACTGATGAGCAGCTTCCTCACCAACCTGGCCAAGGCCGGCGACAGCATGAGCCTGGCCGGTCCCTTGGGCAGTTTCTACCTGCGCGAAATCAAGCGGCCGCTGTTGCTGCTGGCCGGCGGTACGGGCCTGGCACCCTTCACCGCGATGCTCGAGAAGATCGCCGAGCAGGGCAGCGAGCACCCCTTGCACCTGATCTACGGGGTGACCAACGACTTCGATCTGGTCGAGATGGAGCGGCTCGAGGCCCTGGCCGCGCGCATCGCCAATTTCACCTACAGCGCCTGCGTGGCCAACCCCGATAGCAGCTATCCGCACAAGGGTTACGTCACCCAGCACATCGCGCCCAAGCACCTCAATGACGGCGACGTGGACGTCTACCTGTGCGGCCCGCCGCCGATGGTCGAGGCGGTCAGCGGCTATATCCGCGAACAGGGCATCGCGCCTGCGAATTTCTATTACGAGAAGTTTGCCGCCAGCGCCTGAAGCTTCGCCCTTGTGGGAGCGGACTTGGCCGCGACGGTGTTGCAGGCATCGCGGGCAAGCCCGCTCCTACAGGTTGCAGGCGCGCCGCAAGCATTGATTGAGGTCGGGACTATGAAGATGCGTTTTCAAGAGAAAGTTGCCGTGGTTACCGGTGCCGCCCAGGGCATCGGCCGGCGGGTCGCCGAGCGGCTGCTGGAGGAGGGTGCGCTCGTGGTGGCGGTGGATCGCTCCGAGCTGGTTTTCGAGCTGGCCGAGCATAAAGGCGTGCTGTGTCTGACTGCCGATCTTGAGCAGTTTGCCGAATGCCAGCGGGTCATGGCCGCCGCGCTCGAGCGTTTCGGCCGCCTCGATATCCTGATCAACAACGTCGGCGGCACCATCTGGGCCAAGCCCTTCGAACACTACCAGGCCGATGAGATCGAGGCCGAAGTGCGCCGTTCGCTGTTCCCCACCCTGTGGTGCTGCCATGCCGCGCTGCCGCAGATGCTCGCGCAGGGCAGCGGGGCCATCGTCAACGTTTCCTCCATTGCCACCCGTGGGGTCAACCGCGTGCCCTATGGCGCGGCCAAGGGCGGGGTCAACGCCCTGACCGCCTGCCTGGCCTTCGAGACCGCCGAACGCGGCATCCGCGTCAACGCCACCGCCCCGGGCGGCACCGAAGCGCCGCCACGGCGTATCCCGCGCAATAGCGCGGAGCAGAGCGAGCAGGAGCAGGCCTGGTACCAGCAGATAGTCACACAGACCCTGAGCAGCAGCCTGATGAAACGCTACGGCAGCATCGACGAGCAGGTCGGCGCGATTCTGTTCCTGGCCTCGGATGACGCCGCCTATATCACCGGCGTGACCCTGCCGGTGGGCGGTGGTGATCTGGGCTAGGCAGCCCGGTTGCGTAGGAGCGAGCTTGCTCGCGATCCATCAAGAGCATCGCCAGCAAGCTGGCTCCTACAAAAGCACCACACGAGCTTTTCACAACAAAAACAAAAGAGAGAACCGATGCCATGCGACAGATAGACGTTCACCAGATCATCGATAACGCGCGCTTCTCGCGCTTCCACTGGATGGTCATGGCGCTCTGCGCCTTGCTGCTGATCTTCGACGGCTACGACCTGTTTATCTACGGCGTGGTACTGCCATCGATCATGCAGGAGTGGGGGCTGACCCCACTGCAGGCCGGCGCTCTGGGCAGCTATGCGCTGTTCGGCATGATGTTCGGCGCGCTGGCCTTCGGCACCCTGGCCGACAGGATCGGGCGCAAGAAGGGCATCGCCATCTGCTTCGCCCTGTTCAGCAGCGCGACCATCATCAACGGCTTCGCCAGCAACCCCACCGAGTTCGGCATCTGCCGTTTTCTCGCCGGTCTCGGCTGCGGCGGCCTGATGCCCAACGCCGTGGCGCTGATGAACGAGTACGCGCCCAAGCGCCTGCGCAGCACCCTGGTGGCCATCATGTTCAGCGGCTACTCGGTAGGCGGCATGCTCGCCGCTGGTGTCGGCATCTATATGCTGCCGCGCTTCGGCTGGGAGGCGATGTTCTTCGCCGCCGCCGTGCCGCTGCTGCTGTTGCCGCTGATTCTGTGGAAACTGCCGGAATCGGTGGGCTTTCTGCTGCGCCAGGGCCGTCACGAGCAGGCCCGCGCGGTGCTGCAGAAGATCCAGCCGGACCTGCACATCGACGCGGCCGACCAACTGCATATGAGCGATAGCAAAGGCAAGGGCGTGGCGGTGTTCGAGCTGTTCCGCGACGGCCGCGCGTTGCGCACCCTGTGCCTGTGGCTGGCGTTCTTCTGCTGCCTGCTGATGGTCTACGCGCTGAGTTCCTGGCTGCCGAAGCTGATGGCCAACGCCGGCTACAGCCTGGGTTCGAGCCTGTCGTTCCTGCTGGCGCTGAACTTCGGCGGCATGGCCGGTGCCATTCTCGGCGGCTGGCTGGGCGACCGCTTTAACCTGAGCAAGGTGATGGTGGCCTTCTTCGTTGCCGCCGCCGCGTCGATCAGCCTGCTGGGCTTCAAGAGCCCGACGCCGCTGCTGTACCTGCTGATCTTCGTCGCGGGTGCCACCACCATCGGCACACAGATTCTGTTGTACGCCGGGGCTGCGCAGTTCTACGGCCTGTCGATCCGCTCCACGGGCCTGGGCTGGGCCTCGGGCATCGGCCGCAACGGTGCCATCGTCGGCCCGCTGCTGGGCGGCGCGCTGATGGGCATCAACCTGCCGCTGCAACTGAACTTCCTGGCCTTCGCCGTACCCGGTGCCATCGCCGCCATCGCCATGACGGTGTTCGCCATCAGCGCCAAGCGCCGGCAGAGCTCAGCCATGCTGCTGAGCGGTGCCAAGGCCTGAGCCTTTAGCCCTCACCCCCGACCCCTCTCCCACAGGTGGGCGAGGGGGACTGACTGGAAGATTGAAATGAGCCAAACCCTGATCGAAAGCGTGTCGGCGATCATCGTCGACCTGCCGACCATCCGCCCGCACAGGCTGGCGATGCACACCCTGCAGCAGCAGACCCTGGTAGTCATCCGCCTGCGTTGCGCGGACGGCATCGAAGGCCTTGGCGAAGCCACCACCATCGGTGGCCTGGCCTACGGCAACGAGAGTCCGGAGAGCATCAAGCAGAACATCGACAGCCACCTCGCGCCGCTGCTGATCGGTCAGGACGCGGCCAATATCAATGCCGCCATGCAGCGTCTGGACAAGGCCGCCAAGGGCAACACCTTCGCCAAGTCCGGCCTGGAAAGCGCGCTGCTCGATGCCCAGGGCAAGCGCCTCGGCCTGCCGGTCAGCGAGCTGCTCGGCGGACGGGTGCGCGACAGCCTGGAAGTGGCCTGGACCCTGGCCAGTGGCGATACCGCCAAGGACATCGCCGAGGCCGAGGACATGCTGGGCATTCGCCGTCACCGCATCTTCAAGCTGAAGATCGGCGCGGGCGAGGTCAGCCAGGACCTCAAGCACGTCATCGCGATCAAGCGCGCCCTGGGCGACAGCGCCAGCGTGCGCGTTGACGTCAACCAGGCCTGGGACGAATCCCAGGCCCTGCGTGCCTGCCAGGTGCTCGGCGACAACGGTATCGACCTGATCGAACAGCCGATTGCGCGGATCAACCGGGCAGGGCAGGTGCGCCTCAATCAGCGCAGCCCTGCGCCGATCATGGCCGATGAATCCATCGAAAGCGTGGAGGACGCCTTCAGCCTGGCCGCCGACGGTGCTGCATCGGTGTTCGCCCTGAAGATCGCCAAGAACGGTGGCCCGCGTGCCGTGCTGCGTACTGCGGCGATCGCAGAAAGCGCCGGTATCGCCCTGTACGGCGGGACCATGCTCGAAGGCTCGATCGGCACCCTGGCCTCGGCCCATACCTTCCTCACCTTGAACAAGCTGACCTGGGGCACCGAGCTGTTCGGCCCGCTGCTGTTGACCGAAGAAATCGTTCAGGAGGCACCGCAGTACCGCGACTTCCAGCTGCACGTGCCGCGTACCCCGGGCCTCGGCCTGAGCCTGGACGAAGAGCGCCTGGCGTTCTTCGCCCGCAAGTGACCTGAGAGGAAACCCTCATGCTGTTCCACGTAAAGATGACCGTAAAA
This sequence comes from Pseudomonas sp. EA_105y_Pfl2_R69, assembly GCF_963970915.1. Lineage (NCBI taxonomy): Bacteria > Pseudomonadati > Pseudomonadota > Gammaproteobacteria > Pseudomonadales > Pseudomonadaceae > Pseudomonas > Pseudomonas sp. EA_105y_Pfl2_R69. Next base: position 57,432 of record NZ_CAXAOO010000009.1, read on the forward strand.
CTGCCGCTGGATATGGACCCGGCCAAGGCCGCCCAGCTCAAGGCGGACGAGAAGGAACTGGCCCAGCGTCTGATGGGCGAGGGCAAGTGGCGTCACCTGTGGCGCATTGCCGGGCACTACGCCAACTACAGCCTGTTCGACCTGGACAGCGTCGAGGCGCTGCACGACACCCTGCTGCAGCTGCCGCTGTTTCCCTACATGGATATCGAGATCGACGGCGTCTGCCGGCACCCCTCGTCGATCCGTGAAGACGACCGTTGATTGCTCCTACAACAAATCGAGGTAACTCCCCATGACCGTTAAAGTTAGCCACACCGCCGAAATCCAGAACCTGTTCAACGAAGCCGCGGGCCTCAACAACGACCAGGGCAGCCCGCGGGTCAAGCAGATCATGCTGCGCCTTATCAACGACGCCGCCCGGATCATTGAGGACCTGGAAATCAGCGACGACGAATTCTGGCACGCGGTGGACTACCTCAACCGCCTGGGCGGGCGCAACGAGGCCGGCCTGCTGGTGCCGGGCCTGGGCCTGGAGCACTTCCTCGACCTGCTGCAGGACGCCAAGGATGCCCAGGCAGGCCTGAGCGGCGGCACCCCGCGCACCATCGAAGGCCCACTGTATGTCGCCGGCGCGCCGCTGGCCGAAGGCGAAGCGCGGATGGACGACGGCAGCGAGCTGGACAGCGCCACCGTGATGTTCCTCGAAGGCGTGGTGCGCGACACCCAGGGCCAGCCGGTAGCCGGCGCGGTGGTCGACCTGTGGCATGCCAACACCCAGGGCAACTACTCCTATTTCGACAAGAGCCAGTCGGACTACAACCTGCGTCGGCGCATCGTCACCGACAGTGAGGGCCGCTACCGCGCCCGCAGCATCGTGCCCAACGGCTACGGCTGCGCCCCGGACGGCCCGACCCAGGAATGCCTGGACCTGCTCGGCCGCCACGGCCAGCGTCCGGCGCATATCCACTTCTTTATCTCCGCCCCCGGCCATCGCCACCTGACCACCCAGATCAACCTGGCCGGCGAGCAGTACCTGTGGGACGACTTCGCCTACGCCACCCGCGATGGCCTGGTCGGCGACATCCGGTTCGTCGAGGACGCCGCAGCCGCCCGTGACCGGGGCGTGCAAGGCAGCCGCTTCGCCGAACTGCAGTTCGACTTCCAGCTGCGGAAAGCTCCTGCCGCCCAGGCCGAACAGCGCAGCAAGCGTCCGCGCGCGCTGCAGGGGGCCTGACCACGCCGCGGTTCGCTTTGGCTCCCTCTCCCTCCGGGAGAGGGCTGGGGTGAGGGTCGCCTTGTACCTCGGTTCACCGCACAACGAGAGCGCTCCCCGAGGAGCGCCATCCATACCTTGCGAGGCCCTATGAAAGCCTTGATCAACGATTTTTCCCTGTCCGCCGTGGTGGCCGGTTTTATCGCCACGGTGATTTCCTATGCCGGGCCCCTGGTGATCATCTTCCAGGCGGCCGAGAGCGCGGGTATGTCGCATGCCGTGCTGTCGTCCTGGGTCTGGGCGATTTCCATCGGCAGCGCGGTGCTGGGTATCGTCCTCAGCCTGCGTTACCGCGTGCCGATCATCATCGCCTGGTCGGCACCGGGCTCGGCGCTGCTGGTTTCGCTGCTGCCGCAGATCAGCCTGAACGAGGCGGTCGGTGCCTATATGGTTGCCAGCCTGATCATCTTCCTGGTCGGTATCAGCGGCACCTTCGACCGGCTTATCGGCAAGCTGCCCGCGGCGATTGCCGCCGGCATGCTGGGCGGCATCCTCTTCAGCTTCGGTACCGGTCTATTCGTCTCGCTGCAAAGCAAGCCGTGGCTGGTGCTGGCGATGTTCGCCAGCTACCTGTTGGCCAAGCGCCTGTCGCCACGCTATGCGGTGCTGGCGGTGCTGCTGGTCGGTTGCAGCATCGCTTTTGCCACCGGCGAGCTGCGTCAGGACGCTTTGGTGATCGGCCTGGCCACGCCGGTGTGGATCAGCCCCGAATTCAGCCTGTCGGCCAGCCTGAATATCGCCTTGCCGCTGGTGATGGTGGCCCTCACCGGGCAGTTCGTACCGGGCATGGCGGTGCTGCGCAATGCCGGTTACCAGACCCCAGCCAGCCCGATCATCACCAGCAGCGCCCTGGGTTCGCTGTTGCTGGCTCCCTTCGCCTGTCACGGCCTCAACCTGGCCGCGATTACCGCGGCCATCTGCACCGGTCGCGAGGCCCATGAAGACCCAGCCCTGCGCTATGTCGCCGGGGTAGTCGGCGGCCTGGCCTACCTGCTGCTGGGGCTGTTCGGCGCGACCCTGGTGTCGCTGTTCAGCGCCTTCCCCAGGGAGCTGATCGCCGCCCTGGCCGGGCTGGCGCTGTTCGGCGCGATTGCCGGTGCGCTGGCGGGGGCCATGGCCCAGCCGGATGACCGTGAAGCGGCGCTTATCACCTTTCTGGTCACTGCTTCGGGCATGTCCTTCCTGGGCCTGTCGGCGGCTTTCTGGGGACTGGTGTTCGGCCTCGCCGCCCATTTGCTGCTTGGCGTTCGGCGCAACCAAGCGCCCGTCACAGCGCCGCTGCATAGCGCCAATCTGGCTGAGGAGGAGGCGGTCAGTTAGCCACCTCCTGCCCCTGAGCATTGCCGCCGCGCCTGACCCGAAGGCGGCGCGGCGACAGTCACACCACCCACTTGCGTTGCCGGGTTGGTCCCTGGCAAGGGTGGCGCAACAGCCCACTTTCAATAACAACAAAGAGCTAAACCATGACTCACTATCCGAATGTGAAGCCCGTCCTGCTGTCCGCTGTCTTTGCCCTGAGCCTGCCAGCCCTGGTGCAGGCGGGCGGTTTTATCGAAGACAGCAGCGCGACGTTGCAGGCGCGTAACTACTACTTCAGCCGCGACTTCTCCGATATCGTCGGGCCCAATAAACAGTCCAAGGCCGAGGAGTGGGCCCAGGGCTTTATCCTCAACCTCAAGTCCGGCTACACCCCGGGCACCGTCGGTTTCGGTGTCGATGCCATCGGCCAGCTGGGGCTCAAGCTCGACAGCAGCGCGGATCGGGTCAACAGCGGTCTGCTGCCGACCCGGGAAAGCGGCAAGGCCGCCGATGATTACAGTCGCCTGGGCGCGGCGCTGAAGGTCAGGCTGTCGAAGACCGAGCTGAAGATCGGCGAACTGCAGCCCAACCTGCCGGTGCTGACCTTCTCCGATATCCGCCTGCTGCCGCCGACCTTCCAGGGGGCCAGTCTCCTTTCCCAGGAAATCGACGGGCTGACCCTGCAGGCCGGCCAGCTGCGCTCCACCAGCCTGCGCAACGAGGCCGGTGACGACAGGATGCTGGCGATGCTCGGCCACCTGCCGCAACGCGCCGGCAGCAGCGAGCGCTTCAACTATGGCGGTGCCGACTATGCCTTCAACGCCAGCCGCACCTCGGTCGGGGCCTGGTATGCGCAGCTGCAGGACATCTACAACCAGCGTTTCCTCAGCCTCAAGCACAGCGAACCGCTGGGCGACTGGGTGCTGGGTGCCAATCTGGGTTTTTACGACTCCAGCGAGGACGGCCAACAGCTGATCGGCCCAATCGACAACCAGGCCTTGTTTTCCCTGCTGTCGGCCAGGCATGGCGGCCACACCTTCTATCTCGGCTACCAGGCGATATTCGGCGACAACGCCTTCCCGCGGGTATTCGCCAACGTCAGTCCGCTGGGCAATGAGGTGCCGACCTTCGAGTTCGCCTCGGCCGACGAGCGCTCCTGGCAGTTGCGTTACGACTACGACTTCAGCGCCATGGGCGCGCCGGGTCTGGTCGCCGGGGTGCGTTATATCCGGGGCGACAACGTCGACGCCCAGGCCACCAACCGTGGCGGCCCACGCTACGAGGGCAAGGACTTCGAGCGCGATCTGGACATCGGCTACACGGTGCAGAGCGGCCCGCTGAAGAGCCTCGGCGTGCGCTTGCGCAACGTCACCGCGCGCTCCAACTACCGCAGCGATATCGACGAAAACCGCCTGATCTTCAACTACAGCTGGAACCTGCTTTGACCCCGGGTTTTGCTCGGACGCAATGGCGTCACGGGTAGAGTCACGGCAGCGCCACGCTTATCGCTGGCAAGCCGCGGGGCTGTCCGGGCGGGTTTTCCGGCCGATTGCCTGGCCTTTTCCCCGGGTCGCCGGCTTGCTTGACCTGAATCAACTGATGCGGCCATTTGCCAGTATAAAAAGCACTCCTTTTCCAAGGGACTTGGCTCGCATGAATGATTCCAGGCAGCAGGCGCGAATTTTCTGTAACGATCGGCAGTTGGCCAGCACCCTGCGCGAGTTGCTGGGCGCTCAGGTGGCGGCGCAGCAGGCGCTGTGCGAGGCCAGCGAGCAGAGTCGCCAGGTGGGGGTGCAGCTAGAAGAAGCCATGCCGGTTACCCGCGCCCGGTGCTTTTGTCGCAGCGGGCTTGCCCGCAAGCTGTTACGCACAGGCTGTAGGCGCGTGTTAGGGCAAGGGGCCAGGCCAACGACCATGCCGGCCTCGATTACCCGCATCTGCATGCGGCCCGACCCAGGCCCTCTCGGCGGGAAGAGGGGGCAATCGCATACGGCGCGTGACGGCGCATAACCAAGAAAAAGGCCCCGCCGGCAGATGCCGGCGGGGCCTGGTGGTTACTGTCGCGGCTACTTGCGCAGCCACTGGCCCTTGACCTGGATGTATTGCCCTGGTGGGGTCTTGTCCAGGGCCTTCTGCCCGGCTATGGCTTCCACATCGCTGAGCTTGATGCCGTTCTGCGCCGCCAGTTTCTGGTATTCGCTGCGCCGCGCCTGGTTGATCAGGCGAGCGATCTCTGCGGCTTGGTCGTCGTTCTTGACCACGCCGAGGTAGCCATTGGGCATTTCCCCGAGCTGGCCGCTGGCCTTGGCATCGCCCAGGGCGGACATGGCCTCGTTGAGGTTCAGGGCGGCGGCGGGCAGGCTCAGGCTGAGCAGCAGCAACAGGCCGGCAAAACGTTTGAACAGGGTCATGGTCTGGCTCCTCAGAAAAGTCCGCTGGATTCGCTGAACATGCTGTCCAGGGCTTTATCCACCTTGATATAGATTTCGTGCTCGATCTTCACGTTGAGGTTGATATTGATCGGCTCGTTGGGCATGGCCAGCTGTACCGTGGGGGTGCAGGCCGTGCTGAGCAACCCCAGTAGCAGGGCGGTGAAATAACTGCGTAAGCGCATGGCGCTTCTCCTTGGTGAGGGCCTGCGGCCTCTGCATGGCGCAGGGTGCATGCTCTATGGCTCTTGCGGGGCCGTCTGGCGCTCCAGCATACGCTGCTGGACGCGCTGCTTGATGATCTCGTTCACCTTGTCGGTCAGTTGCAGGCTGGCCAGCAGGGTGGGGATGTCCTCTTCCAGGCTGATGTTGAAGTGGATCGGACGACCTTTCTCGATGGCCGGGTTCTGCCCTTCCAGGCGGATATCCAGCTGCAACTTGCCGTGCTGATCATAATTGACCTGGCTGCTCAGGGTCGCATAACGGAAATCCTCCAGCGATTGGGTCACCAGTTGCATGGCCGGGTTGCTGCGGCCCAGGGCGCGAATCCGCTCGGAGTGGAACTGCAGCTGGCCGCCGGGCTGGCGGGCGGCCAGCTGCCCTTGTTCGATGGTCGCCCCGGCGCTGCCGATGCGCAGGGGCAACAGGCCATCGAGGGTGCCGCTACCGGCCAAGCCCTCTGTCGGGTAGAGAATAAAAAGCTGCTCAAGTTCCAGGCCCTGGACCCTCAGGGGCAACAATAAATCGCCCTCGGCCAGGTTCCACTGCCCGGGGTCGAGCTGCACGCTGCCGCCCACCAGTTCACCCCGAGCCTGGCGCACCTGCAACCGGCCCTTGTCGAGCGTGGCCAGGGGGGCCTGGTAGCTGGCGCTGAACTGCAGCGGGCCGAGGGGAATGCCGGGGTTGGCCTGCTGCAGCTGCAGCTCCTGGAGCTCGACCTGGACCTGGCGCGGGTCCAGTTGCAGCTGCAGGCGGCTGTCCAGGCCGCTCAGCTCGGTGCGGTCATAGATGCCGGCCAGGCCTTTGCCGCTGAGTTCCAGCGTGCCGCTGGGGGCGCTGGCATTGGCGGCCAGGTGCAGGCTGGCCTTGGCGTTGAGGCGGCCAGCGTTCAGGCTGAGCAGCGCCGGCCAGGCGCTGAAACTCTGCTGCAGCGGGTTGCCGCTGCGCAGAAACAGCTCGGCCAGTTGTGCCTGCAGGGTCAGGCCGGCGGCGCTGCTGTGCTGCGCCTGCAGGCTGAGCTGCAGGTCGGCGTCGTTGCCGAGTTTGCCGTCCAGTTTGATCTGCGCCTCGCTCGCCGCCAGCTGGCCCTGCCATTGCCAGCCCTGGGGCTTGAGCTGGGCCTGGTGCAGCTGCTGCAGGCTGAGGCGGGTCGGCCCCTGCAGTTGCCAGTTCAGCAGTGCGCCGGTCTGGTGACGGGCGCTCAGGTGCAGGGCGTCGCTGCTGGCCTTGAGCTGCTGTATGCGCAGCTCGGCACCCTGCAGCTGCCCCAGGCTGAGCTGCGAGCCCTGGCCCAGGGCGAGGGTGAGCTGTTGCTCGTCCAGATAGCCGCTTAGCGCCAGTTTGCTGCGCAGGTCGCTGATGACCCAGTCGCCAAGTGTCAGGCCGGGACTGTTCAAGGTCAGGCTGGCGTCCGCCAGTTGCAGTGCCCAGGGCGCGGCGTTGGCCAGGGCCAGGCGGCCCTGCAGGTCGAGGCTGCTGCTGCCCTGGCTACTCAGGCTGAAGCTCAGGGGCAGGGCGCGTTCGAGCAGGTTGGCGGCGAGCGCCGAGAAATCTTCCGCGGGCTCTATCCGCAGGTGCAGGGACTCGGGGCGCAGGTTGGCCGGCAGGCTCTGCAGCGCTTCGCTGCTGATCTGGGCGAGCTGCAGGTCGGCCCCCAGGCTGTCGGCGAACCACTGCCCGTCGAGGGCGCGGGCGGCCAGGTTGAACTGACCCTGAAGCAGGCCGATACCGGGCAGCGGCCAGGGCTCGGGCAGGTTGGCGCTGGCGCTGATCTGCCCGCTGGCCTGCAGCAGCTGACTCAGGCGTAGCGGCCCGGGGCCGAGCTGCAGCTGCCAGTCGGCCAGCAGCTTGGCCGCCGTCGGGGCTTGCAGCCCGTCCCGTTGGGCGAGGGGCAACCATTGCTGCAGCCAGCTTTGCAGCACGGCGGCCTGGCTCAGTGATTCGCTGGCCAGCTGGCCCTGCCATGCCTGCCCCTCGGCGCTGGTCCATAGGCGGCTGTGCAGGCTCAGCTGTGGCGACTGGTCGACCGCCAGGGCCAGCTGCAGCGTCACGGCGTCATTATTGCCCTGCCACTGGGCGGTCCAGTTCAGCCGGTGCTGTTGGTGCTGCAGGTTGAGCTGTAAGGCCAGGCTCTGTTCGCCTGCCGCGGCGGTATTCGGCCTGCTCAGCTGCAAGTCGCCGAGCAGGCTGCAGCGCTGCGCGGCGCAGGGCAGGTCGATGGCGAAGCGTTGGATATCCAGGTTGCCCGGTAGCAGGGCGAGCGCCGCGCCCAGCTGCTCCAGTTGCACGCTGGGCTCGGGACCGCTGGGGGCCGTAGTGGCGGCGGATGGCGGCAGGCTCAGCTCGAGGCTGGCGATCTGTACCTGTTGCCAGAAGGGCAGGCTCAGGCGCAGTTGCGCCCAGCGCAGCCGCAGCTGCTCGACCTGCAGCCGCAGGCTGCCCCCGGCCTGGCGCTGGCGCACATCGAGGCGGGCCAGGGCGATGCCGTCCAGATCGAGGGACAGGCCTTGCCAGTCCAGCTCCTCGATCTGCTGGTTTTCGAGCAGGCGGGTCCAGCTGAGGTAGGTGTAACTGCCGAGCGCGAGGGCCAGCAGGCTGAGCAAAATGATAAGTCGCAGCCAGGTACGCCGGCTGATCATGGGCACGGATCCAGGGTGAGGAGGACTATCTCTGCAGCAGACCTTAACCCATGGACCTGGGGCTGCCAATCGGGGTGTTTTTTCTGCTGTGTATTTACAGCATTAAGTGCTATTTTTGATGCAAACGAACATTGGAGGCGGTGATGAGCGCATTGATTCGACCGGTGGCCGACGCCGACGCTGTACTGGCCAAGGCATTGCTCAATACCCGCGAGCAGTTGGGCCTGACCCAGCAAGAGCTCGCCGATATCGTTGGCGTGCACCGCACGGCGATATCGCGCTGGACCGACAGCGGCCTACGGGTGCAGAGCAAGACTGGCGAGCTGGCGCTGCTGCTGATTCGCGCCTATCGCGCCCTGTTCGCCCTGTTTGGCGGCAACCTGGCGGACATGCAGCACTTCCTGCGCACCCACAACCATCATCTGCAGGCTGTGCCGCTGCTGCTGATGATGCAGGTACAGGGCCTGGTGCGGGTGGTCGAATACCTCGATGCCATTCGCGGTAAGGGCTGAGCCCGCGCTGCAACCCGGCCTGGTGCCGAATAACAATAAGCATAAGGAACACGGTCGCCATGGATATCTGGCAAGCCTGTAACGGCCCGGAGCAGATCAAAGCGTTGCGTGGGCGTCTGGTACGCCTGGTGGAGAGCCAGGCCCAGGTCGCCACCATGCAACTGGTGGACAGCCTGGCCGAGCAGGCATTGCTGGAGGAGTTGCTGGAAGGCAGCAAGCCGCCATTGCCGCAGCAGGCCGAACCCCTGCATTACCTGCTGAAAACCCCGTTTCGCTATCCCCCCCTGCGCTGGGGCTCGCGCTTCGGCACGTTGCACGAGCCCAGCCTGTTCTATGGTGCGCTACGCATCGACACGGCGATGGCCGAGGCGGCCTACTACCGCTTTCTGCTGTGGCAGGGCATGGCCACGCCGCCGCCCAGTGGGCGCATCCTTTCCGAGCACTGCACCTTCGAGGCGCGTTATCAGGTCGAGTGCGGCATCCAGTTGCAGCACCCGCCCTTCGCCACATTCCAGGCCGAGCTGTGCCATGCCGCTGCCTACCAGAGCACCCAGGCGCTGGGGGCGGCCATGCGCGAGGCCGGGGTCGAGGCGTTCGAGTACCGCTCCGCCCGCTGCCCGCTGGGTGGCAACAATGTGGCTCTGTTCGTGCCCCAGGCGCTGGCGGAGAAGCGGCCGCGCAACCTGCTGAGCTGGTTGTGCGAAACCACGGCCGACTATGTCGCCTTCAAGAGTGCCCAGGTGCCGGATAAGCCGCGGGTGTTTCGCCAGGCCATTTTCCTGCGTGACGGACAACTGCCTTTGCCTGCCTAGGTCGGGCCTTTACGGCTGTTGTTGCCCCGAAAAAGGGCGCGCGCAGGCACGGCGGCGCAGACTTGTGCACATTTGCGAGGCGTCTTGTCAATGTACATTTCGTGATCGACGTAAACCCTTGATTCTTCGTGTTACTTTTTTAAGTCAATGAAAAATATGAACTTTTTTTACTGGTGAAAAAATCGCCAGTTTGACTTCGGGCCCCGTGGCATAGGCGATGAGGGCGCTTGCGCCCATGTTATCCACGAAGTTATCCACAGCTTCTGTGGATTAACCCGAGCCGGCACTCGGGCTCCATCTGAATGGCCGCCAGGCAGTTGGCGGCCTGCCTGGCGGCTTCCTTGCAGCGTCGGGCCGGCGGCTGGCCAATGGCGTCAGGGCAGGTTGGTCAGGCCCTTTGGGGCATCGCCGCAGGGATGCCTGAAACAGCGTCCGGCAAGGCTTTACCTTGGCGAAAAAAGGAGTAGAGTGGCGCGCCTTTCCCGCTACCGCTGCTTCTTATGCCTCGCGCACTGCCTCGTTTATCCGCGGAACATTCTTCCACCGCCGCTCGCCTGCCGATGCGTGTCGCCCTCTGGCTGCTCGACAGCCCGCGCCTGGGCCACGCCACCAGCGTCAAGCGCTTTGCCGGCGGTTTGCTCAAGCAGCCTGCCATGCAGGGTGTGGTGCAGGCCCAGAGTCGTCTGGGGCAATTGCTCTGCCGCGACTGCGGCAACCCGCGCGACCGCCGCATCGGCCTGGAGTTGCTGCGCCAGGCCGCGCGCGCCGGCGACATGCGCGCCCAGCTCGAGCTGGGCGAATTGCTCAGCCGGCCGCGCAGCAGCGAACCGCAACAGGCCCGCCACTGGCTTGAACTGGCGGCCGGCCAGGGCTCGGCCGAGGCCAGGAAGCTGCTTAAACAGCTCTGACGCAAGGCAGCAAGCCCCAGGCGTACTGGTTATACTGCCAGTACTTTTTTGCGGAGCTGCTTATGCCAATCGATCTGTCCACCGCGCTGGCACCGGCGCTGCTCGGCTTTGCCGCGGCGGCTGTTCCTCTTCTTTATATCGCTTGGTCGCTGCAGCGCCGGCTGGCCAGTCAGCAGCTGGAATTCGGCTTGCTGCAGGAACGTCTGAGCCATGCGCAACTGGCCCAGGCCGGGCTGGCCGCGCAACTGGATGATTGCCGCGAAGAAGTCGCCGAGATCAGCGAGATCAAGGCCGATCAGCAGGCCGAACTGGCCGCGCTGCGCCGCGAAACCGAGTTGCTCCAGCATGAGCGGCAGATCGCCCGCGAGGCCGCCCAGGCCTGGTACAGCCAGCGTGAACAGCAGGAAGGCGAAATCCGCCGCCTGGATGCCCAACGCGCCGCCCTGGCCGCCGAACTCAAGGAGCAACAGGACAGCCATCAGCAGCGCCTGAGTGACCTGCAGGGTTCGCGCGATGAACTGCGCGCGCAGTTCGCCGAGCTGGCCGGGAAGATCTTCGATGAGCGCGAGCAGCGTTTTACCGAGACCAGCCAGCAGCAGCTCGGCCAGTTGCTCGACCCGCTCAAGGAGCGCATTCAGTCCTTCGAGAAACGCGTCGAGGAAAGCTACCAGCAGGAGGCCCGCGAGCGTTTTTCCCTGGGCAAGGAGCTGGAGCGCCTGCAGCAGCTCAACCAGCGTCTGGGCGATGAAGCGACCAACCTGACCCGTGCCCTCAAGGGCCAGAAGACCCAGGGCAACTGGGGCGAACTGGTGCTCGAACGGGTGTTGGAGCATGCCGGCCTGGAGAAGGGCCGCGAGTACCAGACCCAGGTCAGCCTGAAGAGCGCCGACGGCGAGCGCTTCCAGCCCGATGTATTGATCCAGCTGCCCGGCGACAAGCAGGTGGTGGTCGACGCCAAGGTCAGCCTGACTGCCTACCAGCAGTTTATTGCCGCCGAAGACGACGCCAGCCGACAGCAGGCGTTGAAGCAGCATGTGCTGTCGCTGCGCAGCCATCTGAAGGGCTTGTCGCTGAAGGACTACCAGCGCCTGGAGGGGCTGCACAGTCTGGATTTCGTGCTGCTGTTCGTGCCGATCGAGGCGGCCTTCGCTGCGGCGTTGCAGGCCGACCCCGGGCTGTTTCAGGAGGCCTTCGATCAGCATATCGTCATCGTCAGCCCCACCACCCTGCTGGCCACCCTGCGGGTGATCGACAGCCTGTGGCGGCAGGAGCGGCAGAGCCAGAATGCCCGCGAGATTGCCGAACGCGCCGGGGCGCTGTACGACAAGTTCGTCGCCTTTATCCAGGACCTGGACGAGGTGGGCACGCGCCTGCAGCAACTGGACAAGGCCTATGCCGGGGCGCGCAACAAGCTCTGTGACGGCCGCGGCAATATCGTTAGCCGGGTGGAGAACCTCAAGCTGCTCGGCGCTCGCGCCAGCAAGAGCCTGCCCGCCGAGTTGCTCGAACGGGCGGCCGGGGTGATGGTGTTGGACGAAGAGGCGGCCGAGTAGGCCGCATCTGTCAGGCGCTGACCTGGGCCTTTTCCGCGGCGGCGCGTTGCGCCGCCGGCGAACTGGCCAGGTAATCCAATGCCACGCGGATATCGCCTTCGCTACGTGGGTGGTAACCGGGGTTGAAGTAGCGCAGTACCGAGCGACCGACATGGCCCATACGTGGCATCAGGCCGCGTTGCCCCAGGTGATACCAGAGGTTGAGGAAACCGGGGCGGTAACGGGTGACCGGGTCCTGGCGCATCATGGTCTTCATCGCCGTGCTGAACAGGAAGATCAGTGCCGGTGTGGCAATCAGCATATAGACCCAGCGCATCAGCAGGCTGCCGCCGATATGCACGTGCAGGTCATGGGCCACGCTGCGGTGCTCGACTTCCTCGGCCCCGTGCCAGCGCAGCAGGTCGAGCATCACCGGGTCGGCGTTATCCAGGCCACGGGTGGTGATGATCCAGTCGCCCAGCACGCAGGTGAAGTGCTCCACCGCGGCGATCAGGCCGACCCGCTGGCGCAGCCACCAGGGTTGCAGGGCGCGGCTGATGGCGTTGTCGCCCAGGGGGAAGTCGCACAGCGCCCGGTCGAACAACCAGTGAATCCGCTTGGTAAAGGGCGTCGGGTCGATGCCGTGGCGCAGCAGGTAGGGCGTCAGCGCGCTGTCGTGGGCGCGGGCGTGCTGCGCCTCCTGCTTGACGAAGCCCTGCACGTCCTCGCGCAACTGCGGGTCCGTGACCAGCGCCAGGGCCTTGTTGTAGACCCGGCAGAACCAGAACTCGCCGGCCGGCAGGATCAGGTGCAGGCTGTTCATGATATGCGAGGCTTCCGGCTCGTTCGGCACCCAATGCAGCGGGGTGTCTGCGAAGTCGAAACGTACTTTGCGCTGTTCCAGGCGATGCTGTTCGTTCATGTTTATCTTCCTTATCAAGCGGCCAGGTTCAGGCGTGCCAGCAGGCGCGACAGCCAGGGGGCGAAGCGCCATTGGGCGATGCTCAGGTGCGCCTCGGCCCCGACGGCGACCACCGCCTGATTGCGTTGCACGCCGCGGATCAGTTTTGCCGCGACGGTTTCGGCGCTGAGGTTGCGGCGGCTATAGAGGCGCTGGGTCTTGGCCTGTTGCTTGGCTTCGGCCTCGCTGCTCAGGCCATTGAAACGGGTGGCCTGGATGATCCCGGTGTTGACCAGCCCTGGGCAGAGGGCGGTGACGCCGATGCCGTGGCTGGCCATTTCCGCGCGCAGGCATTCGCTGAGCATCAGCACCGCCGCCTTGCTGGTGGCGTAGGCTGGGTAGTTGCGCGAGGGCACGAAGGCCGCCGCCGAGGCGGTGTTGACGATATGCCCGCGTTTACCGGCCTTGATCATCTGCTGGGCGAACAGGCGGCTGCCGTCGATCACGCTCCACAGATTGATGCGCAGCAGGCGCTCCCAGTCGGCGTTGCTGGTGTCGAGCATGCTGCCGGCCATGCCGATGCCGGCGTTGTTGATGACGATATCCGGGCTGCCGAACTCGGCGGCGACCCAGTCGGCAAAGGCGGCCATGGCCGTGCTGTCGCCCACGTCCAGCTGATAGACGAAGGCTTCGCTGCCCAGGGCCCGGGCCAGTTCGGCGCTGCGTTCGGCGGCGGCCAGGTTGATATCGGCGGCCAGCACGCTGGCCCCCTGGGCGGCGAACTCGAGCAGGGTGGCGCGGCCGATGCCGGAGCCGGCACCGGTGACCAGCACCAGCTTGCCGGCGAAGGGGCCGGCGTGGGCCCTGACCCTGGCCTGCTGCAGGGCGCGGCTGGCCTGGGCACCAGCCAGGTGCTGAGTAAATTCGCGCAGCCAGGCGGCCAGTTGTTGCGGTTCGGCCAGCAGTTGCCAATGCCCGGCATTGACCTCGCGTCGCCACAGTTTTGGGGCCCACAGCGCCAACTGCTCGAACAGTTGCGGGCGCACGAAGCGGTCGCGGGTCGGCACGATCAGCTGCACCGGCACCTGGGTATGGCGCTGGCGTGGCCTGAACAGGCTGCGGATAAAGTTGGCGCGGTACAGCTTGACCCCGTGTACGCCATCGGCGCGCTGGCTGCTGCTGACGGGCACGTTGCGCAGGCCTTCGACCTTGCGCAGCAGTTGCGGCCAGGCACGGTCCAGGCCCAGACGCCAGGTCAGCTCGGGCAGCAGCGGGAGGTGGAACAGGGCGACATACCAGGAACTCAGTAGCTGCCCGGCGACCTGGGCCCAGGCGCGCGGGCTTTTCTGCTTGAGCTTGTCGCGCATCCAGTGGCCGACATGGTCCAGGCAGGGCCCGGAAATACTGGTGTAGGAGGCCAGCAGCGGTTGGAGGCGCGGTTCGGTCACCGCTTCCCAGGCCTGGATCGAGCCCCAGTCATGGGCCACCAGATGTACCGGCTGGTCGGGGCTCACGGCCTCGATCACCGCCTCCAGGTCGTTCGCCAGCTTCTCCAGGTGATAGTCCAGGCGCTTGCGTGGAATCTGCGAGGCACCGAAGCCGCGCACGTCGTAGGCGACGATCTGGTAATCGGCGGCCAGCTCGCGCACCAGCGGCAGCCAGATCTCATGGTTGTCCGGGTAACCGTGGACCAGCAGCAGGGTCGGCCCCGTGGTCTGCCCCCAGCGGTATACCGCCAGCTCGACGCCGTCGCCCTGCACCCGCAGGCGCTGCGCCTGCAGGCCGCTGTGCAGCAGCAATGGCGCGTTCATGCTGCCACCTGCGCGCTGCCGAGGCCGCGCTGCTGCCAGCGCCGCACGTGGGGCAGGTCGTCGTCGAGCCAATAGGCGTCACTTTCTGTGACCACCAGCAGTTCCTCGAACTTGGCCCCCACGCCGCGCCAGCCCAGGTGCGGCTCCACCGCCCACAGGCCTGGCGTGGGTGCATGGTCGGAGCGGCTATTGCTCGACCACAGCGGCGACCAGCCTTCGCGGCGGCCGGTGAGCAGGGAGTTGCGGCTCAGGGTAAGGATATTGCGCAGGCCGAAGCGGGCGATGGACAGGCCGCTGTCGCGCGCGCCGAGCTTTTCCACGCGATGGGCCAGCACCTCGAAGGGGTAGGCCTTGTGCCGCGGCAGGGTGCCTTGCTCGGCGCACAGGCGGTCCACCGCCTGGCTGACTTCGGCCAGGGGCCGGCGCTGTTTGACCAGCTCGACGATCAGCTGACGGTGCGCCATCAGGTCGTCCATCAGGCGATCGAGCAGCAGGTTCTGACCCAGGGCCCCGGAGTAGCCGATATCGGCGGTGTAGGCCCCCAGGGTCGGCGCGCAATCGAGGATATAGGGCATGCCTTCCTCCAGCACGGTCTTGCCCGGGTAGAAGGCCAGGTTGAAACCGCCCAGGTGACGCAGGCCGTCGAAACCCTTGAATGCGGTGCGCGGGCCGAACCAGGCGAATGGCTGATGGAACCAGTCGCGCACGCCGTGATCCTGCAGCCAGGTCTTCATCAGGGCGGCGGTCTGCTTCTCGCTGGTGCCGGGCTTGAGTTCGCCGGCGATGCATTGCGCGCACTGGTAGGCCAGGCGCTGTACGCTGCGGAACTGTTCGAGATCGTGCTCGCTGAGCGGGGTGGGGCTGGCAGGCATCTTGTTTCTCCAGACTGTCACGGCTGACTGTTACATCGTTTGATGTCACGGTCATTGTTGTGCCTGGCAGATGCTTCTGGCTAGCCATCCGGACGCGATGCCGCGGGGCTTGTTACCCTGTTACCGGAGCGGTTCGACGGGCTCTGGAACGGCCTTCTGCGCCATTTCGACGGAGTCTGGCCGGGGCCCTGGCAGGTAAAGTCCAGCCCTTGGTTGGGGCGGTTGTTGCCATTGCCGGGAGGCGGCTATGATCGCGACCATGAATACAACCTCCGCTTTTCTCCAGCGCCTGTTGGGCAGCGCCGCGCCCCTGGCGAGTGCCGTTGCCGCCGAGTACCGGGTCGATGAACTGGCCCGAGCGGCGCAGACCACGGTGCGCAATGTGCGCGCCTACCAGGATCAGGGCCTGCTACCGCCCCCCGAGCGCCGCGGGCGGTTGGGCATTTACAGTGGCGAGCACCTGGCGCGGCTGCAGCTGGTCGGCCAGTTGCTCGAGCGCGGCTACAGCATCGCCAGCATCCGCGAGCTGTTCGAAGCCTGGGCCCAGGGCCGTGATCTGGCCCATGTGCTGGGCCTGGAACAGGCCATTCGCGGTGCCGAGGGGCCGGAGCAGGCCGGTGTCCTGCAGTTCGGCGAATTGCAGGCGCTGTTCGGCGATCAGCTGGATGATCGGCTGATAGAGCAGGCCCAGGCCCTGGGCCTGCTGGAATTTGCCGGCGACCACCTGCGGGTGCCCAGCCCCAGGCTGTTCGCCGCCGGGGTCGAGTTGTACCGCGCGGGCATTCCCCTGCCGGCCCTGCTCGACGAGCTGACGACAATCCGTGGCCATGTGCAGCAGGTGGCGACCGGCATCGTGCAGATGATCGCCAAGCAGCTGGTCAACCCGCTGCTGCAGCGTGAGCTGCCCCATGCCGAGGAGCTGGAGCGCCTGAATCTGCAGTTGCTGCAACTGCGCCCGCTGGTGGAGCAGGTGGTCAATGCCGAACTGGCCCGGGGCCTGCCCGAGGCGGCCAATCGCGAGCTGAGCGAGCGGGTGCACCAGTTGCTGCAGGGTTTTCTACAACCCTCCTCAGCTCAGCAGTAGTACCAGGGCCCCGGCCAGCAGCCCGGCGGCCATCACCGGCAGGGTCAGCAGAGCCAGTTGGCGGCCGCCGATCAGGGCCACCAGACAGGCCTTGACCAGGCTGTTGCTCAGGGCCGCGAGGAGGATCCCCCGTACGGCCACCTGGTTGTCCAGCTCGGTGTGCGAACTGCGCGCCAGGGACAGGGTGATGGCATCCACATCGGCCAGCCCGGAGACCAGCGCCACCAGGTACACGCCGGCATCTCCCAGCCCGCGCTGCGCCGCTTCGATCAGCAGCAGGATCAACGCCAGCAACGCGGCGAAGCGCAGCGCGGGGCCCAGTTCGAAGGGGTTTTTCAGCGGCGCGTCGGGGCTTTCTCCGCTCTCGCTACCGGTGCGGCGGTAATACAGCAGGGCACCCCCGGCGTAGATCAGGGTGGCCGCGCTCAATGGCCAGAACAGCGCCGGCAGCAGCGCGCGATTGACCAGGCCGGCCTCCAGCAAGACCCGGGGAAACATCAGTGCCGAGGTGGCCAGTAGGCCGCAGGCGAGGATGGCTTGCAGGTTGCTGCCCCGGCCCAGACGGGCCAGGGTGACGGTCATGGCGGTGGAGGAGACGATGCCGCCGAGCAGGGCAGTGATCAGCAGACCATGGCGGGTGCCGACCAGGCGAATCGCCACATAGGCGGCGAAGCCGATGGCGGCGATCAGCACCACCATCCACCAGATGATGTAGGGGTTGAAGGCCTGCCAGGGACCGTAGCCCTGATTGGGCAGGGCCGGCAGCAGCACCAGGGAGATAAACAGCAGCTTGAGGGTGCCCGACAGCTCGTCTTCGCTAAGCCGCAGCAGGGCTCCGTGGAGCACGCGCTTGAGACTCAGCAGCAGAGCCACCGCCACGGCCCCGGCGGCGGCCAGCGGGGCATGGCCGGCCATGGCCAGGCTGCCGAGCAGGAAGGTGATCAGCAGCGCCACCTCGCTGGTCAGGCCCATATCCCCGGTGCGGCGCAACTCGCCGAAGTAGGAGGCCACCACCAGAGCGGCAAAACCGATAAAGATCACCGCCCAGGTCACGCCCCCGAACTCTTCACTGAGCAGCATGGCAAAGGCCCCGAGCAGACTGCTCAGGGCAAAGGTGCGAATGCCGGCGACCAGGCGACTGTCCTCGATATTGCGTCCCTGCCAGCCGCGCTCGGTGCCGATCAGCAGGCCGGCGGCCAGGGCGCTGGCAAAATTCAGCAGGGTGTCGAGGGCTTCGGGCATGGCACATCCTTGGGCGGGGCGGGTTGTTGGCAGTCTAGCCAGTGGGCGCTCGCGGCGCATTGCGCCAGGTCAGGGGCGAAGTGTCGCGGCCACTGGCAGTCGCGGCTAAAACCCCGCCCACGGTGTCGGGTTGTCGCCCATAGGGTGCGTCGCGCGCACCAGGCATCCGGTTGCCCATGCGACCTAGCGCAAGGTCAGATGGCGGCTGAGCAGGGCGCGCAGGGCGGCCGGCTTGACCGGCTTGGCCAGGAAGTCGAGGCCGGCGGCGTGCACCTGGGCGATCAGCTCGGGGCGGCCGTCGGCACTGATCACCACGCCGGGCACCGGTTCGCCCAGACGGGTGCGCAGCCAGGCCATCAGCTCGGTGCCGGTTTCGCCTTCGTCCAGGTGGTAATCCACCAGGGCCAGTTGCGGGCGCACATCCTCGCTGAGCAGGTGTTCGCACTCCAGGCGGTTGCGCGCCGTCCATACCTGACAGCCCCAGCGCGACAGCAGGCTGTGCATGCCGGTGAGGATGCTGTCCTCGTTGTCGATGCACAGCACCTGGGCTCCGCTCAGGGCCTGGCCGTTGATTTCCTGCGCCGGCACCAATGCCTTGGGCACAGGGCTCAGGGCCACGGGGACGGTAACGCTGAACACGCTGCCCTTGCCCGGCCAGGAGCGCACTTCGAGTTTGTGTTCGAGCACCCGGCAGAAGCCGTCGGCAATCGCCAGGCCCAGGCCCAGGCCCTTCTCGGCGCGGGTCTGGTGGCTGTCCAGGCGTTTGAACTCCTCGAATATCACCTTGCGCTTGTCTTCCGGTATGCCCGGCCCGCGGTCCCAGACTTCCAGGCGCAGGTGCTGGCCCTGGCGGCGCACGCCGAGGAGTACGCGGCCCTTGGCGTAACGGAAGGCGTTGGTGAGGAAATTCTGCAGCACCCGGCGCAGCAGCTTGATGTCGCTGTCGACCCGCAGGCGGCTGCCGCGCAGGCGGAAATCCACGCCCTGTTCGACCGCCAGCACCTTGAACTCGGCCCCCAGGATATCGAACAGGTTATTCAGCACGAAGGCGTTGCGATCCGGGGTGATGCGGCCGTTTTCCAGGCGCGAGATATCCAGCAGATCGCTGATCAGGTCTTCCGCCGAACGCAGCGAGCTGTCCAGATGGCGTACCAGTTCCCGGGCCTCGCGCGGCAGGGCCTCCTCCTGGTGGGAGAGGGCGGCGGAGAACAGCCGGGCGGCATTCAGGGGCTGCATCAGGTCGTGGCTGACGGCGGCGAGAAAGCGGGTTTTCGACTGGTTGGCGGCCTCGGCCACACCCTTGGCCTCGGTCAGCGCCTGATTCAGTTGTGACAGCTCATGGGTGCGGGCGGCGACCCGCTGTTCCAGGCCTTCGTTGGCTTCCTTGAGGGCGCGTTCGGCCTCGCGGAACTCGGTGATGTCGGTAAAACTCATGACGAAACCGCCGCCGGGCATGGGGTTGCCGATCAGCTCGATCACCCGGCCGTTGGGGAACAGGCGTTCGGAGGTGTGTGCGGTACCCTGGCGCATCCAGTACAGGCGCTTGTTGACGTGTTCCTCGATGTCGCCAGGGCCGAGCAGGCCGCGTTCGGCGTTGAAGCGGATCAGCTCGGCCACCGGCCGGCCGACGTAGACCTGGCCTTCGGGGTAGTTGAATAGCTCGATATAGCGGTGGTTCCAGGCCACCAGGCGCAGCGACTGGTCGACCACGCTGATGCCCTGGGTGATGTTCTCGATCGCCCCTTGCAGCAGGGCGCGGTTGAACTGCAGCACTTCCGAGGCTTCGTCGACGATGCGCACCACATCCTCGACCTGCATCTCGCGGCCTTCGATGGCGGCCTTGACCACCGCCCGGGTGCTGGAGGCTCCCAGCACGCCGGCGAGCAGGCGCTCGGTGTGGGCGATCCAGTCACTGTTGGCGGCCTGGTTGGGGTCGAAGGCCTTGCCCTGGCGGAAGGCGAAACGCATAAAGCTCTGGCGTGCACGGTCTTCGCCGACGAAACGGTTGGCCAGCGTCAGCAGGTCGCCGACCTGCACCGCCAGCATGCTGCGGTTGCTCGGTTTGGTGCCCAGGTCGTGGCCGATAAAGCGCCCGGCCTGCCAGTGCTCGGCGACCCGGGTGCGGGAAAAATACGAGACCCAGGCAAACAGCAGGAAATTGCCCGCCAGCGACAGCACCACGCCGCGGGTCAGGGCGTCGACCTGAAATCCCAGGGGGGCGTACAGCAGGCCCTGCAAACCGGGGAAATTCTCCAGGGGCCAGCCCAGGCCGCGGGCCACCAGCGGCAGCACCAGGGTGTAGAACCAGATCAGCGCGCCGAAGATCAGCCCGGCAAACACGCCCTGACGGTTGGCCTGCTTCCACACCAGTGCACCGAACATGGCCGGGGCCAATTGGCCGATGGCGGCGAAGGACACCTGGCCGATGGTCGCCAGGCTGGCGTTGGAGCCGAGCAGGCGATAGCACACATAGGCCAGCAGCAGGATCGCCACGATGCTCACCCGGCGGGCGCTGAGCATCCAGTGGCGGAAGGCCTCGTAGGGCCGCTCGGTGTTTTTCCGGCGCAACAGCCAGGGCAGCAGCATGTCGTTGGAGATCATGGTCGAGAGCGCCACCGAGGCGACGATGACCATGCCGGTGGCCGCCGATGCGCCGCCGATAAAGGCCAGCAGGGCCAGGGCCGGATGGGCTTCGGCCAGGGGCAGGCTGATCACGAAGGAATCCGGGGTGACTCCCGCCGGCAGCAGCATCTGCCCGGCCAGGGCGATGGGCACCACGAACAGCGCCGCCAGCACCAGGTAGGCGGGGAATACCCAGCGCGCCAGGCGCAGGTCCTTGGGTTCGATATTCTCCACCACGGTGACGTGGAACTGTCGCGGCAGGCAGATGATGGCGATCATCGCCAGGCCGGTCTGCATCATCATCGCCGGCCAGTTCACCGTTTCCGCCCAGAAATCATCCAGCGCCGGGCTGAGCTGAGCCTGGCTGAACAGGTCGGCGAAACCGTTGTACAGGCCGAAGGTGACGAACGCGCCGACGGCGAGGAAGGCCAGCAGCTTGACCAGGGACTCGAAGGCAATCGCCAGAACCATGCCGCGGTGGTGCTCGGTGACATCGAGGTTGCGCGTGCCGAACAATATTGTGAACAGTGCCAGCACCAGGGAGACGATCAGGGCGGTGTCCTGGGCGCTGGTGCCGGTGGCCCCTGCGCCTGCGCCGATCAGCAGGTTGACCCCGAGCACGATGCCCTTGAGCTGCAGGGCGATATAGGGCAACACGCCGACCAGGCAGATCAGCGCCACCACCACCGCCAGGGACTGGGACTTGCCGTAGCGGGCGGCGATAAAGTCGGCAATCGAGGTGATGTTTTCCTGCTTGCTGATCATCACCATCTTCTGCAGCACCCAGGGCGCGAACACCAGGATGATGATCGGGCCGAGATAGATCGGCAGAAACGACCAGAGCTGCTCGGCGGCCTGGCCGACCGCGCCGAAGAAGGTCCAGCTGGTGCAGTACACCGCCAGGGACAGCGAGTAGACCCAGGCGCGCACCTTGGGCGGCATGGGCGTGGCGCGGCGGTCGCCATAGAAGGCGATGGCGAAGAGGACGGCCATGTAAATCAGCGCAACCGCGGCGATGAGCCCGCTGGACAGGGTCATGCTTACTCCACTGGCAAACTAAATGAGGCGTGGCGGGTCTTAGCAGGGCGAGCCACTGCTGAGCAGGCGATACTGCCTGCGAATGTCCACAGTGTCGCAGCAAACCGCCATGCCGTCAGGCGCGACCAAGGTCGCAAATGCTTGGAGTAGGGACTTTGGATAAAACTGTTGTGGATTGTGCACGCCGGTCAGCCCTGTTAGCGTGGCGGGCCTGCGACTCTGTCCGAGGAGGGACCCTATGTTCAAGCCGCAATTGATCACCCTGCAACGTGGCGCGTTGCGCATCGAACCCATGGTCGATGCCGATATCCCCGCCCTGATCAGCCTGGCCGAAGCCAATCGCCAGGAGCTGATCCATATGAACGGCACCCTGCGTCTCGACTGGTATCGTCAGGGCCTGCTCGAACAGCGCGAAGGCAAGGCCTTGCCCTTTGTCATTCGCCTGGGCGAACAGCTGGTGGGCACCACCCGCTTCGGCGATTTCATGAGCACGCTGCCCGCCGCCGAGATCGGCTGGACCTGGCTCGACCGCGGCCAGCACGGCACCGGCCTGAATACCACGGTGAAATACCTGATGCTCAAGCATGCCTTCGAGCACTGGGGGCTGGTGCGCGTGCAACTGAAAACGGCGGCCAGCAACCTGCGCTCGCAACGCGCCATCGAAAAGCTCGGGGCCGTGCGCGAAGGGCAGCTGCGCAATCACCGTCGCCTGGCCGACGGGCGTCTGGACGACAGCGTGCTGTACAGCATCACCGACCATGACTGGCCGGCGCTCAAGCAGCAGCTGGAGGCGCGCTTCAGCGGTTGAATGATGGGGCAGGCGGGCATCGAGCAGACACGCTTCTGGCAATCGCGCGAGTTGGACGGCGTGGAATTGCTGCATGCCCATTATATTGAGCAGCGGTTTTCTCCCCATGTGCACGAAGGCTTCGTCTTCGCCGTCATCGAGCAGGGGGCCCACCGCTTCCAGCACCGTGGCAGCGAGCATCTGGCCCCGACCGGCAGCATGATATTGATCAATCCGGACGAACTGCATTCCTGCTCCAAGGCCCATGAGCAGGGCTGGCAGTACCGTGCCTTCTACCCCGACAACACCCAGGTCGGTGGCGTCTTGGCTGAGCTGGAATTGAGTCAGCAGGGTGCACCGTCGTTCGCCAGCAGCGTTCTGCATGACCCGCAGCTGCACCGGCTGTTCGCCGAGCTGCACCGCTTGCTGGGCAGCAATGCCTCAGCGCTGCAGCAGCAGACCGCTTGGCGCGAGGCGATTGCGCTGCTGTTTCAACGTCATGGGCGCATACCGACAGGCCTCGCGCCGGGCCGCGAACCCCTGGCCGTGGCCCGGGCCAAGGACTTGCTCGCCAGCCAGCTCGCCACGCCGCCTTCCCTGGAGGCTCTGGCCCAGGCGGTCAATCTGTCGCCTTTCCATTTCGCCCGGGTATTTCGTCGCGCCACCGGCCTGCCGCCCCATGCCTGGCTCAAGCAGCGGCGTCTGGAGCAGGCGCGGGGCCTGCTGAAAAGCGGCTGCACACCCCTGAACGTGGCCCTGCAGCTGGGCTACGCCGACCAGAGCCACCTGAGCCGGCAGTTCAAGCAGGCCTATGGGGTCGCTCCCGGCGAATACCGCCGGGGCTGCAGCGTGACGGCATAGGGTTTGCTGCGAGTGCCGCGGGGTATTGCGCAAGATTGTTCAAGACGGGGCACGCGGCATCGGGCAGGCTTGGCGGTCTGGAGGATTTGCCATGAGCCGTTCGCGTAACTTTTTATATGGCTGCCGGGACTCGGTCCCGATGATAGTCGGCATCCTGCCTTTCGGACTGATCTACGGTGCACTGGCCAGCCTGGCGGGTCTGAGTCTGTGGCAGGCGCTGGGCATGTCGCTGCTGGTGTATGCCGGTTCGGCGCAGTTTATCGCCATCAGCCTGCTGAGCCTGGGCAGCGGCATGGTGGTGATCCTGCTCACCACACTGGTCGTCAATCTGCGCCACGTACTCTACAGCGCGGCCCTGCAGCCCTATGTCGGGCAGCTGTCGCAAGGTTGGCGGGTGCCCCTGGCCTTCGGCCTGACCGACGAAACCTTTGCTGTGGTGCAGCGCCGCTACCTGTCCCGCGGTATGACCGAGCATGGCCAGTGGTACCACGCCGGGGTTGCTCTGGCGCTGTACCTGTCCTGGATATCCAGCTCGCTGGTGGGGGCGCTGTTCGGCCACAGCGTGCCCAACCTGGCGGGTTGGGGTCTGGATTTCGCCATGCTGGCGACCTTTATCGGCATCGTCGTGCCGGCGCTGCGCAATCAGCCGCAGATCGCCGCCGCCCTGGTGGCCGCGGCGGTGGCGCTGCTCTGTCATGCCTGGCCGTACAAGCTGGGGCTGATGGCCGCGGCCTTGAGCGGGATCGCCATCGGTGTGGCGCTGGAACGGCGCGAGTCGCCTGCGACGGTCGAGGAGGGCGTGCGATGAGCACCTGGCTGCTGATTCTCGGCATGGCGCTTATCACCTTTGTGATCCGCTACAGCCTGTTTGCCTTTCCCGATCTGCGCTTTCCGCCCCTGGTGCGCCAGGGCCTGCACTATGTGCCCACCGCGGTGCTCACGGCCATCGTGGTGCCGGGCATGTTGCTGCCCGATGGCCAGCAGTGGGACCTGAGTCTGGACAATGCCTACCTGCTGGCAGGGTTGGCGTGTATCGCCATCGCCGCGCTCAGTCGACACCTGCTGGCCACCATCGGTGGCGGCTTGCTGGTGTTCTTCCTGCTGCGCTGGTGGTTCGGTCAGTTGCCGCTTTAACTGCGATATGCCGCCGGCTTTGCAGTAAAAAGACGGCTTTGTTGTGGCTTTACGGGGGGCTCTTGCAGTCAAATGCTGGACGACCCGCTTGGCCACTGCATACAGGTACACGGACGATGACCGAACAATCCCAATTCGCGTTGCTGGGTAAGAAGCGCTTCCTGCCATTTTTCCTCACCCAGCTGCTGGGTGCTTTCAACGACAATATCTTCAAGCAGTCGCTGATTCTGGCGATTCTCTTCAAGATCAGCGCCGATGCCGACAAGAGTCTGTTGGTCAATCTTTGTGCGCTGCTGTTTATTCTGCCGTTTTTCCTGTTTTCCGCCCTGGGCGGCCAGTTCGGCGAGAAGTTTCCCAAGGACGCGCTGATCCGCAGGATCAAGCTGGCCGAGATCGTCATCATGCTGCTGGGCGCGACCGGGGTGCTGCTGGGCAGCCTGCCGCTGATGCTGGCGGTGCTGTTCGCCATGGGTACCCAGTCGGCGCTGTTCGGCCCGGTTAAGTACTCGATCCTGCCCCAGCATCTACGCGAGGAAGAACTGGTCGGCGGCAATGCTCTGGTGGAAATGGGCACCTTCCTGGCCATTCTCGCCGGCACCATAGGCGCTGGCGTCATCATGGCCAGTTCGGGTTACGCCAGCATCGTCGCGGCGTCGGTGGTGATCGTGGCGGTGCTCGGCTATCTGGCCAGCCGCGCCATTCCCAGCGCCCATGCGGCGATGCCCGAGCTCCGGCTGGACTGGAATATCCTGCGTCAGTCCTGGCTGATCATGAAGCTCGGTCTGGGCCAGCGCCCGGCGGTGTCGCGCTCGCTGATCGGCAATTCCTGGTTCTGGTTTCTCGGTGCGGTGTATCTGACGCAGATTCCGGCCTATGCCAAGGAATGGCTGTACGGCGACGAGAGCGTGGTGACCCTGATTCTCACGGTGTTCTCACTGGGCATCGGCCTGGGTTCGATGCTCTGCGAGCGCATGAGCGGGCACAAGGTGGAAATTGGCCTGGTGCCATTCGGCTCCATCGGCCTGACCCTGTTCGGCATGCTGCTGTGGTGGCATTCCGGCGGCTTCCCCCAGGCCGAACTGGCCCACGACTGGCAGGCGGTGCTGAGCTACGGCCAGGCCTGGTGGATTCTCGGTTCGATCCTGGGCATCGGTCTGTTCGGCGGTTTCTATATCGTGCCACTGTACGCGCTGATCCAGTCGCGCACCGTGGAGCATGAGCGGGCGCGGGTGATCGCAGCCAACAACATCCTCAACGCCCTGTTTATGGTGA
The DNA here is from genome assembly GCF_963970915.1 of Pseudomonas sp. EA_105y_Pfl2_R69. Taxonomy (NCBI): domain Bacteria; kingdom Pseudomonadati; phylum Pseudomonadota; class Gammaproteobacteria; order Pseudomonadales; family Pseudomonadaceae; genus Pseudomonas; species Pseudomonas sp. EA_105y_Pfl2_R69. The sequence goes on from NZ_CAXAOO010000009.1 coordinate 82,679, forward strand.
TGTCTGCGATTGTCTCGATCCTGTTTCTGACCGTGGCCGAGCTGTCGATTCCGCAGCTGTTTCTGGTCATCTCGCTGATGAACATCGCGGTCAACAGCTACATCTTCAAGATCGTCCCCGAATTCAGCATGCGTTTTCTGATCTGGCTGCTCAGCCACTCGATGTATCGGGTCGAGCACAAGGGGCTAGAGGCGATTCCCGACGAGGGTGCGGCGGTGCTGGTGTGCAACCACGTGTCCTTTGTCGATGCGCTGCTGATCGGCGGGGCGGTGCGCCGGCCGGTGCGCTTTGTCATGTACTACAAGATCTACAACCTGCCGGTGCTCAACTTTATCTTCCGCACCGCCGGCACGGTGCCGATTGCCGGGCGCAACGAAGACCTGCTGATCTACGACGCGGCGTTCAAGAAAATCGCCGAATACCTGCGTAACGGCGAGGTGGTGTGCATCTTCCCGGAAGGCAAGCTGACCGGCGATGGTGAGCTCAACGAGTTCAAGAACGGCATCGAGCGGATCATCGCGGAAAACCCGGTGCCGGTGATTCCCATGGCCCTGCAGGGCCTGTGGGGCAGTTTCTTCAGTCGTGCGCCGGGCAAGGGCCTGTTCAAGCGCCTGTGGTCGCGCATCGCCTTGGTGGCCGGTACCCCGGTGGCGGCCGAGGCGGTCAAGCGTGAGCTGTTGCAGGCCCGGGTGGAGGCGCTGCGCGGGGAGCGGCGCTAAAGCAAGGAGCCGAAGCCTCAATCCGTAGGAGGGGCTTGTTATTGCACTCGTTCGATGACGCCGGCTCGTAGGGAGCGTGGGGCCGCCTAGGCCGCGCGCACCAGCGCACCCGCTTGCCAGCGGTGCGCACGGCGCAGCCTACATTGGTCAGTCGCCGTTGCTTGAAAATGGATTATTGCGAGACGGCACGCTAGTGACTCAGCTTGAGTCCGACCAGCCCGCAGATAATCAGCGCCACGCTGGCGATGCGCAGCAGGCTCAGGGCCTCGCCAAACAGAATGATGCCGGCGATCACCGTACCGATGGCACCGACGCCGGTCCAGATCGCATAGGCGGTGCCCAGTGGCAGTTCCTTCATGGCCAGGCCGAGCAGTGCCAGGCTGGCGATGATCGCCGCAACGGTGAGCAGGGTAGGCAGGGGGCGGGTAAAACCGTCGGTGTACTTCAGGCCGACAGCCCAGCCGACTTCAAACAGGCCGGCCAGCAGCAGAATGAACCAGGACATACAAACCTCCAATTACAGATAGAGGCCGTCCCGTAGTGATCACTCGCTGAGTGGTGAGGTCGTCCTCACGCTGTGCAGTATTTTGCACATTGGCAGGGGGAGGGCAAGCAGCAGAGGATCAGTGGTCTGTCTCTCTGCGCTTGCTCCGCTTATTGATCGGTCAAATTCCCTGGGGCATCTCTTCGCCGCCCAGGGCTTCGAACAGCGCCGGGAGGAAGTCCACCAGGGTCAGCATCATCAGGGTAAAGCTGGCGTCCTGCTGGCCCAGGGCGTCGTCGCCGCCATCCTGTTCGGCCTGATCCTGCAGCAGGTCTTCGAAGCGCAGGCGCTTGACCACCAGCTTGTCGTCGAGCATGAAGGACAGCTTGTCCTGCCAGGCCAGGGACAGCAGGGTGACCTGCTTGCCGGAGGTCATGTGCAGCTGGATTTCGTCGCTGGTCAGGTCCTGGCGCTTGCAGCGCACCACGCCGCCATCCTCATGGGTGTCGCGCAGTTCGCATTCGTCCAGTACATGGAAGTCGGCGGCTGCCTGCTGGGTCTTGACCCAGTCGGTCATGGTCGCGCCGGGGGCGATCTTCACGGTCAGCGGGCGTACCGGCAGCGAGCCGATGGCCTCGCGCAGGGTCGACAGCAGGTCTTCGGCGCGCTTGGCACTGGCCGAGTCGACCAGGATCAGGCCCTGCTTGGGGGCGATGGCGGCAAAGGTGGCGGATTTGCGAATAAAGGCGCGAGGCAGGAAGGTCTGCACGATCTCGTCCTTGAGCTGGTCGCGCTCCTTCTTGTAGACCTTGCGCATCTGCTCGGCTTCGATCTCGTCGACCTTGTCCTTCAGCGCATCGCGTACCACGCTGCCCGGCAGGATGCGTTCTTCCTTGCGCGCGGCAATTAGCAGGAAGTCACCGCTGACATGCACCAGGGGCGCGTCGTCGCCCTTGCCGAAGGGGGCGATAAAGCCATAGGTGCTGAGCTCCTGGCTGGCGCACGAGCGGGCCGGTTTGGCTGAGAGGGCCGTTTCGAGCGCATCGGCGTCGAACGGGATGTCCTGGGTAAGGCGATAAACCAGCAGGTTGCGAAACCACATAAGGGGGTGACTCTCCATTAACAGGCCTGCCGGCAGTGGCAGGCAGCGTAAGCCGTCAGTGCCTGGTTCCAGTCCAGATCCAGGGGGCGCAGACTGTTGCGACCGCTGCGCGGCTTGCGGGTTGCATTCGGGGGCGCATTATTCTCCCCTTGGCGGTTTAGGCCAACCCTGCGCTAAGCCTTTGCTATGTCGATAAAAAATATTTAAATCAGGGCTTGCCAAGGTGGGGATGGCTGTCTAGAATGCGCCCCACTTCGAGAGTGAAGGGTGATTAGCTCAGCTGGGAGAGCATCTGCCTTACAAGCAGAGGGTCGGCGGTTCGATCCCGTCATCACCCACCAACTCGCTTTTTGAAGTTACGCGCAGCGGTAGTTCAGTCGGTTAGAATACCGGCCTGTCACGCCGGGGGTCGCGGGTTCGAGTCCCGTCCGCTGCGCCATTTTTCTCCTCGCTTCATCTCCCCAGTGACACTTCGCAACGCCCTCTCAAGCATCCGCTTAAATACGCTAAACATCTGAACTTATACGCGTTTTCTGCCTCCTAACACGGTAGCCAGTGATTGCGGCAGCCTGCTAAGCTCGCGCTTTCACACCATTAAGCCCTAGGGCGCACCGGACAAGGAACAAGCATGAAACAGCATCGTTTAGCGGCGGCGGTCGCCCTGGTAGGGTTGGTTCTCGCGGGTTGTGATTCGCAAACCAGTGAAGTCTCCCTGGAAACCCCGGCGCAAAAAGCCTCCTACGGCATTGGCCTGAACATGGGCAAGAGCCTGGCTCAGGAAGGCATGGATGATCTCGACTCGAATGCCGTGGCCCAGGGCATCGAAGACGCCATCGGCAAGAAGGAACAGCGCCTGAAAGATGAAGAACTGATCGAAGCCTTCGCTTTCCTGCAGAAGCGTGCCGAAGAGCGCATGACTGCCCTCAACGAAGAATCGGCCAAGGCCGGCAAGAAATTCCTCGATGACAACGGCAAGCGTGAAGGCGTGGTCACCACTGAATCCGGCCTGCAGTACGAAGTGATCAAGAAGGCCGAAGGTGCCCAGCCGAAAGCCACCGATGTGGTGACTGTTCACTACGAAGGCAAATTGACCGACGGCAGCGTATTCGACAGCTCGATCGAGCGTGGCAGCCCCATCGACCTGCCGGTCGGTGGCGTGATTCCGGGTTGGGTTGAAGGCCTGCAGCTGATGCACGTCGGCGAGAAGGTCAAGCTGTATATCCCGAGCGAGCTGGCCTATGGCGAGCAGAGCCCGACGCCGGCCATCCCGGCCAATTCGGTGCTGGTGTTCGATCTGGAACTGATCGCCATCAAGGACGCTAACGCCGAAGCCGAAGCTCCCAGCGAGGAGTAACACGCCTCTGCTGCACACAACGCCCCGTCTCGACGGGGCGTTGTTGTTTCTGCCCTTGGCAAAGCGCTGTCAGCTATGACAGGCGGGTCTTGAAAGGGCGTGATCGAGATGCGGCTGTTACGGTTATGCACATTTTTCATAATCTTTGTCAGGGGCTGCGGCAAGATGTCCATAGAAACCATTTGTTATTTTTAACTTATTGATTTATATGGTTTTTATGCCGCTGGATAAAAAATGCCCGATCTGTGGCGAGGCCGCATGGGCTGGGCGTTTGCCGGGGTTATGGATAATCTGTTCACAAGGTTATCCACAGCTTTAGTGGATAACCCAAGCCAGCCCAGTAAGCATGCGGGATTGAAGGGATAGGGTGATGAAAGCACCGAAAAGATTCGCGCGTTACCTGCTTTTGGCACAACGTTTCCTCGGCGCAGGACGTTTGCCCGGGCTGCTGTTGTCGGTGGCGCGCAAGCGGGAAAAGGCCGGGGCCTCTCTGGCGGCCTTGCGCGATGATCTCGAACTCTTGCAGGGCCTGTGCCTGGCCTGGTGGCGGGGCGAGTATCGCGCCGTCAGCCGGCAAGCGTTACTGGCGGTTGTGGCGGCCTTGCTGTACTTCGTTACCCCCATGGATGCGCTGCCGGACTGGTTGCCGGCGATCGGCTTTGTCGATGACCTGGCGGTGCTGGCCTGGGTGCTGCGCACCTGGCGCGACGAGCTTGCGGCGTTTCAGGCCTGGCGAATGGCCCAGTCCCCCGAGACGCTGCGCAAGATCGAGCGTTTGCCGGTGGCGGATGAGCCGCAGCAGGGGCTGGATAGTTAGCGGGCCGTTTTGTTCAGGTATCGCCCAACAGCCGGCTGATCACCCCCTGATCGCGCAGGGTCTGCAGGACCCGGTCCAGTTGTTCGGGGCTGACCGGCAACTTGGGGCTGTAGGTGCAGTGCATCTGGTAGCGCTCAATGACCCAGGGGCTGATCTGCAGTGGCGCATCCGGTTGTCTGGCCAGTTGAAAGCTGGCGGGGCGGCGCATCTCGATAATGGCATCCAGGCGCTGTTTGCGCAGCAGGTTCAGGCCGCTGCCGAGGTCACGCAGATTCTGGCGGGTGATCTGCTGGTTGGCGAATGCGGCCATCAGGGGAACGCTATAGACATAACCAAGCTGGGTGCCGATGACCTTGCCAAGCAGGTCGTCCAGGCTGGCGATGGGGGCTCGCTGGCTATGTTGCAGCAGCACATCCTCTTCTTCATAGAGCGGCGGCGACCAATGATAGCGCCGTGGGTCGGCCATCCATTGCGGGTTGCTGTTGCAGATCACGTGGATGCGGCCGCGCTGCATGAACGTCTCGATGCGCTTGTTGGGCGTCTCCACGAAGCGCGCCTGGTAACCGAGCTGCTGGCTGGCCTGCAGGCCGAGGTTATAGATAAAGCCGTCGTGCAGTTGCTGCTCGACCACCTCGACATAGGGCATGCCATCGGCGCTGGCGAATCCCCAGCGTATCTCCTCGGCGCTGCTCCATGCGCTGCAACTGGTCAATACTATAAATATCAAGCTACGCACAGCACGGCCCTCAGTATGCACAGGGTGTCGCTGGGGCAGTATAGAACACGCGTTTTGCCGCGGCGGGCTGTTAAGATGCGGACCTGAACTGGAGTGGCTAAGAGAGTGGCTGGGTGTTCTGTCGCTGTTGTTGCGGGTAATTGGCGTCCCAGCGCTTGGCATGGAGATGGAAAGATGAATGTGCAGGTGATTGAGCGCGACGGCGAGCCGGAATATGCGGTGTTGCCCTGGGCGCAGTATCAGGCGTTATTGCAGGCGGCCGGGCGCACAGCCCCCGCTGTCGAACAGGCGGGGCCCGAGGGGCGGCCGCCCTTGAGTCAGCTGGCGGCCCTGCGTGAGGCCAAAGGCCTGAGCGCCGAGCAGTTGGCACGTAATGTGGGGATCAGCCCGCATTATCTGGCCATGATCGAAAGTGGCGAGCGTCAGCCGGATGCCGCTATTCAGCGTGCCCTGGCCTGGCATCTGGGTGTGGATGGTTGGGAGTTACAGCCTTGAGCGTGAGCATCAGTCGACAACACTGGCAAGCCCTGCTCGCCGAGCTTGAGGAGGCCCAGCGGCAACGGCATTTGCTGACCTACAGGGCGCTGATCGAGCGGCTGGCGCTGCCCAGCCCGGCGATGCAGACCCTGGCGGCAGCGCTGGAGCATCTGGCTGCCATGGACGCGCGAGCCGAGCGGCCGCTGCGCAGTGCCTTGGTGATCAGTCAGGGGGCCAGCCGTCTGCCGCGCACCGGGTTCTTCGAGTGTGTCTCGCGTCTGGGGCGTTTCAGCGGAGCCTCCGATGGCATCGCTGCGGCGTCCTGGCATGCCGCCGAAGTGGCCCGGGTGTTCGAGTTCAGCTACCCGGAAGACGCCTGATGTTTGGCGCGCTACGTGCGCGCATCGGCTACCTGCTGGCGCGCCGTCTGTTCCACTGGGCGTGGCTGGTCAAGCAGCCGCGTGCCTGGCGCTGGATGGAAGGGCAGTTCTCCCGTATGGCCAACCTGGGGGATAGCCAGGCGCAGAGCTTCTATGGGCATATTCTGCTGTTTCGCGGCCAGGGCCTGGGGGCGCGCGACGAGGGGCGGCGTTTGCTCGGTTTGGCGGCCAATGCCGGCGATGGCAAGGCGGCCTATCAGCTCGGGGCCCTGAGCCTGGCTGGCGATGCCCGGCATGCGCCGGATGCGCCGCAGGCCGTTATCTGGTGGACCCTGGGTGCGCAGGCCGGGCACCCGGTGGCGGCTCAGCGGCTGGCGACCCTGTACCGCGACGGCGCACCGGGGCTGGCGGCCGATGCCGAGCTTGCTGCGCGGTTTGCCGCCCGGGCCAGCCAGCTCAGCGGTCTGTAGCGCAAGCTCAGGCGGCCGAGAGGGCCTGGGTATCGATGATATGCAGGCTGTAGCCCGGTACCGCCTTGGCATGGCGCTTGGCTTCCGAGGCCAGCCCCGCGAGCTGGCTGGCATCGAGCTGGGCGCAGTGCTCTGGGTGCACATGCACCACACCCAGCGACAAGGACAGTAGGGCGTACTCCTGGCGTTTGCCGCTACGATCCTTGGCGACAAAGCAGCCCGCGTGCAGGTCTTCTTCACGGTAGAAACGGCGGCACTGGCTCTGGAAATCTTCCAGCAGGCGATTGAGCCGTGCGCGCCAGTCCTGGGAACCGAGCACCAGGAGAAAGTCATCGCCGCCAATATGGCCGACAAAGTCCCGAGTCGGGTCGACCCGCTCATTCAGGCACTGCGCCAGGCTGAGCAGCACTTCATCGCCCTTGGCGTAGCCGTAGATATCGTTGAACGGCTTGAAGTTGTCGATATCCACGTAGCAGATAACGGCTTCGCGGCTCTGCTGCAACAGGCGGGTCAGGCACTGCTGGATCGGTACATTGCCTGGCAGCAGGGTCAGCGGGTTGGCGTAGCGGGCCTGCTGGATCTTCAGTTCGGTGATCAGCTTGAGTACGTCGATCACTCGGCCCAGGCCCTGATAGCGGCCGTCCAGGGTGATGATGAAGTCTTCTTCGATACGTTGGCGGGCGCGGCTGGTGAGCAGGCGGCTGACCTGCTGCAGCGACTGGCTGGACTCCACCGCGAGGTAGTCATCACTCATCAGGCGGCTAATGGGCTTGCGGGCGAACAGTTCGTTGGCGAAGGGCTTGAGCAAGGCTTCGGCTAGCGAGTGGCGATGCACGATGCCGGCGGGCTGTTGAGCGTCGTCGAGTACCGCTAGCGAGTTCAGGTTGGCCTGGGCGCGGAACATTTCCAGCACTTCGCTGGTGGGGGTGCTCAGGGCTACTGCGCGTTGCGGGCTGAGGAGGCCGCGCAGGTCGCTGACGTCCTCGCACAGCGGACTGCTGGTGGTTGCGCTGGGCAGTAGGTTGGCGGCGTCCCGCGGCGGCTGCTCCTGTGGGCGACAGAGCAGGTAACCCTGGAGCAGGTCGACGCCCATTTCCGCCAATACTGCAAGCTCTTCGGGGAGTTCGATGCCTTCGGCTATCACTTGGGCGCGGGAGGCCTTGGCCATTTTCAGGATCGAACCGACGAACTCGCGTTTGACCGCATCCAGGTGGATGCCGTCGATAAAGTGGCGGTCGATCTTCACATAGTCGGGGCGCAGCTCCGACCACAGGCGCAGGCTCGAGTAGCCGGCACCAAGGTCGTCCAGGGCGATGGAAAAGCCCATGGCGCGATAGTGGTGCAGGGCGGTGTCGAGCAGCGCGAAGTCCTCGGTCGGCGATTGCTCGGTCAGTTCGATCACCACCTGGCTCGGCGGAATACCCAACGACTGCAGCAGTTGCAGGGTGCGCCCCGGCTGGTGTCGGGGTGCCAGCAGGGAGTCGGGGGAGACGTTGAGAAACAGTTTGCCCTCGAGTTTCTGCTGGCTGAAACGCTGGCAGGCGTTCTTGCGGCACAACAGTTCCAGCTCGCTCAGGCGGCCGGCATGGCGGGCCACGGCAAACAGGTTGATAGGCGAGTGCAGGGCACCATTGGACGGGCCTCGACTAAGGGCTTCGTAGCCGAGGATGCGCCGCTCGGAGAGCGAGAAAATAGGTTGAAACAGGCTATGCAGGTCGCCATTGGCGAGGAGGGTGTCCAGCGCGCTCAACTGCTCGGTGACGATCATGGCGGGTCTCTGTAGGCATAAAAAACGAGGACGGGTATGGCTACCGGTCCTCGCATTTCACGACAGTTTGATGACCCTTTGATGACGCTCGCTGTTTAGTGCTTGGCCAAGCGGGTGTCGAGCCCCAGGTAATCGAGGAGGATACGCCCGGTTTCGGCGAGGTAGGCATCGTCTTCCGGTTTGGTTTTCTTGTCTTCGACCGGCAATGCATCCTCGTCTTCTACCTTGAGCTTGCTCAGCAGGGCTTCGCCTTTGGCCTTGCGCAGGCCGTTCTCGATGGCCAGTTGCTGACCCTCGATGTCGCTGTGCTGGGCGCGCCGTTTGCTCTCGTTGAGGCTGACGGTGGTTTCTTCCATCAGCTTCTGCGACAGCTGCAGGCGCTGGCGAGCGAAGGTGAAGTCGGCATTCTTGGTCGTACGGTTTTCATAGCGGGCCTGCAGCTCGGCCAGGAGCGGCTTGATCGGATCCAGTTCGGGTTTGATCGCCGGCTTGATGCTGTCCCATGGCAGGGCCTCGGGCAGGGCACTTTCGCCGATTTCCTTGGTGTCCATCATGTCCGGGTACTGGATGTCCGGAATCACCCCCTGGTGCTGGGTGCTCTGCCCAGAGACCCGGTAGAACTTGGCCAGGGTCAGCTTCAGTTCGCCATGGTTAAGCGGCTGGATGGTCTGTACCGTGCCCTTGCCGAAGGTCTGGCCGCCGAGAATCAGGGCGCGGTGATAGTCCTGCATGGCTCCGGCGAAAATTTCCGAAGCCGAGGCCGACAGGCGATTGACCAGCACGGCCAGCGGGCCTTCGTAGTAGATGCCGGTGTTCTCGTCGGCCAGCACATCGACGCGACCGTCGCTATTGCGCACCAGCACGGTGGGGCCCTGGTCGATAAACAGGCCGGTCAGTTCGGTGGCTTCCTGCAGCGAGCCGCCGCCGTTGTTGCGCAGGTCGATGACCACACCGTCGACCTTGTCCTTTTCCAGCTCGGTGAGCAGGCGTTTGACGTCGCGGGTGGTGCTCTTGTAGTCCGGGTCGCCGGCACGGAAGGCCTTGAAGTCCAGATAGAAGGCCGGAATCTCGATGACGCCGAGCTTGTAGTCGCGGCCTTCGTGCTTGAGCTTGAGTACGGACTTCTTCGCCGCCTGCTCTTCCAGTTTGACCGCCTCGCGAACGATGGCCACCACCTTGCTGGTCTGGTCATTCGGCGCATTGCTGGCGGGGATGACCTCCAGGCGTACCTTGGAACCTTTAGGCCCGCGGATCAGCTTGACCACTTCGTCCAGGCGCCAGCCGATCACGTCGACCATTTCCTTGTCGCCCTGGGCCACGCCGACGATCTTGTCCGCCGGGGCGATCTGCTTGCTCTTCTCGGCCGGGCCGGCCGGAACCAGGCGCACCACCTTGACGTGTTCGTTATCGCTCTGCAGCACGGCACCGATACCTTCCAGCGACAGGCTCATATTGATGTCGAAGTTCTCCGCGTTGTCCGGGGAGAGGTAGGTGGTGTGCGGGTCGTAGGACATGGCGAAGGCGTTGATATAGGTCTGGAACACGTCTTCGCCACGGGTTTGCTGCAGGCGGGTCAATTGGTTCTTGTAGCGCTTGACCAACAGTTCCTGAATGGCCTTGGGTTCCTTGCCGGCGATCTTCAGGCGCAGCACTTCATCCTTGACGCGTTTGCGCCAGAGGTCGTCGAGGGCATCGAGATCCTTGGCCCAGGGGGCATTTTCACGGTCGATCAGCAGGTTTTCATCGACCCCGAAGTCGATCTCGTCTACGCCCTGCTCGAGCATGTTCAAGGCAAACTGCAGGCGACTCTGCAGACGTTGCAGGTGGCGTTTGTAGATAATGAAGCCGGGCTCCAGGTTGCCGCTTTTGAGCAGGTCGTCGAAGTTGGTGCTCCACTGATCGAACTCGGCAATGTCGCCTGCGGTGAAGTAGCTGCGCGAAGGGTCGAGCATCTTCAGGTAGCCCTGATAGATCTTTACCGAGCGTTCGTCGTTCAGCGGTGGCTTGTTGTAATGGTGGCGCTTGAGCAACTCGACCACGTTGAGGCTGGCAATCACCTGCTCGCGGTCCGGCTGCAGGTATTCCCAGGGATCGGCGCTGGTGGTTTTCGCCGCCAGCGGCAAGGCGCTCAGCGCAACCGAGAAGGCAAGGGTGACGCTAAGCAGGGATCGCTTCATGCTGATTCGACGTTTGGGCAGTTGATAACGCATTTTAGGCCGTCAATAAGGGCGCCCAGTTCCATCGGCGCAATGCAAAAGCCCAGCGCTCAGCGCCAGGCAGGGGTTAATAGCACTATGGAGGCAGCGTGAAGGCATTGCAAGGCGTTGAAGGCCGTGTGGTATGGGCGCAGCAGCCCGCACCGGCCTGTGATATTGGGGAAATTCGCATTCGCGTGGCCGCCGCCGGACTCAATCGTGCCGACTTGTTGCAGCGTGCCGGGCTCTATCCGCCGCCGCCCGGGGTCAGCCCGGTGCTGGGCCTGGAATGTGCCGGTATCGTCAGCGAAGTGGGGGCCGGTTGCGACTGGCAGGTGGGCGATCGGGTCTGCGCGCTGCTGGCCGGTGGTGGCATGGCCGAGGAGGTAGTGGTCGACGCTCGCCATGCCCTGCCGGTGCCGCAGGGCGTGACGTTGCATGAAGCGGCGGCGTTGCCGGAGGTGTTCGCTACCGCCTGGCTCAATCTGTTTCAGCTGGCCGGCCTCAGGCCCGGCGAGAAGGTGCTGCTGCATGCCGGTGCCAGTGGCGTCGGTTCGGCGGCTATCCAGTTGTGCCGGGCCTTTGGCAGCCCGTGCTGGGTCAGTGTCGGTGCCCCGGAGCGCCTGGCCTACTGCGAAGCCTTGGGGGCTCAAGGTGGCGTGCTGCGCGGCGATGAGCAGCTGCAGGCCCTGGGCGACTTCGCGCCTTTCGATGTGATTCTCGATCCGGTCGGCGGCAATTACGCGGCGCTCAATCTGGGGCTGCTGGCTCAGGACGGGCGCTGGATCAATATCGGCCTGATGGGCGGGCGCAAGGCCGAACTGGACTTTGCCTTGCTGCTGGGCAAGCGCATCCAGCTGATCGGCTCGACCCTGCGCAGCCGCGACGAGCAGTTCAAGGCCGCGCTGCTGCACGACCTGCAGCAGTTCGTCTGGCCGCTGTTCGGCGAAGGACGGCTCAAACCGAACCTGCAGGGCAGTTTCCCGGTCGAAGAGGCCGAAGCGGCCTTTGCCGAGCTGGCGAGTAATAGAGTCAATGGCAAGCTGGTACTGGTGATAGACCCGACCCTGGTATGAACCGGGGTGTCGATTGGCTTAATCAATCGAAACCATGGCGGCAATCAATAAGCTTTCTGCGCCGAAGTGGCTAAGATGCGCCCTGTAGCTTTTTCAACCCTCACAAGGAATCCACGATGTCCCTTATCAACACCCAGGTTCAACCGTTCAAGGCCAATGCGTTTCACAACGGTAAGTTTATCGAAGTGACCGAGGAGTCCCTGAAGGGCCAGTGGTCGGTGCTGATCTTTATGCCGGCTGCCTTCACCTTCAACTGCCCGACCGAAATCGAAGACGCCGCCAACAACTACGCCGCCTTCCGCGATGCCGGCACCGAGGTGTACATCGTCACCACCGACACCCACTTCTCGCACAAGGTCTGGCACGAAACTTCGCCTGCTGTTGGCAAGGCTCAGTTCCCGCTGGTAGGTGATCCGACCCACGCCCTGACCCGTGCTTTCGGCGTGCACATCGAAGAAGAAGGCCTGGCCCTGCGCGGCACCTTCCTGATCAACCCGGAAGGCGTGATCAAGACCGTGGAAATCCACTCCAACGAAATCGCCCGTGACGTATCGGAAACCCTGCGCAAGCTGCAAGCAGCCCAGTACACCGCCGCTCACCCGGGTGAAGTGTGCCCAGCCAAGTGGAAAGAAGGCGAGAAGACTCTGGCTCCTTCCCTGGACCTGGTTGGCAAGATCTAAATCTGCCTACACCTTCCCTGGGCTCAGGCTCGGGGAGGGGAGTACTTAGCGCTGTCAGGGTCGAGACCCGACCCTAGTGGTGCCCGATGCCTGGGCGCGATCCGCCCGGGCATTTTATTGCCTGCCATTCCATGGCGGCACCCTGCAGGCCGTCGCTACGCGACGTTAAAAATTGTTCCTGACAATTTTTTATTGCCCCGAATTTTTGTCATTGAGGACTCTCCGCCATGTTGGACGCAAACCTGCAAACCCAGTTGAAGGCCTACCTGGAAAAGGTCACCCTGCCGTTCGAGATCGTCGCGTCCCTCGATGACAGCGCGAAATCCCAGGAGCTGCTCGAACTGCTCCAGAGCATCGTCGGTCTGACCGACAAGATCACCCTGAAGACCGATGGCAGCGACGCTCGCCGTCCGTCGTTCTCGCTCAACCGCCCAGGTGCGGACATCGGCCTGACCTTCGCCGGTATCCCCATGGGCCACGAGTTCACCTCGCTGGTACTGGCGCTGCTGCAGGTAGGTGGTCACCCGTCCAAGCTGGATGCCGAAACCATCGCGCAGATTCAGGCTGTTGAAGGCAAGTTCGAGTTCGAGACCTATTTCTCGCTGTCCTGCCAGAACTGCCCGGACGTGGTTCAGGCGCTGAACCTGATGGCCGTGCTCAACCCGAATATTCGCAACGTCTCCATCGACGGCGCGCTGTTCCAGGAAGAGGTCGAGCGCCGTCAGATCATGGCCGTGCCGAGCATCTACCTGAATGGTGAGGTGTTCGCCTCCGGCCGTATGGAAGTGAAGGAAATCCTCGCCAAGATCGACACCGGTGCCGCCAGCCGCGATGCCGAGAAACTCAAGGCCAAGGCCGCCTTCGATGTGCTGGTGGTCGGCGGCGGCCCGGCCGGTGCGGCGGCGGCCATCTATGCCGCGCGTAAAGGCATTCGCACCGGCGTCGCCGCCGAACGTTTCGGCGGCCAGGTGCTGGATACCATGGCCATCGAGAACTTTATCTCGGTGCAGGAAACCGAAGGGCCGAAGCTGGTCCGCGCCCTGGAAGAGCACGTCAAGCAGTACGAAGTCGACATCATGAACCTGCAACGCGCCACGGCGCTGATTCCTGCTCAGGGTGAAGGTGGCCTGCATGAGGTGCGCTTCGACAGTGGCGCTTCGCTCAAAGCCAAGACCCTGATCCTGGCCACCGGCGCGCGCTGGAGGGAGATGAATGTACCCGGCGAGCAGGAGTACCGCGGCAAGGGCGTGGCCTACTGCCCGCATTGCGACGGCCCGCTGTTCAAGGGCAAGCGGGTGGCGGTGATCGGCGGCGGCAACTCCGGCGTGGAAGCGGCCATCGACCTGGCCGGCATCGTCGCCCAGGTCACCCTGATCGAGTTCGACAGCCAGTTGCGCGCCGATGCGGTGCTGCAGAAGAAACTGGCCAGCCTGGCCAATGTGACCATTATCAAGAGCGCGCTGACCACCGAGGTCAAAGGCGATGGGCAGAAGGTCAATGCCCTGGTCTACCAGGACCGCAACACCGAGGAGCTGCGCAGCATCGAGCTGGAAGGCATCTTCGTGCAGATTGGCCTGCTGCCCAACAGCGACTGGCTCAAGGGCGTGATCGAGTTGTCGCCCCGAGGCGAGATCATCGTCGATGCCAAGGGCGGCACCAATGTGCCGGGTATCTTCGCCGCCGGCGACGTCACCACCGTGCCGTACAAGCAGATCGTGATCGCCGTGGGCGAGGGGGCCAAGGCGTCGCTGAGCGCCTTCGATCACCTGATTCGTAGCTAATAGGCGAAAAGCGCTGCGTTGCAAAAAGGCGGACAACCTTTATGGGTTGTCCGCCTTTTTTGTGTCTGACGCTTTATCCGCCGGATGGGTCTGCGGTTTCGATAAATTAAATTATGAGTGACATATATATTTTATATTGTGGTCGTAATCTAATTGGGTGCATCATGCTTGCAGTCAGCATCAGCCCAGCCAAACTCCAGGAGACACCCCATGAGCACGCCAAACGACAAAGGTATCGCCCTGATCACCGGTGCTTCTTCAGGCATTGGTGCCACCTACGCCGAACGCCTGGCGCGCCGCGGCTATGACCTATTGCTGGTGGCCCGCGACCTGCCGCGTCTTGAGGCTCTAGCCGGGCGCTTGAACCAGGTGCATGGGGTGAATGTCGAGGTGCTCAAGGCCGATTTGACCGACAAGGCCGATCTGCACGCCGTCACCCAGCGCCTGCGCACTGACAAGGCCATCAGCTTGTTGGTCAATAACGCCGGCATGGCCATGAACGGTCAACTGGCCGAGGCCGATCTCGACACCGCGGATCGGATGATCCTGCTCAATGTCGTTGCGCTGACTCACCTGTCCACCGCAGCCGCCGCCAACTTCACCGCCGCCGGGCGCGGGGCAGTTATCAATATCGCCTCGGTGGTGGCCTTGGCCCCGGAGATGTTCAATGCCGTCTACAGCGCGACCAAGGCCTATGTGCTCAGCCTCAGTCAGACCCTGCAGGGTGAAATTGGCAAGCTCGGGGTACAGGTGCAGGCGGTATTGCCCGGCATCACTCGCACCGAGATCTGGGAGCGCAGCGGCATGGACGAGTCGGCGCTGCCGCCGAGCATGGTCATGGAGGTCGGCGAGATGGTCGATGCCGCCCTGGCCGGTTTCGATCAGGGTGAACTGGTGACCATCCCTTCATTGCCGGACGCCGCCGACTGGGCCGAGCTGGTCAGCGCTCGGGCCAAGTTGGGGCCGAACCTTTCCCACAGCAGTGCAGCCGCCCGCTACAAATAAAGCCTGGAGTAACAAAAAACCCCGACTGGAAACAGTCGGGGCTTTTGCTGTGAGCGACCTGAACGGGTGTCAGACCGTGGCTGGGGTTGCCCCGGTGTTCTGTTCGATCAGCAGGCGGCGGGTGGTTTTCAGCAAGCGGTCCGACAGTTCCGGGTCGCTGACGCTGCGTGACAGCAGCAGGGCACCGACCATGGCGCTGAGAATCAGCACGCTCTGCTGATCGGCATGCTCGCCGTGCAGGCCGGCCTCGATGGCATGCAGGCGGTCGCGTATCAGTTCATCGGTCACCGGGCTGGGCGCGCCGCGCTGGCCCAGCTCGGCGGACATGGTCGGCAGCGGACAGCCATCGCCCGGGTTGGCGCGGTGGGAGGACGACAGGTAGCCGCTGATCAGGCGGGTCAGCGGTTTATCGCTGTTGGCCATCTCGTTGGTGACCGCCGTCAGCTTTTCAGCGCTGTGGCGCAGGGCGGTTTCCACCAGCTCATCTTTCGATTTGAAGTGGGCGTAGAAGCCGCCATGGGTCAGGCCCAGGGTCTTCATCAAGGGCTGCAGGCCAGTTGCGCCGACGCCATCACGGCGGAACAGGCGCGCGGCTTCTTCGATAATACGCTGGTGTGTCTGGGCTTTATGGTCTTCGGAATAACGCATGGAGTACCTGGCCGCTGGTTTCAGATGTTACCTGCCATCTTACTCGCTTCGTCCCGGTGTTTCAGTGCCAGGTGCAGACGATGCCCCTGGCATGCTGAGAATCAGGCAGGTGGTTGAGCCGACGGCGTACAGGCGGTCGTCGACATCGTAGATGCGCCCTTCAGCCAGCGCTGTGGTGCGGCCAATGTGCACAATACGGCCTTCGGCGCGGATCGGTCCGACCTTGGTGCTGAGCGCACGGATATAGCTGATGCGCAGATCAGTGGTGGTGTAACCCTGGCCGCGCTGCAGCTGGGTGTGGATGGCGCAGCCCATGCAGGAGTCGAGCAGGGTGGCCGCATAGCCGCCGTGCACGCTGCCCAGCGGGTTGTAATGGCGCGCATCGGGTGTGCCCTGAAACACGAAGTGCCCGGATGACCATTGCAGTGGCACAAAATCCATCAGGTGGCCGATGGGCGGCGAGGGCAGTTCACCGCGGCCGATGCCGTCAAAGAACTCCTGCGGCAACAGTTCGCTGACCTGCGCCAGGCTCATGCTGCCGGGTGAGCCTAGGCTGGCGCGCATGGATTGTTCGGCGGCGAGCCATTCAGCCAGTTTTTCTTCGCGTGATGGAGTGCTCATGGGGCGTGCCTCTGTTAACGATGGGTTTAAAATTACAAGCGTAATTTGATTGTTTATATTATGGTTGAAATGTTAGTGCTTGGCGAGCCACGCCAGCCATGATCACAGGACCCACGCCCATGCACTGCTACCCCTTGCCGTCGCGCAGCCTGCTACTGATTCTGGTGGCCCTGACCGCCCTTGGAGAGATTTCCACCCAGCTGATCATCCCCAGCCTGGGCGCTATCGAGCTGGTCATGACGGCTCGCCCCGGCAGCAGCCTGTTGGCTTTATCGGCTTTCGTTGCCGCCTTTGGTCTGGGCCAGTTGCTGCTCGGCCCATTGTCGGATCGTATCGGCCGGCGTCCGGTGCTGATCGCCGGGCTGTTGGTCTATCTGCTCGCCACCTTGTGGATGCTGCTGACCAGCAGCATGGGCGAGTTTATCGCCGCCCGTGTGCTGCAAGGCTTGGGCGCTTGCGCTGCGCTGGTGCTGGCGCGGGCCATCGTGCGTGACGTGTGGCAAGCGCAGGCTGGGCCAGCATTGGCGCTGACGGTGATTGGCATGCTTTGCGCCATCGTCCTGTCGCCGATGCTGGGCGGTGTATTGATGCTGTATGGCGGCTGGCGCGCGCCGATTGCCTTGGCGCTGCTGATCGGCGTTGCCATCGTTGCTGCAGTGCTGGGCCTGTACCGTGAAAGCAATCGACAACTGGATCCGCAAGCCGGGCAGCTGAATCGCTTGGCCGGTAACTATGCAGATCTGCTGCGCGCTGCCTCGTTTCGCGCGCTGGCCCTGACGCTGGCCTGCACCTATGGCGCGATGTTCGCGGTGATTGCCGGCTCTTCCTCCGTGTATATCGGTTTGCTCGGCCTAAGCCCGGCGCAATACGGCATCACCTTCGCGGCAATTGTTTCGGCGCTGATCGCCGGCGCGTTGTTCACCCAGCGACGCATCTTGCAGATGGGCCCGGAGAAGATCGTCGGTATAGGTGTGGCACTGGTGGTGAGCGGAGCGTTGGCGACGTTGGCGATCTATCTGCTGTTTGGCTTGTCGCTGCTCGGCCTGTCATTGCCGCAGGTGCTGATCACCCTGGGCGGGGGCATGTTGCTGCCGGCTTCGGTGGCTGGCGCGGTTATTCCTAATGCCCACCGCGCTGGCCTGGCCGCAGGCTTTATGGGCTTCGCGCAGATGGCCGGGGCCACCTGCAGCGGCGTCTTGCTCAGCCTGCTGGCGGATGGCACGGCGTGGCCTATGGTGTTGCTGAATAGCCTGTTCGCCGTGGCGGCCTTTGGCGCTTTCCACTTGCTGCGCCAACGCCCGGCGGCCAGTGCGGCCCTGGTTCGCTAAACCCTAGGAACACCCCCTGAGCGGCTATGACCTGGTAGTAGTCGGCGGCGGACCGGGCTGATCTGCCATTCGCATCCAACCCTTCGGAAGCCCTGCGCCAGGCGGCGATGAGTGTGCATGGCTGGGCCATGCAAGCCTGAAAATCCGTGCGTTAAGAGCCGAAGCGCTGCAACTGCATTTCCTGTAGGCGACTCAGGGTGCGGCGAAAGGCGAAGCTCAGGTAACCCTCGGTATAGAGTTCGGCGAGCGGCACCTGGGCTTCGAGGTACAGCGGCACCTTGCGGTCGTAGCACTCATCCACCAGGGCGATAAAGCGCCGCACGCTGTCATCCTTTACCGATAGCGCCGGCAGCTGGCGGTCACCGGCTTGCACCCGCTCGACGCCATCTTCGGTGCCGCGGGCGATCTTCGCCGTTCGCTGTGGGCTGCTCAGGTTCGGCACCTCGCTGAGCAGGATGGCGCTGAAACGGTCGCACAGGGCGATAAAATCCTGCGCGGCCAGAGGCTGCTCGCACAGGTCGGCAAAGCGGCACCAGAGCACGCCCTCACAGTGGCGCAGGGTCTGCACGCTGCGGTTGCCCAGAGTAAGGGGCTGATCGCTGCTGGGCTTGCCTGCGGCCAACTGGCTGAAGGCCCGGCTGAGCACGCTGGGCAGCCCAGGTGTGGCGACCCAGTAACGGGTATGGGCGGTGCCTGGGTGCAGGCGATGGTCTTGCTCGCCATCGATGCTCACCACCTGCATATGCTGTTGCAGTGCGTCCACCGCAGGCAGAAAACGCTCGCGGTTGAAGCCTTCGGCGTACAGCAGTTCGGGCGGCTGATTGGAGGTGGCGACCAGTACCACACCCTGTTCGAACATAACCTGGAACAGGCGGCCGAGAATGATCGCATCGCCGATATCGCTGACAAACAGCTCGTCGAAACACAGCACCCGGACTTCCTCGCTCAGCTCCACGGCCAGGGCCTGCAGCGGGTCAGGTGTACCGGTGAGCTGAAACAGGCGCATATGCACCCAGCGCATAAAGTGGTGAAAGTGCTGACGCCGCGCCGCAACCTTCAATCCCTTGTAAAAGCTGTCCATCAGCCAGGTCTTGCCGCGCCCCACCGGCCCCCACAGATACACCCCGCCGATGGGCTGCGCGGCTGTGGCCTGATGCAGGGCCTGATGGCAATCGTGCAAGGCCTGGGCGGCTTGCCACTGCGCGGGATCGGACTTGAAACCGTCGCGGTCGATGGCTTGTTGGTAGGCGGTCAGGGGCGAGCTGCAGCCCATCAGCGCGCCTCGATACGCTTGTGCATACAGACTGCAGTGGCGGGGCAGAGGCTGGAGAATTCGGCTGTCTGGCCAATCGCATCAGGCACGCAGGCCCTGTCGAGGCTGCGGTAACCTCGGCGGCTGAAGAAGGCATCGGCCGTGTTAGTCAGCAGGTACAGCTCACGCACGCCCAGCTGCTGCGCATAGGCTTCGATCTCGGCCACCAGTGCGTTGCCATACCCCGTACCGCGAGCTGCGGGGCTGACCACCAGTGAGCGCAGCAGGGCCACGTCGCCATAAGGCTGCAAACCGATCAGCGCTGCGGGCGCGTGCGTCGACCCTACGGCGATAAAGTGCGCGAAGTGTTCGGTTTCAAGGTCGGTTGTTGGCAGCCCGGCAGCGGCCAGTAGCGCTTTGGCCGTTGCAGCTGGCGGGTCACGGTAAAAGTTCATGGGCGTCCACGTGGGCGAGACAATCGGATCAGCATCGCGCTGGTACTTTACCCGAGCGCTTAGCAAAAGACCCACAGGCGTGGGTCTTTTTCATTCAGCAGATGGCCATCAGCGCCAGTTGAGGATCGGCCAGCCGGCTTGCTGGGCGTGCTGCAGCAGGGTCGGATCGGGGTTGACCACGTGGGGCTTGTCGACCAGCTGCAGCAGCGGCAGGTCGTTGCGCGAGTCGGAGTAGAAGTAGGCTCCCTTGAGGGTTTCGCCGTGCGCTTGCAGCCAGGTGTGCAGGCGGCTGACCTTGCCTTCGCGGTAGGTCAGTACGCCCTGGGTGCGGCCGCTGTAGTGGCCATGCTGCTGTTCCAGGTCGATGGCCAGGACCTCTTCGACATTCAGGCGGCCGGCGATGGCGCTGACCAGAAAGTGCGCCGAGGCGGAAATCACCAGGATGCGGTCGCCGGCGGCGCGGTGGTTGGCCAGGCAGCGGGTGGCCTCGCTGTAGAAGATCGGTTCGATCACGTCCTCGACAAAGGGCTCGACCACATGGGCGACTTCCTCGGCGGTGCGCCCGACCAGGGGCGAGAGGGTAAAGGCCATATAGTCTTCCATGGCCAGGCTGCCGGCGGCGTACTGGCGCATCAGCTCCTGCTCATGGGCGATAAAGCGGTCGCCATCGGCCCAGCCGAGCTTGACCATTTCCTGGCTCCACAGGCTGGCGCAGTCGCCGCCGATCAGGGTTTCGTCCAGGTCGAAAATTGCCAGGGCCATCAGGCCACCTCACAGATTGCGTTGTCTTCGATGTTCAGGTTGATGTGCTGGCCGCTGGCGTGCATATCGCTGGCCGAACGATTCAGCACATCGACCAGCAGTTCGACGCCACGGGCCTCGACGCGGTAACGGATGACGTTGCCGAGCAGGCTGTGGCTGCGGATCTGCGCCTGAATGCCACCTTGCGCACCTATCTGGATGGCTTCCGGGCGGATCGCCACGCGGCTGCCGATCGGCCGGCCGAGCAGATGGCTGGCGGTCGCCGCATCGAGCAGGTTGTAGTTGCCGATAAAGCCGGCAGCGAAGGCATCGGCCGGGGCGGTGTAGAGGGTCTCGGCATCGCCGCTCTGGACGATTTTACCTGCGTTCATCAGCACGATGCGGTCGCTCAAGACCAGGGCTTCTTCCTGGTCGTGGGTGACGAAGATGGTGGTCAGGCCCAGCTCGCGCTGGATGGCGCGGATCTGTTCGCGCAGGTGTTTGCGAATCCGCGCATCCAGGGCCGACAACGGCTCGTCGAGCAGCAGCAGGCGCGGGCGGGTGACCAGCGAGCGGGCCAAAGCTACGCGCTGGCACTGACCACCGGACAGTTGCTGCGGGTAGCGGCCGGCAAAGTCGTTGAGTTCGACCATTTCCAGGGCCTGCTTGACCCGCCGCTCGGCTTCGCTGCCCTTGACCTTGAGCATACGCAGGCCGAAGGCGACGTTCTGCTGCACGGTCATATTGGGGAACAGCGCATAGCTCTGGAACACCATGCCGATGCCGCGCTTCTGCGGGGGCACCGGTATCAGGTCCTGGCCGTCGAGGAGGATTTGCCCGCCATTGACCCCGGTCAGGCCGGCGATACAGCGCAGCAGGGTGGACTTGCCGCAGCCGGAAGGGCCGAGCAGGGTGATGAATTCGCCCTTGCCGATTTCGCAGTTGATATCGCTGAAAATCGCGGTTGAGCCGTAACTCTTGTGCAGATTCTGGATGGACAGATAACTCATTGCAGATCCTTAATTAAGCTTGCCACGGCTGCTGCCGGATCGCGTCCCGATCGACGCGGATCGCCAGCAAGCTGGCTCCTACAGGTAGTAACCATCAGGATTTATCCTTATTCAGGCGGTTGGCCGCCCAGGTCATCAGCAGTACGAACATGAAATAGGAAATCACCAGGGCGCTGGTGAAGTGGCCGCTGTCGTTGCGCATGTTGTACAGGTACACCTGCAGGGTCTCGTAGCGGCTGCCCACCAGCAGGTTGGCGAAGACGAATTCGCCGAACAGGAAGCTGAAGGAGAGGAACACCGAGACCATCAGGCCCTTGCGCAGGTTGGGCAGCACCACCATAAAGGCCGCGCGCCAGGTGCTGGCCCCCAGCAGGTGGGCGGCGTCCATCAGGTCGCGCAGGTTGATCGCCTGCAGGTTGTTGCTGATCGCCCGGTACATAAAGGGCAGGGCGATGGTGAAGTAGGTGCCGATGAGGATCCAGGGCGTGCCGAGGATCGCCAGCGGGCCACCGGCGAACAGCTGCATCAGGCCCACCGAGGACACCACCGGGGGAATTGCGAATGGCAGCAGGATCAGCACGTTCATCAGCGCGTCGAGCCTGGGGAAGTGGTAGTTGACCACGAACAACAGCGGCAGGATCAGCACCAGCGCCAGCACCAGGGCGGCAAAGCACACCAGCAGCGAACGGCCGAAGGCGGCGAGAAAGCGCGCGTCGCTCCACAGCGCCAGGTACCACTTGAAGGTCAGGCCGCTGGGCAGGATGGTCGCCGACCAGCTGGTCGACAGCGAGTAGAGCAGGGTACCCAGCAGCGGCAGCAGCAGGATCAGAAACAGCAGATAGACCACCAGCTGGTGGAACAGCGGCGAGCGTTTTTCAGCGGGCGACATGGTAGCTCCGGCGCAGCAGCCATTGATGGACGAGGGTGATCAAGGTCATCAGGCCGACCAGGATCATCGCCAGGGCGCTGGCCATGTTGGGGTCGAGGAAGATATCGCCGGAGACCATGGCGGCGATCCGGATCGGCAGGATATTGAAGTTGCCGGTGGTCAGCGCATACACGGTGGCGTAGGCCCCCAGGGCGTTGGCCAGGAGGATGACGAAGGTGCCGAGCAGCGCCGGGGTCAGTACCGGCAGGCCGATATGCCGCCAGAACTGCCAGTTGCTCGCGCCGAGCAGTTCGGCGGATTCGCGCCAGTCCTCGCGCAGCGCATCGAAGGCCGGGTAGAGCAGCAGCACGCCCAGGGGAATCTGGAAGTAGCTGTAGAGCACGATCAGGCCGGTCTTGGAGTAGAGGTTGAAGTCTTCGATGATCCCCGCCTGCTTGAGCAGGATGGTCAGCGCGCCGTTGAAACCGAGCAGGATGATAAAGGCGAACGCCAGCGGCACCCCGGAGAAGTTGCTGGTCATATTGGAGAAGGCCATGACGAAGTCGCGCAGGCGGCTATCGACCTGGCGCAGCGAATAGCTGCCGAGAATGGCGATGCTGATGCCGATCAGGCTCGACCAGAAGCTCACCTCCAGGCTGTGGCGGATCGCCTGGCGGTAGAAGGGTGAGGCGAAGGCTTCCCTGAAGTTGCCCAGCCCCCAGCCATCGCTGGCATTCAGGCTGTTACTGGCGACCCAGAGCAGCGGCGCGACCTGAAAGGCGATAAAGAACAGGGCGAAGGGCAGCAGGCACAGCACCGCCAGCCACTTGCCACGTAGGGCTTTGATCACTGCAGAAGCTCCCGGCAGAAGGGTTTGTCGTGGGGGATGCCGAGCAGCTCGCAGACCGTGCCGCACAACTCCAGCTGCCGGGGCTGGGCGTTGGGGTCGAGGCTGAAGGCACTGCCGAGGACGATCAGCGGCACTTCGCGCTCTTCGGCCAGCAGGCCGTTGTGGCTGCGGTCGTTGTTCATGCCGTGGTCGGCGGTGACCAGAATCTGGTAGCCGGCATCCAGCCAGGGCTGGATATAGTCGGCCAGCAGCACATCGGCCCGGCGCGCGCTGTTGCGGTACTGCGCGCTGTCGAGGCCGTGTTTGTGGCCGGCGTCGTCGATATTCATCGGGTGCACCAGCAGCAGGTTGGGCGCATGGCGCAAGCGCAGGCTGTCGGCATCGGCGAACAGGTGCGAATCCGGGTAATGGTCGGCGTAATAGAAATGGCCATACTGGATCGGCAGGTTGGCGTCCGCGGTGTGACGGTCGCGCGCGGCCTGGAAGGGGGCGCGGTTATACAGCTCGCTGACCCAGTGATAGGCCGCGGCGGCGGTAATCAGCCCGGCGTCGCGGGCGTAGTGGAAGATGCTGCGCTGGGTCGACAGGCGCACTACATCGTTATGGACGATGCCGCTGTCGATGGGGGCGACACCGGTCAGAATCGCTTCATAGAGTGGGCGTGACAGGGCCGGGAGTTCACAGTCGAGTTTGTACAGCGCGGCGCGTCCAGCCTGGCAGTAAGCCTGCAGATGCCCCAGCGCATGCTGAGCCACCTGATAGCTCAAGCCATCCAGAACCACGAGGATGACGTTGTGCTTCATCTACTTCTCTCGTTACGTGCGGAGTAATCCTGTAGGAGCCAGCTTGCTGGCGATGCTTTCGCAGCGCGGATCGCCAGCAAGCTGGCTCCTACCAGGAGCGTCTTAGGTGCTCAGTTCATATTGATGATCACGTGTTCCTGCCACAGGCGCGGCAGGGCCTTGGAGGTGTTCTCCCAGGCGGCGGCATCCTTGATCGGCTGCACTTTGGCGTACTGCTCCTGGGGCAGCAGCTTGGATTGCACCTCGGCTGGCAGGGTCAGGTGCTCGGCGCGGATCGGCCGGGCGTTACCCTTGGCCAGGTTGATCTGGCCGGCGTCGCTCAGGATGTATTCACGCGCCAGCTTGGCGGCGTTGGGGTTTTTCGCCCACTTGTTGATGATGGTGCTGTAGCCGGAGATCACCGAACCGTCGAACGGGATCAGCACCTCGAAACGCTCGGTGTCGATCTGGTCGCGATAGCTCAGGCCGTTGAAGTCCCAGACCACGCCAACTTCCACTTCGCCTTTTTCCAGGGTCTGGATGGTCGGATTGGCCAGCGACAGGCGGCCCTGCTTGGCCAGTTCGCCGTAGAACTCCAGGGCCGGTTTGACGTTGCTTTCATCGCCGCCCATGGCGATGGCGGCGGCCAGTACGCCGTTGACCGCCTGCGCGGCGGTGCTGACATCGCCGGCGGAGACTTTATAGGTGCCGGTCTTGAGGTCGGCCCAAGAGCGCGGAATGTCCTTGACCAGCTGCTTGTTGACGATAAAGGCGATCGAGCCGGTGTAGGCCAGCATCCAGTGGCCGTCGCTGTCTTTGGCCCAGGTCGGAATCTGTTCCCAGGTGCTCGGCTTGTACGGCTGGGTCACGCCCTGTTGTACGGCGATGGGGCCGAAGGCCGCGCCAACGTCGCCGATATCGGCGGTGGCGTTGTCCTTCTCGGCGGCGAACTTGGCGATCTCCTGGGCCGAGCTCATGTCGGTGTCCATATGCTTCAAGCCATACAGCTTGTTCAGGTCGACCCAGGTGTCCTTCCAGTTGGCCCAGCTGTCCGGCATGCCCACACTGTTCACCGCGCCTTCGGCGCGCGCGGCTTGTTCCAGTGCTTGCAAGTCCGTTTCAGCAGCCATGGCCGAGGTGGCCAGGGCAATGGCCGAGCCCATCAGTGAGGCCAGCAGCAGTTGTTTCATTGGAAACTCCTTTGCGATCAAAGTGCGTGCGGTGAAAAGTTCTGGTCTAGATCAGCAAGACCCAGGCCAATTTAGGCCAGTTAAATGACAGTTTTATGTAAGTTGGCTATTTGCCGATCTGCAAACCCTTCGCCAGACTGGCGAATGACAAGCGTAGACCATCAGTAAGCAGGTGATTACTCGCCTGCGCACGCCGAATTGCCGGGTTTATGTCGGCCTTGCCAGAAAACTGTAACGGCGCGGTCATCTAGACTGCTTAAACTTGCAACAGAGTTGTCTCGGCTGCATAAGCCGTTTTATGCCCTGGAATGGGGCTGGACTAGTCCAATTCGGGAGGTCTTGATGCGCGATGAAGCGCCGCGGGCAGTCACTGCCATATGCCGGGCATTGGAGGAACAGATCGAGCATGGCTTGCTGCCTTCCGGCAGCCAGTTACCGGCCGAGCGCAAGCTCAGCGAGGTGTTCGATACCACCCGCATCACCTTGCGCGAGGCCCTCGGCCAACTCGAGGCGCAGGGCTTGATCTACCGTGAGGAGCGCCGTGGCTGGTTCGTCTCGCCGCCGCGGGTGGCCTACAACCCGCTGGTGCGCAGCCATTTCCATGCCATGGTCGGCGAGCAGGGGCGGGTGCCGGCTACCGAGGTGCTGAGCGCGCGGTTGATTCCGGCCAGCGCCGAGATCTGCCAGATCCTGGCCTTGCCGGCGCTGTCGAGCGTCTACCAGATTCGCCGCGCGCGGCGCATCGACGGGCGCCTGGTGCTCTATGTCGAGCACTACCTCAATCCGAATTACTTTGCCGGTATTCTGGATTTCGACCTGACCCGCTCGCTGACCGAGCTGTACGCCAGCGAATATGCCATTCATTACGGCCGGGTGCGTTTCGATATGGTGCCCACTGCCCTGCACAGCGAAGCCGCGGCGGCGCTCAAGGTGGCGGTGGGCAGCCCGGCGCTGCGTATCGTGCGGGTCAACCGCGACCAGCATGGCCGCCTGATCGATTGCGATCTGGAGTTCTGGCGCCACGACGCCCTGCATGTGAGCGTCGAGGTGCCGGAGTAGGGCGGTACTTCAAGCACTATTCGTAGGATGGCGTTGAGCGCAGCGATACCCATCAGGGCATCAGCAGGTGCCCTGATGGGCTACGAGTCACGCTTTTGTAGGGTGGACATGCGAAGCGTTGTCCACCGCCGGCGAGCAGATGGCGGACAAGCCTTCGGCATGTCCGCCCTACGGGTCGTCAGTCAGGGCAAATCGGCGCTGGCGTAGAACGCCGTCAGTACCTTGACCAGATGGGCCAGGTCATGGCTGCCGGCCAGTTCGCGGATCGAGTGCATGGCGAAGGTCGGCAGGCCGATATCCACGGTGCGCACGCCCAGCTGGCTGGCGGTGATCGGGCCGATGGTGGAGCCGCAACCCATGTCGCTGCGGGTGACGAAGCTCTGCACCGGCACTTCGTTTTCCAGGCATAGATGACGGAAGAAACCGGCGGTTTCGCTGTTGGTGGCGTAGCGCTGGTTACTGTTGATCTTGATCACCGGGCCGGCGTTGAGCTTGGGGCCGTGGTTTTCGTCGTGTTTGTCCGGGTAGTTGGGGTGCACGCCATGGGCGTTGTCGGCCGAAACCAGCAGCGAGCGCTGAATGCTGCGCACGAAGTCGTCGCCTTCGGGTAGTACCCGGCGCAGTACCTGCTCGAGCATCGGGCCGTCGGCACCACAGGCCGAGCAAGAACCCACTTCCTCATGGTCGCTGCACACCAGCACGCAGCTTTCTTCGTCCGGAGCGGCGAGCAGGGCCTGTAGGCCGGCGTAGCAGGACAGCAGGTTGTCCAGGCGCGCGCCGGCGATAAAGTCGCGATTGATACCGATCACGGCGGCGTTCTGGGTGTCGTAGAAGCTCAGTTCATAGTCGAGCACGGCATCGGCGCTGAAGTCGTGCTCGCGGGCCAGTTGCTCGGTGAGCAGGGCGCGGAAATCCGCCGCCTCCGGATCGGCCAGCTGGGCCAGGATCGGTGGCAGTTCGGTCTGCGGGTTGATCGCCCAGCCCTGGTTGGCCTCGCGGTTGAGGTGAATGGCCAGGTTGGGAATGGTGGCGATGGGGTCCTGGAAGTCGATCAGCTGGCTTTCCACCTTGCCGTCGCGACGGTAGGTCACCCGGCCGGCCAGGGACAGGTCGCGGTCGAACCAGGGGGCGAGCAGGGCACCGCCATAGACCTCCACCGCCAGCTGGAAGAAGCCCTGGCGCTGCAGCTCCGGCTGTGGCTTGACCCGCAGGCAGGGGCTGTCGGTGTGCGCACCGACCAGGCGGATACCGCCTTCCACGGGCGAACGCTTGCCCAGTTTGAAGGCGATGATCGAGGAGTCGTTGCGGGTCACGTAATAGCGGCCACCGGCTTCGGTATGCCAGCTGGCCCGTTCGTCCAGCGGCTGAAAGCCTGCGGCCTCGAGGCGCTTGGCCAGGCTGCGGGTGGCGTGAAAGGGGGTGGGCGAGGCCTTGAGAAATTCGATCAGGCCTTGATTCAGTGAGTCACGCATGTGGTACTCCAGGCGGCAATGGCCGGAGTTTAACGGATTTGCCCTGTCCATTGGGCAGCGCAGGGCCACAGATCAGGCGGCGATACTGACCAGGCTGAGCAGATAGCCGTCGAACTCGGCGAACTGACCCTGCACTTCGCTGCCGGCGGGCCAGTCGGCATGCAGGTCGATCAGCAGACGCAGGCGTGCCTTGTGCTCGGTAGTGCAGTCCAGCAGTTCGGCATCCTGGAAGTAGAAGTGGCGCAGCACCTGCGGGTAGAGCGCCTTGAACAGGCTTTCCTTGAGCGAGAAGGTCAGGCTGATGCGTTGCGCCCGTTGCGCGGCGGGCAGGGTGTCGAGGCGTTTCAGCTCGGCTGGGGTGAGAATTTCCGCGGCCAGGCGTTCGGCGCGGGCGGCGGGCAGCAGTTTTTCCACGTCCAGGCCCAGGCCGCGCCAGGCGCGGCTGTGGCCGACTATGGCTCCGGCCCAGCCGCCGCCATGGCTGATCGAGCCGGCAATACCGCTTGGCCACTGCGGCGCACGGTCGGCCCCGCTGGCCGGCACACTGGCCGTGCCGGTCAGCCGCTGCAGGGCTTCACGGGCGCACAGCCGTCCGGCCAGGTATTCCGCCTGGCGCTTGGCCACGCCGGGTACCGGGGCAATGCTGCAGTGGTTGAAGTCGGCTGCATCCAGTTTGCTCGGCTCGAAGCGGGTGCTGATCAGTTGTACCCCAGGCAAGGGGTGCGGCAGGGGCCAGGCCGCGTCCAGGGGCGCGCAGCAGGCGGGCAGGTAGGTTCTGTTCATCGCGCCATTCTGCCGTGCCGCGCCGGCGGCGGCCAGTCGGCTTGCGCTTTACATTTCTTTGCAAGGACACAACAAAGCGACACGAAGCGCCCAGGGCTTTTTTGCCACACTGCCGGCTGCGCTGCTTCGGCAGTGCAGGTGAGGTTGTAGCGGGCACGGACTCAGGTCTGTGCCGGCATTTCTCTGAGAATGAGTACGGGAGCCCGTTTGGGCTCCCGTTTTTTTTCTGTGGGTTTATTCGTCCATCCCAGCAGCTGTTCTGGTAAAAAGTTCGGCAGGTAGAAAAGGAGAAACCTCGATGAACGAGCCGTTCATGCTGGATCTGGATACGTACCTCAAACGCCTGGGCTACTCGTCGGCACCGCCGCCGACCCTGGCAACCCTGGGCGAGTTGCAGTTGCGGCACAGCGCCGAATTCCCCTTCGAAACCCTGTCGACCATGCTCCACGCCCCGGTGCACGTCGACCCGCCCAGGGTGCAGGACAAGCTGCTGCGCCAGGGGCGCGGCGGTTATTGCTTCGAACTCAATCAGCTGTTTCTGCTGTTGCTGCAGGCCCTGGGCTTCGAGGCGCGCGGGCTGACCGGGCGAGTGGTGATGGGCGGGCCGGAGGACGCCCAGACTGCGCGCACGCATATGCTGGTGCTGGTGACTATCGAGGGGGTGCGCTATATCGCCGATGTGGGCTTCGGCGGCATGGTGCCGACCGGCCCGCTGCTGCTGGACAGCGAAGCGCAGCAAACCACCCCGCATGAGCCTTACCGACTCAGCCTGGCCGATGGCACCTACACCTTGCGCGCCCTGGTAACCGGGAGCTGGCGGGCGATGTACCTGTTCGATCTGCAGGCGGTGGCGGAGATCGATTACACGGTCGGCAGCTGGTACGTGTCCACCCACCCGGACTCGCCATTTCTCGGCCAACTGGTGGCGGCCCGCACCGGCCATCGCCTGCGCAAGACCTTGAACAACGGCAGTTTCGCCATCCATCGCCTGGGCGAACCCAGCGAGCGCGTACAGCTGCGGGATGTCGATGCGGTGCTTGAGCTGCTGCGCGATGAGTTCTCCATCCAGGTGCCGGAGCATCCCGAACTGCGCGCGACCATCGAGCGGTTGATTGCCAGTGAGTGAGGTCTTTAACCCTTCGCTGTGTGGACAAGTTTATTAACGTGGTGAGTTTGAGTCTTGGTTTCGCCCCTCACGGGCGAGTCGCTTTTTTCAGTCGCGGAAAAAGTAACCAAAAACGCTTGCCCCGACATCCGGCCCTGCTTGCTGCAGGGTGACCAGCCTTCGGCTGTTACTTCGTTTCGTTCACGCCATCATTGCTCCGAGGGGCGGCGTAAAGGGCCATCCCTGGCCCTTTACGCCTTTCGCCGCATCCATGCGGCTCAGCCCTCTACACAACGATTCTGTTCACCCTCCTGAAGGGGCGTTTAGCGTCGTCTGCACGTTTTGTGTGGTTGAACCAGAAGCAACGGCCGGTGGCCATTTGTAGGGTGGAAAACTGCGAAGCGTTTTCACCACGGCGATTTGATGGGTATCGCGTTGTTCAACCTGCGCGGCCCGACCCATCCTACGAACTGGCAGGCCAGGGTTGGCGTAGGGGCTGGCCGGATGAAAAGTTATTCGTCTGGGTTACAAACCGTTATGGATTTGGTTCGCGCGGTGTAGGTACTGTGGCAAATCTGGCTCCGCTACAGGCGTGCTAGGGATGGTCTGAAGTAGTTATGTATGCGCGCCATCCATAGGTTCGACAACCTCACCCCTCCTGCGCCCGATAAGCCCCTGGGGTTAACCCCGTCCACTTCTTAAACGCTCGATGAAACGCCGAAGGCTCCGAGAACCCCAGTTGTTCGGCAATATCCTGAATCGCCAGGTCATCGCGGCCCAGGTGGTAGATGGCCAGGTCGCGGCGCAGATGGTCTTTCAACTCCTGAAAACTCGACCCTTCCTCGCGCAAATGGCGGCGCAGGGTTTGCGGGCTCATATGCAGCTGCTGGGCGACGGCATCCAGGTCCGGCCAGTTGCTGCAGTCGCGGCCGAGCAGGCGGCGGATCTGGCTGATCAGGCTGTCGCCGCCATCCGGGCGGGCCAGCAGGTCGGCGGGGGAGTGTTGGAGGAACTGCTTGAGGGTGCGCTCGTCCTGCAGCAGCGGCATGGCCAGATACCGGGCGTGGAACAGCAGGCTGGTGCGCCCGGCCGAGAAGCGTCGGGTGCAGGGGAACAGCAGTTCGTATTCGCCGGCATGGGCGGGCTGGGGGTAGGTGAAGGTAGCTTCCTCCAGGCGGATGCGCTGACCGATTAGCCAGCTGCCGAGGCGGTGCCAGATCACCAGCAGGCTTTCCACCAGAAAATGATCCGGGTCCCACAGGGTCGAGTCGTCCACCGTCAGCCGCGCCCAGTCGCCTTCGCGCTCGATGCTGATGGTCGGGGCATCGGGGAACAGGCTGTAGAACAGCGCGCCGCGGCCCAGGGCCTTTTCCAGGGAACGGCAGTGGATGATGGCGTAACACATCATGGCGAAGGTGCCGCGTTTGCTGCGCAGGCGGCCAAAGCCCAGGTACTCGTCGTCCAGGCTTTCCCACAGCAATTGCAGCAGGCGGGCGAACTGTTCGGGGGCGATGCGCGCACGCGGCTCGTCGAGCAGGGCGGGTTGAATCCCCAGTTGGCGAAGCAGCGGCGTGCAGTCGTGGCCCTGGCGTTCGGCACCGCGCAAGGCGGCGCGGACAAAGTGACTGGCGATGGTGCGTTCGCGCATGACGGCTCCTTGAAAGTACGCCGATGGTAGGCAGCTCATTGCACCGAGGACAAGCCGGTCGAGCGATTGGGTCAATCCAGGCTGAGCGCATGGGTCATTGAGGTGGCAGGGGCGCGGGGCCTAACCTGCGGCACGACTTCAGCTCAGGGAGCACAGCCGCATGCAGCGCACGATTTTCGACACCGAACACAATATGTTCCGCGACGCCTTCGCCGCCTTTCTGAAGAAGGAAGTGGTGCCGCATCAGGATGAGTGGGAAGCGGCCGGGGTGGTCAGCCGCGAGGTGTGGAAGAAGGCCGGCGACATGGGCTTTCTGCTGCCATGGGCGGATGAGGAATATGGCGGTGCCGGGCTCAAGGACTTCCGCTACGAGCAGATCATGTGCGAGGAGCTGGCGAAGATTAACGAGCCGGGCTTTATGATCCCGCTGCACTCGGCGCTGTGTGGCCCCTATATCGCCGAGTACGGCAATGCCGAGCAGAAGGCGCGCTTTATGCCGGGCATCATCAGCGGCGAGCTGATTCTGGCGGTGGCGATGACCGAACCTAGCGCCGGTTCCGACCTGGCCGGCATGCGCACCAGCGCCGTGGAGCAGGGCGACCACTACGTGCTCAACGGCTCCAAGGTGTTTATCTCCAACGGTCTGTTGGCCGATGTGGTGATAGTTGCGGCCAAGACCGATCCGGCCAACAAGCACGCCATGGGTCTGTTCCTGGTCGAGCGCGGCATGCAAGGTTTCGAGCGCGGCAAGAACCTGGAAAAGCTCGGCATGAAGAGCCAGGACACCGCCGAACTGTTCTTCAATAACGTCAAGGTGCCCAAGGCCAACCTGCTGGGCGACGCCAAGGGCGGCTTCTTCTATTTGATGAACATGCTCGCCCAGGAGCGCCTGACCAACGCCTGCGGGGCGGTGGCCGGTGCCGAGGCGGCACTGCAGGTGACCATCGATTATGTGCGCGAGCGCAAGGCCTTCGACCGGCCAATCTCGCACTTCCAGAACACCCGTTTCAAGCTGGCGGAGATGCGCACCCAGATCGACGTGGCCCAGGTCTTCGTCGACCGCTGCGTGATGGATCACAACGAGAAGAAGCTCAGCCCGGAAGTCGCCGCCGAGGCCAAGCTGTTCACCACCGAACTGCTGTGTAAGGTGGTCGACGAAGGTGTGCAGTTGCACGGCGGCTGGGGCTATATGTGGGAGTACCCGATCTGCAAGATGTACGCGAACGCGCGCATCCAGCGGATCTTCGCCGGTACCTCGGAAATCATGAAAGAGATCATCAGCCGCGGCATGAAGCTCTGAGCACCAAGGTTTTAATACTGTAGGAGCCAGCTTGCTGGCGATGCTTTCTCGATGATCGGATCGCCAGCAAGCTGGCTCCTACAAAGTGCAATGTCCAATGGACCAGGCGTTATCCGAGCGAGTACGAGGTTGTTGTTCAAGCGCTAACGTTCATGGCTGGAAAATAAAAAGAACGAGGGATTGCGATGACCGATCAACTGCCCCTGGAGCGTCTGGCGCTCTGGGTCGAGAAACGTCCCGATGCGGTCTGGCTTAGCCAGCCGGTCGGCGGTCAGTGGCATGACTTCACCTGGGCGCAGGTAGACGAGCAGGCACGGCGCATGGCCACGGCCTTGCACGCCCTGGGTTGTGCGCCGGGTGATCGGGTCGCGCTGCTGGCGAAGAACTGCGCCGAATGGATCATCGCGGATCTGGCGATCATGCTCGCCGGCCTGGTCAGCGTGCCGCTGTATCCGCTGCAATCGGCGGAGAGCATCGACTACGTGCTGCGCCATGCGCAGTGCAAGGCGATCTTTCTCGGCAAGCTGGATGAACCGGAAAAATTCGCCGCCGGCATTCCCTCCGAGGTGCTGCGCATCGCCATGCCCTATCCAACCCTGTCAGCCGCGCACGACTGGCAGACCTTGCTGGCGGCCCATCAACCCCTGGCGGCGGCGCATGCGCAGCCTGCCGATGAGTTGCTGAGCATCCTCTATACCTCCGGCACCACCGGCCAGCCCAAGGGCGTGATGCTCTCGGCGCGGGCCTTTGCGGTTGCCGGTGGGCGTTCGGTCAAGGAGCTGCAGATCACCGAGCAGGATCAGTTCTTCTCCTATTTGCCGCTGTCGCATGCCGCCGAGCGTTTTCTGGTGGAGATGAACGCTCTGTACAGCGGCGGCCGGGTGGCCTTTGTCGAATCCCTGGAAACCTTTGCCAGCGACCTGCGCCATGTACGGCCGACCGTGTTCTTCTCCGTGCCGCGGCTGTGGACACGCTTTCAGCAGGGTGTGCTGGAGAAGCTGCCGCAGGCCAAGCTGGCGCGCCTGCTACGCATTCCGCTGATCGGCGGCCTGGTGGCGCGTAAGATCCGCAAAGGCCTGGGTCTGGATCGCGCGCGTATCCTGGTCAGCGGTGCGGCGGCGATTCCGCGGGCGCTGCTGGATTGGTACCAGAGCATCGGCATCACCCTCTGCGAGGGCTACGGCATGACCGAGCACCTGGCCTATGGCTGTTTCAACCGGCCGGGGCAAGTGCGTTTCGGCACGGTGGGCCGGCCGATGCCGGGCAACGAGCTGCGTATCGCCGGCAATGGCGAGATTCTGCTGCGCTGCCCGAGCCTGATGCTGGGCTACTACCTGGACCCGGAAAAGACCGCCGAAACCATCAGCGATGGCTGGCTGCATACCGGCGACAAGGGCGAGGTGGATGCGGCCGGTTACCTGAAAATCACCGGGCGGGTGAAGGACATCTTCAAGACCAGCAAGGGCAAGTACATCGCCCCGGCACCCATCGAAGGCGAGATCGCCAAGAACCTCTGGGTCGAGCAGGTGTGCCTGATGGGCAGCAACCTGGATCAGCCGCTGGCGCTGATCGAACTGTCGCCGGCGGCCCGCGAACAGGCCCGCGAACAGGTGACGGCCGAGTTGCTGCAGACCTTGCAGCAGCTCAATGCCCAGTTGCAGCCCCACGAGCGGCTTAGTCATTTTTTGCTGGTGCGCGAGGCCTGGACCGTGGACAACGGCTGCATGACCCCAACCATGAAGATCCGCCGCAACGTACTGGAAGCGCGTTTTGCCGATCAGCTAAGCGCACTGGATGCCAGGCAGCCGCTGCATTGGCAATAAAGCGTTTGCTTTTGTAGGTGTCGATGCGGCTTTCCAAATACCGATTTAGATCCCAAGGAGCTGT
Organism: Pseudomonas sp. EA_105y_Pfl2_R69; assembly: GCF_963970915.1. Lineage (NCBI taxonomy): Bacteria > Pseudomonadati > Pseudomonadota > Gammaproteobacteria > Pseudomonadales > Pseudomonadaceae > Pseudomonas > Pseudomonas sp. EA_105y_Pfl2_R69. Next base: position 116,722 of record NZ_CAXAOO010000009.1, read on the forward strand.
TATGTCTGGCCCGCTGTCGTCACTGAAAGTGCTGGATTTCTCCACCCTGTTGCCTGGGCCGTTCGCCTCCCTGCTGCTGGCCGATATGGGCGCGCAGGTATTGCGGGTCGAGTCGCCCAGCCGCATGGACCTGGTGCGCGTGCTGCCGCCCCATGACGGCGGCGTGTCGGCCAGCCACGCCTACCTCAACCGCAACAAGCGCTGTATCGCCCTGGACCTGAAACAGGCCGAGGCGGTGGCCATGGTCAAGCAGCTTGTACTAGAGCATGACATCGTCCTGGAGCAGTTCCGCCCCGGGGTGATGGACAAACTCGGCGTTGGCTATGACGCGCTCAAGGCGATCAATCCGAAGCTGATCTACGTGTCGATCACCGGCTACGGCCAGAGCGGCCCCTACAAGGACCGCGCCGGTCACGACATCAACTACCTGGCCCTGGCCGGCATCGCCAGCTACACCGGGCGGCGCGACAGCGGGCCGCTGCCACTGGGCATTCAGGCCGCGGATATTGCCGGCGGTTCGCTGCATGGGGTGATCGGCCTGCTGGCGGCGGTGATCCAGCGTCAGGCGACGGGGCAGGGCCAGAAGGTGGATATCAGCATGACCGACTGCGCCTTCAGCCTGCACGGCATGGCTGGGGCCGGCTACCTGGCCGCCGGGGTGGAGCCCGATATGGAGAACCAGGCCCTCAATGGCGGCAGCTTCTACGACTACTACCGTACTCGCGACGGCCGCTGGCTGTCGGTCGGCAGCCTGGAACCGCAATTTATGCAGCAGTTCTGCGCCGCCATCGGCCGCCCGGAGCTGGCGGCCCGCGGCCTGTCGCCCAAGCCCGAGGAGCAGCGCGCGCTCAAGCGCGAGATCGAAATCGAGATCGAAAAGCACGACTTCGCCGAGTGGAGCCGGGTCTTCGCTGGGCTGGATGCCTGCGTGGAACCCATGCTGAGTATGGCCGAGGCGGTAGAGCACCCGCAGCTCAAGGCGCGCGCGCTGGTTGTCGAGGTGCCACGGGCTGGCCAGGCTCCGCAGCGGCAGATCGCCTGCCCGATCAAGTTTTCCGCCGGTTTGCCCGCGCCCCGGCATATCGGCGCGGCACTGGGCGCGCACACCGAGCAGGTGCTGCGCGAACTGGGCTACTCGGCCGAACGAATCGCCGAGCTAAAGGCCAACAAGGTCGTGGCGTAAGCGGGGGCGGCCGGGCGAGGCTCCGCATAAATCTCGCACCGGCCGCCGATAGCGCGCCCTTCAGAACACCTGAAGCAGGCGGATATTCAGCCGGCTGTCCTCGCGAAAGCCGTGTTCCACTGCGATATCCCGGCCGACAGTGGCCGCCAGCTGGGTGCCGGGCAGGAAGAACCAGGCGAAGCCCGCCGACCACTTGCTGCTGCGCTGGCTGTCGTCCAGCCAGCTCTGTTCCATGCGGTTCTCACCGCCGCTCTGGTGCGACAGGCCGACACGCAGGTCGAGGTTGTCGCGTAGCGGATAGCGCAGAAAACCCTGGTACTGGTAGCTGGGCTTCTGCCGATGGGTCCACTTGTGTGCGCCGTAGCTGTGGTTGCGCCCGTAGAAGGTCACATCGGCCGCCAGATCCAGCGCCAGCTTGTCGCCGAGTCCGGTGACATAGCCTGCCTGCAAATTGAACTTCCAGCGATTCTCGCCGAGGTTCAGCGCCCGGTCGTGGTCGTAGCTGCCAAGCGGGAGGAACAGATAGGGCGTAATGCCGAAGAAGCGGCGTTTCTCCGGCTGGTTGAGCAGCCAGATCGGCATCGCCAGGATCGGATCGGCCATGCCGCTGCTGTCGCCCAGTGCGCCGCCATCGTGACGCCCGTCGAGGCGGCCGAATGGCAGCAGAATCTGCGGTGCGATGCGGTAGCCGCCCAGGTCGGTGTAGTGCACCAGGCGCAGGATGCCGATCTGCGAATCCAGCCCGGCTGAGCCGGCCTGCTTGTCGCCGTCCCGATAGAGATGGTCGCGCTCCGCGTACTGCAGGTAGAGCAGGCCCAGGGTGGTGTCGGCAGCCGCGGGCACGTAGTCGCCGGCATCCAGGTCCAGGGCTTGCGCGGGCCGGCCCCAGGACAGCAGCGTGCCCAACAGCAGCAGGCCCCAGAGCGCTATCCAGACCTTCGCATCGACTTGCCGGGCACTGGCGTGCAGCGGCATTGGCGTATTTGGCAACATCTTGCTTCCTCGTTTTCTTGTTGGAATTGAGTGGTGCAGATCTGGCCAGCAGTTGCGCTGACCGGGCTATTGCTGCGGATGGCGTGGGTCCCACAGCAGTCGATCCAGCCCCTGCTCGTACTGCATGCCGCGCGGGAAGCTCACCAGTTCCAGCTGCAAACCCCAGGGGGCCAGGAAGTACACCCAGGACAGGCCGGCTGCCGGGCCTTCGCTGAAGGTGCTGGGCGTATCGAGCACCCGCACCTGCTTCGACTTCAGGTAGGCGACCGCCGCGTCCATGTCGTCCACGTAGAACGCCAGGTGGTGGCCGCCGATGTCGCTGTTGCGCGGCAACCGGCGGTTCTGATCCGGCGCGCTGTACTCGAAGATTTCCAGGTTGGTGCCGTTGCCGCAGCGGACCATCTGGAAGTCCTTGATCACGGCGCGCGGATGCACGTTGAGGTGGCGCTCCATCCAGTCGTCGGCGAACTTGAACTCGCCGAAGGTGAAGTAGGCTTCGCAGCCGAGCACCTCGACGAAGAAATCCGTCGCCTGACGCAGGCTGGGGGCGGTGATGCCGATGTGCTGCAGGCCCTGCATGCCGGGAAGTCCACCGGCCAGCGCCAATGGCGACAGCGCGGCAGCGGCGAGAGTGAGGAGGAAACGGCGCAACAGCTGGGTTGCTGCTTGGAAAGTCATGGCGATACTCCTGGTACAGGATGGGCAAGCGGTCGTCCGCCGCAGGCTTGCGCGCCTGCAATGTCGGTCGACTGAAGGGGGGAGAAGCGGGCAGGGGTCAGCGGCGGAGTGGTCGTCGCGGCGTTTGCTGGCGTAGTGGCAAGCCGGGGCGGCAAAGCAATGGCCAGGGCTGGCGCTCGGGGTTGCGGGTGGTATCGGTAAAAGGCATCGGGGTAATGGCGGGCATGCTGCATCCTCGTCTTGTTGTTATGGGGGCCCGTTGCCGGGCTCATTGACTGGATGGCAGGACCCATGCCAACCCCGTTGCGGTGCCTGGCTATGGCTGCAGTCGATTGATTTTCAATGGCTTTTTTCAGATGTCGAATCGGCTTGTGACAACCTGCGCAAGGCCGCCGACTGTCACGCCGCTTACAGCTGTAATGCCCGTCGTTACAGGCATTACAGGCTTCGCAGGGTCGGCGCTGGGGAGTAGACTCTGGTCCTTAGACGGATGCGCCCGGCTTGCCATCGAGCGGGCGGGACGCAACAAAAACAAGATCGTCACAGCGGACCCCGGCGCGTGCTGCCTGAGCATGGTGCGTCGCGCGTTCGAGGAGGTTGCATGCGCATCATCCCGCCCAGCAGTGTGCATATCGACACTGTCCTGTCCCATGCCGCCGACCCGGCGCTGGCCCCGCTGGGGCAAGGCTTCGACCCGCTGATTGCGCGCTCTTGGCAACGCTGCATCCAGGACTACGGCCTGGATCCGGCCAAGCCGGCTCCGCCGCGTTTCGTCCCGCGCCAGGTGCTGCTCGATCACCAGGACCAGGCCGACGAACTGATCAACGTGGCCCGCGCCGGCGTCGAACAGCTGTACCGGCATATCGCCGAGCTGGGCTATGTGGTGCTGCTCACCGACAACCGCGGGATCACTGTGCAGTTTCTCGGCGACCCGGACGACAAGGCCTCGCACCGCAAGACCGGTCTCTATCTTGGGGCCGACTGGAGCGAGGATCATGCCGGCACCTGCGCGGTGGGCACCTGCATCAAGGAGCAGCAGGCCCTGACCTGTCACCACCATGACCACTTCAGCGCCCACCATGTCAGCCTCACCTGCACCGCGGTGCCGATCTTCAACCCCCAGGGCCAGCTGCTCGCCGTGCTGGACATCTCCGCCCTGCAGTCGCCGCCCTCGAAAGACTCGCAGACCTTTGCCCTGCAACTGGTCAAGCAGTACGCGCGGATGATCGAGGATGCCTACTTCCTCAGGCGCTACCGCGACAGCCACATCCTCTGCCTGGACAGCTCGCGCGAGTTCGTCCTGATCAACCGTCATTACCTGCTGGCGATGGCCGAGGATGGCAGCCTGCTGGCGGCCAACACCGCCGGCCGGCAACTGCTCGCCGAGTGCGCCCTGGAGCTGCCACTGCGGCCCTCGGCGCTGGCACCCAAGGTCGGCGTGCAGCAGCTGTTCGATTGCGAGCTGGAGGATGTTTTCAATATCCCCTATGCCAGCGCCGACCATGTGCGCGCCTTCCGCACCCATCGGCAGAATGCGCTGTATTTCGCCGCCCTGATGGAGCCGCGTCGCGCACCTGTGCAAGCGCTGGCCAGCAGCCGCGAACTGCCACGCTGCGCCCTGGACGAGCTGGCCGACGACGACCCCCTGATGCGCAAGATGCTGGCCCGCGCCAAGCGCCTGTGCAGCGAACCCCTCAACGTCCTGCTCAATGGCGAGACCGGTACCGGCAAGGAACGCCTGGCCCGTGCCCTGCACGAAAGCGGCAATCGCAGCACGGCAGCCTTCGTCGCGATCAATTGCGCGGCCATGCCCGAGTCGCTGATCGAGAGCGAGCTGTTCGGCTACCAGCCGGGCAGCTTCACCGGCGCGCGCGGCAAGGGCATGCGCGGGCTGATCCAGCAGGCCGATGGCGGCACCCTGTTTCTCGACGAGATCGGCGACATGCCGCTGCACCTGCAGACCCGTCTGCTGCGCGTGCTGGCCGAACAGGAAGTGATGCCGCTGGGCGCGGACAAGCCGATCAAGGTGGACATCCGGGTGATCGCCGCCAGCCACCGCGACATTCGCCAGATGATCGAGGCCGGTCAGTTTCGCGAGGATCTCTACTACCGCCTCAACGGTGCCACCCTGAAGCTGCCGGCGCTGCGTGAGCGGGCCGACAGGGGTTACCTGATCGAGCGGCTGTTCATCGAGTTGAGCGAGCAGCGCCAGCGTCGGCCGCGCCTGCGCGGCGATGCCATGAGTGCGCTGCTGGGTTATGCCTGGCCGGGCAATATCCGCGAACTGCGCAACGCGCTGCAGTACGCCCTGGCCACCTGTGAGGGCGACGAAATCACCGTCGACGACCTGCCCGAGCAGTGCCTGCCCAGCCCGGGGCCACGCCTGCCTGCGCCGACCGAGCAGGCCCGCACCCTGAGCGCCGATCCAGCTGCGCAGCTGGAGGCAACCCTGCGTCGGCACCGCTGGAATGTCAGCGCCGCGGCGCGCGAGCTGTCGCTGTCGCGGCCGACCATCTACCGCTGGATGAAGGTCTACAACATCGTGCCGCCGAAGGCATGGGAGTGAGCGAGCCTCAGGGCACGTCCTCAATGGTGGGGTAGCGGGAGAGTTCTGTAGGGTGCGCTGTGCGCACCAGAACGGATGGCAGTGGTGCGCACAGCCTAGGCGGCCCCGCGCACCCTACGTGGAAAGCGTCAATCCCGCCGCCTGCAGCGATTCCCGGTAGCAGTCCGCCAGGCCATCGGTAGCCGACCAGACATCCTCGAGCAACTCGTCCAGCGCCACATGGCTGGCGACCCGGCAACGGCTCGGCAGTGCGCAACCGGCATAGAAGCTATTGACCACCTCGACCATCGACTGGCGCTGGTTCTCCAGCAGCACGGCAGCGTGGGCCAGGCACACATGACGGCCGTCGCTCGGCCGCCGCCGCCAGCGTTGCGCGGTGCCGGCCAGTTTGCGTTGCTCCAGGGTGACGTTGTAGCGACCGTCGCAGAAGGCGCCGTCCACTTCGCCCAGCCCGGGGTCCAGGCCCAGACCGCGCAGCCAGGCGCGCAGCGGTTCGCACAGGCGCAGGTAGGCGGTTTCGATGCGTTTCTGTTCGTCGTCGCGCGCCGGTACGGCGTAGGCCAGGGCCACGTTGAGCACCGCCGCCGATTGCGGCACCGGCTCGCCGCCGGTGTCGCGCAGAGCCACCGGCCAGCCCTGCGCTACGCAGGTCGCCTGGGCGGCTGCGAAGCCGTCCAGGCGATTGAGCCGGCGCGGCATCACCAGCGCCGCATCCAGCGGCCGCCAGAACAGCAGGCCGCAGTCGAGGGTGCCGGCATGCACCTGGTCCAGCAACTGCCGTTCCGCATCCAGGCCGGCTTCGACCGGCAGTCGCTGTATGCTTGTCATGTCACCTCTTCGTGCTCCAGTCGCCGGCACAGGTCATCGAGAAAGTCCGCCGCCGGTGCGCCGTTCACCGCACGGTGATCGAAGGTCAGCGACAATCCGATAAAGTCCCGTTCCACCAGCGTGCCATCGGCCTCGCGCTGCAAGCGCCGCTGGCTACCGCCGATGCCGATGATCGCCACCTGCGGCACATTGAGGATAGGGGTGAAGAAGCGTACCCGCGACAGGCCCAGGTTGGATACCGTGATGGTCGCACCGGTCAGCTCCCGGACCGACAGCTTGCCGGCCTGGGCCTTGTCGACCAAGGCGCGGCGTGCCTCGGCCAGTTGCTCGGCATCCAGGCGTTCGGCGTCGAACAGCGCCGGTGCCACCAGCAGGTCGCCGGGCAGCGGGATGGCCAGGCCCAGGTGCACGGCCTGATAGCGGGTGATCTGGTTGTCCTGCAGGGTGGCGTTGAGGCTCGGGTGTGCGCCCAGGGTCTGGACGATCTGGTGCAGCAACAGATCCTGCAACGACACCGCACTGCCGGCGGCCTTCAAACGGGCACGACGCGCCTGCAGCGCGGTCAGTTCGCACTCGGCGTGGTGGGTGAGCTGGGCGGCGCTGTGCAGGCTCTCGTGCATCTTCGCCGCGATCATCTTGCGCATGCCCTTGAGCGGCACTCTAGTCGTGCCCGGCAGGCAATCCGCTGTTTGTGTCATGGCAGTCATGGGCTACTCCACCAGGCCGATGGTCGCGCCCTTGGCGATCACCGCATCTTCTTCCTCGAGGATCTTCAGCACCCCGGCGCAGGGGGCCTCGATCTCGAACTGAGCCTTCTCGGACATGATCTCGGCGACCAGGTCGCCCTGGCCGACCTCGGCACCGTCGCCGACCAGCCAGGCGGTGATCACCGCTTCGGCGTCGCCTTCCCAGAGGTCGTCTGCAATCAGGATGGGAGTACTCATCGGTTTTGTTCCTCGTGCATCTGTTGGTAAGCGGCCACAATCTTCTCGGCATTGGGTAGGGCCCATTGCTCCATGACCGGGGTGAAGGGAATCGGGATATCCGGGAAGGCCACCCGCTGCGGGCGTGCCTTGAGCATGCCGAGGTCGTGCTCGACCACGCTGGCGATGATCTCGCCGCTGACGCCGAAGCTGTGATAGTCCTCGTCGACCACGATCAGCCGACCGGTCTTGCGTACCGAGGCGATCACGTGGGCGCGGTCCAGTGGTACCAGGCTGCGCAGGTCGATGACCTCGGCGCTGACGCCGTCCTGTTCCAGCTGCTGGGCCGCGCGCAGGGCGTGGTGCACACCGACGCCGAGGCTGACGATGGACACATCGGTGCCTTCGCGCACGGTCTTGGCCTTGCCGATCTCCAGGCAGTAGGGCTCCTCCGGCACGGCCACCGTTGCGCCTTTCTCGGTGCCCAGCCAACCCATGCCCTGCAGGGCCTTGTGGAACAGGAAGATCACCGGGTTGTCGTCGCGGATCGCCGCGGTCATCAGGCCCTTGGCGTCATAGGCGTTACTCGGCACCACTACCTTCATCCCCGGCAGGTGGGCGAAGGTGGCGTACAGGCACTGCGAGTGCTGGCCGGCATCGGAATAGCCGGCACCGGTGGAGGCCATCAGCACCATCGGCACCCTGACCTTGCCGCCGGAGAAGTAGGTGTTCTTCGCCATCAGGTTGTAGATGGCGTCCATGCACACGCCGAAGAAGTCGACGAACATCAGCTCGACGATCGGGCGCATGCCATCGGAGGCCGCGCCCACCGCCGCGCCGATAAAGGCGGTCTCGGAGATCGGTGTGTCGCGTACCCGCGCACCGCCGAACTCTTCATGCAGGCCGCGGGTGTTGCCGAATACCCCACCGAGCGGGCCGATATCCTCGCCCATCACGAACACGCGGGGATCGAGGCGCATTTCCTGGGCCACCGCCTCGGCCATGGCGCGGGCGACGGTGAGTTTGCGTTGCTTGACTGCTGTGGTCATGGTTGTCTCCTGGATTTCTTGGCCGGTTAGATCGACAGCGCGCTGGGGCTGACGATGATCTTGACGTTGTGATCCTTGTTGTTCACCAGCTCTTCGAAGCCCTGCTCGATGATCTGCTGCAGGCCGATCCGCCCGGTGATCAAGGGCGTGACGTCGATGCGGCCGTCGGCGATCAGGGCGATCACGTCGGCGAACTCGCCGGCATAGGCGAGCGAGCCGATGACCTGTTTCTCGGTAGCGACGATCTCGAAGAAATTGAACTCGCTGGGTTCCTCGAAAATGCCGACCATCACGCAGCGACCGGCCTTGCGAATCACGTCGATGGCCAGCTTGGCCGTGGCTTTGTGGCCGATGCACTCGAAGGAAGCGCTGGCACCGTAGCCTTCGCTGAGTTCGCGTACGGCGGCGACGGCGTCGCACTCGCTGGGATCGATAACGTGGCTGGCACCGACTTCCAGGGCCTTGGCCTTGCGTGCGGCGGACATCTCCAGAGCGATGATGCGCGTGGCTCCCGCGGCCTTGGCGCACATGATGGTGCACAGGCCGATGGTGCCGGCACCGACCACCACCACGGTCTGGTCGAGCAGGCTGCCGGCCTTCTTCACCGCATGCATGCCCACGGCCAGCGGCTCGATCAACGCGCCGGCTTCGCTGGGGAATCCCTCGGGCAGGCGGTACAGCAGGTTGGCCGGCACATTGACCAACTCGGCGAAGGCGCCGTTGTTCATCAGCCCGGTAAACGCCAGGTTCTCGCACAGGTTGTACTGGCCCTGCCGGCAGAACAGGCACTGGCCGCAGTGCTGGCAGGCATCGGCCGCTACCCGCTCGCCGCAGGCAAAGTCGCTGACGCCTTCGCCCAGGGCGACGATCTCGCCGCTGAACTCATGGCCGAGGATGCATTGCCCCTGCAGCCCGGTAAGCGGGTGCGGGCTGTCCATCGGGATAAACACCGGCCCGGCCAGGTACTCGTGCAGGTCGGAGCCGCAGATGCCGCACCAGTGCACCCTGATCTGCACCCAACCGGGTGGCGGCGTGCCGGGAAGGGCGACCTGTTCCAGGCGGATGTCGCGGCGTCCATGCCATACCGCGGCGGTCATGCTGGCTTGCTGATTCATAAGCACATCCTTTCTGTCTGTTGGTATGGGCGTGCGGGTACGACGTTCAAACGAATACCTTTTCCAGCGCCTCTTCGGGGGCCGGGTAGGGGCTTTCGCGGGCGAACAGCACGGCCTCGTCGACCCGGTCGCGGGCGCGCGCGGCGATCTCCTCGGCGGCGTGCTCGTCCAGCACGCCCAGTTCGAGCAGGCGTTGGCGGTAGGCGGGGATCGGATCCTTGGCCTGCAGTGCTTCCTTCTCGCCGGCGGGGCGGTACTGCTCGCCATCGCCCATGAAGTGGCCGGCCAGGCGCGAGGTTTCGATCTCGATCAGGCTCGGCCCGCCACCGGCGCGGGCGCGCTCGATGGCAGCAGACGCAGCGGCGAAGATGGCGTCGGTGTCGTTGCCGGGGACGAACACCCCGGGCATGCCGTAGGCCGCCGCGCGCAGGTAGTTGCGCTCGATCGCGGTGGAAGCCTGTTTGGCCACCGAGATGCCCCAGGCGTTGTCCTCGATGACGAATACCACCGGCAGTTTCCACAGGGCGGCGAGGTTCAGCGTCTCGTGGAAGGCGCCCTGGTTGGCCGCGCCCTCACCGATGAAGGCCACCGCCACGCCGGGCTTGTCCTGCAGCTGGCGCGACAGCGCCGCGCCCACGGCCGGGCCCATGCCTTCGGCGATGATCCCCGAGCAGGAGAAATTCACCCGGGGATCGAACAGGTGCATATGGCCGCCGCGTCCGCCGGACAGGCCGGTCTTCTTGCCGAAGATTTCGGCAACCATCTCATTGAGGTGCACGCCCTTGGCCACGGCAATGTGGTGCGGGCGATGGGTGGCGGTGACGATATCCTCGGCGTTCAGATGTGCGCAGATGCCAACGGCGCAGGGTTCCTGGCCGTTGGACAGGTGCATTTCGCCAGGGATCGGCCCGTTGGCCATGTTGAATACCGGGGTCTTGCCTTCCATGTAGATGCGCTCGATGGACTCCTCCAGGTAGCGGCTGACGAGCATCTGCTCGAACATCCAGAGGCGCTGCGCGTTGCTTGGTACGGTCATGTGCTGGGCTCCATTGCTGCTATCAGAGGGCACGCTGGCTGAGCTGCGTGCCGATGTACTCGGCCTGGCGCAGGGCCAGGGCGACGATGGTCAGGGTCGGGTTCTGGCCGCCGCTGGTGGTGAACTGGCTGCCATCGGAGACGAACAGGTTGGGGATGTCGTGGCTCTGCCCCCACTTGTTGACCACCCCGTCGGCGGCCTTGGCGCTCATGCGGTTGGTGCCCATGTTGTGGCTGGCCGGGTAGGACGGCAGGCGGATCACCTCGCTGGCACCGACCGCCTCGTAGCACTTGCGGGTCTGCTCGACGCCGTGCTCGCGCATGGCGATGTCGAAGGCATGGTCGTCCTTGTTCACCACCGGCACCGGCAGGCCGTACTGGTCCTTCTCGCTGGCGTGCAGGGTGATGCGGTTGCCCTCCATGGGCAGGTCTTCGCCACACAGCCAGACCCCGGACATGTGGTCGTAGCGCTCCATCTTCGAGGCGAAACCGCGACCCCAACCCTGTGGCGTCGGGTCGAGGAAGGCGGACATAAACGGCAGGCCGAGCGACAGCACCTCCAGGCGATAGCCGCCGATAAAGCCGCGGGCGGGGTCGTTGTACGACTCGTCGGAGATCACCCCGGCGCAGGTGGTGCCGCGGTACATATGCACCGGCTTGGGCAGGGTGGCGTAGATGCCGGCGGTGGTGTGGGTCATGTAGTTGCGCCCGACCTGGCCGGAGGAGTTGGCCAGACCGTCCTTGAAGGTCGACGACTCGGAGTTGAGCAACAGCCGTGGCGACTCGATGGAGTTGCCGGCCACGCATACCACGCGCGCCTTCTGCCGCTGCTGGCGGCCCTGGGCATCGGCGTAGACCACCGCGTTTACCTTGCCGCGCGCATCGTGCTCGATGCGCAGGACCATGGACTGCGGGCGTACCTCGCAGTTGCCAGTGGCCTCGGCGCGCGGGATGTCGGTGTAGAGGGTCGACCACTTGGCGCCGATGCGGCAGCCCTGCATGCAGAAACCGATCTGCATGCAACCCGGCCGGCCATCGTAGGCCTGGGTGTTGATCGCCATGGGGCCGGACTGGATTTCCTTGTAGCCGACCCGTTTGGCACCTTCGGCCAGCACCTTGAACGAGTTGTGCCACTGGTGGTACGGCATACCGGTGGTGGGACCGGTCACGCCCATGTGCCGCTCGGCCTTGACGTACCAGGGTTCCAGCTCCTCGTAGCTGAGCGGCCAGTCGAGCAGGTTGGCACCCTTGATCTCGCCATTTTCCGTGCGCATGCGGAACTCGAAGTCGCGAAAGCGCAGGGCCACGCCGGCCCAGTGCACGGTACTGCCGCCAACTGCCTTGACGATCCAGGCCGGCAGGTTGGGGTGGTTCTGCGCTATATCCCAGCCACCGGTGGCGATACGTTTGTCGAGCCAGGAAATCTTGTTGAACATGGCCCATTCATCGTTCTCGATGTCGGCCATTTCGAAGCGTTTGCCGGCTTCCAGCACCACGCTACGGATGCCCTGCTTGGCCAGGGCGTGGGCCAGGGTGCCGCCGCCGGCACCGGAGCCGATGATGACCACGACGTCGCCGTCGTCTTGTGAAAATTTCGCTGCCATGGGGTGTTCCCCTCATTGTTGGAATTGGATGAGCTGCGATTGCTGAGGTGTGGCTCAGAGCCAGTCGAGGTCGTTGTAACCGCGCGCCAGGTAGCCGCCTTTCTCCACCGAGGAGCCTTCGTAGCCAAACAGTGGAAACAGCGCCGGGTTGTCGTAGAGGCCGAACATCAGGGCGTTGCGCACGGCGCGAAAGAACGGCCCGGTTTCGATCGCTCGCAGCAGGGCGACCCGGTCGATTTCCGTGCTGAGGTCTTCGAAGGGCTGGCCGTGACGCCGCTCGGCGCTGGCCTGCAGTTCGCGCAGGCCGTCGGCGATCAGCTCGGGTTGCTTGGCCACCAGTTCGGCCAGTGGCTTGGCGTAGTGCAGGTCATTCAGGCGGTCATGGGGGTAGATGTCGCGGCCCATGCGCAGCAGACCCTGGGGCAGGGCGGGCAAGGCCTCGTCGGCGAGCAGGGTGACCGGGATCAGCTGCGCGGCCACGGCTGTGACGCCAAGGGCGAGCAGGGACTGGCCGGAAAGGGACATAAAGCGCCGGCGCGTGAAGCCGGTGTCGGGGCTGGGAGAGTCATGCATGGCAGTGCTCCAGGCTATTGCCGACACAGCCTGCTGGTGAGATCAGGTGTGGCCGGCGCTCATTGTTATGTGCCGAGAGGACTGTTTCTCCTCTCTCGATAACCCTTGAGCAGCTTGCGTGCCAATGCTTTTTATAGGTCTAACATGCTGATTTTTATTGTTTTTATTAAAAGTAGAGTGAATCTATGGCGCTGCGTCGTAACGTCCCTGTAATGCGAGATTCTTTACAGCTGTAAACATCTGTAATGGGGTGCGCAGTGGAATGCGCGGAGCAGGCGAGGGGCGGCCTGGTCTACTGATCAGCCCCTGCAAAACGCACTTTATGCAGGGGTTCTGTACCGCCACTGCGACCCTTAGCGGGCAGGCGTGGCTTTAGCGCTCGGTCAGTGTCAGCAGGATATCGGCATACCAGGTGCAGTTCAGGCCCAGGGCTTCATCCAGCTCGAGGTCGCGGCTGCCGACATCCAGCCGCGCAGAATGCACGCCCAGCAGCAGCCAGGGCAGGTCGCCGAGTCGTTCCGCGCGTGCGGCCGCTACCCGCATGACCACGGGGGCACCGCTGGTGCCGCGGTGGGTGCGGGCGTCGCTGAGGAAATAACCCTCGCCCTGAAAGCGCAGGCCGAACGAGGAGGCAATCACCGCCTGGCGCACCACGGGCATATGGTGCAGCTGGTCGTGAAAGCCCAGGGGGAAGCCGACCACCAGCAGGGAGCTGCCCACCTCGACCCGATCATCGGGCTGCAGCAGGTGTTCGGGGGTGAAGGCGCGGTAGACCATGCTGTCCGGCAGGGCCGCACGGTGCAGTTCGATCACCGCCACATCGATCTCGCCGGTGGCGTCGTTGCCCTGGTGCCAGAGGCTCTGGCCATCGCGGTACAGGGGGATCGAGAAGCCGGTGGACTGCGCCATGTTGCTGGCGTCGGTATGCAGCTCGATCTCGATCCGGTCGGGGAAATGCTCGCTGTCGGCATCCAGCATTACGTGGCGGCTGGTAACCAGAAACAGTCGCTTGTCGCGTTCGAAGAAGAAGCCGCTGGCGTTGGTGCGCAGGCACTGCTGGTTGAAGGTGGAAATCCGGGCGGTGCTGAGCAGTATGGGTTCGATCATCGACGGCTCCTTGCGGTTTGGGGCAACCAGGGGGTAGATACTCGATTGGGCAAGGCATCCAGGACTATGAGAGTCTCCAGCGCCGTACTGTTGCATGCTTTGCTGCACGCCCGGGGCTTTTCTCTGCCCGAGGCGCTGCGTTTACGACTCGCAATAAGCTGCGTTTTCAGTCATAAGCCTGCAGCATTCGCGCCGGTATGGCCGCCTGAGGAACGGAAACTATGTATCAGGGTGAAAGATTCAATGCCTGGACCCATCTGATCGGGGCCGTTCTGGCCTGTGTCGGGGCGGTCTGGTTGCTGGTATTGGCGAGCCTGGACGGCGAGCCGCGCAAGATCGTCAGCGTGGCCATCTACGGTATGACCCTGGTGCTGCTTTACAGCATCTCGACCCTGTACCACAGCCTGCAGGGCCGGACGAAGGTGGTGATGCGCAAGCTCGACCATCTGTCGATCTACCTGCTGATCGCCGGCAGCTATACGCCGTTCTGCCTGATTACCCTCTACGGCCCCTGGGGCTGGTCGCTATTCGGTGTGGTCTGGGGGCTGGCGCTGGTCGGTATGCTGCAGGAGATCAAGCCGCGCTCCGAGGCGCGGGTGTTGTCCATCGTGATCTATGCGCTGATGGGCTGGATCGTGCTGGTGGCGGTCAAACCCCTGCTCGCGGCGCTGGGCTCCGCCGGGTTTACCTGGTTGGCGGGGGGCGGTGTGCTCTATACGGTGGGAATCATCTTCTTCGCCTACGACAGCCGCTTCCGCCACTGGCATGGCATCTGGCACCTGTTTGTCATGGCCGGCAGTCTGATGCACTTTGTCGCGGTGTTGTTCTACGTCCTGTAAGGCGGCGCTGCGTCAGGTGGGCTCAATTTATGCCTACAACCTGGCCCGTTGCGCTAGGCCTCTACGCTAGGGTGCGCTGTGCGCACCAAGAGTCTGCTGCTGAAGCTGGTGCGCGCGGCGCACCCTACGAGGTCAGGGTTCTTCGCACTCAAGCGCCGATGCCTGGGCCTTATTCGACGCGCTGCTCGCCGGTATAGCTCAGGGTCACCTTGCAGCGCCGGCAGTAATAGCGGCGACCTTTGGCCACCATGGCATGGCGCTGCGCCGAGAAGGGGAATTCGCCCTGGGGACAGCTGCAGCTGTAGATATAGCGGCTGACCGCCCGGCGTTGCACGGCATAGCTGTGGCAGCGATTGGGTGGCAGCTCGTAGACGCCGCGCATGATCAGCTGCCATTCCTCGCCATGGGGCTGGATCTTCAGGCCAAACAGCTGATGGGCGATTAGGTGAGCGACCTCATGGGGTACCGTCTGCCTGAGGAAGTCTTCGCGGTTTTCCCGGTACAGCTGCGGGTTGAAGCGCAGCTTGTTCTCCGTCAGATGGGCGACGCCGGCCTTCTGACCACGTAGCTTGAAGCTCACTTCGGCGCGGGCAAAGGGTTGCTTGAAAAAGGCTTCGGCCTGCAGGTAGCAGCGTTCGACGTGGCTGAGCAGTTGTTCGGGCATGGACGGCGGTTGTCAGGGGCGGGCAGGCGATTATGCCCAAGGTGCGGGTCGAGCACAGCCCTGAAACGACGAAACCACCTGGCGGTGGTTTCGTCTGTTGCCTCACACAGCGCTAACTGGTGTAGATCGGGCCAACCCCGAAGCCCCAGAGGATCACCGAGGCGGCAATCATCGCCACCAGCACTACCAGGCCTACCGCCAGTACCGAACTGGAGAACATAAAGCCTTCGTCATCGGGTATGCCCATAAAGGTCGGTATGCCGACATACAGCAGATACACGGTGTAACAGATGGCTGCCGTGCCCACCACCATTGCCAGCCACAGGTGCGGATAGAGTGCTGCCAGTCCGCCGATAAACAGCGGGGTGGCGGTGTAGGCGGCGAACACCACGCACTGGGTCAGGTTGGGGCTGGCGTCGTAGGTACGTGCCATCCAGTGGATAAAGGCCCCCATCACCGCAATCCCGGCGAGCATCGCCAGGTAGGTCATGATGGTCATCTGCAGTGCGCTTGCTTCGGTCAGCATCACCGGTGCTCGGTCACCAATTGACCAGCCAACCTGGGTAGTGCCGATATAGGCCGAGATCGCGGGAATCGCCGCGAGAATCAATACATGGGTGAGATACATGTGGCTGATGGTTTCTTCTTCGCCACGGATTTCCTGCCATTCCTGATCGGGATGGGTGAAGAGCCCCCAAACGTGATGGATCATGCCAGACACCTCCTCTTATTATCCGGTCGCCCCCCAGCGCGGTGCCCGGCGCGCGTGTGCAGCGCCACCGGGTACGCGGCCGAACCTATGCGACCGTATGTCGCAGTATAGGCAGCGATCGGCGCGGGAGGAGGGGCTGCTTAGAGCAAATCGGACTCTCAAAGCTTCCCGTAATAGCGTTCCAGGATTTCCATGGCCTTGTTGATCGATTGCAGGCGGGCGGTGCTGCCGCCACGGTCGGGGTGGTGCTGGCTGACCAACTGGCGATAGCGGCGCTTGATAATGGCGAGGCTGAGCGCTTGCGGGGCGTCGTCCAGTTCGAACAGCTCCAGCGCCGCGCGTTTTTCCTCGCCGCCCTGCATGCGGGTCCAGAAACTAGCCAGGAGCTTCTCCACGTCGCGCTCGTCGGTCTCGCGCAGTTGCTCGAGATCCAGGTAGTAGTCGCGCAAGGGGTCATGCTCGGCGAGTTCGACGCGCCCGGGTTGATAGGGCAGCAACTGGATATGCAGCGGATCGATGCGCACAAAGCCGGTGCGCTCGGCCCATAGCCGGTCGCGCAGGCGGTAGAGGGCGTTGAACAGCAGAAAGTGCGTGCGAAACAGCACCAGCTTGTCGGTCAGCGGCAGGTGGGGGATATGGCTGCAGTGGCGCTCTTTCAACTGCTGGATCAGCTGGTACTCGCCCAGGCCGGCCGGGGCGGCCAGCAGCAGTTGGTGGACGTGTTCGCAGAGGTCGAGGCTGGGGTCGAGATCATCGTTCATCGGCCGAGCCTAGCATTTCAACAACTGCGGGGTAGGGCGCACCGTGCTTTCTGCGTAAAATGCCGCACTTTCGTAAGCTTCCGGATTCCAGCGCATCATGGGCACCCTCTCGGTCAACCAGAACAAACTGCAAAAACGCCTGCGTCGCCAGGCCGGTGAAGCCATTGCCGACTTCAATATGATCGAGGATGGCGACAAGGTCATGGTCTGCCTGTCCGGCGGCAAGGACAGCTACACCATGCTCGACGTGCTGCTGCACCTGCAGAAGGTCGCGCCGATCAAGTTCGAGATAGTCGCGGTGAACATGGACCAGAAGCAGCCGGGCTTCCCCGAGCATGTGCTGCCGGCCTACCTGGAATCCATCGGCGTGCCGTACCACATCGTCGAGAAGGACACCTATTCGGTGGTCAAGGAAAAGATCCCGGAGGGCAAGACCACCTGCTCGCTGTGCTCGCGCCTGCGTCGCGGCACCCTGTACACCTTCGCCGACGAGATCGGGGCGACCAAGATGGCGTTGGGTCACCACCGCGATGACATTCTGGAAACCTTCTTCCTCAATATGTTCTACGGCGGCACCCTCAAGGCCATGCCGCCCAAGCTGCGCGCCGACGATGGGCGCAACGTGGTGATTCGCCCGCTGGCCTACTGCAGCGAGAACGATATCGAGGCCTACAGCCAGCTCAAGGAATTCCCGATCATTCCGTGCAACCTCTGCGGCTCGCAGGAAAACCTGCAGCGCCAGGTGGTCAAGGAGATGCTGCAGGAGTGGGAGCGCAAGTCGCCGGGGCGCACCGAAATCATGTTCCGCGCGCTGCAGAACGTGGTGCCATCGCAACTGGCCGACCGCAACCTGTTCGACTTCAAGAGCCTGAAGATCGACGACAGCGCCACCCCGCGCTTTGTCGATGTGATGAATTTGTAAGGGCACCGGCAAGCTGCAAGAGACAAGCACAGGCGAGGGGCGATGCGCGACTACAAATGGCTTAACGAGTACTGCCTGAACCGTTTCGGCTCGGCCGCCGAGCTGGAGGCGCGCCTGCCGCAGCCGCTCAGCGCCGAGGAGTTGCGTGCGATCAGCGACGACCGTTACCTGTCGGTGCTCAGCCTGCGGATCTTCCGCGCCGGGCTTAAACACAGCCTGGTGGATGCCAAGTGGCCGGCTTTTGAAGAGGTGTTCTTCGGCTTCGATCCGGAAAAGGTCGTGCTGATGGGCGGCGAGCGTCTGGAAAACCTGATGCAGGACGCGCGCATCATCCGCCATCTGGGCAAGCTCAAGAGCGTGCCGCGCAATGCCCAATTTGTCCTCGATGTGCGCCAGGAAAAGGGCAGCTTCGGCGCGCTGATCGCCGACTGGCCGGTGAGCGATATCGTCGGCCTGTGGAAGTACCTGGCCAAGCACGGCAGCCAGCTCGGCGGTCTGTCCGCGCCGCGTTTTCTGCGCATGGTCGGCAAGGACACCTTTGTCCCCAGCGACGACCTGGTCGCCGCGCTCAAGGCGCAGCAGATAATCGACAAACCGCCCACCAGTCAGCGAGACCGCGCCGCGGTACAGGCCGCGTTCAATCAGTGGCAGGCGCAGAGCGGCCGGCCGCTGTGCCAGCTGTCGATGATGCTGGCCTATACGGTCAATCATTGAACAGGTAGGGTGGATGGCGCTTTCTCCATCCACCTGTTGATGTGCCGGTGGACGACAAGAGCGTCGTCCACCCTACGTGGGAGCGCTTGAGATGGACGAGGTCATTGCCCGTGTCGCCCAGGCCATCGCAGCGGCCGAGCGCATCCTGATTATCACAGGTGCCGGGCTTTCAGCTGATTCCGGCCTGCCCACCTACCGCGGCCTGGGCGGCCTGTACAACGGCCATACCGCCGAAGGCCTGCCCATCGAGGCGGCGCTGTCCGGGCCCATGCTGCAGCGCGATCCGGCATTGTGCTGGAAATACCTGGCCGAACTGGGCAAGGCCTGCCTGGGTGCCCAGGCCAACGCCGGGCACCATGCCATCGCCGAACTGCAGCGCAGAAAGCCCGGCTGCTGGCTGCTGACCCAGAATATCGATGGCTATCACCGCGCCGCCGGCAGTCCGATGGAACGGGTGATCGAGATCCATGGCGAGCTGGCCCCGCTGTATTGCCAGTCCTGCGGGGCTGTCGACCCCGAACTGGCCGAACACCTGAACCGGCCGCTACCGCCCAGGTGCCGGCAGTGTGGCGGGGTTCTGCGCCCGCCGGTGGCGCTGTTCGAGGAAATGCTACCGGAGCCGGCCATCGCCCGCCTTTACGCCGAGTTGCGCCAGGGCTTCGAGGTGGTGCTCAGCGTCGGTACCAGCGCCAGCTTTCCCTATATCGTCGAACCCGTGCTGCGCACCCGTCAGGCTGGTGGTCTGAGCGTCGAAATCAACCCGAGTCGCACTGACTTGAGCGCCCTGGTGGAGGTCCATCTGGCAGGGCGGGCGTTAGATGTTTTGCCGAAACTGCTGAGTCACATTTAGAGCCATAGAATTTGCAAATCGATGCCATAGAAGGCATAGTCGCGCCCTTATAGAATTTATCGACACGGTCGTGCCCATGCTCAAACGCCTCGCACCCCTCGTGCCTCTCGCACTGACCCTGGTTCTGGCCGCCTGTGCCAACCATACGCCACAACCGCCTGCAGCCAACGCGGTTTCCCAGCAGCAGACCCATTCCGCCAAGCCTGCGACCGCCATTGCCGATGAGCAGGATGAACTTGCGGACTTCGCCGCCGACAAACCCTACGAACTGCCCCAGTTGGCCGACAGCATCCTGACCCATGGCTTGACCCTGGTGGGTACCCGCTATCGTTACGGCGGCAGCACGGTGAAGTCGGGTTTCGATTGCAGCGGCTTTATCGGCTACCTGTTCAAGGAAGAGCTGGGCATGCAATTGCCGCGTTCGACCCGCGAAATGATCAATATCGATGCGCCGCTGGTCGAGCGCGAAGAGCTGGAGCCGGGCGACCTGCTGTTCTTCAGCACCAACGGCCGTGGCCGGGTCAGCCATGCCGGTATCTATATGGGGGATAACCAGTTTATCCACTCCAGCAGCAGTCGCAGCGGCGGCGTGCGGGTCGACAGCCTGGAAGATCGCTACTGGAACCGCACCTTTCTCGAGGCCAAGCGGGCCCTGGCTTTGGCCCCGAGTGAGTCGGTCGCGCGCCACCCCTGAGCCGGTTCTGGGCTGCCGAAAGTGCTCGGCAGCCTTCGCCAGGGCTCATGTCGATAGTTTTCAACGACCTGCCGAGTAAAGCTAAAGCTTGCACTAGGGTGTGCAAGCCGGCAGAGTAGGGCGCATCCCGGCTCAGGATCGTTCGTCCATGACCGTTATCGCCCGTCTCGCCCTGTTTGCCCTCGCCCTGCTGCTCAGCGCCTGTGCGGCACGTGCGCCTACCCCGGCAGTGCAAGCGCAGATTCATGTCCCCCACGGCAGCCAGCAGGGCGGAGCCGAGGATGTGCTGTTCCGCGCCCTGGGCCTGGTCGGCACCCCTTACCGCTATGGTGGCAATAGCCCGGCGGGCGGCTTCGATTGCAGCGGTCTGATCGGTTACGTCTACCGTGATGCCGCCGGTATCAGCCTGCCGCGTTCGACCCGCGAGCTGATCGGCATGCGCGCCCCGGTTGTCAGTCGCGACCGCCTGCAAAGCGGCGACCTGCTGTTCTTCGCCACCAATGGCGGTCGCCAGGTCAGCCATGCCGGCATTTATGTCGGCGACGGCCGCTTCGTTCACGCGCCCTCCAGCGGCGGAACCGTGCGCCTGGACAGCCTGAGCAATAGTTACTGGCAGCGCACCTACCTGGATGCCAAGCGCGTGTTCAGCGGTGAACTGGCACGCAACCCCTGACAGCGGTCATTTGCAGAGGGAGTTGGCATGACCAACCAGACACTCAATCTCGATTCCGCCCTGTATCAATATCTGCTGGATGTGTCCCTGCGTGAAACACCACTGCTCAAGCGCCTGCGCGAGGAAACCGCGCAGTTGAGTATGGCGCGTTGGCAGATTGCTCCTGAACAGGGTCAGTTTATGGCCTTGCTGGTGCAGTTGACTGGCGCGCGGCTGATTGTCGAGGTCGGCACCTTTACCGGTTACAGCGCCCTCTGCATGGCCCAGGCCATGGCTGAGGATGGTCGGTTGATCTGCTGCGATATCCCCGGCGACTACAACGCCACCGCCGAGCGCTACTGGCGTGAGGCCGGCCTGGCCGAACGTATCGAACAGCGCCTGGCCCCGGCCCTGGAAACCCTGGCCGCGCTGGAAGGCGAGGGCCTGGCGGGGCAGGTCGACCTGATCTTTATCGATGCCGACAAGGCCAACTACCCGGCCTATTTCGAGCAGGCCCTGGGGCTGCTGCGACCGGGAGGCCTGATCCTGTTCGACAACACCCTGTGGAGCGGGCGCGTACTTGAGGTCAACCCCGAGAGCGCCGACACCCGGGCGATCCAGGCGCTCAACCTGGTGCTGCACGATGATCCGCGCATCGACCTGTCGCTGCTGCCGCTGGGCGACGGCCTGAGTCTGTGCCGCAAGCGCTGACGGCTATACCGTGCAAGCCCCTGCGGCGTTAGGCCCGCTGCATTCAAGCGCGGGGCGATTGGGCAGCCTTCCTCCTTCTTATGGCCTAGAGCGCTCGTCCATCGAAGTGACTGACGGGCACGGCATCCAGGTCGATGCCTTCCAGGCAACGGATATTGATCGCCGCCACGCGCTTGCCTTCTGGGTCGCGGCCTTCGCCGAAGGGATGGATGCCGCAGGTCGGGCAGAAATGGTGCTGAATCACATGCTTGTTGAAGCAGTAGGTGGCCATCTGGCTTTGCGGTGTGAGCAGCGTCAGTCGATCGTGGGGGACGAACCACAGCAGCGCGCCCTTGCGCTGACAGATCGAGCAATTGCATGCCAGCGCCGCGTCGAGCTGGCCTTCCACCTCGAAGGCCACCTGGCCGCAGTGGCAGCTGCCTGAGTATTTCATGGGGGTTCTCCTGTACGGGCAAGAGCTGAAAGCTTAGACCCGGTTTGGCCGGACGCGGTCCTTATCCGTTGACGTCCACGCCACGGGTCTCTACCCTGCGCGGCTTGCAACAGGTGCCCCCACGCAGAGGGCCTGCCCACGATCCGCTACGCGTTCGTGAACAGGCCTCGGCGTGCCAGGGGTGAAACAGGGAAGTCGGTGCGCTGCGCTTCACGCCAGCAATTCCGACGCTGCCCCCGCAACGGTAGACGAGTCAAACCAGCGCTTTTCAGCCACTGTGCTCTAGGAGCCTGTCGGACTTAACACTGTTCTGCTGCGGAAAATTCGGATTCGGCCATTTTTGCCGCTCTTTCTCGTTAAATAGCTAGCTATTCGCCTCGAAAGATCAACAAAACTGACTCGAACCGGACTTTCCCTCGCTACGAACGGTCAAGCCCGACAGGCTCCTCGCATGGGAAGGTGCGTCTGGTCGCGATCTGAACCCTCAGTTCGCCGCTCGTAAGCCCGGAGACCGGCCTGCTGCAGTCCATGGCATCGCGGAGGGCGTTGTCTGGCGTATGGGCTGTCGCCTCTGCGGCGCTTGTGCGTCTTCGTTCTCCGTATGCCTTTCCCAGCCTTGGTCGCCCGGGTGAGTGCGACGGAGCATACGACGCGATGAGTAAGACCCTGTTGAAGCCGATGGCGCTGCTGTGCGCCATGGGTTGTTTTCCCCTGGCCCATGCCGCCAGTCCCACCGAGTTGCAAGATCAACTGGTGACCGCCACCCGTACCGCGCAAACCGTCCAGGAGAGTCTGGCGGCGGTCACGGTATTCGACCGCGCCCAGATCGAGCAGAGCCAGGCGGCGTCCCTGCCCGAGCTGCTGAAGAAAGTGCCGGGGGTGTCCTTGTCCAACAATGGCGGCCCAGGCAAGAACACTGCGCTGTATATGCGCGGCAGCAATTCCAACCATGTGCTGGTGCTGATCGACGGCCTGCGGGTCGGTTCGGTGTCTTCCGGCGGCGCGGCCCTGCAGGACCTGCCTCTGGAGCTGATCGAGCGGGTCGAGGTGGTGCGCGGGCCGCGCTCCAGCCTGTATGGCTCGGAAGCCATCGGCGGGGTGATTCAGATCTTCACCCGCAAGGGCGACGGCGAGGGGGCCAAGCCGTTCTTCTCCGCCGGCTACGGCACCCATGACAGTTACAGCGGCAGCGCCGGAGTGACCGGAGGCGGTCAGCAGGGCTGGTACAGCCTCGGCCTCAGCGGCCTGGATACTGACGGCATCAACGTCAAGCAGGTCGGTGCCAGCGGTTATGAAAACGATGCCGACGGCTTTCGCAGCCTATCCGGGACGCTGAGCGGCGGCTATCGCTTCGACAACGGCCTGGAGCTGGATGGCAATCTGCTGCGCAGCAAGTCCCACAGCGACTACGACCAGGTCAACAGCATGCGCACCTCTGGCTTTTCCGCCAACTCCGATGGGGTGCAGAGCGTGGTCGGCGGGCGGGCGCGTTTTGCCCCGCTGGAGCCCTGGCTTGTCACACTGCAGGCCGGGCGCGGCGAAGACAAGGCCGACCATTATCAGGACGGCGACTTCAACTCGCGTTTCGACAGTCGCCGCGACAGCCTGAGCTGGCAGAACGATCTGCGCCTGGCCGACGGCCACAGCCTGACCCTGGGGGGCGATTATCAGCGGGATGAGGTCAACGGTACTGTCGCCTATGCCATGGAAAATCGTGACAACAAGGGCGCATTCGCCCAGTACCTCGGCGAGTACGAACGCCATGACTGGCAACTGTCCCTGCGCCGTGACGACAACGAGCAGTTCGGCCGCCACGACACCGGCAATATCGCCTGGGGCTATGCCCTGAACGAGGCGCTACGGCTGACTGCCAGCTACGGCACAGCATTCAAGGCACCGACCTTCAACCAGCTGTATTACCCCGGCTTCGGTAACCCGGACTTGCAAGCCGAGGAGTCGCAGAGCCTGGAACTCGGCCTTGCCGGGAAGCACGCCTGGGGCCATTGGGCGGTGAACGCCTACCGCACCGAGATCGATAACCTGATCGCCACGGTGCGGGTCAACGGCATCAGCCAGGCCCAGGGCGTCGACCAGGCGCGTATTCGCGGCCTCGAATTGCTGATCGGCAGCGAACTGCTTGGTTGGCAATGGAACGCCAACTACACGCTGATGGACGCGGAAAATCGCTCGCAGCGCGCCAGTCGCACCGGCATTCCCTATTACGGCAAGGAGCTCAATCGGCGGCCGAGCCAGCTGTTCAACCTGGATATTGACCGTGCCATCGGTGCCTTCAGCGTCGGTGCCAGTCTGCATGCGCAGAACTCCACCTACGACGACCTGGAGAACCAGCGCGAACTGGCCGGCTTCGCCACCCTCGACCTGCGCGGCGAATACCGCCTGAACCGTGAGTGGCGTCTGCAAACGCGGGTGGCCAACCTGCTGGATGCCGATTACCAGACCGCCGAGGGCTTCAACCAGCCCGGCCAGGCGGTTTATTTCACTGTGCGCTACCAGGCGCTTTGATCGAGCCGAGAGGAAATCCCGATGCTCAAGCTTTCCCCCCGCGCTCAGTTGGCGATTGGTCTGACCCTGGCGCTGCTGATGGCCATGACCCGTGGTCAACATTTCGCGACGGTCAATCTGCCCAGCGCGTCCTGGGCGGTGTTCTTTCTTGCCGGCGTATTGCTGCGACCGCGCTGGGTATTTCCGGCGCTGTTTATCGAGGCCTCGCTGCTCGACTTCGCGGCGGTGCAGTGGTCGGGCATCAGCGACTGGTGCCTGTCGCCGGCTTACTGGATGCTGCTGCCGGCCTACGGCTCGCTGTGGCTGGGCGGGCGGCTGTATGCCGGTTGGCAGCGCGATAATCTGAGCAGCCTGGCACTGCTGATGGCGACGGTGATGATCGCCGCCCTGGTTTGCTACCTGTTTTCCGGCGGCGGTTTTCTGTATTTCTCCGGGCGTTACCCGGAGCCGAGCCTGGCGCTGCTGGCCGAGCGTATCGGCGTTTACTACCCGCGTTACCTGGCCAGCCTGGCGCTCTATGTCGGCCTGGCGGCGCTGCTCTATACCGGCGTTCGCGCCGCGGGGCTAGCGTCGCGTCACGAGGCCCGGCGGTGAGCGAGCCTGTACCTGGCCTGCGCCACTGCCCGGCATTGCTGATCGCCGCACCGGCGTCCGGCCAAGGCAAAACCACGGTCACCGCAGCCCTGGCGCGGCTGCATGCACGTCAGGGCAAGCGCGTACGGGTGTTCAAGTGCGGACCGGATTTTCTCGACCCTATGGTGCTCGCCCAGGCCTGCGGCGCGCCGGTGTATCAGCTCGACCTGTGGATGGTCGGCGAGGCGGAGAGCCGGCGCCTGCTCTGGCAGGCGGCGGGGGAGGCCGACCTGATTCTGATCGAGGGGGTGATGGGCCTGTTCGATGGCACGCCGTCGGCGGCCGATCTGGCGCGGCGCTTTGGCGTGCCGATCATGGCAGTGATCGACGGCCAGGCCATGGCCCAGACCTTTGGCGCGCTGGCCCATGGCCTGGCGACCTTCCAGGCGGACCTGCCGTTTTCCGGGGTGCTCGGCAACCGGGTCGGCAGCACACGGCATGGCGAGATCCTGCGCGATGCCTTGCCGGCCTCGATTCGCTGGTACGGCGCGTTGCCGCGCAGCGCCGAGGTGCAGTTGCCGAGCCGCCACCTGGGTCTGGTCCAGGCTGGCGAACTCGCCGACCTGGATGCCCGCCTGGATGCCGCCGCCGATGCCCTGGCCGCCAGTGCCGATACCAGCCTGCCGCCGCCAGTCAGCTTTGCCGCCCCCGAGCAGGCAAGGCCCGCGCGCTTGTTGGCCGGCGTGCGTATCGGCGTGGCCCGCGACAGCGCCTTCGCCTTTCTCTACCAGGCCAACCTGGATCTGCTGTGCGAGTTGGGGGCCGAATTGCAGTTCTTCTCGCCCTTGAGCGACAGCCAGCTGCCCGAGGTGGACAGTCTCTATCTGCCCGGCGGTTACCCCGAATTGCACCTGACGCAACTGGCCGCCAACCAGGCCATGGCGCAGGCGATTCGCGCTCACCACCAGGCCGGTAAGCCGATCCATGCCGAGTGCGGCGGCATGCTCTACCTGCTCGAGCAACTGACCGATCAACAGGGGCGCAGCGCCGTCATGCTCGGTCTGCTCCCGGGCCAGGCGACCCTGCAACCGCGCCTGGTGGCACTGGCCCTGCAACAAGCCGAATTGCCTGAAGGCAGCCTGCGCGGCCATACTTTCCACCACTCGGCCCTGAGCAGCGTCCTTGAGCCCATCGCCCGGGGCGAGTGCCCTAACTACAGACGCACGGCCGAAGCGGTCTACCGTATCGGCCGGCTAACGGCGTCCTATATCCATTTCTATCTGCCGTCCGCGCCGAGCGCGGCGGCTGCGCTGTTTCTACCCGGTGAGCCTTGATGAACCAGCAGGCCTTTAGTCCCGAGGAGCGTGCCGCGGTCTACCGCGCCATCGCCGAACGCCGCGATATGCGCCATTTCAGCGGCGGCGAGGTGGCTCCCGAGGTACTGGCGCGCCTGCTGGAAGCTGCGCACCAGGCCCCCAGCGTCGGCCTGATGCAACCCTGGCGGTTTATTCGCATCACCCGCCCGGCCTTGCGCGAGGCGATTCACGGCCTGGTGGAGGAGGAGCGGGGGCGCACCGCCGAAGCGCTGGGCGAGCGCAGCGATGAATTTATGCGGCTCAAGGTCGAGGGCATCCGCGACTGCGCCGAGCTGCTGGTGGTGGCCCTGATGGACGGCCGCGAGGCCCATGTGTTTGGCCGCCGTACCTTGCCGGAAATGGACCTGGCGTCACTGGCCTGTGCGATCCAGAACCTCTGGCTGGCCGCCCGCGCCGAAGGGCTGGGCATGGGCTGGGTGTCGTTGTTCGAACCCCAGGCCCTGGCGGCTCTGCTCGGCATGCCGGTCGGCAGCAAGCCGCTGGCGGTGCTCTGTCTGGGGCCGGTAGAGGCCTTCTATGATGCGCCGATGCTGGTGCAGGAGGGCTGGGCCACGCCACGGCCGCTCAGCGAATTGCTGTTCGAGAACCAGTGGGGCACAGCATGAGCCTGGTTCTCAGCACCTGCGCCGGGGTCGCCCTGGATGCGCTGTTTGGCGAGTCCAGGGGTTGGCATCCGCTGGTGGCCTTCGGGCGTCTGGCCGGGCGACTCGAACAACGCTTCAATCCGGGCGGACGCGGTTGGCGTAGCCATGGGGTGACGGTCTGGTGCCTGGCGGTGTTGCCGCTGACCCTGCTGACCTGGCTGCTGAGCCAGATCAGCGGGCTGGGTTGGGCGGTGGAGATTCTCGCGCTCTATGCGGCCCTCGGGCTGCGTAGCCTGGGCGAGCATGCCCTGCCGGTGGCCCAGGCGCTGCGTCTGGGCGATTTGCGTCTGGCACGTGAGCGGGTCGGTTATATGGTCAGCCGCAACACCGCGCAGCTGGACGCCACGGGGGTGGCCCGCGCCGGCAGCGAGTCGGTGCTGGAAAATGGCAGTGATGCGGTGTTCGCCGCATTGTTCTGGTTTGTCGTCGCCGGTGCGCCGGGGGTGGTGCTGTATCGCCTGAGCAATACCCTGGATGCCATGTGGGGCTATCGCAACGCGCGCTTCGAGCGTTTCGGCTGGGCCGCGGCGAAGATCGACGATGGGCTCAATTACATTCCGGCGCGTTTAGTGGCCCTGACCTATGCACTGCTCGGCAAGACCGCCCTGGCGCTGCGCTGCTGGCGTAGCCAGGCACCCTTGTGGGACAGCCCCAATGCCGGCCCGGTGATGGCCGCAGGCGCGGGGGCGCTGGGGGTCAGCCTGGGCGGCGCGGCGGAGTATCACGGCGAGCTGCATCAGCGGCCCGAACTGGGCGCGGGTCCGCAGCCCAAGGCGCGCGATATCGAACGGGCGCTCAACCTGGTCAATGGCGGCGTACTGCTGTGGCTGGCGCTGTTACTGCTCTGGGGGGCTTTTTATGCGTGATTTTTTCTATGCTTGAACATGGTGGGCGTCTGCGCGCGGCTTCTCTGCGTCACGGCATTGCCCTGGCGGATTGGCTGGACCTGTCCACCGGCATCGCGCCCTACGGTTGGCCGCTGCCGGCGATTGCCGCCAGCGCCTGGACGCGTCTGCCCGAGCAGCACGACGGCCTGGAGGTCGCCGCCCGCGATTACTACGGGGTGGCCAACCTGTTGCCGGTGGCCGGCTCCCAGGCGGCGATCCAGACCTTGCCGCGCCTGCTGCGCAATGCCCGGGTCGGCATCCTCTCGCCGGCCTATGCCGAGCACGCTGCGGCCTGGCAGCGCGAAGGCCACCGCCTGCTGGAACTCAGCGAGGCGGGGGTCAACCGCGCCCTGGAACGTCTCGATGTGCTGCTCCTGGTCAACCCGAACAACCCCACGGGGCGGCGTTTTGAGCCCGAGCAGCTGCTGAGCTGGCATGCCCGCCTGGCCGAACGTGGCGGCTGGCTGGTGGTGGACGAAGCCTTTATCGACTGCACCCCGGCGTACAGCCTGGCGGCCTTTAGCGAGCGGCCGGGGCTGATCGTGCTGCGCTCGTTCGGCAAGTTCTTCGGCCTGGCCGGTATCCGTCTGGGCTTTGTCCTGGCCCAGCCGATCTTGCTGGAGCCGCTGGCCGAGCTGCTTGGACCCTGGACCGTCAGCGGGCCGAGCCGGGTGGTGGCCAGCGCGCTGCTGCAGGACCAGGCTGGCCAGCGCTTGCAGCGTGAGCGCCTGCTGGCCGATGGCGAGCGTCTGGCGACCGTGCTCGCGGCCGGGGGCCTGACGCCGACCGGCGGCTGCGCGCTGTTCCAGTTCTGCTGCACGCCGCAGGCACACGAGCTGCATGAGTTTCTCGCCGCTCAGGGCATCCTCACTCGGCTGTTTGCCAGCCCGTTAAGCCTGCGCTTCGGCCTGCCGGCGGACGAAGCCGGTTGGCAGCGTTTGCAGCAGGCCCTGGAACGCTTTGCCAAGGAATCGCGATGACTACATTGATGGTGCAGGGCACCACCTCGGATGCCGGCAAAAGCACCCTGGTGACCGCGCTATGTCGCTGGCTCAAGCGCCAGGGCGTTAGCGTGGTGCCGTTCAAACCGCAGAATATGGCGCTCAACAGCGCGGTAACCGCCGATGGCGGCGAAATCGGCCGGGCCCAGGCGGTGCAGGCTCAGGCCGCCGGCTTACCGCCGCACACCGATATGAACCCGGTGCTGCTCAAACCCAATAGCGACACTGGTGCCCAGGTGATCATCCACGGCCGCGCGCTGAGTTGCATGGATGCCGTGGCCTATCACGATTACAAGAAGGTGGCGCTGCAGGCGGTGTTGCAGTCGCACCAGCGCTTGAGCGCCGCCTATCCGGTGGTGATGGTGGAGGGCGCGGGTTCGCCGGCGGAGATCAACCTGCGCGCTGGTGATATCGCCAATATGGGATTTGCCGAGGCGGTGGACTGCCCGGTGATACTGATTGCCGATATCGACAAGGGCGGCGTGTTCGCCCATCTGGTCGGCACTCTGGCGTTGCTTTCCGAGAGTGAGCAGGCGCGGGTGCAGGGGTTTGTGATCAACCGCTTTCGCGGTGATATCGCCCTGCTGCAACCTGGGCTGGACTGGCTGGAGCAGCGCACCGGCAAGCCGGTGCTCGGGGTATTGCCCTACCTGATGGATTTCCACCTGGAGGCCGAAGACGCGATCGATGTGCGCCAGACCGCCAAAGCCAGCGAAACCCTCAAGGTGGTGGTGCCGGTGCTGCCACGGATCAGCAACCACACCGATTTCGATCCGCTGCGCCTGCATCCCCAGGTCGAGCTGACGTTCGTCGGCCCCGGCCAGGCCATACCGCCCGCCGATCTGATCATCCTGCCCGGCTCGAAAAGCGTGCGCGCCGACCTGGCCTTCCTCCGTCAGCAGGGCTGGCCGGAGAGCATCGCCAAGCACCTGCGTTATGGCGGCAAGCTGCTGGGCATCTGCGGCGGCTTGCAGATGCTCGGCACGCAGATCGACGATCCCCATGGCCTGGAAGGTGCGGCGGGGTCGAGCCCGGGGCTGGGGCTGCTGGATTTCAGTACCCTGCTTGCACCGGAGAAACAGCTGCGCAATGTGCGCGGCCAGCTGTGCCTGGAAAATGCCCCGGTCAGCGGTTACGAGATTCATGCCGGAGTCAGCAGCGGCGCGGCCCTGGATGCGGCGGCGGTGCAATTGGATGACGGCCGCCGTGATGGGGCGCTGAGCGCCGATGGCCAGGTGCTCGGCACCTATCTGCATGGTCTGTTTGAAACCCCAGAGGCCTGCAGCGCCTTGCTGCGCTGGGCCGGCCTGCGCGAGGTGCAGCAGGTGGATTACCAGGCCTTGCGCGAGCGCGATATCGAGCGTCTGGCCGATCTGGTCGAGGCGCATCTGGATACTGCAAAGCTGCGAACGTTATGTGGCCAGTAGGGTGGATCACGCCTTATCGATCCACCATTTGCGGCGTGATGGTGGATGTAAAAAGCGACATCCACCCTACGGAGAGACAAGGTGAACCATGTATGAACTGATTCTCGGCGGTGCCCGTTCCGGCAAGAGCCGTCTGGCCGAGCGCCTGGCCGCCGAATCCGGCCTGGCGGTGACTTATATCGCCACCAGCCAGCCGCTGGATGGTGAGATGAATGAGCGTATTCAACATCACCGCGAACGCCGACCTGCGCATTGGGGCCTGGTGGAGGAACCGCTAGCGCTGGCCCGGGTGCTGCGTGAGCAGGCTGCGGTGGACAAGTGCCTGCTGATCGATTGCCTAACCCTATGGCTGACCAATCTGCTGATGCTGGATGATCCGGCGCGGCTAAGTGCCGAGCGCGATGCGCTGCTGGACTGCCTGAGCGGTTTGCCGGGGAGGATTATTCTGGTCAGCAATGAAACCGGACTGGGCGTGGTGCCGCTGGGCGAGCTGACCCGCCGTTATGTCGACGAGGCGGGCTGGCTGCACCAGGCCCTGGCCGAACGCTGTGAACGTGTGGTGTTTAGCGTGGCGGGTTTGCCGATGGTGCTCAAAGGAGAGGCGTTATGAGTGAGCAATGGTGGCAACGGGCCTGTCAGCCGCTGGATCTGGTGGCGCGCAACAAGGCCCAGGCGCGCCAGCTCGAACTGACCAAGCCGGCCGGTTCGCTCGGCCAGTTGGAGCGGCTGGCGATTGAGCTGGCGGCCATGCAGGGCAGCCCGCGGCCGCAGGTCCAGCAGCTGTGGATCAGCATTTTTGCCGGTGACCATGGCGTGGTTGCCGAAGGCGTATCGGCCTTTCCCCAGGCCGTCACCGGGCAGATGCTGCACAACTTCGTCGCTGGCGGCGCGGCCATCAGCGTACTGGCCAAGCAGCTGGGCGCGACGCTTGAGGTCATCGATCTGGGCACTGCGCTGCCGCTGGAGCCGCTACGCGGCGTGCGTCATCTGCATATCGGCGCGGGCACGGCGAACTTCGCCCAGGGCCCGGCGATGACCGCCGCGCAGTTACTGCTAGCCCTGGACGCCGGCCAGGCCAGCGTGCAGCGCGCTCGTGAAGCCGGCAGCCAGCTGTTTATCGGCGGCGAGATGGGCATCGGCAACACCACCGCCGCCACGGCCATGGCCTGCCTGTTGCTGGAGTGTCCGGCGCAGGAATTGGTCGGCCCGGGCACCGGCCTGAACAGCGCGGGCGTAGCCCATAAGGCCGAGGTGATCGAGGCTGCTCTGGAATTGCATCGTCCGGCGATCAGCGAACCCATAGACATGCTGCAACGCCTCGGCGGCTTCGAAATTGCCGCGCTGAGCGGTGCCTATCTGGCTTGCGCGCAGCAGGGCATCACCGCGTTGGTGGACGGCTTTATCTGCAGCGTTGCCGCGCTATTGGCGGTGCGTCTGAATCCGGCCTGCCGCGACTGGCTGCTGTTTGCCCACCGCGGTGCCGAGCCCGGCCATCAACGTGTGCTCGAGGCGCTGCAAGCCGAGCCCTTGCTCGACCTGGGCCTGCGCCTGGGCGAGGGCAGTGGTGCGGCCCTGGCCGTGCCGTTGCTGCAACTGGCCTGCAGACTGCACAACGACATGGCCACCTTTGCCGAGGCGGCGGTGGCCGAGCGCCCGGCATGACGGTCTATCTGGAACTGCTGCGCCACGGCGAAACCGAACTGGGTGGCGGCCTACGCGGCAGCCTCGACGATGCCCTGACCGAAACCGGTTGGGCGCAGCTGCGCGCGGCGATGGCCGAGGCCGGCCCCTGGGATCGGCTGATCAGCTCACCCTTGCAGCGCTGCGCCCGCTTCGCCGAAGAGCTGGCCGCGCAGCAGGGCGTGCCGCTCAGCCTGGAGCCTGATCTACAGGAGCTGCATTTCGGCGTCTGGGAAGGGCGTAACACCGCCGAGCTGATGCAGACCAGCGCCGCAGAGCTGGGGCGTTTCTGGCGCGAGCCCTACGGCTTCACTCCGCCCGAAGGCGAGCCGCTGCTGGCCTTCGAGGCGCGGATAATGGGCGCATTGCAGCGCTTGCAGGCGCGTCATGCCGGCGAGCGCTTGCTGCTGGTGACCCATGGCGGGGTGATCCGCCTGTTGCTGGCGCGCGCCCGTGGCTTGCCGCGCAACGATCTGTTGCAGGTGGCGGTAGGGCATGCCGAACGCTTTCAACTGTGCCTGGATCAACAGGGCGAACTCAGGGAACTGGCATGACTGCCTGGTGGATCGCCCTGCAATTTCTCACCCGCCTGCCGGTAACCCTGGCGGGTATGCCGACGCCTGAGCAGGTCGGCCGCTCGCTGCTGTGCTACCCGCTGGTGGGCCTGCTGATTGGCCTGTTGTTGCTCGCGGCACAGCAACTGCTGGGCGATAGCGCCGTGCTGCTGCAAGCGGCGCTGTTGCTGACCCTTTGGGTGGGCATCAGCGGCGGCCTGCATCTGGATGGTCTGGCCGACAGCGCCGATGCCTGGGTGGGCGGCTTTGGCGATAAAGAGCGCACCCTGGCCATCATGAAAGACCCGCGCAGCGGGCCGATTGCGGTGGTGGTGCTGGTGCTGCTGTTGCTGCTCAAGTTCGTCGCCCTGGTGGTCCTGCTGGAGAACGACTCCGGGTTGTTGCTGGTAGTGGTGCCCTGGCTGGCGCGCTGTCTGCTGCCGCTGTTGTTTCTCACCACCGCCTATGTGCGTGCCGCTGGTCTGGGCCAGGCCCTGGCCGAACATCTGCCGCGCCGGCAGCTGCCCTGGGTGCTGGCCGCCAACGCCGGGCTCATGCTGCTGTTCGGCTGGCCGGCGTTGCTTGCCTTGCTGGTGGCCGGGATGGTTTTCCTCGGGCTGCGCAGCCTGATGCTCAAGCGCCTGGGCGGTACCACCGGCGATACCGCCGGGGCGTTGCTGGAACTAGCGGAATGCGCGGTGCTGGTGGCCTTGGCCTGTTGAGCAGGGGGCCGGCGCGGTTGTCTGCGCGCGGATTTTCTCGGCACGGCCCCGAGCTATCGCCTAGCGTGTAGGGACAGCCAGGCGGAGCAGGGATGTTTATGGTGTGCAGGTCGTTCTACTCGCTGGTGGTGGCGACGTTGCTCTGCGGCTTGCCCGGGGCGGGCGCGGCGCAGGCCGAGGAGCTGGTCTGGGGCATAGTGCCGATTCCCGGTGCCTTCAATGTGCGCGATGGCGAAGTGGTCGATGGCGTGCTGTTCGAGGCCATGCAGCTGCTGGCCGCGCGCCTGGCCGAGTTGCAGATGCACTACGAAGTATTGCCCATGACCCGCGTCGAACAGCGTATGGGCGAGCAGGGCGAGATGTGCAGCAGCGGCCAGTTGCAAAGTCCCGAGCGCGACCGGGTGGGTTACTTCGTGCCCTATGTGGCGAGCACGCCGATCCATGTACTGGTGCGTGCGCAGACCCTGGATCAACTGTTGATCGAGGACGGCCAGGTCAGCCTCGACTGGTTGTTCGGCAACCCCTACCTGCGCGGTGCCCTGGCCAGGAGCCGGGTCTATCCTGCGCCAATTCGCGAGCGCCTGCGCCAGGCCCATGCCGAAGGGCGCATCCCCGAACTGGGCGGCAGCCTGGCGGGGGAAAACCTGCTGCTGATGGTCAGCCATCAGCGCCTGGATTATGTCTTCGATTACCCCGTCATCTACACCGAGGTGATGCGCCATTTCAGCCTCAGTGATGCGCTGATCAGCGTGCCGTTGCGGGAAAACGCTGAACTGGTGACCGTGGGCATCTATTGCGCACGCACGCAGTGGGGCGCGCGGATGGCCAGGCGACTCGACCAGGCTGTACGTGAAGTTTCCGCTGAGCCTGACAGCTCGATGGCGATCTACCAGCGCTGGCTGCCGCCTGAGGTGTACGCCCATTACCGCGAGCAATTGCTGCAGTTCTTGGCCCAGCGCGCCAGTGCCGCGCCGCTGCTGTTCGATTAGCCGGTGGTTTTTCAACGGCCTGTTAGCCGATGGTCGGCTTGCCGATATGCCCGACTCAGGGTGCAATCTGTAGTGCTGCATTGCCGGACAGCTGTAGCTGTTACCTTGGCGGGTAGCGGTATATACCTGCGCCCTATTGCCGATTTTTCGTTAAGCGGGTCGCTACCCGTTGAGGACCACGTATGACTTCTGTATGGCGCACCAGTGGCTGGCTATTGCTGGGCGCATCCCTGGTATTGGCGCTGTCGCTGGGTATTCGTCACGGCTTTGGCCTGTTTCTGCCGCCCATGAGCGCCGAGTTCGGTTGGGGGCGCGAGGTGTTTGCCTTCGCCATCGCCCTGCAGAACCTGATCTGGGGCCTGACCCAGCCCTTTACCGGGGCCCTGGCCGACCGCTACGGTGCCAAACGTACGGTGATTGTCGGCGGCGTGCTGTATGCCATTGGTCTGGGCTGCATGGGCCTGGCCGACTCGCCTGTGAGTCTGTCGCTAAGCGCTGGGGTGCTGATCGGCATCGGCCTGTCCGGCACCTCGTTTTCGGTGATTCTCGGTGCGGTGGGCCGCGCCGTGCCGATGGAAAAACGCAGCATGGCCATGGGCATCGCCGCCGCGGCCGGCTCCTTCGGCCAGTTCGCCATGCTCCCCGGTACCCTGGGGCTGATCGGCTGGCTCGGCTGGTCGGCGGCGCTGATGGCCCTGGGCCTGCTGGTGGCGCTGATCATACCGCTGGCGGCAATGCTCAAGGACACACCGCTACCGCTGACCGGCCACGAGCAGACCCTCGCAGAGGCCTTGCGCGAGGCCTGCAGCCATTCGGGCTTCTGGCTGCTGGCCCTGGGCTTTTTCGTCTGCGGTTTTCAGGTGGTCTTTATCGGTGTGCATTTGCCGGCCTATCTGGTCGATCAGCATCTGCCGGCGCTGGTGGGCACCACGGTGCTGGCCCTGGTCGGTCTGTTCAATATCTTCGGCACCTATAGCGCCGGCTGGCTGGGTGGGCGGATGTCCAAACCGCGCCTGCTCAGCGCCCTGTACCTGGCCCGGGCGGTGGTGATCGTGGCGTTTATCCTGACGCCGCTGACGGTGTGGAGCGCCTATGCCTTCGGCATCGCCATGGGCCTGCTGTGGCTGTCCACCGTGCCCCTGACCAATGGCACGGTGGCGACGATGTTCGGGGTGCGCAACCTGTCGATGCTCGGCGGCATCGTGTTTCTGTTCCACCAGCTCGGGGCCTTTCTCGGTGGCTGGCTGGGCGGTTACCTGTTCGACCGCACCGGCAGCTATGACCTGGTCTGGCAGATCGCCGTTGTCCTCAGCCTGCTGGCGGCGGCGCTGAACTGGCCGGTGCGCGAACAGCCGGTGGCTCGCCTGCGCATTCAGGAGGTGGCGGTATGATGCGCAAGCATTACCTGAGCGCCCTGGCGGCGCTGGCCGGCCTGCTGGGCCTGGGGCTGCTGTGGTGGGCCTGGCGACAGAGTGGACTGGCCTTTTTGCAGCTGGGCATGGGGGTGTGCTGAGCCGGCAGCTGTGCGGTCAGGCCATAGAATTTTGTTACCAGGCGAAAATTGCCGCCTGCCTGTCCGGCGAGTAGCCTGAATCTCTTCAACTCTCGAGGCGTCTGCCATGCTGCGTTCCCTTGTTCTGAGCACCATGCTCCTGGCCTTGTCCGCGTCTGCTCTGGCGGCCGACTGCCCGGCGCTGCTGCAAGGCGAGCTGCCGAAGCTGCGCAGCCAGGAGCGGATCGACCTCTGCGGCCGGTTTGCCGGCAAGCCGCTGCTGGTGGTCAATACCGCCAGCTTCTGCGGCTTTACCCCGCAGTTCAAAGGCCTGGAGGCGCTGTATCAGCGCTACAAGGGGCAGGGCCTGGAGGTGCTGGGCGTGCCCTCGGATGACTTCCGCCAGGAAGCCGACAGCAGCGAGGAGACCGCCAAGGTCTGTTATGTCAATTACGGTGTGACCTTCAGCATGACTGAAACCCAGCCGGTGAGCGGCGAGCAGGCCATCCCGTTGTTCAAGGAACTGGCCGCGCAGAGCCAGGCCCCGCGCTGGAACTTCAGCAAGTATGTGGTCGATGCCCAGGGCAGGGTGATCGCCAGTTTCCCCAGCAGCACCCTGCCGGACGATCCCAAGCTGATTGCCGCGCTCGAGCAGGCCATCGCTGCGCAACCCTGACTCACCCATCTGGGCGATGGTTGGGCCCCGTACACCTCCTTAGAGTGTTGCTACGCCGGACGCAGTTACCCGGCGTGCCCACAAGAAAAACAAGGAGGCACCCATGCGTCGCGTTATTTCAACTGCTCTCGCCGCCTGCGCCCTGCTCGGCGCGGTCGAAGCCCAGGCCGGCTACACCCAGACCAAATACCCCATCGTGCTGGTGCACGGGGTGACCGGCTTCGACACCATCGGCGGTCTGATCAACTACTTCCATACCATTCCCTGGAACCTCGAGCGCGATGGGGCCAAGGTTTATGTCGCCAGCGTTTCGGCGCTCAACGACAGCGAGCAGCGCGGTGCCGCGCTGGCCCAGCAGATCGTGCCCTGGGCCGGTGCCAACGGCGGCAAGGTCAACCTGATCGGTCACAGCCAGGGCTCGCCGACCTCGCGGGTCGCGGCTTCTTTGCGGCCCGATCTGGTGGCATCGGTGACCTCGATCAACGGCGTCAACAAGGGCTCCAAGGTGGCCGACGTATTGCGCGGCGCGATTCCACCCAACAGCGCCATCGAAGGCGGTGCCAATGCTCTGGCCAACGCCCTGGGCGCGGTGATCAATCTGCTGTCCGGCAGCAGCAACCCGCAGAGCGGCATCGACGCGCTGAAAACCCTGACCACCGCCGGCACCGCCGCGCTTAACAGCCGCCACCCCTGGGGCGTGAACAACAGCAGCTACTGCGCCAAGTCCACCGAAGTGCATAACGTGCGTGGGCACAATATCCGCTACTTCTCCTGGACCGGTAACACCTCCTACACCAACATCTTCGATGCGGTCGATCCGTTCCTGGCCATCACCGGCCTGGCGTTCGGCAGCGAGAAGAACGACGGCCTGGTCGGCGTCTGCTCCACCTACCTGGGCCAGGTGCTGGGTGACAGCTACAACATGAACCACGTCGATGCGATCAACCACCTGTTCGGCATCCGCGGCTGGACCGAGCCGGTCTCGCTGTATCGCCAGCATGCCAACCGCTTGAAGAACAAAGGCGTCTGACCTGTTGTTGCGGGCCGCCTTGTGCGGCCCGCCTTGGAGCTGCCATGCCCTTTCCCTCGCGTCATATCCTTTTACTGTTGGTCGCCGCACTCTGTGTCGGCGGCCTGACCCTCTACTGGCAATGGCCGGAGCCTGCCCCGGTGGCCCAACTTGCCGTGCCCCAGCCCACCCCCGCAGCCAGTGCCGACAGCCTGCCCAGCCCCTTGCTGGCATCCGCCGCGCCGGCCGCTGCGCTTGTGCCCATCGCCGCACAACTGCCCGGATTGCAGGGCACCGATGTGGACGGCGAACTGGCCAGCGACAGTGCCGGTAATCTGCGCCTGAACCTCGGGGTGCGCGACTATTTCGATTACTTCCTCAGCGCCGCCGACAGCGCCGGGCTGGATGCGGCCGTCGAAGCCATGCTGGCCGATGCTGGCCAACGCCTGGCGGAGCCGGCCCTGGGGCAGTTTATCGGCCTGCTGGGCGACTATATGGATTACAAACGCGCCAGTCTGGCGCTGCTCGAACAGCCGCTGAGCGCTGCCCAGCAGGCGCAACCGCAGTCGCAGCTGGCCGCCCTGCAGCAGGCATTCGACAAGCTGGCCGAGCTGCGCCGTGGGCATTTTTCCACGGCCGCGGTGGAGGCCCTGTTCGGTGCCGAAGAAGCCTATGCCCGCTACACCCTGGATAACCTGGCGCTGCTCACCCGCGACGATCTTGGCGACGAAGGCAAGGCCCAGGCCCAGTTGCGCCTGCGCGAGCAGCTGCCGGCGGCCATGCGTGCCAGCGAGGAGCGCCACAGCCAGGCGCAGGCGCAACAGGCGCGCAGCGAGCAGCTGTGGCAAGAGGGCGCGAGCGAGGAGCAGGTGCGCCAGTTCCTCGCCTTGACCTATGATCCACCTACGGTCGAGCGCTTGCTCACCGAGCAGCGCAACGAGCGGGCCTGGCAACAACGCTATGGCCAGTACCAAGAGGAACTGGCCAGCCTGCAGGGCAATGGCCTGAGCCCGGCGGATCGGCAGCGCGAGCAGCAGCGTTTGCGCCAGCGACTATTCAGCGCCGAAGACCAGCACCGGGTGGAAACCTATGACGCCATTGCCGGCAAACAGCAGGACAGCGAGACCTCGGGTTTGTAATCCCGGAGCCCCATGGGCATGACCCCGGAGCAGGAAGAGCGTCTGCTGCTGGCGCAGCAGCGCCGCGGCTACAGCCGTCTATGCTTCGTGCCGGAGCTGGAAGAGGGCTTCGTTGGCCATAGAGTGCAGCGCATTCGCCGCCGCCTGCTGCTGATCGTCAGCACCGCGCTGATCTTTCAGCTGATCTACTGCATCCTCGATCTGCTGTTCCTGCCCCTGGCGGTGGGCCTGACCAGCGTGCCCCTGCGTCTGCTGGCGATGCTCGGGGTGACGCTGAGCTTCTTTTACTGTCGGCGTGCCCAGAGCGACCCGCACCTCAGCCTGCTGGCCTATGTCGCCGCCTACGGGCTCAACGGGGCCTGTGTGGTGGCGATCATCTATGTCTGCTGGGGGCTGGGCGTGGCCATGCCTTACGACGGCCTGTTCCTCGTGCTGATGTTCGGCTATGTGCTGCTGGGGGTGTCGTTTCGGGCCGTCAGCGCCGCGGCCTGGGGCATCTGCGCGCTGTTTCTTGGCCTGGGCCTGCTGCTGACCGAGGCCGGCTCGGAGTTGGCCTATCAGGGCCTGTTTCTGGTCTGCGCCAACCTGATCGGCAGTATCGGTGCCTACCTGCAGGAGCATGGCCAGCGTGGTGCCTGGCTCAACCTGCGCCTGCTCGACCTGGCCCGCCAGCGTGCCGAGGCCGACGATGCACGCAAGCTGCGTCTGCTTGCTGCCGCCAGCCACGACCTGCGTCAGCCGCTGAATGCCATGGGCCTGTATGCCCAGCACCTGCTGGAGCAGAGCCAGGAGGCCGGCACGCAGCGCATCAGCAGTCGCCTGGCAACCTCGGTGGAGCAGCTCAGTCGCCTGCTGCAGTCGTTGTTCGACTACAGCCGCATGACCCTGCCAGGTGGTGTGCAGGTCAAGCTCGAGGTAGTCGCCCTGGCACCGCTGCTGGCCCGGCTGAGCGAGGAGAGCCGGGCCGAGGCCCAAGCCCAGGGCGTTACCCTGCAACTGCAGTGCGAGGAACTCTGGGTGCGCAGCGATCCGCTGCTGCTGGAGCGGGTGTTGCGCAACCTGCTGGCCAACGCCCTACGCCACGCCCAGGCAGGCCAGGTCTGGCTGCGCGCACGGGCCGAGCGGGACGAAGTGCTGCTCGAGGTGGGCGACGATGGCCGCGGCCTGAGCGCGGAACAGCAGGATAGGGTGTTCGAGGAGTTTCAGCAGCTGGATAACCCCGGGCGCAATGCCGAGCGCGGCCTGGGCCTGGGGCTGGCCATCGTCAAACAGCTGGCCGAGCTGCTCGAGCACCCGCTGCGGCTGCATTCCAGCCCCGGGCAAGGCGCGCGCTTCGTGCTGCAACTGCCGCGCGCCGAGGCGGGCGAGCGGCTGGCAACGCAGGTGGCGGTGGCGGCCCCGAGCGGGCGGATACTGCTGCTGGAGGACGACGGTGCCGGGCGCGAAGCGCTGGCCGGGTTATTGCGGCGCTGGGGCTGCGAGGTCTGGGCCTGCGCCGACCTCGAGGCCGCCCTGCTGTGCCTGGACGAGGCCCAGCCGCAGCTATTGATCAGCGATTTCCGCCTGGCGGCGAAGGCGGATGGCCTGTCCGCCATCGAGCGTCTGCGTGAAGAGGCGGGGCTGATGCTGCCGGCGTTGTTGATCACCGCCGATATCAGCAGTCAGTTGCAGGAGCGCTGCCTGCCGGCGCATATCACCCTGCTGGGCAAACCCGTGCTGCCGGCCCGCCTGCGTCAGGCCCTGGCGGTGCTGCTGCCGGCGCGCCAGGCGGCTCGCGGCGAAACCGCAACGGACCCTATAGCCAGCCGCGCTGACGCGCCGCACTGACGCAGGCGGTGCGGGTGTGCACGTCGAGTTCCTGAAACAGGGTCTTGAGATGGGTCTTGACCGTGTCCTCGGCCACCCCCAGTTGCCGGCCGATCGACTTGTTCGGCAGGCCGTCGGCCAGTAACCGCAGAATTTCCATCTGCCGCGGCGTCAGCTGGGCCTTTTCGGCCCCGGCGGGAGCGGGCAGGGTTTCGCCCAGCAGCACGCGGGTCACGGCCTGACGCAGCTCGTTGCTGTTGGCGCTTTTCGGGATAAAACCCAGTGCTCCGGCGGCCAGTGCGGCCTGGGCATCCAGGTTGGAGTCGCTGGCGCTGAGAATCGCCACCGGGGTCATGCGGCCCTGTTGTTGCCAGCGTTGCAGCAGCTCCAGGCCGGGCATGTCGGGCAGGCGCAGGTCCAGCAGGATCAGGTCGAAATCGGCGTGCTGCAGGCAGGCTTCGGCGGCGGCAGCGGTTTCGGCAGTATGGATCTGCAGGTCGGCGCAAAGAGGGGCGAGGGCCAGGCTGAGGCCATCGAGAAAGATCCTGTGGTCATCCACCAGCAGTAGGCAGAGCCGCTCCGGCAGGGCAGTACAGAGTGCAGTCATGGTCGTCTCACGCGGCATTTTTATAATTGTCATCGCTGCGCGAGTGTACCCCAAAGTTCGTGCCGAATTAGAAGCGGTACGTCACTTGTGTGCCCAGACCATGGGCGGTGTTTTTGTAGGTTGAGCGGTAGTCGTCCCTCTCGATATCGGCGTCGTCTTCCATCAGATAGGAATAGGCCAGATCGACGGTCATGTCCTCATTCGGGCTCCAGGCCGCGCCCAGGCTGAGGATGGTGCGGTCGCCGCTGGGGATGCGTGGCGAACGGTCGGCGTTATTGGTTGGCGACTGGTCCACGGCAAGGCCCGCACGCAGGGTCCATTGGCGGTTCAGTTTATAGGCCGCACCCACGGCGTGGGCCCAGGTGTCGTGCCAGTTCTGCGGCTCGCTGATGCTGGTCAGGGCCCCGCCCAGCAAGCCCCCTACGCCTTTGTTGTCGGCGCGGATTTCTTCCAGGCGGCTCCAGCGGGTCCAGGTGCTGCCGGCGTACAGGGTCCAGTCGGCATTCAACTCGTGGGTCACGGACAAATCCACCGATTCCGGGGTGGTCAGCTCCAGCGAAGCGTCGTAGCTGCCGGCCGATGAACCGAACACGAAGCCCGGGCCGGACACTGTGGTGTCGCCCTTGAGGCGGTAATCCACCTTGGAGTGGTAGGTCAGGCCGAAACGCGTCTGTGGGGTGATTTCAAACAGCACGCCGAGGTTGTAGCCCAGCGCCGTGTCATCGCCCTTGATTTCGACCTTGCCGTCACCCGCGCCGGGAATCGGGTTGTTGACGGCCGAGGTCAACTCGCCGTCGATGCGGTTGAGGGTCGGGCCGAAGCCGATCGACAGGTGCTCGTTGACGCGATAGCTCAGGGTCGGCTGCAGGGTAATCACCCGCACTTCACTGCGGTCGCCGTGATAGCGGCCCTGGAAGTTGCGTTCGTAATCGGTCACCAGGCCAAACGGCACATACAGACCCAGGCCGAAGCTCCAGTTGTCGTCCAGCGGTTTGACGTAATAACCCATGGGCGCGCCGATAAACGGCACCATGTCGCCGTCATTGCTGCCAGGGGTGGAGCCGCTGGCGTTGTCGATATCGGTTTTCGCGTGGATCAGGGCAATGCCGCCGCTGATCTGTTCGCGCTTGATGCGCGCCATGCCGGCCGGGTTGCCGAATACGGTGCTGGCGTCATCGGCCGAGGAGGAGCGGCCGGCGAAGGCGGTGCCCATGCTGCTGACGCTTTGTTCGTTGATGGCAAAACCACTGGCAAGGCCATGGCTGGCGGCAGAGGCAAGGGCAAGGGACAGGCAGGTCTTGACGACTCTTCTGGTCACGGAGGACTCCTAGGGTTTAGCGGGGGGCGGAAACTAGCAACCTTCCATGACCCTTGCCAAGCCTTTGAGTTCCCGGGATAGAGCGGTTAAAAGCCTTTAAAGTGCGGCCATTTTCTGCTAAATGCAGTGAAATTGTCGGACAATAATGCTCGTTGCCTCGACCTCAGGCCACCTGGCTGACGCGGCCGATATAGCGCTGCCAGGCGGCGATAAAGTCCCGCGGCCGGCCCTGGGGTCTGAATACCCGTTGCCAGATCTGGGCCATGCCGAGCAGATCGTCGGCGGCGGGCAGCTCGCAGGCGTCCGTCTCGATCAGCATCCAGGCAATTGCCGTGGCATAGCGCAGGTTGACGGTCAGTTCCAGGTGCGGGGCGGCGAGAAAGGCATGCTGGCTGGCCAGCCCCCTGATCTTGCTGGCCAGGTCCGGGTCGCGGGCCAGGTGCTGGTCCCAGAGCTGCTGGTGGCGCAGGGCGGCGATGCGGTAGAGGCCGTGGCCGTGCTTGTCATCGAGTCCCGCGCCCAGCCCGGATTGGCTGGCGGCGGCTCCCAGGAGCAGGGCTTCGGCGGTGGCGGAGTGGCGGCCCAGGTAGATCAAGGTGGGCCGAATGACGTACTGACTGAACTCGCAGGCGGCAATTCCCATATAGCCCTCGCGACAGGTCGCCGATGGGGCCGGGGCGCTGGCAGCGTCTGCTTGTTTTGATAAAGGCCCCACCGGAAGCGGGGTTAGCCGCTT
This sequence comes from Pseudomonas sp. EA_105y_Pfl2_R69, assembly GCF_963970915.1. Taxonomy (NCBI): domain Bacteria; kingdom Pseudomonadati; phylum Pseudomonadota; class Gammaproteobacteria; order Pseudomonadales; family Pseudomonadaceae; genus Pseudomonas; species Pseudomonas sp. EA_105y_Pfl2_R69. Next base: position 159,487 of record NZ_CAXAOO010000009.1, read on the forward strand.
GTGTTGAAGTTTAGTGCGACCTTTGCGCTGTAAAGGGCTGTTTTTAAATTGTTTTCAGCTTTCGGTTATGACCGATATTCCAATTGGTGCTTAGCCCCCCGGCCTGGCTTCAGTCGCCGGTGGCCACCGGGCGGTCGGGGTCGGTGATCCATTCGCTCCAGGAGCCGGCATACAGCGTCGCCAGGGGATAGCCGGCCAGGCACAGGGCGAACAGGTTGTGGCAGGCGGTCACGCCCGAACCGCAGTAGGCCACCAGGCCACTGGCCGGGCGCTCGCCCAGTTGCGCGGCAAAGCGCTGGCGCAGTTTCGCGCTGCCGAGGAAATAGCCGTCGCTGTCCAGGTTGTCGGTAAACACCGCGCACTGGGCTCCGGGAATATGCCCGGCGACCGGGTCGAGGGGTTCCACCTCGCCCTTGAACCGAGGCAGGGCGCGGGCGTCGAGCAGGGTCAAGCGCGGGTCGGGTAAACCTTGCAGCAGCTGGTGCGCATCGATCAGTAAGCTGGCGTCGGACTTGCCGGCAAAATCGCCGGGTGCCGGTGTTGTCAGCTCCTGGCTCAGCTCACCACCGGCTTCGCGCCAGGCCTTCAAGCCGCCGTCGAGCAGGTACACGCCTTCGCGCTTGCCCAGCCAGGCCAGCAGCCACCAGGCGCGGGCAGCAAAGGCACCGGGGCCGTCGTCGTACAGCACCACCTCGCTAGTTTCATTGAGGCCCCAGTCGCGCAGGCGCTGCAGCAGTTGCGCGGCATCCGGCAGGGGATGGCGGCCGGTTACACCCTTATGGATGGGGCCGGAGAGGTCGCGTTCCAGATCGGCGAACTGCGCGCCGGGGATATGCCCTTCGCCGTAGCTGCGCTGGCCATAGGCCGGGTCATCGAGGGCGAAGCGGCAATCGAGAATCAGCAGGTCGGGCCGCTGCAAGCGTTGCTGTAGCTGCGCGGCGGTGATCAGTTGGGCGAGGGGCATGGCGTGCGTCCTTTGAAAAAGGTTCTACGTGGGCGGTGCTTGCCTTGACCCGCCTAGGTTTGCAAGGCTCAGAGCATAATCGGCATTGGCCCGAAGTTGCCATGGCTTGGCACTCGATGTCGTTATCAATCTGCATCGATGGAACCTGCGCTTGAGTTGGCGGCGCAATGGGGGATATTGATAGCCCCCGACTGGCAGGTGAGGTGACCGTGGATTCTCTATGGATGGTGGTGGCGTATACCCTGTTGGCCGGTATGGCCATGCCCCTCGGCGCGGCTTTTGCCAGCGTCGAACGTATCCGTCCGCGCTGGTTGGAGAATGAGCTGCGCCACGGGGTGGTCGCTTTCGGTGGAGGTGCGCTGTTGGCCGCCGTGGCACTGGTGCTGGTGCCGCAAGCGATCGTGCGCTTCGAGCCGACGGCGGCCGCTCTGTGGTTCTGTGCTGGCGGCGTGGCCTTTATGGGGCTGGATATCCTTCTGGCTCGGAGCAGAACCGCCGCCAGCCAGATGGCCGCGATGTTGAGCGACTTTATTCCCGAGTCCCTGGCCCTGGGCGCGGCGTTTGCCCATGGCGGCAAGGGCGCGATGTTGTTGGCCATTCTGATGGCGCTGCAGAACCTGCCGGAGGGCTTCAATGCCTACCGCGAGATACATCGCGCCAGCAGCTACAGCCGCAAACGTCTCCTGATGCTGTTCGCGGCAGCGGCATTGCTTGGACCGCTCGCGGGCGTATCCGGTTATTTATGGTTGGATGATTCGCCACAAGTGGTTGCCGCGGTGATGCTGTTCGCCGCTGGCGGCATTCTCTATTCGGTGTTCCAGGATATCGCCCCGCAGGCCAAGCTGAACAAGCATTGGGCACCGTCGCTCGGTGCGTTGCTGGGCTTCATGCTCGGTATCGTCGGGCATATGCTGACTGGGGGCTGAGGCGCGACTGCTGTATCGTGCGCTACCCGATCGCCTCCACTGCCCGACGAGACCGCCATGAAGCGCTTTGTATTGCTCGACACCGCCCCGATTCCCGATGGTTCGGGAGCGCTTTGCCTGTTCGAATATGGCGAGGATTTTGTGATCAAGATCGCCGGCGGCGATGGCGGTCAGTTGATGAACACCCGCATGCACGGCTCGGAAGACGCCCTGGCGGCGATTCCCTGCAAGAAGGTCGCCGGGCGGCCGGATTCACGGGTGCTGATCGGCGGTCTGGGCATGGGTTTCACCCTGGCGGCGGCCTTGCAGAACCTCGGCAAGACCGCCGAGGTCGAGGTCGCCGAACTGGTGCCCGGGGTGGTGGAGTGGAATCGCGGCCCGCTGGGCGCGAAGGCCGGTTATCCGCTGCTCGACCCGCGTACCCGGGTAATTCAGGACGATGTGGCCAACTGCCTGAAGAACGCCGGGCAGCGCTACGACGCGATTATGCTGGATGTCGACAACGGCCCCGAGGGGCTGACCCAGAAGCGCAATAGCTGGCTGTATTCGGCGCAGGGGTTGCAGCATTGCCACCAGGCGCTACGGCCCAAAGGCGTGCTCGCGGTATGGTCGGCCAGCGCCGACCGGCAGTTCTCCGACAAGGTGCGCAAGGCCGGTTTCAAGGTCGAGGAAGTGCAGGTCTACGCCCACGGCAACAAAGGCACCCGGCATACCATCTGGATCGCCGAGAAGATCAAGTAAAGGTCCATGAGCGATCTGTTGCAGAGGTTTCTCGATTGTTGCCAAGCGGTGCTGCGCGGCGATGCGCAGGTGCTGGAACAACTGCGCGCCCAAGGCTTCAGCTGTGAGCCGGGCCATTGGACGTTCGGCCTGGCCGAACTGCACCGTTATTTGGATGCGGGGCAGGGCATGGCTTATCGGCTGTGGCTCAAGCAGTTGTACGCCAGCGATATCAACACGCGCCTGCGTGAACTGGGCGGCGAAATCGCCATAGTCGACAACCGCGGCAAGGTCGACGCAAGCCTGTATGGCCTGCGTCGGTTACCGTGCGCTGAACCCCGTAGCCCGGATGAAATCCGGCGGTGATGTGCGGGGCTTTACATCTTCCCGTATTGCATCCGTGCTACAGAAAGCGCTCACCGGCCTGTTCAGCTCGCCTGTTGCCCACGGCTGAACAGCCAGGCGCTGATCAGGCCGAGAGCGGCCCAGAACAGCGCATTGACCAGCAGCGAGGTAAAGATAAAGTGCTGGCTCAGGGCTGTCGGGACCAGGCTTTCATGCACTTCGGGCTGCGGTGCACCGACCAGGTAGGGCAGGGGCAGCAACAGCAGGCCGAGGACGCGCAGCCACCACTGCCCGCCGAACGCCAGCAGGGCCAGACCTGCGGCGGTGCTGGCGGCCGTGCCGACCCACCAGTATTGGCGCAACGTCAGCTCGGCTGCGGCGGTGCCCGGCAGTTCCGGCGGCAGGCCGATAGCCGGTGCCAGGCTGAAGGTGGCAAAACCTGCCAGGCCCCAGAGCAGTCCCTGCCAGGTACGGCCCGGCGCGCGCAGGCTGTAGAGGCCGGCGAGCATCAGGGCGAAGCCTACCGCCACCACCAGATTGCTCAGTCCGGTGAACAGGGTGCGCTGTGCGCCATCCTGGGGTGCCCAGGCGTCCGCGTCATGATGATGATCATGGGCCGCATTGGCGGCATGGCTGTGTTCGGCTACCGGCTCGGCGCTTTCATAGGTTTCCGCCTCGAGAATCAACGGTGTGACCCATAGGCTCTGCATCAGGGTCAGCAGTAGCGCGGCCAGCAGCCCCGCAAAACCTGCGGTTTGAGCGATTCGCTTGATCATTGTCGAATCCTCAGTGGCAGGGGAAAGCGGCGCTGTGGCGGGCGTCGTGGGCAGCGTTATGCAGGACTTCCATCGGCGCGAAGCCGGCGCAGAAGATCAGCGCGGCACCGAGCAGGCAGCTGCCGATGGCGAGGATCAGGCGTTGGGACAGGGGCAGGGCAAGCGCGGGGCTGGCGGACAGCGTGCTGGTGGACATGTTTGAACCTTCCTGGGAGTCGAAAAACGGCCACGCGAGGAAGGGAAGCAGCACAAAAGCGGGCGAGCGCGGACAGCGGAACGAACCCGATTTCGGCGCGCCCCGCCCACCGCGGGTTGCCAAACAGGTTTCAGGCCGGTCTCCGGGCTTGCGACGACTGTCGGTTGGACAGTGGAGGTCGGCCTTCCCATGTCCTAGGACACAGTGGCGATGACGACCTTGCGTACGCTTACCGTTGCGGGGGCAGCGCCGGACTCGCTCGACCTTGCGGATCGAACCCACCGGCTTCCCGTTTCACCTCGCGCCATGACGCGAGACACCTGAAACAGCCCGCTAGCTGACCATGATGCGCGAAGTCCGTCAACCGCGGCGAATTGCCGGAAGGTGCCGACTGCGCTACCCTGCCGGCCAACGAACAGGTGCCCCGTGCGCAATCGCGCTACGGGCTGAAACGGGAAGTCCGGTGACCTCTGGGAGTAATCCCTTGAGTATTCCGGCGCAGCCCCCGCTGCTGTAGAACCTGACGAAGCCGCCACACGCCACTGGGCCAACCGCCCGGGAAGGCGCGGACTTCGGATGAAGGTGAGCCAGAAGACCGGCCTGATCGAAACAAGGTGCGTACCCCGGGGTGTGGGTGGTTGCCGGTGCTGTTGCATGCCCGCGTTTCGGGCGGTCTTCCCTCAGTAGTCGTCATCAAGGGTTCGATGCCTGTGCATCGCGCCAGCTCCCCGCGGTTGCGCTCGATCCGTCGCCCTGCGCGATGGTTTTTATGCGGCTGCGGAGTGCGACCCATGATCGATGATGAGAAAAAACAGCGCCATGCCGAGCGCATGCAGCGCAAGAAAGCCGTGGTCGATGCCGGGATCGAAAGAGCCCAGGAAGAGCGCGGCATAGTCGTGCTGATCACCGGCAACGGCAAAGGCAAGACCACCTCGGCCTTCGGCACCCTGTATCGCGCCCTGGGCTATGGCCATCAGGTCGGCGTGGTGCAATTTATCAAGGGCACCCAGGCCTCCGGCGAGGTCACCTATCTGCGGCAGAACGCCGCGCAGGTCGCCTACCACGCCATGGCCACCGGTTTTACCTGGGACACGCAGAACTGGGACGCCGACAAGGCCGCCGCGGACGAGGCCTGGGTGCATGCCGCACGCATGCTCGCGGACCCCAGTCTGAACCTGGTGCTGCTCGATGAGCTGACCTACATGCTCAAGTACAACTACCTGGATGCGGACATGGTGATCGAGACGATCCGCGCCCGGCCGGCCGGCCAGAGCGTGATCGTCACCGGCCGTGCGGCCAAGCCCGAGCTGATCGAACTGGCCGATACGGTCAGCGAAATTCGCGACGTCAAACACGCCTACAACGCCGGCGTCAAAGCCCAGGCCGGCATCGATTTTTGATGCCCCGCGTGCGCGTCCTGCCGCTGCTGTTGCTGCTGTGTGCCCCGCTGGCCGGGGCCGGGGCCGCGGCCTTGCCGACCGTGGTCTCGACCAATCTCTGCGCCGATATGCTGGCGTTGAGCCTGGCCGCGCCCGCGCAGCTGCTCTCGGTGTCGCGCAAGAGCCAGGACCCGCGGATTTCCTCGATGGCCGAACAGGCCCGGGAGTTTCCAGCCAACGACGCCACGGCGGAAGAAATCATCGCCCTGCACCCGGATATCGTCCTCGCCTCGCGGCGCTGGCAGGCGCATAACCAGGCCGAATTGCTCAAGCGTCACGGCATCAAGACGCTGGTGGTGCCTTACCCGACCACCTGGCCGCAGATATTCGACAGCACCAATTGGGTCGCCGGGCAGATCGGCCGTGAGGCCGCCGGCAACGAACTGGTTGCCGATGTGCAGGCCCGCCTGGCGCGTTTGCAGCAGCGCCCGCGGCCGCTCAGCGCGCTTTATCTGCGCGCCAACGGCGGCAGCGCCGGGGCCAATACCTATGTCGATACGGTGTTCCAGGCGGTGGGCTTGCGCAATCACCTGGCCAGCCTCGGCCGTTCCGGCTGGAGCCGCTATGCCCTCGAAGACCTGGTCGACAGCCCGCCGGACGTCTTCGTCAGCGCCGATATGCTGATCGACAACGGCTACGCTAAATCCGCCTATTCACGCCATCAGCGCCTGCAACAGCTGATGGCCACGCGTCCGGTGCTGAGCATCAGCGGTAACCGTTGGGGCTGCAGCGACTGGCAGTTGATCCACGCCGCCGAAGAGCTGGCCGCGCAGCTGGATGCCCTGAGCCTGGCCAGCAGGCCGTTGAAAAACGTAGGCGAGGCAGCCGAGGCTAGGCAAAAACAGGCGAGGAAGCGGAGTTTACGGGTTGTAAATGAGCATTCCGAGCCTGTTTTTAACGACGCATCGGCAATGCAGGTAGTTTTTCAACAGCCTGCTAGCGAGGCGCAGCCATGAGTCGGATTGCCCCGAGCCTGCTCAATCTGCTGCTGATGCTGGCCTTGCTAACGCTGTTGCTGCTGTCGCTAAGCATCGGTTCGGTGCCGCTGGCCCTCGGCGATATCGGCCGCGCGCTGCTGTCCTCGGCGGCGACCGGTGCGGACCTGGCCGATGTGCGGGTGCAGCAGCAGGTCATCGTCAACGAGATCCGTTTGCCGCGGGTGTTGCTGGCGATCCTTGTCGGCATGTCGCTCGGCGCGGCTGGCGCGGCGCTGCAAGGCTTGCTGCGCAACCCGCTGGCCGAACCGGGATTGCTCGGGGTCAGCTCCAGCGCCAGCCTGGGCGCGGTGCTCTGCCTGTATTACGGCCTGAGCGGGTTGAGCGCCTGGCTGGTGCCGCTGTCGGCGATGGGCTGCGCGGCCCTGACCACCCTGGTGCTCTATGCCATCGCCCGGCGCAGCGCGAGCAACCTGACCCTGATTCTCTGCGGCGTTGCGCTGTCGTCGCTGGCCGCGGCGCTGACCTCGCTGGCGATCAACCTGGCACCCAATCCCACCGACGTGCAGGACATCGTGCTGTGGCTGATGGGCTCGCTGAGCGACCGCAGCTTCGCCGATATCCGCCTGTGCCTGCCGTTTATCGCCGCCGGCCTGTTGTTGCTGTTCGCCTGCGGCCCGCAACTCGATGCCCTGACCCTCGGCGAAGACGAGGCCAGCAGCCTCGGCGTCAACCTGCCGCGCCTGCGCGTGCAGATCATCGTCGGCACCGCCTTGTGCGTCGGTGCCAGCGTCGCGGTGACCGGGGCTATCGGCTTTATCGGCCTGGTGGTGCCGCACCTGCTGCGCAAGTGGGTCGCCTACCATCCCTCGCGCCTGCTGCTGAGCAGCGCCCTCGGCGGCGCGGTGTTGCTGCTGGCGGCGGATATCCTGCTGCGCCTGGTCAGCGGCGAGCAGGAGCTGATGCTCGGCGTGGTCACGGCGATGATCGGCGCGCCGTTCTTTCTGCTGCTGGTGCTGCGCCAGCGACTGGCATCGCCATGCTGAGCCTGAATGAAGTCTGCGTCGAAATCGACGGCCGCCGTCTGGTCGAGCGGGTCTCGCTGGACCTGCGCGCCGGCGAACTGCTCGGCCTGATCGGGCCCAACGGTGCCGGCAAGAGCAGCTTGCTCAAGGCCCTGGCTCACTTGCTGCCGTATCAGGGCGAGATTCGCCTGGATGGCGAGCTGCTGAGCAGCCTGTCGCCGCGCGAGCGCGCCCTGCGCTGCGCGTACCTGGGTCAGGGCGACCAGAGCAGTTGGCCGCTGCACCTGCGCGACTATGTCGCCCTCGGCCGCCTGCCGCACCGCGGCAACTGGGGCCTTACGCAGCGCCTGCGCAGCGACGACCAGGCGGCTATCGATCAGGCCCTGGCGCAGATGCGTCTGGGCGAACTGGCGCAGCGGCGTTTCGATCAGCTGTCCGGCGGCGAGCGCGCCCGCGCGCGGCTGGCCCGCGCCCTGGCGGTCGGCAGCCCGCTGTTGCTGGCGGACGAACCGGTGGCGGCGCTCGATCCCTTCCACCAATTGAACGTGATGCAACTGCTGCGCGAGCAATGCGCCCAGGGCAAGGCGGCGCTGGTAGTGCTGCATGACCTGACGCTGGCCAGCCGCTTCTGCGACCGCATCCTGCTGCTCGACCAGGGCCGGGTGGTCGAGTGCGGCACCACCCGCCAGGTGCTGACGCCAAAGAACCTGCAGCAGGTCTACCAAGTCCAGGCGATGCTCGGCGAGCACCAGGAGCAGCGCTTCGTACTGCCCTGGGCCTGCCGCCCGCAAACCCCGCAATCTCAGGGCGCGCAACCTCAAGACTTCAAATTTCAGGAGCAACCATGACCACCACGCTGCTGCTCTGCGAAACCTGCGGCCAGGATGCCGACATGCCCAGCGCCACGCGCAAGGGCGAATTGTTCGCCGCCGAGGTCGAGGGGCTGTTGCAGGCGCAATTGGCCGCCGGCGCGCCGCCCCTGACGATCAAGCGCACGCGCTGCCTGATGGCCTGCCAGCGGCACTGCACCGCCGTGCTGCAAGCGCCCGGCAAGATCGCCTATGTGCTCGGCGACTTTCAGCCCGAGCGCGAGGCGGCCGAGGCGCTGCTCGATTACAGCCGCAAGTATCAGCAGTCGGACACCGGTCAGGTGCCGTTTCGTACCTGGCCGGCCGGCATCAAAGGCAAGTTTGTCGCACGCATTCCGCCGCTCGAATAAGAGGATGTTTACAAACTACTACGCTCGGTCATGCGGCGTTGAACTCAGCCTCAAAATGCTCATGTACAACTCGTACACTCCGCTTTTTCGGCTGATTTCGCCTTGCCTGACCATCGCTCGCTACGTTTGTAAACACCCTCTACGCGCGGCTCATTTCATATCAATTGGAGCAGTCCCATGTTGGCCAAAATCCCCGTCACTATCGTCACCGGCTTTCTCGGAAGCGGTAAGACCACGCTGCTGCGGCATATTCTCGAGAACGCCAACGGCCGGCGTATCGCGGTGATCGTCAACGAGTTCGGCGAGCTGGGCATCGACGGCGAAATCCTCCGCGGTTGCGGCATCGGCTGCGACGAGGACGGCCAGGAGGCGGCCGGCCAGCTCTATGAGCTGTCCAACGGTTGCCTGTGCTGCACCGTGCAGGAGGAGTTCTATCCGGTGATGCGCGAGCTGATCGAGCGCCGCGGCGAGCTCGACCATATCCTTATCGAAACCTCCGGCCTGGCGCTGCCCAAGCCGCTGGTGCAGGCCTTCAACTGGCCGGAAATCAAGAATGCCTGCACCGTCGATGCGGTGGTGACCCTGGTCGACGTGCCTGCTACAGCCGCCGGTCTGTTCGCCGCCAACCCCCAGGCGGTCGACGACCAGCGCCGCGCCGATCCCAATCTGGACCACGAATCGCCGCTGCACGAGCTGTTCGAAGACCAGCTGTTGGCCGCCGACCTGGTGGTGCTGAGCAAGACCGATCTGGTCGAGCCGGCAGCTGTCGAGCAGGTTATCGCCCTGGTACGCGAGGAGTTGCCGGCCCAGGTCAAGGTACTGGCCAGCGACCGTGGCCGCCTCGATCTCGATCTGATCCTCGGTCTGTCCCATGCCTCGGAAGAGAGCATCCACCTGCGCGAAAGCCATCATGACCATGGCGACGATGAGGAACACGATCACGACCATGACCAGTTCGAGTCGGTGGTGGTCAAGCTGCCTCGGGTCGATCGAGAGCGCCTGCTGGCCTGCCTGCAAGAGCTGGTCGAACAGCACAGAATCTTCCGCATCAAGGGCTTCGTCGCCCTGGCGGACAAGCCGATGCGCCTGGTGGTGCATGGCGTTGGCCAGCGTTTCGACAGCTACTTCGACCGCCGCTGGCAGGCCGAGGAAACGCCGAGCACTCACCTGGTGTTGATCGGTCAGGAGCTGGATGCCGAGGTGCTGACCCGCGCCCTGCAAGCCGCCGCGATCGAGGCCTGACCCATGCACATGTTGTCGGCGCTGCCCGGTGGGTATATCGACGAAAGCGGGGCGACCATCACCGTGGTCGAGCAGGACCCGGCGGATATCGTCATCCTCAGCGCCGCCGACACCACCCTGGCGTTGCTGGCCGCCGCCTACCCGCAGGCGCAGCCCGGCTGCGAAGCGGTCGCCTACCCCTCGGTACGGCTGACCAACCTGCTGCACTTGCGGCAGAACGCGTCCATCGACCTGTATCTGGATCAGGTGCTGCAACACGCCAAAGTCGTAGTCATCGACCACCTGGGCGGTGAAAGTTACTGGCCCTACGGCACCGAGCAGGTGGTGGCGCTGTGTCGGCGCAAGGGTATCGCCCTGGCGATGTTCTCCGGCGACATGCAGGAGGATCCCAACCTGATCGGCCAGAGTACGGTGGAAGCGGACTGCTGCCATACGCTTTGGCGCTACCTGCGCGAGGGCGGCGCGGCCAATGCCGGCGAGTTGTACCGCTTTATCGGTGCGCGCTTCTTCGACCTGCCCATGCCCGCGCGGCCACCGCGGCCCTTGCCGCCGGTAGCGGTGTTCCATCCGCAGCAGGCCGATGCCTCGGCCGACAGCTGGCGCGAGCAGTGGGTAGCAGGCGCGCCCTGCGTGCTGGTGCTGTTCTATCGGGCGCATCTGCAGGCGGGCAACACCCAGGTGTTCGCCGAGCTGTGTACGGGGTTACTGGCCGAGGGCCTGAATCCGTTGCCCGTCGCGCTGCTCTCGCTGAAGGACGGCTTGTGTCTGCAGACCCTGCGCGAGCTGTGTGCTGAGCATGAAGTCGCGCTGATTCTCAACACCACGGCGTTTTCCCAGTCGGCGATGGACGATCCCGGCGATCACGCTCTGGCCGGCGATATTCCGGTGCTGCAACTGATCCTCTCCGGCGGTAACGAGCAGAGCTGGCGCGCCGATCCCCAGGGCCTGCAACCGCGGGATATGGCCATGCATGTGGCGCTGCCGGAAGTGGACGGGCGCATTATCAGCCGGGCGATCAGCTTCAAGGGCCTCGGCCAGCGCTGCGAACTGACCCAGAGCGATGTGGTGCAGTACCAGGCGTTGGCCGACCGTATCGCCTTCGTCAGCCAACTGGCGCGGCGTTGGTGCCGGCTGCGCAGTCTGGCCAATCCGGACAAGCGTCTGGCCCTGGTGCTGGCCAACTATCCGACCCGCGAGGGCCGCCTGGGCAATGGCGTCGGTCTGGATACCCCGGCCTCGGTGATCGAGATTCTCCGCCGCCTGCATCAGCAGGGCTACGGCGTCGACGACATTCCCGCCGATGGCGATGCGCTGATGCGTCTGCTCAAGGAGGGCGTGACCAACGACCCCGAACAATGGGCGCTACGCCCGGCGCGGCAGAGCCTGGCGTTGGCCGACTACCTGGCATTTTTCGCCACGCTGCCCCAGGCCAACCGCGAGGCCATCAGCGAACGTTGGGGCGCTCCTGAGCAGGACCCGATGCTGCGCCAGGGCCGTTTTATGATCGCCGGCGTGCGCTTGGGCCAGGTGTTTGTCGGTATCCAGCCGGCGCGCGGCTACCAGCTTGACCAGAAGGCCAACTACCACGACCCGGACCTGGTGCCGCCGCATTTCTACCTGGCCTTCTACCTGTGGTTGCGCCAGAGCTGGGCCAGCGACGCCATCGTTCACGTCGGCAAGCACGGCAACCTGGAATGGCTGCCGGGCAAGAGCGTGGCGCTCAGCGAGCAGTGCTGGCCGGAGCTGATCTTCGGCCCCATGCCCCATCTGTATCCCTTTATCGTCAACGACCCGGGCGAGGGCACCCAGGCCAAGCGCCGCGCCCAGGCGGTGATCATCGACCACCTGATGCCGCCGCTGACCCGCGCCGAAAGCTACGGGCCAACCCGCGATCTGGAACGCCTGGTCGACGAATTCTACGAGGCGCTAAGCCTCGACCCGCGCCGCGCCGCCTTGTTGCGCAAGCAGATACTCGCGTTGATCGTGCAGCACAACCTGCACGCCGACCTGGGCCTGGAAGCGCCCGCCGACGAGGAGCAGGAGCAACTGCTGCTTAACCGCACCGACAGCTACCTCTGTGAACTCAAGGAAAGCCAGATCCGCGACGGTCTGCATGTGTTCGGCCGGTCGCCGCAGGGGCGCCTGCAACGCGACACCCTGCTGGCCCTGGCCCGTCATGGCGTCGGCGACGGTCTGGGCAGCAATGCCAGCCTGGTGCGCGCGCTGGCGCAGGATCTGCTGGCGGATGCCAGCTTCGATCCGCTGGACGCCGATTGGGCGCTGCCCTGGCAGGGCGCGCGACCCGCAGCGCTGGCGGCGGTAAGTGAAAGGCCCTGGCGCACCCTCGGCGACTGCCGCGAGCGACTCGAACTGCTGGCCTTGCAGCTGCTGGAGCAGGGCATGGCGGATGCCGACTGGCCGCGCACGCGCCGGGTGCTGCAACGGGTCGAGGGTGATCTGCGACCACGCCTGATCGCCTGTGGCGAGCAGGAGCTGTACCAGCTGTGTCGCGGCCTGGCCGGGCGTTTCGTGCCGCCGGGGCCGAGTGGCGCGCCGTCGCGCGGGCGACCGGACGTGCTGCCGACCGGGCGCAACTTCTTCTCGGTGGACACGCGGATGATCCCCACGCCGACCGCCTGGGCTCTGGGGCAGAAATCCGCGGCGCTGCTGGTCGAACGTTTCGTTCAGGACAACGGCGACTACCCGCGCAGCATCGGCCTGTCGGTGTGGGGCACGGCGACCATGCGCACCGGCGGCGACGATATCGCCCAGGCCTTCGCCCTGCTCGGCGTGCGGCCGAAGTGGGCCGACGGCAGCCACAGGGTCAGTGATTTCGAGGTGCTGCCGGCCAAGCGCCTGGACCGCCCGCGGGTCGACGTGACCCTGCGCGTCTCGGGTTTCTTTCGCGATGCCTTCGCCAATGTCATGCAGATGTTCGATGCCGCGGTGCAGCGGGTCGCCGAGCTGGACGAGCCGGAAGAGGTCAACCCGATCCGCGCGCGCATCCTGCGCGAAAGCGCCGAGCTGCAGGCCCAGGGCCTGGACGCGCAGAGCGCGCGGCAGCAGGCCGGTTTTCGCGTGTTCGGTGCCAAACCGGGTGCCTATGGTGCCGGCCTGCAGGGCCTGATCGATTCGCGCGACTGGCAGGACGACAGCGACCTGGCCCGCGCCTACCTCAACTGGGGCGGCTACGCGTACGGGCAGAAGGTCTACGGCGAGGACCGCCGCGATACCTTCGCCCAGCGCCTGACGCAGATCCAGGCCGTGGTGCAGAACCAGGACAACCGCGAACACGACCTGCTCGACTCCGACGACTATTACCAGTTTCAGGGCGGCATGAGCGCCGCAGTGCGGCACTACAGCGGCCAGCAGCCGAGCCTGCTGTTCGGTGATCACAGCAACCCGCAGGCACCGCGCATCCGTTCCCTGGCCGAGGAAATCAGCCGGGTGATGCGCGCGCGGGTGAGCAATCCCAAATGGATCGACGGGGTCAAACGCCACGGCTACAAGGGCGCGTTCGAGATGGCCGCGACCGTGGATTATCTGTTCGCCTTCGACGCCACCACCGGCGTAGTGCGCGACGATCAGTACGCCAGCGTCACCGATGCCTACCTGGGCGACCCGGCGACCCGCGAGTTTCTCCAGCAACACAACCCCGACGCCTTGCTGGAAATCAGCGAGCGTCTGCTCGAAGCGATCCAGCGCGGCCTGTGGCAGTCACCGGGCGACTACCGCGAGCAGATCGAACAGCACCTTCTGGCCGCCGAACAGCACTTGGAATAAGCCGATGACCACCAGCAATCGCCCGCATTTCCCGTTCTCCGCCGTGCATGGCCAGCCGCAGTTGCAACTGGCGCTGCTGCTCGCGGCCATCGACCCGCAGATCGGCGGGGTGCTGATCGAGGGCCCGCGCGGCACCGCCAAATCCACCAGCGCGCGCGCCTTGGCCGATCTGTTGCCGAGTGGGCGTTTCATCAATCTGCCGCTGGGTAGCAGCGAGGAGCAACTGGTCGGCTCGCTGGATATCCAGGCCGCCTTGCAGGAGGGCAGTGTGCAGTTCAAGCCCGGCCTGCTGGCCCGCGCCGATGGCGGCGTGCTCTATGTCGACGAGGTCAACCTGCTCGCCGATGGGCTGGTCGACCTGCTGCTCGACGTATGTGCCAGCGGGATCAATCGCATCGAACGCGACGGCATTTCCCATCAGCACGACGCGCGCATCACCCTGGTCGGCACCATGAACCCGGAGGAGGGCGAGTTGCGCCCGCAGCTGCTGGATCGCTTCGGCCTGTTCGTGCGCCTCGACCCGCAGATCGACGCCACCACCCGCGAGCGCATCGTCCGCAGTCGCCTGCAGTTCGACCGCGACCCGCTGGGCTTTGTCGAGGCGCAACGCGACGAGCAGCAGCGATTGAGCGAGCGTCTGGAGCAGGCGCGGGCGACGGTCGCACGCCTGGAATTCAGCGATGCGCTGCACCGTCAGGTCAGCGCGCTGTGCTACGCCGCCGGGGTGGAAGGGGTGCGCGCCGATCTGGTGTTGCTGCGCGCCGCCTGCGCCCACGCCGCCTGGCAACAGCGCGATGAGATAGGCGCGGCGGATGTCGAGGCGGTGGCCGAGCTGGTGCTGGCGCATAGACGCAAGAATCCGCCAGATGCGCCGCAGTCATCCGCCCAGGATAATTCGGGCGGCGCTGCCGCAAATGATCAGCCTCCGTCCGATGGCGGCAGCGCTTGGGGCGAGATGCCGCCGCAGGCCGTGCCGACCAAGATCCTCGCCGGGGCGAGGCCGCTGCCGCTAAAAAAGCCCTGAGCCAACGGCCTGCGAGCGGGCCGCTGGCGGGGAAGGGGGAGCGGGCGGGACGAGTGCGGACGACGGGCACGGCAGAGAGCCAACGCATTCACTGGCCGCGCACCTTGCTGAACAAGAAGGCCGCGCCGCTGCTGGCAGAGCATCTGAGCTTCTATCGACAAGCGAGCGAGAGCGGTCTGCTGCATTGTCTGTTGCTCGACTGCTCCGGCTCCATGCTCAAGCGCAGCAACCTGGCATTGGCCAAGGGCCTGCTGCTGCGCTGGACCGAGCAGATCTACCGGCAGCGCGGCGAGCTGGCGGTGATCGCCTTCGCCGGCAACCAGGCGCGGCTGCTGCAATCCCCGCAAAAGGCCGTGCCCTACAACGACACCTGGATAGCCTCGATAGGCGGTGGCGGCGGTTCACCGGCGGTCAGCGCGGTGCAGTTGGCCGAGCAGACCCTGGCCAAGGTACGCAAATCCGCACCGGGCAAGCAGATCGGCTTGTGGCTGCTTAGCGACGGCCGCTTCAGCCAACTGCCCGCGCGCCCGCGGCATGCCGATTTCTGTGTGGTGGTGGATTTCGAAAACCAGCCGCTGCCGCTGGGCCGCGCCGTACAGATCGCCCGGCTATGGGGAGCCGAGCATGTGCGCGCGGTGGATCTGCTTGGCGAGCAGTAGGGCTGCGACCTCGTAGGGTGGATGACGCTTTTTTCATCCACCATCGCAGTGGGTGGATGGGGGAAGCGTCAGCTACGCGCCCCGATCCACCCTACTTAGCCACCAAAGCCTCAATGCATGCGGACTCGGCTGCCGTTAGCGAATCTTCAGCTTGCCGATACGGTCGTTATCCAGAGTGCCGAAATACAGGTAATCGCCCACCGGCTTGACCGAGGTGATCATGCGCAGATGCTCGCCGCTGCTGTCGTGCAGGCTCTGGGTGATCTGGCCTTGCTCATTGAGAGCGATGGCGAAGCCGTAGCGCTCCGCCTTGGGCCAGAACGCCCGTGGCAGCTTGGCCAGCTGCGCCTTCGCCCAGGGGGAGCGGTGCAGCAGGTCGGCGTCGGCCTTGCGCGGGGTCGGCAGGGCGACCCAGAAGGTGCCGTTGCCGTCGCCCTGCAGGTTGTCCGGCAGGCCCGGCAGGTTGTCGATAAACACATCGTGCGTGCCGGCTTTCTCGCCGCTCAGCCAGTAGCGGGTGATGCGGTAGCGGTAGGTTTCGTTGACCAGCACGAAGTCCTCGGCCGCCGACAGCGCCACGCCGTTGGCGAAATACAGGTCCTTGAGCAGTACCTTGGTTTGTTTGGTCGCCGGGTCGTAGCTGAGCAGGCGGCCATGGGGGCGGGCTTCGAGCAGGTCGAGCAGGTAGTCCGGTTGTTCGAAGCGTGAGGAGGCATCGCTGAAATAGATGGTGCCGTCGCGGGCGATATCCAGATCGTCGGTGAACTTGAACGGCACACCTTCGGCCTCGGTCGTCAGCACCTCGATCTTGCCTTGGGGGGCGATGCGCAGCAGGCCCCTGTAGGCATCGGCGACGATCAGCGCGCCGTCGGCCGCGAAATCCATGCCCAGCGGCCGGCCTTGGGTGTCGACGAAGGTCTCGACCTTGCCATCGGAACCAATGCGCACGATGCGTCCGTCATGCAGGCCGGCGTAGACCCGGCCCTGGCTGTCCACGGCGGTGTCTTCCGGGCCATGCACCTGGCCACGGCCGAGCAGTTCGGCCTTCATCAGAGTGTCGTTGGGCTCCAGCACACCGGTCATCAGCGGCGCTTGCGGCGCATCCCAGGCCAGCGGGTCGATGGGGCTGGGGGTGACGGCGAGGTAGATGGCCACGGCGGCGACCAGGGCCAGCAGCAGGCCGAGCAGTTTCTTCATGTCCTTGGTTCCCTGAAAGTGCAGGCTCCGGTTCGAAGCCATTTTTTATTCGTGCGGGCTTTTTAGCAGGTGCAGGTAACCAGTGCCAGGAATGCAGGGATTTGCGCAGCTGTAGTTGACAAACACGGCTGCGCTTTCGCAGTATCGAGGCCTTGTTCGCTTGCACCGAGTTTTTCATGCCCGCCATCGTCAACGCTTCTGCTTACGCCCTGGAACTTCGCGTCCAGGCGCAGGCGTTCGCCGCGGGTAAATCGAAGAAACAGTCGCTCATTTGACCGGGGCGCGCTGTCCCGTCAGATGGGTTGACGGGATACAGCGGGCGCGAAGGTCGAAACCTTTCCAGCAGAACAGTTCCCAGCAGCCTTTTTGACGGCGACATTTACGGTCACCTCAAGGAGATTTGCCATGTCTGTGTTTTCTGGAATCTGGGTTCCGCTGGTCACGCCGTTCGATGCCGGCAGCATCGATTTTGTCGCCTTACGTCGCCTCGCCGCGCATCTGCTCGACGCCGGGGTGGCCGGGTTGGTGGTCTGTGGCTCGACCGGCGAAGCGGCGGCGCTGAGCAAGGCCGAGCAGCTCGCGGTGCTCGATGCGTTGCTCGAGGTGGTGCCCGGCCGCCAACTGGTGATGGGCCTGGCCGGCTGCAACCTGGACGATGTGCTGAGCATGCAGCACGAAGTGCAGCGCCGGCCCGTGGCCGGTTTGCTGGTGCCTGCGCCTTACTATATCCGGCCGTCCCAGGCGGGCTTGCTGGCCTGGTTCGACGCCATCGCCGACGCCGCCGAAGTGCCGCTGATCCTCTACGACATTCCGTACCGCACCGGCTCGCGTATCGACTTGGCGACCCTGCGCGAGATCGCCCGGCACCCAAGGGTGGTGGCGATCAAGGACTGCGGCGGCAATCCCGAAACCACCCAGGCGTTGCTTGCCGACGGCGTGCTCGACGTACTCGCCGGCGAGGACGCGCAACTGTTCAGCACCCTGTGCCTGGGCGGCAGTGGGGCGATAGCGGCCTCGGCGCACAACCAGCCGCAGCAGTTCGTGCGCCTGGCCGAATGCATCGCGGTCGGCGATATCGCGGCCGCGCAGGCAATCTTCCAGCGCCTGCTGCCATTGATTCAGCTGTCGTTCGCCGAAGCCAATCCGGCACCGGTAAAGAGCCTGCTGGCGTTGCAAGGGCTGATCGACGACGAGTTGCGCGCGCCCATGCAGCGCAGCTCCGCCGAGCTGGTCGTGCGGCTGCGCGAGCTGCTGGCGGTCGATCAGGCGGCCTGGGTATGACGCCATTCGGGTAGCGAGGTCGCTGGCGATATATACTGCGCGGCATTCTTGAGGGGGAGCGCCGCGTGACTATCGATATTCACTGGATCACCGACAACGCCAGCCTGGCTCAACACTGCGCCAGCTGGCGCAGCTTGCCCTTTGTGGCGGTCGATACCGAATTTATGCGGGTCGACACCTTTTATCCGATTGCCGGCCTGTTGCAGGTCAGCGAGGGCGAGCGGGCTTATCTGATCGATCCACTGTCGATCGATGACTGGACGCCGTTCGCCAACCTGCTACAGGACCAGGCGGTGGTCAAGGTGCTGCATGCCTGCAGCGAGGACCTGGAAGTCTTTCTGCGCCTGACCGGCAGCCTGCCGGCCCCGCTGTTCGACACCCAACTGGCCGCCGGTTACCTCAACCTCGGCTTCTCCATGGGTTATTCGCGACTGGTGCAGGCGGTGCTGAATATCGAACTGCCCAAGGGCGAAACCCGCTCCGACTGGTTGCAGCGGCCGCTGTCCGAAACCCAGGTCAGTTACGCGGCGGAAGATGTGCTGCACCTGGCCGAGGTCTACCTGCAGTTGCAGGCGCAACTGGGCGCGGATAAATACCGCTGGGTCCTGGAGGACGGTGCCGAGCTGGTGGCCAACCAGGGCCGTGAGCTCGACCCCGAGCTGGCCTACCGCGAAGCCAAGCTGGCGTGGAAGCTGTCGCCGCAACAGCTGGCGGTGCTCAAGGTCCTGTGCGCCTGGCGCGAGCGCGAGGCGCGGGCGCGCAACCAGCCGCGCAACCGGATCATTCGCGAGCATTCGCTGTGGCCCCTGGCCCGCACCCAGCCGGACAACCTGGTGGCCCTGGCGCGGATCGAGGACATGCACCCGAAAACCGTACGCCAGGATGGCGAGCTGATTCTGCAGATGATCAGGCAGGCGGCGACCATCCCGTCGGCGGATTGGCCACCGGCCCTGGCCGAGCCTCTGCCGCTCGAGGCGTCGTCGCTACTGAAGAAGCTGCGCGCCATTGGCCAGCGCGAGGGCGAGCGCTTGAACATCGCCCCCGAGTTGATGCTGCGCAAGAAAACCCTCGAGGCCCTGCTGAAGACGGGTTACCCCAAGGGGCCTTACCAGCTGCCGGATTCCCTGCGGGGCTGGCGGCGTGAATTGATGGGCCAGGCGCTGCTCGATTGCCTGGCCGCAAGTGGAGAGTCGGCGTGAAACGCATCTGTTCGATCTACAAGAGCCCGCGTAGAAGCGGCATGTACCTCTATGTGCTGCGCAGCGACGCCCTCCAGCGCGTGCCGGAAAGCCTGCTGGCCGCCTTCGGTCCGCCGGCCCTGGCGTTCGAGATGGTGCTGACGCCGCAGCGCACCCTGGCCCAGGAAGACATCCACAAGGTGTTGGCCAATCTCGATGAGCAGGGTTACCACCTGCAGATGCCGCCACCGGAAGACGAATATATCGAGCACCTGCCGGACGAGTTGCTGCGTCGCAACGATCCCATGTAGGCGCATGCACCGTTCTGTGGAGGGCCCATGCGCCTGCTGATTGCCGATAACGATCACGCCCGCTATGCCGAGTTGCTGCGTCAGCAGGCTCCCGAGTTCGACCTGGTGGCCAGTGCCCAGCCGGACGAATTGCTTGAGCAGGCCGCCAGTTGCCCGCTCTGGCTGGGCCAGCCGGATCTGCTCGCCGGCTTGCTGCGCCAGGGCCACAAGCCGCGCTGGCTGCAGTCGACCTGGGCCGGTATCACGCCGCTGCTGGCCGCCGATCTGCCCAGGGACTATCAACTGTGCCGCGCGGTGGGCGTCTTCGGCCAGGTAATGGCCGAGTATGTGCTGTGCCATCTGCTCGCCCATGAGCGACAACTGTTCGCCCGCCTGGCCGCCCAGGTCGAGCGGCGCTGGGAACAGCGCCTGCCGCACAGCCTGGCCGGGCGCACGGCGCTGATCGTCGGCACGGGCGATATCGGCCTGAGCCTGGCGCAGTTTCTCGCGCCTTTCGGCCTCGAGCTGCTGGGGGTGGCCAGCAGTGCTCGGTCACAGCCGCCGTTTAACCAAGTAGTCGGGCTCGATGCCTTGCCGCGGCTGGCAGGGGAGGCGGATTACCTGATCAACCTGCTGCCAGATACCCCGGCCACCCGCGATATCTATGACGCGGCGCTGTTTGCCTGCTGCAAGCCCAGCGCACTGTTTATCAATGCCGGGCGCGGCGTCGCGGTGGTCGATGCCGACTTGATCACGGCGCTGGAGCAGGATCGCCTGGCCGGCGCGGTGATCGATGTCTGCCGCCAGGAACCGTTGCCCGCCGATCATGGCTTCTGGAGCGCGCCGCGTCTGCTGCTGACCGGGCACAGCTCTGCCCCCAGCGAGCCGCGTTTGCTGGTGCAGTTGTTTCTCGACAATCTGACCCGCTGGCGCAGTGGTGGCGAGTTGCGCGGCCAGGTGGATTTTGCCCGTGGTTATTAATTGACCATTCGGCTCGCCGCCCTTGGCCGTTGCTGGCCTAGCCGCTAGACTGCCGGCCTTTTCGCCAGTCACCGTACCCTCGCCATGGCCGCCAAAGTCGAACCCTTCTGGAAACGCAAGACCCTCGCCCAGCTCGATCAGGACGAGTGGGAGTCGCTGTGCGACGGTTGCGGCCTGTGCTGCCTGCAAAAGCTCGAGGACGAGGACGACGGCAGCGTCTATTACACCCGCATCGCCTGCAAGCTGCTGGATATGGACACCTGCCGCTGCAGCGACTACGCCAACCGCCGGCAGTCCGTCCCCGACTGTATCCAGCTCACCCCGGCCCAGGCCGATCAGTTCCAGTGGCTGCCGCCGACCTGCGCCTATCGTCTGGTCAGCGAGGGCAAGGACCTGCTGCTCTGGCATCATCTGGTCTGCGGCGATCCGCAACAGGTGCATACTCAGCGCATTTCCCAGGCCGGGCGCATGCTCAGCGAGAACGGCGTGGCCGAAGATGACTGGGAAGAGCACCTGATTTTTCGTGCCGGTTAACCGGCCGTTGAAAAACTACCTGCGTTGCCATCGCGGCGTTAAAAACAGGCTCAAAATGCTCATGTACAACTCGTACACTCCGCTTTTTCGCCTGTTTTTGCCTTGCGCTGGCTGCCTCGCCAACGTTTTTCAGCGGCCGGTTGGGCTGTTGCCGTTTTATTCTCCGCCAGGATGAAACGACAAGGGGCCCTGAGGTCTATGGATTGATCCGTCCCATTCTGGAGCGTTGCGCATGTCGATTTACTCCGCCCTGTTACCTGCAGTCCTGCTCTGCCTGAGTGCCCCGCTGTGGGCCGCGCAGAAAGTCGATCTGGATTATCGCGTCAAGTTCTTACCGGACACTGACCAGGCCGAAGTCAGCCTGAGCCTGGGGCAGGGCGAGCGGGTGCTGAGTCTGGACTTCAACCTGGGCGACGAGAACCTCTACACGGACTTCGCCGGCGACGGCCAGTGGACCCAGGAAAGCCCGCAACGCGGGGTTTGGCAACCCGCCAAGGGCAAGGCCAGGCTGACCTACCGGGTGCGTATCAACCATGAGCGCAGTGCCGGTCGCTATGACGCGCGCATGACCGAGGATTGGGCGCTGTTGCGCGGCGACGATCTGGTGCCGGCCGTGCAGTTGCGCCAGCAGAGCAATACCGAGCTGGTGGCGCGCCTGAAGTTCGACTTGCCCAAGGGCTGGAAAAGCGTGGAAACCGGCTGGCCGCGCATCGGTACCCATCAGTTCCGCATCGACAACCCGCAGCGCAAGTTCGACCGTCCGACCGGCTGGATCATTGCCGGCAAGATAGGCACCCGTCGGGCCAGGCTGGGGGATACCGAGGTGACCATCGCCGCGCCGGTCGGCGAGGGCATGCGCCGTATGGATATCCTCACCCTGCTGACTTTCGTCTGGCCCGAGGCCCAGGCGGTGTTTCCCCGCGATCCAGGCAAGCTGCTGATAGTCGGTGCCGGCGAGCCCATGTGGCGCGGCGGGCTGTCGGCCACCAACTCCTACTACATGCACAGCGCCCGGCCGCTGGTCAGCGAAAACGGCACCAGCTCCCTGGTGCATGAACTGGTTCACGTGTTCGGCCGCATCCAGGCACGCGAGCGCAGCGACTGGATCACCGAAGGGCTGGCCGAGTACTACGCGATCGAACTGGTGCGGCGTGCCGGCGGTCTGAGCGAGGACCGTTACCAGAAGGTGCGCGAGCATCTGCTCAAGTGGAGCAAACCGGTCAAGAGCCTGCGCACCGCCCATGCCAGCGGTCCGGTTACTGCCCGGGCGGTATTGCTGTTGCAGGAGCTCGATCGCGAGCTTCGCCAGAAGACCAAGGGCAGCACCCAGCCACGTTCGCTGGACGACGTGACCCGCGGCCTGATGCGCCTGGATAAGGCCAGCACCCAGGACTTTATCGAAATCAGCGAGAACGTCATGGGCGGCCCGTCCAAGGTGTTGGACAGCAAGCTGTTGCGTTAAACCCGGCCCTCGGTAAGCATGCGCGCAGTTGCCCGAATCAGGATGCCCGCATGCGCCGACTACCCTCCCTGACCGCGTTGCGCACCTTCGAGTGCGCCGCCCGCCACGCCCATTTTGGCCGCGCGGCCGCCGAGCTGTGCGTCACCGACAGCGCCGTCAGCCACCAGATTCGCCAGCTGGAAGAGCAGATGGGCACGCCCTTGTTCGTCCGTGAAGGGCGTCAGGTCAGCCCCACGCCGGCGGCGCAGCGCCTGTTACAGCGTGTGCAGCAAGCTTTCGAGTTGATCCTCGATGCCTGCGACGAGCTGCGCGACCCTGGCTCGCAGGCCGTGGTGCGGGTCGCGGTTACCGCCGAACTGGCGCAGAAATGGCTGGTTAGCCGCCTGGCCGACTTCAGCGCGCGCCACCCGCAGATCACCCTGCACCTGTACGAGCAGCCGCTGGAAGCCTGCGTGCCGGGCCCGGAGATCGACCTGGCGATTACCTACGGCACCGGCCCCGAGGACGCCAGCGCCTATTTCGTGCGGCCGCTGCCGACCCTGCAGTTCTTCCCGGTGTGCAGCCCCAGGCTGTTCAACCTGGGCGGGCTCAAGCATCCCCGGGATCTGGCCCGTCACTGCCTGCTGCACGATGACCAGGACGGCAAGACCTGGACCGCCTGGCTGACCAGCCATGCCGGCGATATCCAGCCGGCGCGCCACCTCTATCTGGGCCATGCGGGCCTGACTCTGGAGGCGGCGGCGCAAGGCCAGGGGGTGGCCATGGGCGACAACCTGACCGCCGCCGCGGACCTCGCCGCCGGCCGCCTGGTGCGGCCCTTCAGCGCCAGCGTGGCGTCCCTAGGGCAGTACGCCCTGGTCTGCGAACGGCTGCGTCTGGACAAACCCGCGGTGTTGGACTTCTTAGATTGGTTGAGTGATCACTTGGTTGATTAGTGAATTCAATTCATTGATTCCGTAAAAAACCTCGTTGGCGGGCCGGCGTAAACGCCACGTACTGTGCGCACATCTCCCCCGCATAAACGAGGTGTACCCATGGCGCGTTCCCTGACTTCCACCCCCAAGACCGACGGCTTTCGCCTGCCCGGCGAGTTCGAGGCCAAGGCCGGCTGCTGGCTCGGCTGGCCGGAGCGCACGGACGTCTGGCGCAATGGTGCCAAGCCGGCGCAGAAGGTCTGGGTCGATATCGTCACGGCCATCGCCAGCAGCGAACCGGTCACCGTGTGTGCCTCGGCCAGCCAGTACGCCACTGCCCGGCGTCAACTGCCGGCCCAGGTGCGGGTGGTGGAAATGACCTGCAACGACACCTGGTTCCGCGACAGCGGCCCGGCCTTCCTGGTCAATGACGACAGCGGCGAGGTGCGCGGCGTGGACTTCGAGTTCAACGCCTATGGCGGCCTCGATGGCGGTCTCTACTATCCCTGGGACAAGGACGACCAGATTGCGCAGAAGATCCTCGAAATCGAAGGTTTCGATCGCTACCGCGCGCCCTTTATCGCCGAGATGGGCGGTATCCAGAGCGATGGTCAGCGCACCTTACTGACCACCGAGCAATGCCTGCTCAACCGCAACCGCAACGCCCACTTGGGCAAGGACGAGATGACCCGCCGGCTCAGCGATTACCTGGGTGCCGAGCAGGTGATCTGGCTGCCGCGTGGGTGCAAGTTCGACGAAACCGACGGCCATATCGACGATCTGGCCTGTTTCGTGCGTCCCGGCGTGGTGGTGCAGCAGTGGACCGACGACCGCTCGGACCCACAGTGGGAAATCTACCAGGAGGCCTATGACATCCTGCGCAGCAGCCGTGACGCCCGTGGCCGCGCGCTGGAAGTGCACAAGCTGCCGCAACCGCGGGTGCTGGAGTGGACGGCCGAAGAAGCCGAGGGCCTAGACCAGAACGACGCCACCCACCTGCGCCAGGCCGGCACGCAGATCTGCGCCTCCTATATCAATTACTACGCCGGCAACTCGGCCATAGTCGTGCCGCTGTTCGACGACCCCAATGACCGCGTGGCCCAGGCCACCCTGGCCGAGCTGTTCCCCAGGCAGCGCATTATCGGCATCGAAAACTCGCGGGAAATCCTCCTCGGCGGCGGCAACGTCGCCTGCATCACCATGCCGCAATACGCCGCGCCACGCGCCTAAGGAGATTCGCCATGACCGTGCATCCTCTGCTTGTCGCCATGGGCCTTGGGCTCGCCAGCCTGGCCGCCGAGGCCGACACCGATAAACCCCGGGTCAACCTGTATATCTGGAGCGAATATATGGCTCCCGATACCCTCAGCCGCTTCGAGGAGCAGAGCGGTGTGCGCGTGGTGGTCGATCACTTCGACTCGCTGGAAACCGTCGAAACCAAGCTGCTGACCGGGGGCAGCGGCTACGATCTGGTGCTGACCGCCGGCCAGCATCTCAGCCGGGCCATTGCCAGCGGGGCCCTGCAGCCGCTGGATAAAACCCGGCTGACGCAGTTTGCCGGGCTGGATGCCGAGTTCGTCGGCCATATGGCCACCTTCGATCCGGGCAACCGCTATGCCGGTGTCTATGTCTGGGGGACCACCGGTATCGGCTACCAGCAGCAGGCCATCGAGGCGCGCATGGCGGATGCGCCGACCGACAGCTGGGCGATGCTGCTCGATCCCCAGGTGGTGTCGCGCTTCGCCGATTGCGGGGTGAGTTACCTCAACGACCCCAACGAGGTGTTCGCCGCGGCTTTCCGCTACCTGGGGCTGGATATCAACAAACAGAGCCTGGATGACCTGAAGCTGGTCGAGGCGCACCTGGCCAAGGTGCGCCCGTTTATTCGCTACTTCGACAACGACCGCAATATCAACGACCTGGCCAATGGCGACACCTGCCTGGCGATGTCCTGGAACGGCAACGTGTCGATCGCCGCGGCCCAGGCCGCCGAGGCGGGCAAGGCATACAGCCTGCACTACCGCATTCCCAAGGAGGGCACCCTGCTCTGGTTCGATGCCATGGTCATCCCCAGGGACGCGCCCAACCCGCAGGCGGCCCACGCACTGATGGACCATCTGATGCAGCCCGAGATCATCGCTGCCATCACCAACAGCACCTACTACGCCAATGCGGTGCCGGCGGCCAATGCCAGCGTCGATCCGGCCATCCTCAACGATCCCGGCACCTATCCGCCACAGGAGGTGCGCGCCGGCCTCTATACCAAGAACGACAATGCCAAGGCCTTCAACCGCGCCCTGACCCGGGCCTTTAGCCGGCTTAAGTCGGGGATGTAGGCTGCGCTGCGCGCACCGCGGCCTTTGTGGTTCCTCGCGACATATCCCCGCCGTCCAGCGACAGCAGTTTGATCGGCCGCGGGGCTGGAAGATCGGCGTTTAACCCCGGTGCGCACGGCGCACCCACGGAACCGTCGCCACCCCCAGCGCGGTGCTGTATTTCGGGGATGCCGTCCCGAAGGCTTATTTGAACTTGGGCCCGGACTTGGTGTTATTACCCTTGGCCATGCGGTCGTAGAGCACCACGTTGACCGTGGCCGCCAGGTTCATGCAGCCCTGGGTGGGGATATAGATCACGTCCTCGCACCAGGCGCGGATCTCCGGATTCAGCGAGCCGTCTTCCGGGCCGAAGATATACAGGGCGCGATCCGGGTGGGTATATTCCGGCAGCGAGCGCGCGCCCTCGACCAGTTCCACGGCGACCGGGGTGCAGCCCAGGGGGATGATTTTCTGCAGGTCTTCAACGCCGATCAGCGGAATATCCATATAGATGCGCTGGGTGTCGGTGACGAAGTCGCGGGCGCGCTCGTAGCGTTTACCGGTATAGAACACCGAAGCCGCCCCATAGCAGCCCGCCGCGCGCATCACCGCGCCGACGTTTTCCGGGGATTTGGGGTTGAACAGGCCGATGCAGCTGTATCTTTTGTTCGCCACGAACTGGGGCCTTCAGATAAAGGGGCCGCAGTATAAGGCCTGGCGGCGTTGTGGCCAGGGCTATCGGATAAAGTGATTTACAGCCCGGGGTGTAGGGTGCGCCGTGCGCGCCAGCGAAGGTCAGGCGTTCTGGGTACGTGCGGCGCACCCTGGCGACACCACTGGCCTACTCTTTGCTTTTCAACAGGGCGGCCAGGTCGGCAAAGGCCTTGTGGGTTACCTTCGGCCCTTGCTGGCTGGAAGTGGAGCCTTCGCTGAAATACTGCTGGTCGGTATAGCGCGCGTGTTCGTTGTCGTGACAGAACAGGCACAGCAGCTCCCAGTTGGAGCCATCCTGAGGGTTGTTGTCGTGGTTGTGGTCGCGGTGGTGCACGGTCAGTTCGCTCAGACGCTTGCCGGAAAACTCCCGGGCGCAGCGGCCGCAGACATGCGGATACATCTTCAGGGCCTTGTCGCGATAGCCTTCTTCACGGCCGCGCTGGGCCTCGGCGAGGATGCGGTCAAGCTTGGCGGTGGGCGAGGGGGATTTGTCGCTGCTCATGGCTTGTCTCGTGGCGGTATGCTGATGCCGACAGTGTAGCCCTGCCGGTGGTCGGCGAAAACAGCCAGGCGGGCACTTATCGGCGGTGCGCGCAGCCCAATGCCCAAGAGTCTCGCTAAACAGAGGTGGATGATGCGCCTGATCAGCATGCTACTGCTGTGCCTGACGTTCCTGTGCGATGCGGCGCTTCAGGCGCGGGACTATTCCGTGTCGACTCCGCGGGAACGGCCTGCTGGCTCGCCCGGCACCGCCACGCCACAGCCCTTCACCCAGCCGCAGTCGCGCCATATGCCGACTCCGGCACCGCGTAGCCTACCTCTGCTCAACGATGGTACGGGTTACAAGGTCAAGCCACCTGGAGGTTCCCTGGCTCCGCCAGATGGCGAGTTACCGCTGCTCGAACAGCAGCGCCAACGCAATCAGCAGAAGCCGAACATTCGCAGCTACGACTAAGCGCCCAGCAGGTGTTTTTTCGACAGCCCGCTAAAGCTGCTGCTCGACCAATTGCCCGTCGGCCATGCGCAGACGTTTGGACATGGCCACGGCGATGGCGCGGATCACTTGAGCGGCTGCCTTGGGTGAGTCCTTAAGCATTTTTTCCAGCGAGTCCTTGGCCAGAATCAGCAAGGTGCATTCGCTGATGGCCACGCAACTGGCTGAGCGTTGCTCGCCGTCGAGTACGGCCATTTCCCCGAATGCCCGGCCTTTGCGCAGTTTGGCGATTTCCACGGCGTCACCGCTGGAGTTGGTTTTCAGCACCGATACCGCGCCGAAATGAATGATGCACATAAAGGTACCAGCATCACCCTCGTTGCAAATCACTTCGTTCTGCTCATAGCGGCTGATGCTGAAATAGCCCGCAGCGCACAGTAAATCGCTTGCCTGCAAACTTATGAACAGGCCGCAATCGAGCAGCATGTCGTGAATTTCATTGATTAGGGAGGAGCTACCGTCGGACATGGTTTTCAATCGTTGGCTCAGAGGAAGGTGACGCGCAGCTAGCGACGTTAACGGGGCGGCAAGAGCTTGCCAACTGCAGCGTGCGAAAACTGCCAACCCTTGGTCATCAATGCGGGTGTGCGAACAGATCGTCGAGCGTGCCGGACAGATCTGCATGCTGAAAGACATAGCCGTTCTCGAGCAGTTTTGCCGGGACCGTCCGCTGGCCGTTGAGCAGCACTTCGTCGGCCATTTCACCCACCAGCAGGCGCAGCACTGCGGCCGGTACGCGCACTCTGAACAGCGCTTGGCGAATACGCCGTCGCAACTGCAGGGCGAGTTCGGCTTGGGTGACGGGCTCGGGTGCGCAAAGATTCACCGCGCCGCGGATATCGGGGCGGCCCATCAGGAAGGCGCAACTGTCGAGCACGTCGTCCAGGTGTATCCAGGGTATCCATTGCCGCCCGTCGCCAAGTTGCGTTGCGATGCCGAAGTCGAACGGCAGGCGCAGCGTTTGCAACGGACCACCGTTCCGACCGAACACGATACCGATGCGCAGCAGGCATACGCGCACGCCCAGGTTTTCCAGCTCCAGTGCCCGATCCTCCCAGCGCTTGCACAGCTGGTGGGAGAAGCCCTCATGGGCGGAGGATCGTTCATCCAGATAGGCATCCTGATGGTGGCCGTAGTAGCCGACCGCCGAGCCGTTCAGCAGGGTCTTGGGCTTATGCTGCAGGCGTTGCGCCAACTGCAGCAGTTGTTCGGTCATGCGCTCCCGGCTGGCGCTGAATGCCGCTTTGCGGGCGGTGTTCCAGCGACCTGCGGCCAGGGGTTCGCCGGCAAGATTGACGATGCAGTCGATGATCTCGTCGTCGCCGACCTGGTCGAGGCTGGTGAGCAGGGTAACGCGCCCATCCAACCCGCGTGCGGCGCTTTCAATGGAGCGGGTCAGCAGCAGCACGCGGTGGCCGGCCTGGCTCAGGGCTTTGACCAGGGGGCGGCCGATAAAACCGGAGCCTCCGGTAACCAGTATGGTCTGACGTGACGTGGGCATATAACGCAGCGGCGCGCTGGGCGAGGGTGCAGCGCGTTGGGGGCGCAGGAAGAACAGCGGCACGGCAATCGCCAGAGCGGAGCTGGCATTCAGGTAAACGTGGATTGCCATGCCATGGCCGGCGGAAATCAGGCTATCGAGCACGCACCAGATCAGCAGCGCGGCGTACAGGCCGTATTTGATCCAGCTATGCCCGTGCTGGCGATAAAGCACGATCAGCAGGGTGAAGAGCGCGCCCCAACTGGCCACGGTGGGGCCGAACAACTGCACCATGCTTTTCAGCAGGGTTTGGAATTGCGCTGCCGGCAGTGCCGTCGACACGCTGGTAAGCAGGTAGTCGAAGTAGGGCTGCAGCAATTCGGCATGGGCGATGAAAGCCAGCAGCAGACCGAGCGCGACATGGCCGACCCCGACTAGCAATAGCCAGCGGTAGAGAAGCGTGTGCATGAGCAAATCCTTTGGGTGTTTCAGTCCAGTTTCAGCACCTTGAGAACGAAGGCGTACTCCATGGCCACGTCCTTGAACGCCTGGTAGCGGCCGCTCATGCCACCATGGCCGGCATCCAGCTCGGTTTTCAGCAGCAGCAGGTTGCTGTCGCTCTTGCGCGCACGCAGCCGGGCCACCCATTTGGCCGCCTCCCAATACTGCACCCGGCTGTCGTTATAGCCGGCCACGGCGAGGATCGCCGGGTAGGCCTGGGCGCTGACGTTCTCGTAGGGCGCATAGCTTTTGATCCGCTCGAACACCTCGGGCTCGTGGGGATCGCCCCATTCGTCGTATTCGGTCACGGTCAGCGGCAGGTCGGGGTTCTGCATGGTGTTGAGCACATCGACGAAGGGCACTTCGGCGACGGCGGCGGCGAACAGCTCCGGGCGCTGGTTGAGCACAGCGCCGATCAGCAGGCCGCCGGCACTGCCACCGCTGATGCACAGCCGATCGCTGCTGGTGTAGCCGCTGTCGATCAGTTGTTCGGCGCAGGCAATAAAGTCGTCGAAGCTGTTGTGCTTGTGTTCCAGTTTGCCGGCGCGGTACCAGGCTTCGCCCAGTTCGCCGCCGCCGCGCACATGGGCGATGGCGAAGACGAAACCGCGCTCCAGCAGGGACAGGCGGGCATGGGAAAACCAGGGATCGAGGCTTTCGCCGTAGGCCCCGTAGCCGTACAGATAGAGCGGGGCGGGTGTTGCGCCGCTGAGCACCTCGCGCTTGGCCACCAGGCTGATCGGCACCTGGCTGCCGTCCTTGGCGGTGGCCCACAGGCGTTGGCTGACATAATCGTCGGCGTCGAATGGGCCCAGCACCGGGGTTTCCTTGAGCACCTGCTGTTCGCCGGTGCCCAGTTGCAGGTGGCGGATCTGCGCGGGGCGGTTGAGCGCCTCGTAACGCAGGCGGATCACCGGGCTGGCGAACTCCAGGGTGTCCTGTACATAGAGGCTGTAAGCCGCATCCGGCAACTGCACACGATAGGCCGGCTGGCCCTGGGGCTGCACTTCGAGGATCGGCAGACCGCCCTCGCGCAGGCTGAGCACCAGTGCATCCTGGTTCAGGCTGATGCCTTCGAGCATGACCTGGGGATCATGGCCGCGCAGTTGCTGCCAGTGTTCGCGCTGGGGCGACTGCTCGCAGGCCTGGTACAGGGCGAAGTTGATCCCGCTCTGGTTGCTGCGGATCAGCCAGGCCCAGTCGTCGCCCAGCTTGCCATGGTCGAGGTCGTACTCGTGGCCTTCCTCGCGCGGGGCCACGCAGCTGAAATCGGCTTGTGGTGTGGCGGCATCCAGCACCCAGGCTTCGCTGGTGGTCTTGCTGCCGAGCAGCAGCACCAGCTGGCGTTCGGAACTGCTGCGGTAGCAACTGAGAAAGAAGCGCCCGTCGGCCTCATGGAACACCAGCTCGGCGCTCGCGCTGCCGAGGCGATGGCGGTAGAGCTTGTGCGGGCGATGGGTCTCGTCCAGTTCGCCGAAGAACAGGGTCTGGCTGTCGTTGGCCCAGGTCATGCTGCCGTCGCAGTCGGTGAAGGGCAGCTCGCTGAGGCTGTCGTCGTTCAGCTCCTTGACGAACAGCTGGTAGGTTTCTTCGCCGCTGGTGTCCAGGCTGTAGGCCAGGCGCTGGTGGTCGGGGCTGATGCTGAACGCGCCGAGGGCAATAAAGCCGCCGTCGGCCAGGGCATTGGGGTCCAGCAGCAGGTGTTCGCTGGCCTCATCGACCTGGAGCGAGCCATCGGTCGGGCGCAGGCAGCGGTAATGCCGCGGGTACTCGTCGCCGGCGGTGGTGCGCTGGTAGTACAGGTAGGGTCCCCAGGGCGAGGGCAGGCTCAGGTCGGTCTCGCGGATCCGGCCTTTGATTTCCTCAAACAGCGTTTCGCGCAATTGACGTTGCTCGCGCAGCTGGTTTTCCAGGTAGGCGTTTTCCGCCTTGAGGTAGCCGAGCACCTCGTCGCTGTCGCGATTTTCCAGCCAGCGATAGGGGTCGTCGGTGTTCTCGGCGCGAGCGATGGGGGCATGCGACATAGGGCAACTCCAGAGGCGGACGGCTGACGGCGGGGACGCCGCAGCAGGCAAAAGCCGTTATCATAAGCGCCAGTTTGTCAGCCGGCCGCATGAAAAATGCAGCCCGAGCGCTTTTCCAGGCCTGTTTGGCCCGTCATGTCTAGAGAACCACCGCGCTATGAGCGAAAACGACTATTTACTTGCCTGGGGTGCCTACCTGATCGCGGCATTCGGCTGCCTGTTGGTGTGGTTTCGCCTGACCGGCTGGATGTGGCGCTACCTGCGCGAACCGTTGCAGGTGCTGATGACCGTGTTGCTGTTCAGCCCGACCATTGTCGATCCGGCCAAGGAACAGTTCGCCCCGGCTGTGGCGATCAGCGCCATGGACCTGCTGCTGGATGTCGGCAACAACGTCTGGCGGGCGGTGGCCGACCTGGCCATGTACAGCCTGCTTGCCCTGGCACTTTATCTGCTGTTCGTGGCGATCCGCTGGCCTGTGGTGCGCTGGTGGAAAGACCGGGCGGGC
This sequence comes from Pseudomonas sp. EA_105y_Pfl2_R69, assembly GCF_963970915.1. Classification (NCBI taxonomy): domain Bacteria; kingdom Pseudomonadati; phylum Pseudomonadota; class Gammaproteobacteria; order Pseudomonadales; family Pseudomonadaceae; genus Pseudomonas; species Pseudomonas sp. EA_105y_Pfl2_R69. Next base: position 191,110 of record NZ_CAXAOO010000009.1, read on the forward strand.
GAGGCCGCAGGCAGTGAGAATGAACCGACCTTGCGCGAGATGCTGGAGCAGGACGATTATCCTGCCGAACCCTACGACAACCGGCGCGACCACGGCGGCCGGTTGGAGCCGCGTCTCTGACTGAGGTGCGCATCATGTTGTAAACCTTGCACCCGGCTGCGCGGCCGTTCAGCATGGCCCTTCGCCTACAAGGAGGGCTTATGGACTGTGTATTTTGTGCAATTGCCGGCAACCAGCTACCTGCACAGCGTATCTATGAGGACGCGCATTTCCTCGTCCTGCTGGATATCTTTCCCCTGCGCCCGGCCCATATCCTGATCGTCAGTCATGAACACGCGCCCTTGCTCAAAGACCTCTCCACTGCGGCCTGTGAGCAGTTGCTGCCGTTGGCGCAGCGTATTGCCGCCGCCTTGCGCGCGGCCGGTTATGGCGAGCAGGGCATCAATTTCCTGGTCAATGACGGTCCTACCTCCAATCAGCATGTAGCACACCTGCATCTGCACCTGATTCCACGGCGTAGTGGCGATGTCATGCCGTTGCTGTGGCGGGCCCTGACGCGTTTTTTGCCGTTGGCGCGCAAACGTATCGAGGCGCGTCTGGCCAGTGAAGCGCAGCAGTTGTGCCAGGCGCTGCGTCATGTGTGAACTGCTTGGCATGAGCGCCAATGTGCCCACCGATATCGTCTTCAGCTTTACCGGCCTGATGCAGCGCGGTGGCCGCACCGGGCCCCATCGCGATGGCTGGGGCATCGGCTTTTATGAGGGGCGCGGCCTGCGCCTGTTCCAGGACCCGCGGGCCAGCAGCGAGTCGGAAGTGGCGCAGCTGGTGCAGCGTTACCCGATCAAGAGCGAGGTAGTGATCGGCCATATTCGCCAGGCCAATGTCGGCCGCGTCTGTCTGGCCAATACCCATCCCTTCGTCCGCGAGCTGTGGGGGCGCAACTGGTGTTTCGCCCATAACGGTCAGCTCGCCGACTTTGCGCCGGTCCCGGGTTTCTATCGGCCGGTCGGCGACACCGACAGCGAGGCGGCCTTCTGCGACCTGCTCAATCGCCTGCGCCAGGCCTTTGCCGAACCGGCGGCGATCGAGGCGCTGCTGCCGACCCTGGTCGCCGCCTGCGCAGCCTACCGGCAGCAGGGCGTATTCAATTGCCTGCTCAGCGATGGCGACTGGCTGTTCAGCTTCTGCTCCAGCAAGCTGGCGCATATCACCCGGCGCGCGCCGTTTGGCCCGGCGCACCTGAAAGATGCCGATATGCAGGTGGATTTCCAGGCGGAAACCACGCCCAATGACGTGGTGACGGTGCTGGCCACCGAAGCGCTGACCGATAACGAGCGCTGGACGCTCTACCAGCCTGGCGAGTGGCGTTTGTGGCGCGGTGGCGAGTGCATAGCCCAAGGTATGGCAAGTGGAGAACGGGATGTTTAGAAGCTATCTGCGGTTGGCCCTGTTTGCCCTGGGCTTGCTGGTCGGGGTGCAGGTGCCGGGTTTTATCGATGACTACGGCAAGCGGGTCGAGGCCCATCGCCTGGAGTCGCAGCAGGGCCTGAAAGGCTTTCAGGAGACCGCGAGGCGCTTTTTCAAGGGCGATCTGGCGGCGCTGGTGGGGCATTACCAGGCCAGTAGCGATCCGGTGATGCGCAGCGATGCGCAAAGCGTCGCCACCCTGGTCGAGCGTTCGACCTTTCTCGAGCGCGAAGCCCTGGCCATGCAGGGTCCCTGGTATGGCCAGGTCTGGCACCTGGCCAGCGCGGCGGACCCGGAACTGGTCGAGGAAACCTTCACCGCCTACCGCTACCAGGTGCTGCTGGCCCCCGAAGCGATAGCCTGGGGCATCGCCTGTGCGCTGCTGCTGGCCTGGCTGCTGGAGCTGTTTGGGCTCGGTGTCAGCTGGACCCTGGGTTTTGGCCGCAAGCACAAGGTCATTACCCACGAGCAGCGCCACTGGCGTTAGGCCCTGTCTGAATCTTCCGTGCGCCGCGCCCTACTGGGCGGGCACTCCGCTGATCAGGTAGACCTTGCGCACCGGGCTGAGGTTTTCCCAGGTACCTTCAAACCCGGCGGCAACCACGAAGGAGCTGCCCGGGCCGAAGGTCTGGCTGTTGCCCGCGCTGTCGGTCAGGCGTACTTCACCTTCGAGGATATGGCACAGCTCGTCGTAGTCGCAGCTGCAGCGCTCCTTGTGCGGGCCTGCTTCCCAGATGCCGGCGCTGAGGCCCTTGCCGGCATGGCTGAAGTGTCGCCAGGTGCTGCTCTGATAGGGCGCATCGACTAGGGCGGGATCGTTGATTTCGCTCTGCAGGGCCTGGGCCGCGCTGCTGGCAAAGTCGATAACGTGCTTGGGCGTTGTGCTCGGCATAAGGGTTTTCCTTGTTGTTGATCAGGAGTCGAAGCCGACGCCGAAGGCGTCCAGGGTCTTCAGCAGCAGGTTGCGCCGACCGCTGCGGTCTTCCTCGGCCAGGCCGCGTTGCGCCAGGCTGATGCTGGCGTAGCGCAGCGGCTCGGGCGGGAAGGGCACCGGCCTGCGGTTGAGCATGCGCAGCGCAGTGCGTTCAGTGTGCAGGCCGTCGAGCAGGTCGAGCACTGTGGCGGCGGCGAAGCGGCTGGCGGACACACCCTGGCCGGTGAAACCCAGGGCATAGGCGATGCGCCCGCCGGCATGGCTACCGGTGAACATCGTGGTGCGCGCGGAGGAGTCAATAATGCCGCCCCAGGCGTGGCTGAAATGCACGTCGGCGAGCTGCGGAAAGGTCTGCTGGAACTGCTCGGCGAGGCGCACGAAGGTCTGTGGGCGCTGGGTCAGGCCTTCGTCCAGACGACTGGCGAAGGGGTACACGGCATCGTAGCCGCCCCATAGGATGCGTTGGTCGGCGGTCTTGCGCAGGTAATGAAACTGGTTGCCGGAGTCGGCGATGCCGTAGTGGCCGCGCCAGGCGATGCTGCGCAGCTGCTCGTCGCTCAGCGGCTCGGTGGTCAGCGCGTAGTCGTAGATCGGGATGACCGCGGATTTGTGCCGCGGCAATAGATCGGTAAACACGTTGGTGGCCAGCGCCACCCGCTCGGCCTGGATGCTGCCGTAGTCGGTTTGCAGCAGCAGGTGTCCGGGGTGCTGCAGCAGGGCCCGCACCGGGCTGTGCTCGTAGATCTCGATACCCTGCTGCAGGCAGGCGCGGCGCAGTTCCCGGACCATCTTGACCGGATTGAGCAGGGCGTAGTTGGCTTCGAACAGGCCGGCGCTGTACAGCGGCGAGTCGAGGCGTTCCTTCAGCGCGCTGCCTTCCAGGTATTCGCAGGCGATGCCGAAGCGCCGGTATTTCTCCTCCAGGCTGCGCAGTCCGGCCACCTGCCAGGGGCTGCTGGCCACGCTCAGCTTGCCCTGGCGCTGGAACTCCACGGCCAGGCCCAGGCGGTGCACGTCCTGCTCCAGCTCGTCGAGGTTCTGTTGGCCCAGGCGTATCAGCGTTTCGGCCTCGGCGGGCCAGCGTTTCAGGGCGTTGGATACACCATGGGAAATGCTTGGTGCGCAGAAACCGCCGTTGCGCCCGCTGGCCGCGCCACCACAGGCCTGCGCCTCGACCAGCACGATGCGCGCCTGAGGATGACGCTGGCGCGCCAGCAAGGCCGTCCATAGCCCGCAGAAACCGCCGCCGACTACCGCCAGCTCGCAGTGCCGTTCACCCACCAGGCGGTTGAAACCGGGGGCGGGGCCCGCGGCGTCCAGCCAGTAAGGCAGGGGAGTGGCTTGCTCAAGGCTGTGCAGGGCGCGATCGCTCATGGGGTGGCTCGCTAGTGGCTGGTTGGTTAGGGGCTGGGTAGCTGGAGAATCGCCCGGGCGGCCATCTCGGTGCCGCGCGAGGCCTGCATCTGCTCACTGGCCTGCTGCAGGTGCTGCTGCATGGCGCTGTCGCCGAGCAGTTGGGCGATGGCCGCGGGTAGCGCCGCGAGCGGGTCTTCAAAGCGCGGCAGGTAGCGGCCGACACCGACTTCCTCGGCACGTCGGGCATTGTCGTGGCCGTCCCAGCAGTAGGGGATGATCAGCGACGGTAGGCCGAAATACAGGGCCTCGCAGAAGCTGTTGTTGCCACCGTGATGGATAAACAGCTGGCATTCGCGCAGCACCGCCGGCTGCGGGAACCAGCTGTCCAGGTAGACGTTGTCCGGCACGCTGTCGTACTGCTCGCGGTAGGCACCGACGTTGATCAGGAAGCGGTAGGGCAAGGTCGCGGCGACCTCGATTAGACGCTTCATCATGCCGACGTCGGCGGCACCGAGGCTGCCGAAGCTGAGGTAGACCAGTGGCGCGGCATTGTTGCGCGGAAATTGCGGTGCCACGTAGGGGGCCTCGCGGCGCACGCAGCCATCCAGGTAGACGAAGCGCGCCGGGTCGAGGGGGTGCTGGCGCGCGTAGCGCACCGGCGTGGGCGACAGCAGCAGGTTGAGCCAGGGCGACTCTTCGAGGAACAGGCCGGGGGCGCAGGGCTTGTGCCCGCAACTTTCCAGGAAGCGGGAAAAGCGCTCGTGGGCCGGGGCGACGGCCTGCGCATAGCGCTGCCAGTAGTGTTCGCAGGCCGTCGGAGCGCTGGCGCTGGCACCGGACAGATAGGGCGGCACGGCGGCGTCGGGCAGCTCGGTCTCGGCGCAGGAAATGACCCGCACCCAGGGGCAGCCTGCCTTGGCGATAGCGGGGAACATCACCACGTTGTCCAGCACGATGGCATTCGGCTTGAGTCGGGCCAGCAGCTGCTGCAGCGGTTTTTCCGCCTCGATGGCGGTATCGATGATGGCTTCCCAGGCCGGCACCACGTAGCTGTCGATCTGCTCCAGCGGCGTCTGGTCGAAGTAGGGGATGCTGCGCTCGATAAAGCGCTCCCAGTAATGCTGGTGTTCCTCGGCGGAGAGCGCACTGCCGACCAGGATCGGGTACTCGGCGAAACCGTATTCGGCGAACAGGCCCTGAAAGTGCTCGTGGCAGATAAATACCGGGCGTGCACCCTGCTCGCGTAGCGCCTGGGCGATGCCGATGCAGTTCAGCGCGGCACCGAAGCTGGCTTCGGGAAACAGGGCGATCAGTTTTTCTTTGGGCATGGCGGGTCGTTTCCGTGACCAGGGGGTGGCCCCGGCCTGGCTGGTGTTTTTAGATCATGTATTTTTTGGTAAAAAAATACACTGTTTTTTTGAACAAATTAGTACTAGGGCTGGATTCAGGCCCGGGGAATACCGCGGTTGGCGGTCTGCGGGCGCTGCGCAGCAGAGAGGCGCAGGTGCAGGCGCATCAGGTCGGCGGCAATTTCCATCTGGCCGCGCTCGATCGCTTCGATGATTCGCAGGTGCTCGCGCATTGCTTCCTGCAGGCGGTGCACGCTGACCATCGGCAGCAGGTTGGGCAGGCGTCTGAGGCGCTGGTGATGGAGCAGGGCGTCGCAGATAAAACGGTTGCCACAGCTTTGTGCGATCAGTTCATGGAAGCCGATGTCCAGCTCGCGGAACTGCTCGACATTGAAGGCTTCGATGGGCTGGTTGAGCAGGCTCTGGGTGCCGCTACGCAGTAGTGACAGGCGCTGGCGGTCGGCTTCGAAGCCTGGCGAAAGCAGGGCTTCTGGCTCCAGCAGCATGCGGTAGCGCAGGCTGTCTTCGAGGGCGCTGAGGTTGTTCAGTAGCGGGCGGAACAGCCAGGACTGGCCGGGGCCGCGCTCGAGCACCTGGTCTTCGCTCAGTTGGCTCAGCACCTTCTGTGCGGCCGGTCGGCCAATGTCGTAGCGACGCATGATCTCGCTGGCGTTGATGCTGCTACCCAGGCGGCCGGCCATGCGGTCGCGCAGCACCGCGGCGGCCATTTCCTCTTCGGCAGCCTGCGGCAGTGCCGGGCTGAGTGCCTGGTTGGCCGGGGCGGCACGCAGGTAATAGCCACGACCGGCCTGGTGATCGGCCAGTTGCTGTTCGAGTAATACGTTGAGACCGGCGCGGATCAATGTGCGCGATACCTGGAAGGTGCGCGCCAGTTGCTGTTCGGAGAGGGCGTCACCGGCTTCCATGTCGTTTTCCTGGGCGTGCTCGATGATCCGTCGGGCCAGTTCCAGGTGGTTGGTGCGGGGCTTCTTTTCGCGGGTAGTGCTCAATCCGGTTGCTCTCTAGTTGGGCTGTTGTAGCGCGTGAATCCCCTTATGCCACAGCGGCGAACCCCCAACAAGAAACAGAAAATTGTTGACTTGGTGTTTCATGTGGTATTTATTCGAAAAAAAAGACATGCAGTACCGCTTCATCTGCCTTCGAAACAACAACAATCAATCGTTCGCTAGGTGTGCCTCATGAAAAAAACTACAACCCTGTTGTGCGCAAGTCTTTCCCTGTCCGCTGCCATGGCCGCGCCATTGGCCAGTGCCAAGGACATGGTGATCTCCATCTGGGACGGCTACATGGCCCCGGATGCCCTGGAGAAGTTCCAGCAAGCCACCGGCATCGAGGCTGACAAGTCGCTGCATGCCACCAACGAAGAAATCATGGGCAAGGTCATGGCGTCCGGTGGCGCAGGCTATGACGTGCTGTTCGTCTCCTCACCCTTCGCCGAAGTCCTGCACCAGCAGGGGCTACTGGCTGATATCGATGCGGCCAAGGTGCCCAACCTGCAGAACCTCTATCCCGAGGCTCAGGTCCTGGCGTACGACGCCGGCAACCACTACTCCGTGCCCTACACCTGGGGTACCACTGGCATCTGCTACCGTGCGGACAAACTCAGCCAGGTGCCGCAGAGCTGGAATGACCTGCTCAAGCCAAGCGATGCGCTCAAGGGCAAGGTCACCCTGCTGGCCACCGACCGCTGGCTGCTTGGTGCCGGCTTCCTGGCCAACGGTTGGACGGTCAACGAGGCCCAGCCGGAGCACATCAAGTTGGTGCGTGATCAGCTGATCGAGACCAAGAAGCGCATCCTCTCTTTCGACGACACCACCTTCTACTCCAAGCTTGCCTCCGGCGAGACGCTGATGGCCCACGCCTGGGACGGCTGGTGCAACTACGGCACCCAGGCCAACGCGGACATCAAGTTTATGGTGCCCAAGGAAGGCTCCGACCTGTGGGTCGACACCATGGTGGTGCTGAAGAACTCGCAGAACCTCGATGCGGCCTACCAGTTCGTCAACTTTATGCTGGCCAAGGAAAACCACGCCTGGGTTGCCGAGAACATCCTCTACAAGGTGCCCAACCAGGCGGCCATGGACGGGCTGGGCAAGGAGCTGCTGAGCCAGTATCCGAACCTCAACACGCCACCGGCGGAGCTGGTCAAGCAGGAGCTGCTACGTGATGTCGGCGGCACCACGCAGAAGGCCTATACCCGCGCCGTGACCGAGATCATGGCCGCCCAGTAAGCACGGATCTGCTGCGCGTCGGCCATACCGCGTTAAAACTGGCCTCGGAAAGCCGCTTGCGGCTAACGCGCTTTAGCGCGACCCGGAGGGCGAGTGAAATGAGTACTGCTCATTTACAGTTCGCAAACTCCGCTCCCTCGGCCACTTTTTCCTTGTCTGGCTCTAGCTCGCGAGATCCGCAACCGGTTCTACGGCTCTACCAATGGAGCGGTGCCCGCCGCTCCCTTTCCCGATCCACGCTCGATACCGCCCCGCACGCTGGGGTTGGGGGAACTACGCATGAGTGTTTTGCACGCTGACAGGCGGCTGTCGGCCTGGTTGTTGCTGCCCGCACTGGGCTGGCTGGCCCTGTTTCTACTACTGCCGTGCCTGCTGATACTGGTCTACAGCTTTCTCGAACGCGGTGCCTACGGAGGCATCGACTACGTCTTCACCTGGGACAACTATCAGCGTGCGCTCGACCCGCTGTACCTGGAGATTCTCCTGCGCTCGGCGAAGATCGCCGGCTTAGCCACCCTGTATGCGGTGCTGATAGGTTACCCGGCGGCCTACGCCATTGCCCGCGCGCCGCGCCAGCGCCAGGCAGTGTACCTGTTCCTGGTGATGCTGCCGTTCTGGAGCAACTACCTGATCCGCACCTATGCCTGGATCGTCCTGCTCAACCGCAAGGGCTTGATCGCCGGTGTGCTCGAACCCATGGGCCTGTACGGCGATCTGCTGAACATTCTCTACACCGAGTCGGCGGTGATCCTGGGGCTGGTCTACAACTACATCCCCTTCGTTATCCTGGCGATCTTCGCCTCGCTGTCGCGGATCAACGGCGAGCTGTGGGAAGCCTCCAGCGACCTCGGCGCATCCGGCTGGACCACCTTCCGCCGCATCATCCTGCCGCTCAGCGTGCCCGGCGTCGCCGCCGGCGCAGTGTTCGTCTTCGTCCTCAGCATCGGCAACTTCATCACCGCCGACCTACTCGGTGGCAAGCAGGTGCTGATGGTCGGCAATCTGATCTATTCGCAGTTCCTCACCGCCCGCGACTGGCCGTTCGGCTCGGCGCTGAGCTTCTTCCTGATCGCCATCATGCTGCTGTTGCTGTTTATCCAGGCCATGCTGGCACGCCGCGCCCAGGGGGCTCGCCATGCGTAATGCATCTGGTCTGCTGCTGGGCAGCCACCTGTGGCTGGTGTATGCCTTCCTTTATGTACCGATCCTGGTGTTGATCCTGCTGTCGTTCAACGCCAGCGGCCTGCCCACTGCCTGGGGCGGCGCGTCGCTCAAATGGTACGGTGCGCTCTTCGCCAACCAGGCGATCCAGCATGCGGCGCTCAATACCCTGATCGTCGCTTTGATCTCCACCAGCCTGGCCTGCGTGCTCGGCACCCTGCTGGCGCTCGGGGTGGAGATGCGCAGCCACGCCAGCGGCAATGCGGCGAAGACAGGCAATCTGGCCGACACCCTGCTGATGGCACCGATGATCATTCCGGACATCGTCCTGGCCATCGCCCTGTTGAGCTTCTTCAACCTGCTGAAGATGAGCCTGGGCCTGCACTCGATCATCTTGAGCCACGTGGTGTTCAACATCGCCTTCGTCTGCGCGGTGGTGCGTACCCGCCTCAAACACTTCGACTACTCGATCCTCGAGGCCTCCATCGACCTCGGTGCCAGCTGGCCGACCACCCTGCGCCGGGTGCTGTTGCCGAGCATCTTCCCCGGCGTGCTGGCCGGAGGGTTGCTGGCGTTCACCCTGTCGGTGGACGAATTCATCATCGCCTTCTTCAACTCAGGTTCGGGCAGCGCTTCGACCACCTTGCCGATGCAGGTCTACTCGATGATCCGCTTCGGCGTCACCCCCGAAATCAACGCGTTGGCGACCCTGGTGATGCTGGTCAGCTTCACCGCGCTGTTCGCTTCCCAGCGGCTCAACAAGGTGCACAGCAAACATGAAGACTAACAACGCCCCGGTGCTGGTCCTGGACAAGATCAGCAAGTCCTACGGTCAGGGCATGGCCGTCAAAGACGTGTCACTGAGTATCCGCGAGAACGAATTCTTTGCCTTGCTCGGTCCCTCAGGCTGCGGCAAGAGCACCTTGCTGCGCATGCTCGCCGGGTTCGAGACGCCCACTTCCGGCAGCATCTACCTGGATGGCCGCGACATCTCGCCGATGCCGGCCAACCAGCGCCCGCTCAACCTGATGTTCCAGTCCTATGCGCTGTTTCCCAATATGAACGTACGGGACAACATCGCCTACGGCCTGGAGATGGAGCGCCGGCCCAAGGACGAGATCGCCCAGCGCGTCGACGCCATGCTGGAGACCGCTCAGCTACGCGACTTCGCCCGTCGCCGGCCGGATCAGCTGTCCGGCGGCCAGCGCCAGCGCGTGGCCCTGGCCCGGGCGCTGATCAAGCGCCCGCGGGTGCTGCTGCTGGACGAGCCGCTGGGCGCGCTGGACAAGAAGCTGCGCGGCAAGATGCAGCTGGAGCTCAAGCGCCTGCAGCACGAGAGCGGCATCACCTTCATCGTGGTCACCCACGACCAGGAAGAGGCGCTGGTCATGGCCGACCGCATGGCCGTGCTCAAGGACGGCGAAGTCAGCCAGTGCGGCAGCCCCAACGACATCTATGAGAACCCGAGCAACCGCTTCGTCGCCGACTTTATCGGCGTCAGCAACCTGATCGAAGGCCAGCGCATCGGCGGCGACCAGGTCGATGCCGGCGGGCGCTTGCTGAAGATCGAGCCGACCGCACAAATCATTAGCGGCAACGTCGCCCTGGCCCTGCGCCCGGAGCGCCTTCAGGTGCTCGGCGGCGAGTCGCCACGCTGCGACAACGAGGTCGACGGCCGGGTGGTCGAGGTCGCCTACCACGGCCTGGATACCAACCTGCACGTGCACACGTCGGTCTCCAGCAAGCCGCTGATCGTGCGGGTGCCGTCCTCGCAGCACGAATTCACCAGCTTCACCAGCGGCATGCCGATCCGTCTGGGCTGGAATGCCCAGCACGCGCGCGTGCTGGCTTGCTGAATCAGAACAACAACATCGGGAGTCCAGACCATGAGTGAACGCAAAGTCATCGCCTTCTTCCCTGAGGCCGCCTACGGCCCGGCGCTCAATTCCGTTGGCATCGCCCAGGCCTGCGAGGCGCTGGGGCACAAGGCGGTGTTTCTCACCGACCCGGGGATGACCGGGGTGTATGCCGCCTATGGCTTCGAAGAGCACCCAGTGAACATGTCCGAGCCGATGCCGGCCGAGGAGATGGCGCGCTACTGGAGCGACTTCATCAACGGCCACATTCCCAACTTCGGCAAGGAGCCGATCGACCAGCTCGACAACTACGTCAGCGAGTGCTGGGCAGCCATAGTCGAGACCAGCAAGTGGGCGCAGAAAGAGCTGCCGGCGATCCTCGACAGGATCAAGCCGGACCTGATCTGCGTCGACAACGTCATCCTCTTTCCGGCCATCAAGCAGTACGGCAAGCCCTGGGTGCGGATCATCTCCTGCTCGGAGAACGAGGTGGAAGATCCGGATATCCCGCCGTACCTGTCGGGCATGAGCATCGACGACAAGGCCGGGCATGCGCGTTTCCGCGCCAAGTTCGAGGAAGTGATTGCGCCGATCCACGCCGACTTCAACCAGTTCCTCGCCGAGTGTGGCGAGCGGCCGTATCCGCTGGGCACCTTCTTCGAGGAGTCGCCCTGGATGAACCTGCTGCTGTACCCGGACCCGGTCAAGTTCGAGCGCCGCTATCCGCTGCCGGCCCGGCGTTTCCACTACCTGCAGGGTTGCGTGCGCCAGGACAAGGCCTACCAGATCCCCGAGTTCCGCGCCAATAACGACAAGCCGCTGCTCTATGTCAGCTTCGGCAGCCTGGGCAGTGGTGACGTGGGGCTGCTTAAGCGCCTGATCGACAGCATCGGCCAGCTGCCGTACCGCGCGCTGTTCAACGTCGGCGAGCACCTGGAGGAGTACCCCGAGCTGCCGGACAACGTCATCGTCTCCAACTGGTATCCGCAGCCCTCGGTGATCGCCCAGGTCGACGCGGTTATCCACCACGGCGGCAACAACAGCTTCACCGAGTGCCTGTACTTCGGCAAACCAGCCATCGTCATGCCCTACGTCTGGGACGGCCACGACAACGCCATGCGTGCCGAGGAGAGCGGCCATGGCTTCCGCATGCACCGCAGCAACTGGCAGCACGCGGAGCTGGCCGAGAAGCTGGCGCTGTGTGTCAGCGACGCCGACATGGCCGCGCGCCTCAAGCGCACCAGCGCCTACATGACCTCACACAAGGGCCCGGAAGACGCGGCCAAGATCCTCGATGGAGTACTCAACAATGGCTGAGGTCCGACTCGACTCCAGCGCGCCGCATATCACGGGTGCCTGCGACTACAACGACCTGGTGGACTGGGGCGTGCAAGCCGATGCGCTCAAAGGGCAATCGCGCTCCAGCGGCCGCCTGCTGTTCAAGGGGCCGAACAACAGCCCCGAGTGCGGCCTGTGGGTGTGCACCCCCGGCACCTGGCGCTTGTCGATCCCGCGTGACGAGCTGTGCCACTTCGTCGCTGGCCAGGCCATCTATCGCCGCGACAACGGCGAGGTGATCGAGGTCGGTGCCGAGACCCTGGTGTTATTCCCCGCCGGTTGGACCGGCGAATGCGAGGTCATCGAGACCTTGCGCAACCTTTATATGCTGGCCTAGGCCGGTCTGCTGCGCCGCACCTGTGCAGGTGCGGCCCTACTGCTAAGTGAGAGTTCGACCATGAAAACCCCCGTTATCCACCGCCCCCTGAGCGTTACCGAACTGAAGGACTGGGGCGTGATCCCGACCATGCTTGAAGGCCAGTCGCACATCAGTGGTGTGGTGTTGCACAAGGGCCCGGAAGGCCAGTCGGAATGCGGCATCTGGCACTGCACGCCGGGCAAGTGGTTCTGCCACGTGACCAGCGACGAGTTCTGCCACTTCCTCGAAGGCCGCTGCACCTACGTGCACGAGTCGGGCGAGGTGATCGAGGTCACCCCGGACACCGCCGCCTTCTTCCCCAAGGACTGGAAAGGCGTGTGCACCGTCCATGAGACGGTGAAAAAGGTCTACATGATCCGGTGATGACATGAACCAAGCCCTGTCTACTCAAGCCGCAACCGGCGACGCGCGCGCCGCCCAGCGCACCGTCTTTCTCGCCCAGCACGGCCACGCCGCCACGCCAGTGCTGGCGTTGCCGGCGGACGCCTCGGCGCGCCGCTACTTCCGCCTGGATGGTGCCGGCCTGCTGCTGATGGATTCACCACCGGCCAGCGAGCCGCTCGGCCCTTACCTGCACGTGGCCGAGCTGCTGCGCTGGCTGGGCCTGTCGGCACCGCGGGTGCTGGCGGCCGATGCGGCGGCGGGGCTGGCGCTGGTCGAGGACTTCGGTCGCGCCACCTACACCCGTTTGCTGGCGGCCGGGCAGGCCGAGCAGCCGCTGTACGAACTGGCAGTGGATTGCCTGGTGCAGCTGCACCGGGCACCGGTCAGCCATGGCGTAACGTTGCCGGGTTACGACGGCGAGCGGCTGGCGGCGGAGTTCGGCCTGTTTATCGACTGGTACGCGCCGCTGCTGGTCGGCGGCGAGCGAGCCATGGCGTTGCGTGAGGACTATCTGCTGCTGTTCGGCGGGCTTTGCGCGGCGGTGGCCGAGCGCCGCGAGGCCGTGGTGCTGCGCGACTTCCATGTCGACAACCTGATGCTGCTGGAAGGCCGCGAAGGTGTTGCCGCCTGCGGCCTGCTGGACTTCCAGGATGCCCTGCAGGGCGCGGCGGCCTATGACCTGATGTCGCTGCTGGAAGACGCCCGCCGCGATGTGCCGGCCGCGCTGCGCGCCAGTCTGCTGCAGCGCTACCTGGCGCAACGGCCGCAACTGGACGCCGAACGTTTTATGGCCGACTACGCGGTGCTGGCCGCCCAGCGTCATGCCAAGGTGCTCGGCATCTTCGTGCGCCTGGCCCAGCGCGACGGCAAGCTCGGTTACCTCGACCATTTGCCACGCACCCTCGGCCTGTTTTGTCAGGCCCTCGATCATCCCGCGCTGCAGCCGCTACGCGATTTTCTCGATCAGCAGCTCGCGCCCTGGCGCGACGCTCTGCCGGCCAGCACCATCGCCGCGCTGCGCGCAGGCCACCCTCGACTGCCCAAGGAAAAGCCATGAGCACCTTCACCTGCGACAAGCCGCTGCGTTTTATCAGCCCCGACTACCAGACACCGGCCACTCAGCGCCTACGCGACATCTTCGACCCGGCGACCCTGCAGCAGGTCGGCCGCATTGGCCTCGGCGATGCGGCCGATGTGCAGGCCGCCGTCGACGCGGCCAATGCGGCCCAGCAGCTCTGGCGGCAGGTCGATGCCAAGAGCCGGGCGGCGCTGCTACACCGCCTGGCCAATGCCATCGAGAGCGATGTGGAGTGCAACCGTGAAGCCGCGCGGCTGATGACCCTGGAGATGGGCAAGCCGTTTCCCGAGGCTATGGGTGAGCTGGCCAACTGCGCGCCGATCTTCCGCTACTACGCCGAGATGGCTCGCGACGAGGCCGGCAAGGTCGCCGGCACCACGCAGATCGGGTCCTTCCAGCATGTGCGCTACGAGCCCTACGGCGTCAGCGTGCATATCATGCCGTTCAACTTCCCGATCCTGCTGATGTGCTGGACCGTGGCAGCGTCGCTCGCCGCCGGTAACGCCTGCATCATCAAACCGGCGGAAAGCACCAGCCTGTGCACCCTCAAATTTATGCAGCACTTCCGCGCCCTGCCGGCCGGGCTGGTGTCCTGCGTGCCGGGCGACGCGCAGACCGCGCAGCTGCTGGTGCAGTCCGAGCGCACACACGCGGTGGCTTTCACCGGCAGCGTCGCCGCCGGCAAGGCGGTGGCGGTGGCCTGCGCCGAACGGATGAAACCGGCGGTGATCGAGGCCGGCGGCAGCGACCCGATGATCATCAGCAAGCATGCGCCGCTGGAAGTCGCCGTCGCCGGCGCGGTGACCGCGGCCTTCCACCTCAGCGGGCAGATATGCACCTCGGCCGAGCGCTTCTTCGTGGTGGATGAGGTGCACGACGAGTTCGTCGCCCGTTTCGCCGCAAAGACTCGCCAGCTACGCATCGGCCATGGCCTGGAGCACAGCGAGATCGGTCCGCTGGTCAGCCAGGCCGCCCGCGACAAGGTCATGCGCCTGGTCGAGGATGCGGTCGAGAAGGGCGCGACTGTGGTGTGCGGCGGGCGTATTCCGCTGGCGCAGGACTGTGGCTGGTTCTATGAGCCAACCATCCTCACCGGGGTCAACGCCAGCATGAAGATCTTCCACGAGGAGTGCTTCGGCCCGGTGGCGGCGATCTGCCGCGTCGCCGACTTCGACGAGGCCGTGCGCCTGGCCAATGACTCGCCATTCGGCCTCGGTGCTTCGCTGTTTTCCACGGATCTGGCCGAGGCCATGGAGGCCGCCGACCGCCTGGAGGCCGGCATGGTCTGGGTCAACAATCCGCTGATCGACAACGACGCGCTGCCCTTCGGCGGTTGGAAGATGTCCGGCATGGGCCGCGAGCTGGGCCGCCAGGGCCTGGATGCGTTCCGCCGCTCGAAGATGGTGATCATCGACCACCAGCCACAGATCCAGTCGTGGTGGTACCCCTACGCCGACGATCAGTTCTACCGCGCCTGAGGACAGCCGAACATGAGCGAACACGCTTTGTTTCCCACCCTGGCGGTGATTCTCGCCGCCGGTCAGGGCACGCGGATGCGTTCCAGCCTGCCCAAGGTGATGCACCAGGTGGGCAATCGCCCGCTGCTTGGCCATGTGCTGGCCGTCACCGAGGCGGCGGGTATCGAGCAGCTGGCCGTGGTGGTCGGCCCGGATACGCCAGTCGTGGCCGAGTACGTGCGGAAGACGGCACCGACTGCCCGGCAGTTTATCCAGCAGCAGCGTCTGGGCACCGCCCATGCCGTGCTGGCCGCGCGTCCGGACCTGCTCGGGCATGAGCAGGGCTGCGTGCTGGTGCTGTTCGGCGACTCGCCGCTGATCACTGCGCAGACTCTTGAGCGCCTGCGTCAGGCGCTGATCGACGGTGCTGCGGTGGCCGTGGCCGGTTTCACCAGCGCGCAGCCGGGACCCTATGGTCGCTTGCTGGTGGAGGACGGGCACCTGCTGGCGATCCGCGAGGCCAAAGACGCCAGCCCGCAGGAGCTGGCGATCAACCTGTGCAACGGCGGGGTAATGGGCTTTCGCGCCGATCACTGCCTGTGGTTGCTGGAGCGCATCGGCAAGAGCAATGCCCAGGGCGAGTTCTACCTCACCGATGCGGTCGAGCTGGCCAATGCTGCCGGCTTGCCGGTGGTCGCCGTGGAAGTGGCCGAGGAGGAAATCCTCGGGGTTAACGACCGCGAGCAGCTGCATGCCGCGGAGCAGATCTTTCAGCGTCGCCGCCGCCAGCAGGCCATGCATGCAGGGGTAACCCTGGCCGCCGCCGACACCGTGTATTTCAGCGCCGACACCGAGCTGGGCGTGGATGTCCGCGTCGAGCCCTGTGTGGTGTTCGGCCCCGGCGTGCAGGTGGAGCAGGGCGCGTGCGTCGCCGCGTTCAGCCATCTGCAGCACGTGCGCATCTCCGCGCAACCGGCCGGTTAACTCTCAACCTATTCAGTGGAACCTGCGCAGATGGATATCTATCAGCACCTGTATATCGATGGACAATGGCGACTCCCGGTTCGCCAGCAGAGCTTCGCCAGTTTTGATCCGAGTGACGAGAGCGTGCTGGCCCAGGTGCCGGCGGCCAGCGCCGAGGATATCGAGCTGGCGGTGCAGGCCGCGCGCCGGGCCTTCGACGAGGGCCCCTGGCCGCGGCTGTCCGGTGCCGAGCGGGCAACCTTGCTGCGCGCCATCGCCGCCGGGATTCGCCAGCGCCTGCCGCAGCTCGCCGAGCTGGAGGTGCGCGACAACGGCAAGCCACTACCCGAGGCGCAGTGGGATATTGCCGATGCCGCCGGTTGCTTCGACTACTACGCGGGCCTGGCCGAAGCCGCCGATGTTGTGCCGCAGCAGAACATCGAGGTGTCCGACCCGCATTTTAGCTGCTGGGTGGAACGCGAGCCGGTGGGGGTGGTGGGTGCCATCATCCCGTGGAACTTCCCGCTGCTGATGGCTGCCTGGAAGGTCGCTCCGGCCCTAGCTGCCGGTTGCTGCATCGTGCTGAAACCTTCCGAGCTGACCCCGCTGACGGCGCTGGAACTGGCGGCCATCGTGCATGCGGTGGGGCTGCCGGCTGGGGTGTTCAATCTGGTCACAGGCCTCGGCGCGGACGCCGGCGCGCCGCTGGCCGAGCACCCGCTGGTGGACAAGCTGGCCTTTACCGGCAGCGTGCCGACCGGGCGGCGGATCATGCAGGCGGCTTCGCGGGAGATCAAAAACCTCAGCCTGGAGCTGGGCGGCAAGTCGCCCTTTATCGTCTTCGCCGACAGCGATCTGGAGGCGGCGGTGGAGTGGATCATGTTCGGCATCTTCTGGAACCAGGGCCAGGTGTGTTCCGCCACCTCGCGGGTGCTGGTCGAGCGTGCCCTGTACCCGGTGCTACTCGAACGCCTGGTCGAGCAGACCCGCAAGATCCGCATCGGCCACGGCCTGGACGAGGGCGTGCTGCTCGGCCCGCTGGTCAGCGCCGGGCAGCGCGACAAGGTGCTCAGCGCCATCGCCGACGGGCAGCAGAGTGGTGCGCGCCTGGCCTACGGCGGCGAGGTGCCGGCTGATCTGGACAAGGGCTATTTCCTTACCCCAGCGATCTTCGCCGAGGTGCCGGTGGACAGCGCGCTGTGGTGCGAGGAGATCTTCGGTCCGGTGGTCTGCCTGCGCGCCTTCGACAGCGAGGAGGAGGCGCTGTGCCTGGCCAATGACTCGGTCTACGGCCTGGCCGCGGCGGTGATGTCGCAGGACCTCGCCCGTGCCGAACGGGTGGCCCGCAGGCTGCGCGCCGGCATCGTGTGGATCAATTGCTCGCAACCGACGTTCAGCGAGGCACCCTGGGGTGGCTACAAGCAGAGCGGCATCGGCCGCGAACTGGGCCAGTGGGGCTTCGACAGCTACCGCGAGGTGAAGCAGATCACCCGTTACGACAGCGCCCAAGCCTGGGGCTGGTACATCAAGTAGGTCGCGCGCCGGCGTCCTGAACGGGGTGCCGGCGCTTTAACCAAACAAGGTCGCGGTACGGGCCAACCAATCAGTCGATTGCGTTGCCGCTCGAGGGCCCGTGCATGCCGGAAAAGGCCATGGGCAGGGCGGTGAGCGCAATTCTGCATGGGTTTCTCTTTGCTCAGGCATCAGAGAAAAACGCGGGCGTGATTTTGCATTTTTCGGCGAGCGCCAGCCTATAACAATCGAAAAAAACTATGGAGCAACCATGAAACACGCACTGAAACTCTGCATGGCCGGCATGCTGCTGGCACCCTGGTCGGCCTCCCAGGCCATCACCCTGAACGACGATTTCAGCCTGGATCTGAACATTGGTGCCTATAGCGACTACCACTCGCGGGGTATGTCGCAAACTCAGAACGACCCCGCTATCCAGGGATCCGCGACCCTGTCCCACTCCAGCGGTCTGTACGCCGGGGTATGGAGCTCCAGCGTCGATTTCGGCTTCGGCAGCAAGACCCGCCAGGAGATCGACTATTACCTTGGCTACTACTGGCAGGCCAGCGATGACATCGTCCTGGATGTCACCTACTACGAGTACGAGTATCCGAAGGAAGGGGGGCTGAACTACAGCGAGAGCTACGCCAAACTCTCTGCCTATGGCGGCTATGTCGGCGGCTACTACTCCGACGACCTGGGCGGCGACCAGAGCTACCTGTACAGCTTCGTCGGCTACGAGACCAGCCTGCCGATGGATGTCGGCCTGGACCTGCGTTATGGCTGGGTCGACTTCAAGGACGACACCTTCTTCGACGATGACGGTAGTGCCAGCGACAGCTACAACGAGTGGCAGCTGACTCTGAGCAAGACCCTGCTCAGCCTCGACTGGTCGCTGGCCTATGTCGACTCCGACCTGTCGGACGAGGAGTGCGCCAGCTACAACGGCTTCGACGACGTCTGCGGTGCCAACCTGGTGCTCGGTGTAAGCAAGACTTTCTGATTTTTATCTGCGGCAGTAGCCGCACCCGTAAGGGGTGCGGTTCGTATTCATCGTGGTTCAACCAGTAGAGGTACCTCATGAGTCGCAAGTCCAGTCGTAGCAATTCCCCTTTAGCCCGCCTGTTCCGCCGTTTGCAATGGGCGCATCAGCAATCCGAGCGCACCGGCATCCCGGTCGACGAGCTGCTCGACATCCAGCGCGAGCAGACCCGCCTGGCGCAGCTGCAACGTCAGCAGCGGCGTGATTTCCTCAAAACCCTGGGCGCCGGTGTGGCCGGTGCCAGCCTGCTCGGCGCTATGGGCCCGGCGCTGGCCGCGATGGGCGGACAGGGCAGCAATCCAGGGCGGGTTATCGTCATCGGTGCCGGTCTGGCCGGCCTGCGCTGCGCCCATCGATTGCAGCAGTATGGTTATCCCAGCACTGTCTATGAGGCGAGCACGCGCATCGGCGGCCGCGCCTTCACCACCCGCGGTTTCTTCGATCAGGGTATGGCCGTGGAGCGCGGTGGTGAGCTTGTATCCACCGAGCACAGCGCGCTGCGCAATCTGGTGCATCAGCTGGGCCTGAGTCTGGAAGATGTCAACAGTGGTGCCTTGCCCGGCGGCGAGGAGCTGTACTACCTGAACAACCAGTTCTACCGCGAGGAGCAACTGGGCGATGACTGGCGCGAAGTCTATGACCTGTTCAAGCGTACCCAGCAGGCCGCGCCCTGGCAGCCGATGCACAACAGTCATAACGCCGAGCACGTGCGCCTCGACCAGATCGGCGCGATCGACTGGCTGAACCAGACCGGCATCGGTGCCAACAGCCACTTCGGTCAGTTGATGCAGGCCAACCTGATCTCCGAGTACGGCCTGCCGCCGGAGCAGCAGGGCTGTCTCAATATGGTCTATCTGATGGGCTTTAACTCGATCAACCAGCCATTTCCCCTGGCCGGTACCGACGAGCGTTACCACATAGCCGGCGGCAACGATGCGGTGGCCTACGGCATGGCCAGCCAGTTGCCCGCGGGCAGCGTGGTCACCGGCAAGGCGTTGACCGCCATTTCCGGCAGCGCCATGGGGCCGTATGTCTGCACCTTCAGCGATGGCTCCAGCGACATCTGCGATCAACTGGTGCTGGCCTTGCCCTTTAGCAAGCTGCGTGAGGTGGAGCTGTCACCTCAGGTGCGGGCGACTTTCTCCCCGGCCAAGCAGTTGGCGATCAACGAGCTGCGCATGGGCAGCAATGGCAAGCTGCATATCCAGTGCGGCTCGCGTCCCTGGGGGGCGTTACGCTATGTGGACGGTCACCCGGTACAGATGAACGGGGTGAGCTATTCCGGTGCCAGCGGCTTCGTCACCGTGTGGGACACCCAGGTGGGCAAACCCACCACCGGCAGCGTGCTGTGCGACTATCTGGGCGGGCAGCAGGGGCTGGCGCTAAGCACCAGCCAGCCGTTCGCTCAGGCCGCGGCCAAGGATGTGAACAAGCTGCTGACGCAGATCGAGCCGGTCTTTCCGGGTACCACGGCGGCCTATCAAGGCAAAGCGTTGGTGTCCAAATGGTCGGCCAATCCCTGGAGCCAGGGCAGTTACAGCGCGCCGGCCCTGGGCGACTACACCCGCTTCTGGGGCGCGCAGTGGCAGAAGGATGCCGGCAACCGCATCCACTTCTGCGGTGAACACTGCTCGCAGGAGTACTGGGGCTTCCTCAATGGCGCGGTGGAGACCGGCGAGCTGGCGGCCAAGGCGTTGGTGCAGGGCTAGTTCGATACCTCCTCCGCAGAGTCGTGGCCGAAACGACAAGGCCTGCAGCCGGAGCCTGTGACAAGGCTTGGACTTGAGGCCGGCTCACAACAAACGCCCCGAGCGGTTCGGGGCGTTTGCTTGTGTGCGCGAATCAACGCTGCCCTGATTAGGCGTAGCGTCGGCCTGCTAGCCATTGCCTATGCCGGTTTGGCATCTTGAGCGCGTGGCGCAGCGGCAGGCCCCGGCTGAACGGGCGAGCTTTTGCGTCGCGAAACCAGCAACACCCCCGCCAAAACCAATCCGGCCCCTGCAAACTGGGCGAATGACACCGGCTCAGACAGCAGCATCCAGGCGAAGACAATCGTCAGGACCGGCCCCAGCGTGCCAATCAGCACGGGACGCGCCGAACCGATCAGGCGCAGCGGATTGCCAGAATATCGGCAGCAGCGTGGAGAAAATCGCCATCGCCGCACCGTATGCATACACCGCCACGGGCTGCTGCAGTGCGGAAAACGGTTGCGTGGCGAGGAAGTGCACTTGCGTGGCGAAGGTGGATACGATAATCGCCAGGGCGGCAAAGCGGATGGTGCCCAGCCGGTGAATCGCGACTTCGGCCCCCGAGCTGTACAGGGCGTAGGACAACGCCGAGCCGAAGATAAAGGCGGCACCGATCAGCACCGTATGCAGGTCCTCCGCCACCTGTAGGTCGTGGGCGAACGCCAGTCCGATGCCCGCGTAGGACAGCAGCAGCGCCGCAACCTGGCGCTTCTCCAGACGCTTACCCATAAACTGAACGCCGATCAGCACGGTCATGCTCGGGTAGATAAACAGAATCAAGCGTTCCAGCACCGCCGAGATGTACTGCAGGCCAATAAAATAGAAGATGTTGGCCCCGTAGTAGCCCCATACCTATCTGCCCGACAGCCTCTTGACCTTTTTGCAGCGTCATCCGCAAGTCAGGGCGGCGGCAAAAACTGTGTGCAACAGCTAACGGCTACATGGCAAAAAGAACAACGGGCCCTGCTGGGCCCGTTGTTTTTACTTGGAGAGAAACTTCATCCCATCTTCCAGGCCCTGCAGGGTCAGCGGGTACATCTGGTCTTCCAGCAGTTCGCGCATGATATTGGTCGAGGCGGTGTAGCCCCAGCTGTCCTTGGGGTAGGGGTTGATCCAGATAAGCTTCTTGTACTTCTCCATAAAGCGCTTGATCCAGACGTAACCCGGCTCCTCGTTCCAGTGCTCGACGCTGCCGCCGGCCTGGGTGATTTCGTAGGGTGCCATGGCCGCATCGCCGACGAACACCACCTTGTAGTCCGCACCGTATTTGTGCAGCAGGTCCTGGGTGGAGAAGCGCTCGGAGGTGCGGCGCAGGTTGTTCTTCCACACTGACTCGTACACGCAGTTATGGAAGTAGAAATACTCCATATGCTTGAACTCGGTCTTGCAGGCGCTGAACAGCTCTTCGCAGACCTTGACGTGGGCGTCCATCGAGCCGCCGATGTCGAACAGAATCAGTAGCTTGACCGCGTTGCGGCGTTCCGGGCGCATCTGGATATTCAGCAGGCCGCCGTCCTTGGCGGTGTGGTCGATGGTGCCGCCCAGGTCCAGTTCGTCCTGGGCACCCTGGCGGGCGAATTTGCGCAGGCGGCGCAGGGCCACCTTGATATTGCGCGTGCCCAGTTCGACCTGGTCGTCGAGGTTTTTGTACTCGCGCTGGTCCCAGACCTTGACCGCCTTGCCCTGACGCTTGCCGGCGTCACCGACGCGGATGCCTTCCGGGTTAAAACCGCCGGAACCGAACGGGCTGGTGCCACCAGTGCCGATCCACTTGTTGCCGCCCTCGTGGCGTTCTTTCTGTTCTTCCAGGCGTTTCTTGAACTCTTCGATCAGCTTGTCGAGGCCGCCGAGGGATTCGATCTTGGCGCGTTCCTCATCGGTCAGCGAGCGCTCGAATTCCTTGCGCAGCCACTCATCGGGGATCAGCGCCTCGATATGCTGGTTAAGGTTTTCCAGGCCCTTGAAATAGGCCCCGAACGCGCGGTCGAACTTGTCGAAATGCCGCTCGTCCTTGACCAGGATGGCCCGGGCGAGGAAATAGAACTCGTCCATGTCGGCGAACACCACGTTGTGTTTCAACGCGTTGATCAGGTCGAGCAGCTCGCGTACCGACACCGGCACCTTGGCTGCGCGCATTTCGTTGAACAGGTTAAGCAGCATGGCTGCATCCTCACTTGCAGAATCATTCCCCGGTCGGGGCGCTCTGTGTAGGAGTCAGCTCGCTGGCGATCCGGCGCGCTACGGATGCCATTGATCGCCAGCAAGCTGGCTCCTACAGGTCGAGATCTGTGCAGCCTTAGCGGCTGGCGCGGCGGCTCATAAACGCCAGGCGTTCGAGCAGCTGCACATCCTGCTCGTTCTTCACCAGGGCACCGGCCAGCGGCGGGATGGCCTTGGTCGGGTCGCGTTCGCGCAGCACGGCTTCGCCGATATTGTCGGCCATCAGCAGCTTGAGCCAGTCGACCAGCTCGCTGGTGGACGGCTTCTTCTTCAGGCCCGGCACCTTGCGCACGTCGAAGAACACGTCCAGCGCCTCGGCGACCAGGTCCTTCTTGATGTTGGGGTAGTGCACATCGACGATCTTCTGCAGGGTGCTGCGATCCGGGAAGGCGATGTAGTGGAAGAAGCAGCGGCGCAGGAAGGCGTCCGGCAGTTCTTTTTCGTTGTTCGAGGTGATGATGATGATCGGGCGCTTTTTCGCCTTGATGGTTTCGTCGGTCTCGTAAACGTAGAACTCCATCTTGTCGAGTTCTTGCAGCAGGTCGTTGGGGAACTCGATATCGGCCTTGTCGATCTCGTCGATCAGCAGGATTACCCGCTCGTCCGATTCGAAGGCTTCCCACAGCTTGCCCTTCTTGATGTAGTTGCGCACGTCGTGAACCTTGTCCGAATCCAGCTGCGAATCGCGCAGGCGGCTGACCGCGTCGTACTCGTAGAGACCCTGGTGGGCCTTGGTGGTGGACTTGATATGCCAGGTGATCAGGCGCGCGCCAAAGGATTCGGCCAGCTGCTCGGCGAGCATGGTCTTACCGGTGCCCGGCTCGCCCTTGACCAGCAACGGACGCTCCAGAGTGATGGCGGCATTGACCGCGAGCTTGAGGTCGTCGGTGGCGACGTACGACTGGGTGCCTTCGAACTTCATCGGTAAATCCTCGAACGGTAACGCGCAGGGCCATACCCGCGGGTTCAGTATTTGAAAAGTTCGACTATAACGCGCGAGCCGGGCCACTGTGAACGTAGACGGCTCATTCAGTCACTGAATGGTCCGTCACTCCTTGACCGGTTCGCGCCGGCTGGGCGGATTTTCGAACTGGGTGGTGAAGGCTTCGACAAAAGCATTGCGCAGGATGGCGAGGAACGCCTGAACCGCACTGACATCCTGCTGGCGCACGTTGCCGCTGAGTTCCACGCGGGTGGCGAACTGATCCTTGCGCTGATTCTTCAGCAGGGTTTCACCGCCACTAACCAGGGCTTCCCAGAGGCCGCGCAACAGGCCCTTGTCCTGATTGGCCATATCCTGCTGCCAGTCGAACACCTCCACATTGCGCAGCAGGGGTTTGATATAGCCGCTGAGCTGGCCGTCATCGGCGCTCGCCTCTATAACCAGGTCGCCGCTGCCGGTCTTGAAATCGAACTTGCCATAGGCCGCGGAAAAATCGTTGAACCGGGTCAGGTCGATATCGGTGGCGCGCAGCTTCAGCTCGAATTCCTGGAAATCCTGAAACGGGTCGAAATTCGCACTGCTTTCCAGCGGCGCATGGTCGAGCAACCGGGCGATGCCTTCGAAGCGGGCGACGCGCTCACCCTGTTCGTCGCTGACATTGGTCAGGTTGTAAATGCTGGCATTGACCTGAGTGGCTCGCAGATCCACTGGGGGCGTGGAGGTCAGGTTGTGAAAATGTACCACCCCCTCGACCACCCGCACTTCATTGAGGGTGATGGGCAGCAGCCTGGTCAGCTGCTCGCGCCAGTTGGTGCCCTGGCCGGTTTGCGAACTCTGCGGGTTTGTACCGTCGACGAAGTTGACCACCGGCTCCTCGAACACTACCTCGGCCACCACCGCGCGCTCATTCCAGAGTGCTTTCCAACTGACGGAAAGGTCGACGAGCGGCGCTTCGACAAAGGGCAGCGGCACCTTGCCGTCGACCTTGACGATGCGCAGGTCGTTGATCTTGTAGGCACCGCGCCACCAGGCCAGATCGATATCGGCGATATGCCCGCGGTAGTCGCCCATCCTGGCGAGCTTGTCGTTCAGGTAGTCGCGCACCAGCACAGGCAGGGCGAAATGCAGCGCCACCAGGGCGATGGCTATGCCCAGAAGTACCCATTGAGGAATGCTGTAGCGTTTCTTCATAAGAGACAGACTCGTATGGAGGGGAGGGGTTCCGACAATGCAACAAGCGGACTGGACGGCCAGGCACATCAGTCTTAGGCTTGGCAGCCTATTCGGCCACTTTGCATAAGGACACCGCCATGAGCCGCATCTATGCAGATAACGCGCAATCCATTGGTAATACGCCGCTGGTGATGATCAACCGCCTGGGCCCCAAAGGCGTCACTATTCTGGCCAAGATCGAAGGGCGCAACCCGGCTTATTCGGTGAAGTGCCGTATTGGCGCGAGCATGGTCTGGGATGCGGAAGAGCGCGGCGTGCTCAAGCCCGGCATGACCATAGTCGAACCGACCTCGGGCAACACCGGTATCGGCCTGGCTTTCGTCGCCGCGGCCCGTGGCTACAAGTTGCTGCTGACCATGCCGGCTTCCATGAGCCTGGAGCGGCGCAAGGTGCTCAAGGCCCTGGGTGCCGAGCTGGTGCTGACCGAACCGGCCAAGGGCATGAAGGGCGCTATCGAGAAAGCTGCGGAAATCGCCGCCTCCGACAGCAACACCTACTTTATGCCGCAGCAGTTCGATAACCCGGCCAACCCGGCGATCCATGAAAAGACCACCGGCCCGGAAATCTGGAACGATACCGACGGTGCAGTCGATGTACTGGTGGCGGGCGTCGGTACCGGCGGCACCATCACTGGGGTGTCACGTTATATCAAGCAGACCCAGGGCAAGCCGATTCTCTCGGTGGCGGTCGAGCCACTGGGCTCGCCGGTGATCAGCCAGACCCTGGCCGGCGACGAGGTCAAGCCCAGCCCGCACAAGATTCAGGGCATTGGCGCAGGCTTTGTACCGAGTAATCTGGATCTGGCCATGGTCGATCGGGTCGAGCTGGTGACCGACGAGGACGCCAAGGCCGTCGCCCAGCGCCTGATGCGCGAGGAAGGGATTCTCTGCGGTATTTCCTGCGGTGCGGCCATGGCCGCGGCCCTGCGTATCGCCGTCGAGCCGGGCATGCAGGGCAAGACCATCGTGGTGATCCTGCCGGATTCCGGCGAGCGCTACCTGTCGAGCATGCTGTTCAGCGATATGTTTACCGAGCAGGAACTGCAGCAGTAAGCGTCACGCAGCGTCTGTGAACGAGCCGCCTTCGGGCGGCTTTTTCGTAGGGTGCGCTGTGCGCACCGCGGCTCAGCATGTGTTGGGGCACGCAGTCCGTAGCCCGGATGTAATCCGGGGAAAGCTTGTGCGGCCAAAGGCGTTTCCCGGATTTCATCCGGGCTACAGAAGCCTGTGCCGAACCTGTAGGTTCAACTGGTTTTAATTGTCGCTGGGGTCGCTGTGGGCCGCACCACCAGCCACAGCGCGATCATGATCAATACGCCGCCATACAGGTAGGCCCAGGACAGCGGTTCGTCGAGCAGCAACCAGCCCCAGAGCACGCCAAAGGGTGGGATCAGAAAGGTGGTGGTCGAGGCCTTGATCGGGCCGATATCGCTGAGCAGACGGAAATACAGGACATAGGCGAAGGCGGTGCAGATAAGCCCCAGGCTCGCCAGGGACAGCCACACATCCAGGCCGCCCCAACTGGCCGGTGGCTGCAGGGTCAGCGCGCCGGCGAACAAGGGCAGCAGGAACAGGCTGGCACCACAGAGGCTGGCGAAGGCGGTCAGGCGGTTGTCCAGACCGCCCTGTTGGCCGATCCAGCGGCGGGTGAGGAAGCCGGCAAAGCCATAGCAGGTGGTCGCCACCAGGCAGGCTGCCGCACCCAGCAGCAGCTCCAGGTCAAATTCGACCGGCCCGGTGCGGGTCAGTACTGCCACACCAAACAGACCGATGGCCACGCCGGCGGCCTTGCTCAGGGTCAGCGCCTCGGCGAAGAACAGCATGCCGATCAGCACTCCCATCATCGGGGTCGTGGCGTTCAGAATCGACGAGTAGCCCGCCGGCAGCACCAGGGCGGCCATGCAGTACATGGCCGAGGGCAGGCCGGCATTGATCACGCCCAGCACCAGGCACTGTTTGAGCTTGCCGCGAAAATCCCAGCTGACCCGCATCAGCAGCAAAATCGCGAGCAGGCCGAGCATGCCGAAGCTGGCGCGGAAGAAGGCCGTCGGCATGCTGCCAAGCACCGGCGCGACAATGCGCATAAACAGAAAGCTTGCGCCCCAGATGGCAGCCAGCAAGAGCAGACGCAGCAGGTCGGCAAGGCGCACGACAGACTCCATAGCGATTGAGAAGGCCGCGCAGTGTTGCCTGGCCGGGGCATCAAGGCAATTCGAATAACGCTTTCAAAAAGCGGTTGGCCAATATTTCGCCGCAGATAAGGCCCGTTACGGTCTTTACCGGCTTTTACTTGCCGCCGCCACTGGCTAAGCTCGCTGGGTGCTCCGTCTTTCTTCGCGCAGAGGTTCGTTCATGCCGCAGCAATGGCCCGCTGGTGCTATCGCCCAGCTTATCCTCGATGGTTTTGACGATTATCGTGAGCAGTTCCGCCAGATCACCAATGGTGCGCGGGTGCGTTTCGAGCAGGCGCAGTGGCAGGAGATCCAGCAGGCCTCGGCGGCCCGTATCGCCCTCTATGAAGAGTGCGTCGGCGCGGTCAGCGCAGGCCTGCGCCAGGCCTATACCGTCGAGGTGCTGCTGGATGTGGTGCAGTGGCCCCTGGTCAAGTCGGCCTATATCGCCCTGATCGACCCGCGCTACGACGACGAACTGGCGGAAACCTGGTTCAACTCGATCTTCTGCAGCCTGTTCAGCCATGACCAGATCAATGACGGTTGCATGTTTATCCACACCACGCGGCCATCCCTGCGCGGTAACGTGCGAGCTCCACAGACCCGGGTCTACGAGCCCCTGGGCAATATGGAGCAGGCCCTGCGTCAGGTGTTCGAGGATTTCAGCTTCGAGGTGGGCTATGAGGACCTGGAGCGCGATCTGCGGCGTTTGCTCAAACAGCTGCACGCCAGCCTGCCGGACTGGGTATGCAAGGACCCGGAGCTGCGTATCGAGCTGTTCGCCTCGCGGCTGTATCGCAACAAGGGGGCCTATCTGGTCGGGCGCATCTACACTCGCGACGAGCAATGGCCGCTGGTGATTCCACTGCTGCACCGCGAAGGCCAGGGTATCCAGATCGATGCGCTGATCACCGACGAGGCTGAGGTGTCGATCATCTTCTCCTTCACCCGCTCCTATTTCATGGTGCGGGTCGGCTATCCGGCGGAGTTCGTCAGCTTTCTCAAGCGCATTCTGCCGGGCAAGCATATCGCCGAGCTGTACACCTCGATCGGCTTCTACAAACATGGCAAGTCGGAGTTCTACCGCGCCCTGATCAACCACCTGGCCACCACCGACGACAAGTTCATCATGGCCCCCGGGGTGCGCGGCATGGTGATGAGCGTGTTCACCCTGCCGGGTTTCAATACCGTGTTCAAGATCATCAAGGACCGCTTCTCGCCGTCGAAAAACGTCGACCGCGGCACGGTGATCGAGAAGTACCGCCTGGTGAAAACCGTTGACCGGGTCGGGCGCATGGCCGATACCCAGGAGTTCGCCGATTTTCGCTTTCCCTTGTCCAAGTTCGAGCCCGAGTGTCTGGCCGAGCTGCTGGAGGTGGCACCCTCCACCGTGGTGGTGGAGGGCGATACGGTGCTGGTGCGCCACTGCTGGACCGAGCGACGCATGACCCCGCTGAACATGTATGTCGAAAGCGCCAGCGAGGCTCAGGTGCGTGAGGCGCTGGACGATTACGGCCTGGCAATCAAGCAGCTGGCGGCGGCGAATATCTTCCCCGGCGATATGCTGCTGAAGAACTTCGGCGTGACCCGCCACGGTCGGGTGGTGTTCTACGACTACGACGAGATCTGCTTTCTCACCGAGGCCAATTTCCGGCGTATTCCGCCGCCGCGTTATCCCGAGGACGAAATGGCTTGCGAACCCTGGTATTCGGTGGCTCCGCTGGATGTGTTCCCCGAAGAGTTTCCGCCCTTCCTGTTCGCCGATATAAAGCAGCGCAAGCTGTTCAGCCAGTTGCATGGCGAACTGTATGACGCCGACTACTGGAGAAGCCTGCAGGAGGCGATCCGTGCCGGCAAGGTGATCGACGTTTTCCCTTACAGGCGCAAGGCCGAACAGGCCGACAAGGAGTATTGAGCCGCCTGCGGGCAGCGTTGCAAGGCTCAAATAGGATGCCTGCCTGGGCGGCATTTCTTGCAGATTGAGCTAGGCTCAGATCAGGCGCACATGCGCTTTATCGTAGTCCTTGGCAGGAGGGTGTCCCATGATCGCCAAGTTGCAAAGTGTCTTGCATGACCTGCTGGTTGCGCTCGGCCTGCTTGACCGGCCGACGCTGCAACCTGTTCCCGTGCGTGACGATAAAGGCGGCCTGAAACCGCCTCGGCGGCGTTGATCGACCTGGTTGCACAGGCGTCGCGCAGGGCAGGTTCGCTGCTGTTTGCTAACTGTCGGTATGGCTGATTGCCGTGCCCGGTTTCGCTGCTTTCCATGAAATCCCACAGTGCCTGGTGGCGACTGCTGTAGTCTGCGGCTCGGTCAGGTCGTCGCTGACGAACGGCCCGGGTAAACGCACCTGGGCGACAGTCGTTGTCAGGCAGAAATCTACTGGGCACGCGCTAGCGCAATGCTGGCGTTGTGCTAGACCTAGCAGGGTAGTTATAAACATATCACCAGCTCCGACAGGGATAGCCCATGCGCCAGAATCTTCCGGTAACTCAGCGGGAAACGACCTTTGCCCAGAATGAGCGGCTAATCTCCACCACCGATCTGAACAGCATCATCACCTACTGTAACGATGCCTTTGTCGCGATCAGCGGCTTTACCCGCGAAGAGCTGATTGGTCAACCGCATAACCTGGTGCGCCATCCCGATATGCCACCTGCGGTGTTCGGTCATATGTGGGAGGTCATCAAGCAGGGCAAGCCCTGGATGGGCATCGTCAAGAACCGGTCGAAAAATGGCGATTTCTACTGGGTCAGTGCCTATGTCACACCTATCTACGAGAATGGCCGGGTAGCCGGTTATGAGTCGGTGCGCTCCTTGCCGAGCGAGCAGCAGAAGCGCCGTGCCGAAAAGCTCTATGCACGCTTGCGCGAGGGCAAGCCGCCAGTGCCCAGGCTGGAGTCTTGGACACTGGGTGTTATGCAGTCATGGCCACTGATTCTCAGCGGCCTGAGCATTCTCGGAGCCCAGCCCCTGCTCAAGGGACCCTGGTTGTCGGGCTTTATCGCCGCGGTGCTGTTTGCCCTGGGTGCTTACCAGCTCTATGACAAGCGTCGCTTGATCCGCGCGACCCTGGCCGAGCATCCGAAGGCCTTTACCAGTGCTCTGGTCGCGCTGACCTACAGCGACAATCGCGGGGCCCAGGCGCTGCTCGATATGGCCATGATCAGTGAAGATGCACGCCTGCAGACCGCCCTGACACGGATCGAGGATGCCGGGGAGAGCGTCAAGACGCATGCGAGCAAGTCCGCCGGGCTGTCGCGCTCCAACGCCGAGATGCTCGATCAGCAGCGTAGTGAAACCGATCAATCGGCCACCGCGATCAATCAGATGGCCGCAACTATCCAGGAGGTGACGCATAACGTGCAGAACACCTCCCATGCTGCCGAAGAGGCCGACCGCCTTGCCAAACAGGGTTTGCAACTGGCCAGCGGCAGCCTGGAGTCCATGCAGCATATGGCCAAGGCCGTGGTGGATATTGGCCAGGCGGTCAATGATCTGGCCAACTCCACTCAATCAATTGGCAGCGTGGCGGATGTCATCACCTCGATTGCCGAACAGACCAACTTACTGGCGCTCAACGCGGCGATCGAGGCCGCACGGGCGGGCGAGCAGGGCCGCGGTTTTGCCGTGGTGGCTGACGAGGTGCGTTCGCTGGCATCGCGCACCCGGCAGTCGACCGAACAGATCCACCAGATCATCGCTTCACTGCGGGCCGGGGCCGAGCGAGCGGTGGTGACCGCCGGCAAAGGCGAAACCATTTCCCGTGAAAGCGTCGAGAGCGTCGAGGCGGTGCGTACCGCCCTGGATGGCATCAGCGAGGCCGTCAGCCGGATTACCGGCATGAGCCAGCAGATGGCCGCCGCTTCCGAGCAGCAAAGCCATGTGGCCGAGGATATCAGCCGGCAGATCACCCAGATTGCCCAGCTCTCCGACCGCAGTGCCGAGCAGGCTCACCAGGGTGCCGCTATTGGCCAGGAGCTGGAGGGGATGGCCGATTATCTGCATAGCCTGGCAGAACGGTTCAATCGCTAAACCGCCAGTCGGTGCTGTATCACGGCAGGCTCTAGCCGTTTTGACAGACCCTGGTTTGACGGCCTAGAGGGACGCGCACTGGCCTTGCCGTGCAAGGCCAGTGCGCGAATTCGCCTACGCCGCAACGCCGTACCTGGTCAGGCTTATGGCAAACTGCAGGGCATCAGGAGATGCCCATGTCACGCCTTGTCTGCCCCGCCTGCACCCGCCCGCTCGCCCACTGCCTGTGCGCCCTTGTTCCTCGCCTGGAAAGCCGTACCTGCGTATTGATCCTGCAGCACCCCAGTGAGGTCAGGCATGCCCTGAATACCGCACGTCTGGCTGCGCTGGGGCTGCTCAATGCCGAGTTGCGGGTGGGCGAAGTATTCGAGGACATGCCTGCGCTGCTCAATCAACCCGGCTATCAGGCCTGCTTGCTGTTTCCGGGGGAGGGCGCGCTGCCGTTGGCGCAATTCGCCGAGCAAGCGGCTGGGCGGTCGACTCTATTGGTGGTGCCCGATGGCACCTGGCGCAAGGCGCGTAAGCTGCTGCACTGCAATCCGCTGCTGGCTGCCTTGCCGCGGGTCAGCCTGGAATCTGGCCTGCAGTCGCGCTACCGATTGCGCAAGGCACCGCAAGCGGGCGCGCTTTCGACCATCGAGGCCATTGTCAGTGCGCTTGAAACCCTGGAAACCCCGACGCAGTTCGATGCCTTGCTCAGGCCATTCGAGGCCCTGATCGAGGGGCAGATTAGGGCGATGGGGGACGAAACCTACCAGCGTAATCACCGCGATGCGGCACAGGCGCAGTCTTAATCAGTGGAGTGATTCCTACAGCCTTGTAGCCCGGGTAAGCCTTGGCGCAATCCGGGAGCGGGTTTGTAGGCGCTGGACTTCCCCGGATTGCATCCGGGCTACTTAAAGCATTGCTTGCACGCCCCGCGAGCCGCTTCTAGCGTTCGCGCAGCGCTTCGGCGCGGGCCTTGAGCACCGGTTTGAGCAGGTAATCCAGTACGCTCTTCTTGCCGGTGATGATGTCCACGGTGGCCACCATGCCGGGAATGATCAGCAGCGGATGCTCGTCGCTGCCCAGGTGACTTTTGTCGGTGCGAACCTGAATCAGGTAGAAGCTCTTGCCTTCTTCATCGGTGATGGTGTCGGCGCTGATCAATTCCAGGTTGGCTTTCATACCGCCATAGATGGTGAAGTCGTAGGCGCTGAACTTGACCATGGCTTTCTGCCCGGGGTGAAGGAAGGCCACATCCTGGGGCCGCACCTTGGCTTCGACCAACAGGCTGTCGTCCAGGGGGACGATTTCCAGCATGTCGCTGCCCGGTTGGACGACGCCGCCTATGGTGTTGACCTTGAGTTGCTTGATCACCCCGCGCACAGGCGAGGCCACGGTGGTGCGGCTGACCCGGTCCTGGATCGCGACGCTGGTCGAGGTGAGTTTGGTCAGTTCGGTGCGGATTTCGTTGAGTTCCCTGAAGGCATCGGAGCGAAAGCCCAGTTCGGACTCCTCGATCTTGCTTTTGATTTCGGCCATCGCCGATTCGGCCCTGGGGATGGCCAGATTGGTGGCGTCCAGCGAGCCGCGTATTTCAATCAGGCTGCGGCGCAAGCGAAGAATTTCAACCTGGGAAATGGCACCGCTAGCGACCAGGGGTTGTGACATGTTCAGCTCCTGCTGAAGCAGCCCCATGCTGGCGCGGTATTGCTGCGATTTTGAACGGAACTCGGCCAGTTCCTGGCTTTTTTGCCGCAGTTGTTCGCCCAGTGTGCGCTGTTCGCTCTGCAGGTAGCCCTGGCGCGACTGGTACAGGGCTAGTTCGTCTTCGGCCAGTTGTGGGGCCTTGCGCAGAATCTCTTCCGGCATGGCAATGGGGCGACCCTCCGCCTCTGCGCTCAGTCGCTCGACGCGGGCCACCAGCGCCAGCCGGTCGGCCTCTGTTTCGCCCTGATTGGAGATAAAGCGGGTGTCGTCCAGGCGCAGCAATACATCGCCTTTTTCCACCACTTGACCTTCGCGGACGAAAATCTCGGTGACGATCCCCCCCTCAAGATTCTGGATAACCTGGATTTTGCTTGAGGGGATGGCCTTGCCTTCACCGGTGGTGACTTCCTCCAGTACGGCAAAGTTGGCCCAGATCAGTGCGGCCAGGAGGCAGCCGCTGACCGCCCAGACGGTGATCCGGGTAAACCAGGGGGAGTCTTCGAGTATCGTGCCGTCGACCTCGGGCATGAACTCGGTATC
Organism: Pseudomonas sp. EA_105y_Pfl2_R69; assembly: GCF_963970915.1. NCBI lineage: Bacteria > Pseudomonadati > Pseudomonadota > Gammaproteobacteria > Pseudomonadales > Pseudomonadaceae > Pseudomonas > Pseudomonas sp. EA_105y_Pfl2_R69. The sequence goes on from NZ_CAXAOO010000009.1 coordinate 224,220, forward strand.
CTGCTTGTGCTGGCGCAAACTGGCGAAATAGCTGCGAAGCGACTGGTTCATGTTTGCATTCCTAGACCGCAGCCGGGCCGACCCGGCCTTTGCGCAGCGCTTCGATAACCGCTTCTTTCGGGCCGTCGGCAACGATATGGCCGTTATCCAGCACGATCAGCCGGTCGACCAGGCTGAGCATGGAGGCACGGTGGGTAATCAACAGCAGGGTCTTGCCCTTGGCGCAGGTCTGTAGGCGGGTGCGCAGCAGGTCCTCACTGGTGTTGTCCATGGAGCTGGTGGGTTCGTCCAGCACCAGTACGGGAGGGTCCAGTAACAGAGACCGGGCCAGCAGCACGGCCTGGCGCTGGCCGCTGGAAAGCAGCTGGCCGCGCTCGCCCACGGGGCGGTCGAAACCCTGCGGATGCTGCCGGGCGAGGTCCACTACACCGGTCATTTCCGCGACTTCGAGCATGCGTGCGTCATTGATGTAGCGGGCACCCAGGGTCAGGTTGTCGCGCAGGCTACCGGCCAACAGCGGTAGGTCATGGGCGACATAGCCGATCTGGTGGCGTAGATCTGCAACATCGAGCTGGCGCAGGTCGATATTGTCGAGCAGGATCTGGCCCTCATCGGCGCTGTAAAACGCCATCAGCAGGCGGGCCAACGTGCTTTTGCCCGAGCCATTACGGCCGATGATGCCGACCCGTTCGCCGGCATTCAGGCGCAGGCTGACCCCCGCCAGTGCTGGTGTGCTCTGGCCCGGATAACTGAAGGTAACTTGGCGTAGCTCCAGGGCACCCTGCAGCTGGGTTCGATCCAGCGGGCGCTGTTTGGCCTGACGCTCCTGAGGCAGGGCCATCAGTGCGTCCGTGCTGGCCATGGTCAGGCGTGCCTGCTGGTAACGGGTGATCAGCCCGGCGATCTGACCGAGGGGAGCGAGGATCCGGCTGCCAAGCATGTAGCAGGCCACCAGGGCACCGACGCTTAGATTGCCGGCGATGATGCTGTAGACCCCGGCAACGATGGTCGCCATACCGGCGAACTGCTGCAGGAACATGGTGCCGTTGGTGGCGATGGCCGCCAGTGAGCGGGCATGTACGTCCAGGCGGGTCAGGGCTCCGTGGGTCTTTTCCCACTGGTGCTGGCGTTCGCTTTCCGCGCCGCAGGCTTTCAGGGTTTCCAGGCCACCCAGGGTTTCGATCAGCAGGGCCTGGCGTTGTGAGGCCAGTTGCAGGCTCTTGGCCACTGTGTCGCGCAGACGGGTCTGCACGGCAAAGGCGAAAAGCGCGGTAATCGGGAACGCCAGCAGGGGGATCACCACCAGCCAGTCGCCAATCAGCCAGATCACCGCAATCATCAGAAACGAGAAGGGCAGGTCGATCAGGCTGGTCAGGGTCACGGCGGTAAGGAATTCACGCAGTCCCTGGAAGTCATGAATGCTTTGCGCGAAACCGCCAACTGTGGCCGGGCGTGCTTTCATCGACATGCCGGTGATGCGTTCGAACAGGGTGGCGGACAGCACCACATCGGTTTTCTTACCGGCGGTATCCAACAGGTGGGCGCGCAGTATCTTCAGCAGCAACTCGAAGCCCATGGCGATAAACAGGCCCAGCGCCAGTACCCAGAGCGTTGCGGTGGCCTGATTGGGTACCACGCGGTCATAGGTCTGCATGACGAACAGCGGGATCATCAGCCCTAGCAGGTTGATCAGCAAACTGGCCAGCATGGCATCGGTATATAGCCAGCGAGACAGTTTGAGGGTGTCGCGGAACCAGGCTTCGATACGCGGTATCAGCGGCGTACGGGCTTCTTCCAGGTCATGGCGCGGGCGGGCGAAGAAGGCCTGGCCGCTGTACTCGGCAGCCAGTTTTTCCCGGTCGACCCATTGCGCGCCGCCATCGGTTTCACAGGGCAGGATCTGCGCCTGGTTCTTCGGCCCCCATTGGCGTAATACCGCACTGCGGCCATCGTTCAGCAGCAGCAGGATCGGCAGATTGAGCGGCGAGATGCTGGTCAGATCGCGACGTAGCAGCCGCCCTTGCAAGCCCGCCCGTGCCGCTGCGCGGGACAGCAGTGAGGGGGTCAGGCGTTGTTCGGGCATCGGCAGGCCGGCACTCAGGCTGCCACGGCTGACCGGGCAGCCGTGGAGTTTGCAAAGTATCAACAGGCCATCAAGCAACGGGTCATCGTGATTGAGACGCGGGTCGCTGGATGCCTCTGGCCGCTCCATGGTAGTCAAATTGAACTACTCCCGTGCCACTACTACTTCATTGCCGGCAAACGCGCCTCGCTCTTCACTTCGCTCAGAGCTACAGCTTCAGCCGGGACTACAACCTGTTGCTGACGCAGCAGGTCACCCATTGCAGCAATCACGCGGTACATGGAGAACTCTTCGAGGAAACGTACCTCGCTGTAACGACGGTTGGCGGTGAACAGTTCGTTTTCACTGTCGAGCAGATCGAGCAGGGTGCGCTGGCTCAGGCTGAACTGCTGCTGGTAAGCCTCGCGAACCCGCGCGGTGTAGTCGGCATAGTCACGGGCGGTAGGGGTTTGCTGGCGAGCGTTGTCCATGGCATTCCAGGCCAGGGACAGGTTTTCGTTAAGCACCCGCAGCGCGTTGTTGCGAATATCCATCGATTCGTTGATCTGGTGCGCGGCCGATTGCAGCCGGGCCTTGTCGCGCATGCCATTGAACAGGTTGTAGTTCATCACCACTGCCGCGCGCCAGCTGTTGTCGTGCCCGCCAATGCCCTGGGTGTTGTCATTGGCCGCGGTGGCCAACTCCACATCAAGGCGTGGGTAGAACGGCGACTTGGCCACCTCATATTGTTTCTCGGCAGCACTGACATCGGCCTGAGCCGATTTCAGGAAGGGGTTATTGTCCATCACGGTCTGGCGTGCCGAAGCGAGGTCTTCCGGCATTGTGCCCTTGACCGAAGCAGGGGATTCCAGCTCGTCGGGCATACGGCCAGTGGCGCTGAAGAAATTGGCCTCTGCGTCCGCGAGGTTGACCTGCTCGGTGTAGAAGTTGTTCTGGGCCAAGGCCAGGCGCGCTTCGGACTGGTCAAGGTCGGCTGTACTGCCAACACCCTGCTGGCTACGCAAGCCAATCTGGTCATTGATGCGCTGATGGGCCTGCAGGTTGTTGCGTGCCAGTTCAAGCATTTCGCGGCGCATCAATACATCCAGGTAAACCTCTACGGTTCTCAGTGCCAGGCTCTCCGAGGTACCCAGCAGGCGATAGGCGCGGGAGTTGACCACCGCCTGGGTGCGGGCCACTTCATTGGGTGTATTGAAACCGTCGAACAGCATCTGCCGCAAGCGCAGCTCCGAGGTGCCGTAAGTCAGGGTTTCAGTGTTGTGGTCGCCTGCACTTCGGGTGGTGGGGTTGTCTGTGTATTCCCGACCATAACCGACCAGCAGATCGACAGTGGGCAGATACCCCCCTTTGGCAATCTTCACGTCTTCATCCGAGGACAGGCGGTTGTTGGCACCTGCATGCACTTCGGGGTGGTTGTCCAACGTGCTCTGGATGGCTTCCGCAAGACTGATGGCCTGGGCCTGTGTACTGATTGACGCCAGTAATACAGCGCTCCATAGAGGGTTGAGTACGCGCATCGGGTGACTCTCCTTTTTAGATGTTCTGAATCCAGTCGCCAAAAAAATGGCTTGTCGAGCTGTCGGACCGGTTTGAGCCTCTAACATCACAGCTAAGAACATCTTTAGTTGTAGCTTAGAAAAATTGATTACACCTCTTATGAGGAAAAAATCTTATGCACTTAGAGAAAAGCAGCACATTGTTCTGACGGAAGGTTTCAAATTTTTGGGCTTCTTGCAGGTGTACGCAGAGTTTAGCAGGTGGTCAGACACGATTCGGGCGGGAATTGTTTGATGGAGTAGTAGACGCAGGTTTGGTGACAATTTTTTGTCGTTAGCGTTTGTTTTAAATACCGGCGTTGCTTGCTCACTCACGGTTCTTGTTTTCATCCCGACTTCGGAAGGTGCTCTGGCCGTATTGAAAATACGTGTCGGCGGTGGTCGACAGCTGTAGTGAGGATGGAATCATGGCTACTCTAATTGGTGTCGTCAGTCAGGTCGTAGGCGAAGTCTATGCGGTAGCCGGCGATGGAACGCGGCGACCCCTGGTTGAAGGTGATCGCGTCTATGCCGGCGAGCAGATCGTCACAGGGGCGGCGGGAGCCATCGCGGTCGCAATGACCAATGGTCAGCAGTTGACCCTTGGCCGTGATAGCAGCCTGACCCTTACTGAACAGATGCTGGCCTCCCGTCCCGACTCGCAAGCGCCGGCTGCCGATAGCTCTCCGGCCGCGCCGAGTGACAGCGATCTAACCGATGTCGAACAACTGCAGGCGGCCATTGAAGCCGGCGTCGACCCAACCCTGGCAGGCGAGGCAACCGCTGCCGGGCCAGGTGCAGGTGGCGCTGCGGGCGGCGCGGGCGGCGGTCATTCCTTTATTCTGTTGGGCGAGGTCGGCGGCCAGCTTGATCCGGTGATCGGCTTCCCTACAGCGGGATTGCAGAGCGGCCCCGAGTTTCCCAATCCTGACCCGGATGTATTGCTCGATACTCCCGAGCCTCCTCCACCTGAAGTACCCGACTCTTCCCCTGCAGTCGAAGTGATCTACCTGGATGGCCCGCCCGGTGGCGATGGTGGCGGTAATCAGCCCGGCGTAGTGGCTGGTCCCGGTGTAGTCGACGAGGCCGCCTTGGGGAGTGGCAGTAACCCGGGCAGCACTGCCGAGTTCACCTATGGCAGCCTGGTTATCAATTCGCCGGATGGTGTTTCCCGAATTGAAATACAGGGTGCCGATGGTGTGTGGGTCAACGTGTTGGGTGGCGGCACCGTTGTAGGTGTATACGGCACCTTGCAGTTCGATGCCGCCGGGAACTGGGTTTACACCCTTAATGCCAACACCCTGGATCACAGTAATGCCGGCGCAACAGGCGCAACCGACCAGGTGGGCGAGAGCTTCCCTGTGCGGGTAGTTGATGGCGATGGTGATGTATCGCCGACGGTTTCGCTGGATGTTGTGGTGTATGACGATGGTCCCAATATCGAGTTGGCTGCTACACAACTGGATGCCCTTGCAGTTGATGAGACTGATCTGAGCGCCGATGCCACTGTAAATTTCAGTGGTGCCTTTAGCTCTGCCTTCGGTGCCGACGGTGCCGGCAGTATTGGCTACGCGTTGAATGTCACGGGCGCACCGAGCGGCCTGGTGGATGTAGCCACCGGCCAGGATATCGTGCTGGGCATGAACGGCGGGGTGGTCGAAGGCTGGGTCGGTGGCAACCCCGGTCTAGTGGCCTTTACCGTCAGTGTCGATGGCTCAGGCAATGTCACCCTGGATCAGTTGCGCGCCCTGCAACACCCGGACGGTACTAACCCGAATGATCCAGTCAGCGTGGCCGGCGGGGCGATCACACTGGTTGCAACCGTGACCGATGGCGATGGCGACCAAGCCAGCGCCAGCCTGAACCTGGGTAGCTTCCTGACCTTCCGCGACGACGGCCCAAGCATCGACGTGGCCTCGCAGTTCGACGTGGGCCTGGAAGTGGATGAAACCAACCTGGCGCTGAACGACAGCGTGGATGTATCGGGTGCCTTCCTTGGCAATTACGGAGCCGATAACAGCGGCAGCACCACTTA
>NZ_CAXAOO010000010.1:0-138843 GCF_963970915.1 Pseudomonas sp. EA_105y_Pfl2_R69
TCCAGGCGCTCAAGGGCCTGTCGCACCCGACCTCGTCGCGGCGCGGCAACCTGTTCGGCATGCTCGGCATGGGCCTGGCGATCATCACCACCGTCGGCCTGGTGTACAAACTGGGCAGCGAGCTGGCTACTCAAGGCCTGGGCTTCGTCATCCTCGGCCTGTTGGTCGGCGGTAGCGTCGGCACCGTGATGGCCAAGCGCGTGGAAATGACCAAGATGCCCGAACTGGTCGCCTTCATGCACAGCATGATCGGCCTGGCGGCGGTGTTTATCGCCATCGCCGCGGTGGTCGAGCCGCAGTCGCTGGGCATAGTCGCCAGCCTCGGCGATGCGATCCCGGCCGGTAACCGCCTGGAGCTGTTCCTCGGCGCGGCCATCGGTGCCATCACCTTCTCCGGGTCGGTGATTGCCTTCGGCAAGCTCTCGGGCAAGTACAAGTTCCGCCTGTTCCAGGGCGCACCGGTACAGTTCAAGGGCCAGCACTGGATCAATCTGGCCATCGGCCTGGCGATTCTCGGCCTCGGCCTGATGTACACCTTCACTGGTGATCTGACTTCCTTTGCCATTCTGCTGGCCCTGGCCTTCGTCATCGGCGTGCTGATCATCATCCCGATCGGTGGCGCGGACATGCCGGTGGTGGTGTCGATGCTCAACAGCTACTCGGGCTGGGCGGCGGCCGGTATCGGCTTCTCGCTTAACAACTCGATGCTGATCATCGCCGGTTCCCTGGTCGGTTCGAGTGGCGCGATCCTCTCCTACATCATGTGCAAGGCGATGAACCGCTCGTTCTTCAACGTCATCCTCGGTGGCTTCGGTGGCGCTCCTGCAGAAGCCGGCCCAGCCGGTGCCAAAGAAGCACGTCCGGTTAAATCCGGTTCGAGCGACGATGCCGCCTTCCTGCTGACCAACGCCGACACCGTGATCATCGTGCCGGGTTACGGCCTGGCGGTAGCCCGTGCCCAGCACGCGCTGATGGAGCTGGCGGAGAAGCTGACCCATCGTGGTGTGACAGTGAAGTACGCGATTCATCCGGTTGCCGGGCGTATGCCGGGCCATATGAACGTGCTGCTGGCCGAGGCCGAAGTGCCTTACGAGCAGGTGTTCGAGATGGACGACATCAACTCCGAGTTCGGCCAGGCCGACGTGGTGCTGGTGCTCGGGGCCAACGACGTGGTCAACCCGGCAGCGAAGAACGATCCGAAGTCGCCGATCGCCGGCATGCCGATCCTCGAGGCCTACAAAGCCAAGACCGTGATCGTCAACAAGCGCTCGATGGCCAGCGGCTACGCCGGCCTGGATAACGAACTGTTCTATATGGACAAGACCATGATGGTCTTCGGTGACGCGAAGAAGGTCATCGAGGATATGGTCAAGGCGGTGGAGTAACGGCTGAGAGGCTTCCACTTGCTAACCAATGCCGCTCACTTGAGTCAAGTGAGCGGCATTTTTTATGCGCCGGCTTCTAGCTGCTGCGGCCGCCGGGCTAGAGCCATCGAGTGCATATATACGTACTCCACATGCGCGATGGCGTAACAGGAATAATTCCTCCTTGCTTCAATTAATTTATAGTGGCTTGGCACCGCGCCAAAACAGATAAAAAGCAACATTTGCCCAGACAAATCCGCGGTGGATCAAGGAGCAGGGATGCTATCAGGCCCGCGAACTGGAGATTCGGTCGTACTTGCCGCAAAGGCTCTACGCTCGACGGTGATCGAAGACGCCAGCGTTCAGGCGGCTATGCAGCCCTGGATCGAGATGGAGTGTTACCAGCTGAGCACGGGCAAACAGCTGGCGCGGATGGAAACACTGGATCTGGGCAGCCAACAAATCGTCCGCGAATCCCAGGCAACGTCCGTGCAAAAGCTGGGCGTTACCCCGGCGAATCTCTGCACACTCTCGTACTGCACGCCCACGCCAAACTTTCGCTTCTCCGAGATTGGTGCCAGCGAGGCCGATAGCCTTTTCTTTATGCCTGAGCATACGGAATTCGACATCTACGTCCCCGCAGGTGCGCAAACGGCTTATGTCAGCTTCGACCAGGACGAATTCCTGAAGGGCGCACGTGCACTTAATCCCGAACAATGGGAGCGAACCCCCGAGCAGTTGCAACAACTTCAGACGGCTCAACAAGCCACACTAAAAGGCGCAATTAATCACTGGTTCAGCATGACCCGCGAACTCGGCGCGTACATGCCCGTTGTGGATGAAAGCTTGATGCGCCGGCTGCTGTTGGAAAACATTCTGCAGGTCGCCACAACTGCAAATCTGACTGAATCACAGCCACCGCCGGTTGAGCGCGCCCGGGCTTTTCACATTTGCCGCATGGCCCGCACCTTTGTCGAAGACAGCCTTGCCGTCGATGCCGTGCCGACCGTCACCGATATCTGCAGAACCATCGGTGTATCGGAGCGTGCCCTGCAATACGCCTTTCGTGCCTACGTCGACCTGTCACCAGTTGCTTATCTGCGCCTGTGCCGCCTCAATCGCGTACGCGTGACCTTGCGCGCCTTGGATCCGCACACCGCAACGGTCACTTCAGTGGCCATGCGCTTTGGCTTTTTGCACCTTGGGCGTTTTGCTCAGGATTATCGGCAACTGTTCGACGAATCCCCCTCTGTAACGCTTGCTTGCTGATCCATCTGCATAGCCCCGTTGGTGACGCTGCAACAACCAACCGTAATAAGGTTTTACCTCAACACGTTTGCGGAAATCGGATAGCCGTAGTCCCAGTCGGCCAATAGGCTCGGCGAATCTCGGTTAGAAGGTTCCGCCATGAATCGCATCTACTGCTCCATATTCAATGCCGCTCTGGGCACCTGGGTGGCTGTACCCGAAACAGCAAGAGCCCGTGGCAAGAGCAGTGGCAGTGCGCGCGGCGCAAGACGTGCGCCTTTGTTTGCATGCACGGCGTTGGTGACGGGGATGGCGATGGCGGGCATGGCGAGTGCGCAGACCTGGACCGGGGCGACCGATACTAATTGGGATACCGCAACCAACTGGACTGGCGGTACGCCGGCCGCAGCCGGTACGGCAGACATAAATACCGCAGCAGGCAACCAGCCAACTCTTGGCAGCGTAACGCCGGGCCTGACAGCAACCAACGTTTCCGCCGGGACGCTGACGATTTCGGCCGGTGGCAACCTTGTTTCAACCGATGTGAACATATCCGGGTCGGGTGCGATAGAAAACGCCGGGGATATTACCGGCGCTGTTTCCGTCTCTGATACGGGCACCCTGACGAACGATGGCGGTTCTTTAAGTGGTGCCCTTACGCTGAATGACTCCGGCAGTTTCCGCGCGGCGACTAGTGGAACCATCGGAAACCTGGCGATTGGTGGCAGCGCTGCTGCAACGATTTCTGCAGCAACAGGCACCACATTGACGCAAACAGGTGCGTTTGACGCTTTGACACCCTCCGGCTCGCTTACCTTTGGTTCTGCCACTGATACCGGTCGCGTTGTCATGAGAGCCAATGGCGGTACGTATGGAAGCAACTTTTCAATCAGTGTTGCCGGTGGCACCCTAGCCGCTGCCGGGTCTCAGTTTGCTAATTTTCTGTCGAATATTTCCAGCACCTCTGTTGCTGCGGGCGCGACTTTGGATATTGGCAGTATCGACACAGCGGTTAACCGACTCGGAGGGACGGGAACGGTCACCAACAGTAGTGCAACCGACCGTGTGTTGATCCTTAGAAATACGTCCACGTTTGCCGGTGCTATCAACGACGGTGCAACCAACAACCTATCGTTGGTGCGGCGCGGTGCGGGGGCGACAACGCTGACCGGTGCAAGCGGCTATACCGGGAGCACGACGGTTGCTGAAGGAACCCTGGCGCTTGGCGCAGGGTCGTCGCTGGCCTCAACTTCAGTCACGATTGATGCGGGCGCTGAGCTTTCGACAAATGGCGAGCATCTGGCGGATGGGACAACGCTTAGCAACGACGGTCAGTTCACTGTTACCGGGGCGGAAACCATTGGGGAAATAAACGGAACTGGTGCAGTTACCTTGACTGACCCCGGAGTTTTGACCATTGCGGGGGCTGCCACGGCTACCATTTCCAACGCTTTCAATGGAACGGGCGGCTTAACCTTCAATAACGCCAGCGGTGCTCATACCCTGAGCGGGGCTAATGCCCATACCGGTGCGACAACCCTGGAAGCGGGCGGCCTGACGCTTGCAGGGGGCGCGGCGATTGCCGACACCGGCGCTGTGGTGGTTAACGGCGGCACCCTGACGCTGTCGGACAGCGAAACCATCGGCGCGCTTTCAGGCAGCGGTGGCGCGATCCAGCTCGGCAGCAATACCCTGACAGTGAATGCCACCAGTGGCAGTGCCGACTATGCGGGGGCGATCAGCGGCAGCGGCGGGCTCGGCAAAACCGGCGCGGGCACCTTGGTGCTGTCGGGTACGAACACCTATACCGGGGATACGACCCTCACGGCCGGTACAGTTGCCATCAACAATGCTGGCGCTCTGGGGGCGGACAGTGGGCGGGTCCGGCTGGATGGGGGGACGTTGTTAGCCACGGAAACCCTGACGCTGGGCAAGGCAAACTTGACTACTCAGAGCGGCACCACGAGTACGATTGCCGCCGCAAACGGGAAAACGTTGACCCTTACGGGCAACGTTAACCCAATAGGTAGCAACGCGGTTCTGAACTTTGGCGCGGCAGGGCAAGAAGGGACGGTAGTTGCCTCGAATTTGTCCAGCGCAATCGCTTCCGCGAGGGTAAACGTGGCAGGTGGAACGCTCAGAGTGGGGGCGGGCGAGTTTATCAACAGCGGACTTGGTTTCATTGCTGGGACCAGTGTCGCTGGGGCCGCGACGCTGGATATGGCTGGACTGCTTGTCAGAATCAACAACCTCTCTGGAACCGGTACGGTGAACTCCAGCGCCGGTAGCGCAACCTTGCAAACGCTGGGCACCTCCAACTTTGGCGGCACTATCGCGGATGGCGCGGGCACCTCAAACCTGGATGTTTCTTATGGCGCACTGACACTAAGCGGGGGCAATACGTACACCGGCACAACACTGTTGTCCGGGGGCAATCTGACGCTTGCGGGTGCGGGTGCATTGGCTTCCACTGATGTGACCATCAACGCCGGGCGAACGCTGACCACGCAAGGTGGCGCGGCAACCGGTTTGGCCGCTGCTACGGCCTTGACTAACAGTGGTGTACTTGCCCTTACCGGGGATGAAGAAATCGGCAGCATCGCCGGATCTGGCGCCGTCACGTTGGGCACACACACGCTAACCACCGGCGGGCTAAACAGCTCCACAGAGCTCTCGGGTGTGGTGAGCGGAACGGGTGGCCTGATCAAGTCCGGTACTGGGCAACTAACCCTTTCCGGCGCAAACACCTATGTGGGTCAAACGGCGGTGACCGCTGGCACGCTAGACGTGACTGGCAGCATCGCCTCCGCCAGCGTTGTTGTTGAAGACAGCGCAAGCCTGATCGCCGATGGCGCGTCGCTGAGCGATGCTGCGGGTGTGACGCTCAATGGCACCGGTAGTCTGACCGTCAACAGCGCGACCGAGACCATCGGGTCGCTTTCGGCGGCGGCGGGATCTACGGTTGTACTGAATGCAGGGCTGACGGTCGGTGATGCTGCCGATACAACAGTTGCTGGGGCCATTTCCGGCATTGGCGCACTGACCAAGGCCGGAAATGGCACCTTGCTGCTCTCTGGCGGCAATACCTACAGCGGCGGCACCACCATCAGCGCAGGCACCTTGGTGGCGAACAATACGAGTGGTAGCGCCACTGGAAGTGGTGCGGTGACGGTCGCCAGCGGCAGCGCCCTCGGTGGTAGCGGCAGTATCGCCGGCAGTGTCACGGTCGCCGATGGCGGTCGTCTGGCCGCCGGTAACTCGCCCGGAAACTTGACCCTGGGCGAGTTACTGCTGAATAACGCCTCGGTCCTCGACTATGAGCTCGCTTCGCCCAGCGGTATCGCGGGAGTAGATAGCGACCTGATCACGGTGACCGGCAACCTGACGCTGGATGGCATTCTCAATATCACCGACCTGGGCGGCTTTGATTTTGCTGTCAGCTCTGGCGATACCGGCAGCTACAGGCTGTTCAACTATGGCGGCACGCTGATCGATAATGTCATATCGTTCGGCTCCGGATTATTGGCCGGCTACAACTACAGCATCGATACTGCCACCGCGGGGGCCGTTACCTTGGTGGCCGATTTCACCGGCCTGCAGTTCTGGGACGGCAATAACAACATTGCAAACGCAACGGTTGACGGCGGCAATGGCACCTGGTCGGCTGGCGACACCAACTGGACAAATCAAAGCGGCAACACAAACAGCAACTCGGGTGAACTTACCGCCGTATTTGGCGGCACTGCCGGAACAGTTGAGGTTGACGGTTCTCATACCGTTCAAGGGCTACAGTTCGTTACCGATAACTACCTGCTGCAAGACACTGACAATAATGGCGCTTTAGTACTGGCTGATAACGGTGCCGACGTGCGGGCTAACAGTGGTGTTAATGCAGTAATTGATGTGGCGCTTGGCGGCACCGGCAGCCTTTCTAAAACAGGTGCTGGCACGATTACCTTGCAAGGCAATAATACCTACACCGGCGACACCATTATTTCTGACGGTACATTGCAGTTAGGCGATAACAATCGAATTGCAAATACCAGTGACCTGGTTATCAATGGTGGCACTTTCGATCTGAACAATTTTAATGAGACGGTGGCGAATCTCTCGGGTAGCGGCGGCACTATCAATATCGGCGCAGGCGGTTCAGGCACTCTGACCGTTAATCAAACGGTGGACCAGACCTATGCCGGTAATTTTTCGGGAGCTAGCGGTACGGCCCAAGACGCGATTATCAAAAATGGCGCTGCAACCTTAACCTTGACTGGTACCAATTCACAAACGGGTGTAGGCATTGTCCGAATTAACGCTGGTCGCCTGGCAGTAGAGGGTGGCAATGCCATTGGGGATTCACAAATGCTGACTGGGGTTGGCGAATTTGAGCTGCTCAGTGATGAGACGATAGGCTTCCTTAACATGAGTGGTGGCCAAGTATTACTCAATGATAATACGTTAACCTTAGGTAGCAATTCAGGTGTCTCTGGCGGCAATGATGCCGTTATTTCCGGTACAGGCAATATCATTATCGATGGCGATGCATTACAGGTTTTTTATGCAGCGAGTACCTACACCGGCAGCACTACCATCAACAGTGGAGAATTAGGGACTCGCAACCTATCGGCTTTGGGCAACAACAGTGCTGTGGCGGTTAATTCCGGTGGAGCGCTTCTGCTCTTTGATGATCTGAACATTGGCTCATTGGCTGGCGATGGATCGGTCACTCTTAAGAGTGCATTGGGCTCTTATAGTTTGACATCAGGCGCAGATAACACCTCTACCACCTTCAGTGGTGTGCTCTCCGGCGCAGGCGGCCGCTTGAACAAAACCGGCACGGGCACCCTGACCCTGACGGGCAGCAATACCTATACCGGCGGCACCACCATCAGCGACGGGGTACTGCAGGGGACAACGACGTCACTGCAGGGCGACATCATCAACAACGCCACGCTGGTTTTCGACCAGGCTGCGAACGGTACTTTCAGCGCGGTCGTCAGTGGCAGCGGTGCGCTGACCAAGTCCGGTAGCGGCACGCTGACCCTCTCCGGGGCCAACAGCTACAGCGGCGGCACCACTATCAGCGACGGGGTGCTGCAGGGGACGACGGCTTCGCTGCAGGGCGACATCATCAACAATGCCACGCTGGTTTTCGACCAGGCTGCGAACGGTACTTTCAGCGCGGTCGTCAGTGGCAGCGGTGCACTGAGCAAGTCCGGTAGCGGCACGCTGACCCTCTCCGGGGCCAACAGCTACAGCGGCGGTACCACCATCAGCGCCGGGGTGCTGCAGGGGACGACGGCTTCGCTGCAGGGCGACATCATCAACAATGCCACGCTGGCTTTCGAGCAGGCCGCGAGCGGTACTTTCAGCGAAGTAATCAGTGGCAGCGGTGCACTGAGCAAGTCCGGTAGCGGCACGCTGATCCTCTCCGGGGTCAACAGCTATAGTGGGGGTACCACGGTCTCTGGCGGCATATTGCAGGGCAGTAGTACGTCCCTGCAGGGCGACATCAGCAACAATGCCATGATCAACTTCGACCAGGCGGCTGACGGCGTTTATGCCGGGGTGATGAAGGGTCCGGGCAGTCTTATAAAGTCCGGTGCCGGCATGCTCACGCTTTCAGGTATGAGCAGCTACAGCGGTACCACCATCATTGAGGGTGGCAGGCTGGCGGTGAATGGCTCGATTGCCAACTCAGCGACCACGATCAATGCAGGCGGCACCCTGGGTGGCAGCGGCATAGTGGGCAGTATCTCGCTCAATGGAGGTGTCCTCGCCCCCGGCAACTCGATCGGCACGCTCAATGTGGCCGGCGATCTGGACTTCTCTGCGGGTGGCGTTTTTGAGGTGGAAGTCGATGCCGCCGGCAACAGTGACCGTATCGATGTCACGGGCAGTGCAGTACTCACCAATGGCACAGTGCTGGTGTTGCCCGAAGCCGGCGACTACAAGGTCAGCACGGATTACAGCATCCTCACCGCGGCGGGCGGTTTGGGTGGCACTACCTTTGGCAGTGTCAGTTCCAATCTTGCCTTCCTGACGCCAACGCTGTCTTACGATGCCAACAACGTATTGCTCAACTTGCGCCGCAATTCGTCTGACTATGCCTCGGTTGCCGAGACTGCCAACCAGGGTTCGGTCGGTACCGCGCTCGATACAATATTCAGCACCGATGCCACCGGCCTCGATGAGCTGTTCAATAATCTCAATATGTTGAGTGCCGCAGGTGCCAGCCAGGCCTATGACTCGCTCAGCGGTGTGCAGCACACCTACAGCAACCAGATTGCCTTGCAGTCGCTGAACCAGTTCAAGGGGCTGCTTTTCGACCGCCTGCAAGGCAACAACCAGTTCCTGGCGACTAACGGCCAGCTCATGCTGGCCTATGACGACAGCGGCAGCATGAGCGATGCCGGCTCGCAGTTGCTGGGCAGCCAATCGGCGACTGACCGCGGCTGGTGGCTGCGCGGCACCGGTAGCTACGGTGAAATTGATGGCTCACGCAATGTCAGCGGTGCCCATTACAACGCCAGCGGCACTGCTACCGGCATCGACTTCAACCTGGATGACTCGCTGACCCTCGGGGCTGCATTCGGTTACAGCCGTAGCGATGCCAATCTGGCGCAAGGCGGTCTCGAGGTCGACAGCTATCAGGCTGCCCTCTACGGCAGGTGGCTGTTCGACGATGGTTACTATGCCAGCGGCATCGCCGGCCTCGGTTACCATGACGTCGATGCCAAGCGTCAGGTCAGCGTCGGCCTTTCAAGCAGCACGGCCAAAGCCGACTACGACGCCTGGACGGGTAACGTCGCCATCGAGGCCGGCCGCACCTTTGCCCTCAACGTCAATACCCACATCACGCCACTAGCCGGGCTGGAATACGCCCACATCAAGCGTTCCAGCTTTACCGAGAAGGGAGCCGGTGCTGCCGATCTGCATGTCGGTAGCGACCAGCAGGACTCACTGCGCTCGGCCCTCGGCGCTCGTCTCGAACACAGCTGGGCGACCCGTAGCGGCAACCGTATCCAGCCCACCGTCGAGCTGGCCTGGGTGCATGAATTCATGGACAACGAAGCAGGGCTGCGCGCCGGCTTTGCATCGGCAGCCAATACCAGCTTCGGTGTCAGCGGGCCCGAGTTGGACCGTGACCGCCTCAGGCTGGGCATCGGCCTGGACATGCAGGTCAGCGAAACGGCCTATTTGAATCTGGGATACCAAGGTGAAATCGCCGGCTCCGACAATCGTCACGACATCTCTGCCACCTTCAGAATGGCGTGGTGAGGTCGTCCGCTTAACTGCCCGGAATTACCTGTCTTGGCGTCGGCTTTTTCGGTCCGCCTGATCAGTAAAGCGTTTACTCCAAGCGATTTCCTGCGTGCAGGAGCGGTGCCTTCTCGCCCTGCGGCTTCTCTGCAGGGCTGCGTTACCCATACAGATTATCCCGGGGTAGTGTCGGAATTCGATAAAAAGCTGAACAACAGATCAACAACACTCGCCAGTCAATTTAAAACTGTACCTATAGGTAATCACTGTTTTTCTGTGATTTGACGATATAAAAAGCCAATTTAATAATTATTTCGATGTAATTAACTTATGACCGGTACAGTTATCGAAGAAACAGGCGGGTCAGTTACAAAGCAACCTATCTATTAGCCCTGCAATTTAGTTCAGCTGTGACTACTGAGTGTTGTGCAACTGGAGGAATATAGGCATCAAGTTAAAGCAGCCCCCCAGAACCGCCACAAGCGGAAGGATGACCACCATGGAACGTACACTCAGTTCCGACCTGTTTTTCGATCACAGCCAAGCCAATAACGTCAGCGCCCTGCCGCTGCGTATGCTCAGCACCCTGATGCTATGGCAGCGCCGCGTTGTCAGCCGCCGCCAGCTAGCCCGCCTGGATACCCGCTTGCTGGCCGACGCCGGTATCAGCGAAGCGCAGCGCCATGCCGAGCTGAGCAAGCCCTTCTGGCGCTGATTGCCGCCAGACACCGATTTCATGCTCCTCCCATTTTTTGGGACTTTTGAAAGCTCCATCGCCCTTGCGCGTTGGGGCTTTCTTTTTATGTCCTGCCATCCTTGATGGACACTCTCCAGGCGGTCGCTGCACGACGTCAAGAGTTGCTCCAGACAGTTTTTATCCGCAACAGTCTGTCGATGATGTGGGCGGTACAGTTTTCACACATGCTCAACTGCACCCTGACAATTTCGTGCTGCTGTGTCTGCATTTCGCTCTTGCCTCCGCGCACCATGAGTTTCCATCCCGGGTTTAAGACAAGGACAGCACCATGGAGCGCCTACTCAAACGCGAACCCCCAGTGCAGGTACGGCCTGCGCACTCGCTCTGGTTAAGGCTTTACGCCACCCTGTTGTACTGGCAGCGCAACCTGCGCTCGCGCCGTCAGCTGGCGCGCCTGGATGCGCGGCAGCTGGCCGATGCCGGGATCAGCGAGGCGCAGCGCCAGGCTGAATTGAGCAAACCATTCTGGGATTGACCGGCAGTGCGACGGCACTGGTGATCAAGGTCGAGTGTGCTTGCTTGCCAGCAGTCCTCGATAGAGGGCTGCTGTCTGCTGCCCCATGCGCTCGGCGGTAAACAACTGCTCGTAGCGCCGTTCGGCATGCTGACCCATCTGCTCCGCCAGCTCGGGGTTGTCCCACAGTGTGCGCATGGCTGCGCGGAAGGCCTGTGGGTCGCTCGGCGGCACCACCAGGCCAGTCTGGTTATGGATATTGATATAGCTGGTGCCGGTGCCGATTTCGCTGGAGATCATCGGCTTGCCATACATCGCGCCTTCCAGCAGAGAGATGCCGAAAGCCTCGGAGCGTAGATGCGAGGGGAAGACGATGGCGCTGCACAGCTGCAACAAGGCCACCTTGTCGTTATCGTCCACACGCCCGACAAAGTGCACGTGGTCCAACCCCAAGGCTTGTGCCTGGGCGCGCAACTCCCGCTCGAGGGGGCCGCTGCCAACTATCACGACCGGATAGCCGGTGCCTTGTGCGGCCTCGAGCAGAATATGCAGGCCTTTGTAATAGCGCATCACCCCAACGAACAGGAAGAAACGCTTGCCGAAACGCTGTCGCCACTGCGCGCTGCATGCCGCGGAAGGTACCGGGTAGGCCGCCTTATCCAGGCCATAGGGGATGACCGAGGTCTTGTCGCGGTACTGCGTCAGCACATCGCTGGTCGCCAGGTAGTTGGGCGAGGCCGCCACGATGCGATCGGCACTGTCCAGAAAGCGCTTCATCAGCGGACGGTAGAGCTTGAGCAGGTGTTTCTGGCGGATGATGTCCGAGTGATAGGTGACCACCGTCGGCTTCTTGATCCGCGCGGCGAAATGCAGCATGTCCATATAGGGCCAGGGGAAGTGGTAGTTGACCACGTCGGCTTCGGCGGCCAACGCCTTCAGGCGACCCAGGACGCTGTAAGAAAAACCGGTGGAAGCCAGTTGCAGATCCAGCTTGGCGCGATGCACATGGTGGTCCGCGAGCATCAGGTCGCGCGGCTCGGGGTTGGCGCTCAGCGTCAGCACATGGCTCTCGATGCCGTGGGCAATACCGCTCTGGCAGATCTGATAGATCACTTGTTCGATACCGCCTACGGTTTCCGGCAAGTAGGTCTTGAAGACGTGCAGAATCCGCATTTAGTGCTCCAACGCCTGCCGATAGGCGGCAGTAGTGATAGTCGCACAGCGTTTCCAGGAGAAATGCTGCGCCTGTTGTAAGCCCATTGTCCGGCGCAGCTGCCACTCCGCCTGATCCTCGATCACGCGAATAATCGCCTCGCACCAGCCATGGTCGTCCCCCGACTCGAGATAGATACCTGCGGGGCCGGCCACCTCGGGCAAGGCGGCCTGCGGCGACAACAACACCGGCACGCCACTGGCCATCGCCTCCAGTACGGGTAGGCCAAAGCCTTCGTAGAGAGACGGGAACAGCAGCAAACGTGCGCCGGCCAGCAGTTCGGCTAGCGTCTGGTCGCTCTGATAGCCAAGCAGGCGCACATGACCGCCGGCCAACGCCGTTTGCAGCTCAGCTGCAAAGCAGTCGCTGCGCCAACCGGCCATGCCGGCAATCAGCAGTGGGAAGCGTGCGCGTAGCGTCTCGGGAAGCAAGGCATGGGCGCGCAGGGCCTGGGCGAGGTTCTTGCGCGGTTCCAGGGTGCCGACGCACAGCAGGTAGCCGCCGGGTTCGAGTCCGAAGGCAGCTAAACAGCTGTGCAGGCTTTCGGGCTCGCGGGGATGGAAGCGTTGCGCGTAGCCCAGAGGTGCGACCTGCAACCGTTCGCGCGCCACCCCATAGTGCCGGGTAATTTCATCTGCAACAAACTGGGAGTCGGTGAGAATGCACTGCGCTCTTTCCAGCGCCGGTCCGATTCGCCGCTCGATCTCGGCCAAGCGGTCGCGCGGTTGCGTCTGGGGATAATGCACATGGGTCAGGTCATGCAGGGTCATGGCCATAGGCCCGGAGAAATCCAGGGGCCACAGACTTGGCTCATGGTAGAGGTCTATCTGGTGCTTTCGCGCGCCGCGGTCGAAGCGCTGTTGATCCAAGGCGCGACGAATCTGGTAGGCCCAGGGTACCTGTTTGGCCAGCGCCGCCCAGCGGCTATAGCCGGGCAGCGCGGACTGCGGCACCTCCTGGCTCCAGCCCCAGCCATGGAAAAGCTCCAGCTCGATCTGCGGATCATTGCGTAGTGCCTCGATCAGCTCGACCAGGTACTGGCCGATCCCTGTGCGAGGTGCCTGCAGAATCCGCGCGTTAAGGGCAATCCGCATGCACCACCGCTGCGACTTGCACGGAGGGCTTGGAGGCGCGCCGAATGCCGCTCAGCGTCCCGCTGATCAATTGCCGAGCGGCACCGTTCCAGTCGACCCACTGCCATTCGCTCACCGGACGCGCGGCCGGGAATTGGCCCGTGGTCTCGAAGGTCCGTATATGCTCGGCCAGGGTTTGCGGGTCATTCAGGTCGAAATAGGCCATAAAGTCGCCGCCGATCTCGCGAAATACCGGGATGTCGCTGGCCATGGCCGGCAAACCCCGCTGCATTGCCTCCACCAGCGGCAGGCCGAAGCCTTCGGCATAGGAGGGGAAGACCAGCGCGCGGGCATTCGAGTAGGCGTACTCCAGGCTCTTGTCGTTAATGCCGTTGAACATGAATAGGCGCTTGTTGTTTAACGGATGCTTATTTATTCGCTCGATCAGCGCTTCGCATTTCCAGCCGACCTTGCCGATGATGCACAAGCGCGCGGTCGAGCCCTGCGCCCACAGCAGTTCGAAAGCGTCGAGCAGATAGGCGTGATTCTTCCGCGGCTCGATGGTGCTGACCATCAGGTACACCGGCTCTTTCTGGGCAAACATGCGCCGCAGCTCGGGCTGTAGCGGTGCGTCGGCGCGCGCCAGGTCTAACTCGGAGCCCAGATGGAAGTGGCCGTGCCAGCGCCTGCCGGCTTCATCCGCGCCCAGGCGCAGTTGCAGTTCGCGCTCGACCTGCTCGCTGATAGTCTTGGAAATCGCCATAAAGCCATCGGCGGTTCTGGATATCCAGTCGAACCAGTGATCGAAGACCTTGACCAGGCCGGCGTCGCAGAACTGCGGGTGGGTCAGTGGAATCAGGTCATAGATCACCGAAACGATGCCCACGCCTTGCTGTTTCAGGCGTTCGGCCAGGGCGAAGAAATCGGCATGCCAGGACGAGTCGAGCAGCAACAGCTGATCGCCCTCTTGCACCTGCAAGGGTACGGCGCGCTCAGGTGCCGGTTGGGCATTGCGGTTGAGCCAGAGCAGGCCGCGTAGCGGCAGGGTGATCGCCAGGCTGGCCAGTTTGCACAGCAAGAACAGCGCGCGTCGGGCCGTATGCGATGAGCTGAACGGGCGAAAACGCTCAAGCCGCGAGTGCCACCACCAAT
The DNA here is from genome assembly GCF_963970915.1 of Pseudomonas sp. EA_105y_Pfl2_R69. Classification (NCBI taxonomy): domain Bacteria; kingdom Pseudomonadati; phylum Pseudomonadota; class Gammaproteobacteria; order Pseudomonadales; family Pseudomonadaceae; genus Pseudomonas; species Pseudomonas sp. EA_105y_Pfl2_R69. The sequence goes on from NZ_CAXAOO010000010.1 coordinate 14,522, forward strand.
AGCGGTTGCGGGCGTGATCCAGGCGAATAATCAGCGCCTGGCGCAGCGGCGTTTCTTTGCGAGGCTTCAGCGGGGCCAGGCTCAACACCTGGTACAGCTGCCCACCATTCATCATCACCGGAATGCACTCGACATCCCCCGGCAGGTGAGCCAATTGCTTGATGACGTTACGCACGACCCGCTGAATGCCGGAGTTGTCCTGCGGGTGCTCATAGACATAGGTGCATTCAATCAGGAAGCGCATGATCCCTCAGTCCTTCGGTATTGGGCGGTGTTGCCGCAGGCGGCGTTCGCTCGATCGCCACCTGTGAGTCCAGCCAGGCGCAGCCGACGAAGTCCGGCTGGCGGATATTGATGACATGGAATACCAGGGCGAAATCGCGCCATTCGTAGTTGGTATCCAGGTGCGAGTCGAAACGCGACAATGACAAGGCGATGGAGTAGTTGCCCTTGCCCAGGCGCGCGGGAAACTCGAAGCGGTAAGTCACCTGCTCACCCGCCTTGAGGTTTTCCAGTGGCTGATTGAGGCGATGGGTATTGATGCCGTAGATGGCCTGCCCCATGCGATCCTTGATCATAAAGCCCAGCACCAGGCGCGTAATATCGGCCTTGATGTCCACTGTTACCTGCAGCGTGACGGTGCTGCCGACCGAGACCACTTCGATGCGCTGGCCCTGTTCGTTGAGCAGGGCGATATCGGCAAAGCTGGCTTCGCCGGTACCGGAGATGGTGCGAATCTGTCCACCGGCCAAGCGCTCCTGGCGTACCGTCTGCTGTTCTTTCTCGGCCAGCATGGCGCTGTAGAAATCCATCACCTCCTCGGGCGCGCCTTCCAGCGCCAGCCGGCCGCTGGCCAGCAGGATGGCCCGGTCGCAGAGGGACTGAATGGCCTGGCGGTCATGGGAAACGATCAGCAAGGTGGTGCCCGCCTTGCGGAACTCGCGGATGCGGTCGAAGCTCTTGTGCTGGAAATAGGCGTCGCCCACCGACAGCGCCTCGTCGACGATCAGTACATCGGGGCGGCGCGCCGTGGCCACGCTGAAGGCCAGGCGCATCTGCATGCCGCTGGAGTAGGTGCGCACGGGGTGGTCGATATATTCACCGATCTCGGCAAAGGCCTCGATCTCGGGCATCAGGGCATGCAGTTCTTCCATGCTCAGGCCCAGCAGTTGACCCGCCATAAAGACGTTCTGCCGGCCGCTGAAGTCCGGGTGAAAGCCCATGCCCAGTTCGAGCAGCGCGGCGACGCGCCCCTCGATCTGGATATGCCCTGCATTGGGCTGGGTGGTGCCGGTGATCATTTTCAGCAGCGTGCTTTTGCCCGCACCGTTGACCCCGATAATCCCCAGCGCTTCGCCAGGCTTGACCTGGAAGGAGACGTCCTGCAGCACCCAGGTCAGCTGATGCCGCGGTGCCGAGAAAGGGATCAGCCACTCCGCCAGACGCGACCAGCGGGTGGGGTATTGTTTGTAGGCCTTGCCCAGTTGGCTAACGCGAATACTGCCCATCAGAGTTCATCCACCATTTCACCGGAGCGCTTGCGGAACAGGCGCATGCCCAGCAGACAGAGTGCTGCCGCGAGCAGCGCAGTCGGCCAGAGCGCAAACCAGTCGGGCCATTGGCCATAGACGAAAATGCCCTGATACGCGGAAATCAGCGGCACCATCGGATTCATCGCGATCCACGGCTGGATTTCTTCGGGGAGAATCGACAATGGATAGACGATGGGGGTGAACCAGAACCAGAACTGCAGGAAGATCCCGGTGAATTGTCCGACATCGCGGAAAAACACATTGAGCACGCCGAGGATGATGCCCAGGCCAATGGAGAAGGCGATCTGTATCAGCAGAACGGGGATCACGCCGAGAATGGCCCAGCCGGGAAAATTCTGGGTCACCAATAGAAAGCCGAGAAACAGCGCGAAAATGATCGCGAAGTTGACTCCGGCATTCATCACCACAATCAGCGGCAGACAGATACGCGGGAAACTGAGCTTCTTGATCAGGTTGGCGTGCTCGAGAAACACCGACTGGCTGCGGCCGATCACCTCGGCGAAAAAGCCCCAGGCGAGAATCCCCGCGCACAGATAAATACCGTAAGCCAGGCTGTTATCCACCCCAGGCAGGCGGGCTTTCATCAGTTGGGAAAAGATCACCGTGTAGACGATGATCATCGACAGCGGGTTGAGAATCGTCCAGGTCGCGCCCAGCAAGGAGTTGCGGTAGCGCGTCTGAAACTCGCGCTTGACGCTGCCCAGGACAAAACCGCGGTAATTCCAGACCGCACGTACCATACCGACTGCCACTAGAGAGTCCTGCCGTATTGATCTTCGAAACGGACAATATCGTCCTCACCCAGGTACTCGCCGCTCTGCACTTCGATCATGACCAGATCGATCACCCCGGGATTCTCCAGGCGATGCTTGTGCCCCGCCGGGATAAAGGTCGACTCGTTGCTGTTGACCAGGCGCGCCCCGTTGCCATTGGTCACCTTGGCCATGCCTTGCACCACCACCCAATGCTCGCTGCGGTGGTGATGCATCTGCAGCGATAGCGCCGCGCCGGGCTTGACCACAATACGCTTGATCTTGAAGCGCGGCCCTTCCTCCAGCACGGTATAGGTGCCCCAGGGTCGACTCACGGTGCGGTGCAGGCGATAGGCATCGTGGTTGCTGTCTTTCAGGCGTTTGACCACCTGCCGCACATCCTGGGCGCGGTCGGCGTGGGCCACCAGAATGGCATCGGCCGTATCGATGACGATCAAGTCCTCCACGCCGACTGTCGCCACCAGGCGGCCATCGCTCTGCACGAAGGTATTGCGGCTGTCGATAAAGATCGCTTCGCCCGTCGCCCGATTGTTCTGCGCATCCGGCTCGACCAAGCCACTCATTGCACCCCAGGAACCGATATCACTCCAGCCGAAGCTGGCGGGGACCACCGCGACCTTGGTCGAGCGCTCCATCAGCGCATAGTCGATGGAAATATCCGGCAGGGCCGCGAAGTGTTCGGCATTCAGTTCCTGTTGCATCACCGCGCCCAGATCCTGGGCCGGGCTCGCTGCCACGCAGGCGGCGGCCAATTCGAGCAGCTCGGGGGCATGGGCCTCGAGCTCCCCCAGCAGTGTGCTGGCGGTGAAGCAGAACATGCCCGAATTCCACAGGAACTTGCCACTGGCCAGGTAGTGTTCGGCGGTTGGCTGGTCGGGTTTTTCGACAAAGCGCTCGACCAGGGCTGCACCCTGCTGATCCAGGGAGGTGCCGACCTCGATATAACCAAAGCCGGTTTCCGGTGCAGTAGGGCGGATGCCGAAGGTGACCAGATAGCCATCCGCGGCCAGCGCGGCAGCCTGTGCAACCGACGCGACAAAGGCATCCGAGTCCTGAATCAGATGATCGGCGGGCATCACCACCATCATTACCTCGTCACCGTAGCGCTCGCGCAACACCAGTGCCGCCGCGGCAATGGCGGGTGCGGTATTGCGGCCCAGGGGCTCGAGGATAAAGTGCGCGTGCTGACGCGGCAGCTTGGCGGCAAGAAAGTGATCCTTGCTCTGGAAGTAGTAGTCACGGTTGGTCACCGTAACGATATCGCCGCCCTGGGCCAGCAGCTCGGCGGCCCGCCGGTAGGTCTTGGCCAGTAACGACTCGCCATCGGGTAGCAGCATAAAGGGCTTGGGCTGCCCCTCGCGGGAGACCGGCCACAGCCGGGTGCCGGCACCGCCGGAGAGAATCACGGGAACGAGCATCAACCTACTCCTTGGCTACGCGCTTGAGATCGGCATCCACCATCGACTGGATCAGGGTTTCGAGGCTGGTTTTCGGTGTCCAGCCCAGTACCCGTTCGGCCTTGCCCGGGTTGCCCAGCAGCACTTCCACTTCCGCGGGGCGGAAGAACGCAGGATCGATCACCACATGTTCCTGGTAGTCCAGTTCCACATAGGCAAAGGCAATGCGGCACATCTCCCGCACCGTGGTGGTCACGCCCGTCGCCACCACATAGTCGTCGGCCTTGTCCTGCTGCAGCATCAGCCACATGGCCTCGACATAGTCGCCGGCAAAGCCCCAGTCGCGTTTGGCGTCGATATTGCCCAGGCGCAACTCGCGCTGCTTGCCCAGCTTGATCCGCGCCACCGCGTCGGTGACCTTGCGGGTGACGAACTCGATGCCGCGCAGCGGCGACTCATGGTTGAACAGGATGCCGCTGGAGGCATGCAGGTCAAAGCTTTCGCGGTAATTGACGGTGATCCAGTGGCCATACAGCTTGGCCACCCCATAGGGGCTGCGTGGATAGAACGGGGTATTCTCATCCTGGCGCTCGGCCTGGATCAGGCCGAACATTTCACTGGTCGATGCCTGATAGAAACGCGTCTGCGGGCTGAACTGGCGTATCGCTTCAAGCATATGGGTCACGCCCAGGCCATCGACAATGCCGGTGGTGATCGGCTGATCCCAGGAGCTGCCGACAAAACTCTGCGCGCCCAGGTTATACAGCTCGTCGGGTTTGGCCTTGAGCACGGCGCGCTGTACCGAGCAGGCATCGGCCAGATCGCCATCCAGGTAGTTGATCTGCGATTCGATGCCCAGTTCACGCAGCCGCCAGCGGGTATCGCTGCTGCGCCGGGCCACCAGGCCGTGAACCTGATAGCCCTTGTCCAGCAGCAGTTTCGCAAGATAGGCCCCGTCTTGCCCGGTAAGCCCCGTAATCAGTGCACTTTTAGTCATTATTGTCGTTCTCTTTCTTCCCAGTCAGAGAGCACTCTGCGCAAGGTTTCCGTGATATTTACGCCAGGTTTCCACCCGGTCTCTTTTTGCAGTTTGTCGGAGCTGCCGACAACTCGCCGCTGCTCGGCCCTGCGCATGCGCGTCGGATCTTGCAGCAGTTCCACCTCCACCCCGGCCAGTTCGGCCATCTCGCTGATCAGGTCGCGAACTCGCCGCTCCTGCCCGGAGCAGACGTTGTAGACCTCGCCATTACGACCCTTCTCCAGCAACAACAGATAAGCCTCGATAACATCCTGAACATCCAGAAAGTCGCGGGTTACATCGATATCGCCGACCTCCAGGCGCGGTGGCTGCAACCCTTGGCGAACCCGAATTATTTGTCTGGCCATATTGGCGACAACAAAGGACTCGCCCTGGCCCGCGCCGATATGGTTGAACGGGCGTGCCACCATGATGCGCCAGGGCTCTGTATAGCTCCATTGCCGGCACAGCAGTTCAGCTGAAACTTTGCTGACTGCATAGGGATTGCGCGGCTGGGGTGCCAGGGTTTCGACGACTGGTAAGTCAGTTTCTGCAACCTGGCCGTAGACGTCGCCCGAGCTGACGTAAAGGAAGGTGCCGCTGAAGCCTCGCCGCTTGAGGGCCTGTAGCAGGTTAAGCGTACCCAGCAGATTGACCTGCAGGGTGTGTGCAGGATCGCGGAAGGCCTCGGGGACGAAGGTTTGTCCGGCTAAGTGGATCACGGCATCTGGCTGGTGCTGCTCCAGCATGCGGTTGAGTGCAGCGCTATCGAGCAGATCGTAACTGCCCTCAGGCTGCAGTAACTGCCAGTCGAGTGCGGGCCGTGCGCCGCCAAGAACTCGCTGTAGGTGCTGCCCGACAAACCCGGAAAGCCCGGTGACCAACAGTTTTTTTCTCATGCTTGTTCAACCTGTTTGCAGCGGATCAGGCCAAGTAGACAACGTTACCGAGGTTTTAGTTGAGCGAAGGTTATCTGCCCAGATGCTTTGTGCAGCCATCCGCTTTTAAGCTAACGAGTGGCAATCAATCGTTTCAACGAGGTGATCAGCCTCGCCACCTTCCATAGACGGCTGTTGTAAATCGCGGCTAACTGCGTTTCGGCAAGATCGGCACGTTGCGTCGCTTTTTGCAGGTTCACCTGCAGCGGTTCGATATCCGCAATGGGATGACTGAAGCGGTGCCCGTAACACAGCTGGAATTCATCGAGGAAATTAGGCGGCATGGACAGTGGCACAAGTAACTCGAGCTTTTCCTGGGCTACGTAATAGCGGTTGATACCATCGCACAGGGCAGGTTGATAGCCTGCCTGCAGAATCAACTCCTCCCACTCGGGTGTCTTGTCGAAGGCGGCCTCGATCAAAATGATCCATGGCCGCCAGCGTTGAAAATCCATGCCCTGAAGGACATTGCGCTCAAAGCCTTCGACATCGATCTTGAGGAAATGAAAGGGCGCGTTGACAGGCAGGTGCTGATCACAGATGTCGACAAGCCGTTTCGTCTGCACCGTACGTTGCAGGAAAGGAATGCCTTCGGCCTGTTGCAGTTCGGCCATCTCATGGCTCAGGGTCGAAAGACCGGTATCAGACGACTCGAAGAAGACCAACTCGCCTTCCTGATCGCCTACCGCCATACATAGGTTAGTGTCCAGCGGGCGCTCGTCGCACAGGGTTTCGTAGTAATGCAGGACCGGCTCGATATTAATGCCGCGCCAACCGCGTTCGTACAGCGAGCGGGTCACCGAATCCAGGGTGGGGTGATTGGCCCCTACGTCGACGTAATTACCAGGGCCGAAAAGCTTCAGGGTACGCCAAAGCATCACGTCCTCGAAATTCTGGGCGTAGGAAATAAATTGCGGGGATACGGAGTCCTGATTATTCATGGGTTCCACTGCATTATTGAGATCTGACCGGGTCCGACATATCTGCAACGCCATCGCTTCCATCCCTGATTCTTAGTGCGGCACGCTTCCCATAGTCGCGCAATGGAGCTTCCAGAAGGCGATAGTTCAGTTCGCTCAACACTATGATTAGCAGGAAAGCCGTAATTACGAACGGATAGAAGAAGTTCTCATTAAAACCTTGCACTGCTGCATCCGTGCGAAACCAGATCTCTCGGGTCAAGTAAAAGGCAGGCATATGAATCAAATATATAGCGTAGGATCTTGAGCCTAACCAAAGCATCGCAGGTTGTAATGGCGAAGAGAAATTACTCAGATAACCTGCATTAAATGAAGCAATCCATACTAACAGTGCGGATATCAGTGCAATCAAGCTCAATCTGATATTTACAATATGAAGAGCATTTGACCCAAGTGCCAAAATGCACATGAGCAGAACAAAAACTAGACCGGCAGACACGAGCCGACATCTTAAGAACATCGGATTAAAAATTGCGTAATAGCCATTATTTGAAAAAATCGCCAACATGACACCCAGGCATAGTGCGTCCGTCCTAAAGCAAATAGCGAACATATCCAACCCTGAACGGACGGAGAATAGCTGCCACAGAGCAAGTGCCATCACTAAGAAAATCAAATACTTTCGAAGTAAGATCGCTGCTAAAGGGAATATTAAATAAAACTGCTCCTCGAGAGATAGGCTCCAATACACAGCGCTTGCACCATACTCAAAGCGTCCAAATGCTTCTGCAAGCCTAAAATTTGCTACCTGCAGCACTGCCGCCACAGTAGCCTCGAAATTAGTTCGAAATCCTCCGAATGCCCCAGAGGAATTAAAGAACACCACCAAAAACAAAATAATAGCCAGCCAAAGCCATGCTGAAGGTAGAAGGCGCCAAACCCTTCTAATCCAAAAAGCTATAATTTCTCGCGCCGCCAACTCTCCGTTCGCAGCCCGCTCCAGTCGCGGCAGAAGATCCTTTGCAATTACAAATCCAGAGATTGCGAAAAAAATATCAACACCAACTGTTCCGCCAAAATAGGTGTAGAACAACTGTAAGCCAGGAGTGCTCCACACGAACAAATTTATATTTGCATGATGGATTACCACTAAAAGAATAGCGACTCCCCGCAACCATTCAATATCTTGGATCTTATTGTTCATTTATGCTGTCCATTCAAGCTGGTTTGCGCGCGACTATCACTTGGCTTTTCGGCATTACCGCATCCAGTGCGTGTTTAATGCGCGGGCCGGCGGGAAGCGACAACAGGGTCGACCAGGTTTGCGCCCAGTTTTCCAGCAGCGGATGCCAGGGCGGCGAAAGTGGCTGGTTTTCACACGCCCAGTACAGCGACCACCACACCGAGTGGTAGAAGCCATATTGCGTACTGCTCTCGATGATGAGCCCAGCGTCCAGCGCCAAGCGTTCCAGCTCACCTCGCTTGAAGACGCGGATGTGGTTAGGGCTCTGGAAATAGACAGGTGGGGCGATATGCTTCTGCACGCCCTCGATGACTTCATCGGGCACGGTCAGTAGAAATTGCGCCCCAGGTTTGGCGACGCGGACCAGTTCGGCCATAAATTGGGCGGGGTCATCGACATGCTCCAGCACCTCCATGGCGACAACCTTGCTCACCCGGTTATCCGGCAAGGGGATGGGATTGGCGTCGGTAACCAGAGTCTGCACACTGCGCGCCCCTTCCGCCTGTAAGCGCTGCATGGCCGTTTCGAGCCTCTGCGCATCCACGTCGGCAAGTAGCATTTCCGCGCCTTGGCGGGCACTGAACAGAGCATAACCGCCCTCGCCGCAACCTATGTCGAGCACCGAATCCTCGGGGCCGATAGCAAAGCCCTTGACCAGCTCGCCGGTCTCATTCTGTAACCAGCCGCTGAGGTGGATATCGACCAGGCCGATATCGATCTCGGGTTCCGTGGGTGCCAGCACCTCAGGCGCTGGCACTGGCGCGCAGACGGGCTGTGGCTCGGGAGGTGAGGTCAGCAGGCGTTTGAGCCGATTGAGCATGGGCGAGTTCTCATAATGGGGCGGCAGGCAGCGAAGGTGTGTATCAACCGGGCTTGCGGGCAACTATCACTTGGCTCTTGGGCATCAGGCGATCCAGTTGCTGTTTAACCGGGGAAAACTCGGGCATTTGGATCAGTCGGTGCCACAGGCCCGCCCAGTCATCGAGCAGTGGTGAGTAGGGTGGATGCACGACGTCATGGGTTTCACCAGCCTGTTGCTCGCCGGAGGCCTTGAGTTGTGACCAGTAGATCATCATCCACATGCTCCAATAAAAGCCGTAGGAGGCGCGCCGTTCGATAACGAGGCCAGCGTCTTCCACCAATTGGCCAAAGGCTTCGCGCTCGAAAATATGAATATGATTGGGTGTTTGGAAATAATGCGCAGGTGCGCAACCCTGCTGGATGTGTTCGCCAACTGGATCGGGCACCGCTAACAGGTAGAGCGCCCCAGGACGGCCTACCCGGACCAGTTCGCGCAGCACGGCTGCCGGGTCATCAACGTGCTCGAGCATCTCCAAGGCAATTACCCGGGTGGCATAGCCAGCCGCCAGTGGCAGCGGGCTGCTATCGGATATCAGGCCTTCAACGGCTCGGGCCGGGGTTTGCTCAAGTTTTTGCCGCAGGGCCTCGATTTTCTCTGGCACCACATCACTGAATACCACGTGGGCACCGCGGTTGGCGCAGAACAAAGTCGCGCCCCCTGCGCCGCAGCCAACATCCAGCACAACATCCTGTGGGCCGATGGGGAAGCCGGAAAACAGTTCATCACTGGCGTTGAGGAACCAGCCGCTCTGCACGGCATCTACCAGCCCGCAGTCACGGGCGTCGACATAGTCGGTGGCCGGGGCGGCAACAGGCGGTGCCTGCACTCGGGCGGGCGCGAGCAACCGCTGCCACCAGTTCAGTACCCGCGTCATGCGCCCACCCTCTGATCAGTTTTAAGAAATGCCGACAGGGTTTCGCACGCGGCCTGTCGAGAGCAGTGGTCGCGCATGCGTGCGATGGCATTTAGCGAGAGTTGTTGATAGCGCTCGGGCTGGTTCTTGGCGCAGTCATAGGCTGCCAGGTAGGCCTCTTTCAGGGACGCCCAGTCAATCTGATGGCGCTGCGTGCGATAAGCCAGGCGTGGATCATGGGACCAGGCGGTTGCGTCCAGCCAGCTGTCGACAACAAAGCCCACGCCTTCGTCCATGTAGTCGACCATTGCCGAATGGCGGGGGGCAATCGCGGGTTTGCCGCAGGAAAGGAACTCCATCAATGGCAGGCACTGACCTTCGCCGTGGGAGGCATTGACTGCGAAGGCGCTCGCCCGAATCAGAGCGTCGAACTCACTGCCGTCGAGGTAGCCGTGAAGCAGGACTACCCGGCATTGGAATTTGGGCATGCGCGCCATCCATATCAGCATGTCGTGCATGGCGGATAGATATTCGTTATGCCCAAGCTTGAACACTAACGTGGCATCGGGGGTGTCGCGGAACGCTGCGCAGAATGCGGTCAGCATATCTGCCCAGTTCTTGCGGCCGTCATAGGGGTTGAACAGCGCGGTAAAAATCACCCCGGACAATTTCAGCTCAGAGTCGCCCGGCAGCCATTCGGGCATCAGCGGTTTGACGCCCGTAGCGAGCGGATGCGGCGGCTCAACGGTGTTGCGAGGCTCCAAGCGCTTGTCGGGATCTTCGCGAACCAGTTCGAACCGCGGAAGTGCATTTTCTTTGGCGTTGGGCAGGAAGGGCATGTTCTGGCGCAGCACCTTCAGGTACCACTCGCCCAGATAGCGCCGAGTCACTTGGTAGCGTGATTGCTGGCGAGTGGCGAGTGTTGCAACGGCGTTCTTAACCGGCTGTTGGCGGGCCATGGCCTGTTCGTGTTCGCGGATGGCCTGCACCACTCTGGCCGTCGCATGCTTGCCGAAGATATAGGGGCTTAGCGCCGGGTCGTGGCTATCGACGACTACTCCTGTGCGGACGCTGATGGCGATAGTGCTGGCTAGCGGCAACTCGGCGGGTTGCGCCCTGATCGTGGCAAATTTGTCCCAGACCGGCGAGGGGATCGCAATAATTGGGAATTGCGGGCCCATTTCCTTGCGCACTGCATCGACGATCATCTGCGAGTGAGTAATGCCACTGCCGCACGCATTCAAGACATACCGCCAGTCCTGCTGTCGCTCATCCAGCCAGGATTCAGTGGGGATACTGTCGAACTCCCAAGCAAACACCGGGATGGTCGGACAGCGGAGCCCCAGCAGGGTTTTCTGGGGTGGCGAGAATGACAGGAACAGGCAGCGTTCGCCTGCTGCGCAGGCTTGATCATAGAGCGCATCGACTTGCTGTTCGGGGTCTTCGACCACCTGCACATCGCCCAAGGCTTTCAGTACAGGCAAGAAGTCACGCAGAACAAAGTAATAGCTGTACTCCGGCAACCCCATGCTGGTGGCAATACGTGCAGCCGTGACTTCCGAGTAAACCAGAAACTTCATGGCAGCATGCCCTCTTCCCGTTGCACGAGCGTTTCGCTGTTGCGGTCGTGTATCAGCGCGCGCAGGAACGTATCCAGTGGCGTAGTCACAACATCAACCGAGGCGAATGCCTGCATTTTCTTAAAGGCATGTTGCGACATGTTGCGGTAATGCTCAGGCCCCGCTTGGGCAACCTGATAGCTGTCTTGGTAAGCCTTCACCAGGGAGTGCCAGTTCAGGCGATGACGGTGGGTCATAAACACGCCCGTAGGATCGTGGGGCCAGCAAAAGGGTTCCAGTGAGCACTTGAGGAGAAACGCCAGGTGTTCGTCGACATAGTCGCTCATGGCGCTGTGCACGGGTGCTATGCCCGGTTTGCCGGCGGACAAGAACTCCATAAGGGGCAGGCACAGGCCTTCTCCGGAAGAGGCGTTCACGTAATAGGTCGAGGCCTTTATAAGCTCACGGTATTGCTCATCCTCGAGAAAGCCATGTAGCACAATCACCCTGCAGCTGAAGGGTGCCAGCCGCGATAACAAGGTGATCAATACGATGCGGTAGTACTCCAGGTCGTGATGGGTCATTTTCACGACCAGGGTGGCATCCTCGCGCTCCTTGAATACCCAGCAGAAGGCGGTAATCAACTCGACCCAGTTTTTGCGACTGTCTGCGGGGTTCAGCACCGTTGTGTAGACCACGCCGGAGACATTGACCTGATGCAGCGGCGGTGCTGCAGGTGCTGCGTTATCGGCTGGCGCAACGGCAGGTGTCGAGGTTTCTGTCGTGGGGGCGATCTGTGAGGCGAGTTGTAGAGGGCGGCTAATTTCTTCCAGCCAGCCGTTAAACAACGCTTTACTGAGTTGCCAGGCCTGGGTAAGTGCTCCTGATGGCGGCGGAAGCTCGGGTTCGGGTTCGGGTTCGGGTTCGGGTTCAGCGGGCACTTCGCTTGGCTTGCGTACCAAGCCATCGGCGGACAGCCCCAAGAGGGGGCTGTCGATGACGATGCCGGCGAATGGGAATACTCGGTCGCCTAGTTCGACGGGCAATCCGCCGGCGCTGCCTAGGCTTTTATAGCGATCCCAGACAGGTGCCGGCAGTGAGATAACCGGAAAGTCCTCAGCCGTGGCCTGTTTAACCAGGCTGGCGGTTTCCTGGCTGGTGCAAATGGCCCCTTGCAGGTTGGCCAGCGTATAGCGCCAATCGTTCTGTGGGTTGTCATCCCAGGCCACTGACGGCAGGGTATCGAACTCCCAGGCGAAGACCACCACGGTCGGGCAGCTCAGGCCAAGAGGGACCTGGTGAGGCGGGCTGAAACTGAGAAATACCACCTCTTCGCCGGCCGCCCGGTACTGCTCGGACAGCCGTTCTATCTCATCGGTACTTTTGACCAGCAGCACAGTCCCCAGGCGCTCCAGCGCCGGGAGGAAGTCCTTCATCAGGAAAAAGTAACTGTATTCCGGCTTACCGAGAGAGCCCTGGATGCTGGCCTGATCGATTTTCGACCCAACGAGGATGATCATGTTGCGAGAAAAACTCCTGTACGCCGTACCCATGTGCTCCGGTCAGCGTAATTAATTGTTATCGGTTGCCACTATCCAGAGAGGTTCGCTGCCCTGCAGTTGCCTTCTTCTGCGCATCTTTCCATGTCTGCAACTTCGCCTGCGGAGCGTACATGATCCGGGGTAAATGGCACCATTACGCGGATATTGGCCGCAGTTTACACAAAGCCGCGCGGCTAATCTCCGTCCAAAACAGCCCCTTAATCCGTTACCTCGTGCGCCGCTGCGGTCTTGCCTTGCGCAATGAACCAGGCATCAAGTAGTTGACCCGAGCCAGCATGCTTGAGCTAGTCTTGCAACCGCAAGCAGCGACCGTGCTGTTTGCGTTGTCCTTGCTTGTATGGAGCTTCGTTATGACCCTTTTTCGTCTTTTCAGTGCCGCCGCATTGCTCACCCTGGCCAGCGCCGCTTCGGCCACCAGCTTTGTGGTGACCACCGATTCCCTGGTTTCCGGGCTGGCCGCTTCATCGGAAGCCACGTCCGATATTTCCTCCTCGCTGGGCGATGACAAGGTCGTGCTCGCCGCGCGTGACGATGCCGCCAGCTTCGTCGCCACTCAGGGCGGTATCCGTGGCGTGCAACTGGAGGCCGCGCTGCAGCATATCCGCCAGCACGCGCCACAGCTGCAAGCGGACGATCTGCAGTTGGCTCAGGCCATCCTCAGCCTCTAAGCAAGGGCTGTTCGCGCCGGCTGCGGATCTACTCCGGAGCCGGCGTTTTGCTGCGCGGCGGCTTTGTGACCAGGGCGTTGTTCGCGCGCTGGAACCGAGCGGCGGGTCGCGGGTTCCAATCAGTGTCCTTTCTGCTTTTCCCTGCCTACCGGAGATTGCCATGCACCGTTCCCTGCTTAGCGCTGTAGCCGTTGTTGCCCTGTTTGCCGGCAGTGTCCAGGCACAGACTCTGGTGGCCAGTAGCAATGTGATCATCCGTGCGGTGGATCGCACGTTCGACTTCACCTCGGACACCACCACCTCGATTCGCGATTCGAAAATCGTCCTGGCGGCCCGTGACGATGCCGCCAGTTTCGTCGCCAGCCACGGGGCCATCCGCGGCGCGCAGCTGGAGGCCGCGCTCGGCACCATCCGCAGTCGTGTGCCTGAAGCGCAGGGCGCTTCCGACCTGGTACTGGCCGAAGCCATCCTGGCATTGTGAGTGGGCTGCGGGCCTGGCTGCTGTTACTGGCGCTGTTGGTCAGTGTCGGCAGCCAGGCTGAACTGCGTCTGGTACTGACCGACGGCGATCTGAGTCAGGCCGAGCGCCGGGCCACTCAGGCACTGCTCGATGAGGCCCTGAAGGCTCTGCCGCCAGGCTTTCAGCAGCAACTGGATCGGCGGGTGAAACTGCGTTGGCGCAAGCTGCCGGCCGAAGTCTATGGCCGTGCCGGACGCTTTAGCGGTATCGAACTCAATGCCTTGCTGCTGCCAGCCCTCACCGATGGCAGCGCCGCCCATGCGCGCACCGAGCGGCCCCACGGCAGCGTGCGCCGCGAGCTGCTGGCCACCGTGCTGCATGAGCTGACCCACCTCTACGACCGTGCCCAGCTCTGGTCGCCGGCACAGAAAAAACTGCTGCAGCGTTGTCGCCAGCGGCTCGATAGCCTCGGTCCGGTGGGCTTGCCCGATGACTGTCGCGGCCAGACCGCACGGCGTTTTAGCCTCAGTGACGACCCGCAGCTGCTCGATCTGGCCGGTTGGCCGCAGCAGGTTGGCCGCCGTGGCCAGCGCGAGCAGAGCAACGCCCAGGTGGCGCGCAGCCCGGACAGCTACGAGCTGAGCAACCCGCGGGAGTTCGTCGCGGTGAATATGGAGTACTTTCTCCTCGACCCCGACTATGCCTGTCGCCGCCCGTCCCTGGCTCGCCATCTGGCCCGGCACTTCGCCTGGACGCCGCCCCGCCAGGGGGCGTGCGATGAAGGCTATGCCTACCTGAATGCCGGCCGCAATTTCGCCCGTCAGCCCCTGGGCAGGCTGGAGCCGGCACGGGTCTATGCCGTCGACTACCTGCTGGCCGAGGCCAACGATGCCTGGGCCAGTCGCTGGGGCCATAGCATGCTGCGCCTGGTGATCTGCGCGCCCGGCCGGCCGCTGGGGCCGGATTGCCGGCTGGACCTGGATCAGCACCTGGTGCTGTCCTACCGCGCCTTTGTCGGCGACGTGCAGCTGTCCAGCTGGGATGGCCTGACCGGTGCCTACCCCTCGCGGCTGTTCGTCCTGCCGCTGGAGCAGGTGGTCGAGGAATACACCAAGATCGAGCTGCGCAGCCTGGCCTCGATCCCGCTGCAGCTGACCCGTGAGCAGCTGGAAAACCTGGTGACCCGCGCCGCCGAGCAGCACTGGAGCTATGACGGCGACTACTACTTCATCTCCAACAACTGCGCGGTGGAAACCCTCAAGCTGTTGCGCAGCGGCAGCCAGCATCCGCGCTTGCAGACGCTCGACAGCATTATGCCCAACGGCCTGCTCGACAGCCTGCTGGCCCGTGGCCTGGCCGACGGCAGCGTGCTGGATGACCCGCGCGAAGCCCTGCGCCTGGGCTATCGCTTCGACTCCTTCCGCGAGCGTTACCAGGCCATGTTCGCGGTGCTGCAACAGCGTCTGCCGATCGAGCAGACCAGGGTCGAGGACTGGCTGGAGCAACCCGCCACGGCGCGTCGACCCTGGTTTGCCAAGGCCGACCTGCGCGCCAGCGCCGCGCTGCTGCTGCTCGAGCAGGCGGCCTTGCGCCGTCAGTTGCTGTTGGCCCAGGAGGAGCTCAAACAGCGTTACCTCAGCGGTCGCGCCGGCCAGGAGGCGAGCCTGGGCAAGGCCGGCGGCGCGCTGGAGCAGATCCTGGCCAATAGCGGCTTTCTCAGCCGCCCGGCGGAGCTGCTCGAGGGCGGCTATGGCCTGCCGCAAAGCAGCGAATGGCAGCACCTGGAAGCCGAAAGTCGCAGCCGTCAGCAGCACTTGCGCCGGCTCAGCGACGATCTTGACCAGGAGGTGCGCAGCCTGCTGGAGCCCCAGCGCCTGGCCGAGCTGGAAGCCAGCGAGGACAACCTGGCGCAGCTTGGCGCGCACCTGCGTGAGTTGCACAAGGCCAGTGGCGGCCTGATCCTGCCGTAGGGATAGAGGGCCTGTCTGCGCCGGATAAACCCGGCTCGTGCCCAGGGCCGCTGCTACAGGGCTCTTTTCGGCAGATGCGGCGGCAGGTAGAGGCCCAGATAGGCATCGAACACGCGCATGCCTTCCTCGGCCATGCGCGGGGTGATCACCCCGTGCAGCTGCACCGAGCGGGCATACACGCGGTCGCCCAGTTCCATGGCCAGGGCGAATACATCGATGTCGTCCGGCAGCTGCGGCAGGGGGAAGTGGCGGTCGAACAAGGACTGCATCAGCCGCCCCAGTTCGATGTCGTGCTGCCGATCGGCCTGGGTCACTTCGGCCAGGCCGTGCTGGGCCAGAATCAGCTGGCGCGCCGCCGCATCGGCGGCGTAGATCGCCAGCATGCGCTGTTCCACCAGGCGCGACAGATCACGCCAGTCACCCAGGCTGGGGTGATCCACCGGCTCCTGCAGGCAGGCGCGAAAGGCCCCGTGAATATCCGCCGTCAGGGCTTCCAGCAGGGCCGGCACGCCGGCGAAGAAGTGGTACACCGAAGACGGCGGAATCCCCGCGCGCTCGGCCACGCTGTAAATCGACAGGCTGGCCACGCCCTGCTCGGCGAGCAACTCGCGGGCCGCGGCCAGGATGCCGACGATACGGCTCTGGCTGCTGGCGCGGGGTTTGCGGACGATAGGCGGGCGTGACATGGCGAGACTCAGGCAGATGGAGGCGCTATTGGACGCCAGGCAGCGCCCCGCTCGCAAGCGGCAACCGGTGCGGATGGGCATGCCGGCATGCCCATCCGCATGGCGGCTTTATCAGCTGCGCGCGCCGCGCACACCTTCAGCCAGCTGGCTGCACAGGCTGAGCACGCCCGCCACGGCCTGCTCGCTGTCGGCGGCATTGGCGATCTGGTCGATCAGCGCCGAGCCCACCACCACGCCGTCGGCCAGGCGAGCGATGGTCGCGGCGTGCTCCGGGGTGCGGATGCCGAAGCCGATGCTGATCGGCAGCTCGGTGTGCCGGCGCAGGCGGGCGACGGCCTGCTCGACATGCTCCAGGGTCGCCGAACCGGCACCGGTCACGCCCGCTACCGAGACGTAGTAGACGAAGCCCGAGCTGCCGTTGAGGACTTTCGGCAGGCGCTTGTCGTCGGTGGTCGGGGTGGTCAGGCGGATAAAGTCCAGGCCCGCGGCCTGGGCCGGGTCGCACAGGTCGACGTTATGTTCCGGCGGCAGGTCGACCACGATCAGGCCGTCGACGCCGGAGGCCTTGGCTTCGGCGATAAAGCGCTCGACGCCGTACTTGTGGATCGGGTTGAAGTAGCCCATCAGCACCAGCGGCGTGGCCTGCTCGCCCTCACGGAACTCGCGGACCATCTGCAGGGTTTTCGCCAGGTTCTGCTTGGCCTCCAGCGCGCGGATATTGGCCAGCTGGATCGCCGGGCCATCGGCCATCGGGTCGGTAAAGGGCATGCCCAGTTCGATCACATCGGCACCGGCAGCCGGCAGGCCGCGGAGAATCGCCAGGGACGCATCGTAGTTGGGGTCGCCGGCGGTGACGAAGGTCACCAGGGCGGCGCGGTTCTGTTGTTTCAGCTCGGCAAAGCGCGTCTGCAGGCGGCTCATACGACGTCTTCCTTCTGTTCTTGCATGTGGTGCATAACGGTCTGCATATCCTTGTCGCCACGGCCGGAGAGGTTGACCACCATCAGGTGCTCCTTGGGCAGCGTGGGCGCGCGCTTGAACACTTCGGCCAGGGCGTGGGCGCTTTCCAGGGCCGGGATGATGCCCTCCAGGCGGCAGCAGGTGTGGAAGGCTGCCAGCGCTTCGTCGTCGGTCACCGAGGTGTATTCGACCCGGCCGACATCATGCAGCCAGGCGTGCTCGGGGCCGATGCCGGGGTAATCCAGGCCGGCGGAAATCGAGTGGGCGTCGATGATCTGGCCGTCGTCGTCCTGCAGCAGGAAGGTGCGGTTGCCGTGCAGCACGCCCGGTACGCCGCCGTTGAGGCTGGCCGCGTGCTTGCCGGTTGCGATGCCGTAACCCGCCGCTTCGACGCCGACGATCTGCACGTCCTGGTCGTCGAGGAAGGGGTGGAACAGGCCGATGGCGTTGGAGCCGCCGCCGATGCAAGCCACCAGGCTGTCGGGCAGACGGCCTTCCTGGGCGAGGATCTGCTCGCGGGTTTCCTTACCGATCACCGCCTGGAAGTCGCGCACCATCGCCGGATACGGATGCGGGCCGGCCACGGTGCCGATCATGTAGAAGGTGTTGTCGACGTTGGTCACCCAGTCGCGCAGCGCTTCGTTCATCGCGTCTTTCAGAGTGCCGGTGCCGGCGACCACCGGGATCACGGTGGCACCCAGCAGCTTCATGCGGAACACGTTGGCCTGCTGCCGATCGATATCGGTGGTGCCCATGAAGATCACGCATTCCATGCCGAAGCGCGCCGCGACGGTGGCGGTGGCCACGCCGTGCATGCCCGCGCCGGTCTCGGCGATGATGCGCTTCTTGCCCATGCGCCGCGCCAGCAGGGCCTGGCCTATGCAGTTGTTGATCTTGTGCGCGCCGGTGTGATTGAGCTCCTCGCGCTTGAAGTAGATCTTCGCGCCACCGCAGTGTTCGGTCAGGCGTTCGGCGAAATACAGCGGGCTCGGCCGGCCGACGAAGTCGCGCTGGAAGTAGGCCAGTTCCTTGGCGAACTCGGGGTCGAGCTTGGCCTTCTCGTACTCGGCGGCCAGGTCGTGGATCAGCGGCATCAGGGTTTCGGCGACATACTGGCCGCCGAACGAGCCGAACAGGCCGTTGGCATCGGGGCCGCTGCGGAAGGAAGTCATGGCGTTCTCCACTGGGGAATGAAAGGAGGGTAGGCGCGCCGTGGGCGCGATTCGCGGGCATGGCGACTAGGCGTCCCCCCGCTCCTACGGCAGTGGTCACAGGATAAGGCTGTAGCGCGCGCGGCAAAAGCGATAAGATCGCCGCAACCTGTCAGGAAAACTCACAGATGAGCCAGGACCTTCCGCCGCTCAATGCCCTGCGCGCCTTCGAGGCCGCCGCCCGCCTGCACAGCGTAAGCCAGGCGGCAGATGAGCTGCATGTCACCCACGGGGCGGTCAGCCGGCAAATCAGAGCCCTGGAGGAGCATCTGGGCCTCGCCCTGTTCGCCCGGGAAGGTCGCGGCCTTAAACTCACAGATGCGGGGGTGCGCCTGCGCGATGTCAGCAGCGAGCTGTTTGCCCGCCTGCGCAGCACCTGTGCCGAGTTGCAACAGGGCCAGGCCGATGCACCCTTCGTCCTCGCCTGCCCCGGCAGCCTGCTGGCGCGCTGGTTTATCCCGCGCCTGGACCGGCTCAACCGCGAGCTGCCGGAGTTGCGCCTGCAGCTCTCGGCCAGCGAAGGCGAGCTGGACCCGCGTCGCCCCGGGGTGGATGCGACCCTGTGGTTCACCGAGCCGCCCTGGCCGGCCGATATGCAGGTCTATGAGCTGGCCGTCGAGCGCATCGGCCCGGTGCTCAGCCCGCGTTACGCCCGCTTCGCCGAATTGCACGGGGCCCCTGCCGCGGCGCTGCTCGGCGAGCCGCTGTTGCACACCAGCTCACGGCCCCAGGCCTGGCCGAGCTGGGCCAGCGGCAATGCCCTGGATAGCGGCGCACTGCGCTACGGCCAGGGTTTCGAGCACCTTTACTACCTGCTGGAAGCCGCCGCCGCCGGGCTGGGGGTGGCCATCGCGCCGCAGCAGCTGGTGGCCGACGACCTGGCCGCCGGTCGCCTGGTCGCGCCCTGGGGCTTTGTCGAAACCTCGGCGCGTCTGGTGCTCTGGCGACCGCTGCGCAGCCGCGACAACCGCGCCGAACGGCTGGCCCAGTGGCTGGCCGGCGAACTCGGCGATTCGCGCAACGGGCACGCGCCATAGTGCAGATAGCGGGCGGCGTCCTTGTGCTTTCCCCCGGTTTGGCTAGCGTGAAGTTATGGCACTGATGCCTAACTGCTCCGAGGGAAATCCGCATGTCCGATCATCACACCTACAAGAAAATCGAAGTCATCGGTTCGTCCAAGACCAGTATCGAGGACGCTATCGAAAATGCCCTGGCCGAGTGTGCCAAGTCGGTGCGCAATATGGACTGGTTCGAAGTGATAGAAACCCGCGGTCATATAGTCGACGGCAAGGTCGCCCACTACCAGGTCACCCTGAAGGTCGGCTTTCGCCTGAGCAACAGCTGAGTCCGGTGCGGCCATATGCCGCCAGTGGCAAGGCCTGCGACCTCATGGGGTGGATGACACAGACCCCGCAACTCGGATACGTCTTGGCGCAATCCGGGATTGAGACCTTGGACTGTGCTGCACTTATTCGCCTACGAGAGCGGATAAACTCCGGTGATCGTCCCGCGTCGCTCCAGTGCCCTTGGAATCCGTGGAAAAAGCCCCACTATTGAACTCGGGCATTGAGGCAATCAGGCCTCAATGACGACGAGTAACCAACAGGTAGGGCCGATGAGCGCGATAGCACAGAGCAAATTCTCCACCCTCGACCTGGCCCCGATCCGCGATGACGGCAACGCCGCCCAGGCCCTGCGCAACTCCCTGGCCCTGGCCCAGCATGTCGAGGGCCTGGGCTTCGAGCGCTTCTGGGTCGCCGAACACCACAATATGGACGGCATCGCCAGCTCGGCCACCGCCGTGCTGCTCGGTTACCTGGCCGCCGGCACCTCGCGTATTCGCCTGGGCTCCGGCGGGGTGATGCTGCCCAACCATGCGCCGCTGGTGATCGCCGAGCAGTTCGGCACCCTCGCCACCCTGTATCCGGGCCGTATCGAGCTGGGCCTGGGCCGCGCGCCGGGGGCCGACCACTTCACCGCCCAGGCCCTGCGCCGCGACCGGATTGGCAACGCCGACGACTTCCCGGCGGATGTCGAAGAACTGCAGCGCTACCTCGGCCCGCGCACGCCGGATCAACGGGTGATCGCCGTGCCCGGCAGCGACACCAACGTGCCGATCTGGCTGCTCGGCTCCAGCCTGTTCAGCGCCCAGCTGGCCGGCGAGAAAGGCCTGCCCTATGCCTTCGCCTCGCACTTCGCGCCGCGCTATATGCACGAGGCGATTCGCCTCTACCGCAACCACTTCAGACCCTCGGCGGTGCTCGACAAGCCCTATGTGATGCTCGGCGTACCGCTGATTGCCGCCGACAGCGACGAACAGGCCGAGTACCTGGCCACCTCGGCCTACCAGCGCATCCTCGCCCTGATCCGCGGCCACAGCCTGGTGCAGAAGCCGCCGGTGGCGAGCATGCAGGGCCTGTGGTTGCCCCACGAGAAGGAGGCGGTGGGCAGTTTCCTCGGCATGGCGATGATCGGCGGGCCGGAGAAAATCCGCGCCCGCCTGGACGTGCTGCTGGAGCAGACCGGCGCGGACGAGCTGATCTTCACCTGCGACCTCTACGACTTCGCCGATCGCCTGCATGCCTTCGAACTGCTCGCAGGGTTGCGCTAAGCCGCCCTGGGCATGTCGGGGGATGGTTGGCTAGAACACCCCGCAACGCAGCACCTTGGCCCGCGCCAGCACATTGCGCTGCTCGTCGTAGAGCCAGGCCTGGGCGCTCATCGCCAGCGTCCGGGCTTCGATCCGGTAGCGCTGGCCGGCGGCGAAATCGTCGTAGCGTACGCGGATCTCGCAGGTGCGCTGTATCGGCTCGGCCATCAGGCTGCCGCCGCCCTGCACTTCGAAGCGAAACCGCGCGATCAGTTCATGGGCCCCGGGGCTTACCTGGAAGTAACGGCCATCGTTGAGGCGTTTGCCGTCAAGCTCCTCGGCCATCAACAGATCGCTGGCGGGGGTGTACAGATCGACCCAGGCCATCCCTGGGTCGCGGGCGGGCAACGGCGAGGCGCATGCGCCGAGAAGCAAAAGGCTGACAAGCAGGGCCAGGTAACGCATGGGAGCCTCCGGGGTTGGCGCGATGCAATCAGCTTACGCCAGTTAGGGTCTGTTGCTGTTTCGTTCGCGGCCGCGCCGGAGCCTGTTTTAGCGCGAGGCAAGGCACGAGACACGAAGTTTGGTTGTTCCAAATGAGTGTCGAGAAACGCAGTATCGCGCTAAAACAGGCCCGGCCCTTCGGGTTGCGCGGAAAATCTCGCCATGCGGTGTTGGAGGACTTGGCAAGGGAACAACCATTACCTGTGTCCTCCGCCTAGCCTGGCGAGATTTTTCGCGGCAACGCGGCTCGCGACGAAACGGCAACAGACCCTAGTGCAGGCAGTAGCAGCAATGCGCTAATTTGCCGGGCATGACCAATAGCCTTGCTCGCCTTCTTATCGACTTCGCCTGCCGCCCCTGGGTTCCACTGGCCGCGGCGCTGCTGCTCGGCGGCTGTAGCACGCTGACTTACTACGGCCACCTGGCCCAGGGTCACCTGCAACTGCTGCAGGCCCGCGAACCCATCGCCGAACTGCTCACCGATCCGGGCACCGATGCCGGGCTCAAGCAACGCCTGGCCGTGGCCCTGCAGGCGCGCCGCTTCGCCAGTGCCGCGCTGCACCTGCCGGACAATCGCAGCTATCGCTTGTACGCCGATATCCAGAGACCTTTTGTGGTGTGGAATGTGTTCGCCACCGCCGAGTTTTCCCTGGACCCGGAGCTGTACTGTTTCCCGGTTGCCGGCTGCGTGGCCTATCGCGGCTTCTATAGCCAGGGTCGAGCCCGGGGCATGGCCGCGCTGCTCGAGCAGCGCGGGCTGGATACCTACCTGGGCGGTGTGGAGGCCTATTCCACCCTGGGCTGGTTCGACGACCCGATTCTCAACACCATGCTGCGCTGGAATGATCAGCGCCTGGTGGCGGTGATCTTCCACGAACTGGCGCACCAGCAGCTGTATGTCGCCGACGACACCGCCTTCAACGAATCCTTCGCCACCTTTGTCGAGCGCCGGGGCCTGGGCCAATGGCGAGCGGCCCGCGGCCTGGCCCCGGCGGATCCTCAGGGCGAACGCCAGCGCGAACAGTTCACGGCCCTGGTGTTGGCCAGCCGGGCGCGGCTGAAACGCCTCTATGCCCGCGACCTGTCGGCCGAGCGGATGCGCGCCGGCAAGCAGGCCGAGTTCGCCCGCCTGCGCGCCGAGTACCAGGCCTTGCGTGAGGGTGTATGGGGCGGTGTCGGCCGTTATGATGGCTGGATGGCCACGCCGCTGAACAATGCCAAACTGCTGCCGTTCGGCCTCTATGATCGCTGGGTACCGGCTTTCGCCGCCCTGTTCGAGCAGGCCGAAGGCGACTGGCCGCGCTTCTACCAGCGCGTCGCGGCTCTCGGCAAACTGTCCGCGGACGAGCGCGAGCAGGCTCTGCAGGCCTTGTCCGGCGGGCCTAGAACTTGCCCGGCGGATCAGCGGTCAAACTCACAGAACTGCCATTCCGGCAGAGGAGCGACGCAATGAACAAATGGACCCTGGCCATGCTGCTTGGCGCGCTCAGCAGCGCCGCCCTGGCGGCACCCAAGCCCTGTGAGGAACTGAAGCAGGAGATCGAAGTGAAGATCCAGGCCGCCGGCGTTGCCAGTTACACCCTGGAGATAGTGCCCAACGACGAAGCCCAGGACCCCAACATGGTGGTCGGCAGCTGCGACGGCGGCAGCAAGAAGATCATCTACCAGCGCAACGACTGAGCCATTCGACCACGCCTGCCTACGGCCCGTAGGCGCGCTCCGAGCGCGAGGATCCCCGGCCGCGGTGCGCTTGCCGGCGCAGGTTTTCGCCGCCCTCCCTGGGCTACCCTATGAAGGCCCGATGCAGCTCGGCCAGGGTCGCGAAGTGATAGCGCGGCGCTTCGGCCTGCAGTTCCTCGACACTGCCGAAACCATAGCCCACCGCCGCCGCGTCCAGGCCATTGTGCCGCGCGCCGATCAGGTCATGCTTGCGGTCGCCGATCATCAAGGCGCTGTCCGCCGCGAAGCCTTCCTGTTCGAGCAGATGAGCGATCAGTTCGACCTTGTCGGTGCGCGTGCCGTCCAGCTCACTGCCGTAGATCAGCTTGAAGTGCCGGGCGAAATCGAAGTGCTGGGCAATCTGCTCGGCAAACACCCGCGGCTTGCTGGTGGCGATATACAGGGTGCGGCCCTGTTCGCCGAGCAACTGCAGCAGCTCGTTCACCCCGGCGAATAGCTGGTTTTCATACAGTCCGATCTCGGCGAAACGCTCGCGATAGTGCCCCACCGCACGCCAGGCCGTGGCCTCGTCGAAGGCATAGGTGTGCATGAAACACTGCAACAGCGGCGGCCCGATAAAGTGCTCCAGCGCCTGCAAATCGGGTTCATCGATACCGAGCTGGGCCAGCGCATGCTGCACCGATCGGGTGATGCCCTCGCGCGGGTCGGTCAGGGTGCCGTCGAGGTCGAAGAGGATGTGCTGATAGTGCATGGCGCAATGCTTCATTGCGCGGCATAGCCTTCCATCAGGTGCTGATCCTTCAGGCGCACGTAGTTGTCGGCGCTGTAGCGGAAGTAGCTGCGCTCCTTATCGGATAGCGCGCGGGTCTGCTTGGCCGGGCTGCCGACATACAGGTAGCCGCTTTCCAGATGGCTGCCCGGTGCGACCAGGCTGCCGGCACCGAGCATCACTTCCTCGTCGATCACCACGCCGTCCATGATGATGCTGCCCATGCCGATCAGCACCCGGTCGGCGATGGTGCAGCCGTGCAGGGTGACGTTGTGGCCGATGGTCACATCGTCGCCGATGTTCAGCGGGTAGCCGCGCGGGTTGAAGGGGCCGGCGTGGGTGATGTGCAGCACGCTGCCATCCTGAATGCTGGTGCGTGCGCCGATGCGAATGCTGTGCATGTCGCCGCGAATAACCACCAGCGGCCAGATCGAGCTGTCGGCACCGATTTCCACGTCGCCCAGGATCACGGCCGAGGCATCGACGAAGGCCCGCTCGCCGAGCTGCGGGGTGAACTGTTGGTAAGTGCGTATCGCCATGGTGGAAGTCTCCCGAGCTGATTTTGCTATGAGTGTAATCAACCACGGCGCATGGCGCCGGTCTTGCGCGCATGACCGTTCGCCGGAGGCTGATGGCCCCAGGCCATTGTCGCTGGCAGAGTGTTGGAAAAATGGTCCTGTAGCCGCTAAGTGTTGGAGCTGTTCATAACCGCTGAGCGTGGCTTCAGTCGCGAGATGTCCTCAGTGTTTAGGGGCTGATCGCGGATAATGCCGCTGCCATACAAGGGCTAGATCCCATGCGGCAGCTGATGGGACATAGAACAAAAAATAGCCTTCGCCCATTCGCCGCGGGGGCATAGCGAAGAGAGTTGGGTTGCTGATGGTTGCGGGTAAGGTACTGGAAGTAAGGGCCGCTGTTGTTCGCGTGTTTGCTGGACTGCTGCTTGGCTTGTGTGCGGGGCTGGCCCAGGCCGAGGTGGGGGAGGCGCTAATAGCGCCGCAAGGCGAGGTGCTCAACCTGTCTTCCTACCTGCAGCTGCTGGAGGATCCGGGTGGCCAGCTCAGTCTGGAGCAGGTTCAAGCCGCGGATTTTCGCGACAATCAGGCGGACTCGGCCAACTTCGGCTTCAGCCATTCGGCCTGGTGGGTGCGTTTTCACCTGAGCAATCCCAGCGAGCAAACCCGTCAGCTGCTGCTGCGTCAGGATTATCCGCTGATCGATTGGCTCGAATTCTGGTCCCGCCAGCCTGACGGTAGCTGGCAGGTGCGCAGCAGCGGCGACCGGCGGCCGTTCGCCAGCCGCGAGATTCAGCACCGCGATTTCATCTTCAGCCTCGAGTTGCCGCCTCACAGCGAACAGACCTACTACCTGCGCTTCGCCTCCGCCGGGCCGATCAACATCGGCCTGAGTCTGTCCTCGACGCAGGCGCTGCTCGAGCGCATCGGTCTCGAGCAACTGGCCTACGGCTGCTACTACGGGGCCCTCCTGTCGCTGCTGCTGTACAACCTGTTCATGCTCCTGGTGGTGCGTGACCGGGCGTTCTTCTTCTACCTGCTGTATGTCAGTTGCTACGGCCTGTACATGGCCGTGCACAACGGTCTGGCCTACCAGTTCCTCTGGCCGCAGAGCCCGAGCCTGGCCAACGATAGCCTGTTGCTGCTGCTCGGCATGTCGCTGCTCTGGGCCCTGCAGTTTGCCCGCGACATCCTCACCACGCGTAAGCTGGCACCACGTCTGGATCGACTCAGCCAGGTGCTACAGGGTGGCTGCGTCCTGCTGATGTTGGGTATTCCCGCGTTCAGCTATGGTCAGTTGATCCAGCCGTTCGCCGCGCTGACCCTGGTGATCACCTTGCAGTTGCTGCTGCTCGGGGTGGTCGCGCTACTGGCCGGGGCGCGCCCGGCGCGCTATTTCCTGCTGGCCTGGAGCGCACTGCTGATCGGTGTGCTGATCTACATGCTGAAGACCTTCGGCTGGCTGCCGCACAACATGCTGACGCAGAACGCCTTCCAGCTCGGCGCACTGATCGAGATGCTGCTGCTGTCGCTGGCCCTCGGCAGCCGGGTGCGCGAGTTGAAGCGCGGCAGCTACCTGGACGCCCTGACCGGCCTGGGCAATCGCCGCCATTTCGACAGCCAGTTGCATGAGGAACTACCAGAAGCGCGTCGGCTCGACCGGCCGCTCAGCCTGCTACTGCTGGACGTCGACCACTTCAAGCGCTTCAACGACGAACATGGCCATCAGGCCGGCGACCGCGCCTTGCAGACGGTGGCGCGGCTGCTGCAGTGCGAGGTACGCAAGCCGTTCATCGCCTGCCGTCACGGCGGCGAGGAGTTCGCCGTGATCATGCCCAATAGCAGCGTGGAGGACGCCAGGGTGCTGGCCGAACGCTTGCGCCGCGAACTGGCCAGGCTGGTCGAGGGCGAGGCGCTCCTGGCACTGACCCTGAGCATCGGTCTGGCCAGCCTGGCCGATGGCCCCTTCGAGCGGCCGGAGCAGTTGTTCGCGGCTGCCGACCAGGCGCTCTATGCCGCCAAGCACGGTGGACGGGACCAGGTGGCGTGCTACCAGGGGCTCGCGTTGCGGTCGGGGGCGTCGCAGGCTGTTGAAGAGCTGCCTGCGGGCCGCTCTTGATAAACGACCGGGGCGTTAAAGGCCGGCGCGGCGGCCTCGCCTAGGTTGCTCAACGGCCTGACAGTGCTGGTGCCCCCGGCGGGTCAATCGTGCCGATAGAACGCTTTGCTGCGGCCACCGGCCCGGCTTGTATTAAGATAGCGGCCATTACGGCGCGTTCGACGCCGCCCGAATCAGCCAAGGTGCCCCCGTGACTGCGAACAATCCGTTGCTGCAAGACTTCGACCTGCCGCCCTACTCCGTCATTCGTCCGGAGCATATCGAGCCGGCCATCGACACCATTCTCGCCGACAACCGCGCGGCGATTGCCGAGCTGCTCAAGCAGCAGTCTGGCACGCCGAACTGGAAAGGGCTGGTGCTGGTCCTCGATGAGTTGAATGCGCGTCTCGGCCGCGCCTGGAGCCCGGTCAGCCACCTCAACGCGGTGTGCAACAACGCCGAACTGCGTGCAGCCTACGAGGCCTGCCTGCCCAAGCTGTCGGAATACGCCACCGAACTGGGGCAGAACCGTGCGCTGTTCCAGGCCTACGAGGCATTGGCGAGCAGCCCGCAGGCCGAAGGCTTCGAGGTGGCGCAGACCACCATCCTGGAACACGCCCTGCGCGATTTCCGCCTGTCCGGTATCGATCTGCCGGAGGCCGAGCAGCAGCGTTATGGCGCGGTGCAGATGAAACTCTCGGAGCTGGGCAGCAAGTTTTCCAACCAGTTGCTCGACGCCACTCAGGCCTGGACCAAGCTGGTCGGCGACGAAGCGGCGCTGGCCGGGCTGACCGACTCGGCCAAGGCGCAGATGAAGCAGGCGGCCGAGGCCAAGGGCCTGGACGGCTGGTTGATCAGCCTGGAGTTCCCCAGCTATTTCGCGGTGATGACCTATGCCGACGACCGCGCCCTGCGCGAAGAGGTCTATGCCGCCTACTGCACCCGCGCCTCCGACCAGGGGCCGAACGCCGGGCAGAACGACAACGGCCCGCTGATGCTGGAAATCCTCGCCCTGCGCCAGGAACTGGCCAAGCTGCTGGGTTTTGCCAACTACGCCGAGCTGAGCCTGGCCAGCAAAATGGCCGAGACCACCGACCAGGTGCTGCACTTTCTGCGCGACCTGGCAGTGCGCAGCAAGCCGTTCGCCGCCCAGGACCTGGAAGAACTCAAGGCCTTCGCTGCCGAGCAGGGCTGCAACGACCTGCAGAGCTGGGATGTCGGCTATTACGGCGAGCAGCTGCGCGAGCAGCGCTACAGCATTTCCCAGGAAATCCTCCGCGCCTATTTCCCGGTGGACAAGGTACTCGGCGGCCTGTTCGCCATCGTCGAGCAGCTCTATGGGATTCAGATCGAGGAACTGAGCGGCTTCGACGGCTGGCACCCGGATGTGCGCCTGTTCGAGATCAAGGAGAACGGCCAGCACGTTGGCCGCTTCTTCTTCGACCTCTATGCCCGTGCCAACAAGCGCGGCGGGGCCTGGATGGACGGCGCGCGCGAC
This sequence comes from Pseudomonas sp. EA_105y_Pfl2_R69, assembly GCF_963970915.1. Lineage (NCBI taxonomy): Bacteria > Pseudomonadati > Pseudomonadota > Gammaproteobacteria > Pseudomonadales > Pseudomonadaceae > Pseudomonas > Pseudomonas sp. EA_105y_Pfl2_R69. The sequence goes on from NZ_CAXAOO010000010.1 coordinate 42,809, forward strand.
AAGCGCCGCGACGCCAGCGGCAAACTGATCAGTCCGGTGGCCAATCTGGTGTGCAATTTCACGCCTAGCGTCGGCGGCAAGCCGGCGCTGCTGACCCACGATGAAGTCACCACCCTGTTCCACGAGTTCGGCCACGGCCTGCATCACCTGCTGACCCGCGTCGAGCATGCCGGCGCGTCGGGGATCAACGGAGTGGCCTGGGATGCGGTCGAGCTGCCGAGCCAATTCATGGAGAACTGGTGCTGGGAGCCCGAGGGCCTGGCGCTGATCGCCGGCCACCATGAGACCGGCGAACCGCTGCCGCAGGAGCTGCTGGACAAGATGCTGGCGGCGAAGAACTTCCAGTCCGGGCTGATGATGGTGCGCCAGCTGGAGTTCAGTCTGTTCGACTTCGAACTGCACGCCAGCCACGGCGATGGTCGCGGTGTGCTGGACGTGCTCGAAGGCATCCGCAGCGAGGTCTCGGTGCTGCGTCCGCCGGCCTACAACCGTTTCCCCAACAGCTTCGCGCATATTTTCTCCGGCGGTTATGCGGCCGGTTACTACAGCTACAAATGGGCCGAAGTACTCTCGGCCGATGCCTTCTCGCGCTTCGAGGAAGAGGGCGTATTTAACCGCGACACCGGCCGCGCCTTCCGCGAGGCGATCCTGGCCCGAGGCGGTTCGCAGGAGCCGATGACGCTGTTCGTCGACTTCCGCGGCCGCGAACCGAGCATCGACCCGCTGCTGCGTCATCTGGGCCTGAGTCAGGAGGCGGCATGAGCGACGAAGCCAAGGTAAGCAAGAGGCGCTTTATCGCCGGTGCCGTGTGCCCGGCGTGCAGCGAGATGGACAAGATCCAGATGTGGGACGAGGGCGGCGTGCCGCACCGCGAATGCGTGGCCTGCGGCTATGCCGACACCCTCGACGAACGCGGCAACTCGGTGCCCCGTGAGCTGTCGACCCGGGTCAACGTCAGCACCCTGAAACCCAAGGCCGCCGACCCCAAGGTGCAGGCGGTGCAGTTCTTTCCCAATCCCAAGCTGAAAAAATAGCAGGGAGCTATTTTTAACGTCGCTTGCGACGGCCCGAAGGGTGGCCGCCAGGGGCGGCAGGCCATAAAAAATAGCAGGGAGTCATTTTTAACGTCGCGTAGCGACGGCCCGTAGGGTGGCCGCCAGGGATGGCAGGCCATAAAAAATGACCGGGAGTCATTTTTAACGTCGCGTAGCGACGGCCCGTAGGGTGGCCGCCAGGGATGGCAGGCCATAAAAGCCGACGGAATAACAGCTGGCCAAGGAGGGCTTATGTGGCATCTGGTGTGTGGTGACAACGCGGTAGCAGGTGTGACTCATGTAATCGGTGCGCACGAGGCCGAAGCGGGTTTGCGCGTGCTGCGCGACGATCTCGCCGTCGGCCCGCTGGCGGATGTGGACATGCCACCCTGCGCCGCTCGCGCTGCCTTCTGGCGGGCGCTGTGGCCCGAGGCTGTGCGGCCGGTGCCGGATTTCGCCACGGACCTGCCCGCGGATGCGCGCTGGATCGCGGCCCTGGCCGAGCAGTCGCGGCCGGTCACCGTCTGGCATGGCGACAGTGCCTCCGAGCAACTGCTGCTGGCGCGTGTAGCACACGCCCTGGCGGACAGTGCGCTGCCGTTGTGGGAAGTCTGTTGCGGCACTGGCGACAGCCGTGTCGCCAGCCGCCGCGCGGTAGCCATGCATGCGCCCGAGGCGCTGGCGGCCTTGGCTAAACCGCGTGAGGTCGATGCCACGCGACGTCGGCAGCTTGCCGGCCAGTGGCGCACGGCATTGCTGGACCAGGCCCTGGTGCGCCGCTGGCATGCCGGCACCTTCCATGGCGAGGACTTCGGCCGCATCGATGCCAGCCTGTTGCAATTCTGCCCGGCCGAAGGCAAGCCGCTGGCGCGGGTGATGGCCGATGTCATGGCGCACTGCGACGGTTTTTTCGCCACCGACTACTTGCTGTTCTGGCGTGCCCGCGAACTCGCCGCGGCGGGGCATATCGTGCTCAGCGGCGAGGCGGGTGCCCATGGCTATGGCGGGTTGCAGGCGCGCCTGATCTTGTAGGGTGCGCCGTGCGCACCAGGGGCCGCTGCAGATTCTTGCTGCGCACGACCCGGGCGGCCCCGCGTCACCCTATCCATTGCAGCCGCATCTCCCTCCAACAAATGATGGGCACATAGCCGTTTGGCTAAGGGCTACAGGACCCGGCTCGACCCGTTTCCTAGCTTGGATAAGCCCTGCCGCAACTGCTTGATGGTGAGGCGCTGGAGCTGCCGGCAGCGGCCGAGGCGGTGCAGGTTATACGGGTACCTGTTGAGCCCCTCGGTTGGGGCGCATGCTACTGACGGCGACCGCCGGCACTTGGTGTTCGGGATAAATATACTGTATTTTTATACAGTATATTTAGGAGCCTGCCATGTCAGCCACTCTGCCGCCGCGCGGTCGCGGCACCGCCAGCAACCCGCATAATCGCTTTGCCCCGACCCGCTCGGTCGCGGAGGACGACGGCTGGTTGCAGGAGGTGCCGCCCAGTCGCGCCACCGAGGTGCGCAACGAAACGGCGAAAACCATCATCACCCGCAACCAGTCGCCGGACCTGCCCTTCGACCGCTCGCTCAATCCCTACCGGGGCTGCGAACACGGCTGCATCTACTGCTACGCCAGGCCCAGTCACGCCTACTGGGACCTGTCGCCGGGCATCGACTTCGAAACCAAGCTGATCGCCAAGACCAACGCCGTGGCCCTGCTCGAGCAGCAGCTGTCCAAACCCGGTTATGTTTGCGCGCCGATCAACCTGGGCTCCAACACCGACCCCTATCAACCCATCGAGCGCCAGCACCTGCTGACCCGCAACAGCCTCAAGGTGCTGCTCGACTATCGCCATCCGCTGACCATCGTCACCAAGGGCTCGCTGATCCTGCGCGACCTCGACCTGCTCAGCGAACTGGCCCGCCAGCGTCTGGTGGCGGTGTATATCAGCCTGACCAGCCTGGACGACGAACTCAAGCGCATCCTCGAACCCCGCGCGGCGGCACCGGCAGCGCGCCTGCGGGCGATCCGCGTGCTGCGCGACAACCATATTCCGGTGGGCGTGTTGTGTGCGCCAATGATCCCCATGATCAACGATATGGAGCTGGAGCAGCTGCTGAGCGCGGCCAAGGATGCCGGGGCGCAGAGTGCCGGCTATATGCTGCTGCGCCTGCCGCGCGAGGTCGCGCCGCTGTTCGAGGAGTGGCTGCACAATCATTACCCGCAGCGTGCCGAGCATGTGCTCAGCCTGATCCGCCAGAGCCGCGGCGGCGAACTCTATGACAGTCGCTTCGGCCATCGCTTCCGCGGCCAGGGGGCCTTCGCCGATCTGCTGGCCCAGCGTTTTGCCCTGGCCATCAGGAAGTTGCGCCTGAACCAGCGCGACGGCTTCAACCTGGACTGTTCGCGCTTCTGCCCGCCTGGCGGTCAACTGGCCTTGCTCTAAGGCCACGGCCTGGCTGTAATCTGCAGGGATCAGACTGGCGGCGGCTGTGACTCGGCCACCTTCTGGGGAGTCCTGTATGGGCCGGTATTCGTGCGGCTCGCAGCGGCGCCGAGCCGGCAACATTTAGACGTTTGCAGCTTTCGAGGTTGGCCCTATGGATAAGCAACAGCAGCAGACCAGCAGTCCGGCGGAGAGCGCGCAAGAGGCACTGCAACACATCGTTGAGGGCTTCCAGCGCTTTCGTCAGGAGGTGTTTCCGCAACAGCAGGCGCTGTTCAAGAAGCTCGCCCACCAGCAGACGCCACGGGCCATGTTTATCACCTGCGCCGACTCGCGCATCGTCCCCGAGCTGATCACCCAGAGCGATCCCGGCGATCTGTTCGTCACCCGCAATGTCGGCAACGTGGTACCGCCTTATGGGCAGATGATGGGCGGGGTGTCCACCGCCATCGAATACGCGGTGATGGCCCTCGGCGTGCAGCACATCATCATCTGCGGGCATTCCGACTGCGGCGCGATGAAGGCGGTACTCGACCCCCAGACCCTGGAACGCATGCCCACGGTCAAGGCCTGGTTGCGCCATGCCGAAGTGGCCAAGACGGTGGTGGCGGACAACTGCGGCTGCGCCGACCACACCACCCTTGGCATCCTCACGGAAGAGAATGTGGTGGCCCAGCTCGATCACCTGCGCACCCATCCCTCGGTGGCCTCACGCCTGGCCTGCGGCCAGTTGTTTATCCACGGCTGGGTGTACGACATCGAGACCAGCGAGATCAAGGCTTATGATGCCGAGCAGGGTGCATTCCGCCTGATCGGCGACGGTCCGCTGCCCATGGCCACGCCGCGTCCGCGCTACCTGCCGGGCTAACCAGAAGGTCGCATAGCGGTGACTGCCTTAGCGGGAGGCGACCTCCGCTCAGCCGGCCGCCCGGGTTTCGTCCAGCTGCAACTCCAGCCCCAGCTGACGCGACAGGCACGGCCAGCGCTGCCAGGCCGCCTCGGTCTGCGGGTCGCTCAGGCGTTCGCGGTAGGCCTGCACCGAGTCCTGGGTAAAGCTGGCGTCATCGAGCATGCCCTCCACTGCATGTTGCACGGCTTCGTCCAGCTGGTTGGCGAAGGGCTCGCCGATCAGCTGGTGGGCGATCAGATTGGCCACCGTGGTATCCAGCGGAATCAGCGGCTGGCCGAGGTGGGTGATATAGCGATCGTTGACTTCTTCGACTAGGCGGTGGGCCAGGTAGGCCTCGTCGAGCAGGCCGTCGAGGCCTTCGTGGCCGGCCATCAGCGCCGGCGGCTGGAGAAAGAACTGCTCGGCGACTTTCAGCACCGGCTTGATCTGCGCCTCGATGCCGGCCTCCCGTGCGACCTGATTGGCCGCCTGCAAGACCTCGGGCACCTGGTCGATGTAGGCGCTGACAAAACCCTGTAACACGCCCGAACTATCATCGCCTGGTACGCGAATGGAGGGATGCAGGCGTTCCAGTTGGGCGTGCATCTGCGCGGCCAGCTGACCGGTACTGGCTTCGTGCTGGTGCGCACGCTCGATCAGTTCGTGTAAGGCAGCAATATTCATGACGGCTCCGAAAAAAAGGACATGGGCGTGAACCATAGCTGGCTGAGCAGCGTGGCTAAGACCCGATTGTCATAATTATTAAATACTTATGCGAGTCCGCTATATGGCGCGGCCGACCCAGTGTCCCCCGTCGCCGTAACGGTGGCCGTCTGCCCATGGCGCGGCCAGGCGATTCATTTCTGTTTCTGCGTTGCCAGGTGCGGGTCCGTGTCTATACTCGACCTCGAAAGGCAGTACCTGATAACACCGGATAAACCTCGGCATGGATAGGGCGGGTTGGCGTTCGTACTCTTTTGAACGCCCGGGCCCTGGCCGCAGGCCTATTCGGCGGGATAACAAGAATCATAAGGGGAACCCGCAATGATGCGACATCCACGAGTTTGGATGGGCCTCCTGCTGTGGTTGGTATTCAGCTCGGCTTACGCCGGCTGGGGCGTCAACATGATGCCCGGTGCCACCGAGGTCAGCCGCTCAGTATTCGATTTGCACATGACCATCTTCTGGATCTGCGTCGTGATCGGCGTGATCGTGTTCGGTGCCATGTTCTGGTCGATGCTCGTCCACCGCCGTTCCACCGGCCACAAACCCGCGCACTTCCACGAAAGCACCACAGTCGAGATTCTCTGGACCGTGGTACCGCTGGCCATTCTGGTTGTGATGGCCATACCGGCCACCAAGACCCTGATCGAGATCTACGACAGTTCGGAATCCGAGCTGGATATCCAGGTCACCGGCTACCAGTGGAAGTGGCACTACAAGTACCTGGGTGAGGACGTCGAGTTCTTCAGCAACCTGACCACGCCGCAAAACCAGATCCATAATCAGGCCGAAAAGGGCGAGCACTACCTGCTCGAGGTGGACGAGCCGCTGGTGGTACCGGTGGGCACCAAGGTGCGCTTCCTGATCACCGCCGCCGATGTCATCCACTCCTGGTGGGTACCGGCCCTGGCGGTGAAGAAGGATGCCATTCCCGGCTTTATCAACGAGTCCTGGACACGCATCGAGGAGCCCGGCATCTACCGTGGCCAGTGCACCGAGCTGTGCGGTAAGGATCACGGCTTTATGCCCGTGGTGGTCGAAGCCAAGTCCAAGGAGGACTACGCCGCCTGGCTGGCCGAGCGCAAGCTGGCCGCGGCCGCCGAGCGCGAGCTGACCAGCAAGCAATGGACCATGGACGAGCTGCTGGAGCGCGGCGAGAAGGCCTATGTCACTGCCTGCGCCGCCTGTCACCAGCCCACCGGCGAGGGCCTGCCGCCGATGTTCCCGGCGCTCAAGGGCTCGGCCATCGCCACCGGCCCGGCCGCAGGCCATATCGGCATCGTGGTCAACGGCAAGCCCGGGACCTCCATGGCCGCCTTCGGCAAGCAACTGTCGGAAGTCGATCTGGCCGCCATCATCACCTACGAACGCAACGCCTGGGGCAACAAGGTCGGTGACATGGTCACCCCACAGGACATCGTTGCCTTCAAACAGGCTCAGGAGTAAGGGACATGAGTGCAGTGATCGATCCGGGCCACGCTGGCCACGGTCATGCCGGGCATGACCATCACCACGGCCCGGCCAAGGGCCTGATGCGCTGGGTGCTGACCACCAACCATAAAGACATCGGCACCATGTACCTGTGGTTCAGCTTCGCCATGTTCCTCCTTGGCGGCAGCATGGCCATGGTGATTCGTGCCGAGCTGTTCCAGCCGGGCCTGCAGATCGTGCAGCCGGAGTTCTTCAACCAGATGACCACCATGCACGGCCTGATCATGGTGTTCGGTGCGGTGATGCCGGCCTTTGTCGGCCTGGCCAACTGGATGATCCCGCTGATGATCGGCGCGCCGGACATGGCCCTGCCGCGGATGAACAACTTCAGCTTCTGGCTGCTGCCGGCGGCCTTCAGCATGCTGGTCAGCACCCTGTTCATGGAAGGCGGCGGGCCCAACTTCGGCTGGACCTTCTACGCGCCGCTGTCGACCACCTATGCGCCGGAGTCGGTGACCTTCTTTATCTTCGCCGTGCACCTGATGGGCATCAGTTCGATCATGGGTGCGATCAACGTGGTCGCCACCATTCTCAACCTGCGCGCCCCCGGCATGACCCTGATGAAGATGCCGCTGTTCGTCTGGACCTGGCTGATCACCGCCTTCCTGCTGATCGCGGTGATGCCGGTACTGGCCGGTTGCGTGACCATGATGCTGATGGACGTGCACTTCGGCACCAGCTTCTTCAGCGCCGCCGGTGGTGGTGATCCGGTGTTGTTCCAGCACGTGTTCTGGTTCTTCGGCCATCCCGAGGTGTACATCATGATCCTGCCGGCCTTCGGCGCGGTCAGTGCGATCATCCCGGCCTTCGCGCGCAAGCCGCTGTTCGGCTATACCTCGATGGTGTATGCGACGGCGTCGATCGCCTTCCTCTCGTTTATCGTCTGGGCGCACCATATGTTCACCGTCGGCATCCCGCTGACCGGCGAGCTGTTCTTTATGTACGCCACCATGCTGATCGCCGTACCGACCGGGGTGAAGGTGTTCAACTGGGCCAGCACCATGTGGCAGGGTTCGATGACCTTCGAGACGCCGATGCTGTTCTCGGTGGCCTTCGTCATCCTGTTCACCATCGGCGGTTTCTCCGGCCTGATGCTGGCCATCGCCCCGGCGGACTTCCAGTACCACGACACCTACTTCGTGGTGGCGCATTTCCACTACGTGCTGGTGCCGGGTGCGATCTTCGGCATCTTCGCCTCGGCCTACTACTGGCTGCCGAAGTGGACCGGGCACATGTACGACGAGACCCTCGGCAAGCTGCATTTCTGGATGAGCTTCGTCGGCATGAACCTGGCGTTCTTTCCCATGCACTTCGTCGGCCTGGCCGGCATGCCGCGGCGCATCCCCGACTACAACATGATGTTCGCCAACTTCAATATGGTCTCGAGCATCGGTGCCTTTATGTTCGGCGCGACCCAGTTGCTGTTCCTGTTTATCGTCATCAAGTGCATCCGTGGCGGCAAGCCGGCCGCGGCCAAGCCCTGGGATGGCGCCGAAGGCCTGGAATGGACGGTGCCGTCGCCTGCGCCCTACCACACCTTCCAGACCCCGCCGGAAGTGAAATAGGGAGCTGTGGCCATGAGCGCAACCCTGACGACTCGCCGCCTGGTAATCCGCCTGTCATTGGTGGTGGTGGCAATGTTCGGCTTCGGTTTCGCTCTGGTGCCGATCTACGACGTGATGTGTCAGGCCTTCGGCATCAACGGCAAGACCGCCGGTGCTTACGAGGCTGGGGAACAAGGCGTGGATGCATCGCGCCAGGTGCGGGTGCAATTTCTCGCCACCAACTCGGCGGATATGGTCTGGGAATTCCGCCCGCTGGCCGATGAGGTGGCGGTGCACCCCGGCCAGAGCACCGAGATGGTCTATGTGGCCTACAACCCCACCGACCAGCCGATGAGCGCCCAGGCCATCCCCAGTGTCGCGCCCTCCAAGGCGGCCGCCTACTTCCACAAGACCGAGTGCTTCTGCTTTACCCAGCAGGTTCTGCAGCCAGGCGAACGCATCGAAATGCCGGTGCGTTTTATCGTCGACCGGGATTTGCCGGCCGATGTACGCCACCTGACCCTGGCCTACACCTTGTTCGATATCACTGCGCGCAAGCCGCCGGTGGCCCAGGCGCCCCTTTCCCGGGCGGCTCCATAAGGAGAACAACAATGTCGAGTCACGAGAGTCACGAAAACTATTATGTCCCGGCCCAGAGCAAGTGGCCGATCATCGCCACCCTCGGCCTGCTGATCTCGGTCTACGGGGTCGGCACCTGGTTCAACGACCTGTCGGCCAATCGCGAGGGCTCCAGCGGTCCGCTGATCTTCTTCGTCGGCGGCCTGTTCCTCGCCTATATGCTGTTCGGCTGGTTCGGCAACGTGATCAAGGAAAGCCGCTCCGGCATGTACAGCCCGCAGATGGACCGCTCGTTTCGCTGGGGTATGAGCTGGTTTATCTTCTCCGAGGTGATGTTCTTCGCTGCCTTCTTCGGCGTGCTGTTCTACGTGCGCACCTGGGCCGGACCCTGGCTCGGCGGCGAGGGCGACAAGGGGGTGAGCAACATGCTCTGGCCGGGTTTCGAATACACCTGGCCGCTGCTTAACACGCCTGATCCGAAGCTCTATCCGGCTCCCAGCGGGGTGATCAGCGCCTGGGGCCTGCCGCTGCTCAACACCATACTGCTGGTCAGCTCCAGCTTTACCCTGACCTTCGCCCACCATGCGCTGCGCAAGAATCACCGCAAACCGCTGACCCTCTGGCTGGCGCTGACCCTGATTCTCGGTGCGGCGTTCCTGGTGTTCCAGGCTGAGGAGTACATCCATGCCTACACCGAACTGGGCCTGACCCTCGGCTCGGGCATCTATGGTGCGACCTTCTTCATGCTCACCGGCTTCCACGGAGCCCACGTGACCTTCGGCGCGATCATGCTGACGGTGATGCTGGTGCGGGTGATGCGCGGGCACTTCAGCGCCGAGCAGCACTTCGGCTTCGAAGCCGCCGCTTGGTACTGGCACTTTGTCGATGTGGTATGGCTGGGGCTGTTCGTGTTCGTTTACGTGCTGTGATGTCGGCAACCAGTTTGCGGGGCCGCACTCGTGGCCCCGCGCCTTACCAGGTAACAGCTGTACCCAGTTGGCCCGTGTAAAAGCCCCAGGCAATAAGGGCGACGGTCAAGGCCGTGAGACTGACGCGCAGCGTCAGAGCGTTAACCACCTTGGAGGTCTGACCTTCATCCTTGACCAGAAAAAACAGGCCACTGAATAAGCTGACCACTGTAGCCAGTAGTAACAGGACGATCGCGGCCTTGAGCATGCGTAACTCCGGGGGAAGCAAATGGGGTACAGGTGCAGTATAGCCAGCTGCGGCAGGCCTTCGGGGCGGGCGTTATGAGCGCTTTCCGCCCCGGTCTGCTGCCCAGCGTTCTGGTTCTGTTGCTGTTGCCCGGGCTGATCGCTCTGGGGTTCTGGCAACTGGCCCGCGCCGAGGAGAAGCGCGAGCTGCTGGCCGCCCACCAGGCCCGGCAAAGCGCCGCCCCCATCGAACTGAGCGAGTTGGAGCGGTTGGCCAGCCCGGCCTACGTGCGGGTGCGGCTGCAGGGCTTCTTCGATGCCCGGCACAGCCTGTTGCTGGACAACCGCACTCGTGGCGGGAAGGCCGGGGTGGAGGTGCTGCAACCCTTCTATGACCAGGCCAGCGGCCTCTGGCTGCTGCTCAACCGCGGCTGGCTGCCCTGGCCGGATCGGCGCATTCCCCCGACCTTTGCCACCCCTGACACGCCACTGCGCCTGCAGGCCTCGATCTATGTGCCGCCGGGCGAGGCCTGGCAACTGCAGGCCGAGCAGCCCGCCGGCGACTGGCCGCGGTTGGTCAGCGCGGTCAGCATCGACACCCTGTGGCAACAGCTGGGCCGCGGCGGGCTGGCCTACGAGGCGCGCCTGGAGCCTGGGCCAGCCTCACTCCAGACCGACTGGCCGGTAGTGGCCATGAGCCCGGACAAACACCTCGGTTATGCCGTGCAATGGTTCGCCCTGGCGGTGGCCCTGCTCGGTTTGTTCATCTATTTTGGTTTGTATAACGCGCGGGAGACTCGCCATGAACCCAGCCATCACTCTGCCTGACGCACCGCCCGTACGGCGTCGACGCGGGCGCTTGCAGTTGATCCTGATCCTCGCCGTGGTGATCGCCCCGATGATCCTCGCCAGCGCCATGTACCAGTGGCGCTTCTGGGTGCCGGAAACCCGCAGCTACCATGGCGAGTTGATCGGCAACGGCCAGAGCCGCGCCGATCTGGGCATCGCAGACGCCGTGGAAACCCGCTGGCAGTTGCTGGTGACGGTGCCGCAAGCTTGTGACAGCGCCTGCAAGGAGCTGGTGTTTCTCGCCCGGCAGATCCATATCGGCCTGAACCGCGATGTGTCCCGCGCCAGCCATGCCCTGGCCGTTGCCCAGCCCCTGACCGCGGACTATGACGCCCAGTTGCAGCGCGAATATCCGCAACTGACGCGCTACCAGCTGGAGCTTGATGCCTACGGCAAAACCGCCGGCCCGGACTCCGGCGCGCAACTCTGGATCGTCGACCCCCATGGCAATCTGGTGCTGCGCTATGACGCCACCAGCAAGGGCAAGGCGATCCTCAACGATCTGCGTCATCTGCTGAAAATCTCGCAGATCGGTTAACCCATCGGCGCGTTGATGGGTTGCCCCCATCCTGCGTCGTAACAAGGAGTCCCTCGATGGCTAGACCCGGTTACCGGTTTGCCCTGTTCGCCACTGTGCTGGCGGTCGTGGTGGTCATGCTCGGAGCCTATACCCGCCTGACCCATGCCGGTCTCGGCTGCCCGGACTGGCCCGGCTGCTACGGCTTTCTCGGCGTGCCCATGAGCGAGCTCAAGCAGACGCTGGCCGAGGCGCGCTTCCCTGAGGCACCGGTGGAAGTGGCCAAGGGCTGGTACGAGATGGTCCATCGCTATTTCGCCGGAGCCCTTGGCCTGGTGATTCTCGGCCTGGCCGTGCAGGCCCTGCGTCGTCGCGGCGAGCCCGGGCAGCCGTTGAAGCTGCCGCTGTTCCTGCTGGCCCTGGTGTGTCTGCAGGCGGCCTTCGGCATGTGGACCGTAACCCTGAAGCTCTGGCCGCAGGTGGTCACCGCCCATCTGCTCGGTGGTTTTGCCACCCTCAGCCTGCTGTTCCTGCTGACCCTGCGTCTATCCGGCAGGGCGGCGCTGATGCCCCATCTTTCCGCCCGGCTGCGCAGCCTGGCGGCGCTGGCGCTGCTGTTGGTGGTCGGCCAGGTGGCCCTCGGCGGCTGGGTCAGCAGCAACTACGCGGCGGTCGCCTGCGTCGACCTGCCAACCTGCCATGGCGAGTGGTGGCCGGCGATGGATTTCGCCAACGGCTTCCATCTGACCCAGCACATTGGCCCCAACTACCTGGGTGGCCAACTCGACAGCGACGCGCGCACCGCCATCCATATGAGCCACCGCCTGGGCGCACTGCTGCTGACCCTGGTATTGCTGCTGCTGGCCTGGAGACTCCGGGCCAACGGCCTGCCACGCCTGGCCGGCCTGCTGCTGTTGGCACTGGCGCTGCAGATCGGCCTGGGCATCAGCAACGTGGTCTTCCATCTGCCGCTGCTGGTGGCGGTGGCGCACAACCTCGGCGGCGCGATGCTGCTGCTGACCCTGGTGCTGATCAATTACCGGGTGCGCAGCGCCGTAGCGCTGGCATCGAAGGCGACAGTCGCGCAAGCTGGCCTTGCCCCGTTGCCAGGCAAATAACAAGAAAAATAGAGGAGAGACCCGATGGCTACTCTACTGCGTGAACAGCAAGCCCACGCCACCTGGCGCGACTACCTGGAGCTGACCAAGCCCAAGGTGGTGGTGCTGATGCTGATCACCTCGCTGGTCGGCATGTTCCTCGCCACCCGTGCCGGGGTGCCCTGGCAGATTCTGCTGTTCGGCAACCTCGGTATCGGCCTGTGCGCCGGTGCGGCCGCGGCGGTCAATCATGTGGTGGACCGGCGCATCGACTCGATCATGGCGCGCACCCACAAGCGTCCTGTCACCAGCGGCCGAGTGTCCCCCGTCGCCGCCCTGGGCTTCGCCCTGCTGCTGGCTGTCAGCGGCATGGCGCTGCTGCTGATCTTTACCAACCCGCTGGCGGCCTGGCTGACCCTGGCCTCCCTGCTCGGCTATGCGGTGATCTACACCGGCTTCCTCAAGCGCGCCACGCCGCAGAATATCGTTATCGGCGGCCTCGCCGGTGCCGCGCCGCCGCTGCTCGGCTGGGTCGCGGTCACCGGTGAGCTGACCGCCGAGCCGCTGCTGCTGGTGCTGATCATCTTCGCCTGGACCCCGCCGCACTTCTGGGCCCTGGCCATTCACCGCAAGGACGAGTACGCCAAGGCCAATATCCCCATGCTGCCGGTGACCCATGGCGAGCACTACACCAAGGTGCATATCCTGCTCTACACCTGCGTGATGTTCGCCGTCACCCTGCTGCCCTACGCCATCCATATGAGCGGCTTGCTTTACCTGGTCTGTGCGATCGGTCTGGGTGCGCGCTTCCTGCACTGGTCCTGGGTGCTGTACCGTGACAGCAAACCACACGCCGCGATCAACACCTTCAAGTACAGTATCTGGTACCTGTTTGCGCTGTTTATCGCCCTGCTGGTCGACCACTACCTGCTGCTCAACCTGTAATTGTTGGTGCCATGACCCGAACCCAGATCACCGTTTTTGTTCTCGTTGCCATTGTGGCGCTCGTCCTCGGCCTGACCGTCAACAAGGTTCTGAACGGTAAAGGCCAGGGCGATCCCACGGTATTGCTCGACGCCGGTATCGTCCTGCTGCCCCAGAGCCGCAAACTGCCGGAGCTGAGCCTGACCAATCAGGACGGTCAGGCCGTGGCGGTCGACCAGCTCAAGGAGCAGTGGAGCCTGCTGTTCTTCGGCTATACCTTCTGCCCGGATATCTGCCCGGCGACCCTCGCCCAGCTGCGTCAGTTGCAAGGCCTGCTGCCGGAGGAAACCCGCGCCAATCTGCGTATCGTGCTGGTCACGGTCGATCCCAAGCGCGACACGCCGGAGCAGTTGAAAAAGTACCTGGATTACTTCGACGCCGGCTTTATCGGCCTGACCGGCGAGGAGGCGACCCTGCAAAAGCTCGCCAATGCGGTCAGCATTCCCTATATCCCGGCCGACACCAGCAAGGAAAACTACACCGTCGATCACAGCGGCAACCTGGTGATCATCGGTCCGGACGGTACCCAGCGCGGCTTTATCCGTGCGCCGATCAACAACGCCAAGCTGGCGGCGCAGTTGCCCGGGTTGCTTGAGCGCCCCTAAGAACCTGTTTAATGTCTGCTGCGCGTCGGCCCTGCTGCGTTAAAAACAGGCTCGGAATGCTCATTTACACCAGTAAACTCGCGTGCGAGCCCAGTCCGCTTCCTCGCCGTTTTGACCAGCCGGAGGCTGTTACTACGTAGCGCCTTGCATGACTCTAGCTCGCTAGGCTTTAAACAAGTTCTAACCGCCTATTTGGCAAACAGCTGGCCGATATCCTTGAACGCCTTGAACTCCAGGGCGTTGCCGCAGGGGTCGAGCAGGAACAAGGTGGCCTGCTCGCCGACCTGGCCGGCGAAGCGCACGTAGGGCTCGATCACGAATGGCGTGCCTTTGGCCTTTAGCCGCGCCGCCAGGGTTTGCCAATCGTCCCAGCCCAGCACCACGCCGAAATGCGGCACCGGTACGTCGTGACCGTCCACCGGGTTGCTGTGGGCATCCTGCTGGTAGGCCATTTTCGCTGCCTGGTGGATCACCAGTTGATGGCCGAAAAAGTCGAAATCCACCCAGTGCGCGCTGCTGCGGCCCTCGGCGCAGCCGAACACCTCGCCATAGAAGTGCCGTGCGGCCGCCAGATCGTAGACGGGAATAGCCAGGTGAAACGGGGCGAGTGCCATGTGCTGACTCCTTGGAAGTGCGGTCTGTCGATTCTCAGCAGCAGTGATACTGATTAAAAGCGAATATTCTTGCTCGCAAGCACAAATAAAATCGATCAGTCGGGGCCTCGATGCTGCGTGAGCTGAAAACCTTTGTGGCGGTGGCCCGCCATGGCACCTTCGCCGCGGCCGGCCAGCAGGTCGGCCTGACCCAGTCGGCGGTGAGTGCGCAGATGCGCGTGCTGGAGCAGGGCCTGGGCGTGCGCCTGTTCGACCGCAGCGGGCGCTCGGCGGTGCTCAATGCCGCCGGCCGGCATGCCCTGCCCCTGGCGGAGCAGATGCTCGGGCTCTATGGGCAGATGGCCCTGCCCACCGCGGCGGCCGAGTGGCAGGGCGAGCTGAAGGTCGGCGCGATTGCCACGGTGCAAACCGGTCTATTGCCCGAAGCGCTGCCGCCGTTTCGCGCGGCCGCCCCGCGGGTCGAGCTGAAGCTGGTGCCGGGGGTGTCGCTGAACCTGTTGAGCCAGATCGATGCCGGTGAGCTGGACCTGGCACTGCTGATCAAGCCGCCGTTCGAGCTGCCCAAGGAGTTGCTGCAGATCAGCCTGGCCCGCGAGCCTTTCGTGCTGATCACCCCGCTCGCGGTGAGCGCGGACGATCCGTTGCAGATCCTCGCCGAACAGCCCTTCGTGCGTTACGACCGGCGCTCCTTCGGCGGCCGACGGGTCAGCCAGTTTCTTCGCGAGCAGCGCCTGGCCGTGCAGGAAGCACTGGAGCTGGACGAGCTGGAAGCCATCGTGCGCATGGTCGAGTGCGGCCTGGGCGTATCGCTGATCCCGCGTGCCGGCCTGTGGCTGCAGCGGCCGACGCAGTTGCGGGTGATCGAGCTGGGTGAGCTGACCTTCCACCGCGAGCTGGTCGCGGTACTGCGCCGCGCCCAGCGCCAGCCGGCCCTGGAATGCCTGCTCGACTGCCTGCGCGAGGCCGCCGCCCGGTCATAAACGACAAACCCCGCACGGGGCGGGGTTTGGCAGAGGGTGCAGGTAACGTCGCTGCTTAGAACGCCGGAACCACGGCACCCTGATACTTCTCGGCGATAAAGGCCTTCACCTCGGCGCTGTTCAGGGCCTTGGCCAGCTTCTGCATGGCGGCGCTGTCCTTGTTGTCCGGGCGAGCCACCAGGATGTTGACGTAGGGCGAGTCGCTGCCCTCGATGATCAGCGCATCCTGGGTTGGGTTGAGTTTGGCTTCCAGGGCGTAGTTGGTGTTGATCAGCGCCAGATCGACCTGGGTCAGCACCCGCGGCAGGGTCGCCGCTTCCAGCTCACGCACCTTGATGGCTTTCGGGTTCTCGGCGATGTCCTTGGGCGTGGCGAGGATGCCCGCTTCCGGCTTGAGGGTGATTACCCCGGCCTTCTGCAGCAGCAGCAGGGCACGGCCGCCGTTGGTGGCGTCGTTGGGGATGACCACGTTGGCACCCTGGGGCAGGTCGGCCAGGCTCTTGTGCTGGCTGGAGTAGGCACCGAAGGGCTCGACGTGCACGCCGGCGACGCTGCTCAGCTCGGTGCCGCGGCTCTTGTTGAACTCATCCAGATACGGCTGGTGCTGGAAGAAGTTGGCATCCAGGCGCTTCTCGGCGACCTGTACGTTGGGCTGCACGTAATCGGTGAAGACCTTGACGTTCAGCTCCACGCCCTCTGCGGCCAGGGCCGGTTTGACGAACTCGAGGATTTCCGCGTGGGGGACGGCAGTGGCCGCCACGCTCAGGCTTTCGGCCTGGGCGGAGAAGGCTGCCAGGGCAGCGACTGCAGCGATCAGTTTTTTCATCATAAAGCTCCTTGTTGAATAGGGTTTGGGCGGCGGGTGGCCGCGATATGTCAGGGTAGGAGTCCGCTTGCTGTGGTCCGGCACTCCGGCGATCTGTTGTGCTGAAAATCGCCCGCAAGCGGGCTCCTACAAAAGCGTTTATTTACGTGAGAAGTGCACCACCAGCCGGTCGCCGACGCTTTGCAGGATCTGCACCAGCACCAGCAGCAGAATCACCGTCACCGCCATCACGTCCGGCTGGTAACGCTGATAGCCGTAACGCACCGCCAGATCGCCCAGGCCGCCGCCGCCGATCAGACCGCTCATGGCTGTGTAGGACACCAGGGTGATGGCGGTGACCGTCACGGCGGCAAAGATGCCCGGCAGGGCCTCGGGTAGCAGGGCATTGAGCACGATCTGGCGGGTGCTCGCGCCCATGGCCTGGGTCGCCTCGATAATGCCGCGGTCCACCTCGCGCAGGGCGGTTTCCACCAGGCGCGCGAAGAACGGCGTGGCCCCCACCACCAGCGGCGGAATGGCCCCGGCGACCCCCAGCGAGGTGCCCGTAACCAGTACGGTAAAGGGAATCATCAGGATCAGCAGGATCACGAAAGGCACCGAGCGCAGAATATTCACCAGCAGCGACAAACCACCGTAGAGGGCCTTCTGCTCGAACATCTGCCGCGGGCCGGTAAGGAACAGCAGCACCCCCAGGGGCAGACCGAGGAGCACGGTGAACAGCAGCGAGCCGCCGAGCATGCTCAGGGTGTCGAGGCTGGCGTAACCGATTTCCGCCCAATCGACATTGGGCAGCAGGCGGGTCAGTAGGGCGTCCATCAGCGCAACACCTCCAGGTGTACGTCGGCGGCGGCGAAACGCGCCTGGGCCGCGTCGAGATCGCCGCCGGTCAGGGCCAGGGTCAGCTGGCCGTAGGGGGTGTCCTTGATGCGGTCGATACGCCCGGCGAGGATGCTGTAATCCACTCCGGTTTCCCGCGCCACGCTGCCCAGCAGCGGCGCATAGGTGGCCTCGCCCTGGAAGGTCAGGCGCAGGATGCGGCCCTGTACATGGGCGAAATCGTCGCGCTGCTCGTTCTCGTCGACCTGCTCGGCTTCCTGGACGAAGCGCTTGGTGGTGGCGTGCTGCGGGTGCAGAAACACCTGGGCCACCGGCCCCAGCTCGACAATGGTGCCGGCATCCATCACCGCCACGCGGTCGCAGACCCGGCGGATCACGTCCATCTCGTGGGTGATCAGGACGATGGTCAGGCCCAGCTCGCGGTTGATCTCGGCCAGCAACTGCAGCACCGAGGCGGTGGTCTGCGGGTCGAGGGCGCTGGTGGCCTCGTCGCACAGCAGGATCTTCGGCTCGGTGGCCAGGGCGCGGGCGATGCCGACGCGCTGTTTCTGCCCGCCGGAGAGCTGCGCGGGGTATTTATTGGCGTGATCCTGCAGGCCAACCCGTGCCAGCAACTCGGCGACGCGGGCGGCAATGGCGCTGCGCGACAGCTCACCGGCCAGTTTCAGCGGCAGGGCGACGTTGTCGGCGACGGTCTTCGAGGACAGCAGGTTGAAGTGCTGAAAGATCATCCCGACCCGCTGACGGAAGCGCCGCAGGCCCGCCGCATCGAGGGCGGTGACCTCTTCGCCGTCGATCTCGATGCGCCCGCCGGAAGGCGTTTCCAGGCGGTTGATCAGGCGCAGCAGGGTGCTCTTGCCGGCACCGGAGTGGCCGATGATGCCGAACACTTCGCCTCGGCCGATCTGCAGATCGGTGGGCCGCAAGGCGGGAATATCCTGGCCACTGACGCGATACGCCTTGTGCACCTGATAGAAGTTGATCACGGGTTAAACCTTTTGGGTTTGCTTGAACGGCCGGGTAGGCGCGGAGGCTGCGTAGTCTACCCGGCACTGTTTAGGCCGCAAAAATCTTTGTAGACCTATGGTTATAGCTAAATTGCATTAGTTTCGCGTCTGTCCGGGGCCGTCTGGCCAGCGTCCATGGGCGCGATCGAGTAAGCCGGCTTATGGGCTCGCCTAGCGCTTAACCCAGCGGGCTGAGGACCTGGCGCAGTGCGGTGCGCGGTCAGCCGGCCTGGATGAGAACCAGGGCGAGCGCCTGGCTCCGAAAAGCCAACGATCCGCTCACTGCGCGTCTCGCATTGTGCAAAAAACGCGCAAGTTTACACGGCGGCATCCGCCAGAACCAATCTTTCAGGCCATGCGCCGGGGCAGGGCAAAGCTCAGCAGGAACAGGCTGGCGGCGGACACCACGATCGACGGCCCGGCCGGGGTGTCCTGGAACCAGGACAGGCTAAGCCCGCCGCACACCGCGACTATACCCAGCAGGCTGGCCCCGAAGGCCATCTGCTCCGGGGTCCGGGCGTGGCGCTGGGCGGCGGCGGCGGGGATGATCAGCAGCGAGGTGATCAGCAGCACGCCGACTATCTTCATGGCCACGGCGATGACCACGGCGATCAGCAGCATCAGGCTCAGGCGAATGGCCGCCACCGGCAGGCCTTCGACCTTGGCCAGCTCCTCATGCACGGTGATTGCCAGCAGCGGCCGCCACAGCAGCGCCAGCAGCACCAGCACCAGGGCGCTGCCGCCGATGATCCAGGCCAGGTCGGTGGGGCCGACGGCCAGCAGGTCGCCGAACAGGTAGCCCATCAGGTCGATGCGCACATCGCGCATAAAGCTCAGCACCACCAGACCCAGGGACAGGGTGCTGTGGGCGAGAATCCCGAGCAGGGTGTCGGAGGCCAGCGGCTGGCGGCTCTGCAGGGTAACCAGCAGCACCGCCAGCAGCACGCAGCCCACCGTCACCGCCAGGGTCGGGCTGACGTCGAGCATCAGCCCGAGGGCGACGCCGAGCAGGGCGGCATGGGACAGGGTATCGCCGAAATAGGCCATGCGCCGCCAGACCACGAAGGAACCCAGGGGGCCGGCGACCAGGGCCAGGGCCAGGCCGGCAAGCAGGGCGTTGAGCAGGAAATCAGCCATGCTTGCAATCGTCTCCGTGGATATGGGGTTTGACCGGGCCCTTGATGCTCAGGCCGGCGGGCGTTTCGCTGACCACCGCGCCATGCAGGTCGTGCTCGTGGTCGTGATGGTGGGTGTAGATCGCCAGGCTCTTGGCGTCCTGGCCGAACAGCTCGACGAAGGCCGGGTCGAAGCTGACCTGCTCGGGGTGGCCGGAGCAGCAGACGTGACGGTTGAGGCAGACCACCTGGTCGGTGGTGCTCATCACCAGGTGCAGGTCGTGGGAGACCATCAGTACGCCGCAGCCATGGCGGTCGCGCAGCTGGGTGATCAACCGGTACAGCTCGGCCTGGCCGCTGACGTCGACGCCCTGTACCGGCTCGTCGAGCACCAGCAGCTGCGGCTCGCGCAACAGGGCGCGGGCCAGCAGCACGCGCTGCAGTTCGCCGCCGGAAATGCTCTGCAGCGGGCTGTCGATCACCTGCTCGGCACCTACTTCGGCCAGCGCCGCCAGGGCCTGCTCGCGCTTCACGCTGGGCACCAGGCGGAGAAAACGCAGCACCGAGAGCGGCAGGGTGGCATCCACATGCAGCTTCTGCGGCATATAGCCGATGCGCAGCTTGGGCTTGCGCCAGACGCTGCCGCTATCCGGCTTGAGCAAGCCGAGTACGGCGCGCACCAGGGTGGTCTTGCCGGCCCCGTTGGGGCCGATCAGGGTGACGATCTCTCCCGGTTTGACGCTCAGCTGCACGTCCTGCAGCACCTTCTGTCCGGCGAAGGTCACGCCTATACCGGAGAGACGGATCAGTGCATCGCTCATAGCGACTCCCGGCAACCGGCGCACAGGCCGACCACTTCCACGGTCTGGCCTTCCACGGCAAAACCCACCGCGGCGGCGCTGGCGACAATTGCCTCGCTGATCGCCGGCTGCTCCAGTTCGATGGCGGCATGGCAGCTGCGGCAGATCAGGAACTGGCCCTGGTGGGGGTGTTCCGGGTGGCTGCAACCGACAAAGGCGTTGAGCGAGGCGATGCGATGCACCAGGCCATTTTCCAGGAGGAAATCCAGGGCGCGGTAGACGGTCGGTGGCGCGGCGCGGCGGCCGTCCTGTTCGCTCAGTACGCCGAGAATATCGTAGGCCCCGAGGGGCTTGTGGCTGTGCCAGACCAATTCCAGCACCCGCTTGCGCAGGGCGGTCAGGCGCAAACCCTGGCGCGTGCAGATGCTTTCCGCCTCGGCCAGGGCATGGCTGACGCAGTGGGAGTGGTCATGTGGGCGTGAAGCCAGAGGTGCTTGGGTCATGGGCAACGACGAATAAGGCAAGAGACGTTATTATATTACCCGTTCCTTCCTGTTTGAGTGCTCCCCGTGTCGCGTCTTTTTTCCCTTGGCAGTCTGCTGCTCCTTTCCCTGCTCTGCAGTTCCGTCGCCCTGGCCGAGGTGCGCCTGCTGACCAGTATCAAGCCGCTGCAGCTGATTGCCGCGGCCGTACAGGACGATCTCGGCAGCCCCGAGGTACTGCTGCCGCCCGGTGCCTCGCCGCACCATTACGCCTTGCGCCCCTCCGATGTGCGCCGCGTGCGCGAAGCCGACCTGCTGTACTGGGTCGGCCCCGACCTGGAAAGCTTCCTGCCGCGGGTGCTGGTCGGGCGCGCCAAACCAGCAGTGGCCACCCAGGATCTGGCGGGCTTGCACCTGCGTCATTTCGGCGACAGCCATAAGGCGCATGAGCCGGCGGCGGAGGCCCATGACGAGCACGACCAGCATGACCAGCACCCTTCCGCAGAGGTCGCCGACCAGCATGATCACGCCCATCGTCCGGGTAGCCTGGATACCCACCTGTGGCTGCTGCCGGACAATGCCCGGGTGGTCGCCGCGAAGATGGCCGCCGACCTGGCTGGCATCGACCCGGCCAACGCCGCACGCTACCAGGCCAACGCCCAGGTCTTTGGCAAGCGCCTGGATGCCCTCGATCAGCGCCTGAAAAGCCGCCTGAGCGGCCTGGCCGGCAAACCCTATTTTGTCTTCCACGAGGCCTACGACTACTTTGAGGCCGCCTATGGTCTCAAGCATGCTGGGGTGTTCAGTGTTCTGGGGGAAGTGCAGCCCGGTGCCCGCCATGTCGCCGCCATGCGTACGCGTCTGCAGCAAAGCGGACCTTCCTGCGTGTTCAGCGAACCGCCGCTGCGCCCGCGCCTGGCCGAAACCCTGAGCGCCGGTCTACCGGTCACCCTGGCCGAACTGGATGCCATGGGCGGCGCATTGCCAGTCGATGCCGGCGGCTATGAAGCCTTGCTGGAAAATCTGGCCAATGAGCTGGCCGGGTGTCTAGAGGCGCTGTAGCCAGCGCTCGGGGCTAAGAATCTGCCTACGATCTCGCGAGCTAGAGCCATGCAAGGCAAAAACAGGCGAGGAAGCGGAGTGTACGAGCTGTACATGAGCTTCCGAGCCTGTTTTTAACGCAGCAGGGCCGACGCGCAGCAGATCGTAGACAGGTTCTAGAAGGCGAACGGCAGCGCTAGATCCACTTGCTGGCGCTCGGCCAGGCGTCGCTGGAACTCGCCCGGATCGTGGATCAGCACCTGCTGGCCGGCGAAGGATTGCGCGGCGATCAGGCGCGACAGCCAGAAGCGCACGCAGGCGATGCGCAGCATGCTCGGCCACAATTCGGCCTCGGCCGCGGTGAACGGCCGCAGCGCCGCATAGGCCCCGAGCAGGGCCTGGGCGCGCTTGCCGTCGAGGCTGCCGTCAGCAAGGGAACACCAGTCATTCAGGGCAATCGCCAGGTCGTAGAGCATCGGCCCCGCACAGGCGTTGTAGAAGTCGATTACCCCGCTCAGGTGGTTGCCGTCGAACAGCACATTGTCGCGGAACAGGTCGGCATGCAGATTGGCCCGTGGCAGGGCCAGAATCCGCGGCTTCAGGGCATGGATTTCCGCCAGTGCGTCGCGCAGCAGCGGCAGCTGGCTGTCCGGCAACTGCAGGGCCAGGCTCGGCCCTTCGTTCAGCATCCAGTCCAGGCCGCGGTCGCTCTGGCGTTCCAGCACCTGGTCGCGGGTGGCCAGGTGAATGCGCGCCAGCAGGCTGCCGACTTCCTGGCAGTGATGGGGGTTGGCGTCGTGCACATGCTGGCCGGGCAGGCGCGGCTGCAGCAGCGCCGGCTTTTCCGCCAGGCTGCGCAAGGCCTCGCCGCGGTCGGTGCGCAGGGCATAGGGCACCGGCAGACCAGCGTCGTGCAGCACGTCGAGCAGTTCGATAAAGAACGGCAGGTCGGCGCTGGGGCCCCGTTCGATCAGGGTCAGAACGAACTCGCCACGCTCCAGGCTGACGAAGAAGTTGCTGTTCTCGCTGCCCGCGGCAATGCCCTGGAAATCGCGCAGGCGACCCAGGCCATAGGGGGCGAGAAAGTCCTCGAGCTCGTGGCGCTCAAGCGGTGTAAAAACAGACATCAATATTTACCAACTAAAGATTTCCCAGGCCGGGATCAGCATATCCGGATCGTCGGAACGGACGAAGTTGCCATCGCTGCCGTCGGCGCGCACCAGGAAGTAGGGCTTGCCGCTCTTGGGGATGACCTTGATCGCATAGAGGAAACCATTGACCCGGTATTCCTGGATGGTTTTGTCGCCTTCCTGGCGGATGGTCACGTCCGGGTCGGCGGAGACCGGGTCCTCGGCCTGCACCACGGATGCCGAGCATGCCAGCAGGCCAGCCAACAACAGGCTATTGAGTGTACGCATGGTAACCTTGCCCTTTTATCGTCAACGGTGCGTTCATTCTAGCGCCGCCCCCGCCGAAAAGGTTGATCCTTCATGAGCCAAGCCCCTCTCGTTCTGGTCGACGGTTCCTCGTACCTGTACCGCGCCTTCCACGCCCTGCCGCCGCTGACCACCTCCAAGGGCCTGCCCACGGGGGCGGTAAAGGGTGTGCTGAACATGCTCAAGAGCCTGCGCAAGCAGTACCCGGACAGCCCCTTCGCGGTGGTGTTCGACGCCAAGGGCGGCACCTTCCGTGATGCGCTGTTCGCCGAGTACAAGGCCAACCGGCCGTCCATGCCGGACGAATTGCGGGTGCAGATCGAGCCGCTGCACGCCAGCGTCAAGGCCCTGGGTTACCCGCTGCTGTGCGTCGAAGGCGTGGAGGCCGACGACGTGATCGGCACCCTGGCCCGGCAGTGCGCCGGCGAGGGCCGCGACGTGGTGATCTCCACCGGCGACAAGGACATGGCGCAACTGGTCTGCCCGCACGTTACCCTGGTCAACACCATGACCGGTAGCGTCTACGACATCGATGGCGTGAAAGCGAAATTCGGTGTCGGTCCCGGGCTGATCATCGATTACCTGGCGCTAATGGGCGACAAGGTCGACAACATTCCCGGCGTCCCGGGTGTCGGTGAAAAGACCGCCCAGGGTCTGCTGGTCGGCATCGGCGGCGGCCTCGATGTGCTCTACGCCAACCTCGACAAGGTGCCGGCGCTGCCGATCCGCGGGGCCAAGACCCTGCCGGCCAAGCTCGAAGAGCACCGCGACATGGCCTACCTGTCCTACGAGCTGGCCACCATCAAGCTCGATGTGCCGCTGAATATCCAGATCGATGCGCTGCACCCCGGCCAGATGGATGTGCCGGCGCTGGTCGAGCTGTATGCCGAGCTGGAGTTCAAGAGCTGGCGCGATGAGCTGCTGCGCAGCAACCCGGCCGCCGCGGTCAAGCCGCAGGCCACGGCTGCTGCCGATGACTTGTTTGCCCTGACGTCCTCAGCCAGCGCCGCGCCCGAGGCCACCGCGGCCGTGCCGGCTGCCGATGAAGCCGCCGCTGTTGCACCCGCCGCGTCGCCCCGGGGTGATTACCAGTGCATCCTCGAACAGGCGCAGTTCGACGAGTGGCTGGAGAAGCTGCGCAACGCCGAGCTGATCGCCTTCGACACCGAAACCACCGGCCTGGACGCGCAGCAGGCGCAGCTGGTGGGCCTGTCGTTCGCGGTCAAAGCCGGCGAGGCGGCCTATATCCCGGTTGCCCACAGCTATATGGGCGTACCGACTCAGCTCGATCGCGATGCGGTGCTGCAGGCACTGAAGCCGATCCTCGAAGACCCCAACAAGGCCAAGGTCGGCCAACACGCCAAGTACGACATCAATATCCTCGCCAATGCCAGCACGCCCATCGCGGTGCAGGGCGTGGCGTTCGACACCATGCTCGAATCCTATGTGCTGGATGCGACGGCCACCCGCCACGATATGGACAGCCTGGCGCTCAAATACCTGGATCACAGCAATATCCGCTTCGAGGACATCGCCGGCAAAGGGGCCAAGCAGCTGACCTTCGACCAGATCGATCTGGCCCAGGCCGCGCCCTATGCCGCCGAGGATGCCGAGGTCACCCTGCGCCTGCATCAGCACCTGTGGGCCAAGCTTTCGGCCGAGCCGAGCCTGGCCAAGGTGCTGCAGGAAATCGAAATGCCGCTGGTGCCAGTGTTGGCGCGTATCGAGCGCCAGGGCGCGCTGGTGGATGCCAAGCTGCTCGGCCTGCAAAGCAACGAACTGGGCGAAAAGCTGGTGGCCCTGGAGCGTCAGGCCTTCGAGATCGCCGGCGAGGAGTTCAACCTGGCCTCGCCCAAGCAGCTCGGGGTGATTCTCTACGAGAAGCTCGGGTTGCCGGTCATCAGCAAGACCGCAAAGGGCCAGGCCTCCACCGCCGAGGCGGTGCTGGCCGAGCTGGCCGAGCAGGACTTCGAGCTGCCCAAGGTGCTGATGCAGTACCGCTCCCTGAGCAAGTTGAAGAGCACCTACACCGACCGCCTGCCAGAGCAGATCAACCCGCGCACCGGGCGCATCCACACCAGCTATCACCAGGCCGTGGCGGCCACCGGGCGCTTGTCGTCCACCGATCCGAACCTGCAGAACATTCCGATCCGCACGGCCGAAGGCCGGCGGATTCGTCAGGCCTTTGTTGCGCCCAAGGGCTACAAGTTGCTGGCGGCGGACTACTCACAGATCGAGCTGCGCATCATGGCCCACCTGGCCAAGGACGAGAGCTTGCTGGATGCCTTTCGCCATGGCCGCGACGTGCACAAGGCCACCGCCGCCGAGGTGTTCGGCGTGCCCCTGAAGGAGGTCACCACCGATCAGCGGCGCAGCGCCAAGGCGATCAACTTCGGCCTGATCTACGGCATGAGCGCCTTCGGCCTGGCCAAGCAGATCGGCTGCGACCGCAAGCAGGCGCAGGCCTATATCGATGTGTATTTCCACCGGTATCCGGGGGTGCTGGCCTATATGGAACGCACCCGCGAGCAGGCGTCCGAGCAGGGCTTTGTCGAAACCCTGTTCGGCCGCCGCCTGTATCTGCCGGATATCCATGCCAAGAACCAGGGGCTGCGCAAGGCGGCCGAGCGCACGGCGATCAACGCGCCGATGCAAGGCACGGCGGCGGACATCATCAAGCGCGCCATGGTCACGGTGGACAACTGGCTGAGCGAGTCGGCTCTGGACGCCAAAGTCATCCTGCAGGTGCACGATGAGCTGGTGCTGGAGGTGCGCGAGGATCTGGTCGAGCAGGTCAGCGAACGGATCAAGGCGCTGATGAGCGCGGCCGCCGAGCTGGATGTGCCATTACTGGTGGAAGTGGGCGTGGGCAACAACTGGGACGAGGCGCATTGATCGGCCAGTGAGCGGTGCTGCGGGGTGCGGTCCAGGCCTCGCAAGGCATAAAACAAAATAGAATTGATTGGTTGTTTTTTATAATTAATGGATTTAAGAAAAAAGCTGAACTTTGCTTGAGAGCAGGCAGTCAGAAACTACGAATGGCCCATAAAGCCTTCAATGCTCCTTGTTGTGTTAAGTGTTGGCAGACATCTGAACCCCCGCCCTAGCGGTTCAGACACTTAAACCCCGAACTTCCCTCCCCCATAAGAAGTTCGGGGTTTTTTTTATGCTTTGCCATCCATTGGCAGCCACCCTTCGGGCAGCACTGCTGCGCAGCGTTAAAAATTGCGCCCGGCAATTTTCTATGTTCGCCGTCCTTGGCGACCTTAATCAGGCTTGGGGCTCTTCATCGTCCGGCAGGGCGAACTCGCCCAGTTGCAGCCATTCGGCCAGCACCGCCTGGGCATCTTCGATCCCCAGGCGTTTGGGGGCGGAAAACAGCTGAATGCTGACCCGCTCGCCCCAGCCCTTGCGAATATCCTGCTGGACCTTGAGCAGGGCGGTCTTGGCCGCGCCGAAGGCCAGCTTGTCGGCCTTGGTCAGGAGGATATGCATGGGCATCTCGCTGGCCGTCGCCCAGTCCAGCATGAGGATGTCGAATTCGGTCAGCGGGTGACGGATATCCATCATCAGCATCAGTCCGCGCAGACTCTCGCGGCTGCCCAGGTAGGCTTCCAGGTGTTTCTGCCAGTGCAGCTTCAGCGGGATCGGCACCTTGGCGTAGCCATAGCCCGGCAGGTCGACCAGGCGACGCTCGTCGTCCAGGCGAAAGAAGTTGAGCAACTGGGTGCGCCCCGGGGTCTTCGAGGTGCGCGCCAGGCTGGCGTGGGTCAGGGTATTCAGGGCGCTGGATTTGCCGGCGTTGGAGCGCCCGGCGAAGGCCACCTCATGGCCGAAATCCTCCGGGCACTGGTCGACCTTGGCGGCGCTGATAAGGAAGCTGGCCTGTTGGCACAGGCCGATAATGGGGTTCTTGGCTTGCATCTGGGTATCCGTGAGGGCGTGCGTATAGGGGCGTTGCAGGCGCGCTGCCCTTGCGACATAAGCGCGCAGGCTGCCTTGCAACATGCAGCGCGGCAAGCTGCGTCGTTTCAGTTTCAATGACGCCAGTATATAATGGCGCAGATTTTGTGTGCGCTTTCTCCCATCCGTTGGATAAGTGTTCACGGGAACGATTTAGATCATCCGCGCAAAGAACGCGGTACGTTCCCCTCCCTGATGAGGTTGATCTGATGAAAAAAATGCTGATTGTGGCCGGTGTACTGATGCTCTCGTTCAATGCCCAGGCCGCACAAGACCCGGAAGCCGTGTACGCCCGCGCATGCGGTGTGTGCCACAACGGGCAGATCCCAACCGCGCCGCAGAAAGGCGACAAGGCTGCCTGGGAGCCGCGTTTGGCCAAAGGTATGGATGCATTGGTGCTGAGCGTGACCAATGGTCTTGGGGCCATGCCGCCACGCGGTCTGTGCATGGACTGCTCGGCCGAGGATTACCAAGCTGTCATCAAGTTGATGACCGAGTAAGCCCGGCTTATAAACTCTTTCTCTTAGCCGTAAATTGGATTAGCTGATGAACAAAGTAATCGTGAGTCTGCTGTTGACCCTGGGCCTTTCTGGCCTGGCCCACGCCGCAGGCGACGCCGAAGCCGGCCAGGCCAAGGTTGTCGTATGTGGTGCCTGCCATAGTGCTGATGGCAACAGTGCTGCCCCGAACTTCCCCAAGCTGGCCGGGCAAGGCGAACGTTACTTGCTCAAGCAGTTGCAGGACATCAAGTCCGGAGCCCGCCCGATCGTCGAGATGACCGGCTTGCTGGACAACCTCAGCGAGCAGGATATGGCCGACATCTCTGCGTACTTCGCCAGTCAGCAGATGAGCGTCGGCGCAGCCGATCCGAAATTGATCGAGCGCGGCGAAGCGCTGTTCCGCGGCGGCAAGCTTGCCGAAGGCATGCCGGCCTGTATCGGTTGCCATTCGCCGAATGGTGCCGGCCTGGCGGCCGCCGGTTACCCGAAACTGGGTGGCCAGCACGCGACCTACCTGGCCAAGCAGCTGACCGACTTCCGTGAAGGCAACCGCACCAACGACGGCGACAGCATGATCATGCGCGCCATTGCGGCCAAGCTGAGCAACAAGGATATCGAGGCGGTTTCCAGCTTCGTGCAAGGCCTGCACTGATCGCGCCAGCAGGCAAAATCCTGTAGTAGAAAATGGGTGGCTTAGGCCACCCATTTTCGTTGCAGGCATCGCTACAATAGATTGAA
Organism: Pseudomonas sp. EA_105y_Pfl2_R69; assembly: GCF_963970915.1. Classification (NCBI taxonomy): domain Bacteria; kingdom Pseudomonadati; phylum Pseudomonadota; class Gammaproteobacteria; order Pseudomonadales; family Pseudomonadaceae; genus Pseudomonas; species Pseudomonas sp. EA_105y_Pfl2_R69. The sequence continues at coordinate 71,057 of NZ_CAXAOO010000010.1, forward strand.
CCCGCCTGTACCCCGCTGGTCGAACCATGGTTCGTCACTGCGCGCCGTTTATAACCGAGGAGTAACGCATGCGTAACCTGATTCTCAGTGCCACCCTGATGGCGGCCAGCCTGTTCGGCGCGACGGCCCATGCCGAATTCGAAGCCGGCAAGCAGTATGTCGAGCTGAACAGTCCGGTACAGCTCGCCAAGCCGGGCAAGATCGAAGTGGTCGAGCTGTTCTGGTATGGCTGTGGCCATTGCTACCAGTTCGAGTCGACCCTCAACCCCTGGGTCGAGCAGCTGCCGGAGGACGTCAATTTCGTCCGCATCCCGGCCCTGTTCGGCGGCATGTGGAACGTCCACGGCCAGCTGTTTATCACCCTCGAGGCGATGAAGGCCGAGCACAAGGTGCACGCCGCCGTATTCGATGGCATCCACAAGCAGGGTAAGAAGCTTGCGACTCCGGAAGAGATGGCCGACTTCCTCGCGGGCGAGGGCATCGACAAGGAGGCCTTTCTCAAGACCTACAATTCCTTCGGGGTGAAAAGCCAGCTGGAGAAGGCCAAGAAGCTGGCCATGGCCTACCAGATCAGCGGCGTGCCGGTGATGGTGGTCAATGGCAAATACCGCTTCGACATCGGCAGCGCCGGTGGCCCGCAGCAGGTGCTGCAGGTGGCCGATCACCTGATTGGCAAAGAGCGCGCGAGCCAGTAAGCGGCGGCCACGCCGATGCTGCGCCGCCGTCCCGCCAGCCGCACCGTTGGCCTGTGCGACCCACGGGTCAACGCGGCTTGTGCGCCCGTCGGCGACTGGCCCAGCGATGGCTGCCTGCGCCTGCTCAGCTTCAATATCCAGGTCGGCATCAGCACCCAGCGCTATCACCACTACCTGACCCGCAGCTGGCAGCACCTGCTGCCCCATGCGGGGCGCGCCGGCAACCTGCAACGGATTGGCAGCATGCTCGGCGACTTCGACCTGGTCGCCCTGCAGGAAGTCGATGGCGGCAGCCTGCGCTCGGGCTATGTCAATCAGGTCGAGCACCTGGCCCATCTGGGGGCCTTCCCCTACTGGTACCAGCAGCTTAATCGTAACCTCGGGCGTTTTGCCCAGCACAGCAACGGCGTACTCAGCCGCTTGCGTCCGACCCTGCTGGAAGACCACCCATTGCCCGGTCCCTCCGGGCGGGGTGCGATTCTGGTGCGCCTGGGCGAAGGGGCCGAGGCCATCGTGGTGGTGATGATGCACCTGGCCCTGGGCGCGCGCACCCGCACTCGCCAGCTGGCCTATATCCGCGAACTGATCGGCGACTATCGGCACCAGGTGCTGATGGGCGATATGAATACCCACGCCAACGATCTGCTGGAGCATTCGCCGCTGCGCGATCTGGGCCTGCTGGCACCGCAGATCGCAGCCACCTTCCCCAGTTGGCAGCCGCAACGCTGTCTCGATCACATCCTGCTCAGCCCGGGCTTGCAACTGGAACGCTGTGAAGTACTGTCACACGCGATTTCCGATCACCTGCCCGTGGCCATGCAGATTCGCTTGCCCAGTTCACTCTGCAGCCCGCCAACGCCTATGCTGATAGAGCCCTAATAGCGAAGCGCAACCATGACCGACGATGCCCAGCGCTGGAAAAGCAAATACCTGCAAAGCCTGGAGCAACAGGAGCAACTGGAACGCCGCTGGGAAGCCCGCCTCGATCTGCTCAGGCGCGGCCTGGTACGCAGCTCCCTGGCCGCCGAGGGCAGCGACAAGTCCGTCGACCAATGCATGCAGGAGCTGCGGGGTATCCTGCGCCGCGACGATATCGACAGCGGTCTTGGAGCCCTGATCCCGCGCCTGGAAAAAGCCGTACTGGACTCGGAAAAACACCGCCAGGAACGGGTCGCACAGAATATCTCCGGGGTCACCAACCTGACTGCCCAGCTGCTTGCCCTGGAGCCCCCTCGGGATGTGCACAAGGCGCTGAAAAAATTCGCCAGGAGCATTGCCGAGCGCGCCGCTCAGCCGCGGGAGCTCGCCGCCCTGCTCGGCGAGCTGAGCAGCCTGCAGCAACAGGCTCTGGCTTCCCTGAGTAGCCCAGATAGCGCACGCCCCGGTCTGTTGCAGCGATTGTTCGGTCGTCATGACAATGCCGCGGCCGCAGCCGAAACCGCCCCTGGCGTCACTGTCGCGCCGCCGCCAGCAACAGCGACACCAGCGGCTACAGCAGAATTGTCGCCCCTGCCACCCGTACCACCCCCAGCCGAGCCACCCGAACCGCCTGTGCCAGGCCGCAGCGCCGCTGCACTCCCAGACGTGCTGGCCGCGGCAGCCGAGACCATGGCCGAGGCTGCGGCGGATATAGAGGATGAGGCTGGGCGCGACACCTCCGTCGCCGACGCGAGCCTGGCCGAGGTCGACCCGAGCTATGCCCTGCCGGAGCGTCCCGAGCCCGGCTACAGCGCCGTGGCTCCGCATATAGGCGACAGCCTGCTGGGCCTGCTCGACGAACTGGAACTACCGGCCTACCATCGTCCCCAGAGTGACGCCCTGCGCCAACGGGTCCGTGGCGGTCTGAACTGGTACGAGCTGGTGCCCGTGCTGGACGACCTGGCCGTGCTGGTGCTGGCGGTTACCGACAGCGGTCAGCGCGAGTTCGCCAGCTACCTGAAGCAGCTCAATGAGCGCCTGGCCGCATTTCTCGGCACCCTCAACGAAGCCCACGAGGGCTACAGCGAGTCGGTGGAAAGCGCGCGCAGTTTCAACCTGGAATTGCGCGAGCAGGTCAGCAGCCTGCAAGCCAGCGTGCAGGAGGCGGCCGACCTGCCGAGCCTCAAGCAGTCCCTGGAGACACGTCTGGATGGCCTGCTGCAGACCGTCAGCGAACACCAGCGCCATCGTGATGGCCGCGAGGAAGAGGTGGCCCTGCGGCTGCAGGCGCTGGGGCAGAAGGTCAGCGAGATGGAGCAGGAGGCGCAGAACTTCCGCGACCATCTGGAGGAACAGCGGCAGAAAGCCCTGATCGATCCGCTGACCGGCCTGGCCAACCGTGCCGGCTGGAGCGAGCGCCTGGAGCTGGAGATGGCGCGCTGGAAGCGCTATGGCGGCGAATTGCTGCTGGCGGTGCTGGACATCGACCATTTCAAGCGCATCAACGACAGCTATGGCCACCTGGCTGGCGACAAGGTGTTGAAAATCATCGCCGGCGAGCTGGCCAAACGCATGCGCAAGACCGACTTTATCGCCCGCTTCGGCGGCGAGGAGTTCGTCCTGTTGATTCCCAGCACCCCACTGGACGGCGGCCGGCAACTGCTGCAGACACTGCTCGACGGGGTCGAGCAGTGCCCCTTCCACTTCCGCGGCGAACGGGTGGTGATCACCCTGTCGGCTGGCCTCAGTGCCTTCAACCTGGACGCGGACAGCAGCGACAAGGTGTTCGAACGTGCCGACCAGGCCCTCTACCGCGCCAAGAGCGGCGGGCGCAACAGGGTCGAACTGGGCTAACAGGTCGTTGAAAAACTACCTGCGTTGGCAATACTGCGTTAAAAACAGGCTCGGAATGCTCATTAACAGCTCGTAAACTGCGCTTCCTCGCCTGTTTTTGCCTTGTCTTGCCTGCCTCGCCTACGTTTTTCAACGGCCTGCTAAGGGCGCGCCCATTGCGGCCTTCGGAACAGCGCCGGGACATCAGGCAACATGGTGCAGATAGGGCTTCCAGCTCTCCGGGATAGTCGGCAGCTGAGGGTAGCCCAGGCGGCGCAGCTGGCCATCGGCAAGCAGGAACGGCGTATGCCGCAAGGCCTGCGGCACCTCGCGCAGCTCCGGTAGCCAGAGGCTGACGTAATGCGCCTCGGGGTCGTATTGACGGGCCTGACGCAGGGCATTGAAGACTCGCTGTTGCCGCGGGTCATTGCCGACCCCGGCCAGGTAGGCCCAGTTGCCCCAGTTACTGGCCGGGTCGTAGTCGATCAGGTGCTCCTCGAACCAGGCCGCGCCATAACGCCAATCCTGCTGCAGATCATGGATCAGGTAGCTGGCGACCACCTGGCGACCGCGGTTGGAGATAAAGCCGGTCGCCGCCAGTTCGCGCATATTGGCGTCCACCAGGGGCATGCCGGTATAGCCCTGGCACCAGGCCTGAAAGCGCCGGTCGAGCGGCCGCGGCGCGGCTTCGCCACCCTTCAGCCCCGTGGCCTGGAACAGGGCCGCGCCATGCCGCGCGAGGGTCCAGCGGAAGAAGTCGCGCCAGAGCATCTCCCCCCATAAGCACTGGGTCGATTCATTGCGGCTGAACTGCGCCTCGTGACGGCGTAATTCAGCCACCACCCGGCGGGCGGAGAGGCTGCCATTGGCCAGCCAGGGCGAGAACTTCGAGGAATACTCGGTGCCAATCAGGCCGTTACGGGTGTCCTTGTACTGGCGCACGCCCTGGCTCTTCCACAGGTAGTCGCGCAGCCGTGCCAGGGCGGCGGGCTCGCCGCCGGCGAAGGGGAAGGCACTGGCGGGCACGCTGAGCGGCTCCCCCAGGCCCAGCCGCGACAGGCTCGGGATGGGCTGCAGCAGGGCCTGCGCGCCATCCGGCAAGGGCGGCAGATGGTCCGGGGCATGGCGTGGCTGAAACACCTGCAGGCGTTCCTCGGTCAGCGCGCGGAAGTGGCTGAACAGCGCGGGCAGCTGCGCCAGGCTGCAGGGCAATTCTTCCCGGCGCAGCAGGTTATTGGCCGGAGCCTGCAACAGCGGCACCGCGCCGAGGCTGGCGGCCACCCGGGCAACCTGGGCTTGCTCGTCCGGGGCGATTTCCTCCAGGGTCACTACCTGTTGCAGCTCGAAGCGGCTCACCAGCTGCGGGATAAGTTGCTCGGGTTCGCCTTCGAGCACCAGCAGCTGCGAGCCGCGCTGACGCAATTCGCCATCCAGGGCCGCCAGGCTTTCCAGCAGGAAGCGCGTGCGGTGCACGCCCATGCGGCGCATGCCGAAGGCGGTCGCCTGCCATTGCCGCGGCTCCAGGATATAGACGGGCAACAGGCATTCGGCACTCAGCCCGACTTGCAGCGCGGGATGATCGTCGAGGCGCAGATCCTGCTTGAACCACAACAGCGCGCGCATAGGGCGGGCCTCCAGCTCCATACAATAGCTATACAGAGCCAGGGCTCATGTAGCACTTTATTCTAGCAGGGCGGATGTGCCCCTGCCCTGGCACTGGACCGGCGTTAGCAATCTGCCGCACCAAAGGCGTGTTATCCCCTGGTGGGCTGTGTGGCGCGTTCAATGAGCCAGTTTCGGCTCCTGATACCCCGATACTGCGTCGAGCGCCTTGTCTCAGAATCGCACTCATCCGAACTCGAGTTAACCCACTCGCCGTGCGGGCCACTAGACTGCGACAACCTGTTGAGGAGTTCGCCCATGGATATTTTCGGCATCGCCGTACTGCTTTTTCTGGTCACCGACCCCTTCGGCAATATCGCCATCTTTATTGCCGCGCTGAAGAACGTGCCGGCCAAGCGCCGCCTGTGGGTCGCCGCGCGCGAATTGCTGTTCGCCCTGGCCCTGCTCCTGCTGTTTCTTACCTTTGGTGACAAAGTGCTCAGCGCCCTCGGCCTGTCGAGGGAGGCAACCGCGATCGCCGGCGGTATCATCCTGTTCGTGATCGCCATGCGCCTGATCTTTCCCGGCCCGCAAGGCGTGCTCGGCGATGTGCCGGATGGCGAGCCCATGCTGGTGCCGCTGGCCACGCCGGCGGTAGCAGGGCCTTCGGCCCTGGCCGTGCTGATGACCCTGCGCAATACCCATGAAGGGCCGCTCTGGGAACTCTACGCCGCGCTGCTGCTGGCCTGGGCGGCGACCGCATTTATCCTGCTGCAGGCTTCGTGGCTGCAGCGCTTCCTCGGACCCCGCGGGCTGACCGCAGTGGAGCGACTGATGGGCATGCTGTTGATCATGCTCAGTGTCGATATGCTGCTGGACAACCTGCAAAGCGTGTTGCATATCAGCCCATGAGATTTGTCTGCCTTGCCCTCTGTCTCGCCCTGCTCGCCGGCTGCGCCGGCGGGCCGCGCATCGATACCCGCTACAACGCAGTCGGCCAGAACAGCCGGGTGCAGTACATCGTTCTGCACTACACCTCCACCGACCTGGCGCGCTCCCTGCAACTGCTGACCGAGGGCGAGGTGAGCAGCCATTACCTGATCGGCGACAGCCCCGCGACCATCTACCGTCTGGTCGATGAGGACCGTCGCGCCTGGCATGCCGGCGTCAGCGAGTGGCAGGGGCGCACCTGGCTCAACGGCACCACGATCGGTATCGAACTGGTCAACCAGGGCTTTTACCAAGGCCCGAACGGACGTTACTGGCAGCCCTTCGCCCCGGCGCAGATCGATGCCCTGATCCCACTGCTCAAGGACATCGTGCAGCGCCACCAGCTGCCCCTCGGCAGCATCATCGCCCACAGCGATATCGCCCCGCAGCGCAAGGTCGACCCCGGCCCGCTGTTCCCCTGGCAGCGCCTGGCCGAGGCCGGTCTGCTGCCCTGGCCGGACGCCGCCGCGGTGGCCCGCCAGCAGGCGCTGTTTAGCGCCAGCCTGCCCAGCGTGGCCTGGTTCCAGGGGCAACTGGCGCGCCAGGGCTATGAGGTGGCGGAGCACGGCGAGCTGGATAGGGCCACGCGCAATGTGCTCGCCGCCTTCCAGATGAAATACCGCCAGGCCAACTACGACGGCGAGCCGGATGCCGAAACTGCCGCTCTGCTGCTGGTGCTCAATCAGCAGATGCAGAACTGAAGCTTGGGTAGCAACGCTGGCGCTGGTGCGCTAGTCCCGCTCGCTTAAAGCTGCGGCAATGGGCTTGCCGCCGCCGGGGCGGGCGAGACCGGCAAGAGCAGGTAGAACTGCGCGCCCTGGCCGACCTGCGAGCGCACGCCGATATGGCCGCCATGCAGTTGGACGATTTCCTTGCACAGGGCCAGGCCCAGGCCGGCCGCACCGCGGCGCTGGCCGAACTGGACGAAGGGCTCGAAGATCCGCGCCTGGCGGTTATGGGCAATGCCCTCGCCGTTGTCCTCCACGCTGATCAGTACCCGCCCGCCTTGGGGGCGGGCCTGCAGACGGATCTTGCCGCCCGGCTGGCTGTGGCGCAGGGCATTGCCGATCAGGTTGTCGAGCACCCGCTCGATCTGCAGCGGGTCGAGCTGCAGCGGCGGCAGCCCGGCTTGCAGCTGGGTGCTGATGACCACGCCCAGTTCATCGGCCTGGGCGCTGAAGCGCTGCTGCGCCTGCCGCAGCAGGGGCTCGAGGGCCTGGCTCGACAGCGCCAGGCTTTGCAGGCCGTTCTGATAGCGCGAGAAGTCCAGCAGATCGTTGATCAGCCGCAGCAGCCGGTGCATTTCCTCGTCGAGGGTGCTCAGCAGGTCCGCCTCGCGGGAGCCCGGCGGGAAATCCAGGCGTTCCTGCAGCAGGGACAAGGCCATCAGCATGCCGGTGACCGGGGTGCGCAGTTCGTGGGAGGCGCGCAGCACGAACTCGCTGCGCACCCGCTCGAACATGCGCAGCTCGGTAACATCGCGCAGCACCATCACCGCGCACATAAAGGCTCCCTCGCTATGACTGACCGCCGACAGGCTGTAGGCCAGCAGGCGCTTCTCGCCAGCGACCTCGATCTGCAGGTCGTCCAGCTCGCCATCCAGGCTCTCGCCCTGCAGGACCTGCCGCAGTTGCGTGCTCAGTTCGGGACGCTGCAGCGCCTCGCCGAGCTCGCGGCCCAGGTGCTGCGCGTCCCAGCCCAGTTGCCGTTGCGCCACCGGGTTGAAGTGTTCGATGCGGCCCTGGCTGTCGAAGATCAGCAGGCCATCGTCGATGCTGTCGAGCACCGCCTGCAGACGGTGCTGTTCGGCTTGCAGGGCCTCGACGTCGCTGTTCTTGAATTCGCGCAGGGCCTCGGCCATCAGCCCGAAACGCTGGCTCAGGGCGGACATTTCCGCCACCGGGGTGACCGGCAGGGTGACCTGAAAGTCGCCCTGGCCAATCTGGTCGGCGGCGCGTGCGAGGACTTCGATCGGCTGGCCGAAGCGCTGGGCGATGCCGTGGGCGGTGACGAAACCGATCAGCAGCACGGCCAGGCCAATCAGCCCGAGCAACCCGGTGATCACCCAGGCGCGCTGCCGCGAAACGGCCTCCGCCTGTTCCACGGCGGTGACATAGCGCAGCTGCACGGCATTGATGCGTTCGCTGAGGATGTCCATGGTCTGGCCGAACTGGTCGTTGCTGAGCAGCTGGCGGCGCACGGTGAGCGGCTTGGCCAGCAGCTCGTCGAACCGGGCGTAGGCGTGCTCGATCTGGGCAATGGCCTGGCGATCGCTGGCATCCATCGCACTCTCTTCGGCGCGCTGCAGCCATTGCCGGAAGCGCTGGTCGGAGGCCTTGAGCGCGGCCCGGTCGAGGTCTTCCGCCAGCAGCAGGAGCACCTGCTTGCCCTGTTCCTGACGCAGGCCCAGGCTGGCGTCGATAATCTGCAGGTTGCGCTGCATCGCCTGGCTCTGCACCTGGGTCAGCTGCAGTACGCTGAAGATCCCCAGCAACAGGCCGATCAGTGCCACCGTCAGCAGTGCGCCGCTGCTCAGCAGCAGGCGGTTGCGCAGCGTCACAGGCTCAGCTGCTTGCGTTTGCGGTACAGGGTCGAGGCGTCGATACCGAGGGTTTTAGCGGCCTGGTCGAGGCTCTCGCAGCTGGCCAGGATGGCGCTGATATGGGCCTTTTCCAGCGCCTCCAGGCTCAGCGGATCGCCGATCTGGGGCTGGCTGTGGCCGTGCGCCACGCTCAGCCCCAGATGGCTGACCTGAACCAGTTCCTCGGCGCAGATAATGCTGGCTCGCTCAATCACATTGCGCAGTTCGCGAATATTGCCCGGCCAGGCGTACTCCAGCAGCGCCGCCCGCGCCTCGTCGCTGAAGTTGCGCGCGGGGCGGACATACTCGACCACGAAGCGGGCGAGAAAGCGCTCGGCCAGCTCGAGGATGTCCTCGCGGCGCTCGCGCAAGGGCGGCAGGGTCAGGGTGATGACATTCAGGCGGTACAGCAGGTCTTCGCGAAAGCGTCCCGCGCGCACCATCTCGTCCAGGTTGAGGTTGGTGGCCGCGAGTATCCGCACGTCGGCCTGACGGGTCACCGGGTCACCGATGCGCTCGTAGGCCTTGTCCTGGATAAAACGCAGCAGCTTGGGCTGCAGGATCAGTGGGAAGTCGCCGATCTCGTCGAGAAACAGGCTGCCGCCATCGGCCTGGCTGACCCGCCCCAGGGTGTTCTCGCTGGCCCCGGTAAAGGCCCCGCGGCTGTGGCCGAACAGTTCGCTCTCGAGCAGTTCGGCGCTTAGCGACGGGCAATTGATGGTCACGCAGGTCTTCTGTGCGCGCTTGCTCCAGCGGTGGATGGCCTGGGCCAGTTCGCCCTTGCCGGTGCCGGACTCGCCGAGAATCAGGATATTGGCATCGGTGTCGGCCACCTGCCGGGCGGTCTGCAGCACCGCCATCAACGCCGGGCTCTGCGAGTCGAGATCGGTGCCGGGCTTGCGCACATAGCCCTCCAGGCTCTCGAGGCGCTCGATCATCTGCCGCGCCTCCAGCTGCTTGGCGGCGGCCAGGCGCAACTGCTCGGGGCTACAGGGCTTGACCAGATAGTCCGCGGCACCGGCCTGGATGGCATCCACCGCGCTGTCCACCGCCGAATGGGCGGTGACGATTACCACCCGCATCCAGGGGGCCTGCAGACGCATCTGCGCCAGCACGTCGAGGCCATCGTCCGCGCCCAGGCGCAGGTCGAGAAAACACAGGTCGAAAACCTGGCGCAGCAACAAGGCATCGGCCTGGGTCGCGGTCGTGGCCGTACTGACCCGATAGCCCTGGTCCTCCAGGCAATAGCGAAAAGTGCGCAGAATGGCCGGCTCGTCATCGACCAGCAGAATGCGCCCGTTGTTCTGTTCCATTGCCGTTGCGTGCATATCCTTCTCCATAAGCCGAGTGCAAAGGTTTAGTCCTCGGGATGTCGTGCAAGTTGCACGGCGCTGGTCAGGCGATCGTGCAAGCTGCACGCCGAAGCCGTCGGGTTGCTTTTATAAGCAGATGATAATTAAAGAGTTTTTTATTTTTTAGGCTGGCACGAGGCTTGCGATGTATGGGTAACGGCTGCGACAGGCGGCCGATTGATCGTTACCCATTGGAGCAACTGCCATGCATAAGCTGAAAACTCTGGCCCTGGCCACCGCAACCGCCGGCCTGATCGGCCTGCTGCCGTTCAGTGCCTTCGCCGCCGAGGGCGATACCAGTCGTCAACTTACCGAGGCTCGCCAGGAAGGTTCGATCTGGACCACCTTCGCCCTTAATCGCCACCTCAATCCCTTCACCATCGACGTGGACGTGGAAAACGGCAGTGCCAAGCTCACCGGCAGCGTCGAAACCGACGTCGAACGTGACCTGGCCGAGCAACTGGCTCTGGGCATCGAAGGCGTGACCAAGGTCGATAACCAGCTCAAGGTCGACCCCAACGTCGAAAGTCAGACCAGCAGCAAACCGACCATGGCGCAGCGTTTCAACGACGCCACCACGGTGGCCACGGTGAAATCCAAGCTGCTGTGGAACAGCAACACCGAGGGTCTGGATATCAAGGTGCAGGCCGACAACGGCAACCTCACCCTCAGTGGTGATGCCCAGAGCCAGGCCGCCAAGGACCTCGCCGGCAGCCTGGCGAGCAATACCGATGGCGTGCGCAAGGTCGATAACCAGATCCGCGTCAGCGGTGAAGCCACTGCCGCAGCCAAGACCCAGAACGCCGCCGATGATGCCGGCCAGGCCATCAGCGATACCTGGATCACCAGCAAGGTGAAATCCAGCTTTATCTACAGCCGCAATCTCGACGGCCTGGACATCTCGGTCACCACCAAGGACGGCCAGGTCAGCCTCGGCGGCAGCGTCTCGAGCGACGCGCAGAAGCAACTGGCCGTCGAAACCGCACGCAATATCCGCGGTGTTCGCGGGGTCAATGCCGACGCCCTGAAGGTCGCCGGCTAACCCACCCGGGCAGCGGCCCTGGGGCCGCTCAACCCGCCCAGTAGCATGCAGTCGATGCGCGCCAGAGGAGTGACACGATGATCGACAAGACCGCACAACTGAACGAACTGATCGCAATCACCCGGGACGGCCAGCAGTTTTACCAGCATGCCCACGACGCCGTGACGGATGTGCGTCTGCAGGTGTTGTTCCGCGACATGTCGCAGAGCAAAACCGAGCTGATCCGCGCGCTCGCGGCAAAGGTCGTCGACAGCCACGAAGCCCCGGCCAGCGGCGGCACCTTTATCGGCAAACTGCGTCAGGTCTATGCCGATGCCAAGGCGAGCCTGGCCAGCGACAAGGAAGCCACCTATGTGGCGCAACTGGAAGAAGCCGAAGACCGCATCCTGCAAGCCTTCGAGGATGCCCTGGAAAGCGCCGAGGCGGATGTGCACGCGCTGCTGATCGCAGAAATGCCCAAGGTCCGCGCCAACCATGAGCGCATGCTCGCCCTCAAGCACTCCCTGCAGTGACCCCTGACGGGGCGGCACGCCTGCCCCGTACCTCAACAGGCCCTAGCGGCCAAGGAGCAAGACCATGTTAAGTTGGGCCATTACCTTTCTGATCATTGCCATCGTCGCCGCCGTACTGGGCTTCGGCGGTATCGCCGGCACGGCTACCGGGATCGCCAAGATCCTCTTCGTGGTGTTTCTGGTGCTGTTTGTCGTCTCCTTTATCATGGGCCGCCGCCCTCGGGGCTAGCTATCCACGTCGCTATACCAGCACCACTGCAAGTGGGCGCTGGTATAGCGCTGCGGATCTGCTGAATCCCAATAGCAGCGGCATGCTACGGCAGAACCCTATCCGCTTGATCCCCGCCAGTCACCACACAACCTCGACGCCACCACCTTGAGCCGCGCTATCATCTGCGCATCGATTGGGGGTGGATGATGCTTAATGGCTTGTGGCTGGGGTTTTTCGTGGTGGCGGCGCTCGCCGCACTGGCGCGCTGGCTACTGGGCGACGACCCGGCGGTGTTTGCCGCCATGGTCGAAAGCCTGTTCGCCATGGCCAAGCTGTCAGTGGAAATCATGGTGGTGCTGTTCGGCACCCTGACCCTCTGGCTGGGCTTTCTGCGCATCGCCGAAAAAGCCGGCCTGGTCAATCTGCTCGGCCGCGCCCTTGGCCCGTTGTTTGCGCGGCTGATGCCGGAAGTGCCGCGCGGCCATCCGGCGCTGGGCTTTATCACCCTCAACTTCGCCGCCAACGGCCTGGGCCTGGACAATGCCGCCACCCCGATCGGCCTCAAGGCCATGCGCGCCCTGCAGGAGCTCAACCCCAGCGCGACCGTGGCGAGCAACGCGCAAATCCTCTTTCTGGTGCTCAACACCTCGTCCCTGACCCTGCTGCCGGTGTCGATCTTTATGTACCGGGTGCAGCAGGATGCAGCCGACCCGACCCTGGTATTTTTGCCGATTCTACTGGCCACCTGTGCCTCCAGCCTGGCCGGGTTGCTGGCCGTGGCCCTGGTCCAGCGCCTGCGCCTGTGGGATCCGGTGGTGCTGGCCTACCTGATCCCCGGGGCGCTGCTGCTGGGTGGCTTTATGGCGCTGCTGGCGGGGTTGTCGAGCACGGCGCTGGCGGCGCTCTCCTCGCTACTGGGCAACCTCACCCTGTTCGGCCTGATTCTGCTGTTTCTGCTGGTCGGCGCGTGGCGTCGGGTTCCGGTCTACGAGAGCTTTATCGAAGGGGCCAAGGAAGGCTTCGAGGTGGCCAAGAATCTGCTGCCCTACCTGGTGGCCATGCTCTGTGCCATCGGCGTATTGCGCGCCTCCGGGGCCCTGGATTTCGGCCTGGACGGGGTGCGCAGCCTGACCCAGTGGCTGGGCTGGGACACCCGCTTTATCGACGCCCTGCCCACCGCGCTGATGAAGCCCTTCTCCGGCAGCGCGGCGCGGGCCATGCTGATCGAGACCATGCAGACCTTCGGCGTCGACAGCTTCCCCGCCCTGTTGGCCGCGACGGTGCAGGGCAGTACCGAAACCACCTTCTACGTGCTGGCGGTGTATTTCGGCGCGGTCGGCATCCAGCGCGCCCGCCATGCCGTGGGCTGCGCGCTGCTGGCCGACTTCGCCGGGATACTCGCGGCCATCGGCGTGTGCTACTGGTTCTTCGGCTAGGTGTTCGGCTACGACCTGCTGCTCAGTAAGCCGTAGGTTGGTGTTGAGCGCAGCGAAGCCCAACAGAGATTTGCCGTCGCGTTGGGCTTCGTCGCTTTGCTCCTCAACGCCAACCTACCCGCTACTCCGTTACCTTGAAACGCAGCACGCCGATCATCTGCCCGGCCTCGGTGAGCACCTGCACCTGCCAGTTGCCGACCGGCTGCTCGGGGAAGTTCTGCTTGTGGGTCCAGGCGCGATAGCCCTGCTTGCGCCCGCCCTGGATATCCAGGGCGATCCGCTCGACCTCGCCGCTATCGTGTCGCCAGACATGGTAGATCCGCTCACTCAGCCCGCGCGGGGCGTTGATCGCGGTATAGGCGAACAGCCCCTCGCTGCGCAGTTGCGCCACGCGGATCAGCTTGAGGCTCTGCCCCGGTGCGCGGTTCTGGTTATCCAGCTGGACGGTCACCGCCACCTCGGTCAGCCACAGGGTCGCCGGCGGCACCCAGGCCCGCGCCAGCCAGCCGCCTGCGGCCAGCACCAGGGTCAGGCCGACCAGTAGCAGGCCGCGCCACCAGCGCTGCACGGTGATGATGGCGAACAGCGAGGGGAACGACAGCACCGCCGAGGCCGCCAACGCCAGCTGGTAGCTCTGCGGGGTGGTCAGCTTGAAGATGATCGGCAGCGCCGTGAGCAGCACGGCGAACAGCGCCAGGCTGTGATAGGCGAGAAACAGCCAGCGCTTGGGGGCCAGCCAGCGGTAATACAGTGGGTCGATGATCGACAGCAGCGCCGCGGCCCCCAGCAGGCCGCTGAACAGGGCCTGGCCGCTGTTCCAGGTGGTGGTGATAAAGAAGAACGGCAGGACGAAGAACAGGCTTTCCTGGTGGATCATCTGGGTCGCGTAGCGCAGCAGGGGCGGCGGCAGCTGGAAGCCGAACCACTGGGCGATGCGCTCGCGCAGGATGTTTTCCAGGATCAGCCACAGCCAGCTGACCAGCATTACCGCGGCCAGTACCTGGGCCAGTTCGGCCTGGCGTTCGACCAGGATAAAACTCGCCAGCCCCGAGGCAAAACCGAAGATCGCCACCAGCCCGGGGTGCCGCTGGATCAGCGCGACCAGGCCTGACAGCAGGGCTTTCCAGGTCATCGGCGGGCACTCTGCATGGCGATCGTACGGCCAACGGTTTGCCTGCGGGGCATGGCACTACTCCTGGGCCGGGCTGATAAGTCGAAGTGCAAAGCATAGCGCGGCGCACCGGCAAAAGATTCCACCCCGTGGCGCAAATGGTCACGGCCACTGGCCCGGCCTGCCACTGCCGTCTGGCAGCCGCCATTCTAGGCTGCACGGACAACCCGCACATCCACCAGCCAATCTGCGCAGGACTGCGCCCGGAGTACTGCATGCGTGTCTTGATCACCGGTGCGGCCGGTTATATCGGCCAGCAACTGCTCCACCAGCTGGCCATCCAGCAGCCGCACTGGACGCTGATTGCCGCCGATATCCGCGCTCAACCCGGTGGCGTCTTGCCGGCCAATATCGAACCGGTGCTGCTGGATATCAGCCAGACCCAGGCGGTGCAGCAGTGCGTGGCTCGCCACAAACCCCAGGCCATCGTCCACCTGGCCTCGGTGATCACCCCGCCGCCGGGCATGAGCGAGGCGCAGTTGCACGCCATCGATGTCGGCGGCACCCGGGCGATCGTGCAGGCGGCCGTGGCCCAGGGCGTCGAGCAGCTGATTGTCACCAGTTCGGGGGCCGCCTACGGCTATGATCCGCGCAATGCCGAATGGCTGGACGAAGACCAGCCCCTGCGCGGCCATGCCCAGTTCGCCTATGCCCGGCACAAGCTCGAGATCGAGCGGTTGCTGGCCGCCGCCCGCCTGCACCAGCCGCAGCTCAAGCAACTGGTGCTGCGTCCGGGCACCATCCTCGGCAAGCAGGTCAACAACCCGATCAGCGACCTGTTCAAGAAACCCGCAGTGCTGGGCATTCGCGGCAGCGACAGCCGCTTCGTGTTTATCTGGGATCAGGACGTGATAGAGATCATCTGCCGCGGTCTGCGCGAGCGGCGCGAGGGGATCTTCAACCTGGCCGGCGATGGCGCATTGTCGCTGCGGGAAATCGCCACGCTGCTCGGCAAACCCTACCGCGCCCTGCCGGCCTGGCTGGTGCGCGCCGCCTTGGGCCTGCTCAAGCCCCTGGGGCTGAGCCAGTACGGCCCGGAGCAGCTGGATTTTCTGCGCTATCGCCCGGTGCTGTGCAATAGCCGGCTGAAACAGGGGTTCGGCTACACCCCGCGCTATAGCTCGCGGGAGGCGTTTCTGGCGTTTCTCCAGGCGCAGGGCATGACCGGCCAGCGCTGACTCGCCACAGCGCTAGTCGCGCTGTTGCCGGTTGCGGTATTCCCCCGGGGTCAGCCCGGTCCATTGACGAAAGGCGCGGAAGAAGACGCTGGGCTCGGAATAGCCCAGCAGCAGGGCTATTTCCGCGGCCGGCAGTTTGCCGCTGTGCAGGTGGTGCTCGGCCAACTGGCGGCGGGTGTCATTGAGCAGTTGCTGGTAATTGCAGCCCTCATCCGCCAGGCGTCGCTGCAGGGTGCGTTCGCTCAGGTGCAGATGGCGCGCCAGCTCGGCGCGATCCGGTTCGCCGCGGGCCAGCTGCTCGCCGAGCAGGGCCACCACCCGGGCGCTCAGGCCGGCACTGGGCAGGCGGGCGAGCAGGGCCTCGGCATGCTGGCGCAACAGGTTCTGCAGCGGCGGGTTGGCCTGGATCAGCGGCGCGTCGGCCAGGGCCCTGGGCAGGATCAGGCCATAGTCGGCGGCGGCAAACTGCAGCGGGCAGGCGAACACCGTCCGGTAGGCCTGCAGCTCCGCCGGCTGGGCGTGGACGAACTGCGCCCGGAGCAATTGCCAGTCATCCAGCAGCGGTTGGAACATTTGCACCCAACAGGCCATCAAAGCCAGAACCCGGGTGCGGGTGGCGGGCAGGTCCGGGTGCAGGGGCCGATACAGCAACTGCAACTCATCGCCCTGCTCGTGCAGCTGCACTTCGCCGCCTTCACCGACCAGGCGCTGGTAACGCAGCCCGGCGGCCAGGGCATCGCCCAGGGTTGGGCTACTCTGTAGCAGGTAACCGAGCACGCTGAACGGGCCGGGGGCGAGGTTGCTGCCCAGGGCCAGCCCGGGTTCGTCATGGGGCATGCGGCTCAACGCCTGCCACAGACGCTCCTGGGTGCTGAAGGGTACGCGGGCGTCGGGGTCGCCGAGCTGGCTGTCGTCCAGGCCGCACTCGCGCATCAGCTGGCTGCGCGCCAGACCCATGCGGCTGGCGGCATGCAATACGGCCAGGGTGATGCTGGCGCTGACGGAGGTGTGTTGCGAATCGAGTGGTGAGTTTGTCATCGACCGATTCTGCCCAAAGCTGTGGCCTGAGGGTAGTTTTTAGGCGTCTAGCTGAACAGGACGTTGCACAAGCCCGGCGTGGCGGTCGAGACTGGGCGCACGCGGTAGCAGGCGCAGGTCGTGCAAACGGCCGGTTAATACCCGGTTACCAGCGCGGCGCCATTACGCCGTGCAACTTCTGACCGAGCGGTTAGACTCTCGTCCCTCCGGTTGTGGCCCACAAGGTTCGACCGGTTTAAATAACAAACAGAAAAGGAGAACACCCCATGAAAGGCAAATCCCTGGCATGGGCCCTGTCCGCCGCACTCGCAGGTATCACCCTGAGCAGCGCGGCACAGGCCGAAGAGAAATTCGTGACCATCGGCACCGGCGGTCAGACCGGCGTCTACTACGTCGCCGGGCAGTCGATCTGCCGCTTCCTCAACCGTGGCGCAGCCGACCACGGCATCAAGTGCAACGCACCCGCCAGCGGCGGCGGCGTGGCCAACGTCAATGGCATCCGCAGTGGTGAATTCAACTTCGGCATCATGCAGTCGGATCACCAGTACAAGGCCATGAACGGCGTCGCGCCGTTCGAGAAGGAAGGCGCGATGGCGGACATCCGTGCGGTGTTCTCGCTGCAGAGCGAGGTGTTCACCATCCTCGCCCGCCGTGACGCCAAGATCGCCAGCTTCGACGACCTCAAGGGCAAGCGGGTGAATATCGGCAACCCGGGTTCCGGGCAGCGCGACACCCTGGAAGAGATCATGCAGGTCAAGGGCTGGGATCGTTCCGCCTTCTCCCTGGCCGCCGAGCTGAAGCCGGCCGAGCAGGCTTCCGCCCTGGGTGACAACAACATCGACGCCATGACCTACTTCGTCGGTCATCCCAACGGTGCCATCCAGGAAGCCACCACCACTACCGACGCGGTACTGGTGCCGGTGACCGGTGCGGAAATCGACAAGCTGCTGGCCGAGAAGAGCTACTACACCAAGGCCGATATCCCCGGTGGCGTGTACAAGGGCAACGACGCGCCAACCCCGTCGATCGGCGGCAAGGCGGTGCTTTCCACCTCGGCCTCGGCCAGCCCGGAAGTGGTCTATCAACTGGTCAAGTCGGTCTTCGACAACATCGAGCGCTTCAAGCGTCTGCACCCCGCATTTGCCGACCTGAAGGAAGAAGACATGATCAAGGTCGGCCTCAGTGCCGAGCTGCATGAAGGTGCGGTGCGCTACTACAAGGAACGTGGCTGGATGTAAAAACCTGCTGACGATCTGCTGCGCGTCGGCCCTGCGGCTGTTACTCCGCTGCGCTGCGTTTCACGCCTGTGTTGAGCAGCCGGAGGCGTTACTGACGTAGCGCCTTGCATGGCTCTGGCTCGGCAGATCGAAAACCGGTTTGACGACTCGCCTTGCCTATAAACGGGCTAGTGTTTCCAGATAAGCAAACCCGCAGCTGCACGGCTGCGGGTTTTGCCGTTCTCCGATTACTCGAATGCAGGTTCGCCCCATGCATGACAAGCAACTGTCCACCGAAGAACTGATCGCCCAGGATGTCGGTGCCCGCCTCCCCGTGGGCCCCATGGCCCAGGCGATCGCCGGCCTGGCCCTGCTCTGGTCGTTGTTCCAGTTGTGGATCGCCTCGCCGCTGCCGTTCGTCTTTGGCATCGGTGTGCTCAACGACACCGAAACCCGCTCCATCCACCTGGCGTTCGCCCTGCTGCTGGCCTTTCTCGCCTACCCGGCGTTCAAGCGTTCGCCGCGCGACCGCGTGCCTCTGCTCGATATCGCCCTCGGTCTGGTGGCCGCCGCCAGCGCCGCCTACCTGTTTATCTGTTACCAGCAGCTGGCTCAGCGTCCCGGCAGCCTGACCACGGCCGACCTGGTGACTGCCTGTATCGGCATCCCTCTGCTGCTGGAAGCCACCCGCCGCGCCCTCGGCCCGCCGCTGGCGATCATCGCCCTGATCTTTCTCGTCTACAGCCTGGCCGGGCCCTATATGCCGGGGTTGCTGTCCCATCGCGGGGTGAGCTTCAACGCCCTGGCCAACCACCAGTGGATCACCACCGAAGGGGTGTTCGGCATCGCCCTCGGCGTGTCCACCAGCTTCGTCTTTCTCTTCGTGTTGTTCGGTGCCCTGCTCGAACGCGCCGGGGCCGGCCACTACTTTATTCAGCTGGCGTTCAGCCTGCTCGGGCATTTCCGCGGTGGCCCGGCCAAGGCCGCGGTGGTGGCCTCGGGCATGACCGGGCTGATTTCCGGTTCGTCGATCGCCAACGTGGTGACCACCGGCACCTTCACCATCCCGATGATGAAGCGCACCGGTTTCTCCGCGGAGAAGGCCGGCGCGGTGGAAGTGGCCTCCTCGGTCAACGGCCAGATCATGCCGCCGGTGATGGGCGCGGCCGCCTTCCTGATGGTCGAGTACGTCGGCATTCCCTATGTCGAGGTGGTCAAGCACGCCTTTCTGCCGGCGCTGATCTCCTATATCGCGCTGGTCTATATCGTCCATCTGGAATCCCTCAAGCTCGGCCTCACCGCCCTGCCACGCAGCGGCCCGGTGCACCCCTGGCTACGTCGCCTGACCGGCCTGGCGTTCGGCGCGGCGTTGATCAGCGGTATTTCCCTGGGCGTCTATTACGGCCTCGGCTGGCTTAAGCCGGCCCTTGGCGAAGGCTTCAGCTGGGTCGTCGGGGTGCTGCTGGCGGCGCTCTATATCGGCCTGCTGAAGATTGCCGCGAGTGTCCCGCCGCTGCCCGCGGAAGACCCCGATGCGCCCCTGGACAAACTGCCGGAAACGCGTCCGGTGCTGCTCAGCGGCCTGCACTTCCTGCTGCCGGTGGTGGTGCTGGTCTGGTGCCTGATGATCGAGCGCCTGTCCCCCGGCCTGTCGGCCTTCTGGGGCAGCGTGATGCTGGTGTTTATCCTGCTCACCCAGCGTCCGCTGCTGAGCTGGCTGCGCACCGACGGCAGCCACGAGCACGGCAACTTTATCGACGGCGTGGTCGACCTGCGCGAAGGCCTTATCGCCGGCGCGCGCAATATGATCGGCATCGGTATCGCCACCGCGGCGGCCGGGATGATTGTCGGCGCGGTGTCGCAGACCGGGGTCGGTCTGGTGCTGGCCGATGTGGTCGAGCTGCTGTCGATGGGCAACCTGATGCTGATGCTGCTGCTCACCGCGCTGCTCAGCCTGATCCTCGGCATGGGCCTGCCGACCACCGCCAACTACATCGTGGTGTCCAGTCTGCTGGCCCCGGTGGTGGTGGCCCTGGGGCAGCAGAACGGCCTGATCGTGCCGCTGATCGCGGTGCACCTGTTCGTCTTCTACTTCGGCATCATGGCCGACGTCACGCCGCCGGTGGGGCTGGCCTCGTTCGCCGCCGCCGCGGTGTCCAAGGGCGACCCGATCAAGACCGGGCTGATGGCCTTCTACTACAGCCTGCGCACTGCGGCGCTGCCGTTCCTGTTTATCTTCAACACCGACCTGCTGCTGATCGATGTGGACTTCTGGCATGGTGTGCTGATCTTCGTCATTGCCACCGTCGCCATGCTGATCTTCGCCGCCGGCACCCAGGGCTATTTCCTGGTGCGCAGCCGCTGGTACGAAAGCCTGCTGCTGCTGCTAGTGGCCTTTACCCTGTTCCGTCCGGGCTTCTGGATGGATATCGCCCACGACCCTTACCGCGATATTCCGCCGGCACAGCTGGCCCAGGCCCTGGGCGAGGTCGAGGCCGGCAGCCAGCTGCGCCTGCGCATCAGGGGCGAGGACGCCGTCGGCGATCCCCGCGAGTTCGCCCTGCTGCTGCCCGTACCCGATGGCGAGACGGGCGCGGCGCGTCTGGAAAAGCTCGGCATGCAGACCTATGAAGAGGACGGCAAGCTGCTGATCGACAGCGTCAGCTTCGGCAGCCCGGCCGCCGAGGCGGGCCTGGAGTTCGACCAGCAGATCCTCAAGGTACTGGCCCCCACCGAGCGCTGGACCAAGGAGCTGATGTGGCTGCCGGGCTTCCTGCTGTTCGGCCTGGTGGTCTGGCTGCAACGGCGGCGACGCGTGCCTGAGGTGAAAACCGTACAGGCCTGAGTGATACGCCCGCCGGCTCCGCGCACTTCGGTTCAGGGCTGTCGGTGGGCTCAGGGCAGCAGCTCGGGGGCCTCGCGCTGCAGTTTATCCTGCAGCATCTCCAGTTGCGCCAGGGCCGCGCGGGCTTCGTCGATCTCCACGGCGTTGCGTTCGCCGGCCTGTGCGGCCTGTTCGATGCGCGCGCGGATTGCCGGAATCTGCTGTACACCACCGACATAGGCCTGGATCAGGGCGCGGCTTTGTTCCTCCTCGAAGGCGCGGTATTGCCCCGGGTCGGCGAGCTGGCTCGGGGACGCCGCTTGCCGCGCTTCGAGCCTGCCCAGCGGCGGGCTGCGCGGGTCGCCCTGCTCGGCCATCAACTGCATCAGCATCTGCGCTTCCCGGGCATTCAGCCCGGGCTCCGGCGGTCTGGCAACGTCCGGCGGCGCAGGCTCGTCCCTGCTTGTCACCGGCATCGGCCGCGGCGCAGGCCCTGCTGGCGCTGCCAACGGGCGCTGCGCGACCGGCACCGCTACAGCCTGCGGGGCAGGCGGTGCCGCCCCCGGCTCCAGCCAGAGGCTCAGCCCCACCGCGCTCGATGTCGCGCACAAGGCCCCGGCCAGCCAGCGTTTCACAGGCCTTCCACCCGGGCATTGGCCAGCAGGGCATCGAGCCGCTGCTGGAACTCGCGGGTCAGTTGTTCCTTGGCCACCGCCTGGTTGACCTCATGGCGCACGCTGGGGTCGCTCAGCGGCAGCTGGTGATCCTCGCGGCTGCGCACCTGGACGATCTCGAAGCCCGCGTCGATCAGCATCGGCTGGGAGATGCTGCCGGCCTTCTGCAGCAGGGCGGCCTTGCGCAGGAAGTCCAGCTGGCCATCCTGCGCGTGGATCGGGCCCAGGTCGCCGGGCGGCGTGTGGGTTTTGTCCGCGGCCAGGGAATAGCGGCGCACCGCCTCGGCGAAATCCAGGCCCTGCTGCAGTTCGTCGTACACCCGGTCGGCCGTGGCCTGATCGGCCAGGCGGATATGCGCCGCCTGGACCCGGACCACATTGCGGAACAGTTGCAGGTTGCGCCGATAGTACGCCTGGGCATCGGCCTCGCCGACCTGGGCGGCGCGCTGCCTAAGGTTGTCGGTTTCATGGTGGAAGTCGTTGTGCAGGCCGAGCTGGTGCAGGTACTTGTGGCGCACCAGCTTGTCGCGTACCAACCGGCGCAGCCCAGCCTGCTCGGCGGCACTGAAGCCCTGTTCGCCCAGCTGATACCAAAGGTAGTCGCGCAGTGCCTGCTGACGTACCTGTTCGGCCAGATAGGCGAGGTTGCCCTGTTGCAGCTCAACCTGACCCTGAACATTGTCGTCCCGGTACAGCTGCAGCAGGTTCAGCTCGCGCGGCGGCCCGCCGGGAAACTGCCAGACGATCAACACCAGGGCCTGCGCCTCGGCCTGCTGCGCGGCGCTCAGCTGCAGGCTGTCGAGTACCACGCCCTGCTGCGGCGCGGCGAGGATCTGGCGCAGGCGCTCGCCGCCAAGCGCTTGCGGCTGGCGCAAAAATGGCCGTACCTCGTGATCGAACTGGCGGCCGTAGACCTGCTCGATCAGGTTGGCCGCCTCGCGCTCGACCAGCGCATCGAGGTCGCGGCGGTACTTGGGGCTCAGCTCCGCTTCCACTTCGCGGGCCAGCAGGTGGTTCTCCGCCAGGCCGTTGCGCAGCTGGCGCGGGTCGGTGTTGAACTTGACCCGGCTCATGGCCTTTTCCAGCACCTCGATGCTCTTGCCGGGCAGACGCTCGCCATCGATGCGCAGGTCCTGGGCGGCCAGGACCGACAGGCAGATGCCCGTCAGCCCCAGCCCCAGCACGGCGCGCTGGAGCAACAGCCGCACCTTAGAGGCCACCCTGGCCGTGGAAGCTGTTGGCTCCCTTGGTCAGCACGCTGACGGTCAGCGCGATGGACTCCGGGATCAGCTCCTTGGCGATGCGTAAACGAGTGGCGTAACTGGTGTCGTACAGCGGCTCGGGGCGCTGGTAGGCGACTTGTGCGGTCTGGGTCAGCAGGTCGCGGATCGGCTGTTGCGGGTCATAGCTGCCGACCCGGCTGGCCACCGCACTCATATCGTTGAGGCCTTCGCTGAAGTAATGGTCGTCGACCCAGCCTTCCCAGCCGGAGTGGCCGTTGCCCGAGGTCACCCAGGCGTGGTGCGGTTGCGCCACATCGCCGGTGGCATGCAGGGCATAACCGATGGTCTGCAGCGAAGGGGCGTTCCTGAACTGGTCGAACCAGTACTTGGCCAGGTTGTCGATGGGCTGGAAGGCGGCGGTCTGGAAGTCGCCGTAATGCGCCTGCCAATCGGAGTAGCTGCCCTGACGGTAGTGCGCCTCGGTGCTGTCGAAGTCGCTCTTCTTCAGCTCGCGGTTGTACAGGTAGACCATGGCGTACCAGTCGACATCGCCGCTCCAGCTGCCGTCGACCTTGCGGTAGCGGTAGTCGTAGCCGCCATGGTCGTTGCCGTGCACATCGCCCTGGCGGGCCATATTGATAAAGTGCCAGTAGGAGGTGTAGTTGACCAGCGAGGCCGCCGCCCCCGCCACTGGCGCATGTTCATAGCCGACCCACCAGCCGCCCAGGCGGGTGTCCTGGAAGTCGTCGACGTCGTAGGCCGCCTGGCCGAGGATCTCCCCGGCCCGGGCCTCGCTGCCGGCGGCGGCGACATAGAACTGATAGGCGCGACGCATCTGCGCCGTGGCCTGGGCCGAATTCATATAGGCCAGGGCGTCCTTGACGATGTTCTTGTGGGTCGGCTGGGACCAGGCGCAGGCTTGGCCGGCGGCAAAGGACAGGCCTAGACCAGCGACAAGCGTGGTGAGGGTTTTCATGGGGTAGTCGCTCTTTTGTTGTTGGAGTTGAGCATTACTAGCGGAAGTTGATGGCAAAACTGTTGCAATTGCACCGATCAACTAAAGCCCATGACTTAAACCCCCTCCAACCAACTAAAGTCTAGTGGTATAGACCAGGCAAACAGGTTCACAGATTCGAGTCTGTGTCGACGGGTCCGTGCTGGCCTCACTCGCCCCCCGTCTCCTCGGTGTGCAGGGCACCGCTTTCCCCGGCCTCCAGCACCACATAGGCACTGCTGCAGAACATCGAGTTAAGCCGTTTCATATCGCCGATCAGGTCCAGGTGCAGGGAGCTGGTTTCGATGCTCTGTACCACCTGGCGGTGCAGGCGGCCGACATGGGCGTGGGCCAGGCGGCGTTCCTGGGCGCGGAAGCGGCGCTTCTCGCGCAGCAGCTGACGGGCGCTTTCCTTGTCGCCGGAGAGAAACACCGTAAGCCCCAGGCGCAGGTTGGCCAGCAACTGCGCATGCAGGCTGTTGAGTTCCTCCAGGCCGCTGTCGGAGAAGGAATGCCGCTGGGCGGTCTTGCGATCCTGCACCTTGCCGAGCATGCGCTCGATAATGTCGCCGGCCTGCTCCAGGTTTACCGCCAGCTCGATGATCTCGGCCCAGCGCTGGCTGTCGTGTTCGCTCAGCTCCTCGCGCGGGACCTGGGCCAGGTACAGCTTGACAGCGTTGTACAGCGCATCGACATCATCGTCCAGGCGGCGCAGTTCCTTGCCCAAGGCCGGCTGGTTGCCCTGTAGCACCTGCAGCAGATGGCTGAGCATGGTTTCCACCAGATCACCGATGCGCAGGGTCTCGCGCACCGCATTGGCCAGGGCCAGGCTTGGCGTGGTCAGGGCGGTGGGGTCGAGGTGGCGCGGGCGGGCCACGCCATTGGCTTCGGCACGATCCGGCAGCAGCCAGTTGCAGAAGCGCGCCATCAGCCCGACGCTGGGCAGCATCAGCACGCAGCGCAGGCTGTTGTAGAGCAGGTGGAAGCCGATCACCAGCTCTTCGGGCCGCCAGTTCAGGCTGTCCAGCCAGCTCACCAGGGGGTCGAGCAACGGCATCACCAGCAGCAGCCCCAACACCTTGTACAGCAGGCTGCCGAGGGCCACCCGGCGGCCGGCCGGGGTCTGCAGGCTGCTGTTGAGAAAGGCCAGCACGCCGCTGCCGATATTCGCCCCGATCACCAGGCCGATGGCCACCGGCAGGCTGATCAGCCCGGCACCGGTCAGGGTCGCGGTGAGCAGCACGGCAGCCAGGCTGGAGTAGGAGATCAGGGCGAACAGCGCGCCGACCAGGGCATCGAGCAGCAGATCGCCGGTCAGCGAGGCGAACAGCACGCGGATGCCGCGGGCCTCGGTGATCGGCGTGGCGGCCGCGACTATCAGCTCCAGGGCCAGCAACATCAGGCCCAGGCCGATGGCCACGCGGCCGAGCTGGCCGGCGCGGGTCTGTTTGCGCGAGAGAAAGAAGATCACTCCGAGGAAGATCAGCAGCGGGCTCAGCCAGCTCAGGTCGAAGGTCAGCACCCGCGCCATCAGCGCGGTGCCGACATCCGCGCCGAGCATGATCGCCAGGGCCGGGGCCAGCGCCATCAGGCCCTGGGCGACGAAGGAGGTGACCAGCAGGGCGGTGGCGTTGCTGCTCTGCACCAGGGCGGTGACGCCGATGCCGGCGGCAAAGGCCAGCGGTTGCTTGCTGACGTTATGGCTGAGCACCTTGCGCAGGTGCGAGCCGTACACCCGCAGGATGCCGCTGCGGACGATATGGGTGCCCCAGATCAGCAGGGCGACGGCGGACAGAAGGTTAAGCAGGGTGAGCATAACGGCAGCCTCCCTGGCCCGGCGATTATTGGCTGCTGGCGACGGGTGACGTCACCGGCAATATTTCTGCGCCCCTGTATTGAGCTATAGCTGCTAATCGGCGAGCTGTCAGCGCGGTTGGTGCTGAAACGGCAACAGTCTGCTAGAAATCGCGCATGACTTTTTGCTCGCTTTCGTCCGC
The DNA here is from genome assembly GCF_963970915.1 of Pseudomonas sp. EA_105y_Pfl2_R69. Lineage (NCBI taxonomy): Bacteria > Pseudomonadati > Pseudomonadota > Gammaproteobacteria > Pseudomonadales > Pseudomonadaceae > Pseudomonas > Pseudomonas sp. EA_105y_Pfl2_R69. Next base: position 96,545 of record NZ_CAXAOO010000010.1, read on the forward strand.
GCTGAAACCGCGCTCCAGCTTGACCTTGAGGCTCAGGTCGGTGCGCGAATCGGCGAACTTGAGCGCCTCGCTCAGGCTGATCCGTCCGCCTTCCAGCAGTCGATAGAGATGCTGGTCGAAGGTCTGCAGGCCCTGTTCCAGGGCCCGCCCCGTGGCTTCGCGCAGATCGCCGAGCTGGTCGCGCTGGATCAGGTCGCGGATATAGGGGGTGCCGAGCATCAGTTCGATGGCGGCCACGCGTTTCTGCTGCAGACCCGGCACCAGGCGCTGGCCGATCACCGCCAGAAGGTTCTGCGCCAGGTCGGCCAGCACCTGCTTACGCGCCTCCTCGGGGAAGAAGCGCACGATGCGCTCGATGGCGTGGCTGCTGCTGGTGGCGTGCAGGGTGGCCAGGCACAGGTGGCCGGTTTCCGCGTAGTGCAGGGCGTGCTGCATGGTCGCCGCATCGCGGATCTCGCCGAGCATGATCACGTCCGGGGCCTCGCGCAGCACATTGTGCAGGGCGTCGGCAAAGCTGTGGGTGTCCAGGCCCACCTCGCGCTGGTCGATGATCGACTGCTGGTGCGCATGGAGAAACTCGATGGGGTCTTCGATGCAGACGATATGCCCGCCCTTGTGGCGGTTGCGAAAATCGAGCATGGCCGCCAGGGTGGTGGATTTGCCCGAGCCCGCCGCGCCCACCACCAGGATCAGGCCGCGGTCCTGCATGCTGAGTTTCTCCAGCAGCCGGGGCAGGCCCAGAGACTCGAAATTGGGGATGCTGCTCTTGATCAGGCGCACCACCATGCTCACTTCGCCGCGCTGGTAGTAGAGGTTGACCCGAAAGCGCCCGGCGTTCTGCACGCTGACCGCCAGGTTCATCTCCAGGTCGCGCTCGAATTCCATGATCTGCTTCTGGTTCATCAGCTGATAGGCCAGCTGTTGCACCTCGCCCTGCTTGAGCACGCGCTGATCCAGGGCCTGGCTGATACCCTCGAGTTTCATGTGCGCCGGTGCACCGACACTGAAGAACAGGTCGGAGCCGCCGCGCTGGTAGAGCGCCTGCAGATAGGGAAACACATCCACCGCGCCGCCTTCCTCTGTATCGCTCATCCCACCTCCCGCTGGTCTGCACTGAATCCTAGCAGCTAGGCGCGACACCGACTGTCGTACCAAAGCCGCATGCTAACCTAGCGCCACTGAACGGATGCGACCTTAGCCGATGCTCAATCTTTATCACGCCCCTGACCTGGAAACCCTCGGCGCACTGGCCACTCGCCTGCTCGCCACGCCGATGCGCGAGCCCTTTGCGCCGGCACTGGTGGTGGTGCCGAGTCAGGGCATGGGGCGCTGGCTGACCCTGGAGCTGGCGCGCAAGCAGGGCATCGCCATGCAGCTGGAGGTGCAACTGCCGGCCAAGTTCGTCTGGGATATGTCGCGCCTGGCCCTGGGTCAGCTGCCGGAGCAATCGGCCTTTAGTCCCAGCAGCCTGAGCTGGCGGCTGTATGACTGGCTGTGCGAGCCAGCCAATCTGGCCGAGGCACCACGCCTGGCGCATTATCTGCAAGGTGGCGATGAGCGGCGAAGGCTGTCGCTTGCCGTGAAGATCGCCGACGTATTCGACCAATACCTGCTGTATCGCGACGACTGGCTGGCCGCTTGGGAACGCAACGAGCTGCAGGACCTCGGCCCGGACGAAGCCTGGCAGGCGCTGCTCTGGCGCGAGCTGACCCGCGACGGCCATCCGCACCGTGCCCGTTTGCTCGAGGAGCTGCTCGCCCGTCTGCATCAGCCCGAGCCCATCGCCGGTTTGCCCGAGCGAGTAGTGGTGTTCGGCATCAGCTCGCTGCCGCCGCACCATATGCGCGTGCTGGAAGGCCTGGCGCGGCATACGGACGTGATCATCTTCGCCCTCAACCCGTGCCGCGAGGCCTGGGGCGAGATTCGCGATATCCGTGAGCTGGCGCGGCAACCCGAGGCCAGCCCCGAGGACTGGTATCTGGATGTCGGCCACCCGCTACTGGCGAGCCTGGGTAAGCAGGGCCGCGACTTCTTCGACAGCCTGTTCAGCCTGGCTTCCAGTGAAGGCAGCCAGGAAATCGGCCTGTATTCCGAGGATGACGACCTGCACGACGCCAGCCTGCTGCAGGCGCTGCAGAACGATATTCTGCGCCTGCGCACCCGCACTGCCGAAGAGCGCTTGGTGCTGCGTGAGGACGACCGCTCGCTGGAGCTGCATATCGCCCACTCGCCGCTGCGCGAGGTGGAAATCCTCCATGACCAGCTGCTGGCGCGCTTTGCCGCCGACCCCGGCCTGACCCCGGATCAGGTGGTGGTGCTGACCCCTGATATCGAGCGTTACGCGCCCTATATCGAAGCGGTGTTTGCCCCGCGCGAAGGCGTGCCACGAATCCCCTTCAGCCTGGCCGACCGCAGCCTGCGCGCGGAAATCCCCCTGATCGAAGCCTTTCTCAACCTGCTGGCGCTGCCGGACAGCCGCTTCGCCGCCGAGGAAATTCTCGCCTGGCTGGAGCAGCCGGCCATCGCCCGCCGCGCCGGTATCGAAGCCGAAGATTTACCCCTGTTGCGCGACTGGCTGCGCGAAGCCGGGGTGCGCTGGGGGCGTGACGGCGCGCACCGCGAGCAGCTGGGCCTGCCGGCCGATGCCGCGTTTACCTGGCGGCAGGGCCTGGATCGCCTGCTGCTGGGCTTTGCCGCGCCGCCGCAGCTTGCCGGCCTGGGCGCGCCGCTGCTGGGGGCCAGCTGGCCGCTGGATGCTTTGGAAGGCGGTCGTGCGCAACTGCTCGGTCGCCTGGCCGGCTTTGTCGAGCGCCTGGCCGCCCTGGCGCAGGGTCTGCAACGGCAACGGCCGCTGAGTGAATGGGCGCAAAGCCTGCAACAGCTGGTCGACCAGCTGTTCGACGAGCGCGAGGCCGGCGACACCCTGTTGCTGTTGTCCAAAGCCTGCGCCGCGCTCAAGGAGCAGGCCGATGCGTCCGGGGTCGAGCGGCCGATCGAGCTGGCGCTGATTCGCCAGCAGCTGACCGCCGCCTTGGAGCAGGGCAGCGCCGCCTCCGGCTTTCTCACCGGCGCGGTGACCTTCTGCACCATGGTGCCGATGCGCAGCCTGCCGTTTCGCCTGGTCTGCCTGCTCGGCCTGGACGACGGCGCGCTGCCACGCCGCACCCCGGCAGCCGGCTTCGACCTGATCGGCCAGAAACCCCGGCGCGGTGACCGCGCCCGCCGCCTGGACGACCGCTACCTGTTGCTGGAAACCCTGCTCTCGGCCCGTGGCGGCCTGTACCTCAGCTATGTCGGTCGCGACCCGCGCAGCAACGCCGAACTGCCGCCCTCGGTGCTGGTCAGCGAGCTGCTGGATGTGATCGACCTCACCGCAGTGACAACCGCAGAGCAAAAAGCCAGCGCGCGTATCACCCACCAGCACCCGCTGCAGCCCTTCGCCCCAGGCAACTTCGCCGGCAACCGCCATGCCGGCTTTGCCGCGCCCTGGTTCCGCGCCGCGCAGCGCCTAAGCCAGGCTGTCGAGGCCCCTGCGCCCTTCGCTAGCAAGCTCGATGAGCCGGACAAGGACTGGCCGGGCGGCGCTCCGCTAAGCATCGAGCCGAGCCAGTTGATCCACTGCTTCAAGCACCCGGCGCGCTACCTGCTGGAACAACGCCTCGGTCTGCGTCTGGCGCAGGCAGAGGAAACCCTGGCCGGCGACGAGCCGTTCAGCGTCGAGTGGACCAGCCAGCACGGCCTGCGCCAGCTGGCGTTGCAGGCCATCGAGCAGGGCTGGAGCGAGCGTCAGGAACGTGCGGTGGCCGCCGCCTCCGGCTGGCTGCCGGTGGGCGAGCTGGGTCAGGCGCACTGGGGGCAGATTCGCGGGCCGATCCGCGCCTTCGCCCCGACCCTGTTCGACGAGCGCCCGGAGGATACGCCGCAGCCGCTGCTGGTGGATCTGCAACTGGCCGGCGTGCGCATCCATGGCTGGCTCGATGGCGTGACCAGTGCAGGCTTGTTCGACTATCGCCTGCGCGATCTGGGGGCCTGGGAGCTGGCCCCCTTCTGGTTGCGCCATTTGCTGCTTAGCTGCGTCGCCACGCCCGGCATCAGCCGCGACAGCCGCCTGCTGTCGCCGAAAAGCGAATGGCGACTCGGTCCGCTGGCCGACGCCCGTGGGCTGCTGTTGCCCTGGCTGGAAGCCTACAAGAGTGCCCTCTGCGAACCCCTGCCGCTGTTTGCCAAATGCAGCCACGGCTTCGCCCGCAAATGGCGCAAACCGGGCCGCAAGGAGCCGATTGACGCCGCCCGCAGCGAAGCGCGGCTGATGTGGCAGGGCAACGACCATATGACCGGCGAAGGTCAGGACCCCTGGAACGCCCTGGCCTTCCGCGATATAGATGCGCTGGACGAACGCTTCGAGGCCCTCGCCGAGCAGCTCTACGGCCCGGCCCTGGATGCCCTGCACGGCAGTGACGAGGACGAAGCATGAGCAGCGCCAGCCTTAACCTGCTGCAGGACAGCTTCAGCGGCCGCTCGCTGATCGAGGCCAGCGCCGGCACCGGCAAGACCTGGACCCTGACCGCGCTGTATGCCCGTCTGCTGCTGGAGAAACAGCTCGGCGTCAGCCAGATTCTGGTGGTGACCTTTACCACCGCCGCCACTGCCGAGCTGCGCGAGCGCATCCGCAAACGGCTGGCCGAGTTGCTGGCGGTGTACGACGGGGTTGCCAGCGATGATCAGTTGCTCAACGATCTGCATGCCCAATATCCGGATCCGGCCAGCCATCGGCGTTTGCTGTTGGCGGTGCACGGCTTCGATGAGGCGGCGATCTTCACCATCCACGGTTTCTGCCAGCGCGCGCTGCAGGACGCCGCATTCGAGGCCGGTGGCGATTTCGACAACGAGCTGACCCATGACGACCGTGAGATTATCGATGCCCTGCTCGCCGACCTCTGGCGGCATGAGCTGGCCGCCGCCGAACCGGAATGGGCGGCCTTTCTGGTGCAGCAGAAGATCACCCCGCAGAGCCTGCGCAAGCGTCTGCGCAATCACCTGGGCAAGCCCTATCTGCGTATCGAGCCGCAACCCGGTGCCAGCAGCGAGATGAGCGCATTGCGCGCCGCCTGGCAGCAGGCGCGCGACAGTTGGCTAAGTGAAAGCGCGGCCTGGCTGGCGCAGCTCAAGGCCTTCGACGGCTTCAAGAGCAATATGTGCAACCCGGCCAAGCTGAGTGTCTGGCAGGCCGAGCTGGATGGTTATTTCAGCGATGCCGCGGCGCTGTTCAGCAAAACCGAGGCGCACCGCCGCTTGGCCCGCGAGGGCCTGAACAAGGCCAGCAAGAAGGGCTGCGAAGCGCCGGCCAATCCGCTGGCCGCTGCATTGCAGGAACTCTGCGATGCGCTGGATACGGCGCAGCCCGAGGCCGAGCAACGGCTGATTGACCTGCAGGTACGGCTGATCGGTCAGCTCAACGAGCAACTGCCGGCGCGCAAGGCGGCGCAGCGCCTGCTGGCCTTCGACGATCTGCTCAACAAGCTGCAGCAGGCGCTGCAGGGCGAGGGCGGCGAACACCTGGCGACAACCCTGCGCGCGCAGTACCCGGTGGCGTTGATCGACGAGTTTCAGGACACCGACCCGGTGCAGTACCGGGTGTTTCACCGGATCTACCAAGACAATGGGGACCTGTGTTTTGTCGGCGACCCCAAGCAGGCCATCTATGCGTTTCGCGGTGCCGACCTGGCGACCTACCTCAAAGCCCGCAGCGAAGCCGCGCGGCAATACAGCCTGGCCACCAACCACCGCTCCACCCCCGAGCTGATCGCCGCACTGAACCAGCTGTTCGACCGGCCTATGCCCTTTGCCGAACCGGGCCTGGCCTATCAGCAGGTCGGGGCCAGCGAGCGCCCGCGCCCGCAGCTGGTGCTGCCGACGCTTGAGGGCGAAGCCGACGCACCGCTGGCGCTGGTCTGGCTGGATAACGACCATCTGGGCAAGGGCGAAGCCGGCAGCCTGGTGGCGCGCGATACGGCGCGACGTATCGCTGCGGTGCTTAGCGCCAGCAGTCAGGGCCAGGCGTATTTTGAAAATAAAGGCGGCGAACAGGGCGGCACACGTACACCGCTAAAAGGCGGCGATATTGCCGTATTGGTCGCCAGCCACCGTCAGGCCGGCGAGGTGGCCGCGGAACTGGCCGCCCGTGGCGTGCCCAGCGTGCGCCGCGGCAAGGAAAATGTCTGGCACAGCGAAGAGGCCGCCGAGTTGGCCGCGGTGCTGGCCGCCTATGCCGAGCCGGGCCGCGAAGGCGCGTTGCGCTATGCCCTGGCCAGCCGCCTGCTGGGCCGCAGCGCGCAGGTGCTGGCCGCCTGCGCCGAGGATGCCCAGGCCTGGGACCGTGAGCGCGAAGACGCCGAGCGCTATCACCAGCTGTGGCAGCAACAGGGCTTTATGCGCGCCTTTCGCGCCTGGCTGGACGAGCAGCAGGTCGCCCCGCGCCTGCTGGCCCTGGTCGATGGCGAGCGCCGCCTGACCAACCTGCTGCACCTGGCCGAACTGCTGCAGACCGAGAGCCTGCAGCGCCCCGGCCTGGAGCAGTTGCTCGCCTGGTTCAACGCCCAGCGCAGCGCCGAAGCCCATGGCGAGGACGCCCTGTTGCGCCTGGAAAGCGATGCCGAGCGGGTGCAGATCGTCACCATCCACACCTCCAAGGGCCTGGAATACCCCCTGGTGTTCTGCCCCTACCTGTGGGACGGCGCGCTGCTGCGCCAGTTTGAGGACATCAGCTGCCACGCCGACGACGGCACGCCGCTGCTGGACCTGGGCGGCGAGCAGTTCGACGCGCACCGCGAGCGCGCCCGCCATGAGCGCTTCGCCGAGAAACTGCGGCTGACCTACGTGGCCCTGACCCGCGCCCGTGACCGTCTCTGGCTGCACTGGGGGCCAGTGGACTGCAAACCCAGAAAGGACGGCAGCCTCGGCGACAGCGGCCTGCACAGCAGCGCCCTGGCCTGGCTGCTGCACGGCCGCCAGTTGCCGGGTGAGGATGCCCTGGCCGAGCTCGCCGGCCATCTGCAGAGCTTGAGCCCACAGGGCTTGCGGGCGGAGGTCGAGCAGCTGATCGCCAGCAGCCAGGGCCAGATGGTCATCCAGCCGTTGCGTGAAGGCGAGGTCAGCGCCGCCGGCGAGCAGCGCGCGCCGGCCCCGCATCAGCTCGCCAGCCTGCAACGCAGCTTGCACAGCGCCTGGCGTATCGGCAGCTTCTCAGGGCTGGCCGCCGGCATGCATATGGAAGCCCCGGACCGCGACGGTCTGGTTATGCCGGATGCCAGCGAACCGGGCACGGGTTTCTTCGCCTTCCCCCGCGGCGCACGGGCCGGTACCTGCCTGCATGCGATCCTCGAAGACTGGGCCAGAGGCAAGGCGGGTCTGGCCGAGCTGATCGAACCAGGGCTAAGCGGCCATGGCATTAGCAGCGACTGGAGCGCCGTGGCGCTTGAGCAGCTGCAGCAGGTGATCGACGCCAATCTGGATGGCCAGGGCCTGACATTGGCTGGCCTAAATCCAACCCGGCGCTTGCCCGAACTGGGCTTTACCTTCCCCCTCGCCGGGCTGGATGTGCAGCGCCTGCGGGGGATTCTCTGCGACCCGGCCCATGGCCTGGCCGCGCCCATGCGCGAGGCGGCGGCGCGTCTGGAGTTCGACAGCCTCAAGGGCTTCCTCAAGGGCTTTATCGACCTGACCTTCGAGCACGACGGGCGCTGGTATATCGCCGACTACAAGTCCAACTGGCTCGGCCCGGACGCCAGCTACTACGGCGGCGAACGCCTGCTGCAGGCCCTGGCCGCCGAGCACTATTACCTGCAGTACCTGATCTATCTGGTGGCGCTGCGGCGTTTCCTCCGTCAGCGTCTGGACGACTTCCAGAATCACCAGCTGGGTGGGGCCTATTACCTGTTTCTGCGCGGTATGCCGGCCGCCGGGGTGTATTTTTCGCGGCCCGACGATGGCCTGCTGGATGCGCTGGATGCGTTGTTCGCGGAGGGCAGATGATGTTGCCTGGTAGCCCGGATGCAATCCGGGAAAGGTTTTCGCGCCGTCTGACTCATGCCCCGGATTGCATCCGGGCTACGGGATCGACAGGGATTGTCTGTGTAGGGTGGATGACGCTCTTTTCATCCACCACTGTTAACGGTGGATGGGTGAAGCGTCATCCACCGTACGGGAGGGCAATATGAATCTTGCTGACTTGCCCCTTGGCCCGCTGGAGCGTGCCCTGGTCGACAGCCTGCAGCGCCTCGAACCGGCGGCATCGCCGGTGCTGCTGGCGTCGGCGGCGCTGCTCTGCATGGCCCTGGACCAGGGCGATGTGTGCCTGCCCCTGGCGCGGCTGGCCGGGCAGCGACCCTGGCCCGAGCACGAGTTCCGCGTGCCGGCGCTGGCCGACTGGCAGGCGCAGCTGCAAGCCTCGGCCCTGGTCGGCGCGGATGGCGCGTTCACCCCGTTGATTCTCGACGGTGGCCGTCTCTACCTGGCCCGCTACCAGGCCTACGAGCGTCAGTTGGCAACCCAGCTGCTGCAGCGCGCCGCCGACCTGCCCGAGGTCGACGAGGCGCAGCTCAGTGAAAGCCTGGGCCGGTTGTTCGCCTTTAACCAGCAACAGCCGGACTGGCAGCGCCTGGCCGCCGCTCAGGCGGTACGGCGCAAGCTGGCGGTGATCTCCGGCGGCCCCGGCACCGGCAAGACCACCACCGTGGTGCGCCTGCTGGCGGCCCTGCTGGAACAACCCGGTTGTGAGCATCTGGCCATCGGTCTGGCCGCGCCGACGGGCAAGGCCGCCGCGCGGATGGCCGAAGCGATCCGCAATGCCAAGGCCGCGCTGCCGGTCAGTGAGGCGATCAAGGCGGCGCTGCCGGATGAGGCGCGCACCTTGCACCGCCTGCTCGGCAGCCGGGGCGACAGCCCGCAGGTGCGGCATCACGCGGCCAACCCACTGGCCCTGGATGTGCTGGTGGTGGACGAAGCCTCGATGGTCGACCTGGCGCTGATGGCCAAACTGCTCGACGCCCTGCCGCCCAGTGCGCGGCTGATTCTGCTCGGTGACAAGGACCAGCTGTGCGCCGTGGAAGCCGGCGCGGTATTCGCCGAACTGTGCGAGGGCCGTGGTTTCGACGCCCAGGCCGCCGGCGACCTGCAACGCATCACCGGCCAGCAGGTGGCGGTCGGCCAACCCGCCTCGCAGCTGGGCGATGCCGTGGTGTTGCTGACCCATAGCCATAGGTTCGCCGGCGACAGCGGCATCGGCGAGCTGGCGCGGCGGATCAACGGCGGCGATGTCAGCGGCACGCTTAATCTGCTCAAGGAAGACCGCAGCGACCTGGCCTGGAATGCCGCGCCGACGCCCAGCGACCTGCTGGAGCGCCTGGACCAGGGCTACGCGCCCTTTATCGCCGCCGCCAAAAGCGCCGAACCGGCTACCGCGTTCGCCGCCTTTAACGCCTTCCGCGTGCTCTGCGCCCAGCGCGAAGGCGTGTGGGGCGTGGCCGGCATCAACGAAGCGCTGGAGGCGCGGATCAAGCGCCGCAGCCAGGTGCCCAGCCGCGAGCGCTGGTACGTCGGGCGGCCGGTAATGGTGCGGCAGAACGACTACGCCCTGGGCCTGTTCAATGGCGATATCGGCATCTGCCTGCACACCGAATACGGGCTGCGCGTGTTCTTCGAGGGCGAGGACGGCTACCGGCCCTTCGCCCCGGCGCGCCTGCCCAGCCACGACAGCGCCTTCGCCATGACCGTGCACAAGAGCCAGGGCTCGGAGTTCAGCGAAGTGCTGCTGGTGCTGCCCGAACAACCCAGCCCGCTGCTGAGCCGCAGCCTGTTCTACACCGGCATCACCCGGGCCAAGCACCAGGTGGAAATCTGGGCCCTGCCGCCGCGCCTCGGCGAAGCGGTGGCGACCCGCGCCGAACGGGCGGCGGGCCTGGCCCAGCGTCTGCAACGGGTCGGCATGCCGCGCCCGCCAGCGCCCGAGGCCAACCCGGTTGGGCAACTCGATCTATTCTGACAGTTCACAAAATGGCCAACGGGCTCACGTCCGCTGGCGCAATAGCCGACCGACGGTTGCATCCCGGAGCGCGCTCGCCAAGAATGCGCCAAGCCTGCCCGGCATTGCGCCGGTAACCGATGGATTGCCCGCTTAGCGCAAGGAGACACCATGTTCGCCCGTCTGACCAATATCCTTAAAGGCATGCTGTCGCTGTTTATCAAGGACATCGAGCGCAAGAACCCGGAGGCGTTGCTGGAGCTGGAGCAGGAGAACCTGCGCAAGCAGATCGCCAACTTCAACCAGGGCCTGGCCGCCCACGCCGGCCTGGCCGAGCGCCTGATGAGCCAGGTGCGCAAGCAGGAGACCGAGGAGCGCGAACTGCACGCGCGCACCACCGCCCACCTGCGCGCCGGCAACAAGGCGGCCGCCGCGCAGAACGCTCTGCGTCTGCAGAACCTGGCCCGCGAGCTGGAAGAGAACCGCCGCCAGCTGGCCCAGGCCGAAGAGACCTACCAGAACCTGACCAAGGCTCGCGAAGTGGCGGTGGCCGCCGCGCGCAGCAAGATCGAGGCGCTCAAGGGGGCGATCAACGACCTGCGCATGAAGACCGCCATGGCCGAGATGAACGAGATGGCCGCCGGCATGGTCAGCACCATCGGCGGCTCCGGCGACACCCTCAACCGTCTGCACGAGATGGTCGAGGAAGAGCGCACCCAGGCCGCCGGCCGTGCGCGCATGGCCCGCGATTCGATGGACATGAGCGAAGTGAACCTCAAGGAAGCCGAGATGGACGCCCTGGCCGATCAGGCCCTGGCCGACTTCGCTGCCAAGGAAGGCATCAGCCTGCCCGGTCAGGAGGCCAGCGAGGCCCCGGCGGCCAACCGCAGCATGGGCGGTAATCCGCAGTCGGAAAGTCAATAAACCATGGCCGGGCAATCGCCTGTACCGGCCTGGGTCGCCGAACTGCGCCTGGCCTATGAAAGCGCCGCACACGGCCAGTTTGTGCTGTACGGCAACGTCGCCGACCGTTTCCCCCTGGACGGTCGCCTGGTCAGCCTGACCCGTTACCTCGAAGCCAAGCTGCTTGGCACCTTCGATATCGTCTTTCTCTACGACCCCGGCAACGGCCTCAGCCTGCTGCGCGGCGGCGAGCGTTTTGCCCAGTGGCCAGCCGCGGCGCAGAGCCAATGGCCGCTGGACCCGCGCGAGGCGGTGCAGCTGATCAGCCGCTACCTGCGCTACCGCGCCAACCTGCAGGCCCTCGGCCGTGGCGACAGCGAGCATGTGGCGGTGATCTTGCGCGGTGCCGAGCTGGTCCTGCCGGCCAGCCGCCAGGGCGATTTCGCCAGCGCCAGCCTGGCCAGCCTGGTGCGCGACTGGGCCGCCGAGCCGCCGTTCGCCGATATGGCCTTCGCCAGCCTGCTGATCGCCGACAACCTCAACGACCTGCACCCGCTGGTGGCGGGTAACCCGCGCATCGACCGGGTGCAGGTGCCGCTGCCGGACGCCGACAGCCTGGGGCAGTGCCTGGCGCAATTGCGCCTGGACCATCCCGCTGCCTTTGCCGACGAAGACAACGGCACGGTGCAGGCCCTGGCCGGGGTCAGCCTCAGCGCCCTGGCCAGCCTGGTCAAGCGCCGCGCCCATGAGGGCCGGGTGCTCGGTGCCCGGGACTGGGCCGAAGCGAAGAAGGCGCTGGTGGAAATCGACAGCGCCGGCCTGGTGGAATTTATCGAGTCGAAACGCACCCTGGACGACTACCACGCCCAGGACGCGCTGAAGGTCTGGCTGCGTCAGGACATGGCGCTGTGGCAGGCCGCCGACCTGCGCGCACTGCCCAAGGGCTATATCTTTTGTGGCCCGGTGGGCACCGGCAAGACCTACCTGGTCGAGTGCCTGGCCGGCGAGGCCGGGGTGCCGGTGGTCAAGCTGAAGAACTTCCGCGACCGCTGGGTCGGCTCCAGCGAAGGCAATCTGGAGAAGATCTTCCGCCTGATCCGCGGCCTCGGCCGCTGCATCGTGTTTATCGACGAGGCCGACCAGAGCCTCGGCAAGCGCGACGGCGGCAGCGGCGACAGCGGCCTGTCCGGACGCCTGTACTCGATGATCGCCCAGGAAATGGGCGACGCCGACAACCGCGGCAAGGTGATCTGGATTCTCGCCTCCTCGCGCCCCGATCTGATTGAGGTGGACCTCAAGCGTCCGGGCCGGGTCGACGTGAAGATCCCGCTGCTGCCGACCACCACGGTCGCGGAAAGCGCGGCGCTGCTCAAGGCCCTGCTCAAACGCTTCGAACTCAAGCTGGAAAGCAAGGCGCTGGTGAAACTGCCGTTGCCGTTGCTGCTTACCCCGGGCGCGGCCGAGGCCCTGGCGGTCAAGGTCTACCGCCAGGTACGCACCGCGCAGATGGAACCCCTGGCGGCACTCGAACACTGCCTGCAGGGTTATCAGCCACCGGTGGCCGAGCAGGTGCTGCGCCTGCAGATGAGTATCGCCATTCGCGAGGCCACCGATATGGCCTTCGTGCCCGAATCCCTGCGCCATCTTGGCGAGGAGATCACCAGTCCATGAGCGCCGGGCGTTATCTCTGGGCCGCCTTCAACGCCCGTCCCCTGGGCATGCCGCTGCCGCCGAACTGGTTTGGCCTGGCCGCGTTCGGCCTGCTCGGGGCCTTTGTCAGCCCGGGGTTCTGGGTGCTGGGGGCCGGCCTGGAACTGGGCTATCTGCTGCTGTTGAGCGGTAGCGCGCGGTTTCGCCGCACGGTGGACGCCGAGCAGGCGCAGCCGGCCGATCCCGCCAGCCAGCGCTACGAGGCCACCCTGGCCCTGCTCGATGCCAGCCAGCGCGGCCGCCAGCAGGCGGTCGAGGCGCGGGCCCGCGAGGTGCTGCAGCTGCTCGCGCGCTCGCCGTTGATGGCCTCCCATGCTTCCAGCCTGGAGCAGCTGGTGTGGCTCAACCTGCGCCTGCTGGTCGCCGGCCAGGCACTGAATGGGGTGGTGGATACCGCCGCCCGGGACAGCACCGAGCTGCAACAGCAGGAAGACCAGATCGACGCGCGCCTGGCCGCCAGCGAACTGAACGACGAGCTGCGGCGTAGCCTGGAGCAGCAGAAGCAGGTGATTGACGCGCGCCAGGCGGCCCATGTCGAAGGCCTGCGGCGCAAGGAGCATGTGGACGCCGAATTGCAGCGTATCGAGCAGCAGATTGCCTTGATCCGCGAGCAGACCCTGCTGGCCACCGATGAGGAGCAGATCGGCGTGGCACTGAATGCCCTGACCAGCTCATTCAACGAGGCCAGCCGTTGGCTCAACAGCCAGCGCGACCTGCTCGGCGTGCTCGAACTCACCGAACACCAGGCCTTGCCGCGCTATGTCTTGCAGGGCCAGGGCGACCAGCCGACGCAAGGCCAGTCGCTTCGCCACTGATGGGCTGCTGCACCCAGGCTTATCCGGGTCACGGATCCGGGTAGGGTGGATGACGCTTCATCCATCCACCATCGACGATGGTGGATGAAAAAGGCGTCATCCACCCTACGTGGTCGCAGACCGTAGCCCGGATGCAATCCGGGAAGCGGTCCAGGCTGTGAACACTTTTGATAGGCGAGCCGCTGGCTCGCATCCGACAGGGAGAAGCGTCATGTATCTATCCACACCCGGGCAGCGCCAGTGCGGCAACGCCGCCGGCAAGCTGCTGACCATCTTGCTGGTGATCGGCCTGTTGGGGCTGGGAGCCTGGCTGGTCAGCAAGGATATGCTCGAAGAAGACGGCGGCAGCCTGCTTGGCGGCCTGCCCGCGAGCCTAGGCGGCAGCACCGGGCCCGAGCCGATCGAGCCGGTCAGCGGCACACCGACCCTGCAATCGGCCGCACCCTACGAGATGAAGAACAACATCATCGATGTCGACATGAGCGAGTACGCCGGTTACGGCGGCCTGATCGTCGCCAACGGTGGTCTCGCGCCCAACCCCGACTCCTTCTTCGCCAAGAAATATGGCTTTCAGCTGCGCCTGAGCAAGGGCGAAAGCGAGGAATGGTCGGCGCTGAACAACGGCCAGATGGCCGCTGTCGCCACCACCGCCGATGTGCTGGCGGTGCTCGGCCGCCAGTTCGAGGTCACGGTACCGGCGCAGATCGCCTTCTCTCGCGGGGCCGACCAGGTGGTGGTGGACAGCAGCATCGCCAGCGTCAACCAGCTCAAGGGCAAGGTGCTGGCCGCCACCCAGTTCAATGAAAGCGAGTTCTTTATTCGCTACCTGGCCAGCGAGGCCGGCGTGGCGGTCAAGGTGCTGCGCGATCTCGAGGCCCGTCCGGGGCCCAACGAGCTGGGCCTGGTATTCTACGAGGATGCCTTTATCGCCTGCGATGCCTATGTCGCCGAACTGGCCGGCGAGCAGCGCCTGAATGGCTGCGTCGGCTGGTCGCCGCGCACCGACCAGGCCGTGGCCGAATCCGCCGGCGCGGCGAAGATGCTGGTGTCCAACCGCAACCTGCTGGTGGTGGCCGATATTCTGGTGGTCAACAAGGGCTTCGCCAACGCCCACCCGCAGATCGTCAAAGGCCTGGTGCATGGCCTGCTGGAAGGCAACCGCCTGCTACGCGACGATCCCAAGAGCCACGCCGGGGTGGTCGCCCAGGCATTCGGCTGGACCGAGGAGGAAACCCTCGACGAGCTGAGCAAGGTGCACCTGAGCAACCTGCCGGAGAACCTGGCGTTCTTCGACGGCAGCATCGACTCGGCCGGCTCCTTCCAGGGCATTTTCCAGTCCTCGGTACTGGCCTATGGGGCGCTGATCCGCAACCCCGCCGACCCGGAGCGCTTTTCCGACCTGACGCACCTCAAGGCGCTGCAGCAGGACGGTCAGTTCCAGGGCCAGAGCATTGCCATCGCACCGATCCGCACCAGCGGCAAGGTCGCTCTGGAAGGCGACGCGCTGCTGAGCAAGGACATCCGCTTCTTCTTCGAGGCCAACTCGGCGGCCCTGGACAACCAGGCCAAGGACAATCAGGCCTACCTGGACACCATCAAGCAGTTTCTCCAGGTCAGCCCCGGCTCCATCGTCCTGTTGCGCGGCCATGTGGATAACGCCATGGTCGCCGACTTCGAACGCCAGGGCGGTTCGGCGCTGGTGCGCAGCATGGCGCTGAAGGCCATGGAGCTGTCCCGCCAGCGTACCCTGGCGGTCAAGACGGCGTTGCGGGCCCGTCACCCGGGCATCGCCGACGATCGCATCGAACTGGTCGGGCGCGGCTGGGAAGAACCCCTGGGCCAGGACAGTGAACAGAACCGCCGGGTCGAGGTACAGTGGTTTACCCTCGAATAAAGCCATAGCACCTGGATCTTGGCCTGATGCTGCAGCGTGTGCTGGTCTACCTGTTGTCGAGCCTGTGCCTCTGCGCCCAGGCCGACAACCTGCGCCTGGTCACCGGCGACGACTATGCGCCCTTTACCGGCCAGGCGCTGCCGGGGGGCGGCATGCTGACCCAGGTGGTGGCGGCGGTGCTGAGCGAACGCGGCCTCACCCACAGCCTGGACTGGCGGCCCTGGAACCGCGGCTACCTGAGGACCCTGCAGGGCGAATACGACGCCACCTACCCCTATGTCCGTACGCCGCAGCGGGAGCGGGAATACCTGTATTCCGCCGCCCTGTTTCTTGCCAATCAGCATATCTTCAGCCGCGCCGCCGAGCCCATCGAGCTGGACGATCCGGGCAGCCTGCAGGGCCTGCGCTTTTGTTATCCCCTGGGTTGGGAACCGCCGAGAGTTCTTCAGGCGCTGCTCGACCAGGGCTTGCTGACTCGCCATTCGCCAATCGGTCTCAAGGAGTGCGCACGCCTGCTGCTGCTCGGGCGGGATGATTTCTTTATCTCCGACCGGCACCTGGGGGAAACCGCGTTGCAGCTGACCGGTGCCGATCCGAGCCGGTTCCGCCGCTCCGTCAGTGCGATCAACAACAGCACTCTGCACCTGATAGTGCCGCGCAACCACCCGCAGGGGGCGTGGCTGATCGAGCAGTTCGACCTGGGCCTGCGTACCCTGCAGGGCAGCGGCCACTACCAGCAGCTGCTCGACAGTTATCTGCAGGCCAGAGACGCCGCCTTAACCGAGCAGCAGCAGTAACAGCGGCAAGCTGGCGGCCGCCAACAGCGTCTGCAGGGTGATGATGCCCGCCATCAGCTG
Organism: Pseudomonas sp. EA_105y_Pfl2_R69; assembly: GCF_963970915.1. NCBI lineage: Bacteria > Pseudomonadati > Pseudomonadota > Gammaproteobacteria > Pseudomonadales > Pseudomonadaceae > Pseudomonas > Pseudomonas sp. EA_105y_Pfl2_R69. The sequence continues at coordinate 112,742 of NZ_CAXAOO010000010.1, forward strand.
GCTGTCGCCGCCCAGCTGGCGGGTCAGCACATAGGCGGTAGGGGCAGTCGGCAGGGCGAAGAACAGCACCAGCAGGGTGCTCTCCATCGCGGGCAACTGCAGCCCATAGGCCACCGCCCAGGCCAGCAGCGGCATGCCCAGCAGACGCAGCAGGCTGTTGCAGAACAGGGCCGAAACTTCGCCGCTCAACTGTTCGGGCTTCAATGCCGCGCCTACGCAGAGCAGGCCCAGCGGCAGGCTGGCGGCGGCCAGCAGGCAGAGCAGGCGCTCGCTGCCGCCAGGCAGGCCGAGGCCGCTGAGGTTGATCAGGGCTCCGGCCAGGCAGGCGAGAATCAGCGGATTCTTCAGGATCGGCAGCAGCAGGCTGCGCGCGCTGACGCCGCGCTCGGCGGTCAGCGACCAGACCGACAGCACGTTTACCGTGGGTACCATCAGGGCCAGCATCAGCGCGGCCATAGTCAGGCCTTGTTGGCCGAACAGGCTGCCCACTGCGGCCAGGCCCAGGTAGGTATTGAAGCGCAGGGTGCCCTGGCTGAAGGCCCCGAAACGCCCCGCCGGCCAGCCCCGCACCCGGCGCACCAGCAGCAGGGCCAGCCAGGCCAGGCCCAGGCCCAGCATGACCGCCAGGGCCAGCCGCGGTAGCGCGGGATTATCCAGCGGAGCGGTGGCCAGGCTGTTTAGCAGCAGGGCGGGAAACAGGATGAAGTAGTTCAGCCGTTCGGCACCGGGCCAGAACGCCTCGTTGGGAAAGGCCTGGCGGCGCAGCAGATAACCGGCGACTATCAGGGCGAACAAGGGCCATAAGGCCAGCAGCAATTCGAGCACGACAATCCCCGTCTAACAGCCCTATGAAAAACTACCTGTTAAGGCACAAGGGGCCCATCTTGAGCAGCCCGGGCGGGCGACGCAAGCAGCAGGCGGAAGAGGGAGGATAAAACCATGAGTTTATTGCACAGCGGCGGTTGCCACTGTGGCCGCCTGCGTTATCGCTTCGCCGCGCCCCTGACGGATATCGCCCACTGCCACTGTTCGGTCTGCCGGCGCAGCAGCGGCGGCATCCTCACCACCTGGATCACGGTGCCTCTGGCGAGCTTCCAGTGGCTGGCCGGCACGCCGACCGAGTACGCCTCGTCGGCCACCTGCACGCGCAGTTTCTGTCCGACCTGTGGTGCGCACCTGACCCTGTTCACCCGCCTCAGCCCACAGACCCTGGATGTAACCGTCGCCACCCTCGACCACCCGGAGCAGGCCCCGGCGGATCGACATATCTGGGTGCAGAGCGGTTTGCCCTGGCTGCAGGTCGACCCGCAGCTGCCCGAGGAGCAGCAGGAGCAGATTCCCTAGAGGGGGTTCTAGGGTAAAGCCTGACGCATACCCTGTAGGAGCGGTTGGGCGGCACTCCGCCTTGGCCGCGATCAGGGTTAAGCCAGCGCGGGCCAGCCCGCTCTTGCAATCTCGAGTGTTAAAGCGCCTTTTCAAACACCTGGGAGTTGCGCTGGTAGTTGTACAGCGAGGCGCGGGCGGCCGGCAGGCGATCGACGCTGCTCGGCACGAAGCCGCGCTCGCGGAACCAGTGGGCGGTACGGGTGGTGAGGACGAACAGGGTCTTCAGGCCTTGGTCCCGGGCTCGATCCTCGATGCGTTCGAGCAATTCGTCGCCGCGACCGCCATGGCGGTAAGACGGGTTGACCGCCAGGCAGGCCAGCTCGCCGAAGTCCGAGTCGGCAATCTGGTACAGCGCGGCGCAGGCGATGATCAGGCCTTCGCGTTCGACGATGCTGAACTGTTCGATCTCGCGCTCCAGCACCTCCCGCGAGCGGCGCACCAGAATGCCCTGGTCTTCCAGCGGGGTGATCAGTTCCATCAGGCCGCCGACGTCCTCGATGGTCGCCTCGCGCAAGGACTCGAACTGCTCCTGGGCCACCAGAGTGCCGTTGCCTGCACGGGTGAACAGTTCGCTGAGCAGCGCGCCGTCCTCGGCATAGCTGACGATATGGCTGCGGCGCACCCCGGCCTTGCAGGCTTCGGCGGCGGCGTCGAGCAGTTCGCCCTGGTAGCTGCTGCCCAGGCGCAGCAGGTGCTGCGGTACCTGCTGTGGGCGCAGCTCGCGGACCAGGCGGCCGTTCTCGTCGAGCAGGCCGCTCTCGGCCCCGAACAGCAGCAGCTTGTCGGCGTCCAGGTCGATGGCGGCGCGGGTGGCGACGTCTTCGCAGGCCAGGTTGAAGATTTCCCCGGTGGGCGAATAGCCCAGCGGCGACAGCAGCACGATGCTGCGCTCATCCAGCTGGCGATTGATGCCCTTGCGGTCGATGCGCCGCACTTCGCCGGTGTGGTGGTAATCGACGCCATCGACCACGCCGATCGGCCGCGCGGTGACGAAGTTGCCGCTGGTGATGCGCAGGCGCGAGCCCTGCATGGGCGAGCGCGCCATGTCCATCGACAGGCGCGCCTCGATGGCGATACGCAACTGGCCCACGGCGTCGATGACGCACTCCAGGGTCGGCCCGTCGGTCACCCGCAGGTCGCGGTAGAAATGTGGGGTCAGGCCCTGGTTGGCCAGGCGCGCCTCGATCTGCGGGCGCGAGCCGTGGACCAGCACCAGGCGCACGCCGAGGCTGTGCAGCAGCACCAGGTCGTGAACGATATTGCCGAAATTCGGGTGGGCGACGCCCTCGCCCGGCAACATCACCACAAAGGTGCAGTCGCGGTGGGCATTGATATAGGGCGAAGCGTGGCGGAGCCAATTGACGTGGTCGTGCATTGCTTGAAGAGCCTGTGTCGAGTATGGAACGCATGGATTGGCGCGGGTGCGCCAGACGAGGCAGCCGGGAGCGGTTTTATCGTCGCAGTTGGGGCAGCTTCACGCGTTCTCTCCTCCAGATGGCACCGTCTGTTTGGTGTGCAGGCAGTAATGCTCGATCAGTTGTTGCAGCAGACGCACGGTCGGCTGCAAACGTGACATTTCCAGGTATTCCCCGGGCTGGTGGGCGCAGTCGATATCGCCGGGGCCGAGCACCAGGGTTTCGCAACCGAGCTGCTGAAGATAAGGCGCTTCGGTGGCAAATGCTACCGCACAGGCGCTGTGCCCGGTGAGGCGTTCGGCGAGGCGCACCAGCTCAGTGTCGGCGCTTTGCTCGAAGGGTGGCACGCTGGGGAACAGCGGGGCGTAGTCGATCTTGACTCGATGCCGCTCGGCCAGCGGCTGCAGCTTCTGGCGGATCGCCGCGCGCAGCGCCTGCGGGTCCATGCCGGGCAGCGGGCGCAGGTCGAATTCCAGCGAGCACTGGCCGCAGATGCGGTTGGGGTTGTCGCCGCCGTGGATGCAGCCCAGATTCAGGGTCGGCACCGGCACGCTGAACTGCGGGTTGTTGAATTCGCCCTGCCACTGGCTGCGCAGGCCGCGCAACTCGGCAATCACGTCCTGCATGGCTTCCAGGGCGCTGTGGCCGAGGCTGGGATCGGAGGAATGGCCGCTCTGGCCGAGGATGTCGATGCGCTCCATCATGATGCCCTTGTGCAGGCGGATGGGCTTGAGCCCGGTCGGCTCGCCGATCACCGCCGCGCGTCCCAGTGGCCGCCCAGCCTCGGCCAGGGCGCGGGCCCCGGCCATCGAGCTTTCTTCGTCGCAGGTGGCGAGGATCAGCAGCGGCTGGCGGAAGCGCTGCGTCAGCAGCGGTTGCACCGCCTCGATGATCAGGGCGAAGAAGCCCTTCATGTCGCAGCTGCCCAGGCCCACCCAGCGGCCGTCGATTTCGGTCAGCTTGAGCGGATCGCTCTGCCACAGCGCGGCGTCGAACGGCACGGTGTCGCTGTGCCCGGCCAGCACCAGACCGCCGGGGCCGCTGCCATAGCTGGCGAGCAGATTGAATTTGCCGGGGGAGACTTGCTGCACTTCGCAGGCGAAACCGAGGTCGCCGAGCCAGCTCGACAGCAACTCGATCACGGCGCGGTTGGATTGGTCCCAGTGGGCCTGGGTGCAGCTCACCGACGGCGTGGCGATCAGCGCGGCGAATTGTTCTTTGAAGGAGGGCAGGGGCATCGGCGGTCTCCACGGGCGAGGCCCCATCATAGGGCCATCGCCTGCAGAGATAAAACGGCCCGTTAGAGGAAGATGCCGCGCAGGATATAGAAGAACACGATGGCCAGGGCTGCACCCACCGGCAGGGTGATCAGCCAGGACATAAAGATCTTGCCGATCACACCCAGGTTCAGCGCGCCGATACCGCGGGCCAGGCCGACGCCCAGTACCGCACCAACCAGGGTGTGGGTGGTGGACACCGGCAGGCCGATGGCCGAGGCCCCGACCACGGTGGTGGCGGTGGCCAACTCGGCGGCGAAGCCACGGCTCGGGGTCAGCTCGGTGATCTGCTTGCCGATGGTGGCGATCACCTTGTAGCCATAGGTGGCCAGGCCGATAACGATACCGATGGCACCGAGCAGCAGCACCCAGGCCGGCAGTGCCGCCTTGGCCCCGACCGCTTCGCCGCCGGACTGGATCACCCCGACGATGGCCGCCAGCGGGCCGACGGCGTTGGCCACGTCGTTGGAACCGTGGGCGAAGGCCATGGAGCAGGCGGTAAAGATCATCAGCACGGCGAAGACTTTTTCCACGCTGGCATAGTGGAAGTCCTTGTCCGCCTCGAGGTCGATCTTGATCCGGCTGAGCAGGCCGATACCCAGCAGCATCACCAGTACCCCTACACCTGCGGCCAGAAAGAAACCTTCGGTGCCGGAGAGGTTGAGGCCGATATGCTTGAGGCCCTTGGTCACGGTCACCAGGCTGACCATAAAGCCGGTGGCGAACATATACAGCGGCACGAAACGCTTGGCGTTGACGAAGGGCTCATCGGTATCGATGATCAGCCGCTGCACGCTGACGAACAGGCCGAAGGCGACGGTGCCGGAGAGTACTGGCGAGACCACCCAGCTGGCCACGATCGGGCCGACGCCGGCCCAGTTGACCGCATCCATGGACACGCCGACGGCGGCGAAGCCGATCACCGCGCCGACGATGGAGTGGGTGGTGGACACCGGCCAGCCACGGGTCGAGGCGATCAGCAGCCAGGTGCCGGCCGCCAGCAGCGCCGACATCATGCCCAGCACCATCAGGTCCGGGGTGATCATCGAGGCGTCGACAATCCCGCTCTTGATGGTTTCGGTGACCTGGCCGCCGGCCAGATAGGCCCCGGCGAACTCGAACACCATGGCAATCAGGATCGCCTGCTTGATGGTCAGTGCGCGGGAACCCACCGAGGTGCCCATGGCATTGGCCACGTCGTTGGCACCCACGCCCCAGGCCATGAAAAAGCCGAAGAGACAGGCGAGCAGCAGAAGTACGAGGCCGTAGTCCGCAATCAGAGACATAAATAATTAATCCGTAGATTCCAGAAAGGACACTGGCGCTTAGCGCGCCAGCAGTTGTTCCAGTCGGTTGCCGACGCGTTCGGCACGGTCGGCGACATCGCCGATCCACTCGATGATCTGATAGAGGAACATCACGTCGACCGGGGGAAGATCCTTTTCCAGTTTGAACAGCGCACGACGCACGTCGATCTGCATCAGATCGGTGTCGCGCTCGATCTGCTCAAGCTCCATGACCATGGACTCGACCAGGGCCGCTTCGCGACCGCCAAAGCCGGTTTCCAGCAGTTCGTCCAGCTCGTTCATGGCCTTCAGGGCCTGGGCGCTGGCGTCCACGGTGCGCTGCACGAAGGTCCGCATCAGCGGCTGCAGCGCCTGGGGAATGGCCATTTCGCGGCCAAGCATCAGGCCGGCGATGTCCTTGGCGCGGTTGGCGACTTTGTCCTGTACACTCAGCAGCTCCAGCAGATCCGAGCGCGGAACCGGCAAAAACAGGCTTTTGGGCAGGTGCAGGCGCACGCTTTTCTTCAGCTTGTCGGCTTCGTCTTCCAGTCGTGCCATGTCCTGCTGCACGTGCTGCACCTTGGCCCAGTCTTCGACCATTACGGCTTCGAAAAACGGCACCAGGTTCGCCGCGCACTCATGGGCTTTGGCGAAATGCTTCTGCATGGGCCCGATAGGCGAGCGACCGAACAGGCTGGCAAAAGGATTGATTGGCATAGGGTTGGCCCCGGCGTTGAGAAGGCCGCAAGTATACGGATCACCCGGTACGCCCGCCAGTTCGTGTCATCGGCAGGTAATAATTCGATGGCAATTGGCCCCTGCAGGGCTGTTGCACAGTAAGGCATCCGAGGTCGCGGCATGACATTCGCCCAATTGAAACGCTACTGGCATATCGAACTGCTCGGCGGCGCGCACAAGCGCTTTTCCTGGCGACGCTTGCTGGTCAAGTACCGTCAGCGTTCGCGTTATCGCTACCTGTTCTGGTACCGCTTCGCGCAATTTCTCAACCAGTCCGACTCGAAGTTCTGGCGCAATCGCGCCCGCCGCCTCAGCGACCGGCTCTGTGAGCGCTTCGGCATCGAGATCCCGCTGGGTACGCAAATCGGCGAGGGTCTGTTTATTCCCCACCCGGTCGGTATCGTGATTACCCGCAAGGCGGTGATCGGCAGGAATTTCAGCATCTTCCAGAACTGCACCATCGGCCAGAAACATGACGAGGGCGGCCCGATCGTGATCGGCGATAACGTCAGTGTGGGGGCCAACGCCTGTATCATTGGCGACAATCTGCGCATCGGCGACGACGTCACCATCGCCGCGGCCTCGTTCGTCAATAAAGACATCCCCGACCGGCACACCCATATCAGCATCTACACGTCGAGACTGGTCGAGAATAAAACCGACTACTCACCGATAAGTACGCCGCACTCGCGCAAGGCGCGCGACAGTTCGGCCAGCTGAATTCCCGCATCCAGACCTAGAGTCCCATGAACAAAGAAACCGAGATCAAGCTGCGGGCCAGCCGCGCAACCCTGACCGCCCTGCGCGACCACCCGTTGCTGAAGAAGCGCAACAAGAGTGGCTGGGAACAGCGCGAACTGTTCAACCAGTATTTCGACACCCCCGAGCGCGACCTGGCCATGGCCAAGGTCGCCCTGCGCCTGCGCCGCGATGGCGACCAGGTGATCCAGACCCTGAAGACCCGCGGGCAGAGCGTGGCCGGTCTGTCCGAGCGCAATGAGTGGGACTGGACCCTGGCCAAGGCCAAGCTGGACCTGAAAAAACTCGACGACAGCTGCTGGCCGGCGGCCCTGGCCGAGCTGGACAAGAAGCAGCTGCAGCCCATCTTCACCACCGACTTCGTTCGCCAGCGCGCGGAAATCGCCTGGGGTCGTGGCAAGGCCCGCGTGGTGATTGAGGCGGCGCTGGACCTGGGCAAGGTGATTGCCGGCGAAGGCGAGGAGGAAATCTGCGAGCTGGAACTGGAGCTGCGTCAGGGCGAGCCGGACGCGCTGCTCGAACTGGCCGCCGAGCTGGCCGCCGACCTGGCGCTGATGCCCTGCGATATCAGCAAGGCCGAGCGCGGCTACCGCCTGTTCGATGCCGGCAGCTACAGCCTGAGCCTGCCGGCCCCGGTCCTGAGCGGCGAAACCAGCCTGGACGATGGCGTGGCCGCCCTGGCCTGGCACCTGCTCGGCAGCAGCCAGCGCCTGGCCGAGCAGTACCGCTTCAATGGGCATTGGCGTCTGCTCGGTGAGTGGCTGGAGCAGCTGGTGGGCCTGCGTGCCCTGCTCGGCAGCCTCGGCCAGGCTGCGCCGCGGGCCAGCAGCCATGACTTGCGGGTGCTGCTCGATGAGCTGCTGCACGACTGGCGGCCACGGCTGCAGGCCGGTCAGCTGGATGAACAGGTGCGCAAGGGCGCACCGGCACAATTCGCCGCCGAGTTGGAAGGCACCCGCTGGGGGCTGTTCTCCCTGAGCGCCTCGCGCTGGTTGCTGGCCCGCGGCTGGACGGTCGGGCGCAACAACCGCGGCAATCGTCAGGGGGCCGCGCCGCTGGGCAACTGGCTGCCGACCCTGATCGCCGACGAGGGGGCTGCCCTGCAGCTCAAGCGCTATGTGCAGCAGCCGGAAGACCTGGCCGAGCAATTGCCGCGTATCGAGCGCCTGCTGGTCTGGCTGCGCCTGGCTCGTGAGGTGCTGGATGTGCCGGAAGTCGACCGCCTGTATGGCGAGCTGAACAAGCTGGCCGAACTGGCCCACCAGGCCATCGATCCTGAAGTGCTGGCGGCGCGCAAGGCGCAGGCGCTGGCCATCGGCTCGCTGAAGGCCTGGCGTCAGCTGGTCAAGTAACTGCCGCGGGGCTGTGCGCTTTTTGTAGGAGCCAGCTTGTGACCTCCAGGGGTGGAGGAAATGCAGCAAGCCGCCGGAAGCGGCTGCTGTCTGGCGATGCTGTTGATCCGCTGATCGCCAGCAAGCTGGCTCCTACAGTTGGTAGCCCGGATTAAATCCGGGTTCCTCTGGCATCACTCAACTGCCATCGCGAAAGCGCGCCCAGACCTCGGCCACGCTGCTGCTGTGTTTCTCCGGTACGGTTTCCAGGGCATGCAGGCGACGCTTGGTTTCGCGGTCCGGGTAGAGCCCCGGCTGATTGCGCAGGGCGGCGTCGAGGAACTCCCCGGAGTCGGCATTGCCGTTGGGGTAGAGCGTTTCGGCGGTGATCAGTGCGGCAACCTCGGGCTGCATCAGGTAGTCGATAAAGCGGTGGGCCAGATCGGCGCGCTCGGCGCTTGCGGGGATCACCAGGTTGTCGATAAACAGCGTCGAACCTTCATCCGGTACCAGGAAACGCACCGGCTGCCCGGCATCGGCGGCGGCCAGGGCATCGCCGACCCAGGCCATGGCCACGCACAGTTTGCCCTGGCTGAGGTCGTCGATATAACGCTCGCTGTCGATATAGCGCAGGTGCGGGCGCAGCCCGTCCAGGACCCGGCTGGAGCGCTGGATACGGCTCGGCGCGCTGCGTGCCAGGCTGCGGCCCTGGTAGTTGAACAGCAGGGTCAGGGTTTCCTCGGGGGCGTCTAGCACGCTGATCCCGCAACCGGCCAGGCGCGCGCTCTGCTCGGCATCGAACAGCAGGCTCCAGCTGTCGGGCAGTGGGCCGCCAAAGGCCGCTTCGGCTTGCGGCGTATTGATCGCCAGACCCACCGCGCCCCATAGATAGGGCACTGCATGGCGGTTGCCGGGGTCGAGGGCGGCCAGGGTGCTGAGCAGCTGCTTGTCGAGGTGCTTGCGGTTGGGCAGCAGGCTGAAATCCAGGGGCTGGATGCTGCCGTTGTCGATCAGGGCAGGCAGGTCGTTGTGCGAAGGCACCGCAATGTCGATGGCTTCGCCGCTGGCCAGCGCCGCCTGCAGTTCTTCTGCGGTGCTGAAGGTGCGGTACTCCACGCGGATGCCGGTATCGACCTCGAAACTCTTGAGGACCTGGGGAGCGATATAGTCGTTCCAGTTGTATATGCGGATAACGTCTTCGGCTTTCTCGACGCCGGGGTCGCTCCCGGCCTCCTGCGCGAGTGCCAGTAGGGGTGTCAGTAGCAGCAGTGAGGCGAGTAAGCGAAGCATGGTGGATCTCCCGGTAAGCCCTGCGCCGTCCCTTGCGGTGCGGCCTGTTGAGGCGGGCGGCAGCAACCCGGGCCTGCTGAATGTCGCGCAGCCGGATGCCCGCCACGGCGCAAGGCGCGCGGCCAGGGATAAGGCTGGTTCGGCAGATCCGGCTGGATAAAACGACGCCGGCTCAGGGGCCGGCGTCGGGTGTCGCGTCAAACGGTGTGCAGGTACCAGTTGTACTCGAGGTCGGAGATCGAGTTCTCGAACTCGGCCAGCTCGCTTTCCTTGCAGGCGACGAAGATATCGATGTACTTGGGGTCGATATAACGCGCCAGCACTTCGCTGTCGTCCAGCTCACGCAGGGCGTCGCGCAGGTTGTTCGGCAGGCTCTGCTCGTTCTGCTCGTAGGAGTTGCCTTCCACCGGGGCGTTGGGCTCGATCTTGTTGGTCAGGCCATGGTGCACGCCCGCCAGTACCGCCGAGAGCAGCAGGTAGGGATTGGCGTCCGCGCCGGCGACGCGGTGTTCGATGCGCACGGCATCGGCACTGTCGTTCGGTACGCGCAGGGCCACGGTACGGTTGTCGATACCCCAGCACGGCGAGTTCGGCACGTAGTACTGCGCGCCGAAGCGGCGGTAGGAGTTGACGTTGGGGCAGAGGAAGGCCATCGAAGCCGGCATGGTTTCCAGTACACCGCCAATGGCATGGCGCAGGGCATCGTTCTGTTCGGGATCTTCGCAGGCGAAGATGTTGTTGCCCTGCTTGTCGAGAATCGAGATATGCACGTGCAAGCCGTTACCCGCCTGGTTGGGGTAGGGCTTGGCCATAAAGGTGGTGTCCATCTCGTGGTCGTAGGCGATGTTCTTGATCAGGCGCTTGAGCAGCAGCGCGTAGTCACAGGCCTTGATCGGGTCGGCGACGTGGTGCAGGTTGACCTCGAACTGCGCCGGTGCGCTTTCCTTGACGATGGCATCGGCCGGGATGCCCTGCTCTTTGGCACCCTCGAGGATGTCCTGCAGGCACTCGGCGTATTCGTCGAGATCGTCGATCAGGTAGACCTGGGTCGAATGCGGGCGCTTGCCCGACAGCGGTGACAGTGGCGGCTGCGGTCGGCCATTCACGTTGGCCTGGTCGATCAGATAGAACTCGAGTTCAAAGGCGGCACAGATGGTAAGGCCCAGTTCGTCGAACTTCGCGACCACCTGACGCAACACTTCCCGTGGATCGGCGAAGAACGGCTCGCCTTCCAGCTCGTGCATGGTCATCAGCAATTGCGCGGTCGGGCGCTTCTGCCAAGGCTCGTAGCACAGGGTGTTGGGGATGGGGTAGCAGATACGGTCGGCGTCGCCGATATCCAGACCCAGGCCGGTGCTTTCCACCGTCGAGCCGTTGATATCCAGGGCGAACAACGAAGCCGGCAGGTTGATGCCGCGCTCGTACACCTTGTGAAGGCTGGCGCGTTCGATGCGCTTGCCGCGCACCACGCCATTCATATCTGCAATAAGAAGGTCGACGAACAGGACCTCAGGATGTTCCTTAAGGAACGCGTTCGCTTCGTTAAGCTGAACGGCACGCGGGGGTACCGACATGATGCAACACCTTTTTTGTTAAAAATATCAATCATGCAACTGCACAGGTATGAGTCAATCTTAAACGCCTGATGCTGTCAAGAGTGCTACATATTGCCCTAAAAGGGGGCTGTGTGGCCAATTTTAGGGCGTTACAGGGCAGCGCTGTGTCACTGAACCCCTGATTTGACAGGGTGCTCAGTGGGGTGTGTTCAATTTTTTACATGGCTATTGTGAAAAAAAATGAACAAGGCTAAGCTCGGCTCAAACCCATAACAGCAATAAAACGGGTGTCTCATGTCTCGCCAGCCGATAATCGGCGTTAGTGCCTGTACCAAGCAGATCGGGCACAACATTTACCACACCGCCGGTGACAAGTACCTGCAAGCCATCGTGCATGTTGCCGGGGGCTTGCCACTGATAGTCCCCGCGCTGGGCGATCAGGTCGATCAGACCTACCTGCTGCAGCAACTCGATGGCCTGGTATTTACCGGCTCGCCGTCGAACGTCGAACCCCATCATTACCGCGGTTCGGCCAGTGAGCCGGGCACCGCTCATGATGTCGCTCGCGACAGCACCACTCTACCTTTAATTAAAGCAGCAATTGCCGCCGGCGTTCCCGTGCTTGGCATTTGCCGCGGCTTTCAGGAAATGAACGTGGCCTTCGGCGGCACCCTGCACCAGAAGGTGCATGAGGTCGAGGGTTATATGGACCACCGCGAGCCTGACGACATGCCGGCCGAGCAGCAGTATGGCCTGCGCCACGCGCTGCATGTGCAGCCAGGCGGGCTGCTCGCCGGCATCGGCCTGCCGGACGAGATTCAAGTTAATTCCATTCATGGCCAGGGCGTTGAACGTCTGGCGCCGGGCCTCCACGTGGAAGCACTGGCACCAGACGGGTTGATCGAAGCCTTCTCCGTCGAAGCGGTGTCAGGCTTCGCACTCGGGGTGCAATGGCACCCCGAGTGGCAGGTAAGATCCAACCCGAATTATCTCGCCATCTTCCAGGCCTTTGGTGAGGCTTGCAGGAAGAGGGCGGGGCAACGCTGAACCGACTATATATAAGTCGGCTCTCACCAACCCTGAGGTCTCTATGAGCACCAAATTAGACCAGCTTTCGAGCTGGCTCAAAGAACGCAAAATCACCGAAGTTGAATGCCTGATCAGCGATCTTACCGGCATTGCCCGCGGAAAGATTTCGCCGACCAACAAGTTTCTCGACGAGAAGGGCATGCGTCTCCCCGAGAGTGTGCTGTTGCAGACCGTGACCGGTGACTACGTCGAGGACGAGATCTATTACGACCTGCTCGACGAGGCGGACATCGACATGTTCTGCCGCCCGGATGCCGATGCGGTGTTCCTGGTGCCGTGGGCCATCGAGCCGACCGCCATGGTCATCCACGACACCTTCGACAAGCAGGGCAACCCGATCGAGCTGTCGCCGCGCAACATCCTCAAGAATGTCCTCAAGCTCTACGCCGACAAGGGCTGGAAGCCGATCGTCGCGCCGGAAATGGAGTTCTACCTGACCAAGCGCAACAGCGACCCGGACTTCCCCCTGGTTGCGCCGATGGGCCGCTCCGGGCGTCCGGAAGTGGGTCGTCAATCCTTCTCCATCGATGCCGCCAACGAATTCGATCCGCTGTTCGAAGACGTCTACGACTGGTGCGAAATCCAGGGCCTGGACCTCGATACGCTGATCCATGAAGACGGTCCGGCGCAGATGGAAATCAACTTCCGTCACGGCGAGGCCCTGCACCTGGCCGACCAGATCACCGTGTTCAAGCGCACCATGCGCGAAGCGGCGCTCAAGCACGACGTGGCCGCCACCTTTATGGCCAAGCCGATCACCGATCAGCCGGGCAGCGCCATGCACATCCACCAGAGCGTGCTGGATATCAAGACCGGGCAGAACCTGTTCTCCAATGCCGATGGCAGCATGAGCGAACTCTTTATGCACCATATCGGCGGCCTGCAGAAATACATCCCCGAGCTGCTGCCGCTGTTCGCCCCCAACGTCAACTCGTTCCGCCGCTTCCTGCCGGATACCTCGGCACCGGTGAACGTCGAGTGGGGCGAAGAGAACCGCACCGTGGGCCTGCGCGTACCGGAGGCCACGTCGCAGAACCGCCGCGTGGAAAACCGCCTGGCCGGTGCCGACGCCAACCCCTATCTGGTTCTGGCAGCCTCCCTGCTGTGCGGCTATATGGGCATGGTCGGCGGCCTGGAGCCCAGCGTGCCGGTCAAGGGGCGTGGCTATGAGCGACGTAACCTGCGCCTGCCGATCACCATCGAGCACGCCTTGGAGCGCATGGAAGCCTGCAAGGATGCCGAGAAGTACCTGGGCGAGAAGTTCATCCGCGGCTATGTCGCGGTCAAGCGCGCCGAGCATGAGAACTACAAGCGGGTGATCAGCTCCTGGGAGCGCGAATTCCTGCTGCTGTCGGTGTGACCCGGTGGCCGGTCGCGGCGCGGCCGGCCCCACCTATTTCAGCGGGCTGCTAACGGCAGCCCGGGTATCCAAGGTGTTGTTATGAATCATCCAGTGACCAATCCGCAGACCCTGCAGTGGCAGGCCATGAGCCGCGAGCACCATCTGGCCCCCTTCAGCGACTTCAAACAGCTGGCGGAAAACGGCCCGCGCATCATCACCAAGGCCGATGGCGTATACCTCTGGGACAGTGAAGGTCACAAGATTCTCGATGCCATGGCCGGGCTCTGGTGCGTGGCCGTCGGTTACGGACGCAAGGAGCTGGCGGACGCGGCCTATAAGCAGATGCAGCAACTGCCCTACTACAACATGTTCTTCCAGACCGCCACACCGCCGCCTCTGGAGCTGGCCAAGGCGATCGCCGAGCTGGCTCCGCCCGGCATGAACCATGTGTTCTTCACCGGTTCGGGCTCGGAAGGCAACGACACCATGCTGCGTATGGTGCGCCATTACTGGGCGATCAAGGGCCAGCCGAACAAGAAGGTCATCATCAGCCGGGTCAACGGCTATCACGGCTCCACCGTGGCTGGTGCCAGCCTGGGCGGGATGAAGTACATGCACGAGCAGGGCGATCTGCCTATTCCGGGCATCGTGCATATCCCGCAACCCTACTGGTTCGGCGAAGGCGGCGAGATGAGCCCCGAGGCATTCGGCATCTGGGCCGCCGACCAGCTGGAAGCGAAGATTCTCGAAGTCGGTGAAGACAATGTCGCGGCCTTTATCGCCGAGCCGATCCAGGGCGCGGGCGGGGTGATCATTCCACCGGACAGCTACTGGCCGCGGATCCGCGAAATCCTCGCCAAGTACGACATCCTGTTCGTCGCCGACGAGGTGATCTGCGGTTTCGGTCGCACCGGTGAGTGGTTCGGCAGCGACTATTACGGCAACGCCCCGGACATGATGACCATCGCCAAGGGCCTGACCAGCGGCTATATCCCCATGGGCGGCCTGATCGTGCGCGACAGCGTGGTCGAGGTGCTCAACCAGGGCGGCGATTTCAACCACGGCTTCACCTACTCCGGGCACCCGGTGGCGGCGGCCGTGGCCCTGGAGAACCTGCGCATCCTGCGTGAAGAAAAAATTGTCGAGCGGGTCAAGGCCGAAACGGCACCGTACTTGCAAAAGCGTCTGCGTGAGCTGGCCGATCACCCCCTGGTGGGTGAAGTGCGCGGCGTCGGCATGCTCGGCGCGATCGAGCTGGTCCAGGACAAGGCCAGCCGCAAGCGATTCGACGGGGCTGTGGGCGTGGGCATGATCTGCCGCGGACACTGCTTTAATAAGGGTCTGATCATGCGCGCCGTGGGCGACACCATGATCATTTCGCCGCCCCTGGTAATCAGCAAGGCCGAGATCGACGAGTTGCTGGAAAAAGCTCGCCTCTGCCTGGACCTGACCGCCGCCGAGGTACTCGGCCGGGGGAACGGCATTTAACGGTTTCAAGCTGCAATGGCGGAAAGTTGTAAAGAGTGCCGAGACCTTGCCAGACTGCACCCGTGCGTTGGCCAGGCTCACCGGAGGGTGATGCGGATTGGCCGCGTCACCCGCTGGAAAACCAATACGACAACAGGAGCTGTACGCATGAAAACATTCGGCAAAACCCTTCTAGCGTTATCCCTGGCAGGCACCCTTAGCGGCGTTGCCCAGGCCGAGGATAAAGTGCTGCACGTATACAACTGGTCGGACTACATCGCCGAGGACACCCTGGAGAACTTCCAGAAGGAAACCGGTATCAAGGTCGTCTACGACGTGTTCGACAGTAACGAAACCCTGGAAGCCAAGCTGCTCTCCGGCCGTTCCGGCTACGATGTGGTGGTGCCGTCCAACCAGTTCCTGGCCAAACAGATCAAGGCCGGGGTATTCCAGAAACTCGACAAGTCCAAACTGCCGAACTGGAAGAACCTCAACCCGGACCTGATGAAGGCCCTGGAAAACGCCGACCCGGAAAACCAGTACGCCTTCCCCTACCTGTGGGGCACCACCGGCATCGGCTACAACTCGGAGAAGGTCAAGGCTGCCCTGGGCATCGACACCATCGATTCCTGGGACGTGATCTTCAAGCCAGAGAACATGGAAAAGCTCAAGTCCTGCGGCGTCTCCATGCTCGACGCCCCGGATGAAGTCTATGCCGCCGCGCTGCACTACCTGGGCCTGCCGCCCAACCCGACCAGCGCCGAAGACGTGAAGAAGGCCGAAGACCTGCTGATGCAGGTGCGTCCTTACATCACCTACTTCCACAGCTCCAAGTACATCTCCGATCTGGCCAATGGCAACATCTGCGTGGCTCTGGGCTGGTCCGGCGACGTGTTCCAGGCCCAGGCCCGTGCCGAAGAAGCCGAGAACAACGTGCCGGTGGCCTATGCCATTCCCAAGGAAGGCGCGGCCTCCTTCTTCGACATGATGGCCATCCCGGCCGATGCCAAGAACGTCGAAGAGGCCCATATCTTCCTCAACTACATCCTCACCCCGGAAGTGATCGCACCGATCTCCGACTACGTGGCCTACCCCAACGGCAACAGCGCCGCCACGCCGCTGGTGGACGAGGAAATCCGCAACAACCCGGGCATCTACCCGACCGAAGAAGCGAGCAAGAAGCTCTACACCTTCTCCGAGTTGAGCCCGAAAGTGCAGCGTGCAGTGACACGCAGCTGGACCAAGGTCAAGTCGGGCCGTTAAGCCCGCACAGCAGTACCTTTCCGGCGGGTTCGCTCGCCGGAAACCCCTAAAACAATAAGGAAGTCGTTATGCGTCGCATCACTCTACTGGCTGGCCTGGTTGCAGCAGCCCTGGCCGTGCCGTCCGCGCAAGCCGCCGACCGCGAGGTCAAGGTCTACAACTGGTCTGACTATATTGGCGAAACCACCCTGGCCGATTTCAAGCAGGCCACGGGCATCACCGCCCTGTACGACGTGTTCGACTCCAACGAAACCCTGGAAGGCAAGCTGCTGGCCGGCCGTAGCGGCTACGACCTGGTGGTGCCGTCCAACCATTTTCTCGGCAAGCAGATCAAGGCGGGGGCGTTCCAGAAGCTCGATCGCACGCTGCTGCCGAACTGGGAGAACCTCGACCCGCTGCTGCTCAAGCAGCTGCAGGCCAACGATCCCGGCAACCAGTATGCGGTGCCCTACCTGTGGGGCACCAACGGCATTGGCTACAACGTGGCCAAGGTCAAGGAAGTGCTCGGCATCGACCAGATCGACTCCTGGGCCGTGCTGTTCGAGCCGGAGAACATGCAGAAGCTCGCCAGCTGCGGCGTCAGTTTCCTCGACTCGGCCGACGAGATGATCCCCTCGGTGCTCACCTATATGGGCCTCGACCCCAATAGCCACAGCGCCGAGGACCTTGCCAAGGCCGAAGCCAAGCTGCTGGCGGTGCGTCCCTACGTGACCTACTTCCACAGCTCCAAGTACATCGGCGACCTGGCCAACGGCAATATCTGCGTCGCCGCCGGCTTCTCCGGCGATGTCCTGCAGGCCGCCGACCGCGCCGAAGAGGCCGGCAAAGGCATCGAAATTGCCTACAGCATCCCCAGTGAGGGGGCCAACCTGTGGTTCGACATGCTCGCCATCCCAGTGGATGCCGGCAACCCGCAGGAAGCCCATGCCCTTATCAATTTTCTGCTCGACCCCGCGGCCATTGCCGGGGTCAGCGATTACGTCGGTTACGCCAACGCCAATACCAGGGCGGGCGAGCTGATGGACCAGGACGTGCGTAACGACGAGTCGGTGTATCCGCCACAAGCGGTGCTGGACAAGTTGTTTATCTCGGCGGAGTTGCCGGTGAAAGTACAACGTTTGATGACGCGCAGCTGGACCAAGGTCAAGTCGGGTCAATAATTTCCAACGCCGGGCCGTTGTGGTCGGGCGCAACTTTTGCGGGAGTTTTGGTAATGGCAGTTGCTTCCAGTGCCTATAAGAAGGTTCTTGAGGGGGATCAGCAACCGAAAGAGGTGCTGATCAAAATCGAGCGTGTGACCAAGAAGTTTGATGAAACCATCGCGGTCGACGACGTATCCCTGACCATCAACAAGGGCGAGATCTTCGCCCTGCTCGGCGGCTCCGGCTCCGGCAAGTCGACCCTGCTGCGCATGCTCGCCGGCTTCGAGCGGCCGACCGAGGGACGCATCATCCTCGATGGTGAAGACATCACCGACCTGCCGCCCTACGAGCGGCCGATCAATATGATGTTCCAGTCCTACGCGCTGTTCCCGCACATGAGCGTGGCCGACAACATCGCCTTCGGCCTCAAGCAGGACCGAATGTCCAAGGCCGAGATCGATGCGCGCGTCGAAGAGATGCTCAAACTGGTGCACATGACCCAGTACGCCAAGCGCAAACCGCACCAGCTCTCCGGTGGTCAGCGTCAGCGCGTGGCCCTGGCCCGCTCGCTGGCCAAGCGGCCCAAGCTGCTGCTGCTCGACGAACCCATGGGTGCGCTGGACAAGAAGCTGCGCTCGCAGATGCAGCTGGAACTGGTCGAGATCATCGAACGTGTCGGCGTGACCTGCGTGATGGTGACCCACGACCAGGAAGAGGCCATGACCATGGCCCAGCGCATCGCCATCATGCACCTGGGCTGGATCGCCCAGATCGGCAGCCCGGTGGATATCTACGAGACTCCGACCAGCCGCCTGGTGTGCGAGTTTATCGGCAACGTCAATCTGTTCGACGGTCAGGTGGTGGACGATGCCGAAGGCCACGCGCTGATCGATAGCCCGGATCTGGAGCGCAATATCTACGTCGGCCACGGCGTCAGCACCTCGGTGCAGGACAAGAGCATCACCTACGCCATCCGCCCGGAAAAGCTGCTGGTCACCACCGAGCAGCCGAGCTACGAGTACAACTGGTCGCGCGGCACCGTGCACGATATCGCCTACCTCGGCGGCCATTCGGTGTTCCACGTCGAGTTGCCGAGCGGCAAGATCGTTCAGTCCTTCGTCGCCAACGCCGAACGTCGTGGCGCACGACCGACCTGGGACGACGAGGTGTTCGTCTGGTGGGAGGACGATAGCGGGGTGGCATTGCGCTCATGAACATTTCCCGAAGCATTAGCCGCCGACTGCCCAAGGGGCGTCACTTCGTTATCGGGGTGCCCTTCCTCTGGCTGTTCATGTTCTTCCTGCTGCCCTTCATCATCGTGTTGAAGATCAGCTTCGCCGAAGCCGATGTCGCCATCCCGCCGTACACCGAGGTGTACACCTGGGCGGAAAACAAGCTGGCGGTCTTTATCAACCTGAGTAACTACATCTTCCTCAGCGAAGATGACCTGTACCTGGCCGCTTACCTCGGCTCGCTGCAGATGGCCGCAGTCAGTACCCTGCTCTGCCTGGTGATCGGTTTCCCCATGGCCTACGCCATCGCCCGGGCCGACAAGGAAAAGCAGATGGTATTCCTGCTGCTGATCATGATGCCGACCTGGACCGCGATCCTGATCCGCGTCTACGCCTGGATGGGTATCCTCAGCAACAATGGCCTGCTCAACAGCGTGCTGCAGGGCATCGGTCTGATCAGCGAGCCGTTGCAGATCCTCAATACCAACCTGGCGGTGTATATCGGCATCGTCTACTCGTACCTGCCGTTTATGGTGCTGCCGCTGTTCGCCAACCTGGTCAAGCATGACCAGAGCCTGCTGGAAGCCGCCGCCGACCTCGGTTCGAGCACCTACAACAGCTTCTGGAAAATCACCGTGCCGCTGGCCAAGAACGGCATCATCGCCGGCTGCATGCTGGTGTTTATCCCGGTGGTTGGCGAGTTCGTGATTCCCGAGCTGCTCGGTGGTCCGGAGACCCTGATGATCGGCAAGGTGCTGTGGCAGGAGTTCTTCAACAACCGCGACTGGCCGGTTGCCTCCGCCCTGGCGGTGGTCATGCTGGCGATCCTGATCGTGCCGATCATCCTGTTTAACCGTAACCAAGCTAAAGAGCTGGAGGGTCGGCCATGAAGCGCTTCAGTTTCTCCACCTTTATGTTGTGGGCCGGGTTGGTGTTTATCTACCTGCCGATGCTGATCCTGGTCATCTACTCGTTCAACGCCTCGCGTCTGGTTACGGTCTGGGGCGGCTGGTCGCTGAAGTGGTACGTCGGCCTGCTCGACAACACCCAGTTGATGAACGCGGTGATGCGCTCCCTGGAAATTGCCTGCTACACCGCGATTGCCGCGGTGGCGCTAGGCACCATGGCCGCCTTCGTGCTGACCCGGGTGACCCGCTTCAAGGGGCGCACCCTGTTCGGTGGCCTGGTCACCGCGCCGCTGGTGATGCCCGAGGTGATCACCGGTCTGTCGCTGCTGCTGCTGTTTGTAGCCATGGCCCAGCTGATCGGCTGGCCCGCCGAGCGCGGCGTGCTGACCATCTGGATCGCCCACACCACCTTCTGTTCCGCCTATGTGGCGGTGGTGGTGTCGTCGCGCCTGCGTGAGCTGGACATGTCCATCGAGGAAGCGGCCATGGACCTGGGGGCCAAGCCCTGGAAGGTGTTCTTCCTGATCACCATTCCGATGATCGCGCCCTCCCTGGCCGCCGGCGGCATGATGTCCTTCGCCCTGTCGCTGGACGATCTGGTACTGGCCAGCTTCGTCTCCGGCCCGGGCTCCACCACCCTGCCGATGGAAGTCTTCTCCGCCGTGCGGCTGGGCGTGAAACCGGAAATCAACGCCGTGGCCAGCCTGATCCTGCTGTCGGTGTCGTTGATGACCTTTATCATCTGGTTCTTCGCCCGTCGCTCCGAAGAGAAGCGCAAGAAGGCCCTGCAACAGGCCATGGACGAAAGCACCGGGGCCCACCTGCAGAATGGCCCGGACAGCCGCCGCGATCCGTCGCAGATCCACGCCACCGCTTAAACGCTGGCCTGGGTAAAACGGAAAAGGGTCACTGCGGTGACCCTTTTTTGTGGCCATGTACCTGTTACGCATTTGGAGTGCCAGGCACGGTTTGCTCCCCTCGCCCTCCGGGAGAGGGGCTGGGGCCGGCGGCCCGGCGCAATTCGGGATAATCACGCTCACGCGCCGATGCTCCGCGGACAAGTCCCCTCGCCCCCCCTGGGGAGAGGGCTAGGGTGAGGGGCCAGGCCTGCGGCTGTCCTCGCGACTGCCCCAGACGGCTTTCTTCCCGCTAACGATTGGCTGTATATCCATACAGATTAAGCTTGCCTGAACCCGCGTCACTGCGCATGCTGTGCGCCATCGCGACAAGGAATCGATGATGGCGGCCATGCGGCTCTTCCTCTGTGAAAAACCTTCCCAGGCCAAGGACATCGCCAAGGTGCTCGGGGCCACCCGGCGCGGCGACGGCTGCTGGCTGGGCAGCAACCTGACGGTGACCTGGTGCATCGGCCACCTGCTGGAAACCGCCCCGCCGGACGCCTACGATCCCCGCTACAAACGCTGGGTGCTGAGCGACCTGCCGATCATCCCCGAGCGCTGGAAAATGCGCGTAAAGCCCAAGACCGCCGGCCAGTTCAAGGCGGTCAAGCGCCTGCTCGGCGAGGCCGACGAGCTGGTCATCGCCACCGACGCCGACCGCGAGGGCGAGATGATTGCCCGCGAGCTGGTCGAGCATTGCCGCTACCGCGGGCCGATCCAGCGCCTGTGGCTGTCGGCCCTGGACGATGCCTCGATCCGCAAGGCCCTGGCCGCGCTCAAGCCCGGCGGCGACACCTTCAGCCTCTACCAGTCGGCCCTGGGTCGCTCGCGCGCCGACTGGCTGATCGGCATGAACATGAGCCGGCTGTTCACCCTGCTCGGCCAGCAGTCCGGCTATCAGGGCGTGCTGCCGGTGGGCCGGGTACAGACCCCGACCCTACGCCTGGTGGTTGACCGCGACCGCAGCATCGCCGCCTTCGTGCCGCAGCCCTACTGGGCCATCGAAGTGCAGTTGCTGGCCGACGGCACCGCATTCAGCGCCCAGTGGCGCGCCGCGGCGGCGGTCTGCGACGAGCAGGGCCGCTGCCTCGACCAGGCCCTGGCGCAAGCGGCGGCAACGGCCATGGGCAACGCCGCCAGCGCCCGGGTGGTGCAACTGCGCACCGAGCGCATGCGCGAGGCAGCGCCCCTGCCGTTCGACCTCGGCACCCTGCAGGAAGTCTGCTCGAAAAAGCTCGGCCTCGGTGCCCAGGAAACCCTGGACATCGCCCAGGCGCTCTACGAAACCCACAAGCTGATCACCTACCCGCGCAGCGATTGCGGCTACCTGCCGCTCAGCCAGCACGCCGAGGCCCCGGCCATCCTCGCCGCCCTGGGCCGCGCCGACCCCGCCCTGGCCGCCCTGCGCGAACACCTTGAGCCGCAGCGCCGTTCGCGGGCCTGGAACGACGCCAAGGTCAGCGCCCACCACGGCATCATCCCCACCGCCGCCGCGCAGGGCCTGGAACGCCTGAGCGGCAAGCCGAAGGCCGTCTACAGCCTGATCCGCGCGCGTTACCTGGCGCAGTTCCTGCCCATCCACGAATACGACCGCACTCAGGCCGACTTCGACTGCGCCGGCCAGGCCCTGCGCGCGGTCGGCAAGGTGATAGTCGAACCCGGCTGGCGGCGTGCCCTGCCCGAGGCCCTGACGCCCGCCAAAGGCCGCGAAGCGCCCCCCGCCCAAGCCCTGCCGGCCCTGCGCGAAGGGCAGGGCTGCAGCGTGACCGGGGTGACCCTCAAGGACCTCTGGACCCAACCGCCGAAGCCCTTCACCGAGGGCGACCTGATCAAGGCGATGAAGAACGTCGCCAAGCTGGTCGACGACCCGCGGCTCAAACAGAAACTCAAGGACACCACCGGCATCGGCACCGAAGCGACCCGCGCCGGCATCATCCAGGGCCTGCTCGACCGCGGCTACCTGCTCAAACAGGGCAAGGCCCTGGCCGCCACTCCCGCCGCATTCAGCCTGATCGACGCCGTACCCCGCGCCATCGCCGACCCCGGCACCACGGCGATCTGGGAACAGGCGCTGGACATGGTGCAAAGCGGTGAGATGAGCCTGGACGAATTCGTCGGCAAGCAGTCGGCCTGGATGAGCAAGCAGGTGCAACGCTGCGCCGGCCTGCGCCTGAGCATCAGCGCTCCCGCCAGCCCGGCCGCCACGCCTTGGAAGGGCAAGCGCAAGGCCGGCAAACGCAAGGCGACGGCGAGCAAGCGGGGCGGGCAGTCGGGAGCTGGTATCGCGGGGAAGGCCTGACGGCAGTAGCCCGGCAAAAGCCTCGGCCGCGACTGGTAGGGTGAGGCGTTACGGGACTGGTCAGCCAGCCCTCAAGCCAGGCGGCATTCAGGCTGCCTATTGCAAAGCGCCTCTGCCCAGGTAGGCGCGAATCGAATTGATTTGCCCGTTTGCATTAAAGGAAAGCACATCGACGACATAGAGAACTTCGCTCCGATCGACCACGATTTTGAGTTCGCCCGCGATTGAGCTGTCGGATTCGTATGTGGCCAAAATCTCAATCTCGATTGTCTTGGCGGCGCGAAAGTTCTTGTCTGTCTCCGCAACTGCAGCCTCTTTGCCGGCTACGGCGATTTTCCAGTCCCGCAGGCTAATGTCGGCAGCAAACATGTCCGCGACCTGCTGCAGGTTCTTGGCCGAATACGCCTCAAGATAGGTGGCGAAACGTTCTTTTAGTGACATGCATATATCCTTTGCGGGGCACCTGTCTGGTGCGAACTTAAACTAATGGACGGGCTTTGCCCCCGCTGACGTGCGAGGCGAGACTAGCCTTTAGCCGTGGACGGATCGATCACGGCACTGATGGGGGATCTTATTAGCCGGGAATCCCGACTTTCCGCGTGTTCGCGGATAAGCTGTTCACTCGCTGCGTTATAAACACAGTAAATCTCGTTAGCGGCAACGTAACTATGCCGCCACTTAATGCCAGGGGCCAACTCCGCCGGCACCGCATTGGAGTGTTTTGATGCGGCGCAGAGTGTTTTTGCTGACCTATCTCCGGCACCGGTTATCTCACGTTGATCATGTATTGCGTCATGGGGGTTCTCCTGAATTGGCAACTTGCCTCGGGAGTGTAGCCTAGCAATAGGCTAGGTCGCGGACATTGGCCGGGGCTACTGCGCGCAGTACAGAACTTGAACGTTTGATTATGTATCAGCCGCACGCGATCGTTTTGAGAGGGCTTTAATAACGAGGTAAAGCAGTGGGCCGACAGAAACAAAAATTAGGGTAATGGCTATATAAGGCACGACTGAGACGAGCGGTTTTTTGCGTGCCTTGGTGTCCTGGTACATCCATACGCAAGACAGCGCCGCAAGAATATATAAATCAATCACCACCTGCGCGGTATCCGGCCGCGACATTAGCTCAATGCCGAACTGGATTAACGACTGCTCAGCCTGCGCCATCGTAAAAGCTGTGTAGGCTGTAAATGCTATAAGCGCGATTAATGGGAGTACTGCTTTTTTCATCTAACCATCCTTGGCCGAAGGCGAGGTATCAGGGTTGAGTCAGCGGTGGCCCGATGGGGCCACAGCGGGACGTGTCAGCTCTCGCTGGGCATATATGCATATACGGCAGCCCCGATAATGAGGCACACCAGAGCAACCATGTCCGCGTAGAACACCCGGCTGATCTGCGGGTTATACCCGCCCACCGACCATGCCAGGTAGAGAAACGACAGCACACTGACAAACCCCGCGAAAAATGCGACTGGCTGCAGAGTGGGCCGGAAGGCAGCATACAAGAGAAACGCGCCGAGCAAACCAAAGAGAACCGCTCGATGGCGCATAAGGATAGCCAAATTGGGTTCATCAAACGACAAGCCATAGAGCGCGCTTAACCGCGCACCGCCCAGCACACCCGCAAGTGGCAGCAGGTGAATGATCGCGGCGACGGCCAGCATTACGGTGACGAGGTAGCGCATACGACCCCCAAGAGGACCAACCTTTACTTAAGGGGCGGACTTTAGCCGCCCCGGTGAGCGCGGCGCAGGGTTCGCACCTGCTAGCCAGTTTCTCTAGAACGCGTTCTTCCATTGTTCGGTGTCAATGAACCAGCGCTCTTCGTATATTTTGTCTCCGGAAAATTTGAAGAGAACCGCTAGTTGTGATTTTGCGATTTTTGTCGACGTCCACTCA
The DNA here is from genome assembly GCF_963970915.1 of Pseudomonas sp. EA_105y_Pfl2_R69. Classification (NCBI taxonomy): domain Bacteria; kingdom Pseudomonadati; phylum Pseudomonadota; class Gammaproteobacteria; order Pseudomonadales; family Pseudomonadaceae; genus Pseudomonas; species Pseudomonas sp. EA_105y_Pfl2_R69. Next base: position 137,319 of record NZ_CAXAOO010000010.1, read on the forward strand.
ACAATAGAAACAACTTCACTGTCGCCTTCTATGTTACGCAGCTCTGTGATCTTAAAGCCTGGGGGGAGAATAGTGTTGAGGCTGTCAAGCGCTGTTCGGAAGGCCTGACGTCCTTTTAGCAAGTCGTCCTGTCCTGGAATAATTAAGTGCATGTCGTCAATGTAGTCTTGAACAAGAGTATCGAAATTTCCCGAACCGAGAGCATTCCATCCACGTTGTACGATATCTGACAGTTTCATTTCCGTAATCGTCCTTTGGTACGTTTTGGGGATGACGGTAGATGCCTAACATTTGGTTAAGGGGCGGGCTTTCGCCCGTATCAGTGAGCGTAGCTAACGATTTGAATGCTGTAATGGCCTCTCCCCCTACCACGGTTCTTCTATAACGTCGTGGTGACTGTTTGCTGGAAGAAGAGCGATAAAACGCATAACGGTGGATTCAATACGAGTCCGTGTCCAGCTGGCCAAGAGTGTCTGCTCCGGCCAGGTGGTGCCGCGCAAGCGGCTGAGCCGAGAGGCGTTGCGGCGATGATGGGCATCCTTATCGCCGCAGCAACTAGCCCGACTGCAATGATGGCGATGCGGAAAGTGGCGCGCTGCGGCAGGGTTATTGAGCCTATGGCTAACCCTCTACCGCGCTGGGCGGTTGCCGCGCGAGACGGCCGCAACAAGGCGGCGGTGGCCCTGGCCAACAAGTGGCAGCGCACACAGTCCGCCTGACGGCGGGGGTAATCAGTAAGGAGTGATGGTTTTCTTGTGGTTGTGGTGAGCAGCAGCACTGTCGGAACAGGCGAGTCCTGCAGCGGAATAAGGCCGATAACAATGATGATCTGTGTGATCGATTGAACGCTTGGCCCCCGCTGCGCGAACTACAGAATGGCCAGGGCGGTAAAGCCCACAACAGGCCGGATATACGAATGCAACCGCGCTGACGACAGGTGCAAAAGAAAAGCTTTGCTCACTACTTGTGGGGAGAGTCCATATACCAGTTGTTAGGCTGCTCACGAGTTAGAGTGGGTTCTGCTTTTTGTAAGCGTACATGCTTTCATGACAAAACCTGCTGAAAATGATAGTGCTGCTATTATATGCAGCCACTGGGTTTGGTATATAGAAAGCAAGGGTTCTGATTCAGATAATATTTTTCCATGCTCGTCAGTTGCGGCGGTATATCCGAAAAATGCGCTTGTAAAGAGTGCGAATGCGGAAACTACGCAAGCAATGAAAATCAAGACATCTTCTGATCTGCGAGTTTTAGCAAGAATTACACCTGCCGCAACGCTGGATATCGCGAAAAACATAAATAAGATATAGATGCTATGGTAAAAAAATTCGAACATGCCTATAAGCCTAACGTTTGGTTAAGGGGCGGGCTTTAGCCCGTCCCAGCGAGCGGAGCGAGCGATTTGAATGCTGTAATGGACTCTCCCCGCGCCACAGTTCTATACCGAGAACGGTGGTGACTGAAATTGGGAGTGTCGTGATGAAGCGAATCGCAGTTGATCTGGCCAAGTCCGTTTACCAAGTTG
>NZ_CAXAOO010000011.1:0-59883 GCF_963970915.1 Pseudomonas sp. EA_105y_Pfl2_R69
GCGCGGTGGCATTTAGCGTGACCGTGGTCGGCAGCCTGGTGACCCTGGATCAGGTGCTGGCAATCAAGCACCCGACCAACGACCCGAACGAACCGATCAGCCCGGCTGCGAACAGCCTGACCCTGACAGCGACCATCACCGACAAGGACGGCGACAGCGATGACGCCAGCCTGGACCTGAGCGGTTCGCTGGTGTTCCGCGACGACGGCCCGAGCATCAACGTGGCCTCGCAGTTCGACGTGGGCCTGGAAGTGGATGAAACCAACCTGGCGCTGAACGACAGCGTCGACGTGTCGGGTGCCTTCCTTGGCAATTACGGAGCCGATAACAGCGGCAGCACCACTTATGCGGTGAGTACCGTCAATGGCACCGACAGCGGCCTGGTGGATGTGGCCAGCAACCAGAGCATCCTGCTCTACAACACCGCCAACGGCGTGGAAGGCCGGGTGGGCGGTGAGCTGGGTGCGGTGTCCTTCAGCGTCACCGTGGTGGGCAGCCTGGTGACCCTGGATCAGGTGCTGGCAATCAAGCACCCGACCAACGACCCGAACGAACCGATCAGCCCGGATGCGAACAGCCTGACCCTGACGGCGACCATCACCGACAAGGACGGCGACAGCGATGACGCCAACCTGGACCTGAGCGGTTCGCTGGTGTTCCGTGACGACGGCCCGCACTTCCTGTCGGTCATGGATGCAGTGATCTCAAGCGCTTCGACCGTTGCCTTTAGTGGGCTCTATAGCGCGAGCTTCGGTGCCGATGGTCTGGACTTCCTGTCAGTGGCTTTGGCAGAAACTGGTACCTATGCCGGTGAGTCGGTCAGTTTCGTCCAGAGTAATACGGCAGAGGCTGGCGTTTTCAAGGTCGATGTAACGGATGGCGCGAATGAAGTCCTGTTCAGCTTCTATTACAGCACTGTCACCAATGCAGTCTCTGACGGTGGTAATGGCAGTGTCGAGTTCTATGCCTTCAGCAGTTTGGCTGACCCTGCCGGTAGTCCGTTCTTTGAGCTAACTATCAATCCGGATGGCACCTATACCTTCGAGATGATTTCGAATGAAGTCATTTCCTCTACGACGGTCAGTGGTAGCGACTTTGATGCGTTTGGCCCTGTCGGTGAGGTAGCTACGGATGATCAATCGTTAATCATCCGAGGCTCCGAGAATGTCAATGCATCCAATAATGGTATTGGGGTAGGGACGACCAAAATAAACACTGGGCAGTGGCTGGAGATGGATTTTGCCAAGCCCCAGGGGCTCGTAAGTTTTACAACGCAACAGTGGACAGGGGGGCCGAATGCAATCGCCTTGCTGGCGGTAATCATTGATGGCGTAGCGCTTGACTTCAATCAAGTCCAGGCCGGTACCCAGAATCTTTCTGTTGTTAGCGGGACGGAACGTATTACGGTACTTGTTGATACAGATCTGGCGGGTACATGGGCTTATAGTGCCGCCAGCAAGACCTATACAGTCTATGTGGATTCCGAATTCACTAGCCTCAGAGTTGACCATACAAGTGGTGGTGCTGGTTTCAATATCAATGAAATTACCTACGATCAGGCTGTAACTATCGAAGAGCTGGCGCTTAACTTCAATCTTGCGGTCACAGATGGCGACGGTGACATGTCGGCGCTGGATGATGAGCTGACTGTTAGCATGCTCGATCCGGATACGGTGATCTCTGCTGCCGCGGATGGCGTCGATGCTGAGAATGGTGTGGTGCTGATGGGTAATGGTGGCCACGACACTCTCATTGGCGGGGATGCTGACGATATTCTGATCGGCGAGCTGGGTAACGATACGCTGACCGGTGGTGGCGGCGCGGATACCTTTGTCTTCTCCGAAACGGGACTTGCGCATGCCGACGTGATTACCGATTACAACTTTGACGAGGGGGACAAAATCGATCTGGGTGCGCTGCTGGATGCCAACTTCGGTGTTGCCAGCAATGTGAGCGATTTTGTGCATATCACCGCTGTCGGCCCAGATGCCAAACTGGAAGTGGATGTTGATGGCCTAAATGGCGACTTTGTTGAAGTGGCGACACTGAACAACATCGGTGTTGGAGACAAGGTGATACTACTGATTGGTGGTCAGGAACAAGAATACATCGTCTGACGCGGGAGCCGTTCTGAGCCCGCCCTCTTGAATGAGGGCGGGCTTTTTATGGCAAATCTGGACGTGAAAGTCTGTAGCGGGTGTTTTTGATTATCAGCGGTGCTGCGTCAGCCGCTGTAAATACCCCACTACATCCGGTGCGCCGGCCAGGCGCAGGCCTTCGCCCAGTGCGGTGGCTTCGGCAGAGTATTTGGGCAGTAGAAGGATTTCCGGGTCGCCTGGGCTGCGTAGCAGCGACAGGCGCGCATAGGGGAGGCCGCTATCGAGCAGCAGTCCCATAAAGGCCGGGTCGCTCCAGGCGGCTGCCGGCATGGCCAGGGCATGGTACTGCTGTTGTAGCTCACTCAGTCCCTGGGCGCTCAAACGGTAGTGACTGAGGTCCGCGGGTAGGCTGATTTCCAGCTCGCGGCGGCGGGCATAGGCGATTGCACAGGCAAACGCCTGGGGGTGATGCTCGCCGGCCCAGAACACCCGTTCGCCATGCCAGCTGGCCTGCCGGAGGTTGATGCGTTCGCCGGCCAGGAAGCGCGGCAGAGCCAGACTGATGGTTTTAACGAAGTCCTTGTAGCTGATGATGCGCACTTGGCGGCATGTCTGGCTGGCGGCATAGCCCTCGAAGCTGGCAAAGGCGGCTTGGTCGGCATCACACCCTGAGAGGCCATCGACCATGCGCAGGTCGAATGCGCTCAGCTGGCGCTCCTCTAGTTCGATGATGCGAATCAAGGCCGCGTGGGCCTGGGCCTTGTCTTCTTGTACGGGGCCGGACAGCGCGCCGCGTGGTAAATCGATCAAGCGATGCAGTTGTGGCCCGTCCTGCCAGCAGATGCTGTCACGGATCTCGGGCAGGGGGGCGAATGGCAGGCGTAACTGGCCGGCGCGCTCAAGTATTTGGCGAGGCGCGCGACCGATAAGGCCCAGGCGTTGGGCCAGGGCACCAAGGCGTGAGCTGAGGGTAGGGGGCTGCTCAGACAAACTCATGGCCGGGTGGAAACTCCATAGTCAGCAATGCCAGTTTGGCAGAGGCATAAGGCCGCTGCACAGGCTTTATCGACTGATTTGACGGGTTTTTATGGCCTGCCATCCCTGGCGGCCACCCTGCGGGACGTCGCTGCGCGACGTTAAAAATGGCTCCCGACCATTTTTTCACGGGCTTGTGCTTTGCCTGTGGCAATATTGCCGCATTCATTTGCGTAGGTGCCTCCATGCCCAGTCTGGTACTGGATATTGCGCTGTCCGCCGAGCGCTTGCGTGCGGTCTATCAGGGCCATGCTAATCGCATATTGCTGCGCAGTCGTGACGGCCGCCGGGTCAGTGTGCCAGCCCATCATTTTCGGCAGTTTCTGACTCGCGAAGGCGTCTATGGTTCCTTCGAACTCGAGTTTAGTGCAGCCGGCGAATTGCTGAGCCTGCGCCGTTTGAGCTGAAGCAGCCTTGTGCCTCGCCTATGAGGCGGCCAGGCGGCTATAATTGCGGCCTTTGTCACTCTATCGAGCTAAGCCTGCCCATGTATACCCTGGCCCGCGAGCTGCTATTCAAACTGTCCCCGGAATCCTCCCATGAGCTGTCCATCGATCTGATCGGGGCCGGTGGCCGTCTGGGGCTCAATGGCTTGTTGACCAAGAGCCCGGCAGCCTTGCCCGTTCAGGTAATGGGTCTGGACTTCGTCAACCCGGTTGGCCTGGCCGCCGGCCTGGACAAGAACGGCGATGCCATCGACGGTTTTGCCCAGCTAGGCTTCGGCTTTATCGAGATTGGTACAGTTACACCGCGGCCGCAGCCGGGCAACCCCAAGCCGCGCCTGTTCCGTTTGCCTGAGGCCGAGGCCATCATCAACCGCATGGGTTTCAACAACCACGGCGTAGATCACTTGCTGGCCCGGGTGCAGGCGGCCAAGTACAAGGGTGTGCTGGGTATCAATATCGGCAAGAACTTCGACACCCCGGTCGAGCGCGCGGTGGACGATTACCTGCTGTGCCTGGATAAGGTCTATCAGCACGCCAGCTATGTGACGGTGAACGTCAGCTCGCCGAATACCCCGGGGTTGCGCAGTCTGCAGTTCGGCGACTCGCTCAAGCAGCTGCTCGAAGCCCTGCGTCAGCGTCAGGAGGATCTGGCCGCAGAGCATGGTAAGCGGGTGCCGCTGGCGATCAAGATCGCGCCAGACATGAGCGACGAGGAAACCGTGGAAGTTGCCAATGCGCTGGTGGAGGCGGGTATGGACGCGGTGATCGCCACCAACACCACTCTGAGCCGCGAAGGGGTGCATGGCCTGGAATGTGCCGACGAGGCCGGTGGCCTGTCCGGTGCCCCGGTGCGGGACAAGAGCACCCATATCGTCAAGGTGCTGGCGGGCGAGTTGAAGGGGCGTCTGCCGATCATTGCGGTGGGCGGTATTACCGAGGGCAAGCATGCGGCCGAGAAGATCGCCGCCGGTGCCAGCCTGGTACAGATTTATTCCGGGTTTATCTACAAGGGGCCGGCCTTGATTCGCGAAGCGGTCGATGCGATCGCCGCGTTACCAGCCAAAGCCTAGATATAAAAAATGGCCGGGAGCCATTTTTAACGTCGCGTAACGAAGGCCGGCAGGGTAACCGCGATGGACGGCAGGCCATAAAGAATTACCGGGAGGGATTTTAAACGTCGCATAGCGATGGCTCGAAAGGGAGCAGCATGGATTTGGCAGGCCATAAAAAATTATCGGGAGGAATTTTTAACGTCGCGTAGCGACGGCCCGAAGGGTGACCGCCATGGATGGCAGGCCATAAAAAAGGGCTCCCTAAGGGAGCCCCTGGGCTTGCGCCCGCCGCTCGGATGGAGCGTGCCTGGAAGTCGGTAGGGTTCCTTGATCAGCCGACAGCGTGAAGTTCGTTGAGTCGATGGATGCCGGCAGTGCCGGTCATGCCGTCCCAGTTATCACCGCGCCCCTCGCGCCAGCCGTTTAACCAGGCTTGGCGTACGGACGGGAGGGTGAATGGACAAAGTTCGCGGGATTTACCATTGATCCCATATTGATAGCCGCGCAAAAAGGCTCTTTCTAACGGATCACGCTTAAGTCTTCTCATAGGGTGAAGCCCTCAATGTTGACTGTTATGTCCCTTAGACCTTGTAGCAAGGTCAGGCAGAGAAAGTTCTGCCTACGGAGTTCGCTGCCGGCGTCGCGAGCCTCCTTGCCATCGCCCTTGCGGCGATGGCCTAGGTAGATTTCTAACGAATGCGCAGAGGCCTGTGAATGATCGTTTCGTCATAAGGGCGTAACATTTTTGCGGGCCAAGCCATAAGGCGTTGTGGCCGGATGCCGCTTTTTCACCCCGAGGCCTATGCTGTGGGCGTATGCGGGGACGGTACTGGTGTTTTGCTATCGCGAATTGATTGCGATTGCGGCTGTTGTTTATTCCGACGAAGGGTCGCGCTGCGACGCTTTGTCACTTATTTTGGGCGTGCTGATTTCGCTGCACGCCGTTTATTGCCTTAGGCACACTGGAAGCTCCCATGTCGGATCGTTACGAACTCTTTCTCACCTGCCCCAAGGGCCTGGAAGGCTTGCTGCTTGAAGAGGCCAGCAAGCTTGGGCTTGAAGAGGCGCGTGAGCACACCTCGGCCATTCGAGGCATGGCCGACATGGAGACCGCCTATCGTCTGTGCCTCTGGTCGCGCCTGGCCAACCGTGTGCTGTTGGTGCTCAAACGCTATAGCGTGCAGGATGCCCAGAGCCTCTACGAAGGGGTGCTGGAGGTCGACTGGTTCGAGCACCTGGAATCCACCGGTAGTCTGGCCGTGGAATTCAGCGGTAACGGCTCGGGCATCGACAACACTCATTTCGGCGCACTGAAGGTCAAGGATGCCATCGTCGACAAGCTGCGCCTGAAAGACGGGACGCGGCCTTCGGTGGACAAGCTCAACCCGGATCTGCGCGTGCACCTGCGCCTGGATCGCGGCGAGGCGATTCTGTCCCTCGACCTGTCCGGCCATAGCCTGCACCAGCGCGGTTATCGTCTGCAGCAGGGCGCGGCACCGCTCAAGGAAAACCTCGCCGCTGCCGTATTGATCCGCGCCGGCTGGCCACGTATTGCGGCTGAAGGCGGCGCACTGGCTGACCCCATGTGCGGTGTCGGCACCTTCCTGGTCGAGGCGGCGATGATTGCCGCCGATATCGCGCCGAATATGACCCGCGAGCAATGGGGCTTCAGCAAATGGCTGGGACACGTGCCGGCCCTGTGGAAAAAGTTGCAGCTTGAGGCCCAGCAGCGTGCCGAGGTCGGCATGGCCAAACCGCCGCTGTGGATTCGCGGTTACGAGGCCGACCCCCGGCTGATTCAGCCGGCGCGCAATAACATTGAACGCGCGGGCATGAGCGATTGGATCAAGGTCTATCAGGGCGAAGTGGCGACCTTCGAACCGCGCCCGGATCAGAATCAGAAAGGCCTGGTGATCTGCAACCCGCCCTACGGCGAGCGCCTGGGTGATGAAGCCAGCCTGCTGTACCTCTACCAGAACCTTGGCGAACGTCTGCGTCAGGCCTGTATGGGCTGGGAAGCGGCGGTGTTTACCGGCGCGCCGGACCTGGGCAAACGCATGGGCATTCGCAGCCACAAGCAGTACGCCTTCTGGAACGGCGCGCTGCCGTGCAAGCTGTTGCTGATCAAGGTGCAGCCCGAGCAGTTCGTCACCGGCGAGCGTCGTACTCCGGAACAGCGTGAACGCGAGCGCGAACAGGCCGAGGCCGACAAGGCACCCCTGGAGCCGCAAGAGCGGCAGTACAACAAGAACGGCAACCCGATCAAACCGGCTCCTGCACCTGCTCCGGTGGTCGAACAAGCGCGCCTGAGCGAGGGCGGGCAGATGTTTGCCAACCGTCTGCAGAAGAACCTCAAGCAGCTGGGCAAGTGGGCGCGCCGTGAAGACGTACAGTGCTACCGCCTGTACGACGCCGATATGCCGGAATATTCCATGGCGGTGGATTTGTATGGTGATTGGGTGCATGTGCAGGAATATGCCGCACCCAAGTCCATTGATCCGGAGAAAGCCAAGGCCCGTATGTTTGACGCCATCGCCGCGCTTCCGCAGGCGTTGGGCGTCGACAAGAGCAAGGTGGTGATCAAGCGCCGCGAGCGCCAGAGCGGCACCAAGCAGTACCAGCGCCAGGCCACCCAGGGCCAGTTTATGGAAGTCAGCGAGGGCGGCGTAAAGTTGCTGGTCAACCTCACCGACTACCTCGACACCGGCCTGTTCCTCGATCACCGACCGCTGCGTCTGCGTATCCAGAAAGAGGCCGCCGGCAAGCGCTTCCTCAACCTGTTCTGCTACACCGCCACCGCCACCGTGCATGCGGCCAAGGGCGGCGCGCGTACCACCACCAGCGTCGACCTGTCGAAAACCTATCTGGACTGGGCGCGGCGCAACCTGTCGCTCAATGGCTATTCGGACAAGAACCGTCTGGAGCAGGGCGACGTGATGGCCTGGCTGGCCGAAGACCGTGGCGAATACGAGCTGATCTTTATCGATCCGCCGACCTTTTCCAATTCCAAACGCATGGAAGGCATCTTCGATATCCAGCGCGATCATGTGCAGTTGCTCGACTTGGCCATGGCCCGTCTCACCAAGGACGGGGTGCTGTATTTCTCCAACAACTTCCGCAAATTTGAGCTCGATGAGAGCTTGGCGGCGCGTTATCAGGTTGAGGAAATCAGCGAGTCGACCCTCGATCCGGACTTTGCCCGCAACCCGAAAATCCACCGCGCCTGGCGTTTTAGTCTGCGCGGCTGATGCTCGTGCGCGCCTGCTAACAGGCGCGCAGCCTTAACTCTTGTTGCGGATCAGCGCGCGCAAGGCGAAGCGATTCGGATGGCAGGCCTGTGCCACATCGGCGGGCACCGGCAGCGGCTCGTCGTTGAGCCAGGCGGCGATCAGCTCGCCGGACAGTGGCGCGGTGATCAATCCGCGTGAACCATGCCCGCTGTTGATATACAGGCCGTCGAGCCAGGGGCAGGGCGTTTGCGGCACCTGGCGGGCATCCTTGCTCAGTACCGCATAGGCCTCGGTAAAGGTGGCTGCGTCGGCTAACGGGCCGACAATCGGCAGATAGTCCGGGCTGGTACAGCGAAAGGCGGCGCGTCCTTGTAGCTGCTCGGGGTCTAACTCTGCGGCGTTAAGCTGGCTCGCTAGCGTTGGCGAGATTTCTTCCAGTAGCTGTAGATTGCTCGCGTGATCGGCGCTGTTCAGCGTCAGATCGTCACTGCTGAAGTCGAAACTCGCCCCCAGGGTGTGTTCATCCTGGCGGGCCGGGGCGACATAGCCTTCGGCGCACACCACGGTGCTGAGTGCGCGGCTGGCCGCGGTGGCGGGCAGGCGACTGATCTGCCCGCGGATACGTTTCAGCGGCAAGTGCGCGGCCTGACTAAAACCCTTGATCTCCGCTGCGCTGGCCAGTACCACTACGCTGGCGCTGGCCAGCAGTTGCTCGCCATTCCAGGCCTGCCAGTGGTCGCCCTCGCGGCGCAGCTCCAGCGCCTCCCGATGCAGTTGCAGCTGGATGTTCGCCTGCTGGCCAAACAGTGCACACAGCGCCGGCGGATGTACCCAGCCGGCCTCGGGGTAGAACAGGCCGCCCGCTGGCAGGGGAATACCGGCTTTGATTTCGGCGGCGCTTCTGTCCAGGTTCGTCAGCAGGTCGGCCGGAAAGGCCGCCGCCAGCTGCGCTTGGCGCTGCGCTTCCTTGGCATCGAAGGCCAGTTGCAGCACGCCGCAGTTGTCCCAATCCTGGCCTTTTTGCAGGCGCTCAAGCAGTCGGCGAGTATGGCCATAACCGCTGACGATCAGGCGTGACAGCGTGGTGTGATGGGCCGATAGCTTGAGGTAGAGCACCCCTTGCGGGTTGCCCGAAGCTTCCTGGGCGATGGCGTCATGCCGCTCCAGCAGGCAGACCAGCCAGCCGCGCTGGGCCAGGCTGGCGGCGGTGGCGCAGCCGGCCAGACCCGCGCCAATGACAATGGCGGTGCGCGGGCCAGAAGGCTGCGGCGGGCGGGCAAACCAGGGCTTTTCGCTCGTCTCGGCGGTACCGATAAAGCCGCCCTTAAGTACTTCCCATTTTTTCCCCAGCCCGGGCACGCGCTTCATCTTGAAACCGGCATCGTTCAGCCGGCGGCGTACATAGCCGGTGCTGGTAAAGGTGCCCAGGGTGGTGTGGGCATGGGACAGTCTGGCCAATTCGGCAAACAGTTCTGGGGTCCACATATCCGGGTTCTTTGCCGGGGCGAAGCCGTCGAGAAACCAGGCGTCGACCCGGCCATCCAGTTGGCCGAACAGTTCCCGTGCATCACCGATCAGCAGGGTCAGGATGACGCTCCCGCCTGCAAATACCAGGCGCTGAAAGCCCGGGTGCAGCGCCACGTATTGCGCCAGCAACTGCTCGGCGTAGGGCGCGAGCTCGGGCCATAAGGCCAGGGCGCGCTGCAGGTCGGTACGGCTCAGCGGGTATTTTTCCACACTGACAAAGTGCAGGCGGGCACCTGGAACGGCCTGCTGCTCCAGCAACTGCCAGGCACAGAGAAAATTCAGGCCGGTGCCGAAACCGGTTTCGCCAATCGTCAGGTGCTCACCGGCCTCCAGGGTGGCGAAGCGCTCCGGCAACTGGTTATTGGCGAGAAACACATAGCGGGTTTCTTTCAGGCCGTCCTCGTTGGAGAAGTACACATCGTTGAACTGGGCGCAGAGGGGTTGGCCCTGCTCGTCCCAATCGAGGTGTGCCTGTTGACGAGTGGTGTTAGACGTATCGGACATGCGGGGGTACCCAGTGGCGCAGTCGCGCATTCTAGCCGATTGCAGGGTGAATCCGGACAAGGCAGGGGGCGATCCGCTAGGCTCAACCCATCATGTCAGGGAGTTGGCTATGTTCGAGTCTGCCGAGATTGGTCACAGCATCGATAAGGAAACCTTCGAGGCCGAGGTGCCGGCGCTACGCGAGGCCTTGCTGGAAGCGCAATACGAGTTGCAACAACAGGGCCGTTTTGCCGTGATCATCCTGATCAATGGGGTCGAAGGGGCAGGCAAGGGCGAGACGGTCAAGCTGCTCAACGAGTGGATGGATGCGCGGCTGATCCAGGTCAGCACCTTCGATCAGCAGACCGATGAGGAGCTGGCCCGGCCGCCGGCCTGGCGCTACTGGCGGCAGTTGCCACCCAAGGGGCGGATCGGCATCTTTTTCGGCAACTGGTACAGCCAGATGCTCCAGGGGCGGGTGCACGGGCGGATCAAGAATGCCGTGCTGGATCAGGCCATCGACAGCACATTGGGCCTGGAGCGCATGCTTTGCGATGAAGGCACGCTGATCTTCAAGTTCTGGTTTCACCTCTCCAAGCAGCGCATGAAGGCGCGGCTCAAATCGCTGCAGGACGACCCGCTGCACAGTTGGCGGCTCAGCCCGCTGGACTGGCAGCAATCGAAGACCTACGACAAGTACGTCAAGGTCGGCGAGCGCGTGCTGCGCCGCAGCAGCCGCGACTATGCACCCTGGTATGTGGTGGAAGGCGTGGATGAGTATTACCGCAGCCTGACGGTCGGGCGCATTCTGCTCAATGGTCTGCAGGCCGCGCTCAAGGCTGAATCCAGGCCACTGCCGCAACCCCATTCGGCACCGCTGACGTCCAGCCTGGACAACCGCGGCCTGCTCGACAGCCTGGATATGAGCCAGGAGTTGGCCAAGGATGATTACGACGAGCAACTGGTCGTCGAACAGGCGCGGCTGTCCGGGCTGATGCGCGACAAACGCATGCGCAAGCATTCGCTGGTGGCGGTATTCGAGGGCAACGATGCCGCCGGCAAGGGCGGGGCGATTCGTCGCGTGATCGGCGCGCTCGACCCGCGCCAGTACCGTATCGTGCCGGTGGCCGCGCCCACCGAGGAGGAGCGCGCGCAGCCCTATCTTTGGCGCTTCTGGCGGCATATTCCGGTACGCGGTAAGTTCACCCTGTTTGACCGTTCCTGGTATGGACGGGTGCTAGTGGAGCGGGTCGAGGGGTATTGCAGCCCGGCCGACTGGTTACGCGCCTACAGCGAGATCAATGATTTCGAGGAGCAGTTGAGCGATGCGGGTGTGGTGCTGGTGAAGTTCTGGTTGTCGATCGATCAGGATACCCAGCTTGAACGCTTCAAGGCTCGCGAGCAGATTCCCTTCAAGCGCTTCAAGATCACCGAAGACGACTGGCGCAACCGCGACAAGTGGCCGCTGTACCGCGACGCGGTAGGGGATATGGTCGACCGCACCAGCACCGAGATCGCGCCCTGGACCCTGGTTGAGGCCAACGACAAGCGTTTTGCCCGGATCAAGGTATTACGCACCATCAATCAGGCGCTGGAGACGGCGTTTGCCAAGGACTGAGTCAGGAGAGCACTGATCGAAGCGACCGACGCGGCCGATACGATGGTTGCGCATATGTTTGCTGAATGATCGTCGCGGGCGTGGATTGTTCGGTTTTATTCTCGCCCTAATTCAAACCCCAACAACAATGAGGTGCGGCATGCGTGAAGTGGTGATAGTGGACAGCGTGCGGACTGGTCTGGCCAAGTCCTTCCGTGGCAAGTTCAACCAGACCCGGCCGGACGACATGGCGGCCCATTGCGTCAATGCGCTGCTGGCTCGCACGGGTATCGACCCGGCGCTGGTGGACGACTGCATCGTCGGTGCCGGCTCCAACGAAGGGGCCCAGGGCATGAATATCGGCCGCAACGTGGCGGTGCTCTCGGGCCTGGGCACCAACGTGGCGGGCATGACCCTCAATCGCTTCTGCTCCTCGGGCCTGCAGGCCATCGCCATCGCCGCCAACCAGGTGGCCTCGGGTTGCAGCGATATCATCGTCGCCGGTGGGGTCGAGTCGATCACCATGACCCTGAAAAGCATGAACACCGACAACCTGTTCAACCCCATCCTGCAAAAGGATGTGCCGGGTATCTACTACCCCATGGGGCAGACCGCCGAGATCGTCGCGCGGCGCTATAACGTCAGCCGCGAAGCCCAGGACGCCTACGCCCTGCAGAGTCAGCAGCGCACCGCCCGGGCCCAGGCCGAGGGCCTGTTCGACGACGAAATCGTGCCGATGAACGTCAAGTACCTGGTCGAGGACAAGGCCACCGGCGAGAAGAAGATCGTCGAGGGCGTGGTCGATCGCGATGACTGCAACCGTGTCGACACCACCCTCGAAAGCCTGGCCGCGCTCAAACCGGTATTCGCCGACGACGGCTCGGTCACTGCCGGCAACGCCTCGCAGCTGTCCGATGGCGCGTCCATGACCCTGGTCATGACCCTGGAAAAAGCCATCGAGCTGGGTCTCAAGCCGAAAGCCTTCTTCCGCGGCTTTACCGTGGCCGGTTGCGAACCGGACGAGATGGGCATTGGTCCGGTGTTCTCGGTACCCAAACTGCTCAAGGCCCGGGGGCTGAGTGTGGCCGATATCGACCTGTGGGAGCTCAACGAAGCCTTCGCCTCGCAGTGCCTGTATGCCCGCGACCGTCTTGAGATCGACAACGCCAAGTACAACGTCAACGGCGGCTCCATCTCCATCGGTCACCCGTTCGGCATGACCGGCTCGCGCCAGGTCGGCCATCTGGTGCGTGAGCTGCAGCGGCGCAATCTGCGCTACGGCATCGTCACCATGTGCGTGGGCGGCGGCATGGGCGCAACCGGTCTGTTCGAAGCGGTGCGCTGAAGGCGCGGGCAGCGGCCCGATTTATACTTGAGCAAGCAAAAACCCCGGTGCAGTGAACTGCCCGGGGTTTGCGCGTTATGGAGGCTAGAAGCGGTTGGATCGCGCGTAGAGCGCGCCAGAAATTTGCATGCGCTGGATATAGGCATCTATTCCGTGTAGCGCATCGATGCGGGTGAAGTAGGGGCCTTCCAGGGTGCCTTCCCGGGTGGAGAAGAAGTATTGGCCATTGACCGAACTGACCCGCTCGCTGCGGTAATGGGTGCCGGGGCTGGGGTCCACATGACGCTGACCAAACATGCTCACTCCTCCCAAATTAGTAGCTATTGATTTGAGTCTAATCGGCAACTGGTCGGATACGTGATTTGGCGACAAATGGTCGATTTTTGACGGCTTTTTTCACATTTTTTTGAGTGTTGACGCCATTTTCGTGACGATTGCCGATGGCCATCAGCACAGTTCTGCTGTCTGACGGTCTGCAACTGTGACTGTAGTGCCGTCTGGCCAGGCCCTAGAATGCGCCTTTGCGCCACCCGCGTGCCGGATTTCGGGCATGCCGGCGCGTTTCGAGGCTGTCATGCACATATCTTCCGGTCGCTGGCTCTACGGCATGTTTCTCGCGCTGCTCACCGCGGTGCTGTGGGGCGTGCTGCCGATCAAGCTGAAAGAGGTGCTGCAGGTGATGGACCCGGTCACTGTGACCTGGTATCGCCTGCTGGTTTCCGGCTCGATTCTGCTCGCCTATCTGGCCGCCAGTCGGCGTTTGCCGGCTTTGCGCCCGCTGGGGAAAAAGGGCCGCTGGTTGCTGGCCTTGGCGATTGCCGGGTTGAGCGCCAACTATGTGCTCTACCTGATTGGCCTGAACCTGCTCAGCCCGGGCACTACGCAGCTGGTGATCCAGGTCGCGCCGATTCTGCTGCTGATCAGCAGCCTGTTCGTCTTCCGCGAGCGTTTCAGCCTGGGGCAGGGCATGGGCCTGGCGCTGCTGTTGATCGGCTTTGTGCTGTTCTTCAACCAGCGTCTGGGCGAATTGCTGACCTCCCTGAGCGATTACACCGCGGGGGTGCTGATCGTGCTGCTGGCGGCATGCGTCTGGACGTTTTATGGCCTGGCGCAGAAGCAGCTGCTCACAGTCTGGAATTCGCTGCAGGTGATGATGGTGATCTACCTGGCCTGCGCCCTGTTGCTCACGCCCTGGGCGCAGCCGGCGCAGGTGTTTGAACTGAGTTCGCTGCAGGCCTGGCTGTTGTTCGCCTGCTGCCTGAACACCCTGGTGGCCTATGGCGCGTTTGCCGAGGCCCTGGCGCACTGGGAGGCGTCGCGGGTCAGCGCCACCCTGGCCATCACCCCGCTGGTGACCTTCACCTCGGTGGCGCTGGCGGCAAGCTGGTGGCCGGCCCATGTGCAGCCCGAGCAGATCAACTGGATTGCCTATGGCGGTGCCGTGCTGGTGGTACTGGGCTCGGCGCTGACCGCCCTGGGCCCCTCGCTGATGGCCGGTTTGCGCAACCGCCGCGCCCGTCTGGCCGCCCAGCTTTAGCCTCGGAGCCTGTCGGACTTAACGCTGTTCTACTGCGCAAAAGCCGGACAGGTTCCTGGCGGGCTGGATCAGCGGGTGGCGATCCAGATCAGCAGGCCGGCCTGAAACAGGCAGAAGGCGACCAGGCAGGTGATGGTAAAGCGCAGGCTGCCGTCTTCGCGTCTGAATCGATCGATGCGTTCACTGAGCTTGCGCAGCTTGCTCTCCTGTTCGCGCAGGTTCTGGTCGGCCTGTTGCAGCATGCCGGCAGCGTCGAGCAGCTCGACGATCTGCACCTTGTCGGCATTCCAGTCGCTGTGCAGCGTGCTGACCCGCGGTGTGCCATAGCGCGCCTTGAGCTGCAGCGGGTCGAGGTATTCGATGACAAAGCCCTGGGCTTGCAGACAGTGGTCACGGCGGGCCCTGGCCTCTTCGCTGAAGGCGTCTCTGCTCGGCAGGGCGGCCCCCTGAACCTGGTAATGGCTGTAATGCCGGCGCGCCCAGGCGATGGCCTGGGCCAGGATAAAGCGGCCCAGGCCGCGGTTTTCCGGCTCCAGGTGCAGGCCGTCGTCCGGGGCGAAGCGCAAGAGCTTCTGGCGGTGGTCGGCCCAGACTTCCAGCACATTCTGTTCCTTGCGCAGACGTTGCCCGGGCAGCTGCAGGGTCAGGCGCAGCAGGCTCTGTCGCGGGCTCTGGCGTTCGAGGCGACCCATCTGGATAAAGCGCAAGGGCCGTGGGCCGGTATGGCGGTCGATGGGCAAGGGGGCCAGCCTCAGCAGGCTGAACTGTTCCGGGTCCAGTTCGGCCCAGGGATGGGCCTTTTCCATCTCTGCCGGGGGCTGTCCGTCGATCTCGGCAGCGGTTGGCGGCGTTTGCTGGTCAGTCATACGCAAGGGTCCTGTGCGCGAAGCCGGTGCTGGCCTCGCCTGTCCTCAGGCTTATCGGCTGACCTGCGTCTATCTGGAGTCTGCGGCTGGGGCGCTGCGCCGGATAAAAGCGGAAATCTCTGCGCCGAGCACGTCGGCCAAGGGTAGCCGAGGGTTGTTGTAGCTGGCCAGTTGCGCCGGCATGGCCAGCGGTACGATGCGCAGCACATGGTTCATGCCGGGCACTATCAACAGTTCGGCATCCGGTTTGGCGGCGTGCAGGGCCTGGGCATCGGCGACACTGACCTGGATGTCATGGCTGCCCTGAACAATCAGTGTGGGCATGCTCAGCCTGGCGAAGGCTTCGGCGGGCTGCTGCTTGAACAGCGAGATCAGATAGGGCTGGACGCTGGGCCTGAACAGCACCTGCAGGGCCTCGGGCACTGGTGCGCTGGTCTGCCCGGCCAGCAGGCTGTCGAGCAGCCGGTTGCTCTGCGCCAGCAGGGGCGGTGGCAGGCGAGAGGACAGCTGCTCGCGCAGCACCTGGTCGATCGGTCGCGCGCTGCCGGCCAGGGCCACCAGAGCGTCGGCCTCGAGCTGTGGGGCGGCCAGGCTGGCGATCAGCGCGCCTTCGCTGTGACCGATCAGAATCAGCCGGTCGAAGGCCGCGTCGCGCTTGAGCAGGTGGCCCCAGGCCACGGCGTCGGCGACGTAGGCGTCTACGCTGAGGTCGCGTTCGTCCGGGGTCGCCGCACGACTGGCGGCCACGCCGCGCTTGTCGTAGCGCAGGCTGGCGATGCCGTGCCGGGCCAGGTTCTGGGCCAGCTTCTTGAGGCTGTCGTTGTGCCCGCCTGCGGGGTTGTTGCCATCCCGGTCGGTCGGCCCGGAGCCGGCGATCAGCAGGGCCACGGCCAGCGGCTCGGCGCTGCGCGGCTGGAGCAGGGTGCCATGCAGCGTACCCTGGCTGGTCTCCAGGCTGAGTGGGCGCTGCTGCAGGGTATTGGGCGCGGCCTGGGCCAGACCGGCAAGCAGGGGGAGGGTCATTAGCAGGGCTCGCAACATGGCGGGATACTTTAAGAATGGGACCATTTGGACGTTTTTCCGCGGCTAAGGTTCGAGGATGAACTCAATGGACGCCAAGGGTATACTCGCCGCCTTATTTAACGAGGCCTGACGCGGGTATGCGCCAGGCCTGTGGTCGATTCTTGCGGAGCCTTTGCACATGTCCGGCAATACCTACGGCAAGCTGTTCACTGTCACCAGCGCGGGCGAAAGCCATGGTCCGGCGTTGGTCGCCATTGTCGACGGCTGCCCGCCGGGGCTGGAACTTTCCCTGGAGGACATGCAGCGCGATCTCGACCGGCGCAAGCCGGGTACCAGCCGCCACACCACCCAGCGTCAGGAAGACGATGTGGTGGAAATCCTCGCCGGGGTGTTCGAAGGCAAGACCACCGGTTGCTCGATCGGCCTGCTGATCCGCAATACCGACCAGAAATCCAAGGATTACTCGGCGATCAAGGATTCCTTCCGCCCGGCCCACGCCGATTACAGCTACCACCACAAGTACGGCATCCGTGACTACCGCGGCGGTGGCCGCAGCTCGGCGCGCGAGACCGCCATGCGCGTGGCCGCCGGTGCCATCGCCAAGAAGTACCTGGCTACCCAGGGCATTGTGATTCGCGGCTATATGAGCCAGCTCGGCCCCATCGAGATTCCGTTCAAGAACTGGGAGTCGGTGGAGCAGAACGCCTTCTTCAGCCCCGACCCGGACAAGGTGCCGGAGCTGGAAGCCTATATGGACCAGCTGCGCCGCGACCAGGATTCGGTCGGGGCGAAGATCACCGTGGTTGCCGAGGGCGTGATGCCGGGTCTGGGCGAGCCGATTTTCGACCGCCTGGACGCCGAACTGGCCCACGCGCTGATGAGCATCAATGCGGTCAAGGGCGTGGAAATCGGTGCCGGTTTCGCCAGCGTCGCCCAGCGCGGCACCGAGCACCGCGACGAGATGACCCCCGAGGGTTTCCTCTCCAACAATGCCGGCGGCATCCTCGGCGGCATTTCTTCCGGGCAGCCGATCGTTGCCCACCTGGCGCTTAAACCGACCTCCAGCATCACCACGCCGGGGCGCTCCATCGATGTCGACGGCAACCCGGTCGACATCATCACCAAGGGCCGTCACGACCCCTGCGTGGGTATCCGCGCCACGCCGATCGCCGAGGCGATGATGGCCATGGTGCTGATGGACCACCTGTTGCGCCACCGTGCGCAGAATGCCGATGTGCGGGTCACCACGCCGGTGCTGCCACAGCTGTGATTAGCATGGTTGCGCGGCCAGCCGCGTCCTGCAGCACGGTTCCGGGTTTATGCACAGCATGAGCCCGGCGTTGCCCTACTGGCGTCTATCCGGGTTCTACTTTTTCTATTTCTCCCTGCTCGGTGCCACCGCGCCGTTCCTTGCGCTGTATTTCGATCACCTGGGGTTTTCCGCTGCACGGATCGGCGAGCTGATCGCCATCCCCATGCTGATGCGCTGCATCGCGCCGAACCTCTGGGGCTGGCTGGGGGATTACAGTGGCCGCCGCCTGGCCATCGTGCGCTTCGGCGCGATCTGCACGCTGCTGTGCTTTGCCGGCATCTTTATCAGCCAGAGCTACGCCTGGCTGGCGCTGATCATGGCGCTGCACGCGTTCTTCTGGCACGCGGTGCTGCCGCAGTTCGAGGTGATCACCTTTGCCCATCTCAAGGAGCAGGCCCCGCGCTATAGCCAGATCCGCCTGTGGGGCAGCATCGGCTTTATCGTCGCCGTGGTGGGGCTGGGCAAGCTGTTCGAGCTGCTCAGCCTGGACGCCTATCCCTGGGCGCTGATCCTGATCATGGGCGGCATCGTGCTGAGCAGTTGGTGGGTGCCCAACGCCCAGCCGCAGATGCGCCCCAATACCCAGGATCAGGGCGGCTTTATCCGCCAGTTGCGCCGCCCGGGGATTCTCGCCTTCTATCTGAGCGTCGGCCTGATGCAGCTCAGCAACGGCCCCTATTACACCTTTCTGACCCTGCACCTGGAGAGCCTCGGCTACTCGCGCGGGTTGATCGGCCAACTCTGGGCCCTCGGGGTACTGGCCGAGATCGTGCTGTTTATGGTTATGGCCAAACTGCTCGCCCGCTACTCGCTGCGCAGCGTGCTGCTGGCCAGTTTCCTGATTACCGCCGTGCGCTGGTTGCTGCTGGGCAACCTGGCCGATCATCTGCCGGTGTTGCTGTTCGCCCAGCTGATGCATGCGGCGACCTTCGGCAGTTTTCATGCGGCGGCCATCCACTTCGTCCAGCGCAGCTTCGCCGACCGCCAGCAGGGTCAGGGCCAGGCCCTGTATGCCACCCTGGCCGGGGTGGGCGGTGCCCTGGGCGCGCTGTATTCCGGCTACAGTTGGAATACCCTGGGGCCGGCCTGGACCTTCGCCATCGCCAGTCTGATCGTCCTGGCGGCGGCCTTGATCAGTGCCATCTATATGCGCGAAGAACAGCCGTGAGTCGCTGTCCAAAACGCCTTGCCGCGCCCATTGCAGCCCTTACCGAGAGTGCGAGAACCCGACCATGAGCAGCCTGACCGTCTACCACCAGTCCTCACCAGAAGCCCCGAACAAGCTGTTGACCCACGCCGAAGACATCGCCAGTACCCTGGCCGCGGTCGGCGTGCAGTTCGTCCAGCTGCCGGTCGCGGTGCCCGTGCGGGCCGGCAGCGCTGTCGATGAGGTGGTCGCGGCCTGCCGCACCCAGCTCGACCAACTGATGAGCGAGCGTGGCTTCGCCAGTTTCGATGTGCTCAGCCTGTGTAGCGAACCGCGCTACCAGGACGGCCCGCGTACCAGCCTGCCCAGCGCGCAGCGCTATGGCGTGGCGCATCTGCATTACTGCCTGGCGGGGCGTGGCCTGCTCTGCCTGCATATCGACGACTATGTGTATGCCGTGCAGTGCGAGAAGAACGACCTGGTGCAGCTGCCGGCCGCCACCCTGCACTGGTTCGACTCCGGCGAGCAGCCGCGGATTACCCTGCTGCGTCTATTCGACAGCGACCAGTTGCCGGTTGCCGAACCCGCCGACGATGCGCTTGTCGCCAGCATCGCCGGGCTGGATGACTGCTAGCAGCCGCTACGCCTTGCCTGGCGCGAGCGCGGTCTGACTGAACTCTGGCCACCAGCGTCTATCCTATCCAGGCAACCCCCACACTCAGGAGAGTCAACATGGGTTCCACCTTTAACGGTTTGCTGGGCTTGATCATTCTGGCCCTGGATATCTGGGCGATTCTCAGCGTTATCAAAAGCAACGCCGAAACGGGCATCAAGGTGTTGTGGATAGTGCTGATCGTACTGCTGCCGGTGATCGGCCTGATCATCTGGGCGTTGATGGGGCCCCGTGGCACGATCAAGTTCTAAGGCCGGTGCGTGGTTTTGGGCGCTGTGCCTGCTGAGCGGCGCGGTCCAGGCCGGCGATGAACACGCCTGGACCGCGCTGCGTGAAGGCCGCGCCGTTCTGCTGTTGCGCCATGCCACTGCGCCAGGCACGGGTGATCCGGCGAATTTTCAGCTGGCTGACTGCCGCACTCAGCGCAATCTCAATCAGCTCGGCCGCGAGCAGGCGCAGCGCTGGGGCCAGCTGTTGCGCAGCCAGCGTATCGAGCGCCCCCGAATACTCAGTAGTCGTTGGTGCCGGGCTCTGGACACCGGACAGGAGATGGGCCTGGCTGCCGTCGAACCCTTGCCGGCGCTGGATTCCTTTTTCGCGACGCAGGCGCGGGCCGGCGAGCAGACCCGGCAACTGCTTGAGGCGGTCAACCGCCTGGCTCGCGGCGCGCCGTTGGTACTGGTATCGCACCAGGTCAATATCACCGCCCTGAGCAGGATTTATCCCGCCTCGGGCGAAGGCCTGATCCTCGTGCTACCGCTCAGCGTGCCGGCCAGGGTGTTGGCGCGGATCCCTCCGCCCTGAGTCTTAGATGCCCAGCAACGCCTGCTCCGGCAACTGCGCCCCTTCCAGTTTGAGCAGCAGGGCCTTGCGCGGCAGGCCGCCGGCATAGCCGGTGAGGCTGCCATCGCGGCCGATCACTCGATGGCAGGGGATGATGATGGCGATCGGATTGGCCCCGTTGGCTGCCCCCACCGCGCGTACCGCCTTGGGCCGGGCAATCTGCGCGGCCAGGGCGCTGTAGCTGCTGGTTTGACCGAAGGGAATCTGCAGCAGCGCCTGCCACACGGCCTGTTGAAACGCTGTGCCCTGGGGTGCCAGGGGCAGCTCGAAGCGCTGCCGGCATCCGGCGAAATACTCGTCCAGTTGCCTACACACCTCATCCAGCTCATCGCTGGCGCTGCGCCACTGCTCGGCGATGAGCCGGGGCGTGTCGTCGATATCCATCAGCACCTGCTGCAGGCCGCTGGCATCGCCACTTAGCAACAGGCGGCCGAGCGGGCTGTCGTGGTAGCGGTAGAACATGGTTTAGCCCTCCGAGTAGTTGTGCCACAGATGCGCCGCCGCGTAGGCACGCCAGGGTCGCCAGGCTTCGGCACGGGCCTTGAGCTGCTTGGCGTCGATGCCATCCGGACCCCATAGCGGTGCCTTGAGCAGGCCCAGGTCGCTGGCCGGAAAGGCGTCGGCCTCGCCAAAGGCGCGCAGGGCGATGTATTCCGCGGTCCAGGGACCGATGCCGGGCAGGGCGCAGAGGCGTTCGATCAGGGCGGCGCAACCGTCGCGCAGATCCAGCCGCAGCGTGCCGCTGGCTACCTGGGCGGCAAAATGCTGCAGGGTCTGCACCCGTTTACCGGGCATGCCGATGGCCTCCAGATTGGCTTCGGCGATGGCGGCTGGAGTGGGGAACAGACGGTGCACGCCAGGCGCATCGTCGCTCTTGAGCGGCTCGCCCAGGCGCATGACCAGGCGGCCGGTGATGGTCACGGCGGCTTTCACCGTAACCTGCTGGCCGACGATGGCGCGCACCGCCTGCTCGAACGGCTCGAAGGCGGTGGGCAGGCGCAGGCCGGGATTGCGGGCGACCAGCGCGCCGAGTTGCGGGTCGCTGGCAAGGTGTGCGGCAATCTGCTGTGGTTGGCAGTCGAGGTCGAACATCTTGCGGACACGGGCAATCAGCGCAGGCAGGCAGGGCCCGAGCGAATCGCTGTGGTGCAGGAGCAGAGTGGATGCGTCGGCCAGGGGCTGGACCCTGAACCAGCCGCGCCGGCCATCGAGCCGCACGCTGCGTGCATAGCCGTCGGGCTGCAGGCTTTCGACCCCGGCCAAGGCGCGCAGGGCAAAATGATCGTGGAATTGCTGCCACTGCCAGGGCGGCTGGTAGTCGAGCAGTATGGGCGCGGGTGACTGATTCATGGCTGGACGATAACCGCCGCGGGTGGGCTTGTCAGCGTCGAACTGACTTTCAAACTAATCCACCTCGATCCTCAAGGCGTAGCTCAGGCCCGTTGCTTGAACGCGGAAAGTGCCAAGATCCTAGGGTAAATGATCACCGCGTGCCGAGGCGCAGGGCTCAACGCTGGCTGCGACGGTACTGGCCCGGGGTCAGTCCTTTCCAGCGGCGGAAGGCATGTGCGAAGTTCGACACTTCGCTGTAACCGAGGCGTTCGGCGATTTCCTCCTGGTTCAGGCCGCCAGTGGCCAGCAACTCTTCGGCCAGGGCCTGGCGCACTTCTTCCTGCAACTGGCGGAAGCTGCTGCCCTGTTGTTCCAGGCGGCGGCGCAGGGTCCGGCTGCTGAGCTTCAGCTCGCTGGCGACCTGTTCCATGTCGGCCAGGCGGCCCGGGGTACTGAGCAGGCGATCGCGTACCTGGCCGGCCAGCCCGCTGCGCACCCGGCGTTTGGCCAGCAGGGCCTGGCATTGCTGTTCGCACAGGCTCGTCATCGGGGCGTTGGCGTGGGGCAGCGGTGCATCGAGCCAGTGCCGGGCAAAGCTGATGCGGTTTTCCGTGCAGGCAAATTCTGCTTGCAGGCCGAACTGCTCGGTAAAGGCCGCACGCTGGCGCGGCGCGCTCATGCGCAATTGCACGCGGTCCAGGGGCAGGGCGGTGCCGGTCAGCTCGCGCTGGATCACCATCACTGCCACCGCATCGCGCAGCACCAGAAAGTCCCGCAGCTCCGGCGGCAGGTGCGCGTCATCGAAGTGCAGGTGGGCGTGGTCGTGCTCTTCGCTCAGACGGATATGAGTAAAGGCGTAGGTCAGGTCGAGGTAGCGCAGCCCCAGTTCGGCGGCCTGGCGAAAGTCCTGGCTGCTGAGCAGGGCGTAACCCCAGATCCCATAGGTGATCAGCCGGTAGCGCAGGCCGGCCTGCAGGCCCAGGTCCGGTACGCCGGGCAGGGCCGCGACCAGGTTGGCGATCAGTTGCAGTTCCTGCTGCGGCGCGATCTCGGCCAAAGGGTCGGCCAGTTGCAACGGCGTCAAGCCGCAGTCCAGCAGGCAGGTTTCCAGACTCAGGCCCAGTTCCAGACCCAGCTGGACCAGTAGTTGTGCGCTGGTGATGCTGCGTCTGGAGGCGCTGGGGGGCGGGTGGGGCATGCGTCTGTCCGAAAGTCACAATAGGGTGGTCGACTATGCCACAGCTTCGGGTCGCCAGGCGAAGGCCGGCCAGGCGGCTGCCTGCTTGATCTGCCGGCGGCAAAGCATTAGCGTACGCCGAAATTTGCGTTCGCCTCCCAGGGCTGGCGTGCATCAGGTTTTAGCGGAGCCAGGCAGTGGCAGAGGAACCCCAGGGTATGCAGGAAGTGATCAAGGTATTCGTTGGCTGCGACCCCAACGACTGTGACCTGGAGCAGATGATGGTGCTGGACTACAGCATCCGTAAGCATTGCTCCATGCCGGTCGAAATCCACTGGATGCAGCTTTCCCGCGACCCGCAGAGCTTCTGGCATGCCAATCCGGCGCAGCAGCAGGGTTGGCGCACCGAAGCCTGGGCCACGCCGTTTTCGGGTTTTCGCTGGGGCATTCCGGCCTACTGCGGCTACCAGGGCAAGGCCATCTATATGGACACGGACGTGATCGTCCTGTGCGACCTGGCCGAACTCTGGCAACTGCCCTTCGAGCCCGGCAAGGTGGTCATGGCCAAGGGTGGGCAGGAGTCCTGGCGCTTCTGCGTGTCGATGTGGGACTGCGCCGCGGCTGAACAGCACCTGCCGGCGATCGAGGAGATCAAGAGCCGGCCGGAGGTCCACCAGCAACTGAAGAAGTACTACAAGGTCAATACCGGAGTGATTCAGCCGTTCGACACCGAGTACAACAATATCGACGGCGAGAACAGCCCGATCGAGCAGATCAAGATTCTCCACTACTCGGACATGGGCACTCAGTTCTCCCACTCTCTTTCGGTTCCGCGTCTGGCCGGAGAAGGGCGCAAGCACTGGTTCGATGGTCAGATCATGGCGCACCCGCGCAAGGACCTGCAGAACCTCTTCGACCGCTATTACCAGGAGGCGCTGGACAACGGCTATGCGCTGGACACCTACCGGCTGCCCGAAGTATTTGGCGAGTTTCCCAAGTTTTCCCAGAAGGCTTATACCGGCAACCGCGTGACGCGGCCCAAGCGCTGGTGGAAGTTCTGGTAGCCGTTGCGGGCGCACCGCGTCATTCCTGACCCGCGCCCCGTGCGCCTTCCGAGTGCCCGGGAATAGGCGGCTTCCCGGGGCATTCGGCTTTACTCGCTAGAGCCTCGGCCTGCCGCGATCAGGTGCGCTGTCCGAAAGTCACAATTCGTTGTCCGGCTAAGCCATAACCTTTGTCTACCCAGGCAAGTAGCATCCTGTGCTGTCAAACAGATGCGATTGGGGAGATAACAATGCACAACAGTTCCCGCCCGGCAGCACCCTTGCGCGTGCTGATCATCGGCAGCGGCTTTGCCGGCTTGGGCATGGCCATCCGCTTGCAGCAGGCCGGTATCGAGGAGTTCCTGATCCTGGAGAAGGCCGCCGATATCGGCGGCACCTGGCGCGACAACAGTTACCCGGGGGCGGCCTGCGATGTGCCTTCGCACCTCTATTCGTTTTCCTTCGAGGCGAAAACCGACTGGAGCCGCAAGTTTGCCCCCCAGGCGGAAATTCACGCCTATATGCAGCACTGCGTGGCCAAGTACCAGTTGCGCCCGCGTATCCGCTGCAATGCCGAGGTGCTGTCGGCGCGCTTCGATCAGGTCGCCACGCTCTGGCGGGTGACCCTGGGCAATGGCGAGGAGCTGACTGCCGCGCTGCTGATCAGCGCCTGCGGGCAACTTAACCGCCCGGCCTATCCCAACCTGCCCGGTATCGAGCGGTTCCAGGGCGAGGCTTTCCACTCGGCGCGCTGGCGGCATGATCTGGATCTGACGGGCAAGCGCGTGGCGGTGATCGGCACCGGTGCCTCGGCGATTCAGTTCGTGCCGCAGATCCAGCCCCGGGTGGCCGAGCTGAAGCTGTTCCAGCGCTCGGCCGCCTACGTGCTGAGCAAGCCGGACCGGGCCTATCGCGCCTGGGAGCTGGCGCTGATGCGTCGCCTGCCCTGGTTGCAGCGCATCGACCGTATGCTCAAGTACATCCAGCATGAAACCCGCGGGCTGGCCTTTATCAGCATGCCCTGGTTGATGAGGCCGATGCGCTTGAGTTTCGAGCGTCACCTGCGCCGGCACATCCGTGACCCGCAGCTGCGTACGCAGCTGCGGCCGGATTACCCCATGGGCTGCAAGCGCATCCTGATCAGCAATGACTATTTACCGGCACTGGCCCAGGCCAATGTGCAGGTGGTCGGCGAGGCGATCAGTCAGGTTCGGGAGCACTCGCTGGTAACCGCCGACGGCCGGGAACACCCCTGCGATGTGCTGATCTACGGCACCGGCTTTGCCGCCACGGAGTTTCTCGCCCCCATGCAGGTTCGCGGGCTGGGCGGGTTGGAACTGAACCAGGTCTGGCGCGAGGGCGCGGAGGCCTACAAGGGCATCAGCGTCAGTGGCTTTCCCAATCTGTTTATCCTCTACGGGCCCAATACCAATCTGGGGCATAACTCGATCATCTATATGCTCGAGAGCCAGTTCCGCTATGTGCTGGGCTGCATCGATCTGCTGCGTGCACAGGGCCTACGCTATGTGGACGTCAAAGCCTCGGTGCAGCAGGACTATAACCAGTGGATTCAGGCCCATTCACATCGAACGATATGGGAGCAGGGCTGCACCAGCTGGTACAAGACCGCCACCGGTAAAAGTACCAATAACTGGCCGGGCTATACCTTTGCTTATCGCCACCTGACCCGCGCGCCGGAGTTGAATGACTATGAATGCACCCGCTGAATTCACCCCGCCTGCCGTCGAACAGACCCTGCTGCGCACGCTGCTGCGCGGCGGCCTGCGCCTGCTGTTTCGTGGCCTGGTGCGCCCACCCATGCCGATTGCCGGGCAGCGCGCGGTGCTGCGCCTGCTGACGGCGGTCAGCCCGGCTCCCCGTGGCGTCACGCGCAGCGCCGGCACCCTGGCCGGGCGACCCTGCGAATGGCACAGGCCGCAAAGAGGCCCATTGCACAGGCCGCAAAGCGGACAATGGCACAGGCCGCAGAGTGGTCGCGGCACTGTGCTGCTTTACCTGCACGGCGGGGCCTACCTGATCGGTGGGCCGAATACCCACCGGGCGATCTGCTCCCACCTGGCCAAGCGCGGCCAGCTGGACGTTTGCGCCCTGGACTACCGCCTGGCTCCGGAGCATCAGTATCCGGCCGCTCGCGAAGACGCCGTGGCGGCGTTTCAGGCGTTGATCGAGCAGGGCTACAAGCCTGAGCAGATCGTGATCGGTGGCGATTCGGCCGGCGGCAACCTGAGCCTGATCACCAGCCTGCACCTGCGCGACCTGGGCCAGGCGCAACCGGCGGCGCTGGTGTGCTTCTCGCCAGTCACCGACTTTACCGGCACGCAGCTGCACGAACCGCCGGCGGGCGATCCGCTGATCCAGCGCACATGGGTGGAGCAGGCCCTGGCGCTGTATTGCCCGGCCGGGCTGGGCCATGACGATCCCGGCCTGTCACCGCAGTTCGCCGATCTGCACGGGCTGGCCCCGCTGCTGATCCAGGTGGGCGAAGACGAAATTCTGCGCAACGACAGCCTGCGTTTTGCCGACAAGGCCAGGGCCGCCGGCGTGGATGTGCGTCTGCAGCGTTATCCGGATCTGTGGCACGTGTTCCAGGCCCACGCCGGCCTGCTCAGAGCCGCGGATTTCGCCCTGGCCGAAGTGGTGAGCTTTCTGCGAGAGCGAGGCTGCTGAATGAACAACATCCTGATTACCGGCGCGGCCTCGGGTATTGGCGCGGCGACTGCGCGCCTGTTCCACCGCCAGGGCTGGCAGGTGGGCCTGCTGGATATCGATCACCAGGCCCTGGCAGCATTGGCGGCCGAGCTGGGCGATGTCTGGCACGCCGAGCTGGACGTGACCGACCCGGCGGCGGTCAAGGTCGCCCTGGCGGATTTCTGCGCCCAGCATGGCGGCCAGTTGCGCCTGCTGCTCAACTGCGCCGGGATTCTGCGCTGCGGCCATTTCGAGGAGATCGACGCGGTCGAGCATGCGCGCATTCTGCAGATCAACGTGCTGGGGCTGCTGCAGATGACCCACGCCGCCTTTCCCTACCTGCGCGTCACACCCGGTGCCCAGGTGATCAATATGGGCTCGGCCTCGGGGCTGTACGGGGTACCGCACCTGGCCAGCTATTCGGCCTCGAAGTTTGCCGTGCGCGGTCTGACCGAGGCGCTGGACCTGGAATGGGCGCGCCACGGCATCCGCGTCGGCGACCTGATGCCGCCCTTCGTCAGCACCCCCATGCTCGATAACCAGCAGTTCCAGGCCCCGGTGCTACGACGCCTGGGGGTCAAGCTGCAGGCCGAGGACATTGCCGAGGCGGCCTGGCAACAGGCCCACAGCCGTGCGGTGCATCGCCCGGTCAGCCTGCAGTTCAAGCTGATGTACTGGACGGGGCAGTTGACCCCGGCCTGGATCAGCCGCCTGACCATGCGCTGGCTTAGCCGCGACTGAGACCAGGCCGTTGAAAAACCACCGGCGTTGGCAACACTGCGTTAGCCTCGCAAAGGCTATATCTGAGTTGGCTCTTGCCGAGATGCGCAGCCCTTGTCGGAGCGGGCTTGCCCGCGAATCGAGGTCGATAGAAGAGTATCGCGGCCAAGGCTGCGCCTACATTCTGCTCAACCCTTCAGCATTGTGGGCAAAACTTGATTGGAACAGGGCCTTTTTCAACGGCCTGCTGCGCGCCGGCCCCGCAAGTTTTGCTGGGCAAAGTGCTCTGGATAGGGCTAGTCTGCAAATGACGCTTCCGGTCTGTTCGCCCTGAACAGCCCGCGTCGACCAGCCCTGGCTTCAGGACTGGCTTATGACACATCAAGCAGCTCCTTGCTTGAATCTCGGGCGGCTCAGCGACTTGTGCCGCGACACCGCCGGTTTCTGGCGGTTGCATGGGAAAGTAGTTAATCCATCGCCTGAGGAGGTCACTTCATGAGCACAGCCTTGCACGATGATGTCAGTAACGGGGTTTTACGGCGGATGAAGGAGGGTGGCTTCGACTTTGCCAGCTTCCATCCCATCGAGTTCTACGCCATTTTCCCTGACGAGGAGCGGGCCCGTATGGCGACCCGCAAATTTCGTGGTGAATCTTTACACGCCCTGGTGACCGAGCGTGATGACGGTGTATGGCACCTGCAAGTCAGTAAGGTGATGTTTGCCACCTACCACGGCATTGGCGACTTCGAGCATGATCTGGAGTCCGTGGTCGAACCGCTTGGCGGCAAGCTGGACGGTTGGGGCGTTACGCAGGAGGTGAAGAACCTGCAACCCTAGAAAAAATCGGCCAGCCCAGCTGGCCGATGCTTCATGTGCCGTACCGGCCCCTCGACCCAAGCCCCGCTTTCCTTCAGACTGCCCGGCCCATGCGCAGCACAATAGCGTTGAGACTGACAGGCCTGTAGCCATGAGCGATGTTCTGATTTTTACCCATATCGAGTACTGCCCGCCGGGCCACCTGAGCCAGGTGCTGGAGCAGGCTGGCTGCTCGTTCAAGGTGCTGCGCGCCGACCTGGGCGAGCTGGACGGCATCGATCTGGAGCAGCCCAGGGCCGTGGCCATCATGGGCGGACCGATGAGCGTCAACGACCCGCTGCCCTGGCTGCAGACCGAGGTGGCGGCGTTGCAGCAGCTGATCCGCCGCGAGATCCCGCTGATCGGCCACTGCCTGGGTGGCCAGCTGCTGGCCAAGGCCCTGGGCGCGGAAATCACGCGCATGCCCTATACCGAGAGCGGCTGGCAGACCCTCAGCCGCCAGCCGGAGGCCGCCAACAGCCCCTGGCTGGCCCATCTGCCCGCCGAGTTTTCGATGTTCCAATGGCATGGCGACAGCTTCGCCATACCGGCCGGCGCGCAGCCGTTGCTCGCCAGCCGCTGGTGCAGCAATCAGGCCTTTGCCTGGGGCGACAAGGTGCTGGCCCTGCAGGGCCACCCGGAAATGAACGAGGCCCTGGTGCGCGAATGGCTCGATGACTGGCACCACCTGCTGGATGACAGCCAGGCCAGCCAGCAGAGCAGGGCGCAGATGCTGGCAGACCTGCCCGCCAAGGTCGCCGAGCTGAACCGTGTGGCCGAAGGCTTCTATAGGCACTGGCTGCAGCTGGCCGGGCTCTGACCTGCGGGTAGGGTGGATGGCGTTTTACCCATCCACCCGCGTTTGCCCTGTGCTGGATAAAAACAGCGCTATCCACCCTGCCTGATGTTGATAACGCCGCCGCGTGAGTGGGTAGGGCGTGCCGGACGCACCCAGTGACCGAGACCTGCACCGGTGCACACGGCGCACCCTACGCGATACCCCGGTGCGCGCCTTAAAATGGCGCGCGCGCGACTGGCTGGTCACGGGAGGGCACGGCTTTGGTGCGTTAATCTCGGGGCAGATATCCAAGCCATTGATATTTAAGGTTTGTTGTCGCTGGCGCGGGCCTTGCAAAGCTGACTCCATGTCCGGGTGACAAGGAGTACGGCATGGCCCGCACCTTTTATGACGAGATGTACGACGCGAGCGGCGCAGTCCGCCCGCACTATCAAGCCTTTTCCCGCTGGTTGGCGGACACGCCGGATGAACTGCTGGCTCAGCGTCGCCGCGAGGCGGATCTGCTGTTCCACCGTGCGGGTATCACCTTCACCCTGTATGGCGACGATCAGGGCACCGAGCGGCTGATCCCCTTCGATATCATCCCGCGCAGTATCCCCGCCGGCGAATGGCGTATGGTCGAGCGCGGCTGCATCCAGCGGGTGCAGGCGCTGAATATGTTCCTCGCCGACCTCTATCACGACCAACACATCATCAAGGCCGGGATCATCCCCGCCGAGCAGGTGCTGGCCAACGAGGGTTATCAGATCGCCATGCAGGGCTTGAATCTGCACCGCGACCTCTACGCCCATATCGCCGGGGTCGACCTGGTGCGCGATGGCGACGGCAGTTACTACGTGCTGGAGGACAACCTGCGTACCCCCAGCGGCGTCAGCTATATGCTCGAAGACCGCAAGATGATGATGCGCCTGTTTCCCGAGCTGTTCGCCGCCCAGCGCGTGGCTCCGATCGACCACTACCCGAACCTGCTGCTCGATACGCTGAAGTCTTCCAGCCCGCTGGACAACCCCAACGTGGTGGTGCTGACTCCGGGGCGCTTCAACAGCGCCTACTTCGAGCACGCCTTCCTCGCCCGCGAAATGGGCGTGGAGCTGGTCGAGGGTGCGGACCTGTTCGTGCGCGACGACAAGCTGTTTATGCGCACCACCGCCGGGGCCAAGCAGGTGGACGTGGTCTACCGCCGCCTCGACGATGCCTTCCTCGATCCCCTGGCCTTCAACCCCGACTCCATGCTTGGCGTGCCCGGCCTGCTGGCCTGCTACCGCAGCGGCAACGTGGTGCTGGCCAATGCCATCGGTACCGGGGTGGCGGACGACAAGTCGATCTACCCCTATGTCGACGAGATGATCCGCTTCTACCTGACCGAGGAGCCGATCCTCAAGAACGTGCCGACCTGGCAGTGCCGCAAACCCGCCGACCTGTCCCATGTGCTGGCCAACCTGGGCGACCTGGTGGTCAAGGAAACCCAGGGCTCCGGCGGCTACGGCATGCTGGTGGGGCCGGCGGCGAGCAAGGCGGAGATCGAAAACTTCCGCGCCCGCCTGATCGCCAAGCCCGAGGCCTATATCGCCCAGCCGACCCTGTGCCTGTCGACCTGCCCGACCTTTGTCGAGCGCGGCATCGCACCGCGCCATATCGATCTGCGGCCCTTCGTCTTGTCTGGCAAGGAAACCCGCATCGTCCCCGGCGGCCTGACCCGCGTGGCGCTGCGCGAAGGCTCGCTGGTGGTCAACTCGTCGCAGGGCGGCGGAACCAAGGACACCTGGGTGGTGGAGGATTAATCATGTTGTCGAGAACGGCCTCTGATCTGTACTGGATGTCGCGTTATCTGGAGCGCGCCGAGAACCTCGCGCGCATGCTCGAAGTCAGCTATTCGTTGTCGCTGATGCCCCAGGACGGCCGTGGCGATGGCCTGGAAGAACTGGCCCTGCCGCTGCTGATCACCGGCACCCTGGACGACTACCTGGCGCTGCACGGGCCGCTGCATGCCGAGCGCATGCTGCATTTCTTCGCCCTCGACCCGCAAAATCCGGCGAGCATCTACTGCTGCCTGCAGGCCGCGCGCAGCAACGCCCACGCCGTGCGCGGGCGGATCACCGCCGATATGTGGGAAAACATCAACGCCACCTGGCTGGAGATGCGCGGCATCTCCGAGCAGGGCTTCGGGCGCTACGGCATCAGCAGCTTCTGCGAGTGGGTCAAGGAGCGTTCGCACCTGTTTCGCGGGGCCACCTTCGGCACCATCATGCGCGGCGATCCCTACCGCTTTATCCGCCTGGGCACCTTTATCGAACGCGCCGACAACACCCTGCGCCTGCTCGATGCGCGCTACGAGATGCTCGGCGAAGACATCGACGAAGTCGACGGCCGTCCGGCGCGCAGCTACTACCAGTGGACCGCGCTGCTGCGTGCGCTGTCCTCCTTCGAGGCCTTCGCCGAGATCTACCGCGGCTCGCCGGGCACGCGCAAGGTGTCCGAACTACTCTTGTTGCGTGCCGACGTGCCGCGCTCACTGCGCGCCTGCATGGACGAACTCAGCCTGATGCTCGCCAGCCTGCCCGGCGACAACGGCCGCCCGGCCCAGCGTCTGGCCGCCGAACTGGAGGCGCGGCTGCGCTACACCAGCATCAACGAAGTGCTCGACGAAGGCCTGCATGCCTGGCTCTCCGATTTCATCCTGCTGGTGCGCCAGCTGGGGCAAGCCATTCAAACGTCCTATCTGGAGGTCGCATGAGACTGTCAATCAGCCACGACACCGTCTACCGCTACGAAGACCAGGTGCGCAACAGCATCCAGTACCTGCGCCTGACGCCCCACGACAGCGAGCGCCAGCAGGTGCTCAGCTGGCAGCTGAGCCTGCCGCGGCCGGTGCGCGCGCAGCTCGACCCCTACGGCAATATCCTCCATGTGCTGACCCTGGACGAACCCCACGAGTCCATCGTGATCGGTGCCCGCGGCCAGGTGGATATCGATGAAGCGCGCGAAGCCGAGCATGAAAGCCAGTCGCCGCTACCGTTTCTGCGCTTTACCCGCCTGACCAGCGCCGACGAGGCCCTGCGCGAATTCGCCCTGCGGCAGAGCAACAGCCGCCAGGACCGCAGCAGCCTGATCGACCTGATGCACGCCCTCAATGCCCATATCAGTTATCAGCCCGGAACGACCGCGGTGGAAACCTGCGCCAGTGAGGCCTTCGCCAGTGGCAAGGGGGTCTGTCAGGACCACACCCACGCCTTCCTCGCCTGCGCCCGCAGCCTGGGTATCCCGGCGCGCTACGTGTCCGGCTACCTGTTTGCCGACAGCAGCGAGCACCTGGCCAGCCATGCCTGGGCCGAAGCCTGGCTGGACGGTGCCTGGTACAGCTTCGACGTGACCAACTGCCTGGCCAAACCCGAGCGCCACCTGAAGCTGGCCGTGGGCCTGGACTACCTCGACGCCTGCCCGGTACGCGGCATGCGCCGCGGCGGCGGTGGCGAGCAGATGCATGCGCGAGTGGATGTGTCGCCGTTGCTGCTGGTGCAGCAGCAGTAGAGGCGCTGCACCAGTTTTGTGGGTGGTTTAGTGGCGCTGATCCGAGATTGATTGTTCCGCTCGGAACTTGAGCGCCAGGTAACCCACCAGACGATGGAACGCGTTGGCCGATGGTGGGTTACGCCGCGTTCCGGGTGACGTGATCCTTGGCAATCGCGGCATGCGGCTAACCCACCCTATGCAAGCTGCTTGCAACAGGTCAGTGGGACATAGCCAAAAACAACGGCCTATCAGCCGGGTGGAAAACCGTGAAGCGTTTTCCACCAAGGCGATTTGGGGTATCGCGCTGCTCAACCCAGCCTATGGCCTGCGAGTCTCCGAGCTATCCGCGGGTTGGCCGCGCCAGCCTTCAAGGCACGGCCTTGCGCCCCGCCATATGCCCCAGATACTCAATCAACTCCGCCAGCTCCTGCTCATTCATTGCCTCGAGCGAGAACCCCGGCATCTTGCCCTGCGGCCAGTGCCGCAGGCTTTGCGGGTCGCGGATATAGCGGCCGAGGAAGTCGCCGCTGAAATACTCGGTCGGGTTATGCGGCACATTCAGGTCGGGGCCGAACTGTGAGTCTCCCGCGCCGTTGAGGCGGTGGCAGGCCATGCAGTGCTTCTGGTACTGGAGCAGGCCGGCCTGCACTGCGGCGCTGGCATCGGCGGCCGGTAGCAGTTGCGGGAAGCGTTGCGCCACCGGGGCCAGTTTGCGAATGGCCACCACCTGGAAGGGCCATTGTTCCGGGCTGATCTGGCTGGCGGCGGGGTTTTGCCAGACCAGGTAGAAGGGGCCGGCACTGGGTTTGTCGACGCCAAGGACGGGCCAGGGCTGGTTCGGGTCCTCGATGGCCAGCCAGGCCTGGCTGCCGCCCGGGGTGAGCACCAGAGCGGCCGGCAGTTCGGCGGCAAAACCGTCGCGGGCCACCAGTTGCAGGTGTTCATCGGCCTGCACGCCCTCGAGCAGCGCCGCCAGCGGCACGGCGCGGTAGCTCATGGGGCCTTGGTAGCTGACGTCCTGGTCGATGTCGATCTGTTGCGTCAGCGGATGCTTGAGCAGTTCGGCGCTGCTCCAGTGCTGGCTCTCGGCCCCTATATCGAGGAGCAGTTCTGCGGCCTGAAGGGGGCCGCCCAGCAGCAGGGCCAGCAGGCCGATCAGTAATGGGCGGGTATTCAAGGGTGATTCTCCAGGGCCAGTTTCAGTTCGCCATAACCACCGGCATTGATCAGGTTGCGGTAGCCCAGGGCGCGCAGGCTGGCTTCGGCCAGCGCCGAGCGGCGGCCGCTGCGGCAATAGAGCACGATGGAGGTGTCCAGGTCGGGGGCCAGGCTGGCGATCTGCGCGGCTATCTCCTCGTGGCCGATGCGCCGGGCCCCGGGCAGGGCACCGGCGGCGAACTCCTCGGCGGTGCGCACATCGATCAACAGGTGAGCGGGCGATTGCAGCGCGTCGATCACGGCGGGTCGTTCGGCTTCGCAGGCCGACAGCAGCAGGCCGGCGACCAGGCCAAGGGCGGTAAGCAGTAAGCGCATGAGGGCCTCCCGAACCAACAATGGCGTCACCCTAGCACAGGGGCTGGCCGTGCTGCAGGGGCGGGTTCAGGGGCGGGCAGGGCATAGCGAAGCCTGCCGCCGGGGGCTGCTGCAACGCAGCGACCCCGGCAGCAGGACGAGGGACGTTAGCTGACCAGGCGGGTCAGGTTGGGAAGAATCAGAATCAGGGTGGTGGCAAATACGATCACGCTGGCCTGGCGAATCTTGGCTTGATTGAACATGGCGACTGACCTTGTTGTTGTTCTTGGTGTGGCATTCCCTGCTCGCTGTCACTGCCTGCGGGCCGCGGCGTCACGCCGTTGGTGGATCAAGCCGCCCCGGCAAAACCCGGCGGCGGCACCTGCTCAGGCATGTGGTCATACCAGTGCCTGAATCAACTGTAGGGGTACTCGGCCTGGGGCTATAGACGTGTTGATTGCTAGGGCTCTCAGGTTTGTTCCCACAGGTTATGACGCAGGCCCTGCCGAGCGCGGTGGACCCTTGAGCTAGACGGCATGCACGGGCACGGCAGGGCTATTGACCGTTCGTCTGAGCTGAGCGGTCAATAGCCCTGAGCATTTCGGTCATTGAGCCTGCAAAGTCAGGGCGTATGGTGTAGCCAGCTCAACAACAGGCGCAATCGATCGATATGTGCCGCCAGCCACCCTCCATTGGAGGTCTGAGGAAGCCATGACCGAAGCATTTATTTTCGATGCGGTGCGCACGCCCCGCGGCAAGGGCAAGAAGGACGGGGCGCTGTACAGCGTCAAGCCTGTCGATCTGATCGCCGGCCTGCTTAAGGCGCTGCAAGCGCGCAATAACCTGGACACCAGCCAGGTCGACGACATCGTGCTCGGCTGCGTGACGCCAGTGGGTGATCAAGGCGCGGACATCGCCAAGACCGCGGCCATGGTTGCCGATTGGGATGTCAGTGTGTCGGGTGTGCAGCTCAACCGTTTCTGCGCCTCGGGGCTGGAAGCGGTGAACCTCGGCGCGATGAAGGTGCGCTCCGGTTTCGAGGACCTGGTGGTGGTCGGCGGCGTCGAGTCGATGTCGCGCATTCCCATGGGCTCCGACGGCGGTGCCTGGGTGATGGACCCGGCGACCAATATGCATACCCATTTCACCCCGCAGGGCATCGGCGCGGACCTGATCGCCACCCTGGAGGGCTTCAGTCGTAACGACGTCGACAGCTTCGCCCTGCGCTCGCAGCAGAAGGCCGCCCGCGCCAGCAAGGACGGCTCGTTCAGCAAATCGCTGATTCCCGTGGCGGATCAGAACGGCATCGTGCTACTCGACCACGACGAATTTATCCGCGGTGAGTCCACCCTCGAGGGCCTGGGCAAGCTCAAGCCGAGCTTCGAGATGATGGGCCAGATGGGCTTCGACAGCACCGCGCTGCGGGTCTACAGCCACGTCGAGCAGATCAACCACGTGCACACCCCGGGCAACAGCTCCGGCATCGTCGATGGTTCGGCCCTGATGTTGATCGGCAGCGCTGCCAAGGGCAAGGAGCTGGGCTTGAAGCCGCGCGCGCGCATCGTCGCCACCGCCGTGACCAGCACCGACCCGACCATCATGCTCACCGGCCCGGCACCCGCCACGCGCAAGGCGCTGGCCAAGGCCGGACTGGACGTCGACGACATCGACCTGTTCGAGGTCAACGAGGCGTTCGCCTCGGTGGTGATGAAGTTTATGAAGGACATGGGCGTTGCCGAGGACAAGGTCAACGTCAACGGCGGCTCCATCGCCATGGGCCACCCGCTGGGCGCGACCGGCTGCGCGATCCTCGGCACCCTGCTCGACGAGCTGGAGAAGCGTCAGTTGCGCTACGGCCTGGCCACCCTCTGCGTAGGCGGCGGCATGGGTATAGCCACCATCATCGAACGTATTTAAGGAGCTATCACGGGCTACTGCGCTCGGCCATGCTGCGTTGGAAATCCTCCGGAAATGCTCATTTGCACCAGCAAACTCCGCTTTCCGAATGGTTTCCGCCTTGCCTGACCTTCGCTCGTGACGCCCCTGAAGCGCTCCCCCGACATTTGGGAAGTGAATAGAAATGACTGACGCCATCCGTTACGAAAAAGGCCAGGACAATATCGTCGTTCTGACCATGGACATGCCCGGCCAGAGTGCCAACACCATGAACGCGGTATACCGCGAAGCTATGGGCGCTACCGTTGCCCGTCTGGAAGCTGAGAAAGACAGCATTGCTGGGGTGATTGTGACCTCGGCGAAGAAGACCTTCTTCGCCGGCGGCGACCTCAATGAGCTGATCAAGGTGACCAAGGCCGACGCACCGGCTTTCTACCAGATGATCCTCAATATCAAGGGCCAACTGCGCCGCTTGGAATGCCTCGGCAAGCCGGTGGTGGCCGCCATCAATGGTGCGGCCCTGGGCGGCGGCTGGGAAATTGCCCTGGCCTGTCATCACCGTATCGCCCTGGACAGTTCCAGTATCCAGCTCGGCCTGCCGGAAGTGACCCTCGGCCTGTTGCCGGGCGGCGGCGGGGTGGTGCGCATGGTGCGCCTGCTCGGCCTGGAAAAGGCCCTGCCGTATCTGGCCGAAGGCAAGAAGGTTCGTCCGGATGCCGCGCTCAAGGCCGGTCTGATCCACGAACTGGCCAGCAACAGCGACGACCTGCTGGCCAAGGCCCGCGCCTGGATTGTCGCCAACCCCGCGCCCAAACAACCTTGGGATGTGGCCGGCTACAAGATCCCGGGCGGCACGCCGTCCAGCCCCAACGTCGCGCAGATGCTGGCCATCGCCCCGAGCGTATTGCGCGACAAGACCAAGGGCTGCTTCCCGGCACCGGAGAAGATCATGTGCGCCGCCGTCGAGGGTGCTCAGGTCGACTTCGACACCGCGCAGATCATCGAGGCGCGCTACTTCACCGAGCTGACCTGCGGCCAGGTGGCGAAGAACATGATTGGCACCTTCTGGTTCCAGCTCAATGAAATCAACGCCGGCGGCTCCCGCCCGCAAGGTTTCGAGCCCTATGTGACCAAGAAGGTCGGCGTGCTCGGGGCCGGCATGATGGGTGCCGGCATTGCCTATGTGTCGGCGGTGGCCGGTATCGAGGTGGTGCTCAAGGACATCTCCATCGAGGCCGCAGAGAAGGGCAAGGATTACTCGGCCAAGCTGCTGGAGAAGAAGGTCGGCCGTGGCCAGATGAGCGTCGAGAAGCGCGATGGCATCCTGGCGCGGATCAAGCCAACCGTCAGCGATGCCGATTTCGAAGGCTGCGACCTGATTATCGAAGCGGTGTTCGAGGATCGCGACCTCAAGGCCAATGTCACTGCGGCTGCCGAACGTGCGGCTCTGAGCGACGCGGTAATTGCCTCCAACACCTCGACCTTGCCGATTACCGGCCTGGCTGCGGCAGTGCAGAAGCAGGACAAGTTTATCGGCCTGCATTTCTTCAGCCCGGTGGACAAGATGCCGCTGGTGGAAATCATCAAGGGCGAGCACACCAGCGACGAGACCCTGGCGCGCGGCTTCGACTACGTGATGCAGATCAAGAAGACCCCGATCGTGGTCAACGACAGCCGCGGCTTCTTCACCTCGCGGGTGTTCGGCACCTTCACCAACGAAGGCCTGGCCATGCTGGGCGAAGGCGTGAGCGCGGCGATGATCGAAAACGAAGCGCGCAAGGCCGGCATGCCGGTCGGCCCGTTGGCGATCAGCGACGAAGTGTCGATGAGCCTGATGAACCATATCCGCCAGCAGACCATCAAGGACCTGGCCGCCGAAGGCAAGCAGATCCCCGCGCATCCGGCCTTTGCGGTGATCGACATGATGCTCAATGAGTACAAACGCCCAGGCAAAGCGGCGGGTGCGGGCTTCTACGAATACCCGGCGGCCGGCGCTCCGGCGGGCGGCAAGAAGCATCTGTGGCCGGAGTTGAAGGCGCGTTTCGAGAAGGCGGATGCGCAGATTTCGCAGATCGATGTGCGCGATCGCATCCTGTTTATCCAGGCCATCGAAACCGTGCGCTGCGTGGAAGAGGGCGTGCTGACGTCGGTGGCCGACGCCAATATCGGCTCGATCATGGGCATCGGCTTTGCCGCCTGGACCGGCGGGGCGCTGCAGTTTATCAACCAGTATGGCGTGCAGGACTTCGTCGCCCGCGCCCAGTACCTGGCCGAGCAGTACGGCGAGCGCTTCCTGCCGCCGGCGTTGTTGCTGGAGAAGGCAGCGAAGAACCAGACGTTCTAACCGTCCGCTGGGTACTCGATGCCGTTCGCTTTCCCAGGCGAACGGCATTTTTGTTTCAGCGCGGACATGACGCGCTGGCGTCGCTGTCTTGCTCCTCAATCGAGCAGTCTTGTGGCTCAGTAGCGTTTTTTATCTATGGCCCATGGCCATTATCGGCCTGCTTGTTTAGGCTGCGTGCTTTTCAGGGAGATGGACATGCTACGCGCAGCTATTGTGTTGTTGGCGGCACTGGCCGGTATGGCGCAGGCGGCCGAGGATCGGGTGTATCTACTGGCGACGGCCAATCTTGGCGGTTCCAACCTGGCCCAGAGCGTGTTTCTCCACGAGCCCGATATCACCACCCTGGCCGATTGCGAGGCGGCGCGGCTGCAGGGCATACGCGAGCGGGACTGGGCGCGTTACCACCATGTTTTTATGCGCGATCGCATGCAGGGCTTTACCGTACAGCGGCAGTATCGCTGCGTGCTCAGCGCTCAGCTGATCGATGCCTGGTATGACAAGGACCGCTACGATCACGCCTACCTGATAACGGTCGATGCCGGGGCGCATTTGCGCCTGCGTAAAACCAGCAGCCTGGCTGTCTGCACCGGGCTGCTGGGGGACCTGAGCGACAGCGCGCGTGAGCAGGCGCAATGCGCCAAATCCAATCAGCGTTTGCTGGGTGAGCCGTGACAGCCTGAAATTGAAAGCGCCTCTGGGAGGACCAGAGGGTCAGGACTTGCAAGTGTTCAGCAGTTGGCTGATGGCCTGGCGCTCGCTCAGTCGGGTCGGCATTTTCAGGGTGGTCAACTTGCCATCGACCGACTGAATGGCCAGCTCGGACTCGAAGTGGATACCACTGTCGTCGACGGTGGCGTAGGTCACGCCATAGACGTTCTGGTTGCTCAGCGATTGGGCGATGCTCATGGCGGTCTCCTGATTTCGGGGCGCGGTTATTTGGCGGCGTTCTGCTCAGCCTTGAGTTGTGCGGCTTGCACTTTCGCGGCTTGGCGCTGGTTGCTGGCGCTGTGGGTGCTGTTGAAGGCCGATGCGGCAAGCAGGCTGGCGATGGCGGAGAAGCTGGTCATGCTGATGTCCTCTGGTTGGTGGGGCGCAGTGCCCGATGGCCAGATCATCGGCGTGTGCCGCTATCGACAGAAGTGAATGGTGCTTATGGTGACTATCGAGGGCGCTGATGGAGCGCGGGAAATTGCTCGGGTTTGACCCACGGCTATTGCCTTGCAGCCTGTCAGCAGGCACGCTTGCGGGCTGAAATAACAACCCTCCTGCGCCCTAGGTAACCGCCCATATGCCGCTGCAGATCTGCATCCTGGAAACCGATGTTCTTCGCCCTGAGTTGGTCGACCAATACGACAGTTATGGCCGTATGTTCGAGCAGCTGTTTGCCCGCCAGCCGATAGCGGCCGAGTTCAAGGTATACAACGTGGTGGATGGTCACTATCCGCCCGATAGCGAGCAGTACGATGCCTACCTGGTGACGGGCAGCAAGGCCGATTCTTTCGGTACCGACCCCTGGATCGCTACCCTGAAAACCTACCTGCTGGAGCGTTATGCCCGAGGCGACAAGCTGCTGGGCATCTGCTTCGGCCATCAGCTGTTGGCGCTGCTGCTGGGCGGCAAGGCCGAGCGTGCGGAGCAGGGCTGGGGGGTGGGCATTCACCGCTATCGCATGGAGCACAGGCCGGCCTGGATGAGCCCCGACCTGGAAGAGCTGACCCTGCTGATCAGCCACCAGGACCAGGTCACCCGCTTGCCGGACAACGCCACGCTACTGGCCAGCAGCGATTTCTGTCCGATCGCGTCCTACTGCATCGACGATCAGGTGCTGTGCTTCCAGGGGCATCCGGAGTTCGTCCACGACTATTCACGGGCACTGCTCGACATGCGTCAACAGCACATCGGCGAGCCGGCCTACTCCAGGGGGGTGGCCAGCCTGGAGCATGACCACCAGGGGCATACCGTGGCCGAGTGGATGATGCGCTTCGTGGCCCACGGCCGTGCCGGCCTGAACGGTTAAGCCGGCCTGTAAACGCAAAAAAGCCCGGTTATCCGGGCTTTTTGCTCGCTGGGGTGGGGTCAGCTGCCGCTCAGTTGCCGGTCCATGGCTTCGATGCACTGCTGCATCTGGCTGCGGCAGTTGTCGAGTAGCTGCGGTAGATCATCCAGGCTCAGGCCCGCGGTGGGAATGGCCGGCAGCGAGCGGATCATGATCTCGCCGCTGTTCCAGCGGTTGAGGCGCATATGCT
Organism: Pseudomonas sp. EA_105y_Pfl2_R69; assembly: GCF_963970915.1. NCBI lineage: Bacteria > Pseudomonadati > Pseudomonadota > Gammaproteobacteria > Pseudomonadales > Pseudomonadaceae > Pseudomonas > Pseudomonas sp. EA_105y_Pfl2_R69. The sequence continues at coordinate 40,359 of NZ_CAXAOO010000011.1, forward strand.
TGACGTAGGTGCTGGCGCACACCGGGATGATCGGCACGCCGGCGGCAATCGCCATCTGGAAGGCCCCTTTCTTGAACGGCAGCAGGCCATCGCCCAGGTTGCGGGTGCCTTCGGGGAACACCCAGATCGAGGTGTCCTTGTGCTTGAGGGTCTCGGTGGTGGTGAGCATGGCCTGCCTGGCGCGCATGGCATTGCCGCGGTCGAGCAGCACGTTGCCGGCCAGCCAGTAGAGTTGGCCGAAGAAGGGCACCCACTTCAGGCTTTTCTTGCCGATGCTGACGGTGCGTCTGGGCACCACGGCACCCAGCACATAGAGGTCGTAGTTGGACTGGTGGTTGGCCACTATCACGCAGGGCTCGCGTTGCTCGAACAGCGAGCCGACCTCGGTTTGCAGGCGCAGGCGCAGCAGCCACCGCGCCGGCAGGCTGTACAGACGTGCGCAGAGCCGGCTGTTATCCGGATTGAACGGCCGACAGATGCCCAGCAGCAGACCGAGGATGCCGGCGAGGATAAAGTGCACGGCCATCGCCAGCATGCGCAATAGAAAAAGCATTTGGTACGTCCGTCATAAGAAAAAGGCGCGCAGTGTACGGGCGTGCACTGTTTTCGGCAATTGCTGCAAACGCACTGCTTTCTGTCGCCATCGGCGCTTATCGTGCGCGAGCAGGTCGGCAGAAGGGCTTGCGCCGCCCCGCTCCCGACCGCAATAAAAAAGCCCGGCGCTCAAGGCCGGGCTCTGTACGGGCGGTGCGGAATCAGATCAGCTGCTGCTTATCCAGTTCGACGGCCAGATCGAGGGCTTCGAGCAGGGCTTTGCGCACTTTCAGCTTGGTGTTCTTGTGCGCGGTCATATTGATCTTCTTCATCTGCTGGGCGACGGCCTGGGCGGTTGCCTGCAGCTGTTCGGCCGGCACCACCTTGTCGAGGAAGCCGGCATCTACTGCGCTTTGCGGATCGAACATCTCGCCATTGATCACCGAGCGGTGGAAGGCCGACTTGCGCAGGCGGTCACGGGCCAGTTCGATGCCGGCGTGGTGCATGGTCATGCCGATCTGTACTTCGTTGAGGCCGATGCTGAAGGCACCCTCGACGCCGATGCGGTAGTCGGACGACAGCAGGATAAAGGCCCCCTTGGCCACCGCATGGCCTGGGCAGGCGACGATGATCGGGAAGGGGTGGGCGAGCATGCGGCGTGCCAGGGTCGAACCGGCGGCCACCAGGTTGATCGCGTTCTGCGGGCCCGAGGTCATCACCTTGAGGTCGTAGCCACCGGAGAGAATGCCCGGCTGGCCGGTGATGATGACGATGGCCTTGTCCTGTTCGGCGCGATCCAGAGCCGCATTGAAGGCGGTGATCACGTCCGGGGAAATGGCATTTACCTTGCCGTTGCACAGGGTCAGGGTGGCGATGCCATCTTCGAATTGGTAGCTGATCAGGTCGCTCATGGTCGGGTTCCTTGGACTGAAGTGGAGCAGACGTTACTCATCCGCACTGGCCAGGTAAAGCGCCATGGCTGACTGGTGAGTCAGCGCCGCTGACGGTTCGTAGCGTCGAGGCCGCTGTCTATCGGGCCGATCAATAGCGGCAATTGGCTGCAGGCGCGCGGCTGGCTCATGGTCCGCGTCCGACCGTGGAGAAGCCAATGCCCAGATCAACCTCCGTACAATCTATATGGCGCGCCGTGCTGGCCATGGCCTTGTTGCTCGGTCTGCTGCTGCTCGCCACCCACAGCAGCAGCCAGACCCCACTGGGCACCCTGGGCGTGTTTGCCTTCAGCCTGTTTATTTCCCTGGGTTTTCTCCTGTTCGGCCGCCAGTCCTTTCCGCTGGCCGAGCAGGACACACCGTCCGATACCGAGCATCGGGCATAAGCGCATGAAAATTCTGAAAAAAACTTTTGCCTTTGGCGGGCTGTTCGGCTAGATTAGCGCGCCTCGACAGACAGCAATGAATGTCGATACCCGGTGAAGTGTCCGAGTGGCTTAAGGAGCACGCCTGGAAAGTGTGTATACGAGAAATCGTATCGAGAGTTCGAATCTCTCCTTCACCGCCATATAGATTCAGTTAAGGCCCTGATAACTAACAAGTTGTCGGGGCCTTTTGCTTTCTGGCGTTTGCTCGCCGCATTCCTGCGTTCGAGCCGCGGCGTGGTTTCCTCTACCTGCGTTGATCTGGGCCGGTATTTTACCGGGCCATAAGGCCTAGACTGGTAGCACCTCTCTCTTGGCTAGACGCTTAGATGAAAAGACTGCTGCCTGCGCTGTTGCTCGTATTGCTGCCGCTGGCCCATGCCGAGCCGCTGGCCATTCGCGTCTGCCATGACCGCGAGCCACTGCGGCCCTGACGTCTGGAGGGGCAGCAGGGGCTGGACTTCGAGTTGGTGCGTCAACTGCAGGCACCGCTGAATGTGCGCTTCGAATTTGTCGCGCTGCCTTGGAAGCGCTGTTTGCTGAGCCTGCAGCGTGGTCGGGTGGATGCGGCCATGGGCGTGAGCTATTCCGAAGAGCGGGGAGCCTTTGCCATCTATCCGCTGCTCCAGCAGCAACCCCAGGCGGCCCTGCGCATGCGCAGCGAAAGCTATGTGCTGTACCGGCGCAAGGGCCATGCGGTGCGCTGGACGGACAATGGCTTTGTCAACCTGCAGGGCCCGATCGGCGTGCAGCTGGGGTACTCGGTGATCGAGTTGCTGGAGCGCCATGGCGCGACCATCGACAGCGGGGCCAGCAGCGCCGAAGCCAATCTGCACAAATTGCTCAAGGGGCGGCTCGCGGCCGTGGTGCTGCTTGGGCAGGAGGGCGACTACTGGCTGCGGCATAATCTGGAATTCCATGTGGCGCTGGAGCGTGTCGAGCCGGCGCTGCAGGAAAAGCATTATTACCTGGTCTATTCGCAAGCCTTTTACCAGCGTCATGCCGCACTGGTGCAGCGTAGTTGGCAGGGCGTCGCGCTGGCGCGGGATTCGGCCTTGTTTCGCCAGCAACTGGACGCCAGCGTGCTGGAGTGAGCGGCGGCTGCGTGAGTCTTGGTAAACTGCGCGCCTATTGATGGGGCGGTGCATGAAGGCGAGCTGGGATATTTTCTGTAGCGTGGTCGACAACTACGGCGACATTGGGGTGACCTGGCGTCTGGCCCGGCAGTTGGTTGCCGAGCATGATCTGGCAGTGCGCCTGTGGGTGGATGACCTCGGTGCTTTTGTCCGTCTATGTCCCGAAGCCGATCGGCAGGCGGCGCAGCAGAGGCGGGAAGGGGTCGAGATCCGTCAGTGGCCTGTGCCCTGGCAGCCGGTTGAACCTGCCGATGTGGTGATCGAGGCCTTCGCCTGCGAGTTGCCCGAAGCTTATGTCGCGGCCATGGCGGCGCGGCCGAACAAGGTGTTGTGGCTGAACCTGGAGTACCTCAGTGCCGAAGACTGGGTCGAGGGGTGTCACGGGCTGCCGTCGCTGCAATCCAATGGCCTGCCCAAGTTCTTCTTCTTTCCAGGCTTTACCCCAGGCAGTGGCGGGTTGCTGCGCGAGCGCGAGTTGCTGGCGCAGCGCCAGGCCTTTCAGGCCGATCCAGCGGCGCAGGAGGCTTTTTTACGCAGCATTGGCGTTAAGCCTCTGCCGGGCGCGCGGCGGATTTCCCTATTTGCTTACGAGAACAGGGCGCTGGCCGGCTGGCTGGATGCCTTGGCCAGCGACAGCCAACCCAGCCAGTTGCTGGTGCCGGAGGGGCGTATCCTCAGCGATCTGCAGGCCTGGCTCGGCGGCGTGTCCTTGCCGATCGGCACGCTGCTGCAGCGCGGCCAGTTGCAGGTTCAGGTACTGCCGTTTATCCGTCAGGAGCAGTACGACCGCCTGCTCTGGTGCTGCGATCTGAATGCGGTACGCGGCGAGGATTCCTTCGTGCGGGCGCAATGGGCGGGGCGGCCACTGCTGTGGCATATCTATTGGCAGGAGGACGCTGCGCACCTGGAAAAGCTCGAGGCCTTTCTGGCGCTGTATAAAGAGGGCTTGTCGCCTGCTGCGGGCGAGGCGCTGAGTGGTTTCTGGCGCGCCTGGAACGGCGGCGAGGAACTGGCCGACGACTGGCAGGCGCTGCTCAAAAGCTGGCCGGAACTGGTCGAGCATGCCGAACACTGGTGTCTGCAACGCGCCTCGCAGGCCGATCTTGCCGCGGCGCTGGTGCAGTTTTACCTAAATTGGCTATGATACGCGGCCTAGAATTCTGTAACTCCATCCAAACCCGGATATTCGTATGAAAACCGCACAAGAAATGAAGCCCAACAGTGTGGCCCTGATCGACGGCCAACCTTGGCTGATCCAGAAGGCCGAATTCACCAAGTCCGGTCGTAACAGCGCCATCGTTAAAATGAAGTTGAAGAACCTGCTGAGCGGCTCCTCGACTGAAACCGTGTACAAGGCTGATGACAAGCTTGAACCGGTTATCCTCGACCGCGTAAGCGTGACTTACTCGTACTACAGCGAGCCGAACTACGTCTTTATGGACGAAGAGTTCAACCAGTACGAGCTGAACAAGGACGACCTGGAAAGCGTAATGCCGTACATCGTCGATGGCATGACCGACGTCTGCGAAGCCGTGTTCTTCGAAGGCAAAGTGGTTTCGGTTGACCTGCCGACCACCATCGTTCGCCAGATCACCTACACCGAAGGTTCCGCTCGCGGCGACACCTCCGGCAAAGTGATGAAACCAGCCAAGCTGAGCAACGGTACCGAAGTCAAGGTTGCGGATTTCTGCAACATCGACGACTGGATCGAAATCGATACCCGTACCGGCGAGTACAAATCCCGCGCCAAGGCACCGGTCTAAGATCGGCAGCCCTCGCGAGAAGAAAGAGCCCGGCCTTAGCGCCGGGCTTTTTTATGGCCTGCCATCCATGGCGGCCACCCTTCGGGTCGTCGCTGCGCGACGCTAAAAATGATTCCCGATCATTTTTTCTGCCTGCAGTTTCTGCTCTTTAACTGCGTTGCAAGCCGCTCTGCAACGCCAGATCCCAGGGCGCGACCGGGCCGAAGCGATTCTTCAGAAACTCCAGCAGCAGGCGGCTGCGCGAGTCGGTTTCCCGTTCCAGGCGCAGGGCGTAGATGCCGCTGGGTTCGGGGGCGGGCAGGCCGTTCTCGCAGAACAAGGGCAGCAACTCGCCGCGCAGCAGGTAGTCGCTGATCAGCCAGGTGGGCAGGTGGGCGATGCCCAGGCCGGCGAGGGCGCTGAACAGCAGGGCCTCGGCGTTGTTGGCGGTCATGCGCAGGCGCTTTGGCCGGCACAGTTGCAGCTTGCCGTCCAACTCGAAGCGCCAGGCATAGGGCGGTGCCAGGCCGTCCCAGTCGAGGCCGTGATGTTCCAGCAGTTCGCCGGGGGTGCGCGGCACGCCATGCTGCGCCAGATAGTCCGGGCTGGCGCAGACGATCCGCACCATGGGCGACAACGCGGTGGCGACCAGGCGGGTGTCGGCCAGCGGGCCGATACGCAGCACCAGATCGACCTCGCCCAGGTGCGCACCATGCAGGTCGATGAAGCTGTCGATCAGGCGCAACTGCACATCCAGGCCTGGGTAGGCGAGCAGAAATTCGGCAATCGCCGGGGCCAGATGGCGGCGGCCGAAGGGGGTGGGGGCGTCGATGCGGATCAGGCCCTCGGGGGCGCTGCTCAGCGACACGGCTTCGGCGCGGGCCAGGTGCAGTTCGGCGAGAATGCGTCGCGCGCGTTCGGCAAAGGCTAGCCCAGCCGGGGTGGCCCGTACCGCATGGGTGCTGCGACTGAACAGACTGCTACCCAGGGAGCGCTCCAGGGCATCTATGCGCCGCGCCACGGCCGAGGGCGTCAGGGGGTGGCGGCGGGCGGCGGCGGAAAAGCTGCCGGTTTCCAGTACATCGAGAAACAGGCTGAGCTGATCGGTCAGGGTATCGGGGTTCATTCGAGTGCTCTGTTATGCGGATAATGCATAGCCATTGTGCGTGGCTGTGCGTTTCCCTGCCAGTGGCCAGTGATTAGGCTAGTGGCACCTTTTCTGGAACGCCCCGATGAACCTGCTCGACTTTGCCCTGAACCTTTTTCTCGGGCTTGCCCTTGGCACCCTGGGCGGGCTGTTCGGTATTGGTGGCGGGCTGATTGCGATTCCGGCTCTGGGCGTGCTGTTCGACCTGGACCAGCAGCTGGCCCAGGGCACCGCGCTGGTGATGGTGGTGCCCAATGTGCTGTTGGCGTTGTGGCGCTATCACCAGCGCAACCGTATCGACCCGCGCCACGCCCTGGCGCTGGCGCTGAGCAGCCTGCTCTTCGCCCTGCTCGGGGCCAGCTGGGCGGTGACCCTGGAAGCCGAGCGCATGCGCATCGGCTTTGTCGTCTTCCTCCTGGCACTGGCGCTGTACAACCTGTCGCGTCTGTACTGGCGGCCGGCTCCAGCCCTGGCGCAGTTGCGCTATCCATGGCCCTGGCTAGGCGTCCTGGGCAGCGGCGCGGGGTTACTTGGCGGCTTGTTCGGGGTGGGTGGCGCGGTATTGGCCACGCCGGTATTGACCAGTTTGTTCGGCACCACCCAGGTGGTGGCCCAGGGCTTGTCCCTGGCACTGGCGGCACCCAGCACCGGGGTGACCCTGGCCACCTATGCGTTGCATGGTCATGTCGACTGGCTGCTGGGGTTGCCGCTGGCGCTGGGCGGGTTGTTCAGCATCAGCTGGGGGGTCAAGCTCGCGCATGCCTTGCCGGAGCAGGTGCTGCGCGGCCTGTTTAGCGCCTTCCTGCTGCTCTGTGCGCTGCTCCTGGGGCTTAAAGCCTGAAGCCTTCGACTATGTGCTCGGCCAGGGTTTCGGTCACCGGCGACCGGGTGTTGGCATTGCGCAGCAGCACGATGCTGGCCGAGGGCATGGCTGGCAGACCTTCGGCTTCACCGATGATGCGCAGGTCGGGAGTGATCAGGCTCTGCAGTTGCGCGGTGATCGCCAGGCCGGCGCTGACCACCGCCATGATCGCCGAGAGGCTGGGGCTGGTATAGGCGAGGCGGTATTGGCGCTCCATGGCATCGAGCGCATTGCAGGCCCAGGAGCGGCAGAAGCACTGGGCATTGAACATCGCCAGCGGCAGCGGTTCCTGTTCGTGGAGGCAGAAGCCCTGGGCTTCGGCCCAGACGATGCGCTCCTGGCGCAGGAGCTGACCGATTTCGGTACCCGGCTCGCGGGTGACGATGGTCAAATCCAGATCCTGGCGTTGCAACAGGTTGTACGACGGCTCGCAGTGCAGCTCCACCTGCACCAGTGGGTAGGCCTGGGCGAAGCGTGAGAGGATGCCGGGCATAAAGCGCATCACGTAATCATCCGGGGTGCCGATGCGCACCGAGCCGACCATGTGCGGCTCGCGCATGGTGTTCATCACCTCGCCATGCAGCTTGAGGATGCGCCGGGCGTAGCCGAGTAGCACCTGGCCTTCGGCAGTCAGGCTGAGCTGGCGGCCGTCGCGCTGAAACAGCGGGCGCTGGATGACGTCCTCTTCCAGGCGTTTCATCTGCATGCTGACCGCCGATTGGGTGCGGTTGACCATCTCCGCGGCTCGGGTAAAGCCGCCATTGTCGGCAATGGCGACAAAGGTGCGCAGCAGTTCGCTGTCGATGCTCGGGTAGTTGGCCATTCATCAATCTCAGAGATGGTGTGCATAAGAAACATTCGTTGGATTGATCATAAGTCCAGCGCGAGACTGTCGCCAACCCCACAGGAGGGCGACGAGATGAAAGGTCAGAAAGGTTATGTACTCGCAACAGTCTTGCCCCGGTATCCGAGCCTGGGCGCATGGGCCAGAAAGTTTGGACGGCAGCTCAAGCGCTGGTATCAGCTGGCCGAACAGCGTCGGCAGTTAGCGGCGCTGGATGAGACCGCACTCAAGGATCTAGGTTTGAGTCGGGGCGATGTAATGCAGGAAGTCGAACGGCCATTCTGGGATGATCCGCTGTCACGCTGAACGTTTGATTGAGGGAGTTTGTATGCCAGGTGCAAGCCGGGTGAGCGCATGAGTGGTACGCGCAAGAATGCCGATGTATTTCTGTTTCAACTGATGCTGTTGTTGTGCGCCATCTGGGGCTTGCAGCAGGTGGCGATCAAACTGGCGGCGGCGGATATCGCGCCGCTGATGCAGGTGGCGCTGCGCTCGGGCATCGCCGCGCTACTGGTTGGCGCGTTGATGCTCTGGCAGCGCGGCTGGCAGGGCTGGCTGGGCTCTACCTGGGGCGGCGGTGTGCTCGCCGGCGTGCTGTTCGGTCTGGAGTTCTTCTTTATCGCCCAGGGGCTGCAGTACACCTCGGCCTCGCATATGGCGGTGTTTCTCTACACCGCGCCAATATTTTCCGCCCTGGGCCTGCATTTTCTGCTGCCGAGCGAGCGTCTGCGTGCGCTGCAATGGCTGGGTATCGGCCTGTGTTTCGCCGGTATCGCGGTGGCCTTCGGTGCGGGCATGGACTGGACGGCGCTGGACCGGCGGATGCTGCTGGGCGATGCCCTGGGGTTGCTGGCCGGCATGGCCTGGGGGGCGACCACCGTGGTGGTGCGCGGCTCGCGCCTGTCGGAAGCGCCGCCGACTCTGACGCTGTTCTACCAGCTGGGGGTTTCCTTCGTGCTGTTGCTGGGCTATGCGGCGGCGACCGATCAGCTCGGGCCGATCCGCTGGACAGCGATCAGTGTCGCCAGCGTGCTGCTGCAGGGCGTGGTGGTGTCCTTTCTCAGTTACCTCGCCTGGTTCTGGCTGCTGCGGCGTTACCTGGCGTCGAATATGGCGGTGTTCTCCTTTATGACTCCGCTGTTCGGGGTGAGCTTCGGCGTGCTGATTCTCGATGAGCCCCTGAGCCTGAACTTCGTTGTCGGTGCCGTACTGGTGCTGCTGGGCATTGGCCTGGTCAGCAATCATGTCTGGCTCGGCAAGCGCCTGAAAACCTGGCGGCTGGTGCTGCCTTGATCTATACGATGAGTCCACCCGACAAGGAAAACCGCATGATCGCTTACCAACTCGCGCAACTGAATATCGCCAGCATGCTGCAACCACTGGAATCGCCGGGCATGGCGGATTTCGTCGCCAATCTGGAGCGGATCAATGCCCTGGCCGAAGCGGCACCCGGGTTTGTCTGGCGGCTGCAGGACGAGGCGGGGGATGCCACCGCCATCCGCCCCTTTGGTGAGGAGGTGCTGGTCAATCTGTCGCTCTGGCGCGATGTCGAGGCGCTCAGGGACTATGTCTATAAGTCCGCCCATGCCGAGATGCTCAAGCGCCGTAACGAATGGTTCACGCGCATGGGCGAGGCGCATATGGTGCTGTGGTGGGTCCCGGCCGGCCATCTACCTAGCGTCGACGAGGCAGCCGCACGCCTGCGGTTGCTGCGTGAGCAGGGACCGACTGCCCAGGCCTTCAGCTTCCGGCAGACTTTTTTGCCCACCGACATTCAGGCCTTGGCAGTCGATCACTCTTAATCCATTACCGCCATGACCGACTCCCTGTCCCTCGCCCAAGCTCGCCGACTAGCCCTGCGCGCCCAGGGTTTCGGCTGCAAGCGGCCAGGTGAGATCGGCGCTCGGCAGTTGCTGGCACAGATCGACAGGCTGGGTGCGCTGCAGATCGATTCGGTCAATGCCCTGGTGCGTTCGCATTATCTGCCGCTGTTCTCCCGTCTGGGTGCTTACGATCGAACGCTATTGGAGCAGGCGGCCTGGAGTCAGGGGCGTCGTCGCGGTTTGTTCGAATACTGGGGCCATGAAGCCTCGTTACTGCCGTTGTCGTTCTATCCGCTGCTGCGCTGGCGCATGCGGCAAGCGCGCAATGGCGAGGGCATCTATAAGCAGCTGGCGCGTTTCGGCCGCGAGCAGCAGCCATTGATTCGGCGGGTATTGCAGGCGGTCGCCGAGCAGGGGGCGTTAGGCGCGGGCAGCCTAGGCAAACCGGCGGCCGGCAGCAGCGGCTGGTGGGGCTGGAGTGCGGAAAAGCATGCGCTGGAATGGCTATTCGCCGCCGGCGAAGTGACGGTGGCTGGGCGGCGCGGTTTCGAGCGTCTGTACGACCTGTCGGAGCGGGTCTTGCCGGCCGGGCTGCTGGCTGCGGCCGAGATACCCGAGGCCGAGGCCCAGCGCCAGTTGCTCCTACTGGCGGCCAGGGCGCTGGGGGTGGCCACGGAAAAGGACCTGCGCGATTACTACCGCCTGCAGGCCCGCGACAGCCAGGCGCGGCTTGCCGAGTTGCTCGAAGCCGGAGAACTGCAGCGGGTGCAGGTGCAGGGCTGGACGCAAGCGGCCTATTGTCGGGGCACGCCGACGATACCGCGCAAGGTCGTGGCCAGCGCCTTGCTGTCGCCCTTCGACTCACTGATCTGGGAGCGGGCGCGTACCGAACGGCTGTTCGACTTCCGCTACCGCCTGGAGATCTACACGCCGCAGCACAAGCGGGTGTATGGCTATTACGTGCTGCCTTTTCTGCATCGCGAGCGTCTGGTAGCGCGTCTGGATCTGCGCGCCGAGCGGACCCGTCAGTGTCTGGCGGTGCATGTTCTGCATCTGCAGGAGCCGGATCTGGACGAGGAGGGGCTGGCGGCATTGGCCGTCAATCTGCGCGCCCTGGCCGACTGGCTGGGCTTGAGCGATGTTCGGCTCGACTGCAGCAGTGTCACTGCTGCGCGTCTGCGGGGGCAATTATCCTGAGACGGGCAGATTGCCGGGCCGGCAATTGTGTACGGCTTCCGCTACAATGCGCGGCGAATTTGTCTTGCCCGAGAGCCCGCCCATGTCCGCCTGCCAGACCCCGATCATTGTTGCCCTGGATTTCCCGACCCGTGATGCCGCCCTGGCCCTGGCCGCCCAGCTCGACCCCGCGCTGTGCCGGGTCAAGGTCGGCAAGGAGCTGTTCACCCGTTGCGGCCCGGAGATTGTCGGCGCGCTGGCCGATCAGGGCTTCGAGGTGTTCCTCGACCTGAAATTCCACGACATCCCCAATACCACCGCCATGGCGGTCAAAGCGGCGGCGGAAATGGGCGTGTGGATGGTCAATGTGCACTGCTCCGGCGGCCTGCGCATGATGGCGGCCTGCCGCGAGACCCTGGACCGGTTGAGCGGGGCCAAGCCGTTGCTGATCGGCGTGACCGTGCTGACCAGCATGGAGCGCGAGGACCTGGCCGGTATCGGTCTGGATATCGAGCCACAGGCCCAGGTACTGCGTCTGGCCGGCCTGGCCGCCGAGGCCGGGATGGATGGCCTGGTCTGCTCCGCTCAGGAAGCCCGGGCCCTGAAAGCCGCTCACCCGGCGCTGCAACTGGTGACCCCGGGGATTCGTCCGGCCGGCAGTGCCCAGGACGACCAGCGGCGCATCCTGACGCCGCGTCAGGCCCTGGCGGTGGGCTCCGATTACCTGGTGATCGGCCGACCGATCAGCCAGGCCGCCGATCCGGTCCAGGCGCTGGCCGCCGTTGTGGCCGAACTGGCCTGAGGCGTCAGCACCTTCTTTAATCCGATTTGATCAGGTTTTTGCCATGCACCCTGCTGCCGAAGATTCGCCCCTGGGTAAATCCAGCGACTATATCGCGACCTACACGCCGTCCCTGCTGTTCCCCATTCCCCGTGCCCCCAAGTGGGCCGAGCTGGGTCTGAGTGCCGAGAGTCTGCCGTACCAGGGGGTGGATTTCTGGAACTGCTTCGAGCTGTCCTGGCTGCTGCCCTCGGGCAAACCGGTGGTGGCCATGGGCGAGTTCGCGATACCCGCCGACTCGCCGAATATCATCGAGTCGAAGTCGTTCAAGCTCTATCTCAACTCGCTAAATCAGACCGTGTTCGCCGATAACGCCGAGTTGCTGGCGGTGCTGGTCAAGGATCTCTCGGCGGCGGCGGGCAAGCCGGTTGGGGTGCGCCTGCGCAGCCTGGCAGAGGTGACGGCCGAAGGCGTGGTGGCCGCGCCAGGCACCTGTATCGACGAGTTGGATGTGACCATCAGCAATTACGCTCAGCCGATGCCCGAGCTACTGCGCTGCGACCCGGCGCGGGTGGTGGAGGAGTGCCTGCACAGTCATCTGCTCAAATCCAACTGCCCGGTCACCGGTCAGCCGGACTGGGGCACCCTGGTGGTGGAGTACCGTGGTGCGGCTGTGGATCAGGCCAGCCTGTTGGCTTATCTGGTGAGCTTCCGCCAGCACGCGGATTTCCACGAACAGTGCGTGGAACGGATCTTTCTCGACCTGCAGCGTCTGCTCCAGCCCGAGCAGTTGACAGTCTATGCGCGCTACGTGCGCCGTGGCGGTCTGGATATCAACCCCTATCGCAGCAGCACGGCCATCACGCCGGATAATCGCCGGCTGGTGCGCCAGTAACGCAAACCTCCGGTTAAGTACTGGGGTTTTGCGTAGACCGTAGGATGGGTTATCACCTGGGCGGCCCCACCCATCCATGGCTCTAGACGCAAAAAAATGCCGCTTACCTCGCAAGGGGAAAGCGGCATTTTTATTGACTGAACAGCATTACAGGTAAACGCCGGGGGCTTTATATCCCCATATTGGCCAGGCTCTGCATGATATTGCGCAGGGTGCCGGCCAGGGTCGGATGGCTGACTTCGAAGCGCTCCACGGCCAGGTTGACTCCGTCGATCAGGGTGGCGTCCGGTGCGGCGGCGGCCTGGCGAGCCAGTTGCAGTTCGATCTCCTGGGTCAGGACAAAGAGTTCGGCGCGTTCTTCTTCGCTGAGCGGCGGCTCTTCCGACAGTTGATCGCGCAGGTCTTGCAGTTGTTGCTGCAGGCGGCTTGCGGGCATGTGGTTCTCCCTTCTTGGTACACCAATCGATAGACCTTGCGCCGGGGCGCAAGGTACGTGCATGTGTCCAAGGGTAATCCAAGCGCCGGGGCTTTGCTTGCTTTGGATCAATGCGGTTGCCGCCGCTGGGTCGGGTAATGCGCGCCAGCGTCCCGCGGTCAGGGCTTTTCGCCTTTCTGCCGGCGCTGCGCGAGGTCGTCCAGGCAGGCGGGCAGATCGCTCAGTTGATCGATTACCGAATGCACGCCCAGGCGATAGAGCGCCAGGGTGGCCTGGCTGCGCAACCGATCACGCTGCCCCGAGGCCATGCTTTGCCAGTCTGCCAGTGCCTGCCCGCAGAGGGGGCCGCAGATGGCCAGGCCGACGGTCCAGAGCCCGGCCCTCAGGCCGGCCTGGAGCAGGCGCGGTTCGCCGCTGATCAGTACGCCGCCGTCGAGGCACTCGACCTGTAACTCGATCAGGCTCTGCCAGATGGCGTCGGGTGCGGGCCAGGGGCGCTCGTGCCGCTGTGCTGCCGCGGGCAGCCAGTCGGGTAGGGCGCTGGCCAGCTGGGTGCTGGCGTCCCGAGGCAGTTCGTCGAGCCAGGCACAAGGCACGCCTTGCTGGCGCAGCTGCGCAAGCATGGCCAGGGCTCCCGGGGTGGCTTCGGCGTGCTCGCTGGCTGCCGCGCTCAAGGCGTCCTGGTAGGCCAGTTGTTCATGGGCTCGCGGCGGGCGGCCGAGCAGCTGCTGCAGGTCGCGCTGCGGGCCGGCATCCGGGTAGAGGCGTTGCAAGGCCAGTGGGGCCGTGCGTGCGCCGAAGTCGACCAGGCAACCGGACAGGCCGAACAACAGGGCGCTGAAGCGGGGCGGGGTGGGGAATAGGGTCATCGGGCTCGTCCTTGTCTTCCCGCGCAGGTTAAGGCAGGCAGATGACAGGCCGATGAACCTTGGGTGGCTGGAGTGGCCTGTTGGCCGGGGCAACGGATTTTCCTGCGCTTGGTTGATCCGCTATGCTGCCGCCACCTGGCTAAAGATTTATACTGCGCGCTTTTGAATGGCTGCCAATGGGCTGCCCACTACTGCTGTCAAGGAGAGGCTGTAATGCATGTGATCGCTGCGAATTGGATTGAGCGGCTAGGCTGCCTGGCTGTTTGTGCCGGCCTGGCGCTGCTGCCGACACTGGCACAGGCCAGTGAAGAAGACCCTTGGCAGGGTTATAACCGCTTTATGTTCCGCATCAACGACAATGTCGACGCCTACACCCTCAAGCCCTTGGCCAAGGGCTACCAGGCGGTCACCCCGCAGCTGCTTGAGGATGGCGTGCACAACATCTTCAGAAACATCGGCGATGTCGGCAACCTGGCCAACAACGTGCTGCAGGGCAAGTTGCACGATGCCGGGGTCGATAGCGGGCGTCTGATCTTCAACACCACCTTCGGTCTGTTGGGCTTCTTCGATGTGGCCACCCAAATGGGCCTGCAGCGCAGCGATGAGGATTTTGGCCAGACCCTCGGCGCATGGGGGCTGGGCAGCGGTCCCTATGTGGTATTGCCTCTGTTGGGGCCGAGCACCGTGCGCGATGCCATCGGCAAGATTCCCGACAGCATGCTGACGGCCCAGGCCATGATCGACCACGTACCGACGCGCAATGTGGTGCATGCGGTCAATGCCGTGGATCTGCGTGCCAGCCTGCTTTCGGCGGAGAAGTTGGTCAGTGGCGACAAGTACATCTTTATTCGCAATGCCTACCTGCAGAATCGCGAGTTCCGGGTGCGTGACGGCGAGGTCGAAGACGACTTCTGAGTCGACGGCAACAAACGCAAAAGGCGGCTGCATAGCCGCCTTTTGCATGTTCGGCACTTGGCTCAGGTCATCGAGAGGATCGCCAGCCCCAGGGCCTGGCGGCCATCCTCCAGGGTGTTGACCCGAACCACTTCGGCCTGGGCCTCCAGCCCGCGCAGCTCGTTATGGTCGGAGGCGATATGCACCCTGACCTTGTCGCCCAGGCTCAGGGTGCTGTCGGCTTCCAGCTGCATGCCGGTGCTGGACAGGTCGAGGCACAGCGCCGGGAGTTCCTTGCCCGCATAAAGCAATGTGACCGGTGCTTCCAATCGCATACGAATGTAATCGCGTTTTTCACTGTAAGCATGATCATTTTGGCTCATGGGCATTTTCCTCTTATTATCGGGGCTGTCCTGCAACTCTTATAACCTTGGCCGATTTCGGGTGTAAAGGCGAGCAGCGACGATCGGCAGCCGCTTGAATCGAGGGGCGGATGGGAGTACCGTCTGCGCCTTGATGCAAGCCGAGTTCGCGCGTTCTGGGCAATCCCCCTGACGCATAAGCCAACCCATACCCGGCGCAGTTTGCCTGGATACCCCATGCACAAAACCAGTGCCACGCTACTGATAATCGATGACGACGATGTAGTGCGCGCGAGCCTCGCGGCCTACCTGGAAGACAGTGGTTTTCATGTGCTGCAAGCCGCCAATGGCCTGCAAGGCCTGGAGGTCTTTCACAGCGAGAGCCCGGATCTGGTGATCTGCGACCTGCGCATGCCCCAGGTCGATGGTCTCGAGCTGATTCGCCGAATCAACGCCCTTCAAGTGGAGACGCCGGTCATCGTGGTTTCCGGTGCCGGGGTGATGAGCGATGCCGTGGAGGCCCTGCGCCTGGGGGCTGCCGACTACCTGATCAAGCCCCTGGCGGATCTGGCGGTACTCGAACATTCTATTCGCCGCGCTCTGGATCGGGCCAATCTGCGCCTGGAAAATCAGCGCTACCGCGAAGAGCTGGAAACTGCCAATCGCGAGCTGCAGGCCAGCCTGCACCTGCTTCAGGAAGACCAGAACGCTGGTCGCCAGGTGCAGATGAACATGTTGCCGGTGACTCCCTGGCAGGCCGACGGCCTGAACTTCGCCCACCAGATCATCCCGTCGCTCTATCTATCCGGCGACTTCGTCGATTATTTCCGCGTCGACGACAGCCGCATCGCCTTTTACCTGGCCGATGTCTCCGGCCATGGCGCGTCCTCGGCCTTTATCACCGTGCTGCTGAAGTTTATGACCACTCGTTTGCTCTACGAGTCGCGCCGCGCCGGCGGCTTGCCCGACTTCAAACCGTCGGAAGTGCTCGGTCATATCAACCGTGGCCTGATCAACTGCAAGCTGGGTAAGCACGTGACCATGCTCGGCGGGGTAATCGACCTGGAGCACAATCGTCTGACCTACAGCATTGGCGGTCATCTACCGTTGCCGGTGCTGTACAGCGAAGGCCAGGCGCAGTACCTGCAAGGCCGCGGCCTGCCGGTGGGGCTGTTCGTCGAAGCCGACTACCAGGATCGCCAGATGGAGCTGCCCCAGTCATTCAGCCTGACGCTGCTGTCCGATGGCATCCTCGACCTGTTGCCTGGTGACACCCTGAAAGAGAAGGAGGCGCTGCTGCCGGAGCTGGTCAGTAACGCCGGAGGCACCCTGGATGGCTTGCGCAAGGCCTTTGGGCTGGCCAATCTGGGCGAGATGCCGGATGATATCGCCTTGCTGGTGTTAAGCAGGAACCTTGCATGAACCCTGGGATAAGCCCCGGTAGAATCCAGTTCGCCGAACAAGACGGAACCTTCGTGTTGAAGTTTGTCGGTGAAGTGCGCCTGACCCTGTGTTCGGCCCTGGACGCTACCATCGAAAAGATCTTCACCGCGCTGAATTTCTCGGCCATCGTGATCGATCTGACCGAGACCCGTAGTATCGACAGCACCACCCTGGGCCTGCTGGCCAAACTGTCGATCCTTTCGCGGCAGAAGATCGGCCTGCTGCCCACCGTGGTCACCACCCACGAGGACATCACCCGCCTGCTGCAGTCCATGGGTTTTGATCAGGTATTCAATATCGTCGATACCCCGGTACCGTGTCCGGAGTGTCTGGATGACCTGCCGTCGCAGGATCAATCGGAAGAGGTGGTGCGGGCCAAGGTGCTGGAAGCGCACCGGATTCTGATGGGGCTGAACGACTCCAACCGCGAAGCCTTCCACGACCTGGTCAATGCCCTGGAACATCACTGAGTGATGCCGGGGTACCAAAACGGGGCGCTCATTGAGCGCCCCGTTTGTTTTTGGCATGTTTGTGCCGACGCTTAACTGTGAGGGACCTGGTTCTGTAGGGTGCGCCATGCGCACCGGGGCCTGCTGCAAATTCTTGGTGCACAAGGCACAGCCTATCCATTGGCTCCTCTGAAAACCGTGTCACTCCTGCCCAAGCGCACCATGCAACAGATCGTCAACAGGTTCTCAGGCCAGAGCAGTCAGCAGTTTTTCCAGTTTCTCCTGATCGCGGGCGAACAGGCGGATGCCTTCGGCCAGTTTCTCGGTGGCCATGGCGTCTTCGTTCATGGCCCAGCGGAACTGACCCTCAGCGAGACTCTGCTTGGGCTCGGCGTTCTGGCCCGGGCTCAGCAGGCGTGCCAGTGGCTGCTGGTCATCGGCCAGTTGCTGCAGCAGCTCCGGACTGATGGTCAGGCGGTCGCAGCCGGCCAGCGCTTCGATCTGGCCAGTATTGCGAAAGCTCGCGCCCATCACCACGGTCGAGTAGGCATTGGCCTTGTAGTAGTTGTAGATGCGCGTGACCGACTGTACCCCGGGATCTTCGGCACCGACAAAATCACGGCCTTCGGCCTTCTTGTACCAGTCGTAGATGCGCCCCACGAACGGCGAGATCAGAAACACACCGGCATCGGCGCAGGCCTGGGCCTGGGCGAAGGAGAACAGCAGGGTGAGGTTGCACTGGATACCGGCCTTTTCCAGTTGCTCGGCGGCGCGGATGCCTTCCCAGGTCGAAGCGATCTTGATCAGCACCCGCTCCCGGCTGATGCCGGCCTGGTCGTAGAGGCTGATCAGGCGTTCGGCGCGGCGCAGGGTGGCCTGGGTATCGAAGGACAGCCGCGCATCCACCTCGGTGGAGATGCGCCCGGGGACTATCTTGAGAATTTCGCCCCCCACCGCGACGCCAAAATGGTCGCAGGCCAGCCCCAGGTCGCCCTGGCCGGCGGTGACTGCGCTTTTCAGCAGTTCGCCATAGCCAGGCATGGCCGCGGCCTTGAGCAGCAGGGAAGGGTTGGTAGTGGCATCGACCGGCTTCAGGCGGGCGATGGCGTCGAGGTCGCCGGTGTCGGCGACTACGGTGGTGAACTGCTTGAGTTGATCCAGCTTGGAGGTCATGACAGCGCCTTGTCGTTGCAGATGCCCTGACCTTACCCGAGTCAGCGTCCTTGCAGCAATTGCGCAGCCTGATCGAACAGCGCCAGCGGATTATCGGTCTTGTGAATGTCCACCGAGAGCAGTTGACGGAAGCGTCGCGCGCCATTGAAACCCTGGCCCAGGCCGAGCATATGGCGGGTGATATGGTGCATGCTGCCGCCTTCGGCCAGGTGCGCGGCGATATAACCGCGCATGCTCTGCATGGCTTCGATGCGGCTCATCATTGGGCGGTCTGAGTCGAACAGCAATTGGTCAACCTGAGCCAGCAGAAAGGGGTTGTGATAGGCCTCGCGACCCAGCATCACCCCGTCGAAGGTCTTGAGGTGCTGCTGGCAGTCTTCCAGGGTCTTGATGCCGCCATTGAGGATGATTTCCAGTTCCGGGAAGTCCTGCTTGAGCTGCGCGGCGATGGCGTAGCGCAGTGGCGGCACTTCGCGGTTCTCCTTGGGCGACAGGCCTTCGAGAATGGCGATGCGCGCGTGCACGGTAAAGCTGCGGCAACCGGCGTCGCGCACCGTCCCGACGAAATCGCACAGCTCGGCGTAGCTGTCGCGGCCGTTGATACCGATGCGGTGTTTGACCGTCACCGGGATGCTGACCTCATCCTGCATGGCCTTGACGCAATCGGCGACCAACTGTGGGTGGCCCATCAGGCAGGCACCGATCATATTGTTCTGCACTCGATCGCTGGGGCAGCCGACGTTGAGGTTGACTTCGTTATAGCCCGCGTCCTGCGCCAGTTTGGCGCAGGACGCCAGTTCCGCCGGCACACTACCGCCCAGCTGCAGGGCCAGCGGATATTCCTCCGCACTGTGGAGCAGAAAGCGCGCGCTGTCGTTATGCAGTATCGCGCCTGTGGTGACCATCTCGGTATAGAGCAGAGCGTGCTGCGACAGCTGGCGCAGGAAATAGCGGCAGTGACGATCCGTCCAGTCCATCATTGGTGCGACGCTAAATTTTCTAATCATAACGTCTTGATTTGCAGATTTTTTTGTCAAAGAAAAGGGTCCGATAAATGCGCGTATGCAGATCAAGAGTACACGCGAAGAGCACATGGGGTACCTGGGGGCAGCATTATACAGGTGCCTCAGTTAGCACGCTGAGTGGTGGTTTTTGCGGGCAGTTCCTGGGGGGGGGTTGGCGTGCATAGGGGAAGGTCGGTCGCCTCTATATATGTGGGAGCATGCGAGGGCTTTGTGCCCATTAGAGTGGGCTGCCACAAAAGCGTAATAATGCCTTGACCTCGCTTCGAATGCCCCTATAATGTGCACCTCTTCCGGCGCAGATCTCTCGGAAAACTTATTCTAAAACAATAAGTTAGCTTTAAAAGAGAGGTTGCAAAGCAGCGAAAGCTGTGTAGAATGCGCCGGGCTGACAGGGTGGTGGTTTGGTCCTGTTGGTGGCTTCGATCAGGTCGGTCGGCGGCGGTTGAAGAGGTGGTTGACAGCGGTTTGAAACGCTGTAGAATTCGCCTCCCGCTAACGAGAAGCTGGATGTTGGTCGGGGTTGCAAGTGGTTGAGTAGAAAGAACTTCTTCGGAAAGAA
>NZ_CAXAOO010000012.1:0-11127 GCF_963970915.1 Pseudomonas sp. EA_105y_Pfl2_R69
TCGGCGGCGGTTGAAGAGGTGGTTGACAGCGGTTTGAAACGCTGTAGAATTCGCCTCCCGCTAACGAGAAGCTGGATGTTGGTCGGGGTTGCAAGTGGTTGAGTAGAAAGAACTTCTTCGGAAAGAACTTCGAAAAACAGCTTGACGTAAGATGAGGCTGCTGTAGAATGCGCGCCTCGGTTGAGACGAAAGACTTAACCACCCGCTCTTTAACAACTGAATCAAGCAATTCGTGTGGGTGCTTGTGAGGTAAGACTGCTAGTCGCAAGATTATCAGCATCACAAGTAACACTCGTTAATTTGAGAGTTTTTTGTCGATTGCTGAGCTAAGTTTAGGGTTTTTTCAAAACCCAAGCAGTATTGAACTGAAGAGTTTGATCATGGCTCAGATTGAACGCTGGCGGCAGGCCTAACACATGCAAGTCGAGCGGTAGAGAGAAGCTTGCTTCTCTTGAGAGCGGCGGACGGGTGAGTAATGCCTAGGAATCTGCCTAGTGGTGGGGGATAACGTTCGGAAACGGACGCTAATACCGCATACGTCCTACGGGAGAAAGCGGGGGACCTTCGGGCCTCGCGCCATTAGATGAGCCTAGGTCGGATTAGCTAGTTGGTGAGGTAATGGCTCACCAAGGCGACGATCCGTAACTGGTCTGAGAGGATGATCAGTCACACTGGAACTGAGACACGGTCCAGACTCCTACGGGAGGCAGCAGTGGGGAATATTGGACAATGGGCGAAAGCCTGATCCAGCCATGCCGCGTGTGTGAAGAAGGTCTTCGGATTGTAAAGCACTTTAAGTTGGGAGGAAGGGTAGTAACTTAATACGTTGCTATTTTGACGTTACCGACAGAATAAGCACCGGCTAACTTCGTGCCAGCAGCCGCGGTAATACGAAGGGTGCAAGCGTTAATCGGAATTACTGGGCGTAAAGCGCGCGTAGGTGGTTCAGTAAGTTGGATGTGAAATCCCCGGGCTCAACCTGGGAACTGCATCCAAAACTGCTGGACTAGAGTACGGTAGAGGGTGGTGGAATTTCCTGTGTAGCGGTGAAATGCGTAGATATAGGAAGGAACACCAGTGGCGAAGGCGACCACCTGGACTGATACTGACACTGAGGTGCGAAAGCGTGGGGAGCAAACAGGATTAGATACCCTGGTAGTCCACGCCGTAAACGATGTCAACTAGCCGTTGGGAGTCTTGAACTCTTAGTGGCGCAGCTAACGCATTAAGTTGACCGCCTGGGGAGTACGGCCGCAAGGTTAAAACTCAAATGAATTGACGGGGGCCCGCACAAGCGGTGGAGCATGTGGTTTAATTCGAAGCAACGCGAAGAACCTTACCTGGCCTTGACATGCTGAGAACTTTCTAGAGATAGATTGGTGCCTTCGGGAACTCAGACACAGGTGCTGCATGGCTGTCGTCAGCTCGTGTCGTGAGATGTTGGGTTAAGTCCCGTAACGAGCGCAACCCTTGTCCTTAGTTACCAGCACGTTATGGTGGGAACTCTAAGGAGACTGCCGGTGACAAACCGGAGGAAGGTGGGGATGACGTCAAGTCATCATGGCCCTTACGGCCAGGGCTACACACGTGCTACAATGGTCGGTACAAAGGGTTGCCAAGCCGCGAGGTGGAGCTAATCCCATAAAACCGATCGTAGTCCGGATCGCAGTCTGCAACTCGACTGCGTGAAGTCGGAATCGCTAGTAATCGTGAATCAGAATGTCACGGTGAATACGTTCCCGGGCCTTGTACACACCGCCCGTCACACCATGGGAGTGGGTTGCACCAGAAGTAGCTAGTCTAACCTTCGGGAGGACGGTTACCACGGTGTGATTCATGACTGGGGTGAAGTCGTAACAAGGTAGCCGTAGGGGAACCTGCGGCTGGATCACCTCCTTAATCGAAGACTTCAGCTTCTTCATAAGTTCCCACACGAATTGCTTGATTCATTGAAAAAGACGATTGGGTCTGTAGCTCAGTTGGTTAGAGCGCACCCCTGATAAGGGTGAGGTCGGCAGTTCGAATCTGCCCAGACCCACCAATTGTTGTGGGGTTTGGCCTTGTACGAATATGGGGCCATAGCTCAGCTGGGAGAGCGCCTGCCTTGCACGCAGGAGGTCAGCGGTTCGATCCCGCTTGGCTCCACCACTTACAGCACACGTTGAGAGTTCAGAAATGAGCGTTCCTACTGCAAGTAGATGAATGTTGATTTCTGGTCTTTGACCAGTACGAATATCGTTCTTTAAAAATTTGGGTATGTGATAGAAGTGACTGATTAATTACTTTCACTGGTAATTAATTTGGTCAAGGTAAAATTTGTAGTTCTCAATTGCAAATTTTCGGCGAATGTCGTCTTCACGTTAGAGACAGTAACCAGATTGCTTGGGGTTATATGGTCAAGTGAAGAAGCGCATACGGTGGATGCCTTGGCAGTCAGAGG
The DNA here is from genome assembly GCF_963970915.1 of Pseudomonas sp. EA_105y_Pfl2_R69. Classification (NCBI taxonomy): domain Bacteria; kingdom Pseudomonadati; phylum Pseudomonadota; class Gammaproteobacteria; order Pseudomonadales; family Pseudomonadaceae; genus Pseudomonas; species Pseudomonas sp. EA_105y_Pfl2_R69. The sequence continues at coordinate 2,441 of NZ_CAXAOO010000012.1, forward strand.
CGATGAAAGACGTTGTAGCCTGCGATAAGCTCCGGGGAGTCGGCAAACAGACTTTGATCCGGAGATCTCTGAATGGGGGAACCCAGCCAGCATAAGCTGGTTATTACACACTGAATACATAGGTGTGTAAGGCGAACCAGGGGAACTGAAACATCTAAGTACCCTGAGGAATAGAAATCAACCGAGATTCCCTTAGTAGTGGCGAGCGAACGGGGACTAGCCCTTAAGTGGCTTTGAGATTAGTGGAAGGCTCTGGAAAGTGCCGCCGTAGTGGGTGATAGCCCCGTACACGAAAATCTCTTAGTCATGAAATCGAGTAGGACGGAGCACGAGAAACTTTGTCTGAATATGGGGGGACCATCCTCCAAGGCTAAATACTACTGACTGACCGATAGTGAACTAGTACCGTGAGGGAAAGGCGAAAAGAACCCCGGAGAGGGGAGTGAAATAGATCCTGAAACCGTATGCGTACAAGCAGTGGGAGCCCACTTTGTTGGGTGACTGCGTACCTTTTGTATAATGGGTCAGCGACTTATATTCAGTGGCGAGCTTAACCGAATAGGGGAGGCGTAGCGAAAGCGAGTCTTAATAGGGCGTTTAGTCGCTGGGTATAGACCCGAAACCGGGCGATCTATCCATGGGCAGGTTGAAGGTTGGGTAACACTAACTGGAGGACCGAACCGACTACCGTTGAAAAGTTAGCGGATGACCTGTGGATCGGAGTGAAAGGCTAATCAAGCTCGGAGATAGCTGGTTCTCCTCGAAAGCTATTTAGGTAGCGCCTCGTGTATCACTGTTGGGGGTAGAGCACTGTTTCGGCTAGGGGGTCATCCCGACTTACCAAACCGATGCAAACTCCGAATACCAACAAGTGTCAGCACGGGAGACACACGGCGGGTGCTAACGTCCGTCGTGAAAAGGGAAACAACCCAGACCGTCAGCTAAGGTCCCAAAGTTATGGTTAAGTGGGAAACGATGTGGGAAGGCTTAGACAGCTAGGAGGTTGGCTTAGAAGCAGCCACCCTTTAAAGAAAGCGTAATAGCTCACTAGTCGAGTCGGCCTGCGCGGAAGATGTAACGGGGCTCAAACCATACACCGAAGCTACGGGTTCATCTTAGGATGAGCGGTAGAGGAGCGTTCTGTAAGCCTGTGAAGGTGAGTTGAGAAGCTTGCTGGAGGTATCAGAAGTGCGAATGCTGACATGAGTAACGACAATGGGAGTGAAAAACTCCCACGCCGAAAGACCAAGGTTTCCTGCGCAACGTTAATCGACGCAGGGTGAGTCGGCCCCTAAGGCGAGGCAGAAATGCGTAGTCGATGGGAAACGGGTTAATATTCCCGTACTTCTAATTACTGCGATGGAGGGACGGAGAAGGCTAGGCCAGCACGGCGTTGGTTGTCCGTGTTTAAGGTGGTAGGCTGAATGCTTAGGTAAATCCGGGCGTTCAAGGCCGAGAACTGATGACGAGTTGTCTTTTAGATGACGAAGTGGTTGATGCCATGCTTCCAGGAAAAGCTTCTAAGCTTCAGGTAATTAGGAACCGTACCCCAAACCGACACAGGTGGTTAGGTAGAGAATACCAAGGCGCTTGAGAGAACTCGGGTGAAGGAACTAGGCAAAATGGCACCGTAACTTCGGGAGAAGGTGCGCCGGTGAGGGTGAAGTATTTACTACGTAAGCCCATGCCGGTCGAAGATACCAGGCCGCTGCGACTGTTTATTAAAAACACAGCACTCTGCAAACACGAAAGTGGACGTATAGGGTGTGACGCCTGCCCGGTGCCGGAAGGTTAATTGATGGGGTTAGCTAACGCGAAGCTCTTGATCGAAGCCCCGGTAAACGGCGGCCGTAACTATAACGGTCCTAAGGTAGCGAAATTCCTTGTCGGGTAAGTTCCGACCTGCACGAATGGCGTAACGATGGCGGCGCTGTCTCCACCCGAGACTCAGTGAAATTGAAATCGCTGTGAAGATGCAGTGTATCCGCGGCTAGACGGAAAGACCCCGTGAACCTTTACTATAGCTTTGCACTGGACTTTGAGTTTACTTGTGTAGGATAGGTGGGAGGCTTTGAAGCGTGGACGCCAGTTCGCGTGGAGCCAACCTTGAAATACCACCCTGGTAACCTTGAGGTTCTAACTCTGGTCCGTTATCCGGATCGAGGACAGTGTATGGTGGGTAGTTTGACTGGGGCGGTCTCCTCCTAAAGAGTAACGGAGGAGTACGAAGGTGCGCTCAGACCGGTCGGAAATCGGTCGTAGAGTATAAAGGCAAAAGCGCGCTTGACTGCGAGACAGACACGTCGAGCAGGTACGAAAGTAGGTCTTAGTGATCCGGTGGTTCTGTATGGAAGGGCCATCGCTCAACGGATAAAAGGTACTCCGGGGATAACAGGCTGATACCGCCCAAGAGTTCATATCGACGGCGGTGTTTGGCACCTCGATGTCGGCTCATCACATCCTGGGGCTGAAGCCGGTCCCAAGGGTATGGCTGTTCGCCATTTAAAGTGGTACGCGAGCTGGGTTTAGAACGTCGTGAGACAGTTCGGTCCCTATCTGCCGTGGACGTTTGAGATTTGAGAGGGGCTGCTCCTAGTACGAGAGGACCGGAGTGGACGAACCTCTGGTGTTCCGGTTGTCACGCCAGTGGCATTGCCGGGTAGCTATGTTCGGAAAAGATAACCGCTGAAAGCATCTAAGCGGGAAACTTGCCTCGAGATGAGATCTCACTGGAACCTTGAGTTCCCTAAAGGGCCGTCGAAGACTACGACGTTGATAGGTTGGGTGTGTAAGCGCTGTGAGGCGTTGAGCTAACCAATACTAATTGCCCGTGAGGCTTGACCATATAACACCCAAACAATTTGATGTTTGCGTGTCTCTATGAAGACTGCAACAGCCGAAAATTTGCACGACTACAAAACCTTTATCACATACCCAATTCGGGATAGCGTTTCACGACGACATCCCAGCTGAATCGCTTGACGACCATAGAGCATTGGAACCACCTGATCCCATCCCGAACTCAGTAGTGAAACGATGCATCGCCGATGGTAGTGTGGGGTTTCCCCATGTGAGAGTAGGTCATCGTCAAGCACCTATACCAAAACCCCCGATCAGGAAACTGGTCGGGGGTTTTACTATTAGTACAAGCATGAAGTTTTTGAGCGATCAAAACTCACGGCTGAAGAGTTATGTAATGCAAGTGGTTGAGTAGAAAGAACTTCTTCGGAAAGAACTTCGAAAAACAGCTTGACGTAAGATGAGGCTGCTGTAGAATGCGCGCCTCGGTTGAGACGAAAGACTTAACCACCCGCTCTTTAACAACTGAATCAAGCAATTCGTGTGGGTGCTTGTGAGGTAAGACTGCTAGTCGCAAGATTATCAGCATCACAAGTAACACTCGTTAATTTGAGAGTTTTTTGTCGATTGCTGAGCTAAGTTTAGGGTTTTTTCAAAACCCAAGCAGTATTGAACTGAAGAGTTTGATCATGGCTCAGATTGAACGCTGGCGGCAGGCCTAACACATGCAAGTCGAGCGGTAGAGAGAAGCTTGCTTCTCTTGAGAGCGGCGGACGGGTGAGTAATGCCTAGGAATCTGCCTAGTGGTGGGGGATAACGTTCGGAAACGGACGCTAATACCGCATACGTCCTACGGGAGAAAGCGGGGGACCTTCGGGCCTCGCGCCATTAGATGAGCCTAGGTCGGATTAGCTAGTTGGTGAGGTAATGGCTCACCAAGGCGACGATCCGTAACTGGTCTGAGAGGATGATCAGTCACACTGGAACTGAGACACGGTCCAGACTCCTACGGGAGGCAGCAGTGGGGAATATTGGACAATGGGCGAAAGCCTGATCCAGCCATGCCGCGTGTGTGAAGAAGGTCTTCGGATTGTAAAGCACTTTAAGTTGGGAGGAAGGGTAGTAACTTAATACGTTGCTATTTTGACGTTACCGACAGAATAAGCACCGGCTAACTTCGTGCCAGCAGCCGCGGTAATACGAAGGGTGCAAGCGTTAATCGGAATTACTGGGCGTAAAGCGCGCGTAGGTGGTTCAGTAAGTTGGATGTGAAATCCCCGGGCTCAACCTGGGAACTGCATCCAAAACTGCTGGACTAGAGTACGGTAGAGGGTGGTGGAATTTCCTGTGTAGCGGTGAAATGCGTAGATATAGGAAGGAACACCAGTGGCGAAGGCGACCACCTGGACTGATACTGACACTGAGGTGCGAAAGCGTGGGGAGCAAACAGGATTAGATACCCTGGTAGTCCACGCCGTAAACGATGTCAACTAGCCGTTGGGAGTCTTGAACTCTTAGTGGCGCAGCTAACGCATTAAGTTGACCGCCTGGGGAGTACGGCCGCAAGGTTAAAACTCAAATGAATTGACGGGGGCCCGCACAAGCGGTGGAGCATGTGGTTTAATTCGAAGCAACGCGAAGAACCTTACCTGGCCTTGACATGCTGAGAACTTTCTAGAGATAGATTGGTGCCTTCGGGAACTCAGACACAGGTGCTGCATGGCTGTCGTCAGCTCGTGTCGTGAGATGTTGGGTTAAGTCCCGTAACGAGCGCAACCCTTGTCCTTAGTTACCAGCACGTTATGGTGGGAACTCTAAGGAGACTGCCGGTGACAAACCGGAGGAAGGTGGGGATGACGTCAAGTCATCATGGCCCTTACGGCCAGGGCTACACACGTGCTACAATGGTCGGTACAAAGGGTTGCCAAGCCGCGAGGTGGAGCTAATCCCATAAAACCGATCGTAGTCCGGATCGCAGTCTGCAACTCGACTGCGTGAAGTCGGAATCGCTAGTAATCGTGAATCAGAATGTCACGGTGAATACGTTCCCGGGCCTTGTACACACCGCCCGTCACACCATGGGAGTGGGTTGCACCAGAAGTAGCTAGTCTAACCTTCGGGAGGACGGTTACCACGGTGTGATTCATGACTGGGGTGAAGTCGTAACAAGGTAGCCGTAGGGGAACCTGCGGCTGGATCACCTCCTTAATCGAAGACTTCAGCTTCTTCATAAGTTCCCACACGAATTGCTTGATTCATTGAAAAAGACGATTGGGTCTGTAGCTCAGTTGGTTAGAGCGCACCCCTGATAAGGGTGAGGTCGGCAGTTCGAATCTGCCCAGACCCACCAATTGTTGTGGGGTTTGGCCTTGTACGAATATGGGGCCATAGCTCAGCTGGGAGAGCGCCTGCCTTGCACGCAGGAGGTCAGCGGTTCGATCCCGCTTGGCTCCACCACTTACAGCACACGTTGAGAGTTCAGAAATGAGCGTTCCTACTGCAAGTAGATGAATGTTGATTTCTGGTCTTTGACCAGTACGAATATCGTTCTTTAAAAATTTGGGTATGTGATAGAAGTGACTGATTAATTACTTTCACTGGTAATTAATTTGGTCAAGGTAAAATTTGTAGTTCTCAATTGCAAATTTTCGGCGAATGTCGTCTTCACGTTAGAGACAGTAACCAGATTGCTTGGGGTTATATGGTCAAGTGAAGAAGCGCATACGGTGGATGCCTTGGCAGTCAGAGGCGATGAAAGACGTTGTAGCCTGCGATAAGCTCCGGGGAGTCGGCAAACAGACTTTGATCCGGAGATCTCTGAATGGGGGAACCCAGCCAGCATAAGCTGGTTATTACACACTGAATACATAGGTGTGTAAGGCGAACCAGGGGAACTGAAACATCTAAGTACCCTGAGGAATAGAAATCAACCGAGATTCCCTTAGTAGTGGCGAGCGAACGGGGACTAGCCCTTAAGTGGCTTTGAGATTAGTGGAAGGCTCTGGAAAGTGCCGCCGTAGTGGGTGATAGCCCCGTACACGAAAATCTCTTAGTCATGAAATCGAGTAGGACGGAGCACGAGAAACTTTGTCTGAATATGGGGGGACCATCCTCCAAGGCTAAATACTACTGACTGACCGATAGTGAACTAGTACCGTGAGGGAAAGGCGAAAAGAACCCCGGAGAGGGGAGTGAAATAGATCCTGAAACCGTATGCGTACAAGCAGTGGGAGCCCACTTTGTTGGGTGACTGCGTACCTTTTGTATAATGGGTCAGCGACTTATATTCAGTGGCGAGCTTAACCGAATAGGGGAGGCGTAGCGAAAGCGAGTCTTAATAGGGCGTTTAGTCGCTGGGTATAGACCCGAAACCGGGCGATCTATCCATGGGCAGGTTGAAGGTTGGGTAACACTAACTGGAGGACCGAACCGACTACCGTTGAAAAGTTAGCGGATGACCTGTGGATCGGAGTGAAAGGCTAATCAAGCTCGGAGATAGCTGGTTCTCCTCGAAAGCTATTTAGGTAGCGCCTCGTGTATCACTGTTGGGGGTAGAGCACTGTTTCGGCTAGGGGGTCATCCCGACTTACCAAACCGATGCAAACTCCGAATACCAACAAGTGTCAGCACGGGAGACACACGGCGGGTGCTAACGTCCGTCGTGAAAAGGGAAACAACCCAGACCGTCAGCTAAGGTCCCAAAGTTATGGTTAAGTGGGAAACGATGTGGGAAGGCTTAGACAGCTAGGAGGTTGGCTTAGAAGCAGCCACCCTTTAAAGAAAGCGTAATAGCTCACTAGTCGAGTCGGCCTGCGCGGAAGATGTAACGGGGCTCAAACCATACACCGAAGCTACGGGTTCATCTTAGGATGAGCGGTAGAGGAGCGTTCTGTAAGCCTGTGAAGGTGAGTTGAGAAGCTTGCTGGAGGTATCAGAAGTGCGAATGCTGACATGAGTAACGACAATGGGAGTGAAAAACTCCCACGCCGAAAGACCAAGGTTTCCTGCGCAACGTTAATCGACGCAGGGTGAGTCGGCCCCTAAGGCGAGGCAGAAATGCGTAGTCGATGGGAAACGGGTTAATATTCCCGTACTTCTAATTACTGCGATGGAGGGACGGAGAAGGCTAGGCCAGCACGGCGTTGGTTGTCCGTGTTTAAGGTGGTAGGCTGAATGCTTAGGTAAATCCGGGCGTTCAAGGCCGAGAACTGATGACGAGTTGTCTTTTAGATGACGAAGTGGTTGATGCCATGCTTCCAGGAAAAGCTTCTAAGCTTCAGGTAATTAGGAACCGTACCCCAAACCGACACAGGTGGTTAGGTAGAGAATACCAAGGCGCTTGAGAGAACTCGGGTGAAGGAACTAGGCAAAATGGCACCGTAACTTCGGGAGAAGGTGCGCCGGTGAGGGTGAAGTATTTACTACGTAAGCCCATGCCGGTCGAAGATACCAGGCCGCTGCGACTGTTTATTAAAAACACAGCACTCTGCAAACACGAAAGTGGACGTATAGGGTGTGACGCCTGCCCGGTGCCGGAAGGTTAATTGATGGGGTTAGCTAACGCGAAGCTCTTGATCGAAGCCCCGGTAAACGGCGGCCGTAACTATAACGGTCCTAAGGTAGCGAAATTCCTTGTCGGGTAAGTTCCGACCTGCACGAATGGCGTAACGATGGCGGCGCTGTCTCCACCCGAGACTCAGTGAAATTGAAATCGCTGTGAAGATGCAGTGTATCCGCGGCTAGACGGAAAGACCCCGTGAACCTTTACTATAGCTTTGCACTGGACTTTGAGTTTACTTGTGTAGGATAGGTGGGAGGCTTTGAAGCGTGGACGCCAGTTCGCGTGGAGCCAACCTTGAAATACCACCCTGGTAACCTTGAGGTTCTAACTCTGGTCCGTTATCCGGATCGAGGACAGTGTATGGTGGGTAGTTTGACTGGGGCGGTCTCCTCCTAAAGAGTAACGGAGGAGTACGAAGGTGCGCTCAGACCGGTCGGAAATCGGTCGTAGAGTATAAAGGCAAAAGCGCGCTTGACTGCGAGACAGACACGTCGAGCAGGTACGAAAGTAGGTCTTAGTGATCCGGTGGTTCTGTATGGAAGGGCCATCGCTCAACGGATAAAAGGTACTCCGGGGATAACAGGCTGATACCGCCCAAGAGTTCATATCGACGGCGGTGTTTGGCACCTCGATGTCGGCTCATCACATCCTGGGGCTGAAGCCGGTCCCAAGGGTATGGCTGTTCGCCATTTAAAGTGGTACGCGAGCTGGGTTTAGAACGTCGTGAGACAGTTCGGTCCCTATCTGCCGTGGACGTTTGAGATTTGAGAGGGGCTGCTCCTAGTACGAGAGGACCGGAGTGGACGAACCTCTGGTGTTCCGGTTGTCACGCCAGTGGCATTGCCGGGTAGCTATGTTCGGAAAAGATAACCGCTGAAAGCATCTAAGCGGGAAACTTGCCTCGAGATGAGATCTCACTGGAACCTTGAGTTCCCTAAAGGGCCGTCGAAGACTACGACGTTGATAGGTTGGGTGTGTAAGCGCTGTGAGGCGTTGAGCTAACCAATACTAATTGCCCGTGAGGCTTGACCATATAACACCCAAACAATTTGATGTTTGCGTGTCTCTATGAAGACTGCAACAGCCGAAAATTTGCACGACTACAAAACCTTTATCACATACCCAATTCGGGATAGCGTTTCACGACGACATCCCAGCTGAATCGCTTGACGACCATAGAGCATTGGAACCACCTGATCCCATCCCGAACTCAGTAGTGAAACGATGCATCGCCGATGGTAGTGTGGGGTTTCCCCATGTGAGAGTAGGTCATCGTCAAGCACCTATACCAAAACCCCCGATCAGGAAACTGGTCGGGGGTTTTACT
>NZ_CAXAOO010000013.1:0-6263 GCF_963970915.1 Pseudomonas sp. EA_105y_Pfl2_R69
CGACCAGAGCCACGACCCACATCCAGAAGATCGCGCCGGGGCCGCCGAGCATGATCGCCACCGAGACGCCGGCGATATTGCCGGCACCGACGCGGCCGGCCACCGAGAGCATCAGGGCCTGGAACGAGCTGAGCTGGCCGGGCTGGCGCTGGAAGGCCTCGCTGAAGATGCGGAACATGCTGCCGAAGTAGCGGAACTGGACGAAACGCGAGGCGATGGTGAAGTACAGACCAAGGCCGATCAGCATCACGATCAGCAACTTGCTCCAGATCAGGTCATTGAGAATATCGAGCATGGCAGGCGAGTCTCTCTTGTTGTTCTGGTTGGAAAAAATGCGGGGGTCGAATGGTTGAGCAGACGCGTTCGTCGTGCAATTTCGCAGGTCGCGGCGATCTGGCGCGAGTTGGTGCTAGAATCGCGCCGCTCGCATCATCAGGTCCCGTCATATGTCCGATTACCTCGGCAACAACCTCAAGCTGCTGTGCAGCCACTACCGCTCGATTGCCGAGGTCTGCCGCAAGCTGTCGATCAACCGTGCCCAGTTCAACAAGTACCTCAGCGGGCAGAGTCGGCCGACCGCCTACAACCTCAAGCGCATCTGCGACTTTTTCGGCGTCGAGGCCTACGAACTGAGCCTGCCCGGCGAGCAGTTCGCCGACCTTATCGGTGCCCGCAGCGGCCAGGGCGCGCGCCCGCAGGTCGATCCGCTGCTGGAACTGTTCCAACCTCTGGGCGAGTATTCCAGCAGCCTGTCGCGCTATTGCGGCTACTACTTCGAGTACTCCAACTGCATGTCGGTGCCGGGGCAGATCCTGCTGTCGCTGGTGCAGCTGCGCGAGGAGCGCGGCAGCTTCCTGTTTGAACGTCAGGAGCGCCAGGAACCGTCGCGCGCCGACAGCGGCAAGGCCGAGGACTGGGTGCGCTGCCGCTACCTGGGCGCGGCGTTCTACCTGCAGGACCGGCTGTTTCTGGTCGATTACGAGTCGCTGACCGGCAACGAGATGAGCCAGACCATCCTGATTCCCAGCTTCAAGAGTCGCATCACCCGCCTCAATGGCCTGAAGACTGGGGTGTCCAGCGGCGACCGGCGCACCCCGGCCTGTACCCGGGTGGTCTGGGACTACCTGGGCTCGGAGATCAACCGGGTCAGCGCCTATCGCCAGGTGATGCTCTACAGCCCCGACGACCCGCGCATCGATGCCGATATCCGCCAGCGCTTGGCGGGCGCGCAGATCCGTAACGGCCTGTTCGAGATCGAATAAGCCGCTGGCCTATTTCCTCAACGCTTCCAGGCGCTGCTTCTGCCGCCCCTCGGCATCGAAATTGTCCGCCGCCAGCCAGCGCCGGAAGGCCGCGTCGCAGCTCGGCCACTCGCTATCCAGGATGGAAAACCAGGCGCTGTCGCGGTTATGCCCCTTGACCACCATATGCTGACGAAACAGCCCTTCGTAGCTGAAGCCCAGGCGCTCGGCGGCGCGCATGGAGCGGGCGTTGAGGGCGTTGCATTTCCACTCCAGACGGCGGTAGCCGAGCGTGCCCAAGGCCAGTCTGGCCAGCAGATAGAACGCCTCGGTGGACGCCGGGCTGCGCTGCATGGCGCGGCCGAAGGCGATATGACCGATCTCGATGCAGCCGTCCCCGGGCGTGATGCGCAGGAAGCTGAGCAGGCCGACGGCGCGCTGGCTGCTCAGGTCGAGCACGGCGAAGAACAGCGGGTCGGCGCTGGCCGCGTTGGCCGCCAGCCAGGTATCGAAGGCCGTGCGCTCGGCAAACGGGCCATAGGGCAGATAGTCCCAGAGTGCCGGGTCGCTATCCGGGCCCTGCAATGCCTGCCACAGATCGTCGCCATGGCGCGCCGGGTCGAGCGGTTCGAGGCGCACATACTGGCCGTCCAGGGGGGTATGGGCCGGGCTGGGCACGGCTTGCCAGTGGAGTGGGGTGTGCGGGCTCATGGCGCTTCCTTGGCTAAGTGTGGGTTGCTGATTTGCGCGGCCAGCTCACGGTCGCGTGGGTCATGGCTGGCTTGCAGGCCATCGCGCACGCCGGCCTGGTCGGCCGGGCTGCGGTTCTGCCCGAGCTTCCATTTGCCTTCCAGGCGTTCGATGGGCAAGGCGAAGCCGACGATGGCGCGCAGCATGCTGTCGATGTACTCGCGCGGTGCATCGCCGACCGCCCAGGGCTGCGGACGATCGGCTTCGTGCTGTGCGCTGAGGCGGCTGACCAGTTGCAGCAGGCGCTCGGCGTCATCGAACACCTCGGCGCGGCCATGGGCCTGCACGCTGATGTAGTTCCAGGTCGGCACCACCTTGCCGTGCTCGGCCTTGGCGGCGTACCAGGACGGGCTGATATAGGCCTCCGCTCCCTGAAAAATTACCAGCGCCGGGCTGCCTTCGGCGAGGTCGCGCCACTGCGGGTTGGCCCGGGCGAAGTGGCCGTACAGTGTGCCGTAGGGCCCTTCGTCGGCCTCCAGCAGCAGCGGCAGATGGCTGGCGAGCAAGCCCTGGGTGCCGTGACTGACCAGGCTGGGCAGGCGACTGGCGCGTATCTGCTGGTGCAGGGTGGCGAGATCGTCCTGGCGAAAGGCGGTGGGCGTGTACATGGGCGGGCTCCTAGCAGGCCGTTGAAAAACGTTGGCGAGGCAGCCAGTGCAAGGCAAAAACAGGCGAAAAAGCGGAGTTTACGAGCTGTAAATGAGCATTTTGAGCCTGTTTTTAACGCCGCAATGGCAACGTAGGTAGTTTTTCAACAGCCTGCGAACGTGATGAGTCATGCTAGGCAGGATATTGGTCTGTTGTAAGATCCACTTTCTACGACTTCTGTGGAGCCAATCGCCATGCCTGTGCCGCCGCTGCCGGTCGATCTGTCCGGCATCCGTCTCGACCCGCAGCAGGGCCTGGCGCGCCAGTTGTATCAGGCGCTGCGCGAACGCATCCTTGATGGTCGGCTGCAAAGCCGCACGCGCCTGCCGGCCAGTCGCGACCTGGCGGGTCTGCTGGGCATCTCGCGCAACACCGTGACCCGCGCCTTCGATCAGCTGTATGCCGAAGGCTATATCGAGGGGCGTATCGGGGCCGGTACCTACGTGGCCGAGCTGAGCGCGGCCACGCGGCCGAGCGCAGTGCCGGCGATCCAGGCGCAGTCGCCCGCCACCCAGAGCGCCGCCCTGCAGCTGCTGCAGAGCCATCATCTGAGCCCGCCCCTGAGCGGTGCGCCACGAGCGTTTCGGGTCGGCGTGCCGGCCTTCGATCTTTTTCCCTTCGAGATCTGGGCGCGCCTGTCCGCACGCTTCTGGCGCAAGCCGTCGCTCGCACGCCTGGGCTATGGCGACCCGGCCGGCGACCTGCAATTGCGCGAGCTGATCGCCGCCTACCTGCGTAACAGCCGTGGCCTGCACTGCGATCCGGCGCAGATCGTGGTGACCAGTGGCTCGCAACAGGCCATCAGCCTGTGTGCGCAGTTGCTGGTCACGCCCGGCGCGCGGGTGGCGCTGGAGAACCCCGGCTACCGCGCCGCCGGCCATGCGCTGGCGATAGCCGGGGCGCAGCTGTGCGGCGTGGCGGTGGATGACCAGGGCCTGGACACCGCCGCGCTGGAGCGGATCGAGGACTGTCGGCTGCTCTATCTGACGCCGTCGCACCAGTACCCGACCGGCGTTACCCTGTCCCTGGAGCGGCGGCTGCAGCTATTGGAGTGGGCACAGCGCAACGACGGCCTGATCATCGAGGACGATTACGACGGCGAGTACCGCTACAGCGGCACGCCCTTGGCACCGCTGGCCGCCCTCGACCGCCAGGGCCGGGTGCTCTACGTCGGCACCTTCTGCAAGATCGCCTTTCCGGCGCTGCGCCTGGGCTATCTGCTGTTACCGCCGGCGCTGGCCGAAGCCTTCGCCCGCCGCCGCGCCCTGGACATGCGTCACTCGGAAATCGGCACCCAGGCGGTGATGGCCGAATTTATCGCCGCCGGGCACTTCCAGCGCCATATCCGCCGTATGCGCAGTGCCGCCCGTAGCCGTCGCGATGCCCTGTTGGCCGGCTGGCCGCAGAACGTGCCCGGCTGCGCGCCGTTGCCGGTGGTGGAGGCCGGCCTGCACCTGTGCGTGCGGGTCGACAGCCTGGCCCGCGAGCGCCAGCTGATCAGTGCCGCCGCCCAGGTTGGCGTGGAGATAAGTGCGCTCAGCAGTTACTGGCTGCCCGACAGCAGTACGCCTGAAGATCAGCGCGCCGGGCTGGTGCTGGGTTTTGCCGCGGTGCCCGAGGGGCAGATCGATGAGGCCCTGCTGGCGTTGCGCAGGGCCTGGCGGATTTAGCAGGCCGCTGAAAAACTACCTGCGTTGGCAATACTGCGTTAAAAACAGGCTCGGAATGCTCATTTACAACCCGTAAACTCCGCTTCCTCGCCTGTTTTTGCCTTGTCTTGCCTGCCTCGCCTACGTTTTTCAACGGCCTGCTAGCCGTGCGGTTGGCTCAACACAGCTCGGGATTTTTCGCGCAGCTGCCGTAGCCTTCACCACGCATCTGTTCCAGGGCGTTTTGCAGGCGTTCGACCACTTCGTCCGGGGTGTCCTTGTTCAGCGCCAGGTACAGCTGTGAGGTTTCGAAGCTGAGCAGGGTCTCCAGGTCGTCGACGCCCTGCTCGCGGGCGTAGAAGCGCCAGACCGGGTCGGAAGTGGCCCACAGGTCGATCTGCCCGCGTTGCAGCTTGCGGATATTTTCCTGGTCGCGCAGGGCGTTGTGAGGGGTGAAACCCAGGCGTTCGAGGTACTGGCTGACCGCCGCGCTCTGGTAGGCACCGATGCGGTAGGCCTTGGCCTGTTGCAGATTGTTCAGTTGCGGGTGGCTGCCTTTTCGGCCGACCAGCACGCTCTGGTACTGGGCGATGGGGCCGACCCACTTGAACAGCGGTTTGCGCGCCTCGCTTATGGAGGTGGAGAACAGGCCGTGGTTGGGCTTGCTCAGGGCCTGCTGGTAGATGCGGTCCCAGGGGAAGCGCAGGGTCAGGCTGTAGTCGATGCCGGCACGCTTGAACATCTCGCGCACGATGTCGGCACTGAGGCCCTGGATATTGGCGTCGCGGGCGAAGTTCTTGCCGTTGCTGGCCATATTGAAGGGCGGGAAATTCTCGGTCAGCAGCACCATCTTGTAACCGGGCGGCAACGCGGCCTGGCTCAGGGGGCTGAACAGCAGGCAGCACAGCAGGGCGGCGAATAGGGGGCGGCGCATGGTCTGGCACTCCGATATAGAGAGGGCCGCGCGAGCCGATGGCCGTGGGCCCAGATAAAAACGCCCGGCTCTAGGCCGGGCGTTGGGCTTAACGCTGATGCGCGGTATTGCCGATTTCCGCAGGGCTGCTAGTCGCGGCCTTGGTGACCGAGTCGGAGCTCGACCAGACGGCCGGGTCCAGGTCCAGGTCGGCGAAGTGCTTGGCGTCCAGCACCGGCGATTCGACGCCGGCCTTGCGCTGGTTGTCGTAGTCGCGCATCAGGCGCAGGCCGACCTTGAACAGCAGAGCCAGGGCGACCAGGTTGCAGATGGCCAACAGGCCCATGGTCACGTCGGCGAAGGCGAACACCGTGCCCAGATCCTGCACCGAACCCCAAAGTACCAGCGCTACCACCAGCCCGCGATAGACCACCACCGGGCCGCGCTTCTGGCTGAAGAAGCCGAGGGCGTTTTCACCCAGGTAGTAGTTGTAGATCAGGGTGGTGAACACGAACAGCAGCAGGGCGACGCTGACGAACACCCGGCCCCACTCACCGACCACACTGGCGACTGCGGTCTGGGTCAGCACCACGCCGGCGATATCCATACCCGGCTGATACACGCCCGACAGCAGGATAATCAGCGCGGTGCAGCTGCACAGGATCATGGTGTCGATAAACACGCTGAGCGACTGCACGATGCCCTGGGCCACCGGGTGCTTGACCTCGGCCACCGCGGCGACGTTGGGCGCGCTGCCCAGACCGGCTTCGTTGGAGAACAGGCCGCGTTTGACGCCCATGATGATCGCCGCGCCGATACCGCCGGCGAAGGCCGGTTCCAGACCGAAGGCGCTCTTGAAGATCAGCGCGAACACGGCCGGTACTTCGCCCAGGTTCAGGCCGATCACGATCAAGGCCATGGCGATATAAGAGAAGGCCATCACCGGCACCAGCACGTCGGCGAACTTGGCGATGCGCTTGATGCCGCCGAAGATGATCAGGCCGATCACCACGGTCAGGATCAGGCCGCTGATATAGGTCGGCAGGCCGAAGGTGTCATGCA
>NZ_CAXAOO010000014.1:0-4608 GCF_963970915.1 Pseudomonas sp. EA_105y_Pfl2_R69
GGCCCCCGCTGCGCGAACTACAGAATGGCCAGGGCGGTAAAGCCCACAACAGGCCGGATATACGAATGCAACCGCGCTGACGACAGGTGCAAAAGAAAAGCTTTGCTCACTACTTGTGGGGAGAGTCGGTAATCCCCCCATTTTTAGTACTCACCAGAAGTAGAGGTCAGGCCGCGAGGGCCAACTTCTGTTTGGGGGTGATACCTCCCAGGGCCATATTTGGTCGCTCATGATTGTATGTCCAGATCCATCGTGTGGCGTGTTCTTGCACCTCAGCGATGGACTCGAACAGGTAATGCCCCAGCCAGTCGTAACGTACCGTGCGGTTGTAGCGTTCGACGTAGGCATTCTGCTGGGGATTGCCGGGCTGGATATGTTCTAGGCGGATGCCATGCTTCTCTGCCCACAGCACAAGCTTGCTGCTGATGTATTCCGGTCCGTTGTCACTGCGAATCGACCGGGGTTTGCCACGCCATTCGATCACCTGATCCAGCGCACGCACCACCCGCTCTGCCGGCAGTGATAGGTCTATATCCATGGCCAGGGCTTCGCGGTTGAAGTCGTCGATCAGGTTAAACAGGCGGAAGCTGCGACCGTCTGCTAGTTGGTCATGCATGAAGTCCATCGACCAACAGTGTTTGATCGCCTCCGGCACAGCCAGAGGCTCGGGCTTCTCACGCACGATACGTTTGCGCGGCTTGATTCGCAGGTTCAGCTCCAGCTCGCGATAAATCCGGTACACCCGCTTGTGATTCCAGCGGTGGCCTTTTACGTTGCGCAAATACAGGAAGCACAGGCCGAAACCCCAGTTGCGCTGGTTGTGCGTAAGCCGGATCAGGTGGTCGGCTATCTCGGCATTTTCCGAGGACAACCGTGGCTGGTAGCGATAGCAGGTGACGCTAACCCCGAAGGCCTGGCATGCCAGCTTGATGCTAGCTCGACCAGAGCGAACTGCACACTGCGCCATCTCTCGCCGCCGAGATGGCTTCACCACTTTTTTGCCATCGCTTCCTGGATGATCTCGGCCTTCAGGCGCTCTTCGGCGTACATCTTCTTGAGGCGACGGTTCTCATCCTCCAGTTCGCGCAGCCGGGCCATCAATGAAGCGTCCATGCCACCAAACTTGGCGCGCCACTTGTAGAAGGTTGCCGAACTGATGCCATGCTCGCGGCAAAGCTCAGGGACTGGGCTGCCGGCTTCGGCCTGCTTGAGGATAGCGATGATCTGGCTGTCCGAAAAACGCGATGTCTTCACGCAAAATTTCCTTAATCCGATTAGGAGAAAATTCTACTTCTGACGAGTACTGATTTCAGGGGGGATTACCCCCCAACCTGGCACCAATTGCACTTGCTGGGCTGAGAGTCCCGCCAGATACTGAAGGCAAGTGTAAAAACCCTTCAGCGCCAAAAACGATAAACCTGACGAACCTTAGTGATATGACCTCAAGCGTCCAAACCGCATCCGGCAAGCACTATGAAAAGACCCTCAAGGGCCTTCGACAAGTATTGCCCGATACCGTCGTCAACGATGCTATCAGCAGATCTGGCCTGCCAACGCACGTTTCTGCAGACGAACGCGTAGCGATAGATCAGCTTATGGCGCTAACCGATCACCTGGCCCGGGAGACCAAGGATCCGCTCTTACTTTTACGCGCATTCAGTCGACTGGACTATACGCCGAGCATGCTGCGTTCGTCGTTTCTCGGAAACACCCGGACCCTTATGGACGCTGTTCGGCTGATTCAGCGTTACCTCATGCTCGATACGGGCATTGCGCAAATAGATCTCGATATTGAAAAAGGTCAGGCCACGATTCGCCTGTTACTCAGTTGCCAGAGTGACTGCTTTGTCTACCAACCCGAAGCCATCCTGTATGCCCTGCAGCGGACGCTCACGGGGCTCGGACTAAAATCCCTTGATCGCATCTTTCTCTGCCGAACGCTTCAGGAGGACGATGCACTTGAGCACTGGTTCGGAGTCCCCATTGTTTTCGGGGCATCTGATTACGGTATCCAGTTTCAAGCACTGGAACTTGCCCGGGCCATCGGCTGGAGCGGCGATAGTCTCCGGTCACTCGCCCGCCGGGAACGCCGGCTCATTCGCCTGAATACTCACCACCAATGGACCGGGTCGGTCATCACTCTGCTCGAAGTGCTCTTGCGTCATGGTAAAGGCAGTATTGACGATTGCGCCCGCCTACTTGCTGTCAGTCGCCGCACCCTGCAACGCCGCATAAAGAGCGAGGGGCCGGGGTACCGTTCTGTGCTCAGGCAAACCCGACAGCACATGGCGTTGCGCCATCTGGCTGACGGATACGCCCTTGACACCGTTGCGTTGCTCGTCGGTTACCAGCAAACGGCCCAGTTCTACCGAGCCTTTCAGGCCTGGTTTGGCCAGTCTCCCGGGGAGTACTGCGTCGACCACGGCATCCAAAGCGATCGCCTGATGGTGACGTCCTACCACCACCCAGACACATTCTAGAGCAATAGTCCCACAACAATTCAATAGAACAGTGGAGAAATCACCATGCTAAACCGTTTGAGCAAGGCTGTGCTGTTGTCATTTGCCGTAGCGGCTCCGGCTTTAAGTCACGCCACGGAAGAGTACGAGACCACCGACACGTCGCTGACCCAGCAGGTTCTGCAAAATGCGGCGTCACTGTCAGACAAAGCCATCGCCTGGCGACACGATATCCACCAACATCCAGAGCTGGGCAATCAGGAAACACGGACTGCGGCGCTCGTCGCCGAACACCTTCGTAACCTTGGTATGGAGGTGACTACCGGCGTCGGACGCACCGGTGTTGTCGGTGTGCTGGAAGGCGGGCTGCCCGGTCCAGTGGTTGCGTTGAGGGCGGATATGGACGCCCTGCCTGTAAAAGAAACCACCGGTTTGCCTTATGCCTCAGAAGTCACCCAATCCTATCTGGGCAAGGAGCAACCGATCATGCACGCGTGCGGTCATGATGCACACGTCGCTATATTGATGGCCGTGGCTGAGAACCTGACATCGGTAAAGGATCAGATTCCGGGTACAATCAAATTCATCTTCCAGCCTGCTGAAGAGGGGCCTAGCGACTACGACTATCAAGGGGAAAACAGCTTTGGCGCGCGTTTGATGGTAGAAGAAGGCGTGCTAAAAAATCCCGATGTGAACGCCATCTTTGCCCTTCACGTCACATCCGCCATGCCTACCGGTATCCTCGCCTATCGGAGCGGGCCGCTTATGGCCAGCTCTGGCAAGCTTGAGATCTCCGTCCAGGGTCAACAGACGCATGGTGCCCAACCCTGGGATGGCATTGACCCCATCACCACTAGTGCACAGATCATCAGCGGTCTGCAGACCGTCGTGAGCCGCCAAACCAATATTCTACGCGCCCCAGCCGTTGTTTCCATCGGCACAATCGAGGGCGGTCAACGCCACAACATCATTCCGGATAACGTCCGCATGACGGGCACAATCAGAACATTCGATGATACGGTTCAGGAACAGGTCAACCAGAGAATTACCCGGATGGCCAGACATGTGGCGCAGGCAAATGGCACCCAGGCAGATGTCAGTATCGTTGACACCTATGCCACCACAGTTAACGACCCCGATCTGACCGCCGCCATGCTACCCACTCTGAAGAAAGCCAATGGCGGAGAGGTCTACGAATCACCGAAAGTGACCGGTGCCGAAGACTTCTCTTTCTACGCCCAGAAAGTGCCGGGGATGTATTTCTTTCTGGGGGTAACACCCAGGGATCAGATGCAAGACGCCGCACCCAATCACGCGCCAGGATTCTTCGTCGACGACGCTGCGTTGGTGGTTGGCGTTCGGGCCCTTTCGGCCATTGCAACGGACTACCTGACACAGACGCAGTAACAGCCCCCCTCATCCCTCCCTTTAAACACAATACCGGGCGACCGAAGCTGCCTCAGGGTGAGATATACCTTGAGGCGCGTGCTTTTGGGGGTGGGTGGGAGCTGACCTGATCTCCCAGGCAATTCAAAAGTGGGCGGCTGTCGCATTGGCGACCATTGTCTGGGCGCTACTGATGAACCAAACCGAGTTTAAAACACAGTCTGTACAGGGCTGATAACCGAGCACCAACGACAGGCGAAATACGCCTGCCAGCCGAGTCTAGCAACGGCAAGCGATGACGGAACGGTCAGACCGAGAGAGATAGAGCCTGATGAATAATGCGCCAGAGAAGCCGACTAACGAAGGGTTGATCGCGCCGAACTGGCCCCCTTGCGCCATCAACTGCATATCGTCCTGGCGGAAATCAACCTGTACGAACAATGCATGGCCGAGTGCGAGCAGCAGCTCAAACGTTGGCACGCTGACGATGAAGTGGTGCGCAAGCTGGATGAAGTCAGCGGCATTGGCCTGCTGACGGCCAGCGCCCTGACAGCGGCGGTCGGCAAGCCTGAGCGCTTTGCCAGCGGCCGGCAGCTGAGCGCCTGGCTGGGCATGACCCCGAACGAATACAGCAGTGGCGAACGCCGACGGCTTGGGCGGATCAGCTGCAAGGGCAACATCTATGTGCGCACGCTATTAATCCACGGTTCGCGAGCGGCGTTGCTGGCGGCGCAGCGATGTCAGGCGCGCACGCCAGAGAAAC
>NZ_CAXAOO010000015.1:0-3459 GCF_963970915.1 Pseudomonas sp. EA_105y_Pfl2_R69
AGCTCGTCAGGCTCATAACCTGAAGGTCGTAGGTTCAAATCCTACTCCCGCAACCATCTGAAATTGCGATACTCCACAGGGGGTCACAGACCGCTTGGAGCCCGCCCTAGAGGCGGGTTTTTTGCGTTCCAGCGCAATCGCGAGGATGCCCGCCAGATCGCCGCGCACGTCGATCTTGAGGTACGCCTCCGATAGCAGCCGCATTGTCGGGGTGTCGTGACCATCGCATTGCGCGTGTATGGATGAGATAGACATTGATGTGTTTCCGGGCGTTCGCCGCCTGGACGTAGTGGAGACAGGCGGACGGAGGCGCTGGACCGGTGAAGCGAAGCAACGGATTGTCGAGGAGGCGTTTCAGCGCGGCCATCCGGTTTTGACAGTAGCGCGGCGCCATGATGTCGATCCGTCGCAGATCTACGACTGGCGCAAACGGCTGTTTCCGCAAATTTCCAGAGGGGTCCCCGGATTTGCCCCTGTGGTGGTGACCCCCGATGTTCCAGTTTCGTCGTCACGCGGCCAGATGGAGATTGTTTGCGGCAACGGTCGTCGGATCATCGTCGACCGCGACGTAGATGTCGCCGCGTTGCTTCGGGTGCTGGCGGGGATCGATCAATGATCCCCGTTCCGAGCGATGCGAAGATCTGGATCGCATTGGGCCACACAGACATGCGACGTGGCATGCGCGGTTTGGCGCTGCAGGTTCAGGAAAGCCTGAAGCGCGATCCTCATCAAGGCGATCTGTATATCTTCCGAGGGCGCAGCGGATCATTGATCAAGATTTTGTGGCACGACGATTTCGGCATGTCGTTATACGCAAAACGTCTCGAGAAGGGGCGTTTTGTCTGGCCCTCTGCCAAGGACGGCGCGGTGCCGATTTCAGCCTCGGCATTGGCCTGCCTGCTGGAGGGTATAGACTGGCGTAATCCCCAGAAAGCCTGGCGTCCGAGCAAGGTTGGGTAGCATTTTGCGTGCGATTTTCCTTCGGGTTCAAGGCTGATTCTGCTAGAGATTCCGGCGATGGAGACGCTCTCGGCCCGCGATATTCAAGACCTGCGCGAGGCCGTCGCCCGCGCAGGTCTGCGCGCCACCGAGGCGGAGGCCAATGCCGCCCGCGTCCTGGCAATCAACGCTGATCTGATCGCCCGCAACGCCCATCTTGAACTGCAAAACGAGAAGATGCGGCGCGCGCTGCACGGGCCATCGTCGGAGCGTTCGCGCCGCCTGATAGATCAGATGGAACTCGAGTTCGAAGAGCTTGAGGCCACTGCAACCGAAGACGAGATCGCCGCGCAGCAGGCGGCCGCAAAGACGACCACCGTCGAAGCCTTCACCCGTAAGCGCCACACGCGCCGGGAGTTTCCGCCAGGTCTTCCCGTCGAGCGGGTCGTTATTCCCGCCGACAAAAACTGCCCCTGCTGCGGTTCAGACAACCTCAGCAAGCTGGGCGAGAGCGTTATCCGTGCTCTGGAGACGGTGCCTGCTCAGCACAAGATCATCGAGACCGTCCGCGAACGCTTTTCCTGCCGGTCGTGTCAGACCATCACTCAGCCACCAGCGCCGTTTCACGTTACGCCGCGCGCCATGTTTGGCCCGCATTTTCTGGCATGCCTGGCGTTCAACAAGTTCGGGCTGCACCAGCCACTCAATAGCCAGCGTGATCGCCTCGAGAGTCAGGGCATACCGCTCAGCCTTTCAACGCTTGCCGATCAGATCGGTGCGATCGCAGTCGCTGTGAAGCCGGTGTATCTCCTGCTCGAAGCGCATACGCTCGGCGCCGGGCGTCTCCACGCCGACGACACCACCGTGCCGCGTCTGGCAAAGTACAAGACCGATATCGCCCGAATGTGGACCTACGTCCGCGATGATGCGCCGTTTGCAGGCGGGCGCGCGCCGTCAGCGCTCTTCTATTATTCCACAGACCGCAAGGGCGAGCACAGCCGGCAGCACCTTGTCGGCTACCGAGGCATCCTTCAGGCCGACAATTACGCCGGCTACAATGCGCTTTATGACCCCGGTCGGCCCGAAGGGACGATTACCCACGCTGCCTGTTGGGCCCATGCGAGACGATACTTCTTCGAACTTGCCGACATCACGACCCAGTTGAAGCGCAAGCCTGGCAAGCGCGTCGTCATCTCGCCGCTTGCGATCGAGGCCGTGCAACGTATCGACCGCATCTTCGCTATCGAGCGCGACATCAACGGCAGTCCTGCCGCCGAGCGGCTTGCCGTGCGTCAAATCCTGTCAGCCCCGCTCGTCACAGAGCTCGGCAACTGGATGCGTGAACAGCGCGGCCTGCTCTCCGCCAACGACGCCGTCGGCAAAAAGATGGATTACATGCTCAACGCATGGCCCGCTTTTACCGCATTCCTTGACGATGGCAGGATATGTCTCACGAACAATGCCGCCGAACGCGCCCTGCGAGCCATTGCCCGGGGCAGAAAAGCCTGGCTATTCGTCGGTTCTGACCGTGGCGGCGAACGCGCCGCGATGATGTACACCCTCATCGCCACTTGCAAACTCAACGATGTCGATCCGCTCGTCTGGCTCACCGACGTGCTCACGCGGATCGCCGACATATCCCAGAACCGCCTCCACGAACTGCTACCGTGGACTTGGAAGCAGTTGCGCGAAAAGATCGATACCGCTCAGGCCGCCTGATCCGCCAACAGCGTAAACCTGAACTCACAGGAGTATGGGTAGCGATACTCCTGTGAGATCTTACCTCAAAAATGCTTGGTGCCTGCGGTCCACAACGGAGGCGTACGGCTCATGCTTTTTTGGCTTGGCCGAATGGTAGCTGACAGAGGGAGAAGAGGTGGGCAGGTCCGACAACTCTCCCCGGCGCATTTTGCCGTGAAGGCTTAAATACCAGTCCTCTGCGATCTCCTTTGCGAGTGCCAAGCTCTCCTGCTTGGTGCTTTCGCGGTAGCGCTTGCCTCCGACTCGCGCGGCGCACTGCCAGTAGCGACCTTCCCCACGCTTGTAGACCTGAAGGCGTCCGTCGAAAAATTCATGGCTGGTCATTAGCGGCCTCCTGCACTATGTGCGACCAACTTAAGATTTGGTGACGTTGCTGTGTCCACAATGTGTCCAAGGGTGTGAAAGCAGATTTTGTGTCGAAGTGATTGAAAACATAGCATAAAAACTTGCCTTTGTCCTGCGATTTGTGGATTTAGGTTCTGGTATCGCAAGATGTGGGGGTTCGAGTCCCTTCGCCCGCACCAGTGCGCCAGGCCCCGGCCCATCGCAGGCGCCACCGAAATTCAGCTGAAGAAAGCGTTTGAGAGAAGAGATGCAGACTGTCGAGACGTTGAACGAGGGCCTAAAGCGCGCCTACACCGTAACCATCACGTCGAAGGATATCGACGCGCGAGTGGAAAAGGAAGTCAAGACCATGGCGCCGCAGGTGCGGATGCCTGGCTTCCGTCCCGGCAAGGTGCCCGCCAACCTGGTCAAGAA
>NZ_CAXAOO010000016.1:0-2632 GCF_963970915.1 Pseudomonas sp. EA_105y_Pfl2_R69
CGCTGCGCGAACTACAGAATGGCCAGGGCGTAAAGCCCACAACAGGCCGGATATACGAATGCAACCGCGCTGACGACAGGTGCAAAAGAAAAGCTTTGCCCACTACTTGTGGGGAGAGTCCATATACACTTGTTAGGCTAGCTCGCACATTATTAATAGTTCCTGATTGTGTTGACGATGATAATAAAGTAATTTTAGAACGTTAATCTAGAAACAAAGTAGGTAGTCTTAAGTCTGAATTTAGGTGTCACGATTCAGAACTGGATTTCCCTTGCGCCTTGAACAGACAGCATAGCCACCACCCTAGGAAGCACCAAAGAACGAATGCCAGCAGTGGGCTTAATCCAGAAGACAACTCTGTATGTGTGTTTCCGAAAATAACACGCTTTAATATGAAGCCGGAGATAGCACCTACTAAGAGTAAAAGCGGAGCAAGAGCAATTGTCCACTCAAGCATACTCAGCGCTGCACGATTATCTTTAGAGTCTATAAGCAAACCTGGCACTCCAAAAGCGATCAACGGACCTATTGCGGCAAATACTTCTGGACCATCGAACCAGTGGCCTCCAGCGATGCTGACAATAAATGTTGTAGGGATCCAAATTATTAATCCAACAATGAATGCAGCCGACCTGTTCATAATATTTAATTCCTTTTAACGCCATCGATGGAGGGTGTGCGTTCCTAGCGATACGGCCTAACGATTAAGCTAAGGGGCAGGCTTTAGCCTGTCCCAGCGAGTGAAACGAGCGACTTCAGCGCCTTGTTAGGCGCTACTAGTTAGATTTAATTTTATAACCAAGTAGAGATGCGCAGTTTTTGTTTTCGTAAAAGGTACTAAACATTTTCGCTGTGGCTTCTTGCTTCGATGTTATTTGTTGGTCTGCAGTGACTGCAATATTGACAATGCCTTTAAGTAAAGCATCATGCTGAGCTAGGTTTAGGAAAACTAAATCACGCTGCTCAATAGTGCTTAGTTCTTTTAGTATTTTATTTTTATTGATTATCATCAGACCGTCGTTGAAAACCTGTTTGAAAATTTCGCTGCGCTGGGTTCTCTCATTGCTGTTGCTAAGAAGTGTGGCGACGTCGTTATCTACTGAGATACTTCTCATTAATGATATGGCGCAGTTAGCTTTTTCTGTAAATCCCATTATTGTTAGATAGTCAGGCTTCATCGCGTAATGTTGATAGTCAAGCCATAAATTTTGTGCGGCAGGTGTATTAGTTGTCGAGGCTACTAGTACGTTCGACATAGTTGCGGCCAAAATAATAGCTAATAATTTTATGTGTTGTATCGTTTTCATTTGGTATTGCCTAACGTTTGGTTAAGGGGCGGGCTTTAGCCCGTCCCAGTGAGCGAAGCGAGCGATTTGAACCACTAGTTAGGTGACGAAGCACCCTGCTTAATTAAGATTTCAATCTGGAATTTCAGGTTCATCACCCCAAGCCGCGGAACCTACTCTATTTGCTCTTGCGGACCCAACTCTATTGGCTGATGCAAATGGACTGCTTGTAGAGGCGCTATGAGTTGAACGATAAATAAGGCGGTCATTAACTATGGTACCTACATAGCGGCCATCTGGGTCGAAGACTTTATCGCCTTTGATTTTTCCGACGATGATTCCGGATTTACTATGAACTTTATCTCCAGATACTTGGAGAGGAACTCCATTCTTTGTGTATAAATTCATACGTCCCTCGTAGGCACCTAACGTTTGGTTAAGGGGCGGGCTTTAGCCCGTCCCAGCGAGCGAAGCGAGCGATTTGAACCAACTGTTAGACGCTCGGATGTACGCATAATTTAAAGCACCGCTTCCCTGCTTGTAACGCGTTACGCGGTGAACCTGGCGAAACGCTATAAATTTAATGTTTGCAATGCAGCTGAAGAAACGCGATTTCAACGTGCCTCGATAGTGGCGGCGGTGGCTCAGTAAATACATATTTCGAACACTTGTGAAGCCTTAAGCAATGGAACGATATTGCTGGTGTACGCGATTAAAAACCAAACAAGCTGAAAGCGATTGGCTAACGTTTGGTTAAGGGGCGGGCTTTAGCCCGTCCCAGCGAGCGGAGCGAGCGATTTGAACCACTAGTTAGGCTGGTTCATCATTGTCAAATGGCTGTTCAAAGTACGTTTGCTCATGTGGTTTGGCCAAATAATTTGAATAACCAGCCGATAGAAACAAATATAACAGCGAATGAGATATATCCGTATTGCTTTTTCTTGAACCATTTTATGGCCATTAAGCCAAATAGTACGGTTAAGCCTGAAATTCCGAAGTATGGATAACTGTAATCGAAATTCACTGGCCACTCAGGATTGGCGACTCTCACGTAAATTGCAAATGCTTGCAGCAATATCAATAGGAGTATTAGAAACTCTATGAGGGTGAATCCATTCTTTTTCATAGGCATAGCCATAATTTCAAGAGAGTAGAGCGCCCTAGAGGCAGAGCCTAACGTTTGGTTAAGGGGCGGGCTTTAGCCCGTCCCAGTGAGCGCAGCGAACGATTTGAATGCTGTAATGGACTCTCCCCGCGCCACAGTTCTATACCGAGAACGGTGGTGACTGAAATTGGGAGTGTCGTGATGAAGCGAATCGCAGTTGATCTGGCCAAGTCCGTTTACC
>NZ_CAXAOO010000017.1:0-1305 GCF_963970915.1 Pseudomonas sp. EA_105y_Pfl2_R69
CCCAATTTCAGTCACCACCGTTCTCGGTATAGAACTGTGGCGCGGGGAGAGTCCATTACAGCATTCAAATCGCTCGCTCCGCTCGCTGGGACGGGCTAAAGCCCGCCCCTTAACCAAACGTTAGGCTCTACCCAATGTCTTCGTATCTTAAATATCTGATTACCGTTTTTCTTATTGGTGTAAGCAGCCAATCGGCTGGCTATGAGTTTCTTCCAGCACAAGGCTGGATACTAGTAAAAAACGGAGACATTGCAGATGTCAGAGCTGCCATTATTGACTATGACGATCTGACGAAAGAAACTGTATCCGGCACCTTCGCGATTGAGTTACACCCACAAACTGATGGTCAACTAGCTGTTTTACTTCCGAACGGCTTTCCAGCATATGATTTAGTAAATATGACGGGGTGGCTCAGTTCGCCACCAGACCAACCCAGCGTCTACGATGCTGAAACATGGATAACGTCTCCCGCAGACGGAACCAAATATTACTTAGAACCTGAAATTGAAAATACCTGGGGCGATACTTTGATTGGAGCAAGTAATAAAGGGGCGTCGATTCGGGTGTATCTACCTGAAACAGGAGTTTCCGAAATATCTACTCCACTTACCTATAAAAACGAACCCATAATAGATCGCTTGCAGGACCCAATAAAGATCAGCATCACACTTGATAAAAGCACAAATTTCGGAAATCAAAATTTCATAATTAACAGCCCGAAAGACCATAGTTGGAGTCCATAAGCCTAACAGTGGTTCAAATCGCTCGCTTCGCTCACTGGGACGGGCTAAAGCCCGCCCCTTAACCAAACGTTAGACCTAGAGCAGAAAATTCCACATGTTCGAAATTTTATTAATTCCAGGAATATTCCTTACTTTTATCACTCAGCAAAATTTTATATCCAAGTTAAAACTACACGAACCAGAAAAGTGGATATCGCTAGGAAAACCTGGAATATTCAACCCAGGAGACCACTTCGGAATTATGTTTTACATTTTGCGCGGCAAATATAAGGAAAGTAAGAAGAAAGAAATAATTATAAGTGCCACAGCCTACAGATTGTGCCTAGGCACTTTACTGGCTATCGTAATTATGTATTTCGCCCTCCCACTTAGTTTCTGGCATGGGTAAATTCTTAGCATGGACCATGCAGGCACCTATGTGGGGTCTAACAAATGGTATATGGACTCTCCCCACAAGTAGTGGGCAAAGCTTTTCTTTTGCACCTGTCGTCAGCGCGGTTGCATTCGTATATCCGGCCTGTTGTGGGCTTTACCGCCCTGGCCATTCTGTAGTTCGCGCAGC
>NZ_CAXAOO010000018.1:0-1092 GCF_963970915.1 Pseudomonas sp. EA_105y_Pfl2_R69
CCGCTCGCGAACCGTGGATTAATAGCGTGCGCACATAGATGTTGCCCTTGCAGCTGATCCGCCCAAGCCGTCGGCGTTCGCCACTGCTGTATTCGTTCGGGGTCATGCCCAGCCAGGCGCTCAGCTGGCGGCCGCTGGCAAAACGTTCAGGCTTGCCGACAGCCGCTGTCAGGGCGCTGGCCGTCAGCAGGCCAATGCCGCTGACTTCATCCAGCTTGCGCACCACCTCATCGTCAGCGTGCCAGCGCTTGAGCTGCTGCTCGCACTCGGCCATGCATTGTTCGTACAGGTTGATTTCCGCCAGGACGATATGCAGTTGATGGCGCAAGGGGGCCAGCTCGGCGCGATCAACCAACTCGTGGGCGGCGCGGATAAACGCGGCGGTGGACGCTGGGGCTTCGATACCCGCCTCGCGCAGGATGCCGCGCAGCAGGTTGATGCGCTGGGTGCGGCTTTTCTTCCAGGTCTCGCGCAGCCCGTGCAGTTGCTGCAGCAGCTGCTGCTCGTGGGGTTTCACCGGCACCGGATAAATATCCTTGCAGCGCGCCGCTTCCAGCATCGCATCGCAGTCGTTGCGGTCGGTCTTGTTGCGCCGGCGATAGGGCCGGACATAGCGCGCATGGATCAGCTGCACCCGATGCCCCAAGGACTGTGCCACACGCCCCCAGTAGTGGGCCGTACCACAGGCTTCCATCACCCACTCGACCGGCTCGGCCTGCTCCTGTATATATCGCCTGAACGCCTCTCGGTTCAGCCGCTTACGCTGCACCACCTGGCCGACACGGACACTCTCGGCAACTTGGTAAACGGACTTGGCCAGATCAACTGCGATTCGCTTCATAACGGCTCTCCCACTTTTCAATCCTCAACACCTTGGTATAGAACCCTGGTGTGGGGAGAGTCCATTACAGCCTTCAAATCGTTCGCTTCGCTCTCTGGGACTGCGTGCCGCAGCCCCTTAACCTAAACGTTAGAAACATGAGCAGAAATTGGTGAAATCTTGAAGAAGTTAATTATTTACGCACTGATCACATTCGTTGGCTGGAATTACTACCAAAAAAATATTGCTACAACACAAGCAGATATTTCTTC
>NZ_CAXAOO010000019.1:0-1061 GCF_963970915.1 Pseudomonas sp. EA_105y_Pfl2_R69
GTAACTACCCACCCCCTTGCCAATGCGGCCGACGTGTGATTCATCCTATCTGTGAATCGCGATGAACTCGAGGGGCTTACGAAGCCGGAGTTGGTAGAGCTGGTTCTGCGCCTGCAGCGTCCTGACAAGACCTCGCGGACATCTTCGAAACCACCGTCGACCGATCGAAAGGCGAAGCGGGATGGGTCGCGTCCTGGGGGTGCCAAGGCAGGGCACAAGGGGCATGCCCGCGATTTGTCCGAAGCGCCGGACCTGGTTGAAGATCACCGTCCCACGCAATGCCGCCATTGCGGCCTGCCGTTTGCTGAGGATGAAGCGGGCGCGGTGATCGGCGAATACGACGAAATCGATCTTCCCGAAGTGAAGCCTATCGTCAAACGCCATCGCAGGCTGAAGTGCCGTTGCACGAAGTGCGGTAAGACATCCGCTGCGCCCTTACCGCAGGCAGCGCACGGCACGCCTTTTGGTAAGCGCATCCATGCCCTGGCGCTCTACCTCAAGTCTAACCAGTTGTTCTCCTACCAACGGTTGCAAGGCGCGTTTGCCGATTTGTTCGGGCTGACGCTCAGCCAAGGCGCGTTGATGAACATGTTTCGACGCGCCGCGCCCGTCTTTGCGGCGGGACGCGACAGCGCGCTGGCCGCATTGCGCCGAGCCGATGTCGTCGCTTGCGATGAAACAGGTGTGCGTATCGAAGGGTGCAATGCCTACCAATGGGTATTCTGCTCGGATGAGGCCATCGTCCATACCGCCGACTTTACCCGGGCAGGCCAGGTCGTGCGTGACACTATGAATGGCCACCAGCCCGACGTCTGGATATCGGACCGTTATACCGCCCAGCAAGGGCATGGCCGACTGCACCAGACGTGTCTCGCCCATCTCGACCGAAAGGCCCGCTTTGTTGCCGAACATGGCAGCGATCTGACAGGCATGCGCCTTCAGCTCTGGCTTGATCGTGCCTTCAGCCTCGCCCGAAACATCGCCGAACTGGCCGCCTCCACCGTAAAAAGCCATAAGCGTAAGCTTGAGCGCGATCTCGTCGCCATCCTCGCAAGCGCGAC